>NZ_JABMKZ010000066.1 GCF_013204855.1 Paenibacillus alba | reverse complement strand
GTTTTTTTGTGCATCGTCCAGATAAATACATCAATTAATCCCATATTTAGGTAGTAATTATAAATTATTTAGACGATACTTTTTTCGGATTTCCATGTTAGGTTTGATGCAAAGCTATTGCGATTATGCAGGAATTTTAAGTGTTTTCTTCCTGAAATCAACTTTCAGACGGAAAAAGATGTATAATCGCAGGAATCCACTCCTACTGCCCATTTCTAGCCGCAAAAGGATGCACAATAGCAGGAATTTGCTCTCAATGGCTGCTCAAGACACGAAGAGTGTACAATGAGACGCTCTACTAAGACAAATTATTTCATTTAAACTTAGCCATTCCTTTACAGGCATATTCTAAGCGCGGTATATTTAGATAGAAGGGAGATCGGTACGATGGGCATGAAAATTACAACTTTGAGTGCGCTTGCCGAGCCCAACCGCTTACACATTGTCGAGCTCTTACGTGACGGCCCGCTCACTGTGGGTGAAATAGCCGAACGACTTGGGCTGGCACAGCCGCAAGTTTCCAAACATCTTCGTGTATTAAGTGATTGCGGTTTCGTTGAAGTGCATCCGAGCGCCAATCGGCGTATTTATAAACTGCGGCCTCAACCGCTCATGGAAATGAGCGACTGGCTGGAATCTTTCCGCCGCATGTGGGAAGAAAGATTTGATCGGCTGGACGATTACTTGGCGCAACTGCAAAAGAAAGACAAAGAATGACCGGGAAGCTAAGCAAGAAGGCTAGCCGCCCGGTCCATTCGTACGAAAGATTCGACTCAATTAATGATGCCAGGTCTCGTTAATTTGACATGTACATGAGGATCTATTTGAATTGTCGGATACACGAAGTCCCAATCCAGTG
The DNA here is from genome assembly GCF_013204855.1 of Paenibacillus alba. Classification (GTDB taxonomy): domain Bacteria; phylum Bacillota; class Bacilli; order Paenibacillales; family NBRC-103111; genus Paenibacillus_E; species Paenibacillus_E alba. The sequence continues at coordinate 22,034 of NZ_JABMKZ010000066.1, read as the reverse complement.
TTTTCCAATAATCGTGATGAAAGGCGATCAATTGTCTGCCAATTCCCAAAGCATCACAATTCATCTGCTGAAGCTTTTGAACGACTTTGACCGCCTCTTCTGTCATTTCAGCGGAAATAAGCTCGTTCAGGCTTCTAACATTCTTTTCATCCGACAAATGATTCTGAGGAAATTCCTCCACTTGTGCTTGCATGTTCACTTGAATGTCAACATGGGCTTGATGATTAAGGACAGTAAGTTTCATGTGACTTTTGGATTTGTACACTCGCAAGGTAATAAGGCTCCCGAGAGCCTTATTTTTTTTGGTTTTCAAACTAAATGTAGCGGTTTTCCCCATCTGTCCAGCCAACAATAAGTAAATCGGCGACTCGCTATCGGATAAGAACCCAGCAAGCGACTGGTTGCTAAAGAGCGCGACTCCTTTCACAACACCCCCAGAATCCCCAGGTCCCATATAAGGAATTACAATATCTTGCCCTGGATCATGGATGAGCTTTAAAATGGATTGCAAATTAACAATTGGAACAATGGTGGCCTTCTCAGCACTGATCACTTGCCTGTCTAAGTTAACGATCAAATTCGGCTTATGCTTATGCTCACGGGCCAAGAAATCCTTGGCTTCCCCTTCGATAATCGCAATTTTCGCGCTTAATGCACTTTTGGGATCTCGATAAAAGACGTCTAAAATAGTAACCAGCTTATTTTTAGCCATTTTCTCACCAATGGCGACCAATCGGTTCTTCGAGGTATCCGGTACCCTCGTTAGCTGCTTAGCCAGATTGCCTCTCGTTTCTCTCGCTGTATAGCCATCTGCATACATCAAACGAGGCAGGCTTTTTTTATCCACCACGACAAAAGTCGTCCTCATATTCGTGTTGGGCCCCTCATCCAAACCCGTGTTCAGAATGAGTCTTACATCTTTTAGCAACGTTTGATCCCAGCACCCCGTTAAACCGGCGATTGCTAGAATCCCGATGAAAGCCTTATGCCAAATTCTCATTCTACCACCGTCTTCATTTTTCTATGCTTCCAGGCTGAAATCGCAAATAAGAGAATCGGCAATCCATAAATCATAATCAAGGTAACTCTCGAAAACCATGCATTGAGCCTCTCAATCAACAAGAAATCGCTGGGCAACACAACAAGCAACCAACAAATGATGACCACGATTAGAGTTACCAAAGAGGGTTGCTTCACCTTGAGCAGTTTCTGGATACTCGCAGCCGCGAAAAAGACATAGTTCGCAATAGACGTCATGACAATCGTTATCCAAAAAGACAGAAAGATGAGATCAGTTCGCTCAAAAAATCGAAAAGAAACGGCTTTGAGCATATAAAGGACAGGCTCCGGCACGATATCAAGCTCATCCGAACTAAAAAATATAAAACATGCGATGACGATAAGCAAATAAAATAAGGTCACGATCGAATAGGATAACATCATCGTTTTGAGTATGGTTCGCTCCCCTGATTGAATCAGAGGATATACAACGAACATCAGCTCAAAACCAGCCATAGCAATGGCCGCATTTTCGACCCCTTTGATAATATCCCAGCTTCCCGATATGCCGATAGGCAGCAGATACAGCGCGTTCCCTTTAAATAAAGGAAATAAGATTAAGCCCATGAGAATAACCAAAATACTCGACATGAGCACTTCAAAACGTGCAATCATCCGCAAGCTTTCTTTGGCTAAATAATAGGTCGTGAACATCATTATGGTCATGATGATCCATCTGGGTGTCGTCGGGAAAACCCAAGAAGAAATGATTTTGGTATAATTTAAAAGCACAATGCTCGCTAAGGCCGTGAAATATGCGACGAATAATAAGCTGATTACCATTCCAATGGGTTTCCCCACCAGCTTGGGCAAAATTTCGATGAGAGTCAGTTCTGGGTATTTCCTGCATATTTGCCAAATAAGAACGATAACGATTTGTGACGTAATGCCTGCCAAAATCAAAGAAATCCAGCCGTCGCCAGCTGATACCGTATGTAAACTATAAGGTAAAGTGAGCGCGCCTTCCCCAATAGCTGTTTGGATCGTAAAGAAGGCTAACTGTGTCGATGTGATCTTATTTTTTGCTTCTCCCATGTTTCACCGAGCCTCTCAAAAACAAATTCCTCCACTTTTTCTGGGGGCGACTATCTAGTGGCCTTTCATTCATTTGCCAGATGGACGACCGAATAAAGGAATCTTTCAGACCTTTCCAATTTAGGGGTGACAGTGGATAGAAGTAAGGCACTCCAAGTACTTCCAGCTTGCACATATGAATCAAAAGGATGGATAAACCAAATACGATCCCCAGAAAACCAAAGGATGCAGATAGAATCATAATCGGAAATCGGAGGATTCGCAGTGTTTCACGAAACTCATAAGAAGGCACAACAAAGGAGGATATCGCTGTTAGTGCCACAACAACAATCATAATGTTGGAGACAAGTCCCACTCTGACAATCGCATCTCCAATTACCAATCCCCCAACAACACCGATCGTTTGACCAACAGCCGAGTGCAATCGCAGACCCGCTTCTCTAATCAGCTCCACGGTTAACTCCATCAACATTGCTTCCATAATGGGTGGAAAGGGTATATCCAGCACTGCATTCTGCATAGGCAGCACTAACTCATTGGGAATCGTCTCAAAATGAAAACTGACAACCGCGATGTAGACGGCCGGCAATGTAATCGCAATAAAAAAGCTGGAGACTCTCAGCAACCGAAAAAAACTGCCATTGAGAATGCGCAGATTGTAATCATCCGGCGATTGATAAAATGCGAAGAAGCTGACTGGAAGAATAATCGCATTCGAGGAACCGTCTGCCAGCAAAGCAATACGCCCCTCCATCAGGTTCGCCGATACGCGGTCAACTCTTTCTGTACTTAGCACTTGTGGAAAAGGGGAATACGGCGTGTCCTCGATGAATTGTTCCACAATTCCCACCGATGAAATATAGTCAATGCGTATGTCGGCAATCCGCTTCTCGATCTCCGCCACAATATCCGGGTTCGCAAGCTGATCCATGTACACAATCGCCAATTTGGTATCGGCTTCCAGACCCACATGGACATACCGTATGGCTAATTGCTTGGACGTTACTTTCTTGCGAATTAAGTGCAAATTAATATCCAACCGTTCAATAAATCCTTCATGAGAATTGCCTAATACTTTCTCATTGACTGGCTCTGTAATGCTTCTCTGAAAGCTAGAAGGGGTATGAAAGAGATACAAATCGGAGTCATCGTCGAAATAAATAACGCAAAACCCTCTTAATAACGCCTCAACGGCTTGCTCCAGCAGACAGGTAACCTGCATTTGTCCTAATCCAATCGTTTGCAAAAACTGTCCCTGTTTGGTGTGATTTAGAGGTGTCAACACCCCATCTTGGATCATTTCTTCACTTACTAAAGTTGCTACATACACAATATCAATCGGTTTTTGATTCCAAGTTAACGTATGTATGATGAAATCATTGGCACTTGCAAATTCTGCCTGAAAGTAGGTCCTAACATCTTGTATGGAATGATGCATGCCCTCACCTACCGATTCTTAGTACTCCCAGTAAAAGGTATTGTACCCGTTGCTTGATACATGTTATACATCTTCAGCCGCGGCAGTTGATTTTATTTATCAAAAGAAAAACCCTCACCTTTTTGAAAGGTTAAGGGCTTTTCATAGACTCTACAATTATTCATTTGTTGCTATAAGAGAATTCCAGAGGTTGGTTATCCACCGTAAAACTAACAATTAAGTCGTCTAGTTCCTGACTCAATCGAATAACATTAGGATCTAGCAATTCATTTAAATTATGATCCTGTACGAGTTTATTTAGTTGTGATCGAAAGCTTTCAATTTCATCTAGCAAGATAGGTTTCGTCATGTTTCAGCCACCTCTCTCTTTATGATTGGAGATGAGCTAAATTAACCATCTTACCCCAATTGTAAACCCTTTCCCAAGGAAATTATAGGAAACTATAACATTTTCGACACGATTCGTCGAAATAAGATAAGAATAAACATATCCAAACAAAGGGAAAACATGACCCCTTACAAAAAAAGAGAGACTTCGGAGGCTATGCATAATGAAACTCACGCTGTACAAGAAACTGTTTTTTAGCTTTGTAATTGTTCTACTTCTCCTATCCGCTATTAGTATGACATCCATCAGCAAAATGACATCTATGGGAGAGACAGCCAAGCAAACAACGAAAACCGGCTTACCCCAGGTCATCCTGCTTGCTAATTTGAATCATGATCTGAAAAATCTGGATGATCTTATGCTGCGCATTCAGCTTAATATGCAAAATAATACATCGCTGAGCGAGTCCAGCTTAGCAGGCGGCGCAACAGAAGACAGCACTTCCCCATCGAGTAAAGCACAATCCTTGTTTGAGGAGATCCAACAGAAGGTTACTCGCCTTGATGCTATCCCGCAAAATGAGAAAGATGCCCAACTGCTCAAAGTGTTTAAAGATCAGTGGTCGCAATATGCCAATGGCTTCCCCGCAACGCTTGCTGCGGCAGAAAAACACGGTATTGAAGGAATGAGACTTATTCAGCAGTCCGATTCGAGTCTCGGCGGCTGCAGTATCTTAATTGAAATGTTTACCAAAAAAATACAAGAACAGACGGATGAATGGGCTACGAATCTAGATAATTCCTATCAAACGGGCATCACTTGGATTATCGCTCTGAGCACAATAGCTATCATTGTTGGTTTAGCCATTTCGTTCTTGATTGCAAGGCATGTTTCTAAACCGATTATTGCGATGAGTGCTGCCGCCAAACGCATTTCGTCAGGCGATCTTTCCGTTCACGATATCTCCCTTCAACGACAAGACGAGATCGGCGAACTTAGTATTTCCTTTACTCAAATGACCGAGCATATGAGAGATATGATCCATACGATAAACGGGCATGCGCAAAGTGTCTCCTCTTCAGCGGAACAGTTGAAGTCCAGCTCTATCGACATGCAGGAAGTATCGCAGCAAATTACAATAACCGTGAAAGAAGTTGCCAGCGGCGCTGACCAACAAACACTGACAATGGAAGAAACCTCACGTTCCATGGAGGAAGTAGGCTCCGGCATTTATCGGATGGCAGAGAATGCCTCCTCCATCGCGGAATCCGTTGAATTTACCAAACAGCAGGCTGAAGCTGGCGGAACGTATGTACAGAACACCGTGCACCAAATGGAGTCCATTCATCAATCCGTTCATCAAACAGATCAGGTCATGACTTTGCTTGAAACTAAATCACAAGAGATCGGTCAAATCTTAGGAGCCATTCAAGACATTTCCCAACAAACGAATCTTCTTGCACTGAACGCAGCGATTGAAGCAGCAAGAGCTGGCGAGCAGGGACGTGGCTTCGCCGTCGTCGCTGCCGAAGTCCGCAAGCTGGCCGAACAATCGAGTAAATTCTCTGGAGAAATATCTACCCTTCTCGGTGAAATTCAAGATACTATTCATGATTCCGGCGATGCTCTTGGCCATGTGAAAAACGAAGTACAAACCGGTATTCTGCTCGTTCAGAAAACAGAGCAAAACTTCGGAGAAATTTTACAATCCACTTCTCTTGTAGCTTCACAAATTCAAGAGATGGCCGCAACCTCCCAGCAAATGTCGGCAGGTGCTCAGGAAATTACGGCTTCGGTGCAGCAGGTTGCATCCATTGCCCAAAAAACAGCTGCCTCCTCCCAAGATGTCTCCCTCTCTGCTGTTAATCAGCTCGAAACAACGGGAGAAGTCAGAGTCGCCGCGCAATCTCTCTCGGCTATGGCGGATGAGCTGCAGGAAATTTTGGCTCGTTTCCGTATCGCCTAACAGAAATAATAAAGAGGTTAAACAGGGTTCGCTCTGTTTAACCTCTTTATTGATCCTGAAGATCATCTTTCAGCCACACTCGGGATTTTAAGGTTTAATTCTGGTTTATAGAGATGATTCTCTTCCAGAAATCCAAGCCCCCTGTCAGGCTCAATATGGAGCGATTCCACCGGCCCTGAAATAGAAGACAACCATTTAGCAACCTCGCTTTGCAAACTTGGCGAGTTCTTTATCGTTGCAACAACCTCGCCCTTCTGAATATCAAACACCTCTGCACCATCAAATGCCTCAACCGAATGTACGTGAAACACAGTCAATAAAGCAACAATCGTCATCATACACACTAGTTTTTTCAAGTTTACCCCCGCTATAATATAGATACTTAGCTCTCATACGCCTATATTTTCCCAAAAAGGAGATTCTAATGTCATTTAAAAAAGGTAATCGTATGCAGCCCTCCCCTCCCGAGCTTCCGCTAACACCTGAAGAAAAGCAGCGTTTAAAAGCTTCCAAAGTAAAGCTTAACGACATTGCTCTTATGGAGCTGTCCGAGCTCGCCTTTTATTTGCAGACCTCCATAGAAAGAGCTCAATATCTGCGAGGGTTGGCTGAGTTCCAATCCGTTCCATCTATTGGTCCAAAGGTATCTGAGCGTATTGTACAAATGGGTTTCTACTCCCTTGAAGACATCAAACAGACAAGTGGTGAGGAATTAATTAACCGCTGGGAAGAGCAATGCGGTTATTGGGAGGATCCGTGTTTAGAGGATTCTTTCCGCTGTATGGTCCATTATGCCAATCATCCAACTAGTGAAAGAACTTGGTTTGATTTTACGGACGAGCGTAAACGCTATCGTGAGCAAAATGGATATCCGGCTACTCGGCCTACTGTTTCATGGCAAGACATCTTCAAAAAAACTCGTTAACGGAAATATAGCCTAATCTTGGTTTTTCGCGTTTATAGTAATTGCTTGATTTTTCTTTTGAATATTCCTTGACAGGAATATTCCTTTTAGAGTATATTTAAATTGTTAGAACGTTAAGATTTAAAGAGAACGAGGCCCACACGATGGATATAACAACTTTTAGCGCGCTTGCCGAACCTAATCGTTTACGTATTGTGGAGCTCCTGCTTGACGGTCCCCTGACGGTAGGAGATATCACTGATCGGCTTCAGCTCCAGCAGCCGCAAGTATCGAAGCATCTGCGAGTTCTTCTGGATGCCGGACTTGTCGAGGTGCAGGCTGAGGCTAATCGCCGGAACTACAAGCTCCGATTGGACCCTTTTCAAGAATTGGATGCTTGGCTCGAAACTTACCGGACTGTCTGGGAGGAGCGTTTCGAAGCTCTGGAACAATACTTGCAGAAATTGAAGGCAAAAGAAAACAAGAAAAACTAAATTTTAGGAGGAATGTAGCATGTCGAGCAAAATGATTACCAAAGTAGAAGGTCAAGAACTTATATTGGAACGGGTTTTCAATGCACCGCAAGCACTGGTTTTCAAAGCTTTCTCCGAAGCTGAACACCTGAAGCAATGGTGGGGGCCGCGCGGCTGGGAAGTCACCGTATGTACCGTAGATTTTCGCCCAGGTGGCATTTGGCATTACTGCATGAAATGTATGGATAAGAATCAAGGTGATTTCTATGGTTTTGAATCATGGGCAAAAGCAGTCTACGAGGAGATTGTGGAAGCTGAGAAAATCGTTTATGTGGATTACTTCTCAGATGCTGAAGGAAATGTAGCAGATGGCTTGCCCTCCTCTCATATTACCATGACGTTTGTAGAGCAAGACGGCCAAACCAAGCTCATTAGCCGCGCAAGATACGCTTCAGAAGAAGCACTCAAAACCGTTATGGAAATGGGTATGGAGCAAGGAATCACAGAAACCTGGGATCGTCTCTCCGAGTACCTGCAATCCATTTAAGCTGCTATGTTTTAGAAAAGCCGTCCGGCCTACAGCCGGCGGCTTATTTCATTTGCAGCCAAGATTAGTTGCCTCAAGAGCTTCCTAGTACTCATTTCCCCGTTTCTTGCTTACTAAATTTGAGAAACCATAAAAAAATGAGTAAACTATAGATAGTGAAGGAGGCGAGTCTTAATGACCGATTTGGCAACGAGTATGGAAATAGGAATCAGTACATTTTTGGAAACAACACCGGATCCGGTGACAGGAATAATCATGAGCCACGCTGAGCGACTGCGCAATGCGGTTGAAGAAATCGTGCTGGCTGATCAAGTTGGTCTGGATGTCTATGGGATTGGCGAGCATCATCGGGCAGATTACGCGGGCACCTCACCTGCCGTAGTATTAGCCGCAGCCGCTGCTATGACCAAGCGAATTCGGCTTACCAGTGCCGTTACTGTGTTGTCCTCCGACGATCCGGTACGTGTGTATCAGGCATTCTCAACGCTGGACGGCATCTCGAACGGGAGAGCCGAAATTATGGCAGGACGTGGCTCTTTTATCGAATCCTTCCCGCTTTTTGGGCACAGCCTTGAAGATTATGACGAATTGTTTGAAGAGAACTTGGAACTGCTGCTGGCGATCAGAGCCTCCGAGAAAGTGACTTGGCGTGGCGGACATCGTCCTGCCATCCACAACCTTGGCGTATACCCCCGTTCCGTGCAGAGCCCACTGCCCGTATGGATTGCAAGCGGCGGGAATGCTCAATCCGCAGTGCGAGCGGGCATGCTTGGACTTCCGATCGCCTTCGCGATCATCGGCGGTATGCCGGAGAGTTTTGCTCCATTAGTCGCACTCTACAAAGAAGCTGCGGCAAAGGCCGGGCACGATCCAAGCAAGCTGCCCATTGCGACGCATTCCCACGGCTTTGTTGGAGAGACAACAGAGCAGGCTGCCGATCTCTTCTTCCCATCAACACAGGCCCAGATGAATGTCATCGGACGCGAACGAGGCTGGGGGCAAAGTTACAACCGTGCAACTTATGATGCTGCGCGCAGCCTTCGAGGTGCTCTCTACGTGGGCGATCCAGAATATGTGGCGGAAAAAATTATCTTGCTGCGCAAAAATTTGGGGGTTACTCGTTTCTTCCTGCATGTCAATGTCGGCACAATGCCCCATCGTGAAGTATTACGTGCTATCGAGCTGCTAGGCACCAAAGTTGCACCAATTGTACGTAAGGAACTCGCCCGATAGTTGCTTTCACCTGCTGAGGCGGCCTTTTCGGCCGGCTAAGCGTACACATGCCAAAAAGAAGTGCACAAGCCCTCGGCTGATGCACTTCTTTTTGAGGTTTGTCTCGTTCCTACCATTTTAGTAGGCAGCGACACCCACGCGATCAATGATTTCTTGGATAAATGCGGGCTCATCCGCCGGTGTGCGAGACGTGATCAAATTACCGTCTACAACCACTTCCTTATCGACAAAAGTTCCCCCCGCCTCACGCACTTCGTCCGCGATACCGGGATAGGAAGTCAACGTCCTGCCTTGCAGCAGGCCCGCTTTTGCGAGGATTTGAGGGCCATGGCAGATTGCTGCGATCGTCGTACCTGCCTGATCAGCCTTTTGAACGAATGACCGTACATGTTCATTCTCGAGCAATATAGACGGTGACTTCCCTCCTGGGATCACAATTGCCACATAATCCCCAGCATCCGCTTCTTCTGCAGCTAGATGCGAGGTATAGGAGATTGTACCTTTTTTCCCGTTCAGAACTGCTCCTTTGTCCAGACTGATGATTACAACCTCGTTGCCATTTTGCGTTAAAGCCTCATAGGGATTTTTCATCTCGGAGTCTTCATAGCCTTCTGCCAATAGAAACGCAACCTTCTTGACCATCTGTTTCATCGGGGTCCACTCCTCTTTTACATGATTACAAGCCTTCTCTATGCCTTACCCTTATTGCCTGAATTAGTAACATTCATTCACTTATTAAGCGGACAATTCAGCTTTGGAAGATTCTGATTGCCCATTTTGGGTTAATGATCATGTAAGAGGAGGTGTCCATCATGAATATGGAAACGACTTACAATCGAGATGAGCCGAAAAAGAACCCGGAAATCCCCCCACAGGTCATCCCTGAAATAAAGCCGGAGGTAACACCAGAGATTCAGCCCAAACAACTACCGGAAATAACACCGGAACAGCCCCCTGAAGTGAATCCTGCGATCACGCCAGAAGTACCGGTAATTCCAAAAAATTAATGTGAAAACCTCTATCTTGGTCATTCAAAAGTGGCGCAACTGCGTGCAGAGGCAGCTTTTATCATCACACCTTGCGGTAAACGCCAGAAAGGGGCTGCCTCCGCAGCCCCTTTCCATGCTCCAATTTTTACCAATTATCGTTTGCGATCCCGCTCCAGCGCTTGCTCCTGAATTTGAATCGCTCGATCAATTTGCAAAGCTTTGATTTGACGGACATACCGATCAAAAGTATCCACAGATTCAACGCCTAGAATTATTTTAAGCGACATCTCATCCACAAGCGTCGTAACGTCGTTCATAATGGAGGAAAGCTCCGCGTTCTCCAGCTCCGTTTTGGGGATTTGCGGCAAAATGCTGCGATCAACATCCGTGTCTGACCAAATTTGGACAGCTTTCTTCTGCTGCGGCAGCGTGTACACTTGTTCCATATAGCGGATATCCTGAACGAAGGGACCGAAATAGCTCGCACGACTGTACATCGCCAGCGCTTGCGCAGGCGCAAGCTTGTCTGGATTCTGCAGGATGAGATCTGTATAGGTCGGATACCCATTAACCCATTTGTAACTGGTCCCCTCGACGCCAAAATTAAACAGCATATGCCCCTCAGGCCCATAGCCGTAATCCAGCAGCTTCACCGCTTCCACCGCATGTTTGCTCTTGCTCGAAATCGCGACGCCCCCCGTCCCTTCGTAGGCATAGCTTCTTTGGCTGAATTTGGGCTTTTCGCCTTTCTTCAGCACGGGATATGGCGCAGGCTCCAACTGAGCCTTCCTATCTTTCGCTTGAACAATCGGCTGCCATTTCCCCAGACCAGCTCCTGCATTCCAAATCGTTGCTCCGCTGCGCCCCGACATCATGTTGGCATCCATCGTTTTCGTATCGACTGTTGCAATATTTTTATCGATCAGACCTTCCTTATACCACTGGTGAAAAGTCGCCAGAAACTGCTTGTAGCCGGGTTCGATTGCCCCGAATTTAACATGATCTTCGTCAAGATAAAATGACTTTTTAATGCCGTAGGCACCAACAAAGCCCCCTCCTTCAATCCCAAAAAGAGCGCTGGGCACGCCAAGAAAAGTTAACGGAGCTTCAATCCCCTTTTTCTCCTTAAAAGCTTGCAGCACCGTATGCCATTCATCGATCGTCGTTGGCATCGCAAGCCCCAGCTCATCCAGCCAATCCTTGCGAATGATCGGTCCTTGGTAGGTGCGCAGCTGATCATCGCCTCTAATAAAAGGAAAAACGTAATAGCTGCCATCATCGGTTTTGATCTGCTTATCTATACTCGGATGCTCATTCAAAAATTTCTTCAAATTCGGCGCATACTGATCAATTAATTCATTGAGCCGAATAATATAGCCATCATGAATCGCTTTGACAGGGCCGCCGGGAAACTGATTCCATTCGTATTCCATCATATCCGGCAAATCGCCGGAGGCTAGCAGCACATTCATGGCTTCTTTCGCTTGATTCGCCGGAGGCTGCAGGAATTTGAGCTGGACGCCTGTTCGCTTCTGCCATTCCTGGAAGAAAGGAACATCCTGAAAGCTTGGCTTTACACTGCCGGCATTGCCGTTAAGCTCAGCCCAATAACTCAGCTTGGACGTGCTTGATTTTGACTCAGAGATGGCCTCGATGTTCTCTTTGGAGTTTGAGCATGCTGTCAATAAACCGACCCCGATGGCCAACAACATAATCCCTGTATAGGCTTTTTGGCGCATCATGTGTTCCTCCCTACCCCTGCTGCTGATCTCAAACATCTCAGCCCATTTCTTTAAATTTGCCTGGCGTAATTCCCTCGTATTTCTTAAAGACCCGGATAAAGGTTGCCACTTCATTATAGCCAACAATTTTGGCGATCTCCGAGATGGAGTCTTTCCGGCTGGCCATCATCTTCTTCGCTTGATCAATCCGATATTTGCTTATATAATCCAGCAAACCGTCCCCGGTTTGCTCTTTGAATAATTTGGATACATAGCTGCCCTTCAGCTCGAAGCGCTCACCGATCGTATTGACATTCAAATTCGCATCATGATAATGCTCCGCTATGTACATCATGACCTTCGCGATGAGATCACGCAGCGTTTCTGTCCGCTCTTTGGACTGATTCGATTCCACTTTGGCAGCGGCAAACCCGCACACCTCTTGAAGCAACGTCTGAAGCTCATGCTGCATTTCTGCGAACGTGTCGCACGCGATAATATTCTCCATCCACAGAGGGTTATCGTCCAAAATGCCGCTATCGCCTTCTCCAAGCTCATTAATGGCTTTCACCATCGTACCTACTAAGTTGAAAATCAGACATTTGGCCAGCGTTAAGGACACGAACGGCTTATTGAAATTACGCTCTGTGACGTCATTCATGAAGGCAGAGGCTTGGCTATAATCCCCAACTTTGATGAGATTGATAATTTGCTGCTCCACCTGCAGGGGGTAATAGTAGCCGAGCTGAGACTTATCGTCTGCATCTCTGCGAAGATCATCGTAAGTGATAATCTCCCTTTTACCGAGGATCATCTTATATTCCATTGCATCCATCGCTTCTTGGTAGGCAACTGCCGCCCCAGCGAGAGTGCTCTGAATACCGCCAATCGATACGGTTAAATCCATTCGAAACCGCGTCAGAAAACGCTGCGCTTCGGCGGCGATCCAGTTAAGATCCTCTCTCCAATCTGATGTGCCTGCATCCTCAAAATTGATCAAACAAGCCATCATTTCGTCCATTTCAGCCACATAGCCTGTATGCTGCCGTTGTCCGACTAATTCTTCCACGACATTCGTAATGATGAATTGGATCAGCTTGCGTCTCTCATTCATATCCATGCCGGGCAGATTGCCATATAGACTTTCATGATTTTCCACTGCGAATAAAATGACAGCAAACTTGTTTGAGCTTAATTCGATATCAAATGACTTGAAGGCCTCTTCATAGGAAACTAAGGTGTCCATCTTGCCTTTCATCAAACGACTGAGCATATTAGAACGCAGTACATTATGATGGGACTGCAATTGCAAAGCAATGCGCTCCTTTTCGTCGCGCGTATTAAAGATTTCTTTTTGGATAAAATGCAATTCATTCCAGTCCGTTCGTTCTTCCGTTGTATTCTTGTCAGAGAGCGATTTCACGAGCTGTTGAATAGGCGAATAGTTCCGACGCAAGAAGAACCAAGTTAGAACACCAGCGCCCATTAAGCTGATAAAAATGCTGATATAGGTGAATTTGCGAACATATTCGGCTTTTTGCCAATAGATATTGCTTGGAATGACTAACACATACTTCAAATCTGAAATCTCGGATTGAATATAGAAAAGCTCTGAATCTCCATTCCCTGACGGTGACACCATCACATGATCACGATCCATCCATTGCTGCAGGATGAGGTTGTCTTGATCCGTCACAGGTAGATTGGACATTAGAACCTGATTGTCATGATTGAGAATGAGAATTTGACCGCCGTTAAAAAGCGAAATGCTTTCCATCGCTTTTTGAAAGCGCTCCATATCGGCCATAACGACGACTGTACCCGCCTGTTTCCCATTTAGATCCTTAGGCAAGTGGGTAATGTAAGCGATCGCACTTTGGGGACTGGCAGAATCGACGTGAGGCAGCAGCACGAACTCGTTATTGGCAGCATGATTAATCATGTCCAGCCATTGCTCGTAACGAAGCGTGCCTGTGTTGTGAATCGTATCGAAAGCCGTTTGTTTATCTCTAATATTGCCAGGCCTGAGAACAGCCGATTCCTGATCCCATGTAACATAAAATTCATCAATGGTCGCATACGAAGTTTGATACATGCGAAACTCCTTCACTAGCTGATAAGCTAGGAATTGGGCATCACTCGACTGCTTCGTAGAATACATTAACGTCTGAAGCTTCGTATTCCAGGAAATTTCCATGTTCAACCGCTTCATCAAATCAATCTGAGTGTCTATCGAATAACGAACTTGCTTCAGCAAAGAATCATTGGCCCGGTGGATCTCACTCTTCAACGCTTCACTGGATTGTGAGTAAATAATTAGACTCATGATCATCGGAATAAACAAAACAGCGCTATACGAGATGAGCCAAGTAAAAATGATACTTTTTCGCTTCTGCCAAAGAAAACGGAGATTCACATGGTTCTCCTCCCTATGTAAGATGGATAAATGTCTGAAGGGATTGTCTCCACTTCATCTCATTATATCAACAATTGCAGAGGGAGGAATGTCCAAAATGAGGAATTCGATTGACAAAAAGTCTATTGGAAACTGTTTTAACAGCATTTTGCAGGAAAGTTAGCCCTTTAACGAACCAACCATGACCCCTTTGACGAAGAAACGTTGGACGAACGGATAAATGCACAGCACAGGTAATGTCGCTACTACAATCGTTGCGTATTTAATTGTTTCTGCCATCTGGAAGCGGTCCCCGGCATCTGCGCCAGCGGACATGCCATCCGTCGAGTTCGAGATGAGAATTTCACGAAGCACAAGCTGCAAGGGGAATAGCTCCCGGCTTTTGATAAACACGGAGGCGTAAAACCAACCATTCCATTTGTCCACCGCGTAATACAAAATCATAACAGCAATTACCGGCATGGAAAGCGGAATGATGATGCGGAACAAAATGGTAAAATGGTTTGCACCGTCAATTTTGGCCGATTCCTCCAAGCTGTCCGGTATCCCCATAAATGCTGTACGCATAATGATCAAATTAAACGTACCGATAGAAAACGGAATGATCGTTGCCCATAGCGAGTCTAGTAGACCGACATTTTTAACAACGAGATACAAGGGAATAAGTCCACCATTGAAGAACATCGTAAAGACGATAATCATCATAAAAGCTTTATTCCAGATCACATTTTTTCTGGAAAGCACGTAAGCGCCAAGCGCGGTCATAAATAGGTTGACCACTACGCCCGCAACGAGAATAAACAAGGTGTTCCTGTAACCGATCAGAATTCCGGGATTGCTCATTACATTTTTGTAAGCTTCAATGCTAAAACCAAGCGGTTTGAACAAAATGCCTTTGAAAGCAATAAGTTGACTGGCGTCGCTTAAAGAAGCCATAACCACATAGAGCAGCGGATATATGGTAACAACTACAAGAAATATGAGCACTGCATAAATACCAATATCGAACAGCCTTTCAAACAAACTTAGTCCTTTTTTCACAACTTTCACCTCACCATAAACTGCTTTTATTAACTTTACGGCTAATATAATTGGCTGTAATCAACAACACGAGATTAATAACGGAGTTAAACAAGCCTACTGCCGAGCTGTAGCTCCATCCGAATTCCAGCAAACCTTTCCGGTACACGAACGACGAAATAACGTCTGCGGTGTCATATGTCACTGGATTGTAGAGCAAAATAATTTTCTCAAAACCGACATTCAGCAGATTGCCCATTCGCAAAATAAACATGATCGCAATCGTTGGCATAATGCCTGGCAGCGTGATATACATGATCTGCTTCCAACGGCTGGCTCCATCCATTCGCGCGGCTTCATATTGTTCTAGATCAATACTCATTAACGCAGCAATATAAATAATGGATTCCCACCCGATTCGCTGCCAAATCTCTGACAGGATATAGATGGATCTAAACAACTCGGGCTTCTGAAGCATAGCTTGTCCATCATAGCCAAAGAGCATAAACAGCCTGTTGATTATACCGTCAGCATTGGTGAAATCCGTAATAATCCCGCAAATCACGACGAGTGAAATAAAGTAAGGCATGTACGTAATTGTCTGTGCGACACGCTTAAACATTTTGCTGCGAACTTCATTAATGAGCAGCGCCAAAATAATGGGAGCAGGAAATTCAAAAACTAACGAATAAAGACTAATGACAATCGTATTTTTTAAAATCCGCCAAAAGTAGTAGCTGCCAAAAAAATCTTTGAAATGGGCAAAGCCTACCCATTCACTGCCCAAAATCCCTTTCATAGGCGAGTATTCCTTAAAAGCAATCAATGCGCCGTACATAGGGGCATAGTGAAAAACAGCATAATAAGCTAATACAGGAATCATCATGAGATACAAATATTTATTAAGTATAAAATCACGCACATACTTATTGGTGCTAGATTTGGTTCTGCTTGTTTGTGTGCTTTGCAGTGGCTGTGTCTTGGCCATTCTCTTCCTCACCTCTATGCAAACGGATAGAGAGGGCAGCACGGCCCTCCCTCGTATGAAGTTTTCTTATCGTTTATTAAACCGGTCATTCGCCGCTTTTTGAATTTCAATCGCACGATCCAGCTTTAATGATTTCATTTTGGCTACATAGGAATCAAATTGATCCACTTTCTCATTGCCCAAAATAATCTTCAGTGTCATTTCATCGACCAAAGTATTGACATCCGTCATAATTTTCGCGAATTCCGAGCTCTCTTCCGGTGTTGGCGTAATTGGCGGCAGACTGTATTTATTTGCATCTGTTTTCTTCCAAACGTTCACGGCCTCCCGTTGAGTTGCCATTGTAAAGAATTGCTCGGCATATCGTTTATCCTGCACGAACGGCCCGTTGTAGCTGCCTCGTGTGTAGAGGGAAATGGCTTGCGCCGGCGCTAGTTTATCCGGATTTTTCAACAGCAGGTCCGTATATTTCGGATACCCGTTCTCTGTGTTATAGCTAACGCCTTCAGTACCAAAATTGAAAAACATATGACCTTCATCGCTATAACCATAATCAAGCAATTGAACGGCAAGCGCCGGATCTTTTGCTTTCGTGGAGATTGCAACCATACCGCCGGAATCAAAAGCGGAGGCCCTTTGACCGAATTTAGGCGTATCGCCTTTCTTTAGGACCGGATAAGGTGCCGCTACCAGCTGCGCTTTCGGATCCTTGCCTTGAACAAGCGGCTGCCATTTGCCGATTCCGCCTCCGGCATTTCCGATACTCGCTCCCGTCGCCCCTGAAGCAAAACCGCCATCAAGCGCTTTGGTATCCGCGGTAGCAATGTTTTTATCCAGCAAGCCTTCTTGGTACCATTGGCGGAAAAGGGTCAAATAATCCTTAAATCCGCTTTCTGCCGGGCCGAATTTAATATCGCCATTCTCAATGTAGAAGTTGCGATTCACGCCAAATGCGCCAAGGAATGCGCCATTGTATGACTCATTGAAGAAACGCGGTTTACTCACAAATGACAGAGGAGCTGCTGCGCCTTTCTTCTCCTTGAATGCTCTTAATGCCGCAGTCCACTCATCGATCGTCTCTGGAACCGGCAACCCTAGCTCATCAAGCCAGTCTTTGCGAATAATAGGTCCTTGGAATACTTGCAAGTACTCATCGCCCCGGATAAAAGGAAACGCATAATAGCTGCCGTTATCTGTTTTGATTAACTTATCGACCTCTGGATGCTCTTTCAAATATTTCTTTAGATTAGGCGCGTTTTTATCAATCAGGTCATTCAGCTTGAGAATATAGCCATCTTTAATCGCTTTCTCCGGCCCCCCTGGGAAATCGGTGAGGAAGTTGTACTCGATCATATCCGGCAAATCGCCGGAAGCCAGCATCACATTAAGTGCTTCCTTTACTTGCCCCGTCGGAGGCGCAGTGAATTTAAGCGGAACTCCTGTTTTCTTCTGCCATTCTTGGAAGAACGGCACCTCGCTGTGCGCTGTTTTTACACCGGTCAAATTGCCATTCATCTCGCCCCAGTACGTAAGCGTCTTGCTCGTTTTTATCGGATACGATACTGCTGCAGCCGCTGCCGATGACTGCGTATCCGTATTCGTTGTTTTGGTTTCCGTTGGCGTGGAACAAGCAATAAGCGTTGTTCCCATCATCATTACGGCCACCGTAGAAGCTAACATTTTCTTCATTCGTGGACCCTCCAATAGTAGGCTAGAAATTGTGAGATGCATCTCTCCCTTAAGACTACGGGAATTTAGCGGTCCTCGATATGAGCAAAAACCAAAACCGCATGATCATTTCAGCAGCGAGCGCTGACGATTTCTCCAACGGGATGGATGAAATCGTGAATTTAAATGAATGAAATTATGAATTTAGAACAGGCTCTTACGTGAAAAGGAGCTGTCCCCTAAGTAGATACACTACTTGAGAACAGCTCCTTCATTCACGAGTTGAGCCGGCCTTTTTGGCAGGCTCAGCCATCTCATTCAATCTAATTTCCACAATTCCGGCCCGTAAAGCTTCCAATGGAGGAAATATAGCCACATTCGTATTGCTTAAATTTCAAACTGTTAGATTGCGATCCGGCTGTCTTTTCCAGCTTGGGAAGGCTTGATTTTCCCTGCATAACACTTTGGATCTATCCGTTTCCGAAACAAATATTCGGCACCTTCATGAAAAGTACGCTCCAACGCATGCAGCCCCGTTTCCCCTCCAAGCAGAACAGATTGCCCGGGAAATAACGGTACGCCTTCAGGCAGCCCCAGCCGCAGCTGATCTGTCGTATACTGCTTACAGCCTGTGAACCCATACGTATTATGATGGCGCGAAATAAAAGTAATCGCCGCATTCAGCTTCCATAGTAACATGAACTCAAAAGCAAAGTCGCCATATAGTCGTGGATAACAGGAAAAGAAGGCCGGACTCACGTCCGCCTTCTCTTATCAGCCCTTATAAGATTTACCCAAAGTGAACTATGATCCGCTAATTGACTCAAAATCGAATATTTGCAGCTGAAAGGGAAGTACGATCCCTTATTTCACCTCTTCACCGTGATATTCCAGCAAATTAGACAAATTAGCGTACCGTAGTTCCGTCTGACTAACCAATTGGCTGTTTGAACGATGAATAAGGGAACATAGTTCCCTCGAGGGTTCAATTTAAGCCGGATTTCGTCTAAGCCCAGTGAATTTAGCTAGATTACGCCTAACTTCATTTAAATACCAAAGCCACTCATCAATGGCATAATAAATTTAAGCATCCCCATGCCAAATTTCATGAACCCGCCAATTTTCCCTAGGAAGCCTCCGCCTCCACTCGCAGCAGCAGCGCCAGCTCCAGCCCCGGCTCCAGCCCCTCCGCCTAGACCGCCCAATAATCCGCCAAGACCACCGGAACCTCCACCTCCGAACATACTAAGCAAGCCGCCTAAACCAGAGATGCTCGCTTTAGCTTTACTCGAATTCTTCGGAAGCTTTTTCTGGCCCTTCACACCTTCAAACAGCACCTCTTGACCTTGCACATCACGAACCATTCCATAGTAGCAGCTTCCATCGGTTAAAACGATGACGACCGGCACCTTATTCATAACCTGGCTAATTTGTGCAGTCGCCTGTGTGATTTCCATGTTCCCAGATCGTCTTTTCTTAGACTTGTAGGTTCTCTTTTTCATGTAACGAAACACTTCCTCTCATCGCACTCGTCCCTTCTAGGCAGTGTATGACACCGCTTTGGCATTTGCCTGAGCAGATATGTAGATACATGAAAAAAGGCGCTTTAGATTCGCCAACATGGCAATTTACACAATTCCTTTTCACAAAACACAAAAGCAAAAACTGCCAAGACAGCGTTATTGCTGCTTTGACAGTTCATTCAGCCTAATTCTATTCCTCAATAAGAACCTGCTCCTGTCCTGTTTCTGCTGAGCGATATACAGCCTCAAGCACGGCTATCACTCCGCGCGCATAAGCAGGTGTGCAGCTAGTTTCACTGTGATTCCTTATGGCAGCAAGCAAATCGGAATATTGCAGTTCAAACGGCTTCGTCGTCCCCACCGCCTCCAGCTTCACATAACCACCATCTTGGCTGATCCACAAACTATCGCCTGTAACGAGCTTAAGCATGCCTTCCGTGCCAATAATTTCTGTTTCATTGCGCGAAGCACCTACATAGCCGGATTGAACAATTGTGGCGGGAATCCCTTCCTCCAGCTCCAAATAAATCATCCCGCTGCCTTCCACGTTTCCACGGCTTCCATAGTGACTAGTCGATGCTCGCAGTTTGCGAACGGATTGATCCGATAGCCACTGTATTTTATCAATGGAATGTGTACCTAGATTGGCTAGAATGCCGCCGCCTGATTTTTCTTTTTCCAGAAACCACTGCGGACGCGAAGCTTGAAAATAATGGATATTCCGGACATCGTGAATCATTACCAGCTTGCCTATGGCCCCGCTTTGGATCAGGCTTTTGGCCTGGATATTCTCCGCCATGTAATGCTGAGTATGTCCGACCAGAATACGAATATCTGCTTTCCGTCCGGCTTCAATAATCTCATCGCATTCCGCTACAGACAATGCCATTGGCTTTTCCAACATGATATGACAGCCATGTTCAGCCGCAAAAATGGCTGTCTCTTTATGTAAATAATGAGGAAGCGCGATCGTCACAATATCCGGTTGTTCCTGTTCGATCATCGCTTTGTAATCGCTGTAGGCTTTAATCGAATAGAGATCAGCAATTTCATTTGCTTTTTCCACCACATAATCGACAACCGCACAAGCCACAAGCCCCTTGGTTGCTTGAATCGCATCGAAATGCTGTTTGGCAATAATCCCAGCACCGAGCACCGCTACCCGTAATTCTGCTTTTTGCATGTGCGACTCATCCTTTCTGATTTTACAAATTCACAGGCAAACCGGTTGCTCGGCTTTCATTCGCTGCTTCCATAAAACGGATAATTCGCAAAGTTTCATCCGAATCAATATCTGCTTTTTTCAACTGAAACATCGACATAATCTTTTCTAATAAACTGGCGTAATACGATTTGGGATGTTGATAGATATCTATAAATTGTGTTTTGTTTTCCCTATGCAGCAGAGCACCAAATTCAGTATTGCCTTTGCGATTGCCACGGATCGTCCCGATACTGCCATTCGCCCACACGCCTGTAATGAAATCATGATCCTCATTGGTCACAGCTGATACCTGCTTGCAGTCTTTGCCCAGCGTTTGGAACAGCATCTCTACCGTATGCACCCCATACCAAAACAATCCCGGCTGCGTCGCTTGCAGCGCCATCGGTCCGTAGCAATCCATGCCAAACACAGGACCACCCTCTGTTTCCAGCAGTGCCTCGGTTAATCCTTCCGCATAGCGCAGTGCAGAGCAGCTCATTACGGATATGCCATGCAACTTCGCCAATTCAAACATTGCTTTGGCATCCACCCATGAAAGGGCCATAGGCTTATCAACAAAAACAGGTTTACCGTATGCAGCAATACGTTGAAACTGCTCCAAATGCACCCGACTATCTACGGACTCGAGCAGAATGGCATCGCAATTCGCAGCAACTTCTTCAAGGGAATCCACGATCTTCACACCATATTGATTGCGCAGCTTCTCCGTAAATCCCTCAACACGCGAATAGCTCATTTCGAAATCGGCTGAACCTCCCGGGAAAGCAATCGTTACTTCTCCATCCGGAACATGATAAGCATGATTCTGATCATTCAGTAATTCCGTAAAGGCAACAACATGCGACGTATCCAAACCTATAATACCAATGCGAATCTTGCTCTCTGACATATCTATTCCATCCTCTAAAAAATAATCTTCTTTCTGCTATTTTAATCAGGATTTATTTTAAAGACAAGTCTTTAAATAGTCCTTATAAAGTTAGCGAGCACTCTGTATAAAACTATTAACAGAATGTGTTTGCTGAAATCGTATGTTAATTGTGCTTTGTTGTAAAGATACTCACGTTAAAATTTAGAATAGTCTCAAACAGTACCTAGATGATCGTGATGCAAGCTACACAGCACCAGCGACAAGGTGACTAATGTTGGAGTAAAAACCTGCGATAATGCAGTTTTCTCTGCTTCAGAATAGGGAAAACTCCGAAATTCCTGCATTTATGCATCCTTTGAGGGCGATATGTTCATCTACACCAGAAAAAGCAGAAAAAGCCTGCATTTTCGCAGGAATTTCCGTATTTTTCAAGATTTCACCAAAAAAGCCTGCATTTTCGCAGGTTTCCGTGTTGTTGAATGCTAATGACTCACTGCACATGGTGAAAAGCTCTGAAGCCCCCTAATTAGATTGGAGTCATCAATATGCAATAAGGTACAATATTGGTGAGGGGGAATGAGATGTATGAAAAGCAATATCCTTTATGATGAGCAACGGATCAAGGTAGCT
>NZ_JABMKZ010000065.1 GCF_013204855.1 Paenibacillus alba | reverse complement strand
TTTGGTGATGATGGCGGAGGGGACCCACGCGTTCCCATCTCGAACACGACCGTTAAGCCCTCCAGCGTCGATGGTACTTGAACCGCAGGGTTCTGGGAGAGTAGAACGTTGCCAAGCAGTATTCCCTGATAGCTCAGTTGGTAGAGCACTCGACTGTTAATCGAGTTGTCACAGGTTCGAGTCCTGTTCGGGGAGCCATTGCTTCCATAGCTCAGTCGGTAGAGTGCATCCATGGTAAGGATGAGGTCACCGGTTCGATTCCGGTTGGAAGCTCCAGTTATTTCTTTAAGGCCCGTTGGTCAAGTGGTTAAGACACCTCCCTTTCACGGAGGTAACAGGGGTTCGAGTCCCCTACGGGTCACCATCAATTTCCACCAATTGATATCCCATGGAGGCTTAGCTCAGCTGGGAGAGCATCTGCCTTACAAGCAGAGGGTCGGCGGTTCGATCCCGTCAGCCTCCACCATTAACTTTCATACGCCGTTGTAGCTCAACTGGTAGAGCAACTGACTTGTAATCAGTAGGTTGGGGGTTCAAGTCCTCTCGACGGCATGCTTTTTATTGGGGATTAGCCAAGCGGTAAGGCAACGGACTTTGACTCCGTCATGCCAAGGTTCAAATCCTTGATCCCCAGTATTTACTTCATTAATTTATGAGTCATTAGCTCAGTTGGTAGAGCACCTGACTTTTAATCAGGGTGTCGTAGGTTCGAATCCTACATGACTCACCACTTTACCCCAAAAAGTGAAGTGAAAGCTTCGAAGGGAATTCCGATTACTTTTCGGGGGCCCCAGCATTAACATGCGCGCGTATGGCGGAATTGGCAGACGCACTAGACTTAGGATCTAGCGGGTGACCGTGGGGGTTCAAGTCCCTCTACGCGCATTAAATCCTCAGCAGTATTCATACTCCTGAGGTACCCATGCGGAAGTGGCTCAGCGGTAGAGCATCGCCTTGCCAAGGCGAGGGTCGCGGGTTCGATCCCCGTCTTCCGCTCCATTTAATAAGCGCCCTTAGCTCAGCTGGATAGAGTATTTGACTACGAATCAAAAGGTCGGGAGTTCGAATCTCTCAGGGCGCGCCATTTTTTCTAAAAAGTTACATAGGTTTCGGGACGTAGCTCAGCTTGGTAGAGCACCTGCTTTGGGAGCAGGGGGTCGCATGTTCAAATCGTGTCGTCCCGACCATCAATTTTATAACGCGCGGGCGTAGTTTAATGGTAGAACTTCAGCCTTCCAAGCTGATCGCGCGGGTTCGATTCCCGCCGCCCGCTTATCAGAATTAAGATCACCTTCGGGTGGTCTTTTTCTTTTATAAAGGAAATAAGATGGGCTTACTTTCAATGGAATCAGACATATATTACCACCATTAAATTGTGTCTTTTTTTTATATTTAGACTATATGCAGCGGGCGGAATGTGGTAAAATATTCTGAAATGAGTTTTTCTATCGTGTAGCTTTTATAGAGAGAAGCATTAATGCAACATAGCGAATAGATGAGGTGGAGAGTTATGTTAGAGAATGTAATCGGCCAACAGAAGCAAGCCACGAATAACCTGCTGCGCAGGGACGTACGCTTCTTAGGGCACATCTTAGGCGAAGTTCTGGTCCATCAGGGCGGGAATAGTCTACTTGATGTTGTCGAGAAAATTCGTGAGATGAGTAAGTCTTTAAGAGCCCACTATGTAATCGAAATATATGATGAATTCAAGAAGACAATCTCTTCTTTGGACCCAGAGATTCGTCATCAAGTCATTCGGGCATTTGCTATTTACTTTCAACTTGTTAATATTGCTGAGCAAAACCATCGGATTCGTCGCAAAAGAGACTATGAGCGTTCTTCAGGTGAATCCGTACAACCAGGTTCAATTGAAAGTATTGTTCAAGAATTGAAGCACAACCATATTCCTTTTGAAGAAGTGCAAGAAATTCTTAAAGCAATCTCTTTGGAGCTTGTGATGACGGCACATCCAACTGAAGCTATGCGCAGAGCAGTGCTTGATATTAATTTGCGTATTTCCGACGGAATGATGAAGCTCGACAACCCTATGCTGACTTACCGCGAGCGTGAGCAATTGCGTGAAAAGCTGCTAGGCGAAGTACTGAATCTTTGGCAAACGGACGAGCTGCGTGATCGGAAACCAACGGTTATTGATGAAGTTCGCAACGGTTTGTACTATTTTGACGAAACGTTATTTGATGTTCTTCCGGAAATCTATCATGAGCTTGAGCGTTGTTTGAATAAATATTACCCGCAGGATACTTGGCATGTGCCGTCTTTCTTGAAATTCGGTTCTTGGATCGGTGGAGACCGCGATGGCAATCCTTCCGTTAGAGCTAATGTAACTTGGGAGACCTTGGGATTACATCGTCAATTGGCTTTGCAGAAGTATGAAGAAGTTCTCAAAGATGCGCTAGAACATATGAGTTTCAGCAAGAGCATCGTTAATGTGAGCGACGCCCTTCTTGATTCTATTCAATGTGACCGTGAAGCTCTAGGCAATGTACAGGATGTATGGCGCAATGAGAAAGAACCTTATCGTATCAAAACGACTTATATGATCGAAAAAGTGCATAACACAGGCAATGCGAATATTCCAACTAGTCAGAAATATAACAGTCCTGAGGAATTTATCAGTGATTTGAAAATTATTGACGCTAGCTTGAGAACGCATTTCGCTGATTATATAGCGGATAAATATACGAAGAAGCTGATTCGTCAGGTTGAGCTGTTCGGCTTCCATTTGGCTGCGCTGGATGTTAGACAGCATAGCAAGGAACACGAGAATGCGATGACTGAAATCCTGGCGAAAATGGGCATTACGAGCGATTACAGCAAGCTTTCGGAAGAGGAAAAGATCAGTCTCTTGACGGACGTTTTGAACGATCCTAGGCCGATCACGTCTACGTACTTGGATTATTCCGAAAATACGAAGGAATGCTTGGATGTTTATCGTACGGTCGGCAACGCACAGAAGGAATTCGGTCGCAATTGTATCAACAGCTACCTGATCAGTATGACACAAGGCGCAAGCGATTTGCTGGAAGTAGTTGTTTTCGCGAAAGAGGCGGGTCTATATCGCCAAGAGAGCGATGGCAGTGTGACAAGTACGCTGCAGTCTGTTCCATTGTTCGAGACGATTGATGATCTTCATGCGGCTCCTGGCATTATGAGCACTCTGTTGGCAATACCTGCTTACAGAGCAAGTCTTGATCCTGTCGCACCACTGCACGAGATTATGCTGGGCTACTCAGACAGCAATAAAGACGGCGGTGTGATTACAGCGAACTGGGAGCTGCGTATGGCGCTCCAAGACATTACAGAAGCTGCGAAGAAATTCGGCGTGAAGCTGAAATTTTTCCATGGCCGTGGCGGAGCACTTGGTCGCGGCGGTATGCCTCTGAACCGCAGCATTCTGGCGCAGCCGGTTGAAACTTTAGGTGGCGGCATTAAGATTACAGAGCAAGGCGAAGTGTTATCTTCCCGCTATTCTTTGCAAGGCATTGCTTACCGCAGCTTGGAGCAAGCGACTTTTGCGTTGATAACAGCGTCTAAATTAGCACGTTCTCCGCAAAGAAACCCACTTGAAGAGAAGTGGGAAACGATTATGCGTGGTATTTCGGAGGAAGCCCAAACGAAGTACCAGGATCTTATTTTCCGCGATGAAGATTTCTTAACTTTCTTCAAAGAAGCCACACCGCTTCCGGAAATTGGCGAGCTGAACATTGGTTCACGACCATCGAAGCGTAAAAATAGCGATAAATTTGAAGATCTGCGTGCGATACCATGGGTGTTCTCCTGGACGCAAACGCGTTACCTGCTTCCGGCTTGGTATGCGGCAGGTACGGGGCTGCAAAGCTTTTATCAAGGAAACGCTGCTAACCTAGAGACGTTGAAAGAAATGTACGAAGAGTGGTCCTTCTTCCGTTCAATGATTGATAATTTGCAAATGGCGTTGGCCAAAGCAGATCTTCAAATTGCGAAGGAATATGGCAACTTGGTTAAGGAATCAGCCATTGCTGAGCGTATCTACAACTTAATCAAGGCAGAATATGAGCTGACCTCATCTCTCATTCTTGAAATTACCGGGCAGCAAGAAATTCTCGATAATGTTCCTGTAATTCAAGAATCTATCCGTCTGCGCAATCCCTATGTAGATCCACTTAGCTATATGCAGGTTGAACTGCTTACAGAGCTTCGTGCGCTGCGGGAAAACAATGAAGACGATGCGATTCTGTTGCGTGAAGTTTTGCTTACGATTAACGGAATAGCAGCAGGACTTAGAAATACAGGTTGATCTACGAATCAAGCATATAGAAGAAAAGACAGGAACATAAAGTCGAGGGCCCGCGGAAGTCGTAGGCAGCTCGGCTTTTCCTGTCCTTATTGCTCTGGCTATTGATCCTTTTTACAAAAAAACGTGGGTAAATCCCTGGAATTGCTCTTTTATCCATTGTTCATGTATGGCCTGTTGTCAGCTCTGACGTAAAGCATCTTCCTCTTCTTTACCGGCCATGTGGTTACTACACTTCCTCCGCTTATGAATTCTGCTATTATGCTTACCGCGGCAATGCGAGTCATGTATGTGTTGTGTCCTTCTGCTGTTTTTGTACAAGGAAATGGTGGTATGCTGTTGGTAGCGATAATTGCTGCATATTTTATTATTGGAGAGCTCGTGAATGGGTTACAATGGTTAGGGATAGGTTTAATTCTAGGTGGCATCCTTATTTCTGAAAACAAAACGTAATTAATTGCGTATGTAATAGGTAGGAAATCGAATTGCCGAGAAGCCGGAGGAAATCGAATTGAATTTTGTAGAAGCACGTCTGGCCAAATTAGCCAGGAATGGGGATCGAAATGCTTTTGCAGAGCTTGTAGAGCTCTATAAGGATAAGATCTTTCACTTGGCTTACCGTATGTTGAATAATAAACAAGAGGCTGAGGATGCCGTACAGGAGACGTTCCTGCGCGTGTATACGAATCTGCACCGATATGATGAGAACCAGAAGTTCTCGACGTGGATATTTCGCATTGGGACAAACCTGTGTATTGATAGGCTGCGCCGAAGAAAGAACACGTACTCGCTTGACGCTGAGATGCCGGACGGGGAAGGCAATGATTATTATGCCATGCTCCCTAGTCTTGAGGATACACCGGAGAAGCAAGTCATTGTATCCGAGACCCAGGAACAGATACGCAGGGCGATTGATACATTGCCTGAGAAATATAAATCAGTAGTGATTCTGCGTTACTTGCAGGACATGTCGCTTCAAGAGATTTCCGATGTGCTGGAAATGCCTGTTACAACGATCAAAACCCGTGTTCATCGCGGTCGAGAATATTTGCGTAAGCGGTTAGAGCAGGAGGAGCAAGATGCCAACACAAATCCTGTTCATATGTGAAACAAATCTGAATCCCAAACGTATGGTATACCACAACATGCAAAAGTCTAAGAAAGGGGTGGCTGAATGATGAATTGTAAGGAAGCCCTCCCGCTCATACATGAATATCTCGACGGTGATTTGCAAGGATCGGATTCTCAGCGATTGAAGGAGCATTTGATATCCTGTCAGGCCTGTCATGCTTTGTTCAAGCAATTGGAGAAAACGGACGCGATGGTGAGAATGCTGCATCCTGTGAAGGCATCGGATACATTAACTGCACAAATCATGAGCGGACTGCCACGAGCCAAGAAGAAAAATGCCTGGATGGAATGGATTCGCAAGCATCCTGCTGTCTCGGTAGCCATTGTTTTCGCAACGGTTATGTTCGGAAGCTTCATGTCCATGTGGAATGACGACACGAACCTAATGGTGAAAGGCAATGATCTTCAGGATGTTGTGATTCAAGGAGATACGGTCATCGTGCCAAAGGGTCATACCGTAAAGGGTGATCTCGTTGTACAGCGAGGCAAGCTAAGGGTCGAAGGCGATGTAACGGGAAACTTAATCGTGATCGATGGTACGCTCAATCTGGCGTCAACCGCGCATATTTCTGGTCAAGTTACACAAGTCGATGAAGCCTTAGGTTGGATTTGGTATAAAATAGGAGAGTTTGTTAGTATGCTTTCTAGATAACTTATTATGTCTTCCATTTCGGCTGCAAGCTGATGGGGGACTTTTTTGTATGAAAAAATGAACCAAAGAGGTTTCATAAACGTCATGTGAGGAGAGAAAAATAGAAGTATAACAAGGTTTATGTTATGATTCTAATATAGAGAGATCACTGTGATCAGTCGCTTGGGGGAGAATAATAAATGGACTTACTCACGAGCATCTCGGCTAAGGATATCGTAGATATTCTGATCGTTAGCTATGTGATTTATAAACTGATCCTGCTGGTGCGTGGGACAAGAGCTATCCAATTGATGAAGGGTATTCTTGTTGTCGTTATTACGTGGGTGTTCAGTATTTGGTTTAAGCTTAGCACACTGCAATGGATGATGAACCAGACATTTACTTTTGGGGTTTTGGGCGTTATCATTATTTTCCAACCAGAGCTGAGGCGTGCACTTGAGCAGTTAGGCCGCGGGAAGCTGTTCAGTCGTTCTTCTTCCGAAGAAGACCAAGACGTGAACAAACGGATTAATGAAGTGATACGGGCTGCCAATTATTTGGCCAAAAGAAAGATAGGGGCTTTGATCGTTTTCGAGAAAGAGACCGGACTAACTGATTATATCGAATCCGGAATTGGTATAGAGAGCAAGATCAGCGCAGAGCTGTTGATTAATATTTTCATTCCTAATACGCCGCTCCACGATGGTGCTGTGATTATTCGTCAGGGCCAGTTAATGGCGGCAGGCTGTTATTTACCGCTGTCTGAGAATCCTTTTATAAGCAAAGAACTTGGGACAAGGCATCGCGCAGCTATTGGGATGAGTGAGGTTTCCGATGGGATGTGCATCATCATTTCGGAAGAAACCGGACAGATTTCGTTGACGATGAATGGTCATATTATACGGGATATCAAAGAGGAGTCGCTGATTGCTAAATTGTTCGAGGAACTGAAGCCAAAGGCAAAAACGAAGGACAAGAACCCTTTCTTGAAATGGAGGGGCCGTTCGAATGGATAAATGGTTAAGAAATACGAATGTTGTGCGGATTGTTGCGCTTGTTGTCGGGATTCTGCTGTGGGTCGTTGTACATATGGAGGAAACGAATCTTTCGGGTAATTCTCCCTTGCGCGAGCGCGAAGAAACGATCAATAACGTTGCGATTACGACGAAGTATGATGAAACGCATTATCATATTGCTTCCATGTCACCTGCGAATGTTCAGATCATTTTGAAGGGGAAAGAAGCTTCCGTCAAGAAAGTAACGACGAGTAATACGTACCAAATTGAGCTTGATATGACCCAGGTTGGCAAAGGGGATCATCAGCTGACGCTGAAACCCGTAGGCTTTCCATCCGATGTTGAAGTACAGGTTGTGCCCAGAACGGTGCATGTCATTATAGAAGAGCTGCAGATGAAAGAAGTACCGGTTGTTATTAATGTAAAAGGGACGCCAGCAGCTGGGCTCAAAGCCGGCCAGCCGATCGTTAAGCCCGCAAAGGTATATATTACGGCGCAGACGAGTAAACTCGAGCAAATCGAGAATGTACGCGGCGAGGTTTCCGTGGATAAGGCGCAATCAGCGGTTACGAAGCAGGTTCGACTGCAAGCCTATGACAAAGACGGTAAGGAAATCACGGTGAATATGAATCCTTCCGTTGTTGATGTGGAAGTGCCAATTACAAGTCCGTTCCAGACGATACCGCTGCAGCTGAAAATTAGCGGGGAACCGCCCAAAGGGTTCGCGATCTCCATGGTTACCCAAAATCCCGACAAGGTGACGGTATACGGAACGCAGGACGTCGTGGACAAGTTGGAGTTCTACCAAGGACCGCAGCTGAGTGTTCAAGATGTCAAAGAAACAAAAGATTATTCACTGGACATCCCTTTGAGGAATAAAGTAACACAACTGGATCCTGCCAAAGTAACGGTGCGCGTGGAGATTGTCCCTTCCATCACCAAAGCTTTGGAGAATGTGCCGATCACCATTATTGGTCAAAACGAGAACTATCTAACGAAAGTAATAACGCCGGAATCGGCTCAACTGAATCTTACCGTGGAAGGTGCGCCTGCGATCATTGACCAAATGAAAGTGCAGGACGTGCAAGCGATTCTGGATGTTAGTAATTTACCGCCTGGGAAGCACGAGCTGAAGGTGACGTTAAACTTGCCTACCTATGTGAAGCTTGGGACGCCGCAAGAAGTGAAAGCCGTCGTTGAAATTAGTGAGAAAACACCAAAACCAGCAAATTCAGCAAGTCCCGGCAGTTCGGCAAATCCGGCAAGTCCAGCAAGTCCAGCAAGTCCATAATGGGTCATAGAGAAAGAGGAGAATATAGATATGGGGAAATATTTTGGTACAGATGGTGTACGAGGTGTCGCGAATGGCGAACTTACACCGGAATTAGCTTATAAAGTAGGCCGCTGCGGCGGTTATGTCCTAACTAGACAAGCCAAGCATCCGAAAGTCGTGATCGGGAGAGATACACGGATTTCAGGTCCAATGCTGGAGGCTTCCTTAGTAGCCGGATTGCTGTCTATTGGCGTTGAAGTTATTCGCATCGGTGTCGTGAGTACACCCGCAGTTGCCTATTTGACCAAAAAGCTGGGCGCGGATGCCGGCGTTATGATCTCGGCTTCGCATAATCCCGTTGAGGACAATGGGATTAAGTTCTTCGGCGGTGACGGCTTCAAGCTGCTTGATGAGACGGAGCTTGAGATTGAACAGCTGCTAGACGCGGCTGTAGATGAACTGCCTCGCCCAGTTGGCGGCGAGATCGGTACGGTCTCTGATGAGCCAGATGCGAAGTTCGCCTATCTGGCGTTCTTGAAGGAGACGGTATCCGCGTCTTTCGCCGGATACAAGGTCGTTCTGGACTGCGCGAACGGCTCTGCCTTCGAGCTTGCCCCTACGGTATTCCGCGAGCTGGGAGCGGAAGTGATCACCATCGGCGCTGAGCCGAATGGACGCAATATCAACGACCATTGCGGCTCCACGCATCCTGAGAATCTTCGCGCAGAAGTGGTGAAACATGGCGCAGCCATCGGTCTTGCTTTTGACGGGGATGCGGATCGACTGATCGCGATTGATGAGAAAGGCGAGGAAGTCGACGGAGACTTCATCCTTAGCATTCTGGGCGATGCGCTGAATCGCGCAGGCAAGCTGAACCACGGCACGATTGTGACGACGGTGATGGCGAATATCGGCTTTTTCAAAGGGATTGAGAAAGCAGGACTTAAAGCTATGCAGACCGCTGTAGGCGATCGCTACGTGATGGAAGAAATGCGCAAAGGCGGCTACAACTTAGGCGGCGAACAGTCCGGTCATGTGATTTTCTTGGATTACATCTCCACTGGAGATGGTATTCTGACTGCTTTGCAATTGGTTAATACGATTGTTGAGTCAGGGCGTAAGCTAAGTGAACTGAAGGGCATTATGCGTAAATTCCCGCAGCTTCTCGTTAATATTCGTGTGGCAGATAAAAGCAAGCTGAAAGATAATGCTGTGATTGAAGAAGCTATTCGCAAAGTGGAAGACGAGCTTGGCGACAATGGCCGTGTATTAGTGCGTCCATCGGGTACAGAATCGTTGATTCGCGTCATGGCCGAAGGCCCTGATAAGGATCAAGTCGAAGCTTATGTCCATGATATTGCCAAAGTGATTCAAGAACAATTGGTATAATTGCTAAGAATCCCCCATTCGTTAGCAAGCTCTACGGCGAAATGGGGGTTTTTCCAAGAAAAAATAAGTTGCGCATGAACGTTAAAATGAATATGATGTATTTACTCAAGAAGGAAAGGCAGGGTTGAGGTAGACCCCATATCAATAGCGCCAGAACTCGCAAGCGGAACGGGAAATGTAGCGAATAGCTGCTACTACGCAGGTGAGTTGACGAGGTGAAGGTGTTCGAAACATTCGGCGGGGACCTTCCGGCATGAGGAGTGCCGTTAAGTTGGAGAGCAAAAACGTCTGGGCGACCAGGCTGACAAGTATCCAACAACCTTTTATTTAGGTATGAACTTATGGATCGACTATATATAAGCTTTATTTTGTTGTGTCTTTTTATGGATGAATGGTTGAATGTTTAAAGAAAATCAGGATCTTTGAAAAATAGCCCTTGTTGAAGAGGCTTATAAAACTATGGAGGTACTACACTATGTGCGGAATCGTTGGTTATATTGGAAAGCAGAATTCTCAGGAAATTTTATTGGAAGGGCTCAAAAAGCTCGAATATAGAGGCTATGACTCTGCAGGTGTAGCTGTATATACGGCAGACGGGCTGCAAATTAAGAAAGCCAAAGGGCGCATCGCCAATCTTGAATCCAAGCTGGAGGAGACTCCACTGAGCGGAAGTGTTGGAATCGGGCATACGCGTTGGGCGACACATGGCAAGCCTTCCGATGTGAATTCTCACCCGCACACAGATAATTCCTTGAAATTTTCTGTTGTTCATAATGGGATTATTGAGAACTATATCAGCCTCAAAGAAGAACTGACGGCCAAAGGCCACAAATTTGTATCTGAAACAGATACGGAAGTTATTTCACACTTGATCGCTGATCTGTATGATGGCGACATTCTCAAAGCTGTTCAAAAAGCCGTAAAGTTTATGACAGGCGCATTCGCGTTAGGCGTACTGACAGAATACGAGCCGGATCGACTTGTAGCCGTTCGCCAAGCTAGTCCTTTGATTATCGGTATCGGCGAAGGCGAGAACTTTATTGGTTCGGATATCCCGGCGATCCTTGAATACACACGGAATGTGTTCATATTAAACGACGGCGAAATGGCTCTTTTGACACGCGAAGGTGTCGAATTAATGACGTTGGAAGGCAATTTTATTTCCAGGGAAATGTTTCATGTCGATTGGGACATTGTAACCGCAGAAAAAGCCGGTTTTGATCACTTCATGTTGAAAGAAATCTATGATCAACCCAAAGCGTATCGCGATACGATGGGAAGCCGCATTTCTCCAGACGGCAGTCGGGTCACGCTGAACGAGCTTACGATTACGCCTGATGCGATTCGTAACATTAGCCGTGTTCATATTGTAGCCTGTGGTACGGCTTATCATGCAGGTATGGTTGGGAAATATGTTATTGAGAAAATGGCACGCATCCCCGTTGAAACGGATGTTGCCTCTGAATATCGATACCGTTCCCCGATTATTACCAAGGACACCCTTGTTATTGTTGTGAGTCAATCCGGTGAAACTGCCGACACACTGGCTGCTCTGCGTGAAGCCAAGCGCTGCGGGGCCCATGTTCTGGCTGTGACGAATGTAGTAGGAAGCTCAGTCGCACGGGAAGCTGATGACGTGATCACAACGTGGGCTGGACTTGAAATTGCAGTAGCATCCACGAAGGGCTATACTTCACAGTTGATTGCCTTCTACTTGCTAGGCTTGCATCTGGCACAAACGCTAGGCACGCAAAGCCCTGATGAGATTCGAGAAGCTATTACTGCATTGAAAGAGCTGCCTGCTCAAGTAGAGGAAATTCTTGCTCAAGCGGAAGCTCTCAAAGTAGTTGCCGAAGAAATGTCGAAGCACGATAACCTTTTCTTTATCGGTCGAGGTTTGGATTATGCGGTTGCTTTGGAAGGCTCCTTGAAGCTCAAAGAGATTTCGTACATTCACTCGGAGGCTTACCCTGCGGGCGAACTGAAGCATGGTACACTGGCACTAATCGAAGATGAGATTCCGGTTATTGCATTGGCTACCCAGCATGAGCTGCTGGAGAAAACGGTGAGCAACATTAAAGAAGTTAAAGCGCGCGGCGCCAATGTGTTAGGGATTGCGGTGGAAGGCGAAATGGAGCTGCAGAAGTCTGTAGACAGCACTTTCATCATTCCTAAGACACTGGATGTTCTATCTCCTGCTTTGGCTGTTATCCCTCTGCAATTGCTGTCCTATTATGCCTCGTTGGCTCGTGGGAATGATGTGGATAAGCCGCGTAATTTGGCGAAGAGTGTGACTGTGGAGTAATAAATAACTTTATAATAAAGTGTTTGTCCCTATGTAAAAAAGTTGGAAAGTAGTAAAGAATGTTGGAGAGCAGTAAAGATAGTCGGAAAGTAGTAAAGAATATTGGAAAACGACCTCTGAGAGAAAAGTCCCGATGTAGAATATGCATCGGGACTTTCTTTTTTAAATTGAAAGGAGAAAAGTATGCACCCTTCCCTAGGTGATAGAATTAGAGTAATTCGAAAAACAAATCGTTTAAATCAGATCGAATTTTCAAAATTAATTGGCATTTCTCAAGCGACACTAAGTGAGATTGAAAAGGATAAATATAATCCCTCCATAGAGACTGTTATATCCATTTACAAGGTTTTTAAAACTAATTTAAATTGGTTGATCCAAGGAGAGGTGACTAACGAAGAAAATAACGTACTTAATATAGATTTATTTCAAACAGCGATAAATGAAAAAGAGTTAAAGGTATTAGAACTATTCAATTTACTTTCGGAAAGTGACATGGAGGAGATTATGCTTTTTATGGAGTTGAAGATTGGGAGATATTAATAAATCGAGTTTTCAGATTGCATTGGTATTTCTTATAGGAATTTAGGGGTCAAGATGGAGGTTGTAGGCGTGTGTTGCCTGCTTGGAACCAACAGTTCGTTTGGCCAGTTCAATGAGCAATTTAGCCCTACGCACAACTGAATGCCGTTCCATGGACTTCTTCTAACCAGCAATCACATCAACGGACTCTAATTGACACAAATCGGTGGGGAGAGGAAACAGGCGAAGGGTTACCAATGCATCCTTGCAAGTTAAAATTTAGAAACTTTTCTAAGTTCAAGGAACACAATGTCTACCTAGCGGTGGATCTGATTTACCCTTACAAGTCATTTAACAACCGTTTCTCGATTTGCCATCAGGACGCGTAGTTCTTCATATTCTGCGGAATGAAAACGGACAGGGGAAAGTAGCCGTTTTTCACCATGTCTGTAATGACAAGGGCATCCTTCTTGTCACTTTTAGAACGTGTATTGTCGCGGTTTTCTTTGTTCTTTTTGATTAGATGAGGATTTACGAGTACATCGTTCCACAGGTGTAAAAAGAAAATAAAGTATTTTCTTAGTGCTTAGGTTAAGATAAGCCCCCCTGTTTAAGCACTACATGCTACCCGCGTACTTTCTTTAATGGGTGATTGGAAGTGGAATATAATGAGGAGAACGTAGCCCAAGCTAAGGCGCGGGAGCGTTCTTTTTGTTTCACTCACGGGGCAGTTTTGTCACAATACGTGATGGATGGCGTCGAATAATCGGCGTTTTTTTCGAATATTAAGGGCAATCAAGAAGGGCTACATGGGGAAGTGGTGAAATAAAATTCTACGACTCTATCGACAAATATATTCTACTTTAGTAGAATAATAATATGTGATTCTACAGCAGTAGAATATATGCGAATGAGGTGTTTTCTTTTGGTTATGAAGTTATTCGATAGTGAGCTTAATATTATGGAAATCTTGTGGAAAGAAGGCGATACCCCCGCAAAGAGAATTGCAGAAATTGCAAAAGAAAAAGTAGGCTGGAGTAAAACAACAACGTATACCATCATCAAGAGATGCCTTGATAAAGGGGCGATCGAGCGGTATGAGCCTAATTTCGTTTGCCATGCAGTTATTACACGAGAGCAGGCTCAAGAACATGAAACAACGGAACTGATCAATAAAATGTACGATGGCGCCCCCGACAGACTGATTGCTTCATTGTTGGGACAGAAACGACTGTCTGCAGAAGAAATTAGCCGCTTGAAACGTCTTATCGATAGCATGGAATGAGGTGAGGGAATGTCGTTGCTTTATATAAGTATCTCGGCCTCTGTCTTTATTCTTGCAGTTATTTTCTTGCGTTCCTTGCTTATTCACAAGTTGCCGAAAATGACCTTTATGTTTCTTTGGAGTGTGGCATTAGTTCAATTGCTTGTACCTGTTTCAGTTCAATCGCAATTTAGCATTTTTACGGCAGCGGATCATTTAAGCAGAATGTTTTCAACGTCAAAATTGATTTCCACGCCAGAAAGTTCAACAATTGTTAATGGAACTACGGTAATCATGCCGCCAATTACAGAACATTTGACCGCGCCAATGATGCCATTGGAGACGACTTCACCAATATCGCCAATTGTATGGGTGTGGTTCATTGGTTTTACGTTATGTGCTTTATATTTTATCATTCCGCATTTAAGATATCGCAAATTCTACAAAATGGCTGTGCCTATTGGAAACGATTTTATAAAAAAATGGCAGCATTCAAATTTGTTACGGCGAGATGTTCAAATCAGGCAACTGGATCATATTTCAACTCCGCTTACATACGGTATTTTTCGGCCTGTTGTGCTCTTGCCGAAAAATTTAGATTATAACGATGAGGAACAACTTGAGCTCATCCTGACTCACGAATTTACGCACATCAAGCGATTCGACATACTCAAAAAATGGATTCTTGCCGCTAGCGTATGCGTCCATTGGTTCAACCCTTTAGTATGGATCATGAATATCCTTGCCAATCGCGATATCGAGCTATTCTGTGATGAAACAGTCATACGGAAATTTGGGGAAAACACGAAACCTACTTATGCTAGGGCACTTGTACGTTTGGAAGAAAAGAAAATCGGGTTGTCGCCGATGATTAGTAGCTTTTCCAAAAACTCAACCGAAGAAAGGATAATATCGATCATGAAAACCAAGAAAATCACGATCGCCACGATGCTGCTCGCTATTGGGCTTGTAGCAAGTGTCGTTATCATCTTTGCGACTTCTGCATTGGACAAAACGGAAGCTTCTACGGGTGTCAACAATCCTACAGACGAACCTTCAGCCGAAATAGTACCCGCATTATCTCATGGTCCCATCACTACAGATTTAGTGCCCGCATTATCTCAAGGTGCCACCATTACAGATATAATGCCGCACGATTTAACATTCAACAAGAAATATGATGTACCGAAGTTGATAGACAGCCTAATGGCTTCAAAATATCGTGCAGTTTATTTGGACAACGAAATATATCTTCGTGTCATGATGGATAATACAGTACAGATAAGCAAAAATAATGGTGCGGTTTGGAAAAAATATGATACAAATGAAGTCGATGCAAAAGAATTTGCAAAATGGCTGCTGATCAATGATCCGATTCCGGGCTATTCAATGAAAGAAGTTCAGAGTCGCTTGGCAAACGGGGCAAAAGTAAAACATTTAGTGTTTGAAAATGTGAAGGAGATGTATTTCATAATCGACAGGAACGGCGTACAGATTGAACTTGTACAGCCTGAAAAAATATCTTCTGTTCTGATCGACGGTCAAAGAATGATGATTACTTCCGCTATATCAGCCCAGATGCTGAAATCATTTTATGACTTGTTAGTGTCGAACAATATACTTTCGGAAACTCATGCAGAACAAGATTATTCGGAAAGAATTAAGTATCTTGAAAAAAATCTACCTAACTTTATCGTGACGAAATAAGGTGGTTTACCGTCCTTTATGAAGTACCAATCGACGTCGGTCTAAGTGATCGGCGTCTATTCATTTTTGAAACTTTAAATAGGCTTTTAACACTTTTGAGCAACGTTCTAAAATACCTTAGTACCAGTTAACCTCTGAGTCTAATGTGGAGCTTGGAAAGACTTCTATAAAGTATTTGTGGTAACTGGTACCGTATTAGAAGGAATTAGCCCTCAATAGGCGTATATATAATTGTGCAGTGACCTCTCAGGGAACAACCGCCCAGAATAGGTTTGGAGCCGGCAGGACATCCTCCTGGACTTCTTTAACAGAAATGAGGCGCTCCATGTTTTTGGCGCTGCACATTTGATGATTATTCAACCTGTCGAAATGACAGGTTTTTTTGCGTAGAAAATCAAAGAACATAACAGATGAAGGAGGAAATTGTTTCCTTCCGTCGAAAGAACTTAACAGAAGCCCTTTAAAGTTATTGAGGCGGATTCTCGACCTCTCAGTTTATTATGGGTACAGCACCGAATCAAAACCTGACATGCTACATTGGGCCCATTGCGGAGCTCTTAAGAAAACTTGGTTAATCTGGTGCAAATGATTCGAATAGGTGATCATAAGTTGGATAATTCTATGCTTACGAATATGAGCATTAATGAAGGTCAAGACAACTCTAGAGTCTTCTATCCCTTCTATGTTGGAATTGATATCGGTTCGGATTTCCATGTTGCTGCTTGCATTCCCTTTGAAAAGTTCCGCAGTGAAAAAGAATGGAAACGCAGTAAAACAATGAAGTTTAACTCGGATAGCCAAGGGATTACAAAATTTATCAATGCTTTGGAAGATATTCAAGCACAATTCGGGTATAAACCCCAAGATTTCTTTATATTACTGGAACCAACGGGTGGCCATTATTCATATTTAGTTGTTAGAGTTCTATTAGATCGAGGCTATTCTATATATCAGGTTGAGAATAAAGCTGTAAAGGATTTTCGTGAACGCCAGCTAGGACTAAATGAAAAATCCGATGAAATTGATGCTAGAATCATGGCCTATATGGGATGGCACAAAACCCTTCATCCTGATATGCGTTCGGTGCGAATAGTTCGTCCTGCAAGTGCAGAGCAGGTTTTATACCGTACATTAACTAGGGATCGCTGGTTACTTACTACTCAATTAACGAGACGTAAGAATCAAGTCCAGCAATTATTTTCTGTAACCAATCCTGAACTTAAACGAGCTTTTAAAAAGACAGGTGCGTTGAGTGTCCTCAAATTAGCTCTGAAGTATCCTACAGCGCAAGAAATGGCCAAGGTAACTCAGGATGAACTTAGGCAAACTCTAATAACTATTGGTGCAAAAACTACTGCTACGAAAGCCTCTACGACCTTGGCAGAGCTGTTACCCAACACATTAGCATTGAACATTCCACACCTAGCTGAACGGCAAACGTGGCTAATTGAAGAAGCTTTGCGTATAGATGAAGCGATAAAAAGCATGGATAAACAGATAGCTTCCCTGCTTTATGGTGATAAGGAAAAAGGATATAAACCTCATCCTTATACAAAGATACTGATGTCCTTCCCTATCATGAGTGAATCTATGGCCTGTACATTTATTGGAGCTATTGGTGATATTGAACGTTTCTCAACTTATTTAGAGCTTAAAAAGTACCTTGGTGTAGCCGCGGAGAATAAAATCTCAGGCACATCTGTTTTTAAGAGTAGGCAAACATACGAGGGTGTTAGGGATACGCGCAGAGTTCTATTCTTAATGACCTTACTGCTAATATCGCCAAAAATCAGTGAAAACAGTTTCCGCGTTTACTATAAGCGATTAGTTGATCGAGGAATGGCGAAGAGAAAGGCAATAGGACATGTATGCGGTAAGATTGCCCAGGTTTTATACTCATGCCTTAAAAATAACGAACCGTATGATCCGTTCAAACATGCGAGCAAAATGGGAGTAATCCTTGATAGCAATAAAGTAAGGTTAAAGATCCCAGCTAACTTAGAAAATTACGAACGCCAAGCAGATGAGTTAGCTGATGACGATGTCTTATGAACGACCACTATCTTACACTGCCTTACATTGAACATAAATAGCCCATTACCATGTAAAATTGGAAATAAGAAGATTCCAAATTACGGTGATGGGCTCATTTACATTTCTCTAAGCGCTACACTACATTAGACTCAATTCACTGAAACGAACATGATGGTAAAGGTTTTTCAGGGCTGAAAAGCTGAAAATCCGCATCAAATGGGCAAGGTCAGTCTAATACTTTATTATCTCTGGACATCTGGACGTGGGGCGACGACAATTTCGGCCAGCTCGGGGACGGCATGAGCGGACTGAACAAGAGCTACGATCTAATGATCCCCTGTGCATTTCATTACACCAATCCGTTTGGATTCGTTAAAAACATAATAGATGAGTATAATAATCGTGATGATAAAAATCAAATATTTGATATATGTTAAGAATTCTTCTTTGATTTCGATTTAACCAGAATTATAAGATTGATACTTAAAATCTTCAGGGGTAAGAAGTGTCTTTTCGTCATATAGTTTTTTGCTTTTTGGATGATACGTTCAATAAATTCGTTGTATTGTTCCTCAGATGACTCTACAAGGTACTGACCTTCTACTGGAAGACGTGTATAAGCAAATCATAGCAATTTCATTTCAAATAAATAATTATTTCCAAAACTATTAATAATGCCGACTTGATTTTAATCTACAGAATTTACATTTGATAGGAAATAATTACCATGTTGAGTATCTTTTGCAGTTAGAAACTTGCCGCTTTTTAAACGCAGGGAAGAAAATAATTGGATATTGTCTGTCAGTAGCACGCACTTATGAATTTGAACTCCGTCATCTACAATGTAATCGATGTTTGTTCTGAAAATATTTACCCTTATTTCGATGGCCGTTTCAAGTAAGATTGGGTAAAAATCATCTGGTGAAGTGAAAACCCCATTGTTAGTAATATTTAACTTTCTTGAAATCACCTCACCTACTGTCTCCATCATATCCAATTCATTCCTATTAGTTTGATTGTAAGACAATAGAAAAAAGACCGCGAAAATAAACAATAGTAAACACGATAATATCTTTTTCAATTCTCCCGTTCCCCTCCCTTATATTCAAGCATTCCGCCATCTCTTACAGAAGACACAACTTCCGTACTTTACTCAAAGTAGCGTACGGGAGTTGATTGTCAATCGATGTTATTAGCTACCTGAAGGCGGTACTGCTTCGTTGTCCCAATAGGCATATCCAGTTTGGCCTTGTGGACCATATACATCTGCTAATGAATAACTACCTGCATTCGCATACTTCTTGTCAATACTAGTTCCGACCTTAGCTGTTGAAGAATGGTAATTATCCGGATGATTATAGTGGGACCAGCAATGCTTTTGAGAACCACTAGCACCTGTGCCATAATCCCAAGTACCGCCACCAACATTAACTACAGAAAACGGAGATACGTTAGAGTTGCTTAATTCCATCTGACCATGTGTCTGATTTCCAGTTGAGGGCATAGCTTGGGTCCCCATTGCTAGAGTCATTGCCGCAACTACGCCTGCTACTCCTTCTATAACCCATATTAAATAATACTTATACAATATTAGTTGTTTTCGACATAAAACAGCAAAATATAACAATTTCTCTTAATGCATTTGATTAAGTTTGCCTATACAATGAAAACAATAGTGTTGTATTTTATCGAATAAAGTAATTTTAAAGAGTTTTATGTAACTCCGTGGAATAAAAAAAATATTCCGTGGGTGTTACATCGAAAGGTGATGAGAAATGAATATAAAAAAAAAAATAACTATTATTGTTTTTTTACTATTAATTGCTTTGATGTTTGTTATACATGTACTTTGGGATCATCATCGGGTAAAAAAAATTGTGTTTAAGAATTTGCAAAATAAATATAATTTTATTTCATTTCAAATATCTAGTCCAGAAAAACTATTGTTTTCCCCTGGTTCTTCATTATTTGGTTTGGATTACAATGTTCCTGTAACAGCAGAAATAAATGGGATGATAATTAAATTTTGGATCGAATTAAACGATAAAGGAGAAGTAGTTTTTGAGAATCTGTTGGATCAAAAGTTTAAAATTGAAGGGGCAAATGTCGTTAATCAAATGATTTCTCCTATTATCCAATTTAGCAATACTACGATAAACTTTATTGGTGGAAATAGTAGTTATAGTAATGAGTCTAAGAATATGGAATCATACTATCTCTCGATGAATTTTACCGAAATGATTAGTAGTAATATAAGACCGACATCTATGAACGCAGTAATCAAGTGGAACGAAGGTAGTGAAAATCTATCAAATGAGGCGTTTATTGAGAAATGCTTAGGAGTAGCAACTATATTAAATTATTTAAGGTTTTCGGAGATTAGTTTTTATTACTATACGACAGATAATAATTATTTGAATATCACATTGTATACAAGGACGGATTTAAAATTACCAAAGGAGCAACTAATAAAGAAAATTCAAGTATCTCAAAATATAAAATGAAAAAGGAATTGGGGTAATAAACAGTGAAAAAAAGAACGCTAATACTTTTATTAATAGTTTTAACAATTTTGAACACTTGTAGTCCTATTTTCGCAATATCATCAAATTTGTTTCAAGGGCAACAAGCAGAAAACTTAGATGATAATAAACTAGCAATAAATAAAAATAGTAATGAAGAAACAAGTGAGAGAGGTGATGATGATTTACTATTGGGGCCTGTGCAAAACAAAAGTGTTAATACTGAAAATCAATTGCTGGTTACAAATCTAGAACAAGTGATGCCCAATTCGGTATCATATATTACATATTTGCCTGTTCCTAGTGTTATAGATTCAACATATTTTGAGGTAAATGCCGATACTCGAAAATATATTGTTAAATATAAAAGTAAGATAGGAAAACAGAAAGCTATCAATAATATCAGAACACAAGCATCTAAGTCATTTAGTTGGAATAGTAGCAAAAATTTTAAAGAATTAAAAAGTTTGGATCATATTCTAATTAATTTAACCAATAAAGAATATCAGCAATATCAACAAGATCAAGATGTAGAGTACATTGAAGCAGATCATTCTATGACTATTGCAGAGGTGACTTATACTAGTGATATCACGACTTGGGGGTATGATACCTTAAATGGGGATGCACTATATAATAGGAATATACTTGGTAATGGGATAAATATAGCAATTATTGATACAGGAATTGATTTAAACAATCAAGATTTACAAATTATTGGTGGAGCCTCATTTATTGGGGATAGTTACCAAGATGATAATGGCCATGGGACAAAAATAGCTGGTATTATTGGTGCGAAAGTAAATGGTGTGGGGATAAAGGGACTTGCTCCTGCTGCACGAATATTTGCATTAAAAGCGAGTGATTCCCAAGGACAAGGATCTTATAGTCAGGTCATCTCAGCAATTGATTGGGCAATAGCAAATAAAATGAACATAATTAATATAAGTTTAGTTGGTTCTGAAAATAGTCAAGCTCTCCAAGAAGCTATCAATAAGGCTTGGGATGCAGGTATCTTAATCACAGCTTCAGTAGGTAACTCAGGAGATTCTAATATTAGATATCCCGCTAAGTATCCTCAATCTATAGCTGTTGGCGCAATAAATTTTGATTTAACAAGGTCAACCTTTTCAAATTTTGGGGAAAAGATTGAGCTTGTAGCCCCAGGTTCAAATATATATACAACAGATTTGAATAACACATACACAAAGAATTCAGGGACATCGT
Source organism: Paenibacillus alba (assembly GCF_013204855.1). GTDB lineage: Bacteria > Bacillota > Bacilli > Paenibacillales > NBRC-103111 > Paenibacillus_E > Paenibacillus_E alba. The sequence continues at coordinate 5,247 of NZ_JABMKZ010000065.1, read as the reverse complement.
TTGCAACCGCATATGTTACAGGTGCTGCTGCGGCAATATGGTCAGCCCACCCTGATTGGAGTGCTAAACAAGTCCGAATAGCATTATTACAATCGGCGTATTCTTTGGGTGATAAAAACCATTTTGGGTATGGGTTAATTGCCCCGTTGCAGTCAGTTGATGAAAAGTATAGCCGTCAAGTAACTATGGATGTTTATGGAACAGTTTCTGGATCTGTCTATGGAGATAATCCGATCCAAATCGCAATTCTTGATAAAACTCCCACGGATGATTTCATTTCTTTTGTAGGAGATCCTGTCACTACCTCACTTCGCATTGAGGATAGAATTAAAGATGTTTACATTGGAGTATTTGATGCATTTGGAAAGAAAATTTTTTCGGAACAACGTACGGATGGTATTAATGGTGTGGACTTATCTAAGAATGCAAAAATCTCCTATTCATGGACTCCCTACAGTTTGGGAGCATATTCGATTAAATATGCTTTTTGCTTTGATGACCCCATTGTCGGATACGGTTGTCATAAATCAGAATTCTGGGGAGTTACAGTTGTAACAAAAGATCTTATTCCTCCAACTATCTCCACTTCGCTTCCTTCTGAAGCAGGCACCGTTGATTTACCAATTAAAGTGAATATCTATAAAAGTGAGGAAATTCAAAAGATTAATGTAACAGTAAAGCGGTTAGATGGTAGCAACAACTGGACCTGGGTAGACAATTTTACTACTAACTCGAATCCATTTAGTTGGACACCACGAAATTACGGTTATTATAAATTTTATATCACTGCGCAAGACTTAGCGGGAAACGTAGGGGCAAGTGAGTCTGATGCTTATTATGTTAATCAATCTCGGTTAGAGTCTCCTTCATTAAGTGTATCACCTAAATCTCGATCAATTAATCTATCATGGAATTCTGTGAATAATGCTACAAAATATACAGTAAGTTTATTTGACCGAGATAATAAAATTGAATCTGTGAGTACAAGTAATAACTTTTACAAGTTTAAAGGATTATCCTTACAAACACGTTATCTAATTAGTGTGACAGCTATTGATGAAAGTGGAGTTAGACAAGATAGCTTCACTCAACAGCAGGTAGTAGATACTACAAATAATTCTTTAGTTATCTTAATTCCTGGTATGGCTGCCTCCACTTTAGATGACACGAGGGATAATGAAAGGGCATGGTCCCCAGAGCCGAGTGGTATAACCTTATTAGCTCATGATTTTGATGCACTCGCTCTCAATAATACGGGGGAACCCAAATATCCAGGCAGAGTTCAAGCAAGTGATAGTTTAATATTTAATGCTGACAAGCAAACTGGATTTTATGATCAAATATACTATAATTTACAGAATTCTGGTTATATCGTTAAGTATTTTCCTTATGACTTTAGATTAGATAATGAAGAAACTGCAGATAAATTAAATAACTTTATTAATGATGCTCTAGATGAAACTGGTGAAGATCAGGTCAGCTTAGTTGCCCACAGCATGGGGGGACTAGTTGCAACACGTTATATTTCTAAGTATCCAGACGCGAATGGGAAAGTTAATAGATTAATAACACTAGGCACTCCATATTTAGGAGCACCAAAATTCCTCTATACTCTTTATACTGGGAATTTTCTGTTAAATGGATATAATCTTATCGATTATGGATTGCCGGCCCAAAAATATGATTTATTTAGCAATAAGATTCTCTCTTTCTATATACAACCATTTGCAATTAATATGAAATCAGCATACGAATTGTTACCAACATCCGATTATATTAATGGTGGATATAGTTATATAAAAAAACAATATGGGACAAATACTGGAGATGGATTTTATTACACAAGCAAAGAACTCCTTAATACTAATGACAAAAACAAAGCATTTCTTAAAGAAGCAGATTTAAATAAATACTACGTTAATGCAGCATTGTTAGATAATGCGGAGAGCTTTCATCAAAGATTAAATATTGTTGGAACCTTAGACTCTATTAGAACTAAATTATATATGATTATTGGCGATGACCAAGCGACGATAGGATTGGTAAAAGCTAAGATCGCAGTAGAGGGGGGAGCGGTTGATGCGAGTATAACAGATCAGGAACCAACTAATGGAGATGGAACAGTTCCAATAAGGAGTGCAACTGTTGGGAATAGATATAATGATAGAGCGTGGTTTACTACTGTTGCGCATTCTGATTTACCAAACAATTATAATGTATATAAACAAGTTGGTGCTTTACTCAATGATACAACCTATGATGATAATACATATATAAAACGCCATACTATTGATAATCAGAATAGATATAAATTGTTGTTTGAATGTCCTGTTGCTCCAAACTTATATGATAGCAATGGAAATCACCTGGGTTTAAATGGTGATTTAACTGAACAACAAATACCTGGATCAAGTTACTATCAATCGGATGATAAAAAAGCTTTGTTTGTGAATAAAGGTAATTACTCAGTCAAGTTATTGGGCACTGGTCAAGGAGCTATGATCTATACTCTTCAGGAGTTCGATGGAAACGACAAAATTGTGAAAACAATTAGATTTGATAATGTTCAATTAACTCCAAACACGATCATTACTTCAAATACAGATATTAATAGCAATGTTCACTTAAATGTAGATGATAATGGCGATGGAATCGTGGATCGAATTGTTCAACCTAGCGTTGTTTTAAACGAGCAACAAAGCATGGATGAGATAGCCCCAGAAATAACATATAATATTTCAGGAACAAGTGGAAACAGCGGTTGGTTTTCTTCCGACGTTGGTTTAACTATTAATGCTCTAGATAATGACTCTAGTGTATACAAGGTTCAGTACACTCTTGATGGAAATACGTATTCAAATTACAGTACTCCTGTAATTTTTAATCAAGATGGGATTTACCCAGTTCAAATCAGAGCTTTTGATAAGAACCGAAATATAAATTCAAATAAATTAGATATTAAAATAGACAAAACAGCACCCTCTCAACCAACAATTAACTACACACCTCCAGGTTGGACGAATGGAAATGCGACTTTTATAATAATTAACGGAACAGATAATACCAGTGGTGTACAAAAAAGCCAGTATAAGCTAGGATCTAATGGAACTTGGACAGATTACAACTCGCAAGTAACTATATCTGATGAGGGGAAAACCCCGATATATGCAAGAACTATAGATGGCGCTGGTAATATAAGCTCTGAAGCAAGTGCCACCGTTTATATTGATAAAACAAGTCCATCGCAACCTTTGATCAATCTAAGCAATAATAATTGGTCCAATACGGATGTATCTTTTACGATTACCGACGGAGTGGATAACGATAGTGCTATTCAAAAAACACAATACAAAATTGGTGCAAATGGAATGTGGAATGACTATTCTTCAGCCCTCACTGTTACTTTTGAAGGACAAACGGATATCTTTGCACGTACCATTGATAACGCGGGTAATATTAGTATTGAGGCACATACAGTAATCTTAATTGATAGAACTGCTCCTACTATTCCATCAATAATGGCAAGTTCTCTAGATTGGGTTAATTATGACATTACTTTTATATTATCATCCGGAACAGATAATCTTAGTGGTATTCAAAAATATCAATATAAAATAGGTGATCAGGGAGAGTGGAAGGATTATTCTTCTATAGTTTCTTCTGCCACCGAGGGAGTTTCCTATGGCATAGAAGGAATAACTACTATATATGCACGTATTGTTGATAATGCCGGTAATATAGGTGCAGAAACAAAAATTACAATTCTAATCGATAAGACTCCTCCTCATGAACCTTTAATTTCACTTAGTACAACAAAGTGGACAAATCAAGATGTGACGTTCGATCTTTATAATGGAGCAGATAATTTAAGTGGTGCTCAAAAAAGCCAATTTAAAATAGGCAATGAAGGTAAATGGACTGACTACTCTTCACCCATTACGGTAAGTCAAGAAGGTGAGATACCAATCTATGCAAGAACAATTGATAATGCCAATAATATCAGTTCCGAATCCAAAGAAATTGTTAAAATTGATAAAACATCGCCCAACCAGCCTTCTGATCTTTTAAGTACGCCTGTTGCAGGGGGAAGGTGGGCATCAAGCTACTGGCTTCATTGGTCAGGAAGTGATAACGTTGCGGTTACTAAGTATTATGTATATTCTGGAGAAAATCTAGTTGGTACAACAATTGAAAACTCTTTTAAATTAAACGATCTTTCTCCCCATACCTCTTACAGTTACAGTATTATTGGTGAAGATGAGGCTGGTAATCTATCTATACCAAGTGAAGTCATACAATTTAATACTGATTTCCCAAATGTATTAGTGGGTAATCATAGTAGTTATGCGTTGTTTCCTTCAACTAATGGGCAGATATTAAGTTGGGGAGATAATAGTACTGGTCAATTGGGCGATGGGTCAACGAATATGGAGTCGACATCAATTGACATTGTAAATATAAGTTCTATAGAAGCTATTGCAGCAGGAAGTGACCATGTAGTTGCAGTTAAGAGTGATAATACGGTCTGGACATGGGGTTACAATGGATCCAGTCAGTTAGGGGACGCAAGCTCGACGAATCGGTTGTTACCAGTGCAGGTAATAAGGGGGTTGAGCGATATTCAGATGGTAGCAGCCGGTGACAGTCATACGGTGGCACTGAAAAATGATGGTACCGTTTGGGCGTGGGGCCTCAATAACTGGGGACAAATTGGCATAGGTACTATAGGTATTGAAGGTGCTCCAAAACAAGTATGGTACATCAGTGGGGTGTTGGCGGTGGCAGCTGGGAGCCTTCATACGCTAGCACTGAAAAGCGATGGTACGGTCTGGGCGTGGGGCTCCAATGACAGTGGAGAACTGGGTAATGGTTCGAAGCAAACAGCATACGTACCGACTCAAATAAGCGGGTTGAGTGGTGTGAAGCAGATTTATGCAAAAGGAAGTACGAATTTTGCAATTAAGGCGGATGGCACGGTCTGGGCATGGGGTTCTAACAATGTAGGACAATTAGGTAACGGAAGTACGGTCAATGTGCCAACACCAGTACAGATTGGCATTAATAATGTGGCAAGCATAGCACCTGGGGGCAGCCACACGCTTGCAGTGAAAAACGATGGCACGGTTTGGGCATGGGGCTCTAACAATGTGGGACAAATAGGTAACGGAAGTACAATCAACGTGTCTACACCAGTGCAAGTGAGTGGGCTTAGTGGAATTACAAGTGCAGCAGCAGCAATGGATGGAC
>NZ_JABMKZ010000064.1 GCF_013204855.1 Paenibacillus alba | reverse complement strand
TTAATAATCGAAGTCAAGGCAAAGTATCCAATTCAACCTCTTTTAGGTTCTGGATCTATTTGCTTCGAGATAGGGATGGGGCCTAGTTCGCACATGTAAGCTTCAATGCAAAGCTATTGCCTTAAGCCCGCGGCATCCGGCCGAATCCTCACCGTAAGGCCGAAAAACAGCCTTACGCGCAGCGAATCCGGCGGAAACCTGGCCGCGCAGAGGAGATAAGGCTGTTTCACAGCCTTAAGCTCGCAGCATCGGGCCGAATCCTCACCGTAAGGCCGAAAAACAGCCTTACGTGCAGCGAAGCAGGCGGAAATCTGGCCGCGCGGGGTAGATAAGGCTGTTTCACAGCCTTAAGCTCGCGGCATCGGGCCGAATCCTCACCGTAAGGCCGAAAAACAGCCTTACGTGCAGCGAAGCAGGCGGAAATCTGGCCGCGCGGGGTAGATAAGGCTGTTTCACAGCCTTAAGCCCGCGGCATCGGGCCGAATCCCCACTGTAAGGCCGAAAAACAGCCTTACGCGCAGCGAATCCGGCTGAAATCTGGCCGCGCGGGGAAGATAAGGCTGTTTCACAGCCTTAAGCCCGCGGCATCAGGCCGAATCCCCACCGTAAGGCCGAAAAACAGCCTTACGGACAGCAAAGCCGGCTGAAATCAGGCCGCGCAGGGAAGATAAGGCTGTTTCACAGCCTTAAGCCCGCCGCATTTGGCCGAATCCTCACCGTAAGGCCGAAAAACAGCCTTACGCGCAGCGAATCCGGCGAATCTCCCCAGCGTGCGTGCCAAGGTTCCCCCAGCCCGCCCAACAAACAAAAAACCGTAGGCAACAAGCCCTACGGTCTCCATATTATCTGCGTTTTTTAGTAAGTGAAACGAGTAAAGATAAGGCGCCGAGCACCACTGCTGCAATTGACAAGTACAACGAAGTGTTCGAGGACGAGCCAGCTCCACTGCTCGTCGCAGCTGCGCCAGCTGTTACCTGACCGTGACTATCTGTCACAGCGCCAGCTGCTGCTTTGGTTTTCACAGTTGTAACGGAAGCGGGCTTGTCCGAGCCATCTGCCCCAACCCATTCTACAACACTGCCATCTTTATACGTTTGGTAAGCTTTCCAAACGATTTGCGTCGCAGCATCGGCAACCTTGCCTTGCATGCTGAAATCTCCGAATTCTGTGCTCGCCAGTCCATCCCCGGATGCTTTCCAAGTAACTCCTGTAATTTTACCCGCGGCGTCTTTAGCAATTTCATAGGTCCAGCCAGCTTTTGGCTCGAATCGTGAAATAGCTACGGAATCAATCGGGAATTTCACTTCTACCTTCGTAGTAGGTATATCTTTCTCGGAAGGCACGCGAACTGTGAATTTCTCATAGCTGCCTTGAGTAGCTTCCTTCGGATAAACGACAACATGGGCACTTGCAATCCCTGCAAGCAGCATTGATGTGATAAGCAAAATACCTGTATGAAGCATAATCTTTTTGAACATGTGTTTGTGTTCCCCTTTCGAATCAACTCTTCTCATGTTGTCCATGTTACCTGATCGGTAAGCGTAAGAGTATGACTCGAGTGGGCTATTTTTTCGACTAGTTTTGTCCTTTTCGTGTCATTCCGTGCTTGATGGCGAAGCCTGTGAGTTGGACACGATTCTCAAGTCCCAGTTTATCTAAAATGTTTTTCATATGATTTTTAACCGTATGTTCCGAAATCAACAGTTTCTCTGCGATCTGCCGATTGTTATCCCCTTGGGCAACATAAGACGTAATTTCTTGTTCACGAGAGGTTAGCATGCTGGGTGTTGGACCTTCCGTATAGGCTCCTAGGGGTGCACGGAACCGCTGGAAAAGCTTGTCTGCCATCCCCCGGGCGGCCTCCGAATGATCGTCGAGAAGCGCGCGCAAGTAGGTGAGCCATTCATCCGGATCCATATTTTTAAGCAAATATCCTTGGGCACCGAATTGCAGCGCGGTAAACAGGTCAGCGACATCGTCGGAGACAGTGAGCATAATAATGCGAATCGCTCCATACTGCTGCTTAATGCGGCGTGTAGCTTCTAATCCATCCATCGGGGACATGTGAATATCCATTAAAACCACCTCCGGCGCAACTTCTCCGCACAAAAGCAAGGCTTCTTCTCCACTGCTGGCTTCCCCCACAATATAAAAATCAGAAGCGGGCTCAAGCATGCTGCGAATCGCTTTCCTAGCCAGCGGATGATCGTCCACGATGAGCACACGAAACGGTTGGTTATGCGCCATTATTCAGTCCTCCTATCTCCACGTACAACCAGCGAAGTACCGGTTCCCGTTGTTTCTGGGTCCTTCGTGGTAAGTTCGAAGGCTGCATCAAGTTCAGCTGCGCGTTTTTGCATCAGCTCAATGCCGTACTTTTTGCTCTTTTCACCGTGCAGCTGCAAGCCGCAGCCGTTATCCGTAATGTGCAGCAGCCAAGACTCTGGCTGAGCTTTCAGCACAATCGTGGCTTCTGTTGCCTGTGAATGCTTGCGAATGTTAGTGAAGGCTTCCTGAATGATACCGAAGAGCTGAACCTCCTCAGCAGCAGAAAAATGGTGCGCTTCAATTTGCAGCTTTTCCTGAAGCTCAATACCGGTTACCAGTTGCCAATCTTTCAGGAATTTGTGGATGCGTTGTTCCAGGCCGGTTCCTTCCTCCGGAGGTGTCCGCAGATTGAAGATTGCCTGCCGAAGGGAATTGTCGATTTCAGAAACAGCGGCTTTTGCTTCCTCTATATCACCCTGCTTCAACTTTACATTCAGGAAGAAAAGGGTTTGAGCCAAATCATCGTGCAGCTCTCGGGCCAGCCTTTCGCGTTCTTCATAGACCGCCCTGCGGGCTTCACCCATGGTTACCTTCTCATTGCTCCGTTCAATACTTTCAAACATCCAAGAAGCGAACAAGTAGGAGAGCAGCAAAGTAATGACCGTAATTAAGAAATTACCGGCTTCCATCGTTAAATAATTGAGCAGAAATTCATGGCGAATATATTCGAATCCACCGATGATAATGACGGGAATGAATATCGTAAATAGCTTAAAAACACGAAGAGACATCGGGTATACCAACTCCTTTTTATACACAAACTTTGGAACGGATTCTATTATAGCAGAGAAGTGTTAGATATCTTCACAAAAATATGAACGAGGTACTTCTCAAATCATGCACACGTGTGCTACATTATTACTAAATCGTGTTACGTATTGAAGGGGATGGTGTTACACACATGTTGAAATCAATCATGCAGCAGAAAAAAAGCTGGGGTGGATATTTTGCTTTTATCGCTCTCTTACATATTATCGGGCTAATTGGATTGTACAGTGTGGCTAAGACTTCGCCTGCTTTTTGGGGAATTGGACTACTCGCCTATACATTAGGGATGCGGCATGCGTTCGACGTTGATCATATTGCGGCCATTGATAACACAGTTCGTAAGCTTGTTCAGCAGAAGCGGAATCCATTAGGTGTTGGTTTCTATTTCTCGCTCGGACATTCCTCGGTCGTATTTATCATGGCGATTGTGACGGCATTTTCCGTGCAATGGGCAGAGCGTGAGCTTCCTTGGCTGCAGCGTTATGGCGGCGTTATCGGCGCTTCGGTATCTGGACTTTTTCTTGTTTTAATTGGTGTGCTGAATTTAATTATCCTCATTAGTTTGTATAAAATGTTCCTGAAGTCCCGCGGCAAGTCGGCCGATGATAAGGAATTTGAAGAGCTGCTGGAGTCCCGCGGCTTCATCACTCGTTTGATCAAACCGCTATTTTCTTTCATAGGCAAAAGCTGGCATGTATATCCGTTAGGTTTTCTCTTCGGCCTTGGTTTTGACACAGCGAGTGAAATCGCCCTGCTTGCGATCTCGGCCCATGCGGCCAAAGAAGCGATCCCCTTCATCGGAGTTATCTCGCTTCCCTTGCTGTTCGCAGCAGGAATGAGCCTTTTTGACACAGCAGACGGCATGTTTATGACCAAAGCTTACAAATGGGCTTTCCATACCCCTGTGCGCAAGCTGTACTACAATTTGACCGTAACTGCTTTGGCTGTCATAGCTGCGCTCATTATTGGCGTAATTGAATTAGGGCAAGTGCTTTCCGAAGAATTCGGGATGGAAGGATCATTCTGGACTTGGCTGCAGGACATTGACTTCGGAACGCTGGGTTACATCTTGGTCGCTTTGTTCATTGTGGCGTGGATTATTTCTGTCGCTGTATGGAAAGGAATGAAGATTGAAGAACGCTGGAGCGCAAAAGTTTGACCCATCACGGCGGCCTCAGAATTGCTCTGGGGCTTCCTTTTTTTGTCATGGTGAACATTGGAATATGAATTTTTTCTAAAGGTTATCCTAGAAAAAAGGATTTTGCCGAAAAACGTTGAATGTAGTCTGTCTGATATTTGATACCATTTAAAGAAAGTAGGACTTATATGATTGAGTTTAAACATCTTTCCAAAGTATATCCTAACGGAACGGTTGGATTGAATGACATTAACCTGACTATTCATCCCGGCGAATTCGTTGTTATTGTTGGTTTATCGGGAGCAGGCAAATCGACACTATTGCGTTCCATTAATCGTTTGCATGAAACGACAGATGGTGAAATATTAATCGACGGTAAATCGATTACAAAGGCGAACGGTGCAGGATTGCGTCGCATGCGCAGAGATATCGGCATGATTTTCCAAACCTTTAACCTAGTCAAACGTTCAACCGTTATTCGTAACGTTCTTTCCGGCCGAGTTGGTTATCACTCTACGCTGCGTACAATATTCGGTTTGTTTCCTAAAGAAGATGTCGAACTTTCCCTGAAAGCACTGGAACGTGTCAATATTCGGGAGAAAGCTTATTCACGCGCCGATGAATTGTCCGGCGGTCAACAGCAGCGGGTATCGATCGCCAGAGCACTGGCTCAAGAGGCTAAAATCATTTTGGCAGACGAACCCGTAGCCTCCTTGGATCCTCTGACGACCAGACAAGTTATGGACGACCTGAAGCGTATCAATAAAGATTTAGGGATAACAACCGTTGTTAACCTCCACTTTATCGACTTGGCTCGTGAGTATGCAACACGCATTATTGGACTTCGCGCAGGTAAAGTCGTGTACGACGGACCTGTTGCCGAAGCAACGGATGATGTTTTCTCGGAGATTTATGGCCGCGCCATTAAGAAAGATGAGCTTTTGGGGGTGCAGGAGGGATGAGTGCAACGACCGTCAAGAAACCAACGACCGTCAAGAAACCAACGACCGTCAATAAACCTCCTCGTACGAAGTTTTATCTCATTATTGTCATTATGGTGCTTTTCCTGATTGGAAGCATTTATCAGACGGATGCGACACTGAGCAAGCTCGTGACAGGGACACCTGAGATTCTTAAATTCATTGGTGAAATGTTCCCGCCAGACTGGCTGTTTTTTGCTGATATTTGGAAGCCGATGGCGCAGACCCTGCAAATGTCCATTATTGGTACGGTTGTAGGCGCGTTGTTTGCTTACCCAATGGCCCTGCTTGCTGCACGAAATGTAACGACATCACCATGGTTATACTATCCGGCTAGATTCATTATGAATTTAATCCGTACGATTCCGGACTTGCTATACGCGGCTTTGTTTGCTGTATTAGTAGGCTTTGGTCCTACGGCGGGTACGCTGGCTTTGATATTCTTTACCTTCGGTATCTTATCCAAGCTTTCCTATGAATCAACCGAAGCGATTGATCCGGGACCTCTTGAAGCGATGACGGCTGTTGGTGCTAACAAGCTTAAACTGATTCGTTTCGGCGTTCTCCCTCAAGTTGCGCCAACGTACTTAGCTCATTTACTGTACACCTTTGAAGTGAGCATTCGTGCCTCGGCCATTCTTGGTTTAGTTGGAGCCGGTGGAATCGGCTTGCTGCTCAAAAACACACTCGATCTGTTCCGCTACGATCAGTCCTGTGCAATCGTTATTTATACGTTATTAGTAGTCGTCATTATCGACTTGGTAAGCACGCGTTTCCGTTCCTATTTGTTAAAAGGCAGTGCAAAGCCGATGTCCGAAACTCGCGCGCGCACTTACAAAATCGTTGGTTGGTTAGCGCTCATTGCCCTATTTGTATGGTCGTTGACGGGTCTTGAACTAACTGGTTTCCAACCGACAACTTGGATTTTAACGAAGGCGATGTTTACAGGATTATTTCATCCGGATTGGGCCTATGTATATATCCCGGAAGGGGAAGACTTGCTTCGTTCCCTGCTCGAAACGTTATCGATTTCGTATCTGGGCAACTTTGTCTCAGCCATTGTCTGCTTGCCGTTCGCTTTCTGGGCAGCAGCCAACATGAGTCGTTTCCGCGCCGTATCGGGAACAGGGAAATTGTTCCTCAGCGTCGTGCGGACAATTCCAGAGATTATTATGGCTCTGATCTTTATCAAAGCTGTCGGGCCCAATGCCTATGCGGGGGTTATGGCTTTAGGCTTGCACTCCGTGGGGATGCTGGGCAAGCTCTACGCCGAGGCCATCGAGAACATGGATATGGGTCCTTCCGAAGCAATGACCGCCGTTGGCGCGAACATCTGGCAGCGGATGGCTTACGCCGTTATTCCGCAGGTTATCCCGGACTTCATCTCGTATACGTTGTATCGTTTTGAGATTAACGTGCGTTCGGCGACTTTGCTCGGGATCATCGGTGCGGGCGGGATCGGTACTCCGCTGATCTTCGCGCTCAATGCGAGGCAGTGGCCGCGTGTCGGTATCATCCTGATCGGTATTATCGTTACCGTATCGATCATTGATTACATTTCGGGAACACTTCGTAAACGAATCGTATAGGGTATGAAAAACAGACGTCGCTTTTGCGGCGTCTGTTTTTTTGCTCTGGCTGGGGGATGCCGACTCAGAGGCACTCCCGCATCTTATTGTCCCTGAACCGTGCCAAAATGCCAACTCAGCGCCCTCCGCAAGCGCGCCACGAGTCGCGCGCCCTAAGTCCCGTCCCACTCCAACCTCCCTAAGAAGCGCCAGCAGGGCTTCTCTGCCTCCGAATCGTCCAATGGTAAATTGGACAGGCAGCTTAGTTTCACACGCGCCCGTGGGCTCCTAGGCGCTGTGGTTGATTTTCAAGCGGCATGGCAGCGTTTGGGCTTGCAGGCTCCAATACCTCAATGTGCTCAATAAGCTCTATAGGAATCAAAACGTTGCTTATTTTCAGTAATTGAAATTGATGATAATACTGTGTAATCACGCCTTGGATATCATCCTTTCCGATCCGGATAGAGACCTCTGTTTTATGACTGATCAGCATTTCGAACATTCCATTCACCTCACTGTGGATTATGACACGTCCCAGACGTGCCACATTCATGGTATGCATGGAAGCAGCAAAGTAGAATGTAAGAAAACATCAAAAAAACACCCCATCCCGACTCCGAAGAGTAGAAGATGAGGTGTTGTGTCAGAAAGGCTTATTTCAAGCCCATTTCTTTGTTTACGCTGCGAACGATATCGAATTTGGAATCTTCAGTTGCCACGTACCCTTTGTGGGAGTAAACGTCAAAGATAACTTTTTGACCTTCAGGATCGTTGCCGATCGCGATGAAAGCATCCGTGATTTTCTTTTTCCAAGTAGGATCCATGTCGGAGCGAACAGCGATCGTATCGTTTGGAATTTTATCGGAGAAAGCAAGGATACGCGTTTGTTTGAATACATCTGGGTAATCTTTCGTCATGTTAGCACGAATATCTTGGAACACGCCTACAGCGTCAACTTGACCGTTGAGAAGAGCGATAATCGCTTTGTCATGACCTTGGAATTGAACGCCTGTTACGTCTTTAACCGGGTCAACGCCAGCTTTTTTCAACACGAAGCCTGGGTATACGTAACCAGCTGCGGAAGTAACACCTTGCCAGCCAATTTTCTTGCCTTTCAGATCAGCAACGCTTTTGATGGGAGAATCAGCTTTAACAACGATTTCGGATTTGTAGAAATCAACAAGATCTTTCGTTGGTTGGCCAGTTGCATCATCAACACCTAGACGTGTTGCTTGAGCAATCAAATCAGCGGCTTTACGGTTGTCATGAGCAACAACATAGTTGCTTGGCGGCAAGAAGCCGATATCAACTTGTTTGGAAGCCATAGCTTCGATAACGACGTTGTAATCCGTGGATACGGAAACTTTAACGGGGATACCCAATTTATCGGAAAGCAATTTCTCAAGCGGCTTTGCTTTAGCTTCTAATGTTTCAGCATTTTGGGAAGGAACGAATTGTACTTTAAGCTCCTTAGGAACAAAACCTGAAGCAGCTGGAGTAGCTGAAGCGGCAGTAGTCGCTTTAGCTGTTGAGGAAGCAGCTGGAGTCTCCTCTTTCTTACCGCAACCTGCAAGAGCAGTAGCAGCAACCAACATGGACAAACTGATAACCGTAAACTTTTTAATCATCTCTTTTTGACCTCCGTTTAAATATTAGTTTTTACATATCTTGTACTATAACATTAACATAAAAGATATGGAAGATAGTGTGAAGTATTTGTTAAACTAACAAGAGCTATGTATATGGAAACAATTCAGGAATGAGGGGATTGCGATTACACGCCTGTATATCCTGTCGATAGATGACGTTTCGTCGATATCTGTGGAGGAACTTTTTTCATTAATCTCCGAGGAGAAGCGGATGAAGCTGCGAAAATTCCATCGCCAAGAGGACCTGCTGCGCGGGCTTTGGGCTGATTTGCTGCTGCGCAAATTAATAATAGAGAACTTGCAGCTAGCGAATTCGCAAATTACATTTGAATATGGCGCTTATGGCAAGCCGCGGCTCTGCGGGAATCATCCATTTCATTATAATATATCTCATTCCGGCAAGTGGGTGGCCTGTATATTGGATAGTCAGCCTGTTGGTGTGGATGTGGAGCATATGCAAGCTTTCGATGAGTCGCTGGTTCTTACACTGTTTGCTCAGGAGGAATACCGCTATATCATGGAGGAAGCGGACAGTCGGCTAAGACAGCTCCGTTTCTATCAACTTTGGACGGCCAAAGAGAGCTATATGAAGGCTATCGGCCTGGGTTTAAGCCTCCCTTTGCATACGTTCTCTGTGATCACGCCAGAGGGGGTGGAGGGGGCCAAACGTATTCAAGGCGAGGACTGGTTCCTGAAATCGTATCCTGTCGATCCAGCATATAGCTTCACTTCATGTTCCAAATCATTGGCAAGTTGGGATTCTATGGAAATCGCACAACCTTCACAAATTTTGGAAATAGTGAGGTCTGTCTCTAGTTGACAGGCCTTATTTAATTATGCTACCTTCAAATTGATAATGATTATCATTTTCATAAAAGAGGGAGTTGTTTCATGTGCCTACTGCTCTTTCGATAGATATGTCAACGAATAAAGATATGCTGGCTGTTATGGATGATCTTTGGGTTAAGGTTCGTTCCGCACACTGGCTGCATGAGGGATATATGGCACCACAGCTCATTTCTTCCTATTATTTAATCGTCGTTAAGCAGGCAGAGGGTCTGCTGACTCTGGATCTGGATACGTATCGTTTGCAGCAAGATGTGGTGTACGTCGCTTCACCTGGTCAGACGATCGGCATTTGCGAGGAAAATGGGAAAAAACCTGACGTCTATATCATCGAATTTGATGTTCATCTGGATGGGCGTGGGAATGCTGTATTTCCTCTGTCCGGTGAGATTTCCATACATATTGAGAATGCGATGTTGATGTTGTGCGAGCAGTTGTGCAACTGCTGCCGGAGTGAGTCGGCTATGGAACGATTTCGCGGGCAATCGCTTTTTCAAGAGCTGCTGTATTGGATTATGAATCATCTCAGGCAGCAGACGAGACCCGATTCCCGCGCTGCGATGGACCGCACGAAGGCCTATATCGACAACCATTATCGCGAGGGTATTACCATCGAGCAATTAGCCCGCATGGCAGAAATCAGTCCCAAATATTATGTCAATTTGTTTAAGAAAACGTATGGCAAAACAGCCATCGACTACTTGACGGAAGTCCGCGTTAACATGGCGAAGCAGCTGATGGTCCAGTCGGATGTCCGCTTGCGGGAGATTGCATTTCAGGTCGGATATAATGATGAGTTTTATTTCAGCCGTATGTTCAAAAAAGAGGTCGGCGTTTCGCCAACCATCTATCTCAAGAACCGCAGACTTCGAATTGCGGCCTACTCGGCGCCGATTCTTGGGCAGCTTCTTGCGCTCAAGATCGTGCCATATGCTGCGCCGCTGCATCCCAAGTGGACGTCTTATTACTACAGCAAATATCGCACAGATATCCCGCTGCATCTAAGCGGCTACCGTTACAACGAAGATTGGGAGATCAAGGTAGAAGCGCTTGCTCAGAGTCAAGTAGACTGCATTATTTGCACGGATCAACTGCATCCTTTGGAAAAGGAACGATTGGAACGGATTGCGCCTGTCCATATCATTCCCTTATACGAGACTACATGGCGGGAGCAGCTTCTTCTGACGGCTCAGATTGTCGGTGCCTCCGATGAAGCAGAGTCCTGGTTGAGCAGCTACAATCGCAATGTGAAGCATGTACGAGAACGTCTTCATGATAAACTAAAGCAAGAAAAGCTGCTGGTAATCAGCCAGTTCAAGGATTCCTATCACATCTTCCCGACACGGGGGATGCGCGAGGTTGTTTATGAGGACTTGCAGATGCATGCGCCGCCAAGATCAGGAAGCTATCATGAAGGGCAGGGCTTCAATCTGGAAGAGCTTGCTTCCTTTGAGGCCGATCATATTTTGCTCAACATTTGCCAAGAAACAGAAACTTTGCATCACTGGGACCGCGTACAGAGCTCAGAGCTATGGCAAAACCTGGAGGCTGTGCGGAAGAATAAAGTCCACTTGATTTCGTCTGACCCTTGGAGAGAGTACTCTGCTTACGCCAGTGAACGGATGATCATAGATCTAAATGCGCAGTTATGTGGAAATCGTACATAATAATTTCTGGATTTTGTCCATGTTCGCTGGGGTCATCGTCCCCTATAATTTGATGAGAATGATTATCAATTGAATGGGTTGAGAGGGGTTTAGACAAAGTGAAGAAATTATGGACACTTAGTATTTCAACGGCGGTTTTGCTGGGATTAACGGCATGTGGAGGCAAGGGGGCACCTGCTCCGGCTGCGGCAACAGCAACGCCAGTAAGCAGCACGGCAGTTGCAACCGCAGCACCGCAAGCTGCAGCATCAGGCCCGAGAGTGATTAAATATGGCGGCAAAGAATATACGGTTCCTGCTAAAGCAGAACGAGTGGTCATCACGGGCGCGTTCGAATCCATGGAAGATGCGCTATTGCTGGACGTCAAACCGGTTGGGGCGATTACAGTTGGCGGGAAGTTCCCACCGTTGTTTGCGTCGATTACGGACAAAGCAGAAGGTGTAGGAGAGAAGGCGCAGCCGAATCTGGAGACGATTTTGAAGCTTAAGCCGGACGTTATTCTGATGAGCACGAAGTTCCCGGCAGAAACGATTGAGAAAATCGGCAAAATCGCCACAACGATTCCCGTATCCCATATCTCGACGGATTGGGAGAACAATCTTTCCCTGTTGGGAGATTTGACTGGCAAACAAGACAAAGCGAAGCAAGTACTGGATACGTACAAGAAGGATGCGAAGGCGCTGAAAGATAAAATCGGTCCTGTGTTGAAAGATAAAAAGGTGCTGGCTCTACGCGTGCGCGCGGGCAGCATGTTCATCTACCCAGAGGATGTTTTCTTCAACCCGTCCATCTATGCGGAGCTTGGCGCTGCGGTTCCAAACGAAGTGAAGCAAGCTAAAGCGCAGCAAAACATTTCACTTGAGAAGCTTTCCGAAATAAATCCGGATTACTTGTTCATTCAGTTCTCTGAAGATGAGAACAAGGAGACGCCGAAGGTTTTTGAAGAGCTGAAAAATAACCCGATTTTCAAAAGCATCAATGCGGTGAAAAATGATCAGTTGTACACAAACGTAGTAGATCCATTGACGCAAGGCGGAACGGCATACAGTAAAATTAAATTTCTAGAAGCGCTTAACAAAAGCAAACTAGTTCAAGCAAAGTGAGTGTACTGTTATGAAACTGAGGATTCCGGGCCATACGCTCATCTTGGGGGCGGCGCCGTTCGCCGTGATATTCACAATGATACTTTCGATTGTGTATGGCGCCAAAAACATTGATATCAGCAGCATCGTTCAGGCGTTCCTTCATTTTGACGCAGGGAATGTGGATCATCAGATTATTACACACTCGAGGCTGCCCAGGGTTACAGGAGCGCTGTTAGTCGGCGCTTTCTTGGCTGTGTCCGGGGCTCTTATGCAGGGGATGACCAGAAACGATCTGGCATCCCCTTCCATTATGGGCATCACGGATGGCTCTGCCTTTGCTGTAACGATTTGTATGGTCTTAGCGCCCTATGCTTCATCCATGGTGATGATTGTATCTTCTTTTGCTGGTTCAGCGCTCAGCATCGTGCTCGTGTTTGGTTTGGCTTCCTTATTGCCAGGCGGGCTTTCTCCCGTACGTCTGGCGATACTAGGGACGCTGATCGGCACGTTTTTAAGCAGCGTATCTGCTGCCATTGCAATGTATTTTCAGATATCACAAAACATCAGCTTCTGGTACAATGCTCGTCTGCATCAGCTGGACCCCAAGTTGATTATGCTGGCGGTTCCTTTTGCTGTTGTTGGTCTGGTGATGGCGATTTGGATTTCCAAATCCATTACTATTTTCTCTCTGGGAGAGGAGATGGCGGTTTCACTTGGACAGCGGACGACGCTTGTGAAAATAACGGCAACCCTTAGTGTTATTTTGCTTACAGGCATTTCGGTCGCGATTGCTGGCAAAATCGGTTTTGTCGGGCTTATCGTTCCTCATATCACACGTTTTCTTACAGGACTTGACTACAAATGGATTATCCCTTGTTCAGCGGTCATAGGCGGCGTCTTCCTGGCGCTGTGCGACGTGCTCAGCAGGTTCTTGAATTATCCGTTTGAGATGCCAATTGGAGTGGTTACCGCCCTGATTGGAGTGCCTTACTTCCTGTACCTGATTCGGAAACGAGGAGGGGATTCTCATCGCTAGTACATCAACCAGGCAGTTCGTTCTGACTGTCATCATCGGCGTTGGACTTATCCTGCTGACGGCCTATATTTCATTGACGAACGGTGCTTTTGACATTACGCTGCGTGATATTGTGCGTACACTGCTGCGCATTCAACCCCAGCATGATTTTGATCTTGTTATCTTCGAGTTCCGTCTTCCGCGGATTGTTATTGCGGTTCTTGTTGGCATGGGACTGGGAATGGCAGGAGCGGTCGTTCAGAGCCTGACGCGCAATAATTTGGCTGACCCGGGAATTTTGGGCATTAATGCCGGGGCTGGCATGGCTATGGTGATCTTTCTTTTCTTCTATCAGGGTAAAATGAAAGGCACAAGCTGGACCTCGATTTTGGCGATGCCTTTGGTCGGCTTGATTGGCGGGTTGGGAGCAGCTCTTCTTATTTACCTGTTTTCTTGGAAAAACGGTCGCCTAGAATCGCAGCGGTTGCTGCTGACAGGAATCGCGATCGCTTCCGGATTAACGGCAGTTACGCTTTTTATTACTTTGAAGATGAATGCCAAAGACTTTGAAATGGCGGCAGTATGGGCTTCAGGCAGCATTTATAATGCCAATTGGAAATATATTTTGTCGATACTCCCTTGGTTAGTGCTGCTCATCCCTATTCTGGTGTCGCGATCTCGCATTTTGGACGTTTTCCAGCTAAAAGAGGACACGGTCCGCAGCTTGGGCGTAACCGTGGAGAAACAACAAGCGCTCCTGCTGCTCAGCAGCATCGGGATCGTAAGCGCGTGCGTCTCCGTTTCCGGTGGTATCGGTTTTATCGGGCTCATGTCCCCGCACATTGCTCGCCGGCTTGTCGGCATCGCTCATAAGCGGCTGCTGCCGGTATGTGCCATTGTTGGAGCTCTG
Source organism: Paenibacillus alba (assembly GCF_013204855.1). Classification (GTDB taxonomy): domain Bacteria; phylum Bacillota; class Bacilli; order Paenibacillales; family NBRC-103111; genus Paenibacillus_E; species Paenibacillus_E alba. Next base: position 13,694 of record NZ_JABMKZ010000064.1, on the reverse strand, counting down.
CTGGTGATCGTTTCCGACTTCATCGCCAAGACGTTGTTTACGCCGGCTGAGCTGCCCGTTGGCGTCGTGATTGCCATCATTGGTGTGCCCTATTTTGTGTGGCTGCTGTATCGGAACAAGCATAAGCAATAAAAGATATGCGCAGACATGCAAGCTGCAAGGGACTGTTTTCCAGTAGACGTATTGACTGGAAGGCAGTCCCTTGCTCATTGTAGGCGTGCAGTGGAAGTGTGCAGCTTCAAATGTCTGTAAATTATCCATTGTCCAAGAAGGATATCGTTCATGGTATGGATAGCGGCCTTCCTTTATAATCAACGATGAGAATCATTATCAATGTAAGACTATGTTAAAAATGGTTCCAGCATGGAAGGAGAGGGAAACTAACATGATTCCTTTAGGCAATGATACCACCTCTGATCAAGCTGCGGCTCAGAATAGCCACGAGGCCTTTTCTTTGCCGAATACACAGCAGTTCCTCCTTCATTCGGAGGCAAGAGAGCGGCCATATCGCATCTTCGTCGCTACGCCAACGCAAGAGGCTCCGCCCCTCGGATTCCCGGTTATTTATTTGCTGGATGCCAATGCGCTGTTCGGTACGATCGTCGAAGCGATGCGCGTTCAAGGCAGAAGACCGGAGAAGACGGGGGTGTATCCTGCCATCATTGTCGGAATCGGGTACCCGACGGACGAACCGTTCGATGATTCCCGCTATTATGATTTCACCATGCCTACATCGGATGAAGTCTTACAAGCTTTGCCTGTCAGGAATAAAGAGCATGTGTGGCCAAAGGTTGGCGGTGCGGAGGAATTCCGAGCTTTCATTGAGCAGGAATTAAAGCCCCGGATCGAGCGTGATTATCCAATCGATACAAATGCTCAGGCACTTTTTGGGCATTCGCTTGGCGGGCTGTTCGTGCTTCAGACGCTGCTAACGAAGCCTCATAGCTTTCAATCTTATGTGGCAGGCAGCCCGTCGATTCACTGGAACAAAGAGCTGCTCAGACAGCAAGAAGAACAGTTTCCTTCGTTATTGCAGCAGAACACAGCAAAGATAGATCTATTAATTACCGTAGGAGAATTAGAGGGATCGCATCCTAGTGGGATGAACAGCAATGCCCGTGAATTCTTTGACCGATTCTCACTGTTATCCAAGGAAGAGCTGCATGCAGCGTATCACGAATTCGAAGGCGAGGGACACGTTTCTGTACTTCCTGCGCTTGTAAGCCGGATGCTGCGTTTTGTACTGAGGAGGTAAGAGAGGCATGCAGGAGTTTAAAGGGAAAGTCGCCTTGGTTACCGGGGCTGCGCAAGGAATTGGAGAAGCCGTCGTCCGGGCGCTTGCGCTGCAAGGAGCTGTTGTGGCTGCTGTAGACAAGCAGGGGGACGCGATCGGAAAGCTGGCAGCTGAACTAACAGATCAAGGGCTAACGGTATTCGCCTATCCGGCTGATGTAACCGACAGCAAGTCAAGCCAAGCGGCTGTTGACCGCATGGAGCGGGAGCTTGGACCTATTGAGCTGTTGGTCCATGCGGCCGGCGTGCTGAGAATGGGCGCCATCACCGAGATGACCGATAAGGATTGGTTTGACGTAATGGCGGTTAACCTCAATGGGGTATTTCACGTTTCTCGCGCAGTTCTGAGCCATATGAAGCCCCGCAGACAAGGTGCCGTAGTAACGGTCAGCTCCAATGCAGCATCCATTCCCCGTATGCAAATGGGCGCTTATGCGTCCTCCAAGGCTGCGGTGACGATGTTTACGAAGTGTCTCGGTTTAGAGCTGGCGGAGTATGGCATTCGCTGCAACATCGTATCACCGGGGTCGACAGACACTCCGATGCTCAGGTCCATGTGGGAGGATGAGCACGGGGCGGAGCGCACGATCGCTGGCTCCCCTCAGGCCTATCGGACAGGAATACCGCTGAAGAAGCTGGCGACGCCAGAAGATATTGCCAATAGCGTGCTGTTCCTGCTCTCGGAGCAGGCCGGCCACCTCACCATGCACGATTTGCGAGTGGATGGAGGCGCTACACTTGGCGCTTGAACCAACTTGAACGAATATGAAGGAGGCGAATGATGGAATGAAAACCAATGTTCAGCTTAACCCTGAGGCCACGGCCACCGAGCTTCTTGAAGAATATCGGCCGGGGTCCTCTTTTTTCTTTGCATCCCCGCGAGCTACGCTGCTGGCTCAGGGGACAATTGCCGTGCTGCCCGGATCTGCCGGAGCGAATGAACTCCAGTCGCTGCCGGAGCGGGCCGCTCGACTGCTTGCGCATATCGAACAGCCAGGCCAGCGTATTCCGATGCTTGTAGGCGCAGTGCCATTCGACTCGATGCAGCCAGCGCAGTTGGTTGTTCCTATGACAACGTATAGAACGGGCCCTTTAAGCTTTGAGCCTCATGAACGTGTACGCCGACCGATTGGCAGCCATTTTGAGACGCTGGCCATTCCTTCGCCTGAAGGTTATGTCAGCGGTGTGGAGAAAGCTTTGCAGCGATTAAGATCGGGTGAGCTCGATAAGATTGTGCTTGCTCGTGCGCTCAAGCTTACCTCTCCGAACAAGGTGGATATTCACCAGCTGCTGCGCAATCTCGCCGTGAATAATACGTTAGGCTACACTTTTGCGGTTGACTTGCCCAAACGTTTTGAAGGAACTAACCAAGCCCCGCCAAACGTAGAAGGTCAAACATTAATTGGCGCAAGCCCAGAGCTGCTTGTAGCACGTTCAGGCCGTGATGTGTTCGTAAATCCACTGGCAGGCTCCGCGCCTCGCAGCGAGGATCCGGTCGAGGATGCAAGGCGGGCTAAGGCGCTTCTTGCCTCACCCAAGGATCTGCGTGAACATGCGCTCGTTATTGAAGCTGTGGCAGAAGCGCTTCGTCCGTTTTGCGATCCCCTGCATGTCCCTGCATCGCCTTCTTTGGTCCAAACAACGACGATGTGGCATCTTTCTACCGAAATAAGGGGGGAATTAAAAGATCCATCTGTTACTTCATTGGCACTTGCTGTTGCTTTGCATCCGACGCCAGCTGTTTGTGGCTCTCCGACCGTACTTGCGCGGGAAGCTATTCGTGAAATCGAGCCCTTCGACCGCGGATTTTACACGGGATTGGTAGGCTGGTGCGATGCAAGCGGAGATGGCGAGTGGATAATTACTATTCGGTGTGCGGTTGCTGAAAGCCGTTCGCTTCGATTGTACGCCGGGGCTGGTGTGGTGGCAGAGTCAAGTGCAGAGTCAGAATTGCAGGAGACAACGGCCAAATTCAAAACAATGCTCCATGCCATGGGAGTAGACCATGAAGCATAAGCATGATTTTAGGAAGAGGAGCGATGCCAAGTGATGACGAATTGCCCATCCTGGCCGGATGAGTTGGCCCAGTTGTATCGGGAGCAAGGCTTATGGCAAGGCCAGACACTAGGCGACATGCTGTCTGAGCGTGCTGATCAGCACAGTGAGCGGATTGCCGTTGTGAGCGGTGAACATCGGTATAGCTATGCCGAATTAAACCAACGAGCGGAGCAGCTTGCAGCCGGTTTCCTACAGCTGGGTGTGAAACAGACAGAACGTGTGATTGTTCAGCTTCCCAATGTTGGTGAATTTTTCATTGTTATTTTTGCTCTATTCAAAATTGGCGCCATTCCTGTGTTCGCACTGCCTGCGCATCGGCAAAGCGAAATCACCTACTTATGCGAATTTAGCGAAGCTGTTGCTTATGTGATACCTGATAAAGATGGCGGTTTTGATTATAGAAATCTTGCAGACGAGGTCAAAGGGAAGGTTGCGACGCTGCAGCACGTGCTGGTTGCAGGCGATCCTGGTGACTATCCATCGCTGGACAGCCTCTGTGTGAAAGCGGAGATTCCCAAGAGTTGGCCTCAAGTAAAAGCCGGTGATGTTGCTTTTTTACAGCTATCCGGCGGCAGCACAGGGTTGCCGAAGCTGATTCCACGCACCCATGACGACTACATGTACAGTTTCCGTCGAAGCAATGAGATTTGTGGAATGAATGAGAACAGTGTATACCTAGCGGCGCTCCCAGTTGCGCACAACTTCCCGCTAAGCTCGCCTGGTGTGCTTGGCACGCTGTATGCCGGCGGCAGGATTGTCATGGCAGCAAGACCAAGTCCTGATGAAGCATTCCCTCTTATAGCCAAGGAACGTGTAACCATAACGGCCTTGGTGCCTCCATTAGCGCTTATTTGGCTGGAGGCGGCAAGCAATCGGGCGTTTGACTTGTCGAGTCTCGAAGTGCTGCAGGTTGGAGGCGCTAAGTTTAGCGAAGAAGCGGCCCGCCGAGTGAAGCCAGTTCTTGGCTGCACCCTCCAGCAGGTATTTGGCATGGCGGAAGGTCTCGTGAACTATACACGTTTGGATGATGAGGAAGAAGTCATCGTTCGTACACAAGGTCGCCCGATGTCAATGTGGGATGAAGTCCGTGTTGTGGATGAAGACGGTCTTGAGGTAAAGGCAGGCGAGGTTGGGGAGCTGTGGACACGAGGACCCTATACCATCAGGGGCTATTACAAGGTGGAAGCGCACAATGCCAAAGCATTTACCGAGGACGGTTTCTATAAAACAGGCGATCTCGTCATGGTCAATGCTGCGGGTTATCTCGTAGTTGAGGGCCGTGCCAAGGATCAAATCAATCGCGGTGGCGATAAAATCGCAGCGGAAGAGGTGGAGAACCACTTGCTGTCTCATCCGGACATCTACGATGCCGCTTTGGTTTCTATGCCAGATGAATTTCTAGGCGAGCGGTCTTGTGCTTTCGTGATTCCTCGCGGTCAAGCTCCTTCGGCCGCCGAACTTAAGAGCTATCTTCGCACGCGCGGGCTTGCTCCTTTCAAAATCCCGGATCGCATCGAGTTTGTTGCTGTTTTTCCACAAACGACAGTTGGCAAAGTCAGCAAAAAAGCGCTGCGTGAAACATTGCTCCAAACGATGATAACTAAGTAGATCCCAAGAAAGAAGGTATATGATGGCTCTTCCAACTATTCAACCTTACGCGATGCCAGTTGCCTCCGATTTACCAGAGAACCGAGCGTCCTGGGCAGTCGATCCGAAGCGGGCTGTCTTTCTTATACATGATATGCAGCAGTACTTTCTGAATGCTTTTACCCCAGGGGAGTCGCCGGTTCTGGAGCTTCTTGCGAACATCCATGAACTGCGCATGAAGTGCAGAGCACTTGGCATCCCTGTGATCTATACCGCTCAGCCTGATCAACAAACACCGGAGCAGCGCGGGCTGCTGTTTGATTTCTGGGGTTCTGGACTTAATGACAAGCCGGATCAGAAGCACATTGTGCCGGAGCTTGCTCCGTTAGAAGGCGATACTGTTTTGACCAAATGGCGCTACAGCGGCTTTCGCAAGACGAATTTAGCTGAAATCATGCAGGAGCAGGGGCGCGATCAGCTCATTGTGAGCGGAATTTACGCACATATTGGCTGTTTGATGACGGCTTGCGAAGCTTTTATGCAGGATATTCAACCGTTTTTTGTCGCCGATGCGGTGGCTGATTTTTCTCTGGATAATCACAAAATGGCTTTGAATTATGCCGCACAGCGTTGTGCGGTCACTCTGACAACGCAGGATGTAAGCCATTACCTTGATGCAGATCTGGGCCATTCCCATATTGCCGTCTCATCGGAACAGCCGCTAATGAGCATGGAGACTGTGCGTGAGCAGGTCGCGAAATTGCTGTATGAAGCACCCGAAAGCTTGAAGGACGAGGACGATCTTATTAATGAAAAAGGCTTGGATTCCATCCGCATTATGAGCTTGGTTGAAAGCTGGCGACGCGAGGGGGCAGAGGTCACGTTTGTTGAATTAGCTGAGCAGCCTACCTTGGCCAAATGGTGGCAATTGCTCGCCTCGAGGTTGAAAGTACCCGTGCCGAATCTTGACTATTTTGCCTAGATGATGAAGGAGGTTGCTAGCATGCTCGTTGCTCAACATATTCGGCGGCCCTTATCTGGTGCCCAATCGGGCATTTGGTATGCCCAACAGCTTGATCCCTATAATCCCATGTACAATACAGGGGAATGGGTCGAGATTCACGGCGCCATAGACCCATTAATCGTTGAAAAAGCTGTTCGTCAAGTCATTCTGGAAGCAGAATCGCTTCATGTTCGGTTTGAAGAAGATAGCGAAGGCCCTTGGCAGGTGGTGCATCCTTCTTCATTATGGCCCTTTCACCATCTCGATGTGAGGCAGGAAGCTGAGCCTTATCAAGCAGCAAGAACTTGGATGGCCAGCGATCTCAGCAAGCCATGCGATCTGTCGCAAGGTCCTTTATTTACGGAGGCCCTGATCCGGGTGGCGGAAGATCGCTACCTATGGTACCAGCGAATTCACCATATCGTGATGGATGGTTTTGGCTTTGCGCTCCTTACCAAACGTGTGGCTAAAGTGTACACCGCAATGATGAATCAGCAGCCGTTTCATGAAGGGAGCTTCGGCTCCTGGCAGCGTGTGCTTGAGGAAGATCAAGACTATCGATCTTCCGACAAGGCGCAGCGGGATCGCGAATTCTGGCTGAATCGTTTTGCGGATGAGCCGGATGCGGTCAGTCTTGCCGAACGCTCACCCCGGAGTGCTGCAAGCTTTCTGCGCCACACGGCAATGCTGTCCCCAAGCGAAGCGCAAAATCTAAGAGCATCTGCGCAGCTTCATGCGGCGGCATGGTCTGATCTGGTGCTCGCCGCAGCGGGCTCCTTTCTTCATCGTCTCACTGGAGCTGCCGAGGTCATCCTCGGTCTTCCCATGATGGGACGGCTGGGATCAGTCTCCTTGAATACACCGGCGATGGTGATGAATATTTTACCCTTGCGATTATTCATCCGACCTGGCATGAGCGTATCGGAGCTAGTTCAGCAGGTGGCTCACGAAATCCGCGAAATTCGCAAGCACCAGGGCTATCGGCATGAGGAGCTGCGCAGAGACTTGAAGCGGGTAGGCGATAATCGCCGCCTATTCGGGCCTCTCGTGAATATTATGCCATTCGATAACAGCTTGAATTTCGATGGCTATACAGGGTCCAAAACAAATCTGTCCGCAGGACCTGTTGACGATCTGGCGATCAATGTTTATTTGAAAGCGGACGGCAGCGGCTTGCAGATTGATATGGACGGCAATCCGGAGCTCTATACGTCGGAAGAGCTCCTCGCGCATCATCGTCGTTTTGTTCACTACCTCGGCAAGCTGGCTGAAACCGCACCTCATGCATCTATTGGCCTTATTGAGCTGCTAGCTGAAAGCGAACGATCAGAGATCTTACAGGAATGGAACGATACTGCTCAGCAGGTACCAGCCCTTCGAACCTCCGAATTGTTTGAAGCCCAGACAGCCCGCACTCCGGAATCCGCTGCTGTTGCTCATGACGGAGAGATTGTCCGGTATTCGGAATTAAATGCTAAAGCAAACCGTCTTGCCAGATTGCTTCTTGCCCAAGGAGCGGGGCCGCAGAGCATCATTGCGCTGGCACTGCCACGTTCGGTTGATATGATCGTCAGTATGCTGGCTGTTCACAAAACAGGTGCAGCGTACTTGCCGCTGGACCCGGACTATCCGGCAGATCGAGTCGCGTACATGCTGGATGATGCGAACGCTTTGCTTACGCTCATGACGAAGGAGACAGCTTCCCATTTGTCCGAAGGACATACATCTAGGCAAATGGTACTCGATGATGAGGATACCTTGGCCAAGCTGGCCCAGCAATCCGCTGCGAATATAGCCAGTCAGGAGCTTCTGGGTCTCCCTACGGAACTGGATCCTGCTTATATTTTATATACGTCAGGTTCGACAGGCAGACCGAAAGGTGTGGTCATACCCTTTGCCAGCTTAACGAACTTTCTGTTTGCCATGCAGGAGCAGTTTTCGCTGGGTGAAGCTGATCGTTTGCTTGCTGTTACGACTGTAGCTTTTGATATCTCGGTGTTGGAGATATTTCTCCCTCTCCTTCATGGAGCGCTGGTAATTGTCGCGAATAAAATCACCATTCAGGACCCTGCGGCGTTGTCCCAATTAATCGTCTCTTCCGGTGCCACGTTGATGCAAGCGACGCCTTCGCTTTGGCATAGTCTCGTCGAACATGAGCCTGCTTCACTTAGAGGGCTGCGTGTGCTTGTTGGCGGAGAAGCGCTGGCGAATGGATTGCTTCGCGATCTGCTTCACTTGGGTTGTAAAGTGACCAATCTCTATGGTCCAACAGAAACGACGATTTGGTCGACCATGGCGACATTTATGGAAGAGCCGCAAGGCAAGCCTTCCATAGGCCGTCCTATCTGGAATACGCAGTTGTATATCCTTGATCATGCGCTGCAGCCGGTACCGGTGGGTGTGAAGGGGGATTTATATATCGCGGGAGAGGGGCTTGCCCTCGGTTATTTGCACCGTCCTTCCTTAACCGCTGAGCGCTTCGTGGCAAATCCTTACGGTGCTCCCGGGACCCGGATGTACCGTACAGGCGATTTGGCTTGCTGGCTTCCCGATGGCACTTTGGATTATAGCGGGCGAGCGGATCATCAGATCAAAATCCGCGGCTTCCGCATCGAAGTAGCCGAGATTGAAGCTGTCCTTACCGACTACCCGCAGCTGCTGAAAGTGGCCGTCGTGGTTCGTGAGGATCAACCCGGTGACAAAAGGCTTGTCGCCTATGCGGTAGCTATAGACTCAGCGATCGTTGATCCATCTGCGCTGCGCGATTATGCCTCCGTGAAATTGCCCGATTATATGATTCCGTCTGCTTTTGTTTTCCTGGAGGAGTTCCCGCTTACACCAAACGGAAAGCTTGATCGCAAACAATTGCCTGCCCCGCATTATCGGCAAACCGTCGGCCGGGCAGCTCGTACGCCGCAGGAAGAAATACTCAGCGAATTATTCGCCGAAGTGCTGGGCGTGCCGCGAGTCGGAATGGATGACGAGTTTTTTGATCTCGGCGGACATTCGCTTTTGGCCGGTCGATTAGTCAATCGCATTCGCGAGGTGATGGGGGTCGAACTGGGGATAGCCAGTCTCTTCGAATCGCCGACAGTGGCCGGCATGGCCAAAAGGCTTGATCAGGCAGCAGCAGCAAGACCTCCCATTCATCCGATGGCTCGCCCTGAGGAAGTCCCGCTTTCTTTTGCACAACGCCGACTGTGGTTTCTGAATTGTTTGGAAGGGCCAAGTCCAACCTACAACATACCGCTAGTCGTCCGATTAAAGGGTCCATTGGATCACGACGCCTTGCAAGCTGCATTGGCAGATATCGTAGAACGGCATGAAACTTTACGCACACTTTTCCCGGAAAAAAATGGCGTATCCCAGCAGCTCATTCTAGATCCATCCAATTGCCCGATTGTATGTGAGACTTCTCGGATATCGGAAGCGGAATTGGCGGGAGAGCTTGCTGTTGCTGTGCGCTATGGCTTTGACTTGGCGATGGAGCCGGCATTTCGTACACATCTTTATCACATAGAATCACACGAAAATGAACATGTTCTGCTTTTGCTGCTGCATCACATTGTTGGGGACGGCTGGTCCCTTGATCCCTTAACCCGTGATTTGGCTGCTGCTTATAGTGCCCGTTCGAAGGGCGAAGCTCCAATGCTGGCGCCTCTAGCGCTGCAATACGCAGATTATGCGCTATGGCAGGAGCAGCTTCTGGGAAATGAAGCTCAAGCGGATAGCTTGATTGCCCGTCAGGTGGCTTATTGGAAAGAAGCGCTCCGGCATCTGCCTGATCAATTGGAGCTGCCTACGGACTTTCCTCGTCCTGCAGAAGCAACGCATAGGGGAGATACTATAGCTGTTCACATCCATGCGGAGTTGCACAGCCGTTTGGCTGCGCTAGCTCGTGAAAGCCGCACAAGCTTGTTCATGGTGATCCAGTCAGGACTTGCAGCGCTGCTGACAAGACTTGGAGCTGGAACGGATATTCCGCTTGGCAGCCCGATTGCCGGGCGCAGTGACGATGCGCTGGGCGAGCTAGTCGGCCTGTTCATTAACACGCTCGTTCTGCGCACGGACACATCAGGAGATCCTACCTTCCGCGAGCTGCTCAGTCGAGTGCGAAGTGTCAATCTGGCTGCTTATGAGCATCAAGATTTGCCATTTGAGCGTTTAGTCGAAGTTCTGAACCCGCCGAGATCCAGAGCCAGACATCCGCTGTTTCAAATCATGCTTGCTTTTCAGAATACCCCGGAGCCTTCACTTGATCTGCCGGGCGTAACGTCGGAGCTTCGCCTCGACACCGTAGGCAAAGCCAAATTCGACCTCACCATCGAATTCCGTGAACGGCGCGGGCCGGATGGCTCGCCTTCAGGCATCGACGGCTGGTTGGAATACACCAGCGATCTGTACGAGCGAGAAACGGTAGAAAAGCTGGCCTCTCGTCTATTCCTTTTATTAGAGCGGGCGTTAGAAGATCCAGATCTGCCTATTGGGTTGCTGGACATTCTCATGCCGGAGGAGAAACTCAGCAGAATTGTCAAACGGGATGAAGCCGCACCTGAAAAGGAGCATTCGAATTTAGTTGCGCTCTTTGAAAAACAAGTTCTGCTGCATCCTGATGCGATTGCCGTCGTGTATGAGCAGGAGTCGCTCACTTACGCTGAGCTTAACGTTCAGGCGAATCAGCTTGCCCATCTTCTGATTGCCAAAGGCATTGGGCCCGAGCAAATTGTTGGTCTCATGCTGCCGCGATCCACGATGATGATGGTTGGCGTGCTGGCCGTGTTAAAAGCCGGTGCTGGTTACTTGCCGCTTGACCCTGATTACCCTGCGGATCGACTGGCTTTCATGCTGGAGGATACACAGCCTGCTTGCTTGATTGGCTGCTTGCAAAGCGCCTCGCGGCTTGCTGCTGTAGAAGGAGTACCAACAATCCTTCTCGACGAGCCGCAAACGATGGAGATGACCAGTCGTTATCTGGAATCGAATCCTGCTGATACAGACCGCGTCTCGAAGCTGTCTCCAGATCACGTAGCGTACATTATTTATACCTCTGGCTCTACTGGCAAGCCCAAGGGAGTTGTCATTCCACACCGCAATGTGGTCAGGCTGTTCTCAGCCACTGCGCATTGGTTTGATTTTAAAGCTGAGGATACATGGACCTTATTTCATTCGTATGCGTTTGATTTCTCCGTTTGGGAAATGTGGGGGGCTTTGCTGTACGGAGGTCGTCTCGTCGTTGTGCCGCATGCTGTGAGCCGCTCTCCGGAAGAGTTCCTGAAGCTTCTTAGCGAAGAGGGCGTGACCGTGCTCAATCAGACGCCATCAGCCTTTTATCAGCTCATGCAGGCAGATAGGAACAATACGCAGCTTGGACAAACTTTGGCGCTGCGGTACGTGATTTTTGGCGGGGAAGCGCTCGATCTTGGACAGCTGGAGGACTGGTATGAACGGCATGAGGAGCATGCGCCAAGGCTGATCAACATGTATGGCATTACGGAAACGACCGTTCATGTGAGCTATAACCCGTTAAGCCGCGAAATGACTTCTAGCAAAGCGAGCAGCTTGATCGGCGGAGCTATCCCTGATCTTCAGGTATATGTGCTTGATCGTTATCTGCAGCATGTACCGCCAGGCGTAACCGGCGAAATGTATGTCGCAGGCGAGGGCTTGGCGCGCGGCTACTGGAAGCGTCCCGGCTTGACATCCGAGCGATTCATCGCTGACCCGTACGGTGCACCCGGTACACGTATGTATCGCACAGGAGACCTCGCCAGATGGCGGAATGATGGCACCTTGGACTATATTGGACGGATTGATCATCAAGTCAAAATCCGCGGCTTCCGCATCGAGCTGGGCGAGATTGAAGCCGTCATTGCCCAGTATCCCGGCGTTGCGCAAGCAGTCGTAATTGCGCGAGAAGATACACCAGGTGACAAGCGACTAGTTGGCTATGTCATTCCATCAGTTAAGTCCCAAAGCGAAATGGATGTCATGGCTATTCGCCATCATGCAGCCATTGCCTTACCCAGCTATATGGTGCCATCGGCGCTTATTGAAATTCCAGAGCTTCCGCTAACCGTGAATGGAAAACTGGATCGCAAGGCGCTGCCTGTACCGAGTTTCGCTCAAGCAGCGAACGGCAGGGGTCCTCGTACGCCACAGGAAGAAATTCTCTGTGATCTGTATGCAGAGACACTTGGATTGCCTAGAGTGGGCATTGATGACGGCTTTTTTGATCTTGGCGGTCACTCCTTGTTAGCCGTCAAGCTGATGAGCCGCATTCGTGAAGATTTGGGTGCTTCGCTCAGCATCGGCACCTTGTTTGAAGCGCCGACGGTGGCTGATCTGGCGGAACGACTGGAAACCGGAGGCAGCCAAGGCGCGCTGGAGGTCCTGCTGCCCTTGCGAACGAGCGGCAAACGCCCGCCGCTGTTCTGTATCCACCCGGCAGGTGGATTAAGCTGGTGTTACGCCGGGTTAATGAAATCGCTAGGACCCGATTATCCGCTGTATGGGCTTCAAGCACGAGGGATTGCCAGAACCGAAGCGCTGCCAGCCCAGCTGGACGATATGGCGGCCGATTATATCGCCCATATTCGTTCCGTTCAGCCCAAAGGGCCTTATTATTTGCTCGGCTGGTCTCTGGGAGGCAATGTAGCTCATGCCATCGCTGCACAGCTGCAGCAGGCCGGCGAAGAGATTGCTTTACTCGTCATGCTCGATGCCTTTCCGAGCCATTTCCTTCCGCTTGCGGAGGGGGTGAATGAGCACGAGGCGCTCATTGCCCTGCTCGCTCTCGGCGGCTATGACCCAGATAGCCTAGGCGACAAGCCGCTTGATATGGCGGCCGCGATCGAAATTCTGCAAAGTGACGGCAGCGCTTTGGCAAGCCTGGAGCCATCCGTCATCATGAGCTTGAAGGAAACATACGTGAATTCCGTTAGAATTCTGGGAGCTTTCAAACCGATCTCGTATACCGGCGATCTGTTGTTTTTCCACTCAACCATTATTCCTGATTGGTTCACTCCGATCTCTCCTGACACGTGGAAGCCGTACATTCAAGGTGAAATCGAACAATACGATCTGGCATGCCGGCACAAGGATCTATGCCAACCGGAACCGCTTGCCGAGATCGGCCGCATTCTCGCGGATAAGCTGGAAGCGATGCATGCTCAATTTGTGGAAGGAAAGGAGATTCACCTATGAGCAACCCCTTTGAAAACAGCGACGAATCGTATCTGGTGCTGATCAATGAGCAAGGCCAGTATTCGCTTTGGCCTGCATTTGCCCTAGTCCCGGCTGGCTGGACACCCGTTTTCGGCCAAGAAACCAGGGAAGCCTGTTTGGCCTTCGTTGACAGCCAATGGACAGACATGCGCCCGCAGCCCAAGGATGCCGCTTTGGCAGCAAGTGAGCTTGGTTAGCTGGAGCTAGTTGTTCCTAGTGCCTTCAATAAAACCCCCTCTTCCCCCCCGGATCTACTTCATTAGAAGTGGATTCGGGGGTTTTTGGTTGGACGAAGGACGAGCCTGCCGAAAAGGCGGCCTCAGAGGACATGAAGCCGCCGGCCGCCGCTGAGCCTGCCAAAAAGGCAGTCTCGAGTCCGGAAAAGCAGCAAATCCCAGCAAAGTCGGACTGAGCCTGCCGAAAAGAGACTGTCGAACAACTCGAATTCCTCCCCTATAATATTGAATTTTTAGTATAATAAAGAAAAACCATGTAGCGAGGGATGGAAAGTGTCCATACAAAATGAGGA
>NZ_JABMKZ010000063.1 GCF_013204855.1 Paenibacillus alba | reverse complement strand
AGCTACCTTGATCCGTTGCTCATCATAAAGGATATTGCTTTTCATATATCTCATTCCCCCTCACCAATATTGTACCTTATTGCATATTGATGACTCCAATCTAATTAGGGGGCTTCAGAGGAATATAACCTTCGTTGCAATTATCTTTTAGTCTATTGTTGTACTCAATCAGTTCATCTTTCGTAAGATCTTTTACTACATAATGATTCTTGTGGCTTCCACTTACTACCGAACAAGCAATTTGCGGGTCTATAGGGAAGATATATTCAATTTTCCCTTCGGAATTAGTAAATCTACAAACAGGATTGTCACTGGTAATGAATTCTCCATTAGCAGGAGCCTTTAAAAAAAACAAGGGTCGTCTCGTTAATAAATCTCTTTACCTCATCCATGATCAATCCAGTTCCCTTATGAAAATGACGATATAACTTCAAGATATAACTATGAGCATATTCGTCGTACACTGTCTCTAAAAAAGGAAATAGCCGTTCTTCTTCTGGGATTTTAATCAATTTAAAATCGATTTCAAAAAAGCTATCCCTAAATACCGAATCTAATGCATTTTGCAATACTGGATGATAAGGTTTCGTTCGCCATTCAAGCGAAACCATAAACTTAATCAGATCATCTCTTTTGACTGCATTCAATAAATGTGTATCCGTTGCTAATATTGCACTTTTGATTTCATTATGCGTTGAATTCCAATAATTTTCATATTGGCGATCCCAATTTACTTCAATATCTTTCCTAGTCCTTAAGAGGATAGTACTGTAAAGGGATTGTTTCATCTCATCAGAAACAATATTCCCTTTTAAATCACTAATACTCCATTCATCGAATCTATAAAATTTAAGATTCATATCCAACGGATCTTCCAATTTACTATCATCCAACTTAACGACATATTCCTTCAATGGCTCAAAGAAATATTCGAAATCCTCAGTGTTTCCACTAATAGAACCCGCTCTAATTGTATGGTAATCTTTAATCCCTGCAAATCTTTTGGTGTTTCTTTCTCGCCCTACATCGTCGAACCCTTTTTTTACAACAAATATTGACGAATCTCCATGCTTCCAAGCCTTCATATAGGTTTGAGGATTAAGATGATCATATGTCGCTTTCGTATTCATTGTATTCTCCTCGTCATATGTAATGGTCTTCTTCTCATCGTACTAACATCAAAATTTCACCAAAGATTACACAGCGTAATCAGCTGGTTTCGATACATCTTATGGAATCTGGAATTAACTTGCTAAGAATTTGCATGAGTCAACTGGGAATGAGTCCAAGATCATTAGGTTTTGATAAGAACTTGATCCCATAAGCCACGATTTATGATAACTCATATCGAGATAAAGTTATTGTCATTCAAAATCATTGGATAAACAGCAGTATCACTTCCAAGCTATTGACCGAGGCGCTTCTTGTACAATTGAAAATTTCTGTATGAACCAATCCAACCAAACAGTTGGAGATGGTTTACTATGTGATTTCGGCTATCGGACGATATTCTTGGCCTGAATCGGCATTCGGATCATATTCTTGACATTGGGAAATGACAAGAATATGATCCGATAAAATAAAAAAACCGCAGTTTCTGCGGATCGTTATCGGCCTATATTTTTGACACTCGACAGCAGCCTTTATTATATAATTCCTATATACCAAATTCTTAAGCTATGCTTCCCTTTATAGAGTGCAACTTGCGTCATCAAATGAAGATATGATCAAGCTCATTAACGCGAATTTTTCACTTTGGTTTAGTTCAGCACTTTCATAAAATGAGACAAATTCGTTCACTCTCGATGAATCTGCACTTTCATATTCCCAATCTTGTGAATACTTTCCTAACTCAGATAGACTCAATTTATGAGTCAGACTTTCAATTACCTGCCTAGTAATAAAAAACTCTTTATTATCGCTCAATTGATTTTCCACTAAGTTTTTAGGACCACCAAACCCTTCAAAATAACCTTCTTTCAACCTACAATGTATCCAATCATGCTCGGTTCTTTCTTTGACCAAACTTTCAAAAGGTTTGTTTTCTAACATAGTTTCTCGCAAATTAATTTTGACACTCCAACCAGGATTATCAAGCGTACTGATTTTTAAACCATAACAATGTTCCCAATCGCCATCACATTGGGATAAATACCACTCTTCTAACCATTGAATAAGATCCACTTGATTACACTCCCTTTACTACTTTACCGGTGATGAACAACAACTAGTTCTGTTATCAACCCCATCTACACACCTACACATTATCGCATGATTCGCTATTGTAATCCGCCCGTTACTTGATTGAACAAAAAGAGGAGCTACCGCGAGGTAAGCTCCTTCACTATTGTTCCCAGTTGTTTAGTAATTAGTCTCCGAAATGAAACTGAGCTTCGATTGCATCATTTGTTGCTGGCAATTCCATGCCTTTTTTCCATATCAAAATAGGATTCTTAGGCGACCCATAATAAACCGCTTGAATTTCCACTTCCTTTCCGTTATCTTTCTTAATGGCATTTAACCGTTTGAGATCAACATAATCGTACATGTTGGCAAGTCCGATATCAGCGAATTTCTTTGATTTAATAATGGGTCGAACTGGAATCATAAAAAAATTCCCATCACTATCCGACTTGAAATTTATTCGGTTAACATTGTAGCCGTCGGTCATTTTAACATGATAGGCGATTTTCCCATCCTTCATCCGACTAACATTTGTTATCTCAATCACATCTTTAGGTACATCTGTAATATTCCATTGCGTTAAACCGAGATAGCCTAGATATATTACAGCACAAACTGAAGTAGCTAAAACTAATCCTTTAGTAAATGCCGTTATCTTAGAACGATTCCAAATTGCCATAACGCTTTTTAATCCGTTCCCCTCCAGCTTATTTTTTTCAATAGTTCCAAGGGGCAAATCGATGCTGACTTTCAACTTATCCAGTGTCAATTTACAGTCCGCACACGAAGCAGTGTGCGCTTCTACCGCTTCTTTTGTGGCTACACTGCATACGTTGTCATAGTAAAGTGGCAGCAAATCTTTAATCACATCGCATGAGATCTTGTTCATTGGTCTTCCTCCATCAGTAAGTCTTGTATTTTATTCCTCGCTCGATGAAACGTAACCCTTGCCCAACTTTCCGTTTTCCCAAAAACTTGACTGATGTGATCAAAAGATAATTCTCCAAAAACTCTTAGCATAAATACTTCCTTATATGGATCGTCCAACCCATGTAACAGCTTATGTATTCGCAAGGTTTCTGCCTTATCAACGAACTTTTTTTCAATATCAAACCCGCTTGCCTGTTCGTGCCGATCCCCCAGTGCGAAACGTTTTTGCTTGTCCATATAAGAAAAGTAGGTGTTTTTTGCGATTTGACACAGCCAGACACTAATTTTGCAATTGCCTTTAAACTGTTCAATGTTCTTTATCGCTTTGAAAAATGTTTCCTGTGTGATTTCATCTGCAACCTGCTCATTTCTACTTAAAGACAATGCAAATAAGTAAACGTCTTGAAAATATTGATCATAGATTTTTTTCAAATCAGCCATTAGTTCACCACCTAACAATAATATGACTGGCTTATTGATTATTCGTTACAAAATTATTAAAAGATATTAGGCGGACACGAAGAATAAAACCATGCATTGGGTGACCATTGAATTAGAAATAAAAAAAGACCGAAAGCGGTCTCATGTTAAGTTATCGTTCATGGGATAGTGTATCTTTTTTTATTTCCGAAAAAAGTTTATTGCATTATCCTGCTGCCCGTTTAGCGGGGTGAAGGGCTGCCGCGCGGCAGCCCTTCACTGTTTAACTATAGTTCTGCGTTAGCTTAACGCCTTAGGATATTAACTTGCTCTTCTTTATCGATCCTTCAATGTATCTTCAATAAGTTTATTCATATCCGATCCGATCCACTTTTTTAGATCCGGGGCTTTCAACCGCATTGTTTTATTTTGATATACAACTGTCACTTGATCAGATATTGAAACCGAGGCAATCATCCCACCGTTCGGTACTTTTACTGATACTGAACCAATCGCATCTACAATTGTAAGTGTCTTTCCGCATTTTGTTTTCATGACCAGTTCATTCGGACCACCGCCCATTGATATAAACTGATCATTGGCTGTTCCCACGTATTCCGCATTAGAGAGCCAGTATAATATTTTTGCAACTGTGATCTTTTGCAAATTGTCATTAAGATCAAATTTTATAGGATCCTTTTTTTCTGTAGTCGGGGGTCCACCTATAGACTGATTCCATTTCCTCGAAATCGCTTCTGGCAGACCAATGTACGTTAGCCTCGAAGCGTGAATACGGTGTTATAAGAAAACTTACTTTTCATTGATTTAATGCAAATATTATTTTGTGTTTTTCTCGAAAGTGCTTTCAAAATATGGTCCTGAAAAATGATTGATATAATCTCTAATTACATTTCTTACTGGGTAAGGTTGTAAATTGTTCGCTTCCATTTCATCAATATGTATCCAATAAAATTCTAAATGACTTTCTTGTGATACGGGGTTAATGTTATAATTCAATTCTTGTATTTCGGTTTTAAATAAATGGTTAATTTCTTGATGATAAGACTCTTCCATAACAAACGCTGCTTCCACAGCCCCTATGTATTCCTTTACTTCACTTTCTAAGCCAAGTTCTTCGAGTATTTCTCTAGATAACGATGTCCTTATACCTTCTCGAAACTCTACATGTCCACCAGGTAGAAAGGTATTATCCATTCCGATGCAATGAGCAACTAATATATGATCTTCAGACAAGATAATCCCTCTAGCCAATACATGATACTTTTGTCTCTTTTCCGATCCCATCCTCGATTATCTCCCTCAATGTTTTAATAGGTTTTGTATAATCATTCTGCAAGTTTTCTTTTAACGCCATATTTAAAAATTTCGTATATTTTCCATATTTGAGGTATTCGTGAAATGATTCAACTATCCTGCCCGTTACTTCAATTGACAACGGCAGCCGATCGTGTGCCGGCTGCCGTCATATCGTGATTGAACTATCGTTACCCGTTAGCTTAAAACTACATACCATTATTACAAAATAAGCAACCATGGCAAGATAGAATTACTTTATGCTTGACACATTGAGGGAAACCAATAGAAATGGTAGGTTCCTCATCTAACTCGTCAGTGGTCGACCAATAAAGGTAGTGACTCTCATCTACAAGCTCTTCTTTAAAATTAGTTATTAATAAACGTAAATGATTTAAATTCCTTACTACTATGTCCTCATTAGGAATGTAATTTAAATCTTCCCATCTGTGTTTATTAATTGCTCCATCAATTACAGACAACAAAAATATCTTTTCTTCATAAAAATCTCTTTTCGTCCAAGGCATTTCACTAATGCTAAATCCCACAGTTCCAATACCTACAACTGATTGATCCCTTTGATTCAACCAAACGATGAACTCTTTCTCCCTGTCTGTTACTGCTAGGTCTGACCCACTTAGTGCGAGCACCTCTAGAAGCACACTAGTTGCTGTATTGGACATAGAGAGTGACTCAACAATTTTTTCATCGCAATTGTCACATAACCATATTGTGTTTCCCATTTAAATAATCACCTCACCTTATTTCATACAAATTATACCACGCAAGCCTGCCCTTATTCTCTGAGGGAGCTGAATGCCCAAAAGTATATATATTTTGGCTTTGTCGGCAATCGGACGATATTCTTGGCCTAGATCGGCAATCGGAACATATTCTTGATATTGAGAAATGACAAGAATATGTTCCGATAAAATAAAACAGCCGCCATTTTGGCGGATATTAATCGGACTATATTCTTGTCACTCGACAACATTGTCGGTTGACAAGAACTTGATGTCATAAATGACAAGAACTTAATCCCATTCCCGAGCCCCCGAGGCCAAGCAAAAAAGCCTCACGTTTTTAAGTGAGGCTTTTTACAACTCCGAATATTTTATTGGGGCATTTATATTTCTAACATATTTATCCTTCATTTTGATCATGTTTGCACATGAGTACACCTGGTCATTAAAGAGCACCCCTCTATTTGACACAGTTGCCAACCCCAATTCGAAAGATACTTCAACAAACACTGCTTATTTCTTTTTAATGGGTATCCATATTTCGCTTTTAAATTGCGGCGATGCTACATCTTTGTGCTCATTCCAGAGCATTTCAGGCCCTTCGCTCAGCTCATATTCCGAGGACGGAAACCATTCGGAATAAATGCGTCCCCAGATCTCTTGAAGCGCACTAGGAAAAGGGCCGACGGCTGTGAATACAGCCCATGTAGAGGCTGGCACCTCCAGCTGGGCGAATCCATCTCGTGCTTCTTTCGTTGTGGCCGCCCCGATGTAATGATCGAGTTCTCCTTTCTCCTCCATCCGCCCTTCACTGAAATTCGTGGAAGCACTGATTAGTCCTGAAGGTAGAGCATTAGAGAATCCCTTAATCTTTTCAATCATTTCTGGCGTGAGTCCTTCAAACATCGACGCAATCTCCGGATTCACCCCCTGAAATACTATTGGCACTCTTTTTTTGATCCCCACTATGCGAAAAGCCTCTTTGTCTTCAATACGGTAGTTCATTTCACTTCCTCCTTTGATAGTCAGCTGAAACGTCATCCGCGGAAAGGCTTTGAGGGACTGTCCTTGGATCCGGGCTTCAGAGGGAGTAATCCCATGCATGCTTTGGAAAGCCCTAGTAAAAGAATCCGGCGAGGTATATCCGTATTTCATCGCAGCATCGATGATCTTGATGTCACTGTGGCTTAGCTCGAGTGCTGCCAAAGTTAGGCGTCTTCGGCGGATGTATTCCGACAGAGTAATGCCTGCAAGGAATGAGAACATCCGTGTAAAATGATATTCCGAACAGCAGGCAATTTTCGCAGCCTCCTGATAGTCCACACGATCAGTAAGATTCTCCTCAATATAGCTTAAAGCTTTGTTCAGTTTCGCCAGCATATCCATGATATCGCCTCCCCTCGTTACTCAAAGCATAGCAGAGAAGGTAATTATCTTCCCTGCAACAGAGATACAAACAAAATTTTTTATTGGATCTTCTCCAATAGGGATTAAATTGGAGGGAAGTTCATTTTCTTTAGTGAAAATTAAAAAAGCAACTGCTAAACACAGCACTTCTTTATGGATCAAAGGTAGGAAATACATCAAACGACTTATTACTCTTCCATCCTTAGTTGTGAACTTTCTGCATTTTGGTTTTCCGCCATTATATTTCAATAAAAAATCTTTATAATCCTCTGGAAGACTGAAACCATATCTTTCCTCAACTGCTACAATATCTTCTTCTGTTATTTCTCCAAAAGAACTTTCTATGTTAAATTCTATTCAACACCTCATCAATATCGGCACTATATTTTGGATAATAACTCCTCAATTCATTTTATCACGAATAGCTTTTCAATTGTGAACTCTACTGCTCTTTAGCATAATGAAGGCTACCGAACGTTTTCTCGGCAGCCTTATCGTTTTCTTATTCAACTCTCTTACTAAGTTTACTGAAGTAATGTGGAAATGAAGACCAATTATCATAATCAACAGAAGGGCCTTTTATTTCCATTAAGTAGAACATGAACCGATAGACATCACGGACGGGAGTTAAGTCAGGGAAAGGTAGTACCGAGCGGTACCCAGTCATAAAGTTATCCGCACTGAATTGATCTAGGGAACATTCCAAAGCCGAGAGTTCGAATTCTCTCGGTCCTATTACATAGGCTTCAGTATCAACTATTGCTCTCACTCGCTCTTCGTCTGCAAGAAACTGTCGTGGATCCATATCCAACATTATATATGAGGCACTTTTGGGGACGGGCAATTTAGAGGCTAATGAACAGTAATACTCTGTCATTTTGGTAACATCATCATTGGACAAGTAATATCGTGAGGACAAGTTACGTATAGTGTTTGTAAGTTTTTGAGGGAAATCTCTTAAGGTATATCGAAAAGTACCGTTCGGGGCACCGCATTCATAAAATTCACGTGCATGAATTTCACCAATGGTTCTACCAAATTCTTTCATCATCTCTGCCGGCTTATTTAAGAAATCGAGCGGTGAGCCCTTCATTTTTTCTACAATTACAAATTGTCTTCCGTCAATTAATCCCTTTGAAAGAACATTAGGTACACAAATTTTAGTTGTTGTTTGCTGTAAGAAAAGGTTGATTCTTTCAATATCATATGTGCGACTTAATTCAATTCCGAATAAGTTCCTACAAACCCACAGAAATGGAGCATCCACACTTTCATCCACTCCCGATGATCTTACAACATATTCACCGGAAATTGTATTTACAAGCCATACATCACTTGCATGGCCACCTAATGAAGACTGTGAAAGGATCTGTTCCAGGAAAAGTGTCTGTAAGTTCATGCTATCACCCACTTTATAGTTCGATTCAATAGCTTTTTATTATTCAAGAAAGGCACTAATAATCCTCTTTTTTCCAGCCCCTATTGTTGATATAATCTACCCGTTTGAAAAGCAACCGATTCGTCGGCTGCATTTTTCATTTAGTTCATTGAGCTAACGTTCTGCGTTAGTTTAACGCCTTTGCAGCAAGAATAAGTAATTCTTCGCAAATCTTATCGGATATATAATCATAACCAAGTTCACCAAAATGAAGTCCATCATTTCTAATACCTTTCAAAATCTCGGACAAATTATGAAGGTTAACCATGCTTGAGAACAGGTCTATATAATGACTGCCAGTTGCTTCGCTCACTGCTCTTACGATTTCTGTATATTGCTTAAGCATGGCGTTAGTCCGTGCATGTTGTAATCCTTCGTCAACTGGTGTAGGACTAATAAGTATCGTCTTCTTTGGAGTTATCGCTGTTACAATATTGTTGAGGTTCCTTTCAAAGTCATTCAGTTGAACCATTTTGTGAAATGCAGCATCATTTGCTCCAAATAAAACAGTCACGAACTCTGCATTATGAAGTAAGACATCTTTCTCAATTCTTTCGAGAGCATCGAATGTATTGTTACCTGGCATGCCAGCGTTAATGATATCCCAATTTCCACTTAATTTATCTTCAAGTTTTATTGTTAATAAAGGAATGTCGTGACCTTCTGTTCTTGCCGTAATACTGTCACCAAATAAGACCAATTTCATTTTTTTCATTCCTTCCTAGGGCAAATACGTTACTGAAAATATTTGACGAATTATCATTCAAATCCTGCGTTAAACTCCCTTTACTTTAATACACAAATGAGGAGCTTCCGCGATGCAAGCCCCTCAACTATTGGTTGCAATAGGTAAGCATTTGAAGTCATCTCCAGCTTTTCCCCTGCTCCACACCGGACGTGCCAGTTTCCCGGCATCCGGCGTTCCCTCTAACTGAATTTACTAAATCATAAGTTCCTCGTTACTCAAGGATATTTCATCCTAGTAGCTTGCACTGTGGCATCCATTGATGTCCCCACGTTCCTACCTGATCGGTGCAATTCACGCTTGGAAAACAATTTTTCTTTTCAGTTAGACTTGGGGCTGCTCCTCCACTCCCATTACAGGAGATTCATCAGTCGTGCCCCTGCCCTCACAAGGATTAATGTATTTCGGCATGCGCCTTATAACAACCGTTTCGGGTAACAGCCCTTGTTGCAACGTCCCTTGCTTTCCAAGTCCCTTACATCCTAGCTATTCTTTCTGGACTTAGGTGCTTCCTCTAGGCCTATGAGACCAATGCCGCCATAGTTCGGCATAGCGTATTTCATAGGAAAAATTTTTACTTTACGCCGCCCACCCCATCGTTTGATGGTACATATGTTTCCATATGTTCTAACTTTAGACCTGTACATTCGGAAGTTCGTCAGTTCAGTCTGTTTGA
This sequence comes from Paenibacillus alba, assembly GCF_013204855.1. GTDB lineage: Bacteria > Bacillota > Bacilli > Paenibacillales > NBRC-103111 > Paenibacillus_E > Paenibacillus_E alba. Next base: position 18,232 of record NZ_JABMKZ010000063.1, on the reverse strand, counting down.
ACATTCTCACCATATCCAGTTTTTCAGCCACGCGGCATATCCGTTAGCATACCTTTTCTATTCGAATGGCTCCAGCCTTCGTTCTGCCGAATCTACCTGTACTTCACACTACATGACCTGTTAGTCATGACGCGCGCAGGAGTATTGGCGGAATGGTTTCGGGATACATGGTTCCCTCATTCCCATCCTCGGTTGTAAAGTTAAGATTACTCATTGCAATCTCCTGCTTTTCACGAAGTTAGTCGCTTATAGCAGAACTTGTCATACTTTTCCGTTAGTTTAGTCCCCCAGCTGTTCCCCTAAGTTGCTTCCCTTATTTACTCTTTCAGATAGGAATCAATCGGCCCAAAATCTCCGCAAGAAATTATTAGTTCAGCACTGTTGGGCATTGCGAAAAAGCCCATTTTTTGGGAAACATACCCTTTCTCGCTGGGATCAAAGTGTATATGATAGCCGTCTGTAAGATTATTATGAGCCAGTCTTAATAATTCCTGTGCAAAACCAATATTCCATTTTTACTTAAAGTAATCATCACTCGATTATTCCCTAAAATTTCAATCTGTCCAACGTTATCTTTGTTAGTAAACTCGGGAGTGTCCTCATCAATATTTAAATTAACCACTACAGAATCCATACTCTTCACTCCTATTAATGAGAAGAAGCATTGATCTCATTTTATCATAAATGTGCGTTGAACTAAGCTCCCGTTGCTTCAATGAAAACAGGGAGCAGCTGCCGCGGCAATCTGCTCCCTGTTTGTTTATTGAACTAAATTTTTCGTTAGTTTAGTAAACGTACTTGGAAAAAAGCCCCCAGTAGGCATAATCATAGGTCTTTGGTTGCTGAATAAGGTGCTTAGAGCGTTTGATCCAGTCATTTAGTTTTACCGATTTAGCTGTCATTTCCACTTTTTCTAATAACACAGATAGCCTCGCTGTTTCTTTAATTTCTCCTGACTTAACGATATCTCCTGTGAAAACGTAGAGGCTGCTAAGAAAAAATGAAGTGTGATATTCATTGCAGTTGTCGTCGTCAATAAATGAACAGATCATCGGTATATTTTCAAAACTATTTACAGCCAACTCCCAATCTTGATCTGGAATCTTCTCATCACTGTATGCCCATGCTCTTATTTCTTCCGGAGTAGGATTCCAGGCATGTTGTGCGTCTCTAAAAATAATCTCCATCCCCTTTCATTTTCCTTATTTGTGTAAATAACCAATATTACCATACTTGGTTAATGTTCATTACGATACTTGAACAGGCTAAGGAATATGCCGGCAGGTTGTTTTATTATTGAGCTATAGTTCCGAGGGAGCTGAGCGAAGGTATCTTACTTTGTTTGTTCTAGTAACCATGAATATAACTCTTGATTACTCAATGTTTCTCGCATTATGTCATGTCCCAAATCTGGATATATAGTAAGTCTAACGTTCCCTTGATGCTTTTCTATAGCGGATACCATATCCGTCATTTGTTCTAGTGGGACAATATCATCTTTAGCCCCATGAAAAGCCCAAATTGATATGTCTTTGAGCTTCTCTGCTTTTGATACTTGCCCCCCTGAACTCAATGGCACAATTGCTGCAAACATTTTTGGATTATGTATAGCTAAATCCCAAACGCCATATCCTCCCAAACTATATCCAATCAAATAAATACGTCTTCCATCTACGCGATGATTAGCCGAAAGCTCTTCTATCAAAGCAGTAACTGCGTCACGCTCCATATTCCAATATGACTCACTCGGACATTGGGGAACCGCAACTACGAAAGGAAGTGATAAATTACCTTCGTTAGCCACTTCTAACAATCCATAATTCAATAATTGAGTTACATTATCTCCTCTCATATCCATACCATGTAAAAAAACGATTAGTCCCCATTCTCGAGTTTGGTCTGCATATTCGTCAGGAAAAGAAATGAGATAATCAATTTGTACTTTCTTGGTTATTTCCACACTTAGTGTACTTCGCTTTATTGTCATTTAAATAATCCTTTCAAAGCTAATATCGTTTCTCATTTCACTAACGTCTCCGTAACAGTTACCGATTTATTACTTGAGCTGCTCGCTCAATCCGACGATGATGCCTTCGGGACCGCGGATGTAGGCGAGGCGAGTCGTGTCCCCGTATTGCACCACTTCACCGACCAGTTCGGCGCCATGGGCAAGCAGGCGCGCGACCACGTCATCGATGTCATCGACGGCGAACATGATACGGCGGATCCCGAGTTCGTTCACCGGAGCCTTCTCCGGCCCAGTTCTGATCGCATCCGGCGTGTGGAACTTGTCCAGCTCGATCCGTCCGTAGCCGTCCGGAGTGCGCATAAACACGAGGGTAGCATGGACGTTCTGAAGGCCAATGAGACGATCTACGGAGGAGCCCTCGACGGTCGTTTCGCCCTCCAACTCGAATCCTAGTTGGAGAAAGAAGGTTTTAACGGCTTCGAGGTCGTCAACGACGATAAGGACGTTGTCCATTCGTAGTAATTTATTTTTTGTCATAGTTTTATCTCCTTATGAAGATTTCTGCTTGCTGTTTCTCGGAATATGTACTCAAGGTTGCATTCATAACTGGATCTATATGAATAAAGTAATCAACTGCCACTTTCGATATCTTATCATCATTTTCTCACTCGATGGCTAACTGACTTAATACTGCACAAATCTCATCAACTTTACTTTTATCTAGACCGTCACCCATCCTTAATTTAATTAGCAACCTGTCATCTTGATGTAAAAGTAGATCTCCGAGATATTTTACTAAGTCATTTTCCATAGTATCCTCCCTTAAACCAACCTTAGTTCGAATACGTAAAAGCGCCAGATGTACCCTTTAGTTCAGCCTATTTCTGTACTTTTACTTTTAATAAATTTATCCAAAAAAGCTAAAATCAAACCTATACAAGTGAACACCAAAATAGATGTTTCAATATTAAGCCCGTATTCTCTTACGAAAAATTCACCGTAGTATTTTTTGAAAATCCCAAATCCACAAATCCCACCCAGACCAGCGTAGCCAAACAGTTTGGCAAAAACATGACTGTTTAAGAACTTGTCCACGAGTAAACCCAAAACAAAAAAGGAAATAAAATAAAATGGGAAAGCCAAAAAACTACCGAAAGTAACAGCTATGTAGCTAACATCTATATAGAGAGAAGTTGTTATTTTACTACCTTCAATGGTTTCTAATATCCATAAACCTATACCTGTTAAAATCGATAAAAACAAACCTAAAAATAAGTGTCGTGTTGTTGTATTCATTAGATTTCACCGCCTTTATATGTCGATTGTGTTTACCTCCTTAAGACGAATATTAACGGGGAAAAGTTTCGAATTGTGCCCTCGTCTATGATGAATACTGCCAGTTAGCGTAGTAATGTATTACCTTCTGACCTTACTGGAGGAAATAACAAGTTTATTGATTCATGTGCTACTTGCCTACTTGAACAGTTATTGATTTGTAATTAGTAAAGTCACCTTTTCCAATAAATACAGCAAAGTCTACCTGTCCTGTTCTATCTGCTCCAATTGTCGTTGTAGCCGTACCAAGACTATTTCCGTTAGCATCTAAAAATGTAATCGTAATAGATGCGTCTTTCGATACTTCGTTTGGTTTATTCGAATTAAGAATACCTCTCACAATACTGTATTCACCTGTTTTAATCACATTTTGAATACCAAAACTAACCTTGTTTTCAGCATCCTTTGCATATTGCAATTGTCCTTTATCCATACCATATATACGAGTAGGAGTAGGCTCGCTGCTTTCCAATGTAACTGTGGCATAACCTGATAAATCTTTTTGGCTTGTAGTTTGCAAGTTTATTAGTTGTTACTCACCAAGTTGAGCATTTTTTACTTCGTAAGGGACTTTTTCTATGAGTTCTCCTTTGTCATTCCAGAAAACAAGGTTTCCAGTCACGTTTGTTTTAGTCACATCAATCTTTGGGTCACTGTAACGGGTCATTGACTGATAACCGTCTATAAACTTATGGTTCCATGCAAAATAACCTATATAGAGTTTGCCGCTTATAAGTGAATGGTTGCTTTCCTTTGTGATGGATATATGCCATGGGCTAGGTTTAGCCAGTAGTGCCCCGTTGGTTCCATACCAACTATGACGTCCTTGAACCCTTGCTCCGTCGCAATCTTCCTGAACCAGCTCACAAATAATTCAAAGCCTTCTCGATTGTTTTCAAACGTAAGTGGCTTCCCAAACTCGACCCCGCGGAAGTCTTGCGCACGAGCCACATGTTTGAATTTTGCATGTCGATTCCGATAATTAAGGTAGAAAAAGTGATTTGATTAATTCGTTCATTTTGAGTAGAATGCATGTTGTAGTCTCCTTTGGTTTTGTTTTTGGATCCGACGCTGGCCAGCATCTGGGACCCATAAACATCATACCAAGGAGTCTTTTTATTTTTCAAACCTCGTATTTCCTCATAATAGGAATGTTGCCCTTTAGCTCAGCGAACAAACAATGGATGCATCGGCATCCGCTGCTCCACTATCGTTCTGCGTTAGCTTAACAATCCATTGCTGTTAAAGTCTACCGCACACTTTATCCGATTTTTCGACCTATGGCCTCCACCATATTACTAAAGACCTCATCCCAGTCCAGGTTTACATTTTCAATTATATAGGTTGGAAATGGCAGCATATCAAGCAGATTCAATTCGATCCGCTTGCGGTTTTCCATAAACCCAATATTTTGTTCCGTCGCAAAGTGGGGTTTTGAACGGATGGAAGAAATCCAAACCTGCTGCTCCCGCACACTCGGCTGTGTTAAATAAATCACCACAGGATGCAAAGCAGCAATCTGATCGGCGATTCCCTGAATATGCTGCTCGATATTGTGATCAACAGCTTGATAATGACCTAACAAGTCATGAATTTGATGCTGAAAGAACACTGCTTCGAGTACATATACCTCCTCTGAAGTGCTGGCAAGCTCAGAGAAACGTGCCCAATGCCGCTGAATCGAATATGTAAACTCTGACAGCGCGGCTACCGGCGAATCCGTCCAGCATAGCTCTCGGGACTCCAACTCTGAATAGAGCGCATCCAACTCTTTGAATTCATTGACTTCACGATAAGGAATCAGATAATTGTTACCATTTTTTATGGCCCATGATCTGATTTCATTAACGTTGTCTGGGTATCGCATCAGAAGGTCCTTATATTCGTCTTCACGAAAGAAAGCGTGCCAATTTAAACTCGCAGGATGCCCTATTGCACCCTCGTCATAAAAACGGGAGGAAATGCCTTGCTGTACCAGGTAGTAATGCAATCGTTCTGCTAACGTCGATTTGCCCGTCCCACACAACCCTTCCACCAAAATTAGTTTGCAATTGTTTTGCATGCGATTTGCTCCCAATTCTTATTTATAACCGTAACTTCATATCGGATACCGTAAATTTCATACCTATCGTCTGTATTACATTTCCTTTAATCTCAATAAAGCCTTCTTCCACAACGACAGGAATATCAAGTGATGACAGCATCTTTGTCCAGAATTTGACCGCTCTTACATTCGATTTGAACATACCCACATCGTACCGACCCGAAAAAATTTTAAAAATTTGCATGACAGCATCTTTGGCAATATTCGTGCCTCTATATTTGGGCAATACAAATAACTCCTGCACCGAATAGTCCACATCTTCTGCAACATAAGGAGGGGAAGTAACAAGGATAAACCCGAGAATTTTTTCATTAAGCTTAATAAAGTAAGGATACAACCGTTCATCCCTGTAATATGGCGAGATATCTTCCATATCGAATGTGCCTTCTGGTCCGATATCCTCCTGTGAGTAAACTGAAAGCTCATAGAGATAATAATTAAATAAGTTTACAAATTGTTCTTTGTTACTATCTGTTATTTGTTGTATTTCCCGTTTTTCTTCCACTCTACATTCTCCTTCACAGGAATTTAACTTACAATTCAACCGTTTCTACATTAACACATATTGGAACTAAACTGCTGCCCGTTAGCGGGGTAAAGGGCTGCCGAGTGGCAGCCCCTTGCTGTTTTTACTATCGTGTCCCGTTAACTTAATTAAACATAATTGACTATGCATTCGCATCAAACATTGCTGGGATATTTATTTCTTTTACACAAGAAGCTTTGGAAAGGCTTATGACGCATTTAACTAATGAAACGATATCTTGAAGGGGGATTTGTGTATAATTGTAGGCTGACAAAACTTTTTCAATTCCATCCTCTAAAGGAACTTGCGTAGCAATTTCACCAGGGTTTATACAAGTTACACCGATTCCAAACTTTTTAACATGTTCCCTTATGGAATTGGCAATACCTCGCAAACCGAACTTAGACGCTACAAATGAAACTTGTGTAAAATCATTATTCTCAAGTCCTGCAGTAGAACCAATTAAAACAATTTTTGCGTTAGCCGACTTTTTTAAATTCGGTATAAGCTTTTGTATACTTGTAATTGCGGCAATTACATTCACATTTATGATTCTTGAAATTTCATCTGGGTCATCTTTCTCAAAATCATAGTCTTCTCTAAATCCGTTGCTCTCCCATATCCCTGCATTAAATATTAATACGTCTATGATGTGGCCATTTATTGTATTCGCAATCAGGTTGTATGCATCAGTTTTCGATAAATCAGCTTCTATCCAATATCTATTGATTCCATCGTTAAGGTTTAAACTAGTAGGATAACTCCTAGAAACTATCCATACATTATCACCGATTTCTGGCAATCTTTTAACAAAGGCATCACCTAATCCTTTGCTCGCTCCAATAATAATAAAATTCTTCATGGAAGTTGTTTTTTCCTTTCATTTTTTGATTCAAATATTATACCATACCTTTGCAATTATCCTGCCCGATAGCTTAACGAGGCTGCGCGGTCGATCCCGCGGCAGCCTCGTGTTGCAGTTGATTGAGCTATCGTATTCCGTAATCAATCGAGTTTATTTTTTCCACTCAATCTGGCATTTTGAATCACATCAATGATGAATGGATGTTTGGCATTGGTATAAGCAACCCTATCATTACGATATTTTTCAGCAAGTTCTTTCTTCAATTGATTGTATTGCTTTAGTACATCTGGATGGGTTCTTAAATAATCCCTGAATAAAATATTGTTTTTCCACTCTTCACTTCCATAATTGTATATATGCAAATGATGCGTTCCTGCTCTCCATTGACCTTTTCTAAAGAATCTTCTATTAGGAAATTCTTTATGATAGACATGTTCATAACCTATCTTCGATAAAGGTTCGATAAATTTTTCAACTTCTTTTAAATCATTTATTCCGACCATGAAGTCAATAATCGGTTTAGCCCCTAGTCCCGGAACAGATGTGCTACCTATATGTTCAATAGCAATTGCTATAACACCTAATATCTCCTTTATTCCCCTTTCCTCCTGCTGGTATTTGAAAGACCATTCTTCGTTGTATTCTTCAATCACCACTGGCTTTTCCATTTATCCCTCCTGTGCATCATATATCCATATTTTAACACTCTATTAAAGAAAACTGCCCAATAGCTTAATCGCCGGTACAAGTAGAACAGTACAACAATAATAACGCGGATTATACTACTTTAGGACTTCATCAGTTGTATCACTTAAGGCTGACCACTTCTGGAAAATAACTATTAATTCTTCTAAGTTATTACTTCCGCCCCTACCTCTAAATAGATTATCACTAACATTACAGTAAACCCAATCAAGATCAGAACGATCCACCTTCAATGTTTGGAAATTGATATCCTCAAGATCTGTTCCTTCCAGTCGGATGTCAATAGCCCATCCAGGGTTATCAAGAGTTGTAATTTTAATTCCGTAATAATGCTCCCAATCTCCGTCACAATTGTCTGTATACCAGTTTTCCAACCATTTTAATACATTCATCCATAAGCCTCCCTTAAGGTATCTCCCATGGCTCTGGTGCTCTTACCCGACCTGGAGTTATTGAGTCATTTACCCATGGATTACCATTACATATTTATTACTTCTATTCGGTGAATTACTCAAGAAACCTGCCCGTTACTTGAACAGGCTGCCAACATTCTGGCAGCCTGTTCAAGTATTGTGCTATCGTTACCCGGTAGTTTAATCATCTAAGCTGTATTGTTTGTTGTTCATAATATCGTCGATAACCAGATTGATTTCATCAACATTTTTCTGATCTGTATCGAGCAAATATTTCCTATTTAAACCTGATTCATTAAATTCTTGGATTAAGATAAGGCACCGTTCCCCCATCTGGTGTTCGGGTATTCTCAACTGGTCTCTTTTTAAAAGGGTCTCATGATCAGTCATTAGTACCACATAGACCACATAGACCACATTCTGGGTTAAATCCATCAGCTTGTCTCTTAGCCAATATGCCTCATCTGGAAAAGTAACATAATCTATTACAACATCAATCCCATTGAGAACGAAATTTCGAGTAAGACTTAAGATATTATTCCAAATGAGGGACAACTCGGATTTGCTTTCCCAAGGCTTCTGACGACCCCTAACATGCATATGACTTACATCATCACCTGAGATATATGCACTGTTTTTTAAAGCGTCCACTAGTGCAGTGGAAGTCGTTGATTTCCCTACTCCTGCTGGTCCTGACAATATATAGACAGTTTGCATTAACAATTCCCCCTCTTCAAAGTACAATGGCTCTCCTACATTAGATTTGCGACAAGGTTGAAACACTCCGGGGAAATCGGCAATCGGTATATATTCTTGACATGGAATTATGTCAAGAATTTCTGTTCCATTTAACGCCATAGCTAGATCACTTAACTTAGTTATTCCCGAATATGTTACAAAATGATTTAACCTAACTCTGATTTTATGCAAGTCATTTTAATTTGTGTGAGGTTTTCTAAGTTGATTTTGATTTGTAATTCGGTATGCTCATTAATAGCGATTAGGATTTTATCTTTAATTTCCAAGTTTTTTATTGGGTTTGAATCTTCAAAAAATATTCCCCATACCAAACGGTCTTTAGCATCCGTACAAGCAATAAATCCTTCATTTCCCATTTGACCATCACCGCCATGGATTTTCCCGTCTTGATAATCAATACTGACCCATTCATCAACGATCGTCCAATAGTCATCATTATACTTTGCTATGCTTTCAATGGTTGTGTCACACATGGGAGAGCAAAAAAATTCACTTTTTTTTGTATTGGGGTCATATAGGCTGTAACAATTTAAAATTGTTACAGTGCCATTTGGAAAGACGATGCAATTAATGCCGGGCAGTTCATGCTTTTCAAGATTCCAATGTTCCGCAATACTATAATTCATAATAAATCTCCCTTTTGTATCCTATTATAATATAACGTAATTCTGTACTTCGCATTACAAGCTCTGGGTCGCTGTAAGTTGACATTGGAATCATAGTAATAACAACATTCACCATTCATAAAAATTATCCTCGATCAGCGCCTCGAATGAATCCGCTAATAACTCGATCTCCCCGATATCGTGGTAACAAATCAAAACATTTCCAGCCTCATTGATTATAATCGGATCGCCGGAACCATCCATAGAGATGACATAACTGGTTCGTAAAACCTCTGCAAAGGGAAGCTCCTTGAATTGCTCTCGGGCCCCGAGAGTCAAATCGACAACCGTTTCGTTTCCGAGACTGGAGCCATTTGAGAATGCATATACCGCAAGACCTGCATATGCCCCCCCAAACGTTCGGATAAAATGCACATAGTCCTCATGAAAGTTTACATTCAGACTCTGCTGTGCATTAGCAATTTCCTCTTGGCTCGCCGGACTGCCTACTAGTGTGCTATTATCATCACGATGAAGGAAAGTCTTTAATCTATTCATTAATACATCTTTCATAGGATAGTCGCCCTCCCTGCCAATTAATTCGAATCAGCTACCATTCAAGCCCTCGTAACGATTGCAGAGCAATTCTCCCAGTTCAAATCTTCAATGTTTATCTTTTGTACTTCTCCAACTCGGCAACCAGTAGTGTACAGGAACTCCAGAAGAGCTCGTTCCCGCATGGATAGACAAGAGATCTTCAAATGGATCACATCTTCCTCGATTAAAAACTTCGGAATACGTTTTTCCATCTTAGGCTCTCTTAATTTTAGAGATGGATTTGATGTTAGGTAGGTTTCTTCGTAAGCAAAGCGAAACAAAGATCTAACAAAGCGGATACGATGCCCTAAACTACTTGGCTTCAATCGATCAGATTGTTTCGTTAAATATTCCTTTAACAGCTGTAGGGTAACATCTGAAATATGGATATCTCCAAGTTCATTAACCAGCATTTTTAGCTGCAGAGCGTAGGCTTTTAGAGTTTGTATACTAAATCCCTGGATACGCTTATCAGCCTCATACAGTTTCCACAATTCATAATAAAACCTCCTCCCATTAGTCCTACTAAATCTAGGTTTTCTTCTAATGAGAGGTTTTAATCCATTTGTATTGAACTAGCGTGTCCCGTTAGTTCAATGATCTAATTAGAACAACTTGGCAAGTTTGATATCTTCTAAAGGTACGTTTGTTTTGATATCAAATACCCCCACGAATGTTACATCGAAGCTTGGAAAAGGAGGTAATGCTTCTCTCGCAGCCAATTTCATTTCTATAATTTCTGCTTCATTCATGCCCCAACCAAATTCTTGTGTAGATTATATATCTCTTTCGATTCAACGCTAAGGAATGTAACCGCTGTTCCAAATGTTCCTGGTTCAGACAAAGTTAACTGGAAGATTGGAAATGAAGAACAAGTTTCTCATACCTTTTCAAGCCAATTCATATCCTCCGTAAGTCCATTTGAGAGTTTGACAGTAATATGAGGCTCCACAGGAGCCCTAAATCCGTTATTATCCCAACGATTTCGAAATGTCTTAGCCCATTTATTACGAAATACCAAAATTTGTTCTTTATAATCTTCAGGTGGAACGATTCCTATGAAAAAAGGCATTTTTACACCCCTTTATAAATAATATGTATTTTTCTCGGAGCATTCCTATTCATTTCAATCATCAACTTTCCGAACATTTATGTTTTTAGAAAGTATTCCTCAAATATTTTCCAAATCCTGCTTTACTGTTAAACTGCCCGTCCCTCGGTTTTAAGGGTTTATCTCACTTTTACTCACTCATTCGCAGGATTCCGTTACCCTGATTACCAGTTGTCGTCCGGAAAGTAAGCTTATAAGACTCTGTCGTTCCAATTTTGGACATGCGGGAATAGAAGAAACGCTTCAGAAAATTTCTCCAAGTACTTTTATTTTGCACGCATACTCCACTTCTCCTTGGTGCTTACCATCCCATGACTCGACGGGTCTATGCCCTTACATTCCTTCGTTACACCTGACCAAGGCGTGGAGACCGATAGCGTTTAGCGGACGGGTCAGAAGCCCTTGCCGGGCAGTAACTCGGTTCTCCGTGCTTTCTTTTTAAAATCCTGCGAATGAGTCAATCCACGTGATTGTGTAGTTCTACTTAAGCAGCTTGCATAAATGCTGGGGCAGCTATCTCTGGAGAAAAAGTTTCTCCCTTCTGAACAATGCTAATAAGAATTCTTGCTAGTTTTCCAAGCAGTTTAAATACAGATTGTTGCTTCTTCATATGCTTAACTTGAACATTATTCTCATGCAACTTTTGGAACACAGGATTATTCCCAACGAGTTGGATCGTAGCTAGATATAGATATTTCCGCAGTGCAGCATCACCTCTTTTAGAGAGAATGATCTGTCCCTTACGTTTCCCGGACGTGCTTTCAGCCAAATTCAGTCCAGCTTTACGCAATAATTGACGTCCATGTACGTATTGTCTTAGGTCACCAGCTCCTGAAAGAATCGCCGCAGTACAGATTGAGCCTAGTCCTTTGATAGAGCGAAGCTGATCGGCTATTGGAATTTCGCTTAGCAATTCTTTTAAGTCTTTTTCAATCCGATCTAGTATTTCGGAATTCCTTTCAAACTCTTCTAAAAGTCGCTTCAAATCTTGCTTCGCTTCATTAACAGCAGTCGTATCGCCTACACTTCGCTTAGCTTGAGAAATGAGTTGTGCAGCTTTCTGTAAGCCTGTAGAACCACCGGCTCGCTGCATATGTTTTTTCCAACTTGTGATTACGTCTGAGACGGATAAGGACTCGATATCTTGCGGAAATGGGAATTCCTTAAGGGTAGCCATGGAGCGCTTGCAGGACCAATCTTTAAACACAGAAAAATACTCAGGAAAGTGAATATCGATCCAACGGATGATTCGGTTCTGTAGCCGCACACTGTTCGTCACCCAGTATTCTCGATCACTCATAATTGTTCGTAGCCTTTGAAAGACAACGGCCTGGCGTGAATACTCATAGTAGAATTCTCGACTGATCACGTCTGCAATAACAAGTGCATCTTTAGGATCATTCTTAGATTGGCAATTATCGCGGTTCTCCTTGTTTCGCTTCGTTGTAGCCGGGTTCACCATAACCACGCTTATCCCCTTATCGGAGAGCCAATTTGCCAAGTTTAATCCGTAATGTCCTGTCGGCTCCATACCAATAATGAGTCCTTTCAAAGAATTTTTCTGCCCGATTCCTTCAACCCATCGCATTAATTTTTCGAAGCCTTCAATTGTATTTGAAAATGATAGGTGCCGCTTAGAGAGCACTATGCCACGAAAATTTGTTGCTTGTGCTACATGAGTATCCTTAGCGATGTCGATACCCACGACAAGATGAGATGTAGTAATTCGTTCTATTCGTTGATTTTGTCCGTCAGATTGTTTAAACTTCATAAGTAAGAGCGCCTCCTTGATGGTATTGGGTTTCGAACCCGTGCACAAACCCATCATACCGAGGCGCTCCTTTTTTGACAAAGGCGATTTCTTAGCCTTAACAGGAATGTTTAGTTGAGTTACTAAGGAGTTACTCTTCGGATGATGTGTTATCATCATTAGGAAAATATCTGCTGTATTTGAATCATCAGTTTCTTTTTACCGTTGAGTAGAGCTAATACAAGCAATAATATTAAAAACCCAAGGACAACTTTTAGATATATACTCATAAGTCCCATGCCGTTTATTTCAGTAATGCCGCTAAACCTTTTCCACCCCAGTAATGTAACAAACCTTGAATAATATTTACAGCCGCAAAAAGACACAAAATCGAATTAATGAACCCTTGCGTTCTACTACGCAGGGTTCTTTAAGATTAGTAATCACGAACTATTGTTATATCCTTTAAAATCAGCATGTCTTTAATTTGCTGCAACTTTTTCATGTCAACACTCTTAATTGTCTCTTGGTATTTCAGTTCATTAAAGTCTCCCTCTCCATTCAAAAGGTGGAGTTTAAATGGTGGCGTAGCCCCAACCCCCCCACAAAAACAGTCTTCAAGACTATCTAGATTAAATCCGTAGTACCCTCCTGGTCCATTCATTGCCTCACCGAGAGCGCAGTAAAAAGAAATCATATCAACTACATTTGTCATATCCACGTAAAAGTGATTATCCTCAACAGATTTCTCTTTATATTTGTTATAGAGAGAATGTATACGGACCACTTCCAGCCAACCTCTTCTTTGTTTCTGCGTAAGTGTAACCCAGGTATTAATGGTTAACGGTTTTGAGATTCCCCATTTCTTCCATATCGCTGTTGCTTCAATAGACGGCGGTGATGCGAACCCGCCTGATATTTTCAAATTAATCCTTTCCTGGATAGCAGCATCCTCTTTATTAAATCGATATGGTTTTTCAGGAACGAAGAAATATGCTCCAATTGCCTCCTTCTCCTTGGAAAGTATGTGTATGTGCATTCCGCCCATTCTAGATTTAGTAGTTAAGCAGTGTTGTATATAATTTCCTGTGAATTTTAAGCTTACAAACGTTATTTCATATATATAAGAAGCAATTTTCTTGTGCTCATCTAGAAATCCAATAATATCTTTACATTCACCTATGACAAGATCACTTTCATCATCTACAAGTAAATATTTACTCAATAATAAGCCTCCAACACTATTTTATGAATTTTGTGACGAATTTCAAATTTTGCTCAATCTAAGAACCAAGGGTTATGAAATAACTTAAGTGAAAATAGTCGTGTCTAAAAATCAATGGTGATTACATTTTTAGGTTTAAATATGTCCTCAGAGTTTTCAACTATCGGTTGCAATAGGTAAGCATTTGAAGTGATCTCCAGCTTTTCCCCTGCTCCACACGGAGCGTACGAGTTTCCCAGTACTCCGCGTTCCCTCTAACTGAATTTACTAAATCATAAGTTCCTCGTTACTCATTGCTTTGGGATATGTTAAACTGGTCCTAATGCATACTTTTCACGGTATTTGTTGATCTGAACCATCATCAATTCCGTTAAACCAAGTTTATTCGTGAGTACGTCAATCGTCTCTTTTTGTGTTTGAAGGATTAGTTGCCTGACTTCCTTGTGGAGGATGCGCAAGTTGTTAAACTTGTCGGTTCCACCTGTGTGAGGCGAGATATAATGGTGGCAGTAAACATCGGGTGCGAAGAGATACATCCCTGTAATTTCGCATTTCCCCAACTTCATGCTGTACCGACTAATCCGATTATCCATGTATTCAACACTTTGATTCGGGATGCTAGATTTCGATAGGAGGTAAATTTCCTGACGTAAATCTGGTCGAAGTTTTTTGTATATTAGTTCTCTGCCTACTGTGGTATAGAGTGAAAGACCTGTACTAAAGCCCATCGTGTTCTTGGTCTTCACATTGGCAAGAGGATATAAATAAACATCTGCTACTTTAAAAGTCCTGTAACCCAAGCTGTAAAATTTACTGTACGTTGGCGGTGGGTTTGCAGGATGCCCATATTTCCCGATTTGTTTGAGACGATTGTACATGAAAGCTCGCAGATCGTAGGCAAGACGTGAGAACGCAACACTTACATGTGTTGCCCGATTAAAATAATTGTGGATTCCTAAAACAAAGCTGTTAAACCGTGCTGCGTGTAGAGCCGTTGGCGAAGTCCTCATTTTGAGGATGTGCTTCTTGGCTTCGCTCCTCATTTTCAGCATTTTGCCCGATTTAATACCCGTATGCGCTACTCGCTTATGACCCTTTTTGTTCGCTCGGATTGTAAGCCCAAGGAATTCCGACTCTCGTTTTCGCAAGTTAATGATTTGCGATTTCTCCGGAGAGACATCGAGTTTCAAGCGATCTTTGAGATACAGAATTACCGCATGGTACCACCTCTGAGCCGATCTCCAATCTCTGCAGATGATTTTAAAGTCGTCGGCGTAGCGCACCAGATAGCCTTCTTTCAGACTAGACCGTATTTTGGCAGACCTTTCGCCAGTTCTTGATTTGAAAGGTTTCGTCAGCGGAAAGAGTTCCCATTGACCGGCCACCCAGTGATCGAGGTCATTCAGTACAATATTTGAGAGCAGTGTTGACAGCAATCCCCCTTGAGGTACCCCCTTTAAAGGTATTCCTTCCCCTTCGATTTCCGCTTTTAGCATTTTAGAAATGCATGCTAGGACTTTTCTATCTTGGATGCCCATGTTCCAAAGTTGCTTCATGAGCAACGTATGGTTGACGTTGTCGAAGAAACCCAAAATGTCGATGTCTACTACATAATGCATCGACGCTTGATTGATGAGAAATTGGATTCTTGCCATGGCATGATGTGCTGATCGAAGGGGTCTGAAACCATAGCTATGGTTGTAGAATTGGGCTTCAGCTATGGGCTCAAGGACTTGCTTGAAGCACTGTTGGATGATGCGGCCCGGGATGCATGGGATGCCAAGCGGTCTCATTTTGCCGTTATCTTTTTCGATGAGCTTCCGTCTGACATTCTTGGGACGATAGTTTTGCAGTCTGTTTTGGATTTCACTCACTAATTCGTTTTCGGGTCGTTGTTCGATGTCTTTGATGGTTAGTCCATCTGTTCCTGGTGTCTTTGATCCTTTATTGGACTTCATCGTACGGTAAGCCAGCAAGATATTTTCTCTGGATGTGACGATCTCATACAGATGTGAGAAGGTTTCTTTGTTTGCTGATCTTTCGTGCAAATCCGTAAAGGATTCCGTCATGCCGTAATACTCCCAATTTCGTAAAGCTTGCACTGTGGCATCCCTCCTGACGAAGTGATGTCCCCACATTCCTACCTGATCGGTGCAATTCACGCATGGAAAATGATCGTTCTTTTCAATTAGACTTGGGGCTGTTCCCCCACCTCCATTACAGAGGTTTCTTCGGTCGTGCCCCTACCCTCACAAGGATAAATTCATTTCGGCATATGCCTTATTGCAACCGTTTCGGGTAACAGCCCTTGTAGCAACGTCCCTTGTTTTCCAAGTCCCTTACAGCCTAGCTTTTTTTTCTGAACTTAGGTGCTTCCTCTAAGCCTGTGAGATCGATGCCGCCTTTGTTCGGCATAGCGTATTTCATATGGGAAAGTTTTACTTTACGCCACTCACCCCATCGTCTGATGGTACACACGTTTCCGTGTGCTCTAACTTTAGACCTGTACATTCGGAAGTTCGTCAGACCGCTTCTGTGCGAGCATTCTCACCATATCCAGTTTTTCAGCCGTGCGACATATCTGTTGGCATACCTTTTCTGTTAAGACGGCTCCAGCCTTCATTCTGCCGAATCTACCTGTACTTCACACCACATGTTCTGTTAAACATGACGCATGCAGGAGTATTGGCGGGATGGTTTCGAGATACATGGTTCCGTCATTCCCATCCTCGGTTGTAAAGTTAAGATTACACCTTGTAATCTTCTGCTTTTCACGCTGTTTGGCGCTTATAGCAGAACTTGTCGTACTTCCCAGTTAGCTCAATCCACCGAGATGGAATCTACTCTCACGGCAATGCGCTGATAGTTAGTCCAGTCCCCGTCTCCTATCAAAGTGGCTTGATGCCAATTTCCTTCACCGTTCGGGACATTGTCATCCCCGATTGAAGGGCCAATCAAGATTAGATGACTCTTGGCCGTGCCGAGAACTTTATCGTCCTGGTCATAAAAAGTCAAAGTTAACCAGTATGCATGTGTGCCCGGTACTTTTCCTTGAATATCAGCACTTCCTACGGAAAAACCCTCACCGTGCTGCACCCTATTCATGCCCAAACGAACTTTTCCGTCCTGATCCTGCAAATTTCCGCCAGGAGGCGTCGGTAGTCCGAAGTATAAGGGGAAGGTACGATTTAGAGTCACCCATTCAGTCTTGGAGAGGTCCGTACCTTCCGGTAGGGCAAGTAATAGGTTCACACTCCCACTTTCCCCCGCCCTTATCCGTGATGAATAAGGAATCCGTGTAATCGTGTCTCCTTCTTTATTCCAAAAAACCAACTCACCATATACCCAACGCTCATCCGTTCCGTAGCTGATCCTACCAGCGTTCCAAGCTCCCTCTTGAATCACAAGACTTGCCTGGATGAAGGTTTGGTTAGCCAATTTCAAGAGTTTAATTCTATTAACTTTCATCAGATCGCCGTAATCGGGACTGATTGCTGAGTGGAACGGACGCTTGCCATCCCCCTCGTTTCCTTTCAACTCGGGTTGAATCAACCACTGATCACCCAACCATGAGGTTTCAATCTCAAACGCATTAAAGCCAGATGGTGAGATGAATGCACGTTTAACATGCACCTTCTGCGGGGACAAAGTAGCTCCGTTGGCAGATTCGAAAGAGGCTCTATCATATAATGGAGTGTCGGATGCTAGCTCCACATCGATAGAGAGAGGCTGAATCTCACCAATCTGAGTGTTATCCAGTTTGATCCACATTTTCCCGAGCCAAGAAGTTTGGATTTGAAGCCAGCTGTAGCCATCGGGTTCCAGACGGCTTTCATATTCAAACCTGAGAACCTTGACACTCTGAGGACTTAGTGCGGCTGGACTTTTTAGTTTATTATCTGGCTGTTCATACATCGACGTTGTAGTCATCAAATCGATCGTGCTAGACATACCATAGGGCAGAACATCAGCTTTAATTTGTGAGCTGTCAGACTTGGCATAGGCTATACTTGTTAAGATTCCCATGTAAAGGCATATAATTAGAAATATTCTCTTCATTTATGTTCCCCCATTCTATTCCACTGCATTAATAGTTTTATTTATTACCCACCTGACCACACAACCCTTATTTTACCACATTAAACTGCCCGTTAACATTCCTGTAGGTGTTAGTAGATGGAACTTGCAGAAAAAAGAACGCCTCGCTAGGATGAGTATGTACTGGGTTGCAGCCCTCAGAACTCACCTTAGGAGGCGTTATTATGAAG
>NZ_JABMKZ010000062.1 GCF_013204855.1 Paenibacillus alba | reverse complement strand
TTTTTTTGTGCATCGTCCAGATAAATACATCAATTAATCCCATATTTAGGTAGTAATTATAAATTATTTAGACGATACTTTTTTCGGATTTCCATGTTAGGTTTGATGCAAAGCTATTGGCATATTAGTTTCATTTCTTCAGATTTTTATATAGTTTTTCAAATAGATTTTCATTATCTACTATCCAGTATCTCTCTGCAAAAGGCACCAACTCATAAAAATCCTTATATTCACCTTTCCAATGATTTGGAACATAATTTTCAAATGATATAAGTTCAGGAAATAGTGAATATAACTCTCTATTATCAAAATTCACGTGAATTGTAGGTAAAAACTCTAATACTTCATCGTAGTTTTGAAACGTATCCATTAATTCTGATAATATCTCAGTTAGTTCAGTTGTTGGAATTTTAAAACTTTCTATATTATATAAAAAAGAGTCAGCGGTTGACTCATCTAGAACTTCAATTCCGAAACGATCTTCCATTTCTATATTTAAAAACCAATATTCCCTCTCTGTGATATACCATGACCAATTATTATGAAATGCTACTCCAACTATTAGGTTTTTTGCATATTCAGGCATTAACTTCATGCAACTACTTCCTTCCCTCGAATTCTGATAATAGAAATCTGCGATTTTGCATATTTCTGGCATTTGAAGTAATTCGCGAAGTGACTGAAGTATCCTGCCCGATAGTTGAGCGGACCGCACGGAAACGAAAACAGGCGATGAATCGGTTCCATCGCCACGTTATAGTTACCCGTTAACTTAACTCGCCTAATGGGAAGTTAAACTCTATCTGTTCAAGATCTTCTTTTTCTAACTCCCAGTTCAATGCATTTAGATTATCTATAATGTGTTCCTTATTCGACGCTTTGATATAAACTATCTCAGATCATCGTTGGTATGGAACCAACTGGTCATTACTGGCTCAATCTTGCCGTCTGGCTCAAAGACAAAACCATTGAAACCGTACTTGTTAATCCTCACCTAGTTAAAAAGAATAAAGAAAACCGCGACAACACACGCTCTAAAAGTGACAAAAAAGATGCATTAGTTATTGCCGACATGGTGAAAAACGGCTACTACTCCCCTGTCCGTTTCCACTCCTCTGAGTACGAGGAGCTGCGAGTACTCATGGCTAACCGTGAAACCGTCGTTAAACGACTTGTAAGTGCCGTTAACCAGATTCACCGCTGGGTCGACATTGTCTTCCCTGAACTGAGACAAGTCTTTAAAATCTTAACTTGTAAGGGTGCATTGTTAACCCTTCGGCTTTTTCCGCTCCCTGCTGAGCTATGTAAACTAAGTCCTGACGATGTCATTAAAGGATGGCAGAAATCAATGAAGCGGCATTCTGGTGTGCGTAGAGCTCATCTACTCATCGATCTTGCCAAGAAAACGGTTGGATCTAAGCAAGCAATACATGCCTACAAGCTCCATCTAGAGCAGCTCCTTGAGGAGCATGACTTAGCTACTAAACAACTGCAGAGGATTGAAAAAGAAGCCAGAGACATTGTTGAACGTATCCCCTATTCAGGCAAAATCCTTGCCATTACTGGAATAAGTCCAATTGCTCTAGCTGGTGTTTTAGGAGAGTCTGGAGATCTTAGAGGTTATGCGCACGGGAATTCTCTACTCCGTCACGCAGGCCTCAATGTAACCGAAGCAAGCTCGGGTAAATGGAAGGGACAACTGAAGCTCAGTAAACGTGGCCGTCCACGCCTGCGTCACTTTCTCTATTTAATCACAATGTGCATGGTCATGAATAATCAAGAATTTAAAGCCTTACACCACTACAATGTTCAGGTAAAAAAGCTTAAAAAGATGAAGTCTATCATGAAATTATGCGGAAAGCTTGCTCGACTCTTAGTTGGAATGGCTCGTAGTGAAGAAGTCTATAACCCCGATAAAATCTTTGCATTAGCAGCTTAAAATAAACCTTTTTTCACGCAAGTTGGCGTATTCGCAGGATGACAAAGAAAGCACGGAGTATCGGGATACGTTCAACAAAAGGGCTCCGACCCGTTCCGTTAGAAAGACCGACCTCCACCCCTTAGATAGATGTGACGAAGGAATGATAGGGCATTTGACCCGTTGAGACATAGGAGTGAAAATCGCTAAGGGCATCGTGGAGAATACGTGCAACATCATTTGGAATGAATTGGGTGAATCAACCACACCTCTCTTCCCGCATGCCTTTTTAAACGAAACGTCCTAGTATATCTCGCTATCTTTCGTTCATTATCAAAATCTAAAGAATGAAATCCTGCGAATAGACGAGCTTGCGTGAGGAAATCAAATCATACCGAGGGAGTTGAGCGAAGTCGAATTTTTGAGCCACAGTACTGGCGGCAAGGAAATGGTTCAAATTTAGAACTTACGGCATTACTTCAATGAACAATGGTAGCTGATCTTTAGTCCGTCTGCTGTGCCATTGCGTTAATCTATGCCCCCCTTGACGGGATAGATCACGATGTTGTGTAATACGTACACAAAGCCAAAAGGAGTTTGATAACCAATGTAGATAAATGGGGATTCAACGTACATCATCGCTCGCTCGTTGTGTTAAACATGCATTCATAGCGGAGTTAGGAACGTAGAATAAAAATACGAAGGGATGCGATATTTGAAATGAGCGCAGGAAACTTTGGCGACGTGTGGAAACATAATGTGTTACTTGAAGTCGTAGGTCTAATTAAGAAGGAAAATTTTCACTACGTTGAGACTCATGGTAACTACGATCAGCATACCGTAAAACATAACGGTAACGCATTACTAGGCTATCATTACTTAAGCAAAAAATACAAATATTCATTACTACCTTCAACATTATATACACAGATTAATCAACCGCCGGGATCAGCTGCACCGTATCTTTATCGGTCATCATGGATGCAAGTATATGAACTGCTAAAGACATCAGGGATAAATTCTTTCAATGAAACGATCTTTGAAAATAATCCAACTGTGTTTAGTGCGGTAAATCCAAGAATCAGCAGTATTCCAGAGATTTGTAACAAATACGAAAACGGATTCGCTGAAGTATTGAAGCTATCTTACTTACCAGATCTTGTTCTCATTGATCCTTATTACAAAAAAACACCTGTTGCTGAAATGAGGCGGGTAATATCTCTCGCAAACGAACTTGATAAAAAAAATATCCCATACCTCATATGGTATCCCCTACATAGAAGTCAGAAAAAAAAGAAACAATTCATGACTCATTTGTTAAACTACTTTCCTAATAACGCCAATAACCCTCGCAGACTGGAATTACATGATAATGGCAACAGCAATAACAGATCCCATATACCGAAGACAGGTATGATCTTCTCAAATACGTTATCCCGACACATTCAAACGATCAAAACTAACTTGAATTACCTAGATAGCTCCAGCAACCTTAGCTTGAATTGGACTATTGTATAAGATTAGATTCATAAACTTGAAAACCGGGTATTAATGTCCGTTGAAAATAAATTCATAGACTGGAATCCTTGATTTAACGTAGTTTTCGAATTGAAGAAACGTAAGCTTTTCAAAAATAAGTTCTAGACTGATTCTTTAAAAGAAACAGCGGCTGATCAAGACATGAAAAATAAAGTCTTAGACTGCCGCTGTTGTCATTCAACTAACGTTCTCCCGTTAGCGCAATGTATAATGATCACTCATTAGTACACTATTGATTTGCAAGTTTATTCTAAATTATTTTACTTAGTATTCAGAATCTTGAGTTTATGGGTCTCGTACCAGTCCATCTCCAGAAAACCTGAAGGGATATAGATGGGCTTCCCCCAATCAACATCGCCGACCAAGGTTCTATTTCCGATATATAGTTGTTCGCCATCCATCTGGATGATCGCTCTGCGGCTCGTAATGGCTTTGCCTTCATAAACTAACTTCATTGCATCGGAATAATTCATAGGCATTCCAAAGAAGTCAAACAGCACCGCTTTAGGGTCGTGAATGGGCCAGTATTCATTCTCAGAGTCCCAAATCTCGGCAAAACGAAAGCCGGTTAAGCCCGCTTGCTCTACTTTTTCCTTAAAAATGTCGGTAACAAATATCTCAGACCTTAGATTTTCTGGAATTTTAAAGATGATTGCATGTTCAATCCTTTCTTCGTGAAATGTGTATTTATTAATGTTTCTAACTACATTGTATTTCTCATCAATGTCAAGAACAGCCATCGACCTATCTAGGCAATCAATAACATTTAGTACATTTATGGCATAATAGGTATCCTTCGGATGAAGATAGGGTAATACTTCAACGTCATCTTTGATAAGATCGTGTAGAGCTTTCATTGCCTTGTCATTAAACATTGGATTATCATATACATGGCAAAAATCATACTTCTTTCCCTTTTTTTTATACTCTTCTACCTGCGGAGCTTGCCAAATATCTTTCACACTGTTCCCTCTAAATTTTCCCCTAACGTAATCATAATCAGGCAGATTTAAAAAACCTTCTATATTTAGTAACAAGTAGATTTTCATCGCTATTTCTCCTTACACTTATAATTTAACACTGAATCTTGTCGGTGGTGACTCTATTGCTTTGCCCCTTTAAATTCTGCAAGTGGCAAGTCGATACTTTTAAACTAAAAGTTCATAGCTATCTTAACCCGGCGATTCACCCTCAGTTAGATAACTTGCTAATCCAAAGATAAGCTTAAAAACGTTCCGTGTCTTTTTCATTCTTTTTAAACCTTCTCTGGAGTCCAAAATGAACACTGTCTTACCAGACCAAATTCTAAAATTGATGGAATGAAGAATAATGGGCATAATACCCTTTGCTCAAATTCGGACCCGTCAGCAAGTTCAGTCTCCGTACGAACGATCCAGGTATTCCCTATACCGACCTCGATGTATTTCAATCAGGTTACCTCTTTCCTTACTGATAAGTACCAATATATATTAACACATATTGGAAGTATCCTGCCCGTTAGTTCAACGCCGTCATGTGAGTCTAATACTTTGTTTTCTCTGTATATTTATTATAAATGTGACAACAGGGTAACATTAAATTTGGGAAAAAGCCGTTTAAGCCGTTTGCGTAACCTACGGTCTCATTTTTTGATTTTATGTCGAAATTTGTAGTAATACTTCCCCATATATCCCACCATAAACAGTAAGGATGACAGCAATGCATAATGACTTCTACGAACAACTACAAAAACTCACACACGATGATGAAATGAGACCAAAGGTACTTATATATGGTATCAAGCGAATTCTTAAGAAGAGACAACAAGAAAACAAAATCAAGCGATTTTTTAAGAGGAAGAATAAAGTCGTGCCTAAAAGTTGGAGCTAGGGTTCTCCAATGGAAAATAAATAAACCGTAGGTGATTAATTAAAATATAGTATTAAACCGAATATGTTGATCCGACACGGCTTTTCCAATATCAAGATCGTCAAACTCTGTGAAATAAGAATTAGACTGCCCCAAAATACAGCCAACGGCAGCCATAGACTGAGAAAATAAATTCTAGACTGCCGTTGTATTATTGAACTATAGTATCCGTTGAGCACAACAGGCCACCGAGTTTATCTTCGGCAGCCTGTTTGATCTTTGTTTTGAAGCTGTCGTTTCCGTTAGCTTAATCGCTTGTTGCACTTATTTTCCGTATTCAGTTATTTTAAATGCCTGCTTTAAGCACGCAAGTTGATCTAATTTTACCCCCATTTTTTCGTTGAACACACTGTAAATAAGTATCGCTAAGTCTGTTTCAGACTTACACGACGAGGATTTCTGAGAGATTTCTCTTACTTCAATGCTATATTCGTTTTCTGGAGCACCTCCCGCTAAAAGACCTATAGGGTCCCAGTCATTAATTACTTGGGTTAGAAACTCTTTATCTATATTCACCTATTTTATCACCTTCGATATTGGTTATATGTTCTAATTATCCCGCCCAATAGCTTAATGAGGCCACCGATCTTATCGGCGGCCTCGTTTTGATTGTTTGATTCAATTAACGTTCCCAGTTAGCTTCATGATGAATCAATTTGTGCTTCAATTTCAGAAATAAATTCTTCCAGATTTCCGCATTCAAACCAACCACTCTTTTCATTTATTTCATATAAAGTTTGATAACCATGTTCCTCAATCAACAATTTCCAACCTTCTTTTGAAATTATAGCTTCTCCTATCTGACAATAATCAAATATCTCTTCAATCTTTTCTATTCTTAATAAATCGGAATACTCATAATTGGTTCCATGTGGCTCAGGATAGATTCGATATGCTAACAATCTTTTTTCCATAATATAGTTACACCCCAAAGAATGTTTTAATACAGTATTCGCCGATTTGTAAGTGGTTTCCTCCAGCTTAACATTATTCAACTCTTCTGCCCGTTAGCGGGGTAAAGGGCTGCCGAGTGGCAGTCCTTTGCTGTTTTTACTATCGTGTCTCGTTAGCGGAATACCTCTTCTTTAAGTAATTCTGTTAATCCGTTAGGATACAGTATCTTATCCCCTGATATTATTTCTTCTTTTAATACCCATTTAGCATATGTAGTTTTATATCCCTCAACTACAGTAAAACATTCTTTCTGATATAGGTTGTTATCTTTGAAATCAACTAAGTATATTTGTGTTATTTCATGTCCTATGTTTTCATCTATTTTGAAAATATTTTCTAAACAGGTAATATATTTTTTTATAACTACTTCAACGCCTAATTCCTCGTTAAACTCTCTTAGTAATGTCTCATTTGACCTTTCTCCAAGTTCAATAGTTCCACCAATTGGACGGTAGTAATGACCTATTCCCTTTGAATGTTTACCTTCTTGTTCCTCTAAAAGAATCTGGTTATCTTTTATAATTAGTCCTAATGTATTAGCTCGCGGATACATCAAAAATACCCCCTCTACTGACATTATATTTCTATGAGCTTCCTAATTAGCGTAATGCTCTTTGTTCGATGTACTGTAACAAGAACTCTTTATCTTCAGGAAAGGTAAGATGCAGTTCATTCAGCTGCTCAGTGGTCTTCCAAGCAATTTCATATATAAGTCCATCAGGGTCATGGATTGTTGGTTGGCCACCTAAAATTTCAACCTCAAAATATGTAACATGAAATTCAACTGGACCAAATGCCCCTGCCTTACCCTTTATCTCTCTGTTAACTTTACAACGGTAACCTGTCTCCTCATAAACTTCTCTAATGCAGCAATCTTCTAGTGTTTCATCCTCTTCTATGCCCCCAGACGGCACCGACCATCGTTTCTCTTCTTCTGGTTTACCTTGTAGGACCATAAGTAATTGTTTATCAGAATTGACACATATAGCTGCCGCACCGACCCACCGATTCATCAGAATTCCCTCCTACCACAAGACTAACCATCACAATACATTTTAACACATATTGGAAGTATTCTACCCGTTCAATCGTTAGGTATCCTTTCCAGGTATTTCTATATCCACCTCATTCACTCCCGAACCCATCTGTCGGGAATGAGATCAAGTTCTTGTCAAAATCGGGAATGGGATCAAGTTCTTGTCATTGGCTCGTGACAAGAACTTGATCCCATAAAATAAAAAAACCGCGATTTAAGCGGTAATTAATGAGATAATGTTCTTGTCACCCGACATAGGATGATGATGATGTCTAATGACAAGAAAATAACCATTAGACTAGGTAAATAAAGTTGTAGACTGAGGCACCGGCAACAGCGGACGGCTCGAACACCTGCAGTTCCGTGTTCCCGGTGCCTTCGGATGAGGCCCGGGCTTTACGTACTATCGTTTCTCATTAACGGACATGGCTGCCAAATGGCAATCTTATAGTCCACTTCTTTAGACATAAGTTCTTTTTTCTAAACATCCAATGCCTTGAGTTCTAATCTTACAGGAAAGGTATACCCCATTGACTCTACCAACTTCATAGCTTCCTCATCCTGTTCATTAACCAGCGAATAAACTTCGTTTCGACCATTCTTAATGTGATACTCAAAACCCTTCGTTATGAGAAACTCACCCAACCCTTTATTACGCCAACGAGGAATTACGAATAATCTTTCAACTGCACCAGTTTGCCAACACATAACGCTGCCAACAAGTTCATCGCCTTCAAATGCAGAAATGGTATGTAACTCTGGACCACCCATCATCCATTCCAACATATTTACACTTCTGTATACAACGCCTTGATAAAATTGATTTTCTAACTCGGTGTATTTGATTCTTTCTTCTTTGGATTCCATTGGGTAGTATTTGACATTAACTCCAACTGGCGTCCTGACTTCAGGTATGGGGTTTTCAAGTGAACGCTTTGCTATATAATATGTTTGATACGGGTTAAAGTCCTTCTCTTCATAAAACTCTCTGTCGCCATAAAAGTCTTTCCACGCAACTACCTTAGTTTTCTTGTTTGGATTACGCAGCTTTTGACAGGTATCTATGAATTTAGGGTATAGAGCCATTCTCACTTCATCCATACGGCTTGAAGCTAATTCATTAGTGGGCATTTCGATTTCGAATACATCATGATCATCAGCTATTCCATGTCTTAAAAATCCAACACAAATTAAATTACCGTCCTCGTTAAATACACAACTCATCCTCTGATGATCGAAATCTTTATTGTACTTAAAAAGTATCCATGCTTTGTGACTTAAATTTTTAACTGATTCCTCTAATTCAGTGCAATATGGACGAACTTGTAATGACATCCTAATGTCCTCCCTGAAAGGTGTTTTTTCAATCGTAAGCAAATCGCAGCAACGGCACGGATTCGGTCTACGATCCCCGACCGCCACCCGACCAGGATACGGCTAACGCAAACCTACGTCATGACGGCGGTTCGCAGCCGTCTCACGCACGAGCTTCTTAAGCACATGGATCGCCCGTTCCTCGACGCGCTTCGCTTCTCGGAACATCTCGACCCGTTCGGCGCCCTTGACCCCAGCCGTGATAACCCGTTTGAACAGACCAGCAAGTACGCGGTATTGTTCCGCCGCCTCGCAGGCCTCCGGCCAAACTGATCCGACAGTTTCCATATAAATGGCAATGTCCCGTTTCGTCGCTGCATAAGATGTGAACAGAGACCGCGCTCCGTCCGCATCATACTCACTGTCTTCCAGCGCCGAAATGATCATTTCGTAAGCCGCTTGCCCGCAACCGTATTCATTTTTTGACAACATGATGTCATGCGTCTCCCACTTGAAAATCGCCTGGACGAACGACTCCTTGAACACTGCGAGCGGATCCATCGGGATTCGGTCATCCAATGTTTGGTAGTACCAGTAAGGCGTGCCGTTCCGGCCAAATTTGTCATATGGCAAAGTCTTGTACCCTTCAACCGAATCCGAGCCGTCCGAATAATAGAGCAATTCCCGGTCAGCGTCATATCCTGTCATGACGACGAAACCGTTATGCCAGAAAATCGCTCCCACGCCGCGATCGACAGACGCGATAATATCGGTAATAGCACGACGCCGTTGGAGCGGAAAAGTCGGCTGAAACGCGAAGCCCGCGCGCGATGACGCGGTGACCCCGATGAAATCGCAAGCAAGAAAATTTTCCGCTATCCAATTGTAAGCGGTCAGCGATTCGGCTGTCAGCCGCCGGTCAACGGTGAAACGAAATCCCGACACAGACATGCCCGCAAGCATCGGCTTTGGCATGTCGAACCAGCCTTGATGCGTCAATACGGCGTGCATCGCGTCGACATAGGACAGCGACTCCGCGTGCATATGCAAGTTTTGAAGCAAAACAACGCCCATCGAGCAACCCCCTCTCGCTATCTCGGTGTCGACTTACCCCATCGCGGAACGACGGTACGCTTCGGATCGTGCAGGCGGTCAGACAGTTTGCGGAACCGGTCCATCGCCCCCTCCTCGAGCGCGAGCGCCGTCTCAAACGCGCGCACAAGCGCCGGCACGTCAGCCATGTCCCAACCTTCGAACGTGTCCCCGATCGCTGCGTACAGCCGCGACGCTTCGACTAGCTCCGGCCACAGATGGTGGATGTCCTCCAGATAGTGCCGAATTTCATCCCGGGCATAGATGTACGATTCAATTATGTAACGCGCCCCGAACACATCGTAATCGCCTTTCAGAAGCGCCCGGATCATAAACGAATAAGCAAGCCTGCCCGAGCCAATGTCCGTATTTGGAAGAGTCTTATGCGGCGTCGTCCAATCGTCCAGCGCAAGCCGAATCGATTCGAGCGCCATCGTCTCGAGCGGCACATCTATTGCATCTGCGACGGCTTCCGCATACCAGAACCCCGTGAAGTTCAGCCCTAAATTGTCATAGAGCACGATCTGGTCTTCGTCCGACATGCCGTCCTGTACGAAAAATACGCTGTCTTCGTCGTCATAACCGCGTATGACTCCGAACTCCGGAATCCAATAAATCACTCCGATGCCACGGTCGAGCGACCGTCTAGTCCAGTCAATCGCAGCCTGCTGATAAAAGCGGAATGTCGGATGGCGAGTCCGACCGGCGTCTCGGTCCGACAGCAGACCGACGTTGT
This sequence comes from Paenibacillus alba, assembly GCF_013204855.1. Lineage (GTDB taxonomy): Bacteria > Bacillota > Bacilli > Paenibacillales > NBRC-103111 > Paenibacillus_E > Paenibacillus_E alba. The sequence continues at coordinate 18,296 of NZ_JABMKZ010000062.1, read as the reverse complement.
CGACGGCCGGTCCATGTTCATTCACCCAGTTGCCGTATGCACTGACGGAGAGCGGCAGCAGCCGTTCGTGAACCGAAAATTTGAATGCCATGCCGGTCAGTCCGGACAACATATATTTCGGTCCGGTGAACATTCCGGCCGCCGTGAGTACCGCGTGCAAGCTGTCGACGTACGACTTTGATTCCCTTCCTATCCTGAACTTGTCCAAGTAAACGCTCGACATTCTTTAATGCTCCCTTTCGATCCGGCTCAACACATCCGCGCACCTCTCGCGCAGTTTCACCCGCAGCCACTTCGGACCGAGGAGTGCTTCCCACCGCGCCGTCGTCAAATGCTGCAAGAAAGTGTCCGTATCGTAAAAATCGACATTATATATAAGCCGGTCATCCGAAGACAACCTTGCGGCGAATCCATTCCACGTTTCGCCGCCTGGCGGCGCTTCCGCGAGCCGAAGGCGAGCCGTGAACGGCTTGCGGACGGCAGGCGCCGTCTCGTCCGGCAGTCCGCGTTCCGCCTCCGCCGGATTGAAGCGGCGCTCTGTCACGTTTACCGAAGCAATCTGATTCAACCGGAACGTCCGTAGCTTTCCGCTCGTTCCGCAGCATGCTTCCAAATAATCCGTGTTATAGTGCGCAAACAGCCGCAACGGCCACACAACGAGATGCTCGCCGCCACAGTGAATCTCCGCCACCCGCTCTTCCCGGATCGCGTTTGAGAGCCGGAGAACGGTCTCCATCAGCCGCGGATTCGCCTGAAACGAAGGTAGTCTACTGTCCAGGACCATATCCTGTCCGCCCGTGAACCGGTCCAGCAGCTGCGCAACGCGGCGGACCTGGTCTGCGTTATCGTAATCGTACTGATTGTATCGGTTGGCAAGAAAACGGAGCACGTTTTTTTCTTCTTCCGTCATGTATAAGCTCGGCAGCACGTAGGCCCGGTCCTCGTACATGTACCCGCGATGTTTCGCGACGTAGAGTAGCGGCGCGCGGAGCGTGTTCTCCATATATTCGATGTCGCGCTGGGCTTGCCGCCGCGAAATTTCGAAATGTTCCGCAAGCGCTTGGCTGTTTGGATACCGGGATTCCCGAATCCGCTGATCGAACCACTGAATCCGGTGCATGTTGCTCAACCGAGACCGTCCCCTTCCGTGTACCATTCGTTCATCTTTCTTAGATCATTAGACCACTCCCACGGCGGTTCTGGCAACCGATATTCGTTCGGAAATATGAGTCCCGTTACTTCAAGGAAGGAACGGGGGCTCGGCTTACACGCGTCGCGTCGTTCAAATAAGCGCTGCTTCGACTTTTGCTTGATCTACGCCGTGGCATCGCTTGCAAACTTTGATTTGCTCGCCGTCCGATTTTGTCCGCACGTACAACAGCTTGATGCGCGTCGCGGCGCAAATCGGGCAAGTACCGCGTCCCCGGGATGGGAGGCTCCAGAGCACGCGACCGCGTTTTGTTTTCGACATGGATAGGTCCCCCTTTTCTCTGAGTGTCGTGTAACGATGTTGCTTCCCCAGTATATAAAAGGTGGCGCGACATATGATGTCGTATCAGTTGATCATTGTTATGTGTTTGTCCTAAAGCCTTGCTCTTATTTCTTTTTTGAGCCTCTATCCGGCTCTCGTGTTCCGCTAAGTTAGAAAAAGGCCTCGTAACTCTCTAGGGGCAGGAAGGCGCAGGCTTCACACATACATATCCTATAGTCTTTAACAACACGTGTACTTCTTGGAAAGAGTTCGCTCTTCATATGATTGCAGGGGGCTGTCGGGCATATATTGGTACACTATGGAAAGTAGGAAATCAAATTGCTGTTAATAGTGCTTCCCAGTTTTATAAGTCTGTATTTGATACTACTATTATTAATTCAGTCAATGTTATGCTAAATGCCATAGAGGATGAACAGTACCAAGACATATACATATTTTGTGGTCTTCATTTTAGTACAGAAAAAGACACAATATAGTATCCAACGAAAAAGTAGTAGAGGAACTTATTATTTCACTTAAGTGATGGATTAATTATGTCAATGATGTAGAGTCGACAGAGCTCTTAATTTCAGCTTTAAAAAATATAAAGTTTCTTAACAAAGAGTTGACCCCATTTTTTCAGATGTCTGGTGTAATAAATATTCTAGTAGTATCTGCAGTTGTTATCAAACAGATCGAAGAAAAAAATATGTAACTTGAAAATCAATGAACTAATCTACCCGATAATCGAAAAAGCTGCCGATCATCTACTATCGACAGCCTTCTCTTATGTATTATTCAACTATCGTTCCCAGTTAGCGGAATGACATTTCTTAATCAGCGAGAGCACGTTTTATGATCGCTTTTGCTTCAGCAACCAACTTTCCATCTTTATAATCAATTGCCTGCATCATGATCAAAATGGGAATGTATATGGCTATCAATCGAGCTAATATTTTCGTTTCTTCATCGACATCCCCATATTCTTTGAAAAAGTCTGAACGCGCATCCGGAGGCAAAAAGCTATACGCGACATTCAAGTCGCAAGCAGGATGTCCGATATTGATATCTCCCCAGTCGATAATCCCTGAAACTATTCCATTCTCGTCTACCAGCATATTTTTAAAATGAAGGTCTCCATGGAGGAATACGTTTTTGGGTTTCACTTTTTCAGTTCCAAGCTGTTCCAAATAGTTCGATAATTCACGATACTCTTCTTCACTAAAATGAAGGGCAAGGTCGGAAATGAATTTATGCAACTTTTCTTTACGCATTGCAATATCAATCAAATTTCTATGGTCATGTTGAACTCCATTTTCTTGGGCAATTTGCACAGGGAATGCATGTAAGCTTTTTAAAAATTGCGCGAGCGTTGTTGCTGATAACGCACGTTGCTTGTCAGTTAATCCGATTGGAAACTCTCCTGATAAATAGGGGTAGCCTAGGAAAGGTGCAGGATAATTATAATCCCCTCCCCCAAAAAATAGCGGTAACGAATATGCAATGGAACAATAATCTTTAAGCTTAGGTAGTATCTTTCCTTCCATCCTTAAACGATTAATTGCAACTTCTCTTCTTGGAAAGCGAAATACATATTCGGCCCCGACAAGAAAAACAGTGTTATCCCAGCCGTATCCTAGTTTTTGCACGCTTTGTGAAGCTAACTGCGGAAACTGACTGCTTATTAATTTATGAGCCAATTCTTCTGATACTTCCCATTCCGCATCCCATTGATTCGTACTTCCCATACCCATTTATCGACTCCCTCACGAAAATAGAAAATAGGCTCGACTAGCCTGTTCCATTTACAACATCATATCATTAATTTGTTCTTCTGTTCGAGAACAACCTTACCGTCTGTTCCTCTATCCTGCCCGATAGTTCAATGAGTTTGCGTTATTTTTCTGAAATGACCAAACCACTATTTCCTGCCACCCTTTCAGAATAGCCAACGTCTTCAGCCCATTATGATACTTTCTTTATCTAAAAGAATTCTCCCTTTCTCCAAACAAGTTTGTCTGTTACCATAAATTAGTTAACAACAAATTTAAGGATCTAGGGGAGCGACAAAGTAAATGAGCATCAATATACAAGATAGGATCCAAGAAGCTGACTTCGCAAGCATGCAGGCAGCTATGACTCGGGGGGAATGCACTTCAGAATCTCTCGTTCGAGCGTACATCGAACGTATTCATAGATACAATCCCCTAATCAATGCCGTTCTAGAGATCAATCCAGATGCCCTTGAAATCGCAAGGACTCTTGATTATGAGCGAAATACAACAGGCATTCGGGGGCCGCTGCATGGAATTCCCATCCTGCTAAAGGATAACATCGATACGCACGACCGGATGCATACGAGTGCCGGATCAGTCGCATTGGCAGAGTCGTACGCTGCAGCGGATGCATTCGTAGCTGCAAAACTTCGAACGGCAGGAGCAGTCATACTAGGAAAGACAAATATGACTGAGTGGTCTAACTTTATGGCTAACCGAATGCCAGCGGGATACAGCTCACGGGGCGGATATGTGCTGAATCCATACGGTCCCGGAAAGTACTTCGTCAACGGCTCCAGTTCAGGCTCAGCTGCAGCCGTAGCTGCGAATCTCTGTGCGGCCGCCATTGGCACAGAAACCGCTGGTTCAATTGTTGGGCCGGCCAGCCAGCATTTCCTCGTCGGTATTAAGCCTACTGTTGGCCTTGCGAGCCGTAGTGGCATCATCCCTATCTCCATAAGCCAGGACACTCCGGGGCCGATTGCCAGAACAGTTACCGACGCAGCGATTCTACTTGGGGCGATTACAGGGATTGACGAGAACGATAGGGCTACATTAGCAAGCCAAAATTACATTCCTGCTGACTATACCGCTTACCTCGAAGCTGGATTTCTGCGTCAAGCACGTATTGGGATTCCTAGGCATTATTATCGTGTGTTAGACGAAGAAAGAAAATCCATCATGGAATCCGCCATTGATGTTCTACGTAAACAAGGCGCCACAGTCATCGATCCCGTCGAACTCTATTTGGAGCAACATCCTTGGAACAATGACGTTATCACCTATGAATTCAAGGCAGGGCTGAATCGCTATTTATCACAGCTACATGCGGATGTACCCGTGCATTCTCTCCATGAATTGATTTCTTATAATCATAAGCATGCCACTTCTGCATTGAAATACGGACAAGAAAATCTCATTCGCTCTGAACAAAATATGATGAACGAAAAGACCTATCTGCTAAAGCGTCAGGAATATAACCACCAAGCAATAACCCAAGGAATAGACTATTGCCTTGATCAATACGGCTTGGATGCGCTGATGCTACCTGGGGATATAGATGGTATGTACATTGCCGCCCGGCTAGGTTACCCCCTTATTACCGTTCCCGCTGGCTATTCTGAAATAGGAATAATCGATACGGACGGCGATTCGACCCAGGGACCCTTCGGTGTTGTCTTCTCCGGGAGAGCCTTTAGCGAGCCAACGCTAATCAGTATCGCTTATAGTTTCGAGCAGTCGACCCTCCAGCGCCGCTCGCCCATGCTGGATAATTGAACAGCATTCCCAATCAATTGCAAAGGTTTTGTAAAGAGGCTGCCGATCATGCCGGCAGCCTCTTCTCTTCCTGATGTTTTATGAAGCTATCGGTTGCAATAGGTAAGCATTTGATGTGATCTCCAGCTTTTCCCCTGCGCCACACCGGACGTGCCAGTTTCCCGGCATCCGGCGTTCCCTCTAACTGACTTTACTAGATCATAAGTTCCTCGTTACTCAAGGATATAGACTGTTAGGTCATCCTAGTAGCTTGCACTGTGGCATCCATTGATGTCCCCACGTTCCTACCTGATCGGTGCAATTCACGCTTGGAAAACAATCGTTCTTTTCAGTTAGACTTGGGGCTATTCCTCCACTCCCATTACAGGAGTTTCACCAGTCGTGCCCCTGCCCTCACAAGGATTAATGTATTTCGGCATGCGCCTTATAACAACCGTTTTGGGTAACAGCCCTTGTTGCAACGTCCCTTGCTTTCCAAGTCCCTTACATCCTAGCTATTCTTTCTAGACTTAGGTGCTTCCTCCAAGCCTGTGAGACCAATGCCACCATTGTTCGGCATAGCGTATTTCATAGAAGAAATTCTTACTTTACGCCGCTCACCCCATCGTTTGATGGTGCATATGTTTCCATATGCTCTAACTTTAGACCTGTACATTCGGAAGTTCGTCAGTTCAGTCTGTTTGAACATTCTCACCATATCTAGTTTTTCAGCCGCGCGACATATCCGTTGGCATACCTTTTTCTATTCGAATGGCTATAGCCTTCGTTCTGCCGAATCTACCTGTACTTCATACCTCATATTCTGTTAAACATGACGCACGCAGGAGTATTGGCGGGATGGTTTCGGGATACATGGTTCCGTCGTTCCCATCCTTGGTTGTAAAGTTAAGATTACTCGTGTAATCTCCTGCTTTTCGCACTGTTTGGTGCTTATAGCAGAACTTGTCGTACTTCCTCGTTAGCTTAAGCTACTTTCCCCACATTGGGAAAAGTCCAAACAAGGCGGTGAGCTGTGATTTTATTGACCTAGATTATATTATGTTGCAGATTACTATAGGTTTCAGCTTTATGTTTAAACGAATCTATTCCACCTTCTAAATTATTTAATACATGTTTTAGAATAATTAAATCAGAAGGATATCCAGTTCTTTCAACCCAACCATGATCACTATTCGAGTTCATTACAATTATTTGTTCTGCATCTGCATTAGTAACTATCGTAGAGCTATGTGTCACAATGATAACTTGCCTAGAATTTTTAATTTGCCGCAGACTACTTACTAAATTTTTATAAATATACTGATTGTCCAAGTTATCTTCTGGTTGGTCAATAATCAGTGGTGTATTGTCGTTGACATGATGCCCAAATTGAAAAACAAAAGTAAGAATTGCCACTACTTTTTGACCTAATGATAAATCGGTAATGGGTTTCATAATAATTTTTGGATTTTCAAGTAATTCCCTCGAATTGACATTGAATTCAAGACTGAATTCATCAATTATTTCAAAATATTTCTCCAAACTTAAGATGAGCCTTTCAGAATGTAGCGTGAGTCCATTACGAATTTGTTCAAATACGTTTGAAATATTCGTATTATCAATATAGTTCAGATGTCTTTCAACTTCTCGATTTGTAATGTCTACTTCATTAATAAACGATTCGATTTTTATATGTTTTTGTAACTCCTGATAATTTCCTTTAAGCAAAAACTCTAAAAACTCTAAGTATGAGATTCTGTTGCACATTAAGTGAACGTAACGAGTTACATCATCCCATGAAAGATAGGTATTTGCTACCCTTTGATTGCCTGATAATGGTCGTAAGATACCATTTAAATAATACGATGTTTCTTTTTGCTTGGGAGAGTAAACTATTTTTAAAACTTTATCATTTATCATATTAAAATCACTAATTTTGGAATCAACAACTTGCTTTCTTTGCCCTGTTTCTTTAAGCATTTGAGTTAGATTATTACGTAAAAATGGCAGTTTGCTACGACTAGACTTACTATTAAATGTTTTTATAAAATCTTGAATGCTCGTATAGTTAACTCCGTATAATATTGTATCTTTAATAAAATCGCTTATTTGTCCTGAGTCTATCTTGCTTACTAATCCATTTATCGAATAACCTCTCCGATATATTTTTTGAAGTGTTTCGTGTGTTTCTTTATTATTCAGTTTCGTGAATTTGCGTAAAGGCTCGACTTTATAAAGATTTAACCATTGTTTACTAAGTTCTAACTCATCTTCATTTTCAAAAGCTTTCTCAAGAAAAAAATCTCCATTGTAATCCGTTTCATTTTGAACTTGTGGTATGAACTCGGCAATATAATCATTTTGAGCACAGCAAAATACGAGATAGATTTTCCGATGGCTTGAAACAAACTTCAACTTTTTTATATCATCCGAATGTAATGTTAAAATAATTTCAATTAAATTAAGAATAGTACTTTTACCGGTCCCTCGGCCACCGATAATACAATTTAAATCTTTTGAAAATTCGACAATACACAATTCATCTGAATCTCCTTCTTGAGCTTTTAGAAACCCACTCCGACCAGATTCCACAACCAATCCCTTGATAAATTTATCAACTTTATTCGGCTTATCTGTATAGATACTAATTTTATGGTTATTTATTGCATTTTTGAGTGCCGCGAATGATATCTCACTAAATTTAATCCACGTATTTTTCTTTCCCAATGAAGATATCTCATGTGAATCACTTTCATAGATAAATCCGATTTTGTTAGCCATTTCTTTATTATATTTATATAGACGTTGAATGACGCTCTGTTTTGAACTTAGAGTTGTAATGCCAATGACTTTCATGTCTTTTCTTGCAAACAATGTTTTATTATAACCTTCGCTTCCTAACAATTTTGAAGAGTTTATATGTGCTAAATAGCTAATGCCATCTAACTCCTTAGCTATTCTTTCACTTATTAAATGGCTTGTGTAATAAGTCCCATCTACTTCGTTGATGATACATTCATCAAGAAATTTTTGTACCTCAACATATTTCTTCTCATCAAAAATAGCTACAAGGTGATTTTTTTCTGAACAAGAAATTTCTACACCAAGAAATAAACAAACACGTTTTTGGGTTTTCCCTTTCAACCTCTCCTTGAAATAGAAGTCTAATGCAAACTTTAATTTCGGGAACCCTTTTATAGTATTATGATCAGTTACAACCGCTACTTCAATTCTGGATTTATATAGTTTATGTGCAATTAAACTGTATGTAAAAAACTCTTTAAATGACTCATAAGGCATTCCATCTTTATCTAGTTTATTTAAGTAGTCATCAGATTTATAATGATCGATTGTTGCAATTATTTCATCGGCCGCATCTTGGGAAATGTATTGTTCATTAACCCCAAGTTGGATTATCTCAGAAATATCTATTTCATTGTACTCGCGGTTTATGCTACTCTCAATAACTCTATAATCATGAGAAGCAGGAGTATGGAAGTGCACTTCACATTTTTTAAGTTTCCCATATTTCCTCCGGGATTTTTCCATCAGATCGTAAACTTTCTCTAATCTTCGAGTATCTTCCATATTCTATCTCCACTGGTTAAAGTTATTTTTACTTATAATTATATTTGCTTTACAGCATTAATAATAGACAATTTTCTCAATCTGAACAGATGCAACAAAAAAGACCATTTTCACAAAATGGCCCTTCTTTTTGGATATAGAATATGAAACAAACTAACCATAATAGTTTTATCTATACTAGAGTACAGAAAAACCAACCGATCCATTTAGTTGACGATCTTAAAGCACTAATCTTCCAATGAAAGTAAAACCCAACTGTGAAAGCACGGCGGGCAAGTAGCAGTATTCCCCCCGACTCGTTATCATCCAACCCCTTATTCTACAACATCCCCCCGTTATCCTGCCCGTTAGTTCAACGCCACCGCCAGTTTTACAACTTGTTTATGTCTAGCGTAATAACGAGTATCTTAAATTTATGAGTTTACTTCTTTCTTCTGCTCCTGAACTTGAACAATAATACTACCAAAGATTTTTTCTCCAATATAAGCATCTAATCTCCAAAGACCAGGAGAAGGTAGTGACATTATTGATGGAATGTGTGCATCAGCCCCATTGTTAGGTTCACCTATTGTTGCTGCTGAAAGAACTGTGATTTGTTCTCCTGTATCTTTACTTGTGCCCGTTACTTTTAATGGACCTTGAAGTTCTTCAGCCTTCCCCCAAAAGTGCCACATATATTTTTGTTTTTTGTTCGGGTAGAAACGGGTCACTTCACTGTGATCATAGATAAAACCCAATCTTCCTTCTTGTCCAATCATGGTATATGTACCTGATTTAAACAAAGGACTAATTTCCCATTCCTTGTTTTCAGGATCGGGCTTCTCTATTGTGCATCCAGTTAAAAATAGCAATATAAACAAAACACTCGCTATTAATCGCATTACATCCTCCTTTAAAAATAAATTACTAATTTCTGTTTACACAAATAATTTTACAATATATTACAATTCCTGTCATTAAACTGAACAAATAAAACAGATACCAAAGCTACCCTTATTAGGCAAGAAACGAATACCTCAAATTAATTACTATTTCTTCTCGTAACCCAAAACTATTCCCCACACATTATTAATGGATAGTCGTTAAAATAAACTACTGTCTAATGGCACATGCTGCCACCACGCTAAACTGCCCGTTACTTCAATAGAAAAAGGAAGCAGATGCCGGTCGCGGCGATCTGCTCCCTGGTTATTTCACTAACGTTCCCCGTTAAGTTGAATCGTGTTAGACTCCATAGAAATCTTTTAACTTTTGCCATGTCTCGAACCAAAAGGTTTTCACTTTATTGGGTTTCGAAATCTCTATCTCAACATCGTTTTTAATTATATAAACTTTACCATCTCTAGTATTCAAAGTATCGCCAAATCCAAAAGCGATATCTAGGCTATCTTTTCTATACTGTTCTTCTCTTGTATCTGACCACTCCGCCTTGCCAACCGAAAAATTTTTTTTCAATATCCCTTATCTCTCCCGTTTCCGATTTGTCTACACCAAGTCTGCTCAAATAGCTGCTGCCGGCAGTCTTTTTTTTTTGTGCTATAGTTCTCCGTTAGTATTCCTATAAAAAATATTATCAGGAGAAACCTTTTCAACGACAGTTCCCCTTTGCTTTTATTTTAAATGGCGGCTGCCGCGGTGTCTTTATTCTGCTATCGTTTCCGTTAGTTTTATGATTTATAAAGGGTTATCACATTTCCATTCTCCAACAAGACTTGAAAGATCGTCTACATACATATTTAGATGAAACACAAGCTGTTTAATTCCTTTAATGCCAATAATGTGAACTGATCCGATAAGTACCTCATCTGTAACGTCCCAATCATTTTCAATATAATCCGCAGGAACTTCATACTTCCGCAGAAAAAAATGGGCAACATTTTTATCTTGGCTATTCAAATATTTTTGATTTTCAATAACTTGTACTTTTACGAATGCACGATTATTATCTGATGATGCACTAATTTCACAAGCCAATCCTGTTCCGACCAATAAACTGCTGATTTGCTTAACATCTAACTCCTTCATACATAGACCTCCAAAAGGCACTCAACTTCCCTAATATATTCTGTTGTGCATCCCCGCTATCCTACCAGTTACTCCAGTAAAATAGGGATCGTCAGACTGCGCGGCAGCTGCGATCCCTATTTAAGAAACGTTCTCCGTTAGATTCCTGTAGATGGATAAATTTCAGCTTTGTAAAAAAACGAGCGCCTCTGTACGATGGAAGTACGCTACGGGTCAAAAGCCCTTTAATTCCATCATCCAGGAGGACGCTCTACTATGAAGTTTAAATCACAAGATAAGCAAAATCAACTCATTGAAAACATTACCTTTAATCATATTGTTGTTGGTGTAGACATTGCTCAAGAGACTCATGTTGCCAGAGCGGTTAACTTCCGTGGTGTCGCTCTGGGTAATCCTTTAGTGTTTAGTAATGACGAAGATGGCTTTAAGTCGCTCGACCGTTGGATTGGTGACTTGTTAGCTTCATATGAATTATCCCAAATTATCGTTGGTCTGGAACCGACTGGGCATTACTGGCTAAGCCTTGCCGGGTGGCTTAAAAATAGAGCCATTGAAGCTGTACTTGTTAATCCTCATCTAGTTAAGAAGAATAAAGAAAACCGCGACAATACACGCTCTAAAAGCGACAAAAAAGATGCTTTAGTTATTGCCGACATGGTGAAAAACGGCTACTACTCCCCTGTCCGTTTCCCCTCCTCTGAGTACGAGGAGCTGCGTGTACTCATGGCTAACCGAGAAACCGTCGTTAAACGACTTGTAAGTACCGTTAACCAGATCCACCGCTGGGTCGACATTGTCTTCCCTGAACTGAGACAAGTCTTTAAGATCTTAACTTGTAAGGGTGCATTGTTAACCCTACGGCTTTTTCCGCTCCCGGCTGAGCTATGTAAACTAAGTCCTGACGATGTCATTAAAGGATGGCAGAATTCCATGAAGCGGCATTCTGGTGTGCGTAGAGCCCATCTACTCATCGATCTTGCCAAGAAAACTGTTGGATCTAAGCAGGCAACACAAGCTTACAAACTCCATCTAGAGCAGCTCCTTGAGGAGCACGACTTAGCCACTAAACAACTGCAGAGGATCGAAAAAGAAGCCAAAGACGTTGTTGAACGTATCCCCTATTCAGGCAAAATCCTTGCCATTACTGGAATAAGTGCCATTGCTCTAGCTGGTATTTTAGGAGAGGCTGGAGATCTTAGAGGTTATGCGCACGGGAATGCTCTACTCCGTCACGCAGGTCTCAATGTGACCGAAGCAAGCTCGGGTAAATGGAAAGGACAACTGAAGCTCAGTAAACGGGGCCGTCCACGACAGCGTCACTTTCTCTATTTAATTACAATGTGCATGGTCATGAGTAACCAAGAATTTAAAGCCTTACACCACTACAATGTTCAGGTGAAAAAGCTTAAAAAGATGAAGTCTATCATGAAGCTGTGTGGAAAACTAGCTCGACTCTTAGTAGGAATGGCTCGTAGTGATGAAGCCTACAACCCCGATAAAATCTTTGCAATAGCAGCTTAAAACAAACCTTATCTCACGTAAGTTGGCGTATTCGCAGGAGACAAAGAAAGCACGGAGTATCGGGATACATTACGCAAAAAGGCTCTGACCTGTTCCGTTAGAAAGACCGACCTCCACCCCTTAGATAGATGTGACGAAGGAATTATAGGGCAATTGACCCTCTGAGACATGGGAGTGAAAATCGCTAAGGGCACTGTGGAGAATACGTGCAGCATTTGGAATGTATTGGGTGATTTAGCCCTCACCTCTGTTCCCGCATGCCTTTTTAGCGACACATCCTAATATATCTCGCTATCTTTCATTCATGTACGAAACCTAAAGGATGAAATCCTGCGAATAGACGAGCTTGCGTGAGATAATTAAATCATACCGAGGGAGCGTAGTAACTTATTTTTATGTATTAGCTCTTAATGCCTTGAATTCAGGCGTTTCCAATAACCATTCGAAGAACGTATTTTTACCTTTACGATAATCATCCATTTCTTTCCCATCGAAGTCCTTCTTTAACTCATCGTATTTTACCCTGTAATTATCGTTCTTCAATAACACATCTCGGAATATCCAAAAAAAATCAAACTCAGTATTAATGATAGTTAATTGAACTCCCAATGGTGGGTCAGTTAGCTCATCATTGAATGCTCTAAAAGAATCCGTACTTATACTACCGTCGTTAATTGAATACAATTGCGAAAGTACGTGAACAGCAGACAGAAATTCCTCTTGCTTTACCCGAACTTGAATGTCCAAGTCTCCTTTAGTCAGACTATTAGGAATAGCTGTACTCCCCACATGCTGAACATCTGCTTTTGGCAACAATGCTTCTATTATTACCTTTTGTTCTAAGAATAATTTTTGTGCTTTTTCATGAAAAATGCTTTGTTCAGAAAAATTAACAATTTCCATATTCAATCCCCCTCATAGTCCCTCTTTCATAAACTCCTTAGTTGGATAACTTCGCGAAAGTGATTGGAAATCCCTTGAAAAAATGAGGAATACTGAAGAATTCTGCCCGTTAGCTTAACCGTTAAGGTCAAGACTTCCCTACAATCAATCTGTAAGCGATAATGTTCTTATTCCCACGATAGGGAGTAAACAAATGCGTAAGGTGGGTTATTTATCGCGAATTTTTTGGCTTTAATTTTTGATAAACAAATTGAAGTCCAAGCTGGTATTAAAATACATACCAAAAGACTCGATAAGGCCGGTCTTAGGTGAACGAAAGGCTGATTTGGTTATTAGCGATACTGTGGCGATGAAAAAAGAACCACCCTACGATAGTTAGTCGCAAGTTGGTTCACAAACTTTACTGAGCAGAATTATTGATTTCTTTCCATATTTCATATTCATATTTTGCATTATTTGATAAATCCTCGTATTTAATCTCAAATTCCGCGTGATCACCTATAACATGTGCAACTTCTACACTAATTCCTATTGAATCTTTAGTCAAGTATGTCTTAATTTCAGACTCATTCGAGTCTGCATTGTTCAACATTTCAACCCATTCTTGATTGGTATGTCGCTCAAACGTATCGCTCTGTTCTAAAATGGTTGATTTTAAACTTCCTTTTTTTAATTTTGTTACAAAGTCTTCATCAATATTAATAAGGTCTTTTAATTTCAAAGTGATTAACTTTTCCATATCAATATTGGTAGAGTAGAACTGGTTTACAGGATGTGCTGCACCTTCATCATAACTATATCCAGAATACTGAATACTCAGAAGGTTTTTACTTTCCCAAGCAATACGATAATTAATATCCCAACTTAAATTATTAATTTCTTCCTGTGAAAAATCCTTCAAATAACCATATGCATTATCTTTTATTATTTGATTAACTTTATTTTGCTTAACATTATCACTTAAATTATTAATTTGAGGATAGTGTATTATAATGTTCTTATTATTCGTATAGATTTCTTTTACAATTTCATAATCCGTAGGGTTAGAAACAACTGAATCATCCTTACCAACATCCTTTTTCTCTTCTGAATCGGGTAGAGAATCTGGTGTAGGTTTTGGCGTTACTGTTGTAGGAGTAATGATCTGACCATAAGCATTAGTATCCCTATCATTTCCGCATGCTACCGTTAATGAAGAAAAGAGTATTAAAAGAGCTATTAAGCTGCTTTTTTTCACTTAAAACGCCCCTGCCTTATGGTTTAGGTAATACCGTTAGTTGTAGTCTTCAAAAAAGTCCTGGCGATCTAAAAGAAATAAATCACTAACAATACCGTGATGGAGATAATCCAAATCTGTTTTCTCTTCGACATCATTGTGTCATCCCCTCAACATTTAGTTTCTTTAAAAAGATGACGAAGGGAGTAAGTAAAAAGTTTCCACATTCTTACTCACAATGCTATTTCACTAATCTGCCCTTAACTTCAACGAACGACGGCAGCCGTTCGTATTGCCGTGCCGTTATGTCATGATTGAACTATAGTTCACCGTTGGAGTTGAATGGTTTTAAAAGATAAATATACTAACTATCGAATTTACCGAAAACATCGTGAAGCAGTTTATACTGTAATTTATTGAATTCTTTCATTAACTCCTCAGCATTATTAGAGTATGTACTCTGTATATAGAACCTGCTGCAAGTATAAAAAAGGGCAAATACCATTTCTTTAGAAACCATCTTCTCATCATGAATGGATTCCTTGTATACATCTAAAGTTGAATGAAGTTCTTCAATTAATGAGTAGTCAATTAAAGCATTCCCATTACCAGCTTGATTCCCCCTTAACTTCACTGAAAGGTCAATACAAATTTTTTTTATCTTCTTATCCAAGTTTGTTTCCACATTACCCCTCCACTCGTGATTAAATGTATATTGTTATATTACCACGTTTTGGAAGTTCTCTGCCCTTAATTCTCCCGTTACTTCAACAGACAAAGGCACCCGATCAAGTACCGGATGCCATCATGTTGTGATGGAACTATACATTTCGTTAACCTACAATGACTGATGCACAAAGACGAATTTGTTATCCTGCCTGCTATCATGAAATAGGTAGCCGTTTATGTTCGTCTGTCTAATTTGTATTAATTACGCTATCATTCCTGCGTTAGCCCAATACAAATAGGTCATATGGATCCAAGTGTTTAGTCACCTTGTCTAACTCAGAGGAAGGGAACCAGTCATTTTCTACAGAGGGACCATATTTAATAGTATGTATGACCGAATTGGAAGATAGAAAGATGTTATGATGAATTAATGGCTTGAATGTCACACTTTCTCCTTCTCTTAATATGCACAAATGTAATTCTGCATCTTTTCTTTCTGCATATACAATCCATCCTGATTGAACAACATAAAGCTCTGATACTAACTTATGATAATGGCTATTCTGCCAAGCGCCCATCTCAGCAGCTACTGTCCGACAATACGAACTTCCATCCACTGAACAATTTAATCTAAATCTGCGCTCCCCATTTTCCATAAGGTCAAACTTAGTTTCGATACCATAAAAACGCGCATCTTCTTCAGATATCCGTTGCATAAAAATCCCCCAAAAATAAATTTCTAACTATTAAATTCTTGATATGTCCAACTTTATATTAACACATATTGTAAGTAACCTGCCCCTTAGTTGAATGGCGAAAAAGAGACCCACAGCAACGCGCTGAGGGTCTAAGGTTTATATTTAAAAGGGGGTCAAGCTTTATTATAGGCTTAATTCATTTAATATCACATGAATGTAAGATTTCAATTATGTTACATTCTTTTAATTCTCGTTCTTTCGTTAGCTGAAGAGGATATTAATAAACTACCCATCTCCTTTTGCAGACTTGAACAATTCTTTATTAGGATTATCACTACAACTTCTAAACATTTCTAACTGAGGCGGGTTCCTATAAAAAAATACATTTCCGCATTCATTACATTGATATACTGACTTAGATAAATTAACTGCTAATGATCTAACTCTCATTAGTGCTTTTTCTTTGTCTTCTGGAGTTGAGCCTGTTTTTTCAATGGCATCATCAATTTCATCTAGAAAATTAAACCAATCTTGATCTGAAATTACGTGTGCCTTATACGGCAAGTAATCGGTCTGGTCATATATTGGATGACCACACTCACACAAGAATTTCATCCTAAAACCATCCATTCTTTTTGTTGATCAAATTCATTCTATTTTCGATATTTTATTGCACTATCCTTCACATGGTTGAGAAAACGCCAGCCTTTCACAGCTGCCGTTTCTTTGTGATTGTTGAGCTATAGTATCCGTTAGTACAACGGTTTATCGGTTCGTTGACGAGATATCATAAGTTATCCAATTGCAGTTTACGATAATTGTTTTTCATGTACGTGTATCCAGAATAAACCGTCAAACCAACAGCTAATATCATGATCAGAAAGTCAATTGGGTAATTTGTGAAATAGTAAAACGGAAAATTCCCTAATAAAACTGCGGCAATTGCAACAACCTGTAGCACCATCTTCATTTTCCCATGTTTATCGGCTGCAAGTGCCACTCCCTTTGCCGCTGCAATAGTACGAATGCCAGAAACCATTACTTCCCGACCAATAATCACAATCGCTATCCATGAAGGAATCATATTCTGTTGAACCATCATTACCAACGCAGCCGATATTAATAGTTTATCAGCTAGCGGGTCTGCAAGCTTACCGAAATTCGTTATCTGATTATATTTGCGTGCTATATAACCATCTAACTTGTCTGTTGCTGATGCAATGATAAATATTGCGATTGCCCAATACAGTCCATACTGATTTATGTAATTCAAAAAGCCAAACTGATCCACCATCCAAGATGGGTAATGTTGAAGTGCCAGCATGAAAAAAGGAATCATCCCAATTCTTAAGACTGTTATTTTGTTTGCAAGGTTCATGTCATCATCACCCACTAGATTCATTTTGTTGTTATCTCCATATTACCATAACTTGGATGTAATCTGTCCTTTCGTTTAATAACAAAAAGAGACCCACAGCAACGGGCTGCAGGTCTAAGTTTATATTTTAAAGGGGGGCGGTTTTTATTATAATTAATACCTGATGAAAATAAGATTTCAATCGTGTAACATTTACTCAACTCTCCGTTAGTTGAACCTTAAATCCACTCATTTCCGTATTTATGAATGAATTTAATCTCATTTTGATAATGTTCAAGGTGTCCTTCATCTATCATTTTTTGAAAAGCAATGTCCCCTTCACTGGCTTTTCTTTCCATGTATTTACATAATCCCTCTAAACGTAGCAATACCGTCTCCAAATAATCTTCTTCCATCCCCTCAATACCATAGGATTCAAAAAACAATTGAACTCTTTGTTTTATATGTTCGGCATCGTGTAATGGATTATAATAAACTGCCTCACCTGTTTCGGTATGATAAAGCCTGCTTAAAGGAACGCAAGTGTAAAGAGTATACGCTATGTCCCAAAGTCTTGGACCAGGAGCAGCAACATCAAAATCAATTATACCTACTGGTTTCTCATTATTAAAAATTATATTATAGATGGCAAAATCATTATGACAGATAATCTCTATGTTATTTGGGGTATTATCCATTGGTTTCCATTCATCTGATAATGGAAAGTCACTCACAGCATCATGATATTGGCGGAGCATCTTCGCTATTTCTTTTAAAACATCATTAGACCACATGTATTCTTTTAAAGGATAATTGCCAGCTTTTCCTTCAATAAAAGATAGTATCTCTCTACCTTTTCCATCAATCCCTAAAAACTTTGGTGCATAACTAAAACCTTTGTTTTCTAAATGATTTAATAACTTATGAATTTTGGTACTGTCTGGCTTTAAATCGCGTCGAACAGTATCTGCCGAATGGTATACGTTTGAGACATTCCCTCCTGTTAGCATTTCTTCGTTTTCATGGTGTGACATCTAAATATTCCTCCCTAATATGA
Organism: Paenibacillus alba; assembly: GCF_013204855.1. Taxonomy (GTDB): domain Bacteria; phylum Bacillota; class Bacilli; order Paenibacillales; family NBRC-103111; genus Paenibacillus_E; species Paenibacillus_E alba. Next base: position 258 of record NZ_JABMKZ010000062.1, on the reverse strand, counting down.
CTTTCTATAAAACTTAAAACAAATGTGCCAAGTCATAATAGTTCCATTATGCTATTTATTCCCAACAAAGGAAAGTGAGTAGATAGTTAAAGTTGAATTATCCTGCCCTACACGGAGTCGGCATAATTCGCACTAAACTGCCCGTTAGCCGTTCATGCAGCGCAAGACCAGCGCTGCACCACAGAGGATGAAAATGGATAAAATCCGTCAATACTTCTACTACGGCTGGGTGAGGAAGGTCGATCAACTATGGTGCGT
>NZ_JABMKZ010000061.1 GCF_013204855.1 Paenibacillus alba | reverse complement strand
TGCGACCATCCGAAGTTTTATCTCCACGTTGGTCAAACAAAATCATCCTATTCTTACATCACTGCAATTGGCTTACGTTGGTAATTTCAGCTTTTTTAGTCGGGGTCCTGAGTAGTAACCACAATCGCAGGTTTACAAAAAACAGCCCTACAAAAACAACAGCCCCCCAGTTCAATGGTGCCCAATATGCCCCTTCTGCCCTCGATTTGGAATTCCACCTGTGAAAAGCGGACACCACCTAACGAAAAAGAGAACCGACAACGATTGCCGCCGATTCTCTCTCCTTTATTTCCCCAAAAAAGCAACTAGCTTGCTTACAAGCATCGCAGCCTGTGCGCGGTTCGACGTCTCTTTCGGGTGGATGCCGTTGGAGTAGCCTTCCAGCAATCCTAGCTGGACGAAATCCGCGACACTATCAGCAGCATAGTCGGATATCGACAAATAGTCGTTGAATGTCTCGAGTACAGACAAGCTGCTATGCGTGGAGAGGTGATTAGACGCGCGTAATGCACGATTCGTAAGCACCACCATATCCTCTCGTGTAAGGGAATCTTCGGGGTGGAAATTGTTGCTTTCATCACCTTCCACGATACCCAAGCTTCTTGCCGCAGCTAGAGGCTCAGCGTAATACAAACCATCCTGCACATCCTCAAATTGGTGATCTGTCGTGCCCTTTAGCTGCAAGGTTCTCATTAGCAATAAGACAAAGTCGGCACGTGTGACCGAACTAGCGGGACTAAACATACGCTCAGCCGTGCCTGTCACAATACCTTTGGCAGCCAGTGCTTCAATTGCCGATATCGCCCATTCGAAATCATCGAGGTCATCGAAGCGATATGGACTCTGTATAGCAAGAGAGAGTTTGCTATCTATTTGAAGAGCAGAACTCGCAAGTGCGGAATCGACGACATTCACACTGCTCAACATCAGCTCAACATTTCCCGAACGTATCGCTTCCAAATGAACCTTGAAAAGCTGCTGCTCGCCATTCAATCCCTTGGCTTTTCCTACTTGTGTGTGCGCGAGCTGAATATTTTTATCTTTGATGATCGGATTGACAGAAAATCCGGGAATGTCCGTCTTAGCATCCTTCAGTTTTAAGCGTGTTGGATCATAAACCAAATTGACTTCGAAGGCATAAACGTCTTTGAGATGACTTCCTTGAATCAGAACTTCAATGGTATCACCTTTTGCAACCGATTTATTGGAAATCTTCATTGCATACGCAGGCGCCTCACTTATTTCTGATGCTGCTGCAGATACGGATGTAAGGATCATACTCGTTAAGAAGAATAACATCATACTGCTGGTTAACCATCGCCTCAATCCCATGTTCGATATCTCCCTTCAACATCGAAAAACGTGAACTTGTTCTTTTGTTAGAAAGCCGTATGCGATACATTTCGAATCACATACGGCGCAATTTTACCAGTTGCCTACATAACTATTCCTGTAGAATTTTTTGTGCAACAGCTGCAAGATCGACGAGATCTACTTTATTATCGTTGTTGACATCTGCCTTCTTGTATTGTGCCCAATCTGGATCCGAGGATGTCTTGCCATAAGCTGCTGCAACAATAGCCAAATCACCGATCGTGAATTTGCCATCTCCATTTGCATCTCCTGGCGAGGCGGTCCGTACAGATTGCGTAAATGTTGACAAGGCCGCATTCAAATCAGTTACCGCTTGAGCGACTTGTTGCTTCGTTGCATTGACATTCGCTGCAACAGCCTTCGCTATATCAATCGCAGCTTGCAGAGCAGCTTTGGATCCAGCAGGGTATTGACCTATTTGCGAACCTTCTACAGCTGCATCGTGTTTCGATTGCGCATCCTGTATAGTTGCATTCAACAGGGTCAAATCTACCGTTACTTTTATCTGAATAGGCAGCGAGGTGCCGTCGATATCACTCTCGATCCCTTGCCCATCCGCTAAGGTAAGCTTCGTCAACGTGATTGCTGTGTTGGTTGATTCCTCCGAAGACTTCGCTTTCCAGTGAAGCGTAATCACATTGCCATTCAGGGCTGTACCGCTTAAATTTGCTGTAATTAAACGTATTTTACCCGCTTCAACCTTCTTATCAACAAGAACCAAGCCTTCTTTTAAAGAATCCGCAGAAATAAATTCAAGCTGGCTGTCATTGTAAGAAAAACTCAAATCTTGCGCATAACTGCCCGTTGTTAGACTATCCAAACTAAGAGTGACATCAAAGGATTGGCCACCGGAAACTGCTGCCGGACCTGTCAAGGTTGTGCTTGAAGCTGCAACTCCATAGACGTTAAGTTCTCGAACTGACCACCAGCTTGAAGATGTGCTCGTTTGCACCACTTTTATGTAACGTGCAGTTTGTTTTGCAAAAGAGACTGACATCACAGGCCCCGTGCCTGCTCCGCTGGCAATTGCAGTGCCCCAATTCGTTCCGTCATTGGAAACATAAACTTCATAGCCACGTGCATAATCCTGATTGCTGCCCGTTGAATCCAGCACAATTTTGTTGAAGCTTTGGACAGCCTTCATATCTACTGTAATGGACTGACCCGGTACCATCGGGGCACCCGTACTCCAGCGAGTGGACATGCTGCCATCCAATAGATTGGCCGGACCATCTCCGCTAGTTGGGGAAGAGGTCGCTGTCCATCCTGTCCGGTCAAGAGCTTTGGCCGGTGTAGTAACCGTTACTGTATTGCTGGCCGGTGATGTGTTGCCTGCACTATCCTTTGCTTTTACCGTATAGCTGTAAGACGTAGAGGCTTTCACCCCGGTATCGCTGAACGTTTTGGCTGCTGTCGTACCAACAACCACTCCATCACGATAAATGTCATAGCCAGCGACACCAATATTGTCTGTAGAAGCTGTCCAGCTTAAATTGATTTGATTATACGTCGCAGCCGTTGCCGTCAGATCCTGCGGGGCAGTAGGCGCAATCGTATCGCCTTGATTGGATCCCACAAATTCCGTAACGGTTTGCCGCATCGCTTCTCCTGGGGAGTTGGCATATACAGCACCACCCGTATCGTTAATAATATGCGTGATTTCACTGCCTGGCGTTCCATTTAACCAAATTGTCGTGGCATGATGAATTTTCACACCCTCCACCTTAGGTACTTCGATCGCACTATCCAGCTTCACGGCTGCATCTCGGAAGAAGGAATAGACGCCAAGGCCCCATGCCTCATGGTCGGTTACTGTATCTGCCACTTTATAAGAAGCATAACCCTTCACTGTGCCATTTTTACTCATCCAAGCTGCTTGATTAGGAACATCGTACGGAATCTCTGATTGATAAAAATAAACCCGACCGCCATTGCCGTTCCACAGCGTTTGATATTCGTTATGGTGTTCATTAAACAAACCATACAGCGTAACATTGTTGCCATTGACGACTAGGCCATTTTTGGAAACATTGTTCGTCCAAGCAGCCCCTGCCCCGTGGTCAGCACGCCATAACCAGAAATGGTCACCAATGACATTATTGCTGTTAATCTTCAGCTCCGCATCATTTTTGCCATCAACGAAACCGCCCGTACGGAAAAAAAGATCGCTGAGCGAAGTTGGATTGGCTGAATGATCTGCCGAACTGCCGGTAGGACCAACTTCCAACAAAGAACTGGAGCCATTTGGACCCGCATCATAAACGATCCCTGCAATTTTCACACCGTCTACATCAGCAACCGACATGGCCGCTTTGCCTGTATCGGGAATGAGTGTCGGCATACCTATACCAAGCACGACCGTATTCGGATTATTGATACGAATCGTATCATTCAAGTGATAGATTCCCGGTGTAAATAAAATATGCTTCCCTTGGCTAAGCGCATCGTTAATGCTTGCTGCATTCGATAAATCTGATCGAGCAATGTAGAATTGATCCAATGAGATGGATTGACCAGGTGTCGTTCCGTTCGCCCAGCTCGCTCCTTGCGTATTCGTCGCAAGAGATGGAACAAATACTTCGTATTGTCCCGAATTATTGATATACAGATAAGGCTTTTCTCTTACGGTTGGCGTTTTGTCGACGACCGTATAAGGCGAGTCTGGGAACTGTCCAGCGGGCGCATTCTTATCTCCGACAAATACCATGTTCCACACACCGTTCGACCAGCTGGCCCATTCACTATTCCGCGAGAACCACTGCTGCTGAGAAGCTGGAACAATCGCATTATCAACGATAGAATCAGCCAGATATCCTCCACTCGCCCATCCAGCGTTCCAGTTGGAATCAAAATCAAATAATTGCAATTCACCTTTAATATGCAATCTTCTTAGTGGCGCTGCTTGTGAAACCGCGATTTGCGTTTTGCCGTTGGATGGGATAATCGTTAAATTCTCAATCCCTCTCCAAAAGTTGCGCGTCGCGTTGCCGTTATCCCAATCCGCATTCACATTCAATCCGCCGTTTATCGTCACATCGCCCGGATTTTGACCAAGGCCGGATGCCTGTGTATAGAAGCCTACATTGAAGTTCACGTTATAGGTACCTGGCTTGAAAAGAAAAGCATCTCGCTCGCTTCCAAACTCGTTTGACTCTTGTCTGCTGAATACGGAATTCGTTGTATTTTGAATATCAGCAGCCGACATCGACGGGTCAAATACATATACATTCGGACCAAAAATCGTTGAATTAGCAGCACTTATTGGCGTTTCCGCGCTTGACACACCTGGCATCCACATACTTAACGCTATTGCCATTACAGAAATAGACGAAACCATCTTTTTGATTTTTCGCATTTCGTACCTCCTATAGTTTTAACCCTTCAAAACTTCCCACTTCAATCGGTAAGCGTTTACAAAGTTGCTGCACAATTCTCCTCTCTTTTATAAAATAAGAGCATGTTCGTAGTTGATATATGTATCATAAGTAATTAAATCCCCTATTGAAAGGGGAGAACTTAAGATTAAAGGTGTGCTTTATTAAGAACATGCCACTAATTCCCTTCACTAATTTCATCGATCAGGCTTTTATTTTCAATCGCCGCCGAAAGCACGATAAGTGTCGAAGAGAAACCGTAAGGGCCGCACGAGTCCAGAAAAACGGTTAATGCTTCCATGGATGTGGTCATTATTTTCATCATAAAATTATATTCCCCGCTGATGCGGTACAATTCGATGACATCCGGAGATTGCGAGCAGAATGCCTGAAAATCCATACAACTGCTCGTCTTGAAAAGTACGAACGCCGTGACATCTTTACCAAGCCTCTTGGGAGAGAGAACGGCCTTGTAGCCAGCGATGATCCCTTGCTCTTCAAGCTTGCGTATCCGTTCAGTAACGGCTGGCTGTGTCATCGCGATTGTTCTGCCGATTTCGGCAACTGGCATCCGCGCGTTCTCATGCAGCAGGGAAAGTATTTTACTGTCAATTTTGTCCATATCAAGCATCCGCCTTTCATTTATACGGTTCAAACACCTTTTTAACTTTAATATGAAGAATTTAATTCAATTATAACATGATTTATGTATGTAAAACTTCTTTTAATCCTTATAAAATATTATCTAAAGATACTTTAAAGGAGTGGATCCTACATGATCGCGACAAAATCACTTACCCTCGACAGCCCTATCGCCATTGGCAGCTTGGAGCTTCGCAACCGATTAATCATGGCGCCTATGCAGCAATACAATGGCTCGCCGGAAGGTTATGCCACTGAGCATCATATTCAGCATTACGCAAGAAGTGCCAATGCGGTTGGACTCATCATTGTGGAGTCAACGGCGGTGTCGGGCAACGGCAGATTGGTGCCTAATGACATCGGCATTTATTCAGATCGGCACGTCGACGCGCTGAAAAGGGTAACCGAAGCCGTGCATGCCCGGCATACCCCGCTATTCGTGCAGCTATCCCACGGAGGAAGAAAATCGGACCCTCAAGTAACGAAACGGCTCATTGCGCCTAGTGCGATTGCCTATGACGAGATGTTCGGAAAACCGGCACAATTATCGGTCTCCGACATAGAAACTCTTATTGAGGATTACCGTTTGGCTGCCAGACGCAGCATCGCCGCGGGCTTTGACGGGATCGAGGTACATGCGGCTCACGGATTTTTGATTCATCAGTTTTTGTCCCCGCTCTCTAATTTCCGCACCGACGCCTACGGTGGAACACTCGAGGGCAGAAGCAAATTTTTGCAAGACACACTTGCAGCAATTCGCTCAGAAACCGGCAGCCAATACCCCGTTATCGTGCGGGTCTCCTCAACGGATTACACCGATGGCGGTTTAAATCCGCATGAGCTCGCGATCATGCTCAAACCGCTTGAAGCCAAAGGGCTTCTTGATGGAGTCGATGTCTCCTCTGGCGGTCTTCTTCCGACCCCGCCGACGGATGTCCATCCTGGCTACCAGCTGCCAGACGCTGCTGTGATTAAGCAGCATCTTCAAATCCCTGTCATCGCCGTCGGCAAAATCTATACCCGTAGCTTTGCGGACCGGATCCTCAGGGACCAACTGGCGGATGCCGTCGCGATTGGACGGCCGCTGCTGGAGAATCCCGATTTCGCGCAGCAAATGCTCAGCAGTCCTCACTGAGCACCTCTGTCCGTTCTACTCTCCTGCCAAATCATTGGCAAAAGATAAAAACACGGCAAAAGAATGCCAGCACATTTGCAAACCTGCAAAAATGCATCCTTTTGAGCTCAAAATAAGCCGTATCGCCTAAAGCCTGCAGGAATGCAGGCTTTTGAGGCATTTTCTTACCTATCAAGCAAAAAAACAAAAAATTCCTGCACAATCGCAGGAATTTCCTTATTTCACCTCGATTTATCGCGAAAAACCTGCATTTTCGCAGGCTTTCCTAGCGATTAGCATCCAGATGAATATATTGAAGTAAATCTACCAGATCCGCCAATCGCTCTTTTTGTGAGATATAATAACGACTTGGCTCGAGCCGCTTTATCGCGATAGCTTCACGTATAAGTCCGTGCCATTTTTCCGGCAGTTGCTGAATGCCGTAGTTCCCTGCGCCAATTTTACTGATTATATCCCGTTCTTTTAACGTATACCATTGTCGCAGCATCCCCAGTGTACACCACTCGATCGCTTTATCAAGCTGTTCGATATAAGTTTCGTCCTCCAACACGTTGTTGAGCGATAATTGTTTCTCTAAGCGGTCTATCCAATTCACCCAGTAGCTGTTTAGGTTGCCGCTTACATATCCGAGCAGCGAAGCAATGTCTGTTTCGTAATGGAAGACTACAGCCGAGCCGTAGATCCGAACGCCATGTTTTTTCAAAATCCACCAAGTAATCGGATTAATATCCGCTCCAGAGCCATTGGTATGTAGCTGTTTATTGAAATAAGTTACGAAAGCGTTCATTTCATTTGGCTTTTTCCCTACGTCTTCGAGGAGGATGTACGCCCCCATTATATCTGTATTTGGAAGCTCTCTTTCAACCTCTTCATGGGCCGCCATAATGGACTGGATCTCTGACTGCGTAAGCGGTTTTCGAATAATGGCTACAAAGTCGATATCACTGGTTCCCTCTATATAGTCATTTAACGCAACCGAACCGTACAAATATACGGATTCAATGCTCGATGTGCGGGCATCTAAAGCTTTGCACAACCGATTCATCGTTACTTCGACTATAGCAGGCAGCAAAGCGTCCACCTCCCTCCGGGTTCATTGCCCCTTCTTAAGCCTCATTATAGGTGGGGTAAGCCTTCCAATAAAGAGAAAAAAGCCTGCTGCCTTTTTCCAGTTTTATTTGGAGGATTCCTTCCATCCAAATAAAAAGAGAAGCTGCCGCAACCAACCGAGGCTCCTTCTCTTTATACTCAGGTTTTATTTTCTTCCGATGACGACAGTGGCGTCCAGCTCGTCGCAACGGGCTACTCGCGTGATCAGCCCGTTCTGGGCAAAAATCTCGGCCGTATGCGGCGCTTGGCGCTCACTAGTCTCGACTAGCAAGTGGCCGCCCGGTGCCAGCCAGTGCGGCGCCGCAGAAGCTACTCGGCGCTGAATGTCGAGCCCGTCCGCGCCTCCGTCGAGAGCGACCCGCGCTTCATGGATGCGGGCCTCTTGAGGGAGCAGCTTAATCGACTCCGTAGGGACGTACGGGGTGTTTGCGATCAAGATATCGACGCGGCCCTGCAACCTGGGAGGCAGCGGCTCGAAGAGGTCGCCTTCGTACACATAGCCGCCAATACCTGTAACGTTGCGGCGGGCACAACGAACGGCGGCAGGGTCGATGTCGACGGCGTGCAATTCGCTCCAATCCAGTGCAGCGACCAACGCGACGCCCAGTGCACCGGAGCCGCAGCACATATCCACCACGGTGGTGCTTGACCGGGCAAGATCAGCAGCTTGACGGACAAGAAACTCGGTGCGGTGTCGGGGTACGAATACGCCCGAGTCGACCGCTATCCGCAGACCGCAGAACTCCGCCCAGCCGATAACATGTTCGAGGGGCGAGCCGGCAACCCGGCTTTCGATCATCGCGGCGAGCTCAGCAGGTGTCCCACACGTCGAGATGAGCAGATCGGCCTCATCTTCGGCGAACACACAACCAGCAGCCCGAAGCCTGTTGACGATTGCTGTATAGTTCAAAGGTGATTTTGTTATGTTCATAATCCCCTCATTTCGGAATGATTATCTTTCATCAGATACACATCATTTTATCCCCGTCTCCATGTGCTGAACAGATACAAAATCATTATAAGAATTTTCTCTTCCACCATAAAGAGACCCGCAGCACAAGGCTGAGGGTCTTTCGTTCTGTCTATCAACGGGCAACTGTTCCCTGGAAATAGTGCCTGTTGCTGTTCCCTATAACGTTCCATCCTAGATGGAAGGCGCCGTATCTTTTTCAGATTGATTAGAAGCGTTTAATAAAACTACGCCTCCGATGATGAATACAATCCCGCAAAAAGTCATCAGACTAAAGGCGTCGCCCCATACAAGGATCCCTATTAACGCAGTCAACGCTGTACCTACACCTGACCATATTGCATAAGCTAAGCTTAAAGGTAGCGTTCTAAGACTTATCGAAAAGAAATAAAAGGCAATGCCAAAGCCAAAAATAACGGCAACAGAAGGCACCAACACAGTAAATCCATTTGACATTTTAAGCATCGTTGTCCCACATATTTCACTAATAACAGCGATTCCTAATGCTAGATATCCATTCATAACTTTGACCTCCGATTCACCAAAGGTTAGTGCGAGCCGTCCACAGAAAGCTTCATCATAACAACGCCGCCAATGATTAGCACTAATCCTAAGTAGTTTTTGAGATTTAACTTTTCCTTATAAATGACGACACCAATTAGTGCGGTCAACGCTGTACCTGCACCTGACCATATCGCATAAGCTGTTCCGAGCGGAATCACTTTAAGGGATAACGACAAGCAGTAAAACGCTAACCCCATCCCGACAACTACGCCTAAAGAAGGGAACAGCTTCTTAAATCCGTTTGACACTTTAAGCATTGAACTCCCGAATACCTCAGCTAGAATAGCTGCTGCCAATAAAACAAATGGATTCAACCTTGCACCTCCTACTCCGTCATCGCGCTCAATTCACGAAGCACTTTCTCACGCAGTTCGTCATCTAACTTGCCTAAACCAAACATTTCGGCAAACCATAAGCCATCAGCTGCCAGCCTGACCAGCGTAGAACGTACAGGATCAATGCCATCGTTCTCTAAATTTCTTTGCCAGATGGCGTATTGAGTCTGAAGCTTGCCAAGCAATTCCGGGTTTGTAAAGAGGGCAGCGGTAAGAGCTGTACTGATCCCGTTTCCTGCTATATCTTCATAGGTGGATGTAAGATAAGCTCGACTCCACTTGCCATTCTCCATCGTGTCTCGGTTCACCCTATCTTGAATATCTGTAACAAATTCGGTAGCAATCTCTTCCACCATGCCTTTTATTAAAGCTTCCTTACTCGGAAAATGGTGAAGCAAGCCACCTTTGCTGACCCCGGCTTCCTTCGCTGCTGCCTCAAGTGTAAGCTTCTCAACCCCTCGAGTTTTCACTAGAAATGAAGCTGCCGCCAAAATATGATTGCGTTTAGAGTTACTGTTCACGTTCATCACCTCTCTTTTTAGTATACCGTCCAGACGGTTTTAATGCAAATATAGCGTGCCGCCTCGGCAATTTGCTGAATCGCTTGGAGCAAGATGACTTTGACTTGGTCGCAGTCGGGCGCGCAAATAAATATTTACAAACCGATGGTCGGTTTATATAATGGAAATAAGTAAACTGACCACTCGAACAAATAAGGAGGAATTCCGATGAAGCAAGAAGATCGCAGGCAGCACACCATTCAACTGTTGCTTCAATCAACCAAAGTGCTGATAGCAGAAAAAGGCTGTCACGCTTTCACATTGAAGGACATTATGGATAAGTCGGGGTTATCGAAGGGAGCTATCTTCCATTATGTGAAGAGTAAAGACGAAATCTTCGCCTGGGTGCTGCAAGAACGACTCGAGGAGACCAATGAACGATTCATGAACGAGGTGAAGCAGGAATCCCCTTCCTTCGAAGGCCCGATGCAGCAGATCGTCGGACGGTTTGCCTCTTTGAGCGACACGAATGACGTCACGAACAAGGTGTTGATGTATTTGCTGGGAAAGGAAGATCAGCCTGCGGTTGCCCAAGCGCTCAACCAGTTTTATGAGCAGTCCGTCCATTTTGCCAAGCTTTGGATCACAACCGGCCAACAACATGCGGTCATCTCGGCCGCGGTGGATGCGGACAAAACAGCCGAGCTCTTCGTTCTGCTCTCCCTTGGCATAAGGATGCGCACTTCGATGCCGCAAGTCTCCTCTGCTTTCCATATCCAAGATTATTCAGCATGGATGACGCAAATTTTGAAACCGCCCCAATAATATAAACGACCGGAGGGTTAACGATGATTCCTTTTTATGTGCTTATCGTTTCTTTTCTATTATTCAAGGTTCTTGGCTTGCTCGGACTGTCTTATTGGGAAGGATGGCATACAGCTCTTCAAGGAGCAGTAGCTGCCATGTTCTTACTTACCGCCTCAGCTCATTGGGGCCGAAGCCGACAAGACCTGATTCGCATGGTCCCTTCCGCGTTCCCAAAGCCGGATTGGCTAGTAACAGCGACCGGATGGCTTGAAATTGCCGGAGCTGTCGGCATACTGCTTCCAGCTACTTCCCGCGTTGCTTCCATCTGCTTGGCACTCATGCTGATTGCAATGTTCCCTGCTAATCTGCGTGCAGCCCGAGAAGGATTAACCATACGCGGCCGAGCAACGCCTAGACTGCTTGTTCGAACATTGCTGCAGCTCGTGTTTCTCGCGGCGGTTATTTTAGCTGGCTAGCCCTCATCTAATGGGATTATTCCGTCATATTGGAAGGAAATGAAATTTCAAATATGGTTCCTCTCCCCACTTCGCTCGCCACATTGATGTTTCCCTTCATCGCTCGGAGCAGGCTGAAAGAAACCATCGTGCCTAGTCCAGTTCCTTTTTCTTTGGTCGAAAAATAAGGAGTTCCAAGCCTGCTGATCTGCTCTTGCGTCATTCCAATACCCGTATCCGTAATGGTTAAGACGAGATCTTTCTTCTGTTTGCTTAAGCTGATGCTTAACACACCGCCGTCGGCAGACATGGCCTCAATCGCGTTTTTCCCAATGTTAATCAGCGACTGCCGAAGCTTATTGCGGTCGCCGAGCATAAACATACTATTTTCCTGCAATAAAACATTGATCTGCACCTCATGGTAATTCGCGAAAGTTTGAAGAACATGGACGACATACTGAACCTCGTCATGCAAATTAATCTTCTCGATCTTCTCAGGCTCCGGTTTGGCAATGGCCAAATAATCCGTAATAATCATTTGCGCGCGCTCCAGCTCTTCCAGCGAGATCTTTTGATAAAACAGTTTCTTCTCCTGCTCCAGCCCCTGAGCTCCCATCAGTTGAATAAACCCTCTTACCGACGTAAGTGGATTACGTATTTCATGCGCAACTGAGGCAGCCATCTCACTGACGATTTTTATTTTATCGCTGAGCACAGCCTTTTCTTGCATATGATGATAGTTTTGTAGAAACTCGATCAGAAAAACGACTAAAGCCGTCACCGCACCTTGCAAAATATATACTTTTAACGTTTCCGATCTGTTTAACAGCAAAAGGTCAATGTTATGAATCAGCAGCAGATAGATCGTAAATGTCACAATTTTTATAAAAGCACCCATCAATATGGCCGTGATGATCTTCTTATAGATGTCATATTGCTTGTACCTTTTCAAAAAAACAGCAATACAAATCATCGTCGGAACAAAAGCAAGAGCATATTCAAGATTGTTTGGACTCCCCATCACAAATCGACAGACGAGTACCGTCGCATAAAGGAACGCCGACACATAGATACCGCCATACAAAGAGCCCACCAGCAGTGGAATCGAACGAAAATCATAAATAAGGTTGTATAGATTCACAGGAAACGACATCGTAAATACGATAGCTACAGCAAAAACAATGGAAATCATTAACCGGTAAAGCTTGGAATTATTCTGAAATTTAATGATATAAGGATAGAAAGCAAGCGGGGAATAGATTAAAAAGACATTTAATATAAAGTCTTTAAAATAGTTAATCATCGGGGCACCGTCTTATGGTTATATTTTCAAATGTATACGCTTGCTCTACCTGTCATAATTCGGTGTTATTCCTTGGAATCCTTCAAATCATTTAACATATTTCTCCTTTTCAAACGGAAAGAGACCCGCAGGAACATGCTGCGAGTCTCTTTTTATTTATTTATGGAAATAGTTGCTTTCGTGTACCCAATCCGCAATCTGAAAGGAACGCAGAAGATGGCTCTTGTCTGGTTCTTCAGGCTGTCTGCCTACAATGGCCCCATCGTTCAGAACGGTAAAGTCTCGCTTCGTATTGACGAGAATTTTGCCCATCGCGGTCGATTCGAATTTCGCGGCGTTTACCCCCATCAGATAGGCAAGCGTTGGCAAGGTATCGATTTGTCCGCCGACCGTTTCAATCGTCTCGCTTGGCATGCCTTTGCTGTAGACGATAAATGGAAGTTTCAGCGTATGCGTTCTCCAATTTTCGTTTTCCAGCGGTGGGAGGGCGTCAATCTGGTCTTGATAATATTTATGGACGCCCGTATGATCGCCATACACGACGACAACCGTGTTATCCAATAATCCTGCTTTGTCCATTTTGCCTAAAAATGCACCGATCTGCTTATCCGTATAATGCAGTGCCTGAAAGTAGGCGCCCATCATCGTCTGCTCGAGGCTGGGGCTCAGGCGCAGCTCCCTCTTGCCTTCCGCCAAATCAAACGGACCATGGCTTGACAAAGTAACCAAATGCAGTAGGAACGGCTGCTGTACATCCTTGATTTTATCACTCATCTGGCGTAGGTACGACTCATCCGAGAAGCCAATTCCCACCTGCTCGTCGAAATTGAATCTATGTAAATCCCAGCTCTCTTGATAGCCAATCGCATGGTGCGCTTCAAGCCAATTCCAGTTCCCTGCCGGTTCCGGATGTGACGAAATCGTATGATACCCGATGCCCTCAAGCAGCTTAGGCAGCGAATTGTACGTGTTCGTTGGGTAGCGGTAGAAGTTCGTCCCTGACCTGAGCGGAAAAATCGAAGTTGTCGTAAGCAAGTCACTGTCTGAGCTTGTTCCGTTATTGACTTGCTCATAGAAGTTCGTAAAGTTCAAGCTGCTGCCCAGCATCCGATTCAAGTTCGGTGTAATTTCCTGCCCGTTTGCCTTCTGGCCGAGCACGAACGCTTCCAAGGATTCAACCTGAATCACAATCAGGTTTTTCCCAAGAAATTTGCCTTTATAGCCATTGTCCGGCAGCTTCTCGGCATTACTCGCGAACCAATCCTGCACTTCGCCTCGTTCTTGCGCTGTAAGATCAACCTCTTTGGTTTCGCCAAACAACCTTAGTCCATCGAGAAAATGATAGCCAATCGGCGACATGTTCGACATGGACTGAAAGGGAACCCAGCACATTCTCAGAAAGATCATCTGACCTTTCGTAGTGTCCTGCACATCAATCCGGTAATGGTCATAGGAGATGACGCCTACGGCGGCTGCCATCAGAATTGCAGCGAGCACCGGATGCCTTCTGTGCCTGCGTTTTCCGGCTACAGCGGTGGTTTTCATGCGGAAGAGCGCAAAACAGCCGATAATGATGAGATCGATCAGAAACCAAAAATCAAATAATCGAATAACCGTCCATAAATTTAAATGAAGTGGGTTAAAACCATTCGCATGTTGAATAAATCGCAGCGATAGAAAAGCGGCATAGGCACGATAGTAAACCAAATCCCAAAAAAGCAGCAAACTAAAGGACGTATGTATAACGAGCAAATAGGTACGGCGGCCGCGGTTTGTGAAGAACAGTCCGATCGCCACGATAAACAAAATGAACATGAGATGCGAGAAAACGGGAGGAAGACCAAAGTACATTTTACTAATATTAACCCCGGCCGAATCCGGCGCGTGCAGCGCTGCTAGAAGCAGCAATGACTTTAGCAAAACTGCCGCGAACGTATAGATCAGCAGCTTATTGTTTAGCAGTATTAACCAGAACGAAGTACGAGCTGTGGTGCGATGTTTCAGTTTCTGTAATAATGGAAGCAAGGATTGTTCACCTCATGGAATAGTCGAGAAAGCCGATTTTCCCATTTTAACATAAGATGGATAAGAATGTTAGAACAGAATTATTCCAACGAAGCTGCCTCAGATACACGCTTTGGCTCACTTTTCCCACCTAATTTAAACACCATAATGCCGCCAACGATGATCAAAACGCCTAGCAGTTGCTTCATTGTGAAGTCGATCTTTTCCAAACCCAGCCAACCGAATGAATCCCATACTAAAGCAAATATGAGCTGTGAAGTCAAAATGATCGAAACCGCAACCGTGGGACCCAGCAGCCTTATCCCATTGACCAAAGATAGCACAACACCTACTCCGATCATGCCGCTGAACCAGTACCAAACCTGCATATGGGGTAAGTGAAACATTTGCTTGCCTTCAAAAATGAAACCTAACGTCAACGAAGCGACAAAACCCAGTCCTAAAACCAATGCCGTTGTAGCCCAAGATCCAGCTCGTTCATTTACTTTGCTGTTGAAAATATTTTGCAAGCTGACCAGCGAACCTGCAATCAATGCCAAAACCAGCCCCACAATCATCGCGAATCGCTCCTTTTTTACTCATAAATATTGCGGCTTGCCAGCGTACTTAGCCCTTCCCTATCCTTCACAACAATGACCCCTTTATCGCGCTCTATCAAACCTTCTTTACCGAACTGAAGGATGACACGATTCAAATGCCGATAGCTGGTTCCAATTAAGTTGGCAGCATCTCTGAGATCAGCCGATTTCAGATGCCCTTGAAACTGGGAGTCCGCCTCATCAAAAGAGACAGACAACAAATAGCTGGCCAGCCGAATTTCGACAGGATGCATTAAATTAAAACTCAAAGAATTCGATTTTATATAAAATTTTTTCGTAATAATCTCGAGCAAAAATTGCAGTAAAGAGGCGTCGTCTTTTCCATACTTTTTCAGCCACCGATGTTGAATACCAATCATATGAATCGGGGACACCGCTTCTACCGTATTGATGAATTCAATGCCCTGCACATATTCAATATCCCCAATCACCTCTAACGGGTTTTTGAAAGAGAGAATCAAGGATTTGCCTTCAGCCGAAGTATGATAGATTTTGACTTTCCCTTTCACCAGGACGTACAAATACTCAGCAGCCTCTCCTTGGGAACAGATAAGCTCCCCCTGGTTGAAGCTGAACAGTGATAAATACGGTACTATTTGTTCATTAAAAATGGCTTCTATTCGATACAGCTGCAAATAGCGTCTGAGCTGTTCATGATCTTTGATTTCTTTCATAACACCGTTCACCTCCGGCTGTCCAATTCCTCTGAATTGGTGAATTGGCACCCTTTTCCACTCAAAATCTTAGTATGACCACACCAGCAATCATCATTCCGATACCGATGAACTGCGGCAGCTGCATCTTCTGTTTAACCACTCCAAACCATCCGTTGCTGTCAATTAAAAAAGTGAGACTCAGCTGGGCAATCAGTATAGCCGATATGGTAAGCGTCACTCCAATATGATGAATCGCGGTGACATTGCTAAAAATAATGATAGCCCCAAAAGTTCCGCCAATCAAATACAATGGCTTTACCTGCTTAAAGCTGCTCCCTTTGCCGCCGCGGACGAAAAGCAAGATAAGCAAAGCCGTTACGAAGCCGGTAAAATGGGTAATCGTTGCCGCCTGCCAAGTCCCAATATCTTGACTGATGCGAGAATTAGCCACGCCTTGCAATGTGATCAAGGTACCACCTAAAAATGCAAATAAACTTCCTCTCATTTGGTCTCTCCTCCCCTTTCGATGTCTTATTATTAAATGACAACTCCCCGCCTCTTGGAAAGGACATATGTCCTCAGATTGGCAAAGATCATTTCTTTCATAAAAACAATGAGGAGGGGAAACCATAAACGACGCATTTTTGTCTAAAATTATGTCGAAATTTGCGAAAAAATCCATGTAAACAAATGTTTAGTTGAGGTATACTTTTTCTATGGACGTAAACTAAGAGGATGTGCGGAAATGAGTATCAACCGGCAAGACATTTATACAAGTACACAAGTATTACAAGAGAACGCAGTATTAGCCGCGCTCGAACAGTCATTGGCGATGATTGAATTTAAAATAGATGGTGAAGTGCTTTGGGCGAACGAGCATTTCGCGCATGCCATGGGCTACCAAGTTCATGAACTTCCCGGCATGCACCATCGGCAGTTTTGCTTACCCGATTTTGCCACAAGTTCAAAGTACGCCATCCTGTGGGAAAATCTCAGAAACGGCGTTAAATTCCAAGAAAAAATCATTCGTGTCGGGAAAAACGGCCAATTTCTGTGGCTTGAGGCCACCTACATGCCCATCTACAATGATGACAAGCACGTTGTCGCCGTTCTGAAAATTGCTACTGATATTACGGCAAGGGAAACAGCTGCTACCCAAGTCACCAAAGAGCTGCAGCAGATGGCTGAGAACTTGCTGAAACGCACAGATGAAGGCATACAACGCAGTCAGCAAGTTGCTTCAACCATCGAAAATGTAGTTCACGACAACGAGAACAACCTTGGCTCTCTTCAAGATCTCGAGCAGCAGGCCAAAATTATTCATGGTATCGTACAGACCATTCGAGACTTCGCCTCGCAAACGAACCTTCTTGCCTTGAACGCGACAATAGAAGCGGCGCATGCCGGGGAACACGGACGGGGCTTCAATGTTGTAGCAACTGAAGTCAGAAAGCTTGCCCAGAATGTGCAAGAAGCCATTAAACAAATCCAAACCACCGTAACCGCGATCTCTGAGCAAGTTGCTCGAGTCAGCAGCGGCACGAAAACCTCCCAAAAGGCCGTCATCCACAGCCAACTTCAAATCCAACAAGCCGTCAACGAGTTTACCCTCATCGGCCAAGCCGCAAGCAATTTGGATGCTCAAGCCAAAATTTTGAACCAGCTAATTTAATCGGTACCTTTCACACTCGAAACTCGGCTTTCTTCGCCTGAGCCTGCTTTTTTTGCTGTCTCGGCGGCTGGACGCACCTTTTGTTCCGCCGAGACGGCTTTTTGGGCTGGCTCAGCGGCTGACGGACTCATATTTCCTCTCTTCCACTGCTGTCAACCCAAATAAGAGCCCCCAAGGGCTCTTATTTGGGTTGACAGCAACCTCACCATTTAAAATTGAGAATAAACCAAAAACCCTAACATCGGCACGATCCAGACTAGCGGAATGGCGTTCCAGATCAGCGCAGCTTTATATCTTGTGCGGGCAAACAGCACCCAACCTCCAATTAGCGCAGCAAGAAGGCCCAGCGGGTAAGCTACAATATAAGAAAAAATGAGCCATGTCTTCGTGTCACTCATCGCACTGGGATCGTCGAACATCATGACAGAAAATCCAGCAATAAACAGCCAAACGGCGATAAATAAAACATAGACGATTTGCGATAAAATGAAGCTCCAAAGCATTTTTTGACGATTCATTTGTCATACCTCTATTCCAACTGGTTTGTTCCCTATCGAGTCTATTATACTTAGATTTTTGGCAAAATCTATGACAACACTAGATAAATTTCTCAGTTAACCCTTCGCCCTCTCCGTGTATTGACGGACCAAATGCACCCGGTTTTTGATGTTCAATTTTTTAAGAATATGCGAGACGTGTTTTTTGACTGTGGTTTCACTTAGGAATAGCCGGTCTGCAATTTCCGCATTGGAGCAGCCTTTTACGAGCAGATCAACGACCTCCGTCTCCCGTATCGTTAAGGACTGCTGTGGGAGCGATGTCTCCTCAATTTCTTCGGCTAAGCCGATGGCGGTAATCATCTGTTTCAAGTAATCTTGGAGCTTGTTCCCCCTAGTATCAATGACATAATATGGGGTAGGTGTTGTGTTATCGTAGTCATAATGCACAACATCCGGAATCTCGCAGCCCAGACTAAGCAAGATATCCCGGGGGAGCGGATGTGGCGGGGGTGCAGACACGACGAATCCGGCAGACAGCATATGGGTGATAAAGGCGATTCCGGATGCTTGCATCATGGCCTCGTCCGAAGGATTGGAGACGTCGAGCGTTTTGACAAAATACCCGGAACGTTGATTGCCAGGCACCTTTAATTCGTTCAGCTTGGATTCAGGCAGACTGGAGAAGTAAGCAGCTGAAAGCGGGTGGGTTTGCAAATAGCCTATCGTGTGCGTATTGATGGAGATAATGACGAATAATCCGCATAGGTTCCCGCCAGCATCACGAGCGAGTTTAACGCAGTTCGGATCAAGAGCATAAAGCTCTTCAAGATGAATATGCTTTAGACCGTTGAGGCTGTCTTCCACGGTATAACGATAATTGAAAATTTCTTTGGTGACGGGATGTACTCGCTGTACAGAGTATTCTTTGACATGAAGATAACGTTGCTCGATATAGTGTTCAGCGTCTGCCCAATTCGCAAGAGTCAAAGGCTCAAAGTGATGTGCGACCGATTGCTGGTAAAAAAGAGACTGGATTAATTGGTTGCCGATATAGTAAAACCATTCCGCATGCTCCCAAGACATCGCTCTTTTCCTAGCTGAGCTCTTCAGCTTGTGATAGTAATAAAGTACACAGCGTTTCCAAAGAGTTTCATAAAAGTCAGGGAGACGCAGCTGCATTTCTTCTTGTATGGCCTCTCGCAGCAAATCATGAAGAACCCACCCTCGGTCGACTCGCTGAACGAAGGAATAGTCACATAGTTGACGGAATTGCTCAGATTGAACCTCTTTATCTAGTACGTGGCTGAGCAGTTCCTGATTGAATACGCGCAGAATTGCAGCCGCTTCAACCAGTTCCTTCATCCCTGTATCAGGAACTTCCTTGAACCAAACAGCTACCACGTGGGAAAATACGGCATTATCTCCCATGAGCATGTCTTTTGGGGAAGCGTTTACCAATGAGGCGGCTGCGAGCAATGACAAGGTTAGCGGATGCCCTTTGGTCTTCGCCCACATGTCTTGGACGGCCATTTCTTGCTTGATGCCAGATCGCTCCAAGTACACTCTCACGGATGAGTAGTCCAAATCTGACAGCGAAATGCGATGAATCCACTGCCGCCATGCCGGCGAGGAGAACCAAAGTCCCCCCAGCGGGAATCTGCCCGATAGGATAGAGAGAATTCTGGGATCGATAAAAGGGAAGAACGCTTCTCTCAGCCATTGTTCCAACTCACCGATGTTCTCGAATGTATCTAAGGCCAGTATCGTTTTTCCTAATTCTGCGGATTCAGCCAAAGCAAGCAAACAGATTTCCGTTAAACGAGCGGCATCAGCTTCTTGTTCAATTGTCTGCGTTGGGTAGCAAAGCAAGCGAAGGAGCTGAAGACAGAGATCATTGGCCGTTCGAAGAGCACGACAGTCAATAGATAAGAAACGGTGCCCGGCCCGCTCCGTCAACCTGCGGAATTCATCCAGCAGATAGCTTTTTCCAATACCGCCTGTTCCATAAAGATTAATAATCTTCTCCTGCGGGAATTGTTCCGTTAACCATGTTTGGAAAAAGGCGATTTCCTTCTCTCGTCCGACTAGATAGTGCTGCTCTATCCGATCGATCTCGTTGTTCTTTCTCGTCTTTGATGGATTAAGCGACATTGTGCGGGGGTCACCTTCCTTTGATCGTATAAATAGGTAGTATTTGATAATTATCCTATCAACACAATGGAAATAAACAAAGGATTTTTTTCCAGACAGATCAGATTCTCATAGCCAGCATTGCTATTATCCTACGGAACCTCCTACTCCTTTTCTACTCCCTTCGGATCATATCCTTATGTTTCCAAACATGGTACTGTTGAATTATCGAAGGCCAAGATGAGGAACGGTGT
This sequence comes from Paenibacillus alba, assembly GCF_013204855.1. Taxonomy (GTDB): domain Bacteria; phylum Bacillota; class Bacilli; order Paenibacillales; family NBRC-103111; genus Paenibacillus_E; species Paenibacillus_E alba. The sequence goes on along the minus strand of NZ_JABMKZ010000061.1, from coordinate 9,429 downwards.
GTGCATGAATCGGAAAATGATGCCAAAGTCAGACAGGCCCAAATAAGCATTGATATTACCGCAAATATGTAATTGGAGGTGGATAATGTGGTAAACCGAAGTTGGGGCATGCGCTTGCTCATCGCCGCCGCGATATTATCGGCTTGGATTGAATATTCTCCCTCTCCAGCCTCTGCCAGTATTGATCCTCAAATAACGAAGATGCCGATTGTTGACAACTTCCCTCGTATTCGTCTTGACCTGCTTTCCCCAACGATAGATGCAGGCAATGTCAAATCCATTTGGAACTATAATACCAAACTTATTCTTACCCCTCTACAAACACCCGCCATTGGCGCCGACGGAACTGTTTATTTGGGGGTCAATTATTATATTATTTTTGGAGCGCAAGGTGCTTTGACGGCTGTTTCGAGCCAAGGCAAGAAATGGGAGTATCTCCCTCCAACCAGCTTACTTATGGCAGCTCCTGTACTCGGACCTGACGGTACCCTCTATGCAGCCTCGGGGAATATAACCTATGCCGAAGGTGAACTTGCCGCCTTAAATCCCGACGGCACGCGGAAATGGGCGGTTGGCACAGGAGCCATCTACTCGAAGCCAGCTGTCGGACCTGACGGAACCGTGTACATCGCAGTTAACGATGGTACCCTACACGCGCTGAATCCAAGCGATGGCAAAGAGAAATGGACCTCCAAGATTGGCTTTACGCTCACTGTTTACTTGACAACAGGCAAGGACGGCACCATTTACTTGAGCAATAATACGGACACCTTTTATGCCATAAAGCCCAACGGCAGTATCAAATGGACTTATCAGGCTGGCGGTATCATTAAAACGGCATCTGCCGTCGGTCCCGATGGGACCATTTATTTTGGCGCGGCCGACAACAAGCTGTATGCGCTCTTGCCAGACGGAACGAAGTTGTGGGATGCCTCTTTAGGCGGCAATCCATCTGCTCCTGCGATTGGAGCGGACGGCACGATCTATGTCAGTACATCCGATCAAAATCTCTCTGCCTTTTGGCCAGACAAAACGCTAAAATGGAAAACGACATTTCGCAAAGCAATTACGGCGCCTATCGTTGGTCCCAACGGAACCCTTCACTTGCTATCTGCTGATGGGATGGTTCATGGCCTGAATCCTTCTGACGGCAGCACGCAGTGGAGACACGACATCGGCACCCCGACCGAAATAACTCCACCAGCTATCGGAGCAGACGGCACTGTGTACACAGTTGAACCCATTGACGCTAATATGAATTTGTTCGCTCTCCGGGTGCCGATTGATGGCATCACTTTAAATAAAACAAGCTTGAACTTGAAGACGAATGAAAGCGAGAATCTGTCTGTCAAGCTGTCACCAGAAAATGCGCCGAATCAGAAGGTAGTCTGGAAAAGCAGCAATGAAGGCGTAGCCACTGTAGACAACACGGGCAAAGTCTTTGCCCTTTCTTCCGGAAAAGCAACCATCTCGGTCAAAAGCGAGGATGGCGGGAAGATCGCCACCTGCGAGGTTGTTGTGGAAAGCCCCGCCGGGGCTATCGAGGTAGTCAGTGTAAATGTCAGCCCTGAAGCACTTTCCCTCACAGCCAGCCAAAGTGGAAATCTAACAGCCAGCGTACTCCCTGCCAATGCTACCAACCATAAAGTGATCTGGGGAAGCAGCAATTCGGATATTGCTCAAGTGAATGAATCAGGGCAAGTGATGGGCCTATCACCTGGGACAGCTGTTATTTCCGCGAAGACGATTGACGGAGGTTATTCGGCAACTAGTCAGATCACTGTTCTAAAGGGTACAACAGCGCAAGGATCTGCCCCATTCACAGACACAAACGGACATTGGGCCAACAAGGAGATTGCCAAGGCCTACGAACTCCATCTCGTAAATGGTTATCCCGATTTTACCTTCCGTCCAGATGGCAGCGTAACCCGAGCCGAATTTGTCGTCATGCTGATGAATGCGTTGAAACCCGAAGTTCAAGGCACAGAACTTGCTTTTCAAGATAAAAGCGAGATTGCTGTCTGGGCGGAAAAAGCCATCAGGCAAACCGTACAATTGGGCATTGTTAGTGGCTACCCAGACGGGACCTTCCGCCCGGGAGCGAATATTACCCATGCTGAGATGGCAACGATTGTATCCAAGACATCTGGGATTCCACTTGATTCCAGCATGCGCACGGGATTTACCGACGATGCCGATATCCCCGATTGGGCTAGAGGGGCCGTATCTGCTGCCGAGAGGAACGGCATTATCATCGTAGGCGGCAAAACCTCCGGCTCCTTCGCGCCACAGGCCCTATCCACGCGTGCAGAAGCAGCGGCATGGCTTGTAAACATGCTCCGCATCCAAGCAAAAGGCTAAAGCTTAATAAGGACGGAACATAGTCGTCTGTCCCCTGTTTGTGACAGAAGGGCTGCCTCGTGGCAGCCCTTCTGTTTTTTTATACCAATTCCCATACGAAAAGGAACTATGATCCGCTAATCGACTCATAATCCCATATTTGCAGCTGAGGGAACTAGGTTCCCTTATTTCACCTCTGGAAGGTGATATTCCGGCAAATTAGACAAATTAGCGGACCATAGTTCCGTCTGAGTAGCCAAATGGCTGTTTGGATGAGGAATAAGGGATCCTAGTTCCCTCCCGCGGGTCTAAGGCCTGAGCTCAACCTTTCACAAGGCCAATAACGAACCCATCATAACCTTTGCTGCCAACAGTCTGAATGGCGGTTGCTGCAATTCTAGCTTCGTCTGCCAACAAATCATAAAATTCCCTTACACCTTTTACACGCGGATCTTGCGTATTCTCGTTAATAACCTCGCCTTCCCGAATAACGTTGTCTCCTATAATAACCGTTCCGGGATGGGAGAAATAAAGTGCCCATTTCAAATAATGGGGATTGTTCGGCTTATCCGCATCGATGAATATGAAATCAAAAGGCTCAACTCCCTCCTCCTTCATCTGAGCCAATTGTTCAAGTGCATCCCCGACTCGAAGTTCAACGCAGCCATCCACCGAAGCAAGGGATAGATTCGCTTTGGCCACCTGAGCATGCAGAGGGTCGAGCTCCAAGGTAACCAATTTCCCATCAGCCGGCAAGGCTCTCGCTAACCAGATGGTACTGTATCCTCCTAGAGTTCCAATCTCGAGAATACGTTTTGACCCATGCAGGCGGACAAGCAGGTTCAAGAATTTCCCTTGAGCAGGTGTAACATCATAAGCAGGTAATCCAGCTTCTTGATTTGCGGATAATACTTTTTCTAGAATAGGATCTTGCGGGATCAAACGCTCTGTAATATAGTGATCAACCTTTTCCCAAAGCTTCGTGTTACTCATGATTATCACTTCTCCTCTTACGTTTTTTACTTTCTACACTCAGTATACAGGTGTTATAATCATAGATATAATATATCTTTAATCATATTATATAAATTAAATGTATGAATCATAAAAAGGGGTTTAGAAATGAATCTACATGCCTTACGCTTATTCCATGTTATCGCCTCTTGCGGCAGTGTAACGCGCGCTTCGGAATTGCTCAATATAAGTCAGCCCGCCATAACGGCTCAAATCAAGAAATTTGAAAAAGAATTGCTCCTCTCTCTACTCAAGCCTCAAGGAAGAGGAATAGCTTTAACCGATGCGGGTGAAGAGATTGCTCAGCTTGCTAAGAGACTTTTTGCTGTCGAACAACAAATTGAACAATTCGCTCAACATTACCGTGAAGGCACGAACGGAAGCGTCCGGCTGGCTGCCACCTATTTACCAGCTCATTTCCTGATACCTACTTGGATCGCCAAATTCAAACAACAATTCGAACAAGTAGAAATGATCATTACAACGACTAATTCCAATGATGCCTTGCAGCAGCTTTTAAATGTGGATGTGGATATCGCTATTTACGGAGGAATTCCCGAGGAATATCCGGATACGATCCAGACAGAGGAGTTGTTTCAGGACGAGTTATGGTTTGTGGTGGCACCCAATCATCGCTATGCGAACCAACAAGTTTCGTTGGCCCAAATGATGAAGGAACCATTCGTTATGCGGGAGGAAGGCAGTTCAACGAGAGAGCGATTATTATCTTTATGCCGCACCTACAATTCCTCGACACCAACAATCTCTTTGCAATTTAATGGTCTGCATGAAGCAATTACGGCTGTCATTGCAGGCTATGGCGCAAATTTCGTCTCTTCCTTAGTTGTCCGCGAATATGTAGAGCGTGGGGAGCTATGTCGTGTTTATGTGGAAGGGATTCATCTAAAAAATACAATCGCCATCTGCACACGCAAAAATGAACCGCTTTCTGCTTCCTCCCTGAATTTTATTCAGATGATTCGTCAAAATCCTTTTAGAAAATAGCAGTTTCACAAGCGGTAGATTCCAGGCCTTTATACGACAAACAGCCCTGCCGCAAACCATGCGAACAGAGCTGTAAAGATAACACATTTCACTAAACTGAGGTATCCGCCTTGTCTGGGCCTTCGTCCAAGTAAATGTCTGTATGAGCGACTTCTTGTCCATTGATGACCAGTGTCAGCTTATGCATGCCAGGATAATGGCGACGGGTCGTGAGATCGGACCATTGATGCGTTCGCTTCCCTTTCAGCTGTGACCCTCCTGGTACCGTTTTATCTGAAAGCAAAAATAATTTCCGCGACGTCTTGCCTTTCGACTTCACAAAATAAATGCCATATTCAATCCGAATACGGGCGGCTTCTCCCTCACGAATCTCAAGCTCATAGCTGATTTCACAGCTCTCGCCTTTCGAAACTTGGGCCTTCTCCGTCGTGATTGAAGATTGTACGGTAAGCGACGATGCTTCTGTTGAGTCGGCGTAACCAAACAACGCCAGTATTTCCGGACTTCCTTGGCGAATCAACGTGCGGCAGCCATGTCTGACAATCCAGTCTGTATCGGCATTCTGCCCTTTCCAACGCCGCGCCAGCTCAAGCACAAGCGAGGGATGATCCTTGGCGATGTCGTTTAGGTTGTTGGCCACACTTTTTCGCACATAAAGAGACGGGTCCTCTTTTAATTGCTCCAGCACAGGGAGGATTGGGTCCGGATTTTGCTTGAATAAGGGGAGCGCCTGGCCCCATGGCAGACGAGGACGACAACCTTCACTGGCAAGTCGACGCACATGTTCGTTGGGATGCTTGGACCATGCTCTCATCTGATCCATCATTCTCTCCGGTTCGCGGATAAGGAACGATCGTACTGCGAATTCTGCTGATGAGCTCTGTGTAAACTTCTCCAACGCGTTCATCGAAGTCGCCCAATGCTTGTCTTCCTGTCCGTATACTTCCACAAAGTCAGGGAAAAATAGATAAGGAAAGCCTTTGCATTCCTCATAAATGTTCAATAAAACCTCGATGGCAGCTTCGTAGGAACCGGGCAGGTACATCCCCAAAACGTTGGAAATTTGCCGGGTTCGTCCTTTGAGCTCTAGGTCCTCCCACTTTTCATCCATGACAGTCTGAACGAAACTGTACACATCGAATGTGTCATACACAGCCCTCACTGTCTCACCAAAGTTAAGTAAGAATGCCTTATGATATATGCCTTTTAGAGGCTCAGCCATGATTCAATCTCCTTTCCTAGATGTCAAAAAAACCGGCAGCCCATCCCCCGGTTTCTTTATGACTCATAAACGACTCACAATTTTCAACACGGCATCCCGCGTTAATTTGTTGCCGCCTGAACCGATCAATTTGACTGTTGCATTAGCTAAGGCAAGAGGAATTTTGCAAAACTTCAATGCCGGGCCTTCCTTCAACTCTGCGATATACGAGTCAGCAAGCTCAAGATTGCGACGCGTGTACTGCAGCATATCCTTCATTTCCCACCCTTTTGGAAAGAAATCAACCCCACGCGTACGATCCTCAGCTCGATTGCGCAAAATATTAACGGCCTGCAAGCCTCTTCCAAAACCAATGGCCTTCACGGAATCGGACTGTGTCCCATCGTTCCAGAACCATAGATCGGACAGCATCTCTCCAACCATGCCAGCCACACTATAGGTATACCGATCCAAATCTTCTTCTGTTTCAATTTTCCAATTGCATGCTGCCCACTCTGCCATTTCCAGCGACATCTTCTGAATATAACGATTGACAATTGGAGCTGCGGAGGATGGACAGAGGTTCAGCCACTCATCGAGGCGCCATGATACCTCAGGCAGTTGCTCCCGATACGGCAGCAAAAACTCCGTGACAGCATCTATGACGTTGGGAGCGTTGAAAGTTTCTTGTATCCCCATCAATATCTCCACTTTCAATGACTCGTTAAGATCAGGGTGATCCTCGACTTCATCTATAGCCCGCATACAAAGATAAGCAGATGCCACTGCCTCTCTCAGTCCTGTATCCAAATGACTAATCGGTATGTAAAATGTACGGCTTGTTTTCTTCAGCATGGTCATGGCGTCATTCAGGACAACGTTGTTAATGGGTATTCCCTCCAAGTATTCGTTAGCTCAACAAATGTGTAGTTTTTATCATGATAACATAAAAAGCTGCGTTTTATCCAAAATGCTGACGCTCGTAGAGATTTGTTCACATTTTAAAGGAAATGAAACAGTGCCGCGAACAGATTGTTCTCAAAATTTGGTATTTCTCCCTTCAATTGATCGAGAAACCTCCATAGCAATAGGCTAACTTTTTTAACCTTCGTATCCCCGTGAAACTACATTGATATCCTCAGAGAAAGTATGTGAATTAAACAACACTACTTCCCTAAATAAAGTTAATGTATTTATAATACTATTGTACAGTTCTGAAGCCGTATTAACGACTACATCATCTTAATTATCAGGAGGAAATCTTATGTTGCACAATCAAAAAGTGGTCATCATCGGAGGAAGCTCAGGAATCGGTCTCGAAACAGCCAAGCAAGTCATTGCACGCGGTGCAGATGTCATCATTGCCAGCCGCTCGGAGGATAAACTGCTTAAAGCCAAAGAACTTCTAGGCGCCAAAGCTGCTGTCTATTCCCTGGACACGACGGATGAACAGCAAGTCCAGTCCTTTTTCCAACAAATCGGCCCGTTCGATCATCTTGTCATCAGTGCTGCGGAAACCTCCGGGGGATCCTTTCTCCATACGGAAACGGCTCAAGCCCGTCAATTGTTCGAAAACAAATTCTGGGGCCAATATTACGCGGCCAAATATGGGGCTCCCCACATGTCGACAAATGGCTCCATTACTTTATTTTCGGGTGTAGTCGCCTATAAATCCATGATTGGATCGTCTACGCTTGGCGCCGTCAATGCGGCCGTATCGAATCTAGGCCAGACATTGGCCTTAGAGCTTGCTCCGCTTCGCGTGAATGTCGTTTCACCTGGTATTATTGATACGCCTTCCCGCAGTAAAATGGCTGAAGAAGCTCGCAACGTCCTCTATGCCACAGTGGCCGGCAAGCTTCCAGTGAAGCGAGTGGGTACCGCAGAGGATGTCGCACAAAGTGTACTCTACCTGCTCCAAAATAGCTTTGTAACCGGTACCGTTCTCCATGTAGAAGGTGGGCATCTCCTAACTTAATCACGGGTAAAAGAAAACAAGGAAATCGACGCTTCTCTAGGGAAGAAGCTCGTTTCCTTGTTTGATTATGGACAGAAGTGAGCAACCTCCCTCTCTCGTCGACAGTCCGAAACGCGCGTTCATCCCAGTCCAGCCTTCAAGCCCGTCATTGTCATAATCCCCTGAAGCATACGCATCCAATTCATACTTAGAAAAGCATTGACAGTATCATAACCAATGGTTACCATATAACCATTGGTTATGAATATGAATTGGAGGGTGAACCATGTTTGCAGGACACTTTGGATTAGCGGCAGGAATACGGGCGAAAGCCCCAGAGGTGCCGCTATGGGCGCTGATGCTGGGTACACAGCTATTGGACGTTGTATTCCTTCCCTTGTATTTGACGAATGTAGAAACAATTGATAATCCATTTGGAACTGGATATGGCAAGGGGGTTATTCACGCGGATTATACACATTCCTTGCTGGGAGCTCTGATCATCTCGTTATTGGCTGGGTTAATCGCTAGATGGTTGTGGGGAAAACAGGCTGGCTGGATCCTCGGCGGAGTCGTCTTCAGTCACTGGATGCTGGATCTCGTGGTTCACCGCACCGACATGCCGCTGCTCCCTGATAACTGGGGGAGCTTTCCTTTGCTTGGTTTAGGTGTTTGGCGATTCGATAGTCTTTCTATTGCTATCGAACTTCTTATTCTGATTATCGGCTTCTGGATGTATGCAAGATCCGCGATCCAGCGCGGAAATGGAACAAGGAAGAAAGCGGCAATTGTTTCATCCATCGTTCTGGGATGCTTGCTTGGATTTGCTTTGATTACGGATGTGACAAGTTTATTTTAAGGAGGCTGGCGTTATGAGTTTCATCGTATTTATCCTCTTGTTCACTATACTATGCGGGTGGTTGGATGCCAGAATCCCCAAAAAACCTAGTAAAGTTGACTAGCTGCATACGGATTGTTACAATAACTCCACTATGAAGACGAGGTTGACTATCTATGGTATCTAAACAGGAACAACGGTCGGAAGAAACGAAGAAAAGCATCCTTGCTTCAGCTGGTGTTTTATTTTCCAGCAGAGGTTACGATGCTGTCACGATGAGAGATATCGCCAAAGAAGCAGGCTGTTCGCATACAACCATCTATATATATTTCAAAGATAAGGAAGCGCTGCTGCATCAGCTTTCGATGCCGCCGATCCTGCAATTGCTGGAACAAGTGGATACATTGCTGTCAGAAGACTCGCCTCCCTCTGACAAGTTGCAGGCGATCAGTCTGCGAGTCATTGAGTTTTGCTTGGTCAACCGCAATATGTACAATTTGTTTTTTACCGTGAAGTCCGTAAGAGTGGATGAGCAAACACCCGAGATGGCAATTAACCAAGCCCGGAACAAGCTTTTTGGAAAGCTTACCGAATCCATTCAAGCGGTCTTGGGGCTTAATTCTCAAGATGAACAGCTTTTACTCTACACACGGATCTACTTCTTCAACTTATATGGCATTATCGCCACGTATTCGAACTCGGATGAAACAGTCGAACAACTGATGGGCAGGCTTCAGCCGACTTTTGCAGAGTCATTTGAAGTGCTTCTGATTGGTATTCGGAGTAAGGTAAAATAGAAAAAAGAACCCGAGACGGTTGTTAACCGTCGATCGGGTTCTTTACTGTTTGCTCAGCAGCGCTAAAACCTGCAAATGTGCAGGAAATTTCGATAGAATTGTTTGAAAAGTGGAAAAACCTGCGTTTATGCAGGAATTTCCAGATGTTTCATCCAGATCGGTTCGGCCCCTTAATTATGGAGTCCATCTGCTAAATGCTCTCGCTCTCGCAGTTTTTCATTTTTCTCATTTCTCTAAACACACTAAACCGAAATTTCTATGGCTTCTAATTTTTTAG
>NZ_JABMKZ010000006.1 GCF_013204855.1 Paenibacillus alba | reverse complement strand
CTCTTTAAACTTTTGATTGTACCGTTGGCGGAATTCACTCATCTCGGACACCTCGTAATTTGGATAGGTCTATTATCTAATTTCCCAATTCGTTGTGTCCACTGTTAAGTCTAATTGCATATGAACTTCTAAGTGATAATGTGTTTGAGTAGATAGCGGCTTGGTGTGTGTTTATGAGCGTCTAAGCGATAATGTGTTGGTGCTGATAGCGACTTGGCAAGTGGTATGAGCTAGAAAGTGATTAGATCCTCTGGATGCAGAAAAGCCTGCGAAAGTGCATCTTTTTCGGAGTGTATTTGAGCTTTTACCGCAAATTCCTGCGATTGTGCATCTTTTTCCGGCTCATGACTACTTTCAGGCTAAAAAATCCCAAAATTCCTGCATAATCGCATCTTTTTCTTATTTTCAAGCGATTATTGGAAAAAAGCCTGCACTTTAGCAGGTTTTGCAAGTTCGAGAGGTAGTCGGCACGAATCGAGGGGCAAACGGCACGAACTTCAGCAGGTTTTGCGAGTTCGAGCGGTGGTCGGCACGAACTTCAGCAGGTTTTGCGAGTTCGAGCGGTGGTCGGCACGAATCAAGTGTGGCAAAAGGCACGAGCTTCAGCATCGCCAGCAAGCTCAAGCCGCTGACAGCACGAACTTCAGCCTGCCAGCAAGCTGAACAGTCAATGCCTGCGGCAGAACCCACCAAAAAACCTTCAGCACCACATGAAATGTGGGATTGAAGGTTTTTTGGGAATTGCATTGCGGGAGCCGCCCGTCCTTATTTCTTCCATACCCGCGGCTTGTCGTGCCCGCTTGTGTATTCGATCGAAGATGGTGTAATTTCCAGCACTACATATTCTGGATCGTGGGGGCCTTTGAACCATTCTTTGAATGAATTTTCCCATAGCTTCTCACGAAGCGAATTGTCGCTGCATATGTCAGCAGTGGCTTCGACTTGCAGGATGTCGGACGAGCGTTTGCCATCGTATCCAACCAAAATATGGACATTGGGATTCTCTTTAATCTCGTCTACTTTATCGGTTTTGCTGTTCGTCGCCAAGTATAGCTTCAAGCCTTCGTGGAACAAAGCCATGTACCGAACCTTTGGCTTCTTGCCATCTATGGTACCAAAGGAGCAAATGGGATTAGCATCCAATACTTTCGAGATTTGGTCTTCCAGCTGTTTGGTTTCAATCATGGGGAACTCTCCTCTCAGATTCTCAAATGGCTTCCTGTTTCAACTACCATAGATTACCCTCAGGAGCAAAGTTTCAATCAAAGGAGCGCAAAAGAAACCCCACCCCTTCGTCGAAGGGGTGGGGCTATTGTTAAACCGTGGCCGCCTGATGCAGCGGCATCGTGTAGTAATGAGCCGGCTGCTGAGCGTCCGGCGGGAAGTGCACAACGAGCAGCTCCTTGCTGCTCGCATCGATCTCGCCGCTTTGCAGATATGTCTGCAAAGCGAAAGGCAGAACCTCCAGCATGACATGCTTATGGAGGTCTTTCTCGTTGATGCGGAGCTGGTGGAACTCTCCGCTGACAAGCTCAGGCTGCTCCGCGAGCAGCTTGAAGTAGCTGTTCTGCTCGGACTTCTCCAAGGTGAAGTCCCACCAGATTTTGCGCGGCTTATATTTATGACCCAGGAAATAATCCAGCTTCATCAAGCCTTCAATGACGCGTATATCCATCGTCCCGCGAGACAGCAGGAAATCACGCAGACGCGTGAAGAGATCCTCTAGCTGATGCCCGATTTTCTGCCAGCCGCGCCCCTCCCAGAAATCGCCAAATTCCTGGAAGAAATCGAATGCAGACGCAAATTCATGCTTGATTAAGTATTTGACCGTATGATCCATACGATGTGCGTTCCAATATTTCTCGAGCACGTCCTCGACCCGTTTGATCCGAATCAAATCGGTGAAGGGCAGGATGTCGTTGCCCAGAATTTCATAAGGAGCATGGTCCATGTAGACATAGCCATATTTGTGTGCGTCATTGCGCATACCGGTACCGCGCAGCATTTTTAAGAAACCAAGCTGAAGCTCTTCCGGTCCCAACTCGAACACGTCATTAAACGTCTTCCGAAACGAGTTATAGTCCTCTTCCGGCAAGCCGGCAATTAAATCAAGATGCTGGTCAATTTTCAAGCTGTTTTTCACTTTGGACACCGTACGGCTCAGCTTGAAGAAGTTTTGCCTGCGCTGGACTAGATCATTGGTCGTATCATTCGTCGATTGTACGCCAATTTCAAAACGGAACGTACCTGGAGGCGCATTCTCTGCCAAATAATCCAGTACCTCAGGACGCATGATATCCGCCGTAATCTCGAACTGAAACACGGCTCCACGGTGATTGGCAATCAGAAATTCAAAAATCTCCATCGCATAATCCCGCTTAATATTAAAAGTCCGATCCACGAATTTAATCAGCTTGGCCCCGGAATCAATTAAATAGAGCAAATCCGACTTCGTTCGTTCCATGTCAAAATAACGCACGCCCACTTCAATACTCGAAAGACAGAATTGACAAGAGAACGGGCAGCCCCGGCTCGTTTCAAAATAAACAACACGGTTCGCCAGGCTGGGCACATCTTCCGCAAAGCGGTGCGGAGACGGGATATCATCCAATTTCAGCTTTGGTCTGCCTGGCATGAGGATGACTTCCTCACCTTTGCGGTAAGCCAAACCATAGACGAAATGGTATTTGCGCGTCGTTGAAATCTCCGTCAACAACTGGTGGAAGGTCTCTTCCCCTTCACCCATCACGATGAAATCAACCTCGGGAATACGGTTCATCCAGTACTCGGTGTCGTAGGAGACTTCAGGACCCCCAAGCATGATCAGGAGATCCGGCCGTATTTTTTTGATCATTTTAATAATCGTAATCGTTTCTTCAATGTTCCAAATATAACACGAAAACCCAAGCACATCGGGGGCTTTCTGATAAATATCGGACACGACATTCATGACCGGATCTTTGATCGTATATTCTGTAATTTCAACATCAAAATCCTTCTCGCAAAACGCTTTTAGATAGCGAAGTGCTAAGGAAGTATGAATGAATTTGGCGTTCAGTGTCGTTACAAGTACTTTCATTCGCAAAAAACCTCGTTCTATTTTCGTTTATCGATCACTCTAATTCTACACGAAAACGGAGGAAATACAAAGACAAGCCTCCTGCAGACTGCAAAAGAATTCAAAAGATTAGCTAAAGAACCATATCGTCATCCAAAACAGGATTCTCATAAGGGAATTGCAGGTAAGAAGCTTCTTGAATCGCATTTTTCCATCGTTCGGCATGAACGTGCAGCTGCTCCTCGACTTCTTGAATTCTTACCTGCAGCAGGCTCATGTTGTCTTCATCTGCTCCACTTTGCAGCGCTTTTTGCAGGGTGGTACGTTCTTCGAACCACTGGGTTAGCTGATATAAAAGCATGTAGATTCCCACCATTTCTCATTCATAGGGTTTTAGTAATCAGTGTTCCCCCTGCGGGAAGTCCGCATACCGTTAATCATTTCAGAAGAGTTTGCGCTAGAGCGTTTCAAATGCTTTTGTGAACGTGGTATATTGAGTACTGTGAAACAAAGGAACGGAAATGAAATCGGAGGTTTATGTATGCAAAAAAAGCAAGGCAACAGTCCAGGTCCGAAAAAAAACTTTAGTCAGAAACCAACCTTTAAACAGAAGCCTAGCTCCAGTCCGAGCTACTCCAAAGCTAACCAAGAGATGAATACGCGTCAATATACGGTGAAAGAGCCGATGGAGCTCCTGCCTTTTTTAATAGAGAAGCTGTCGAGTTTGGGAAGAAATTCCGTCAAAGCGATTCTCGCCCGTGGACAAGTCGCTGTGAATGGCAAAGCGGTAACAGCTTACAATCACCCCTTACTGCCAGACCAAACGGTGACGATTAATAAAGATAAAATCGTAGAGGACATCCCTCTGGCGGGCATGTCCATTCTCCATGAGGATGATGATGTGATCGTCATTCAAAAGGATGCTGGACTGCTGTCCATCGCCGCAAATACACAAGAGAATGAGATAACCGCATATCGCCAGCTTACCGCGCATGTACGCAACCATGATCCGAAGGCAAGAATCTTCGTCGTACACCGTCTAGATCGGGATACCTCGGGTGTCATGATGTTTGCCAAAAATGAAAAGGCTCAACAGCACCTCCAGAATACTTGGCAGGAAAGCGTGAAAGAACGGACCTACGTCGCTTTGGTTGAAGGCATGGTGAAAAAGCCGGAAGGCACCATTTCCTCCTGGCTTAAGGAACATACGAAATCGCTGAAAATGTTCTCTACCCCGTTTCCAAATGATGGGCAGCACGCCGTGACGCATTACAAAACCATCCAAACCAATCGAAGCTTCTCTTTGCTTGAAGTGAATTTGGAAACGGGCCGCAAAAATCAAATCCGCGTGCATATGCAGGATATCGGGCACCCGGTTGTCGGCGACAAGAAATACGGAGCGAAAACCAAAGAGATTGGACGACTTGGGCTCCATGCGCGTGTGCTGGCTTTTATCCATCCGACCACAGGGCAGCTGCTTCGTTTTGAGACGAATATCCCCAAATTATTTATGAATCCTTTCCGCGAAGCACCGGGGACGAAATAGAGGCTTCAGGATTTATGACATAGACCAGAATTTACGAGTTGGGAGATAAATACAGATGAACATTGTTGTCCTTGACGGATATACACTTAATCCAGGCGATCTGGACTGGGACGGGCTGCACGCGCTTGGCGAAGTCACCTTGCATGATCGAACTGCGGAATCGCAAATCGCTGGGCGGGCTGCCCATGCTCAGATTGTACTAACGAACAAAACGCCGATTACGGCCGAAACGATCAAGCAGCTCCCTCATCTTCGCTATATTGGCGTACTCGCGACTGGCTACAATATCGTTGATGTGCAAGCGGCCAAGGAAAATGGCGTTGTGGTCACGAATGTTCCGGCTTACAGCACACATTCCGTAGCACAGTTGGTTTTTGCTTTGTTATTGGAGTTCTGCCATCGTGTTCAGCAGCACAGCGACAGTGTTCAGAACGGGGATTGGGCCAGTTCGGTTGATTTCAGCTACAGCCGCTCCCCTCTCGTTGAGCTAAGCGGTAAAACGATAGGACTGATTGGCCTCGGCCAAATCGGCAAACAAACGGCGCTCATCGCACAGGCAATGGGCATGAAGGTACTTGCTGCAGGCAGCGGCCGACGTGTTCCAGAGCCTATCCCTGGGATTGAATGGGTACAGGCGGAGGAGCTTCTGCGACGGGCGGATGTCGTCAGTCTGCATTGCCCGCTGACTCCCGAAACAACTCAATGGATCAATGCGGAGCGAATTGCGCTGATGAAGCCAACGGCCATTTTGCTAAATACAGCAAGAGGCGGACTTCTGAATGAGGATGATGTTGCGCAGGCGCTGAATGAGGGCCGATTGGGCGGAGCCGGGCTAGATGTATTAACCGTCGAGCCGCCAAGCCCGGACAACCCCCTATTGCATGCACGAAATGTCATCATTACCCCGCATATCGCTTGGGCTACCCAAGAAGCGCGTACACGTCTGATGGCTGTAGCGGTTGATAACGTACGGGCCTACAAAGAAGGAACACCGATGAATGTAATCGGCTGAAGAAAAATCAAAGAGCCACGCTTCCCTAATCAGGGGCGTGGCTCTTTGGTTTTACACGAATTATAACTGCTCGCGAAGAAAGACCGGCTTCTTCATTCGCTTCATCAGCTCAGGAAGGGCAATCCCGCACATCGTTACCACGACGCCCAGCCATTGCAGCCAGTTGACGGCTTCGTTCAACACGAAATAGGACATCACCACAGCCATCGGCAATTCAGCCGCGCTCAGGATCGTCGCCAAGCCGCCTCCAACCTTGGGTACCCCAATGGCGAAGAACAACGGCGGGATGACCACGCCGAAGAGCGCCAGCAGCAGCGCCCATGGGAGCAGCGCCTCATGCAAAGAACCGTTCACAAGAAAGTGAGGCGGGAACACGAGCATAACAAGAATAAAGGAGCCGGTTAGCATAATGGCGCTTCGTGTGATCGGAGCGACTTGTTTGGCCGTTTTGCCGCTAAACCAGATGAACAAGGCATACGTCACAGCAGCCAGCAGCCCTAGGGTCACACCCATCCAAGAGATGGCTTCTTTCCCCCCGCCTAAATAACCGCTTGCCATAATAATACCGATAAACAAAATGACCAGGGAGAACAGCTTCTCCTTGCCAGGACGCTTGCGTTCAACAATCGCCTCCAAAAGGATGCCCATCCACGTGAATTGGAATAGAAGGATAATAGCGAAGGATGCAGATATATATTGCAGCGCCGCGTAATAAAACATACCCGTCAAACCTGTCGTTGTTCCTACCAACATGAGCGAGAAGACTTGTCGCTTGGATACTTTAAACGAGCTTGTGGCTGTGGCTTGTTTGTTCGATTTAGCTGAAACAAGCACCAAAATCCACAGCATGAGTACGCCAAAAAGGTTTTGGCTGCCAACGACATCGCCAACGTTGAAGCCTGATTCATAGGCTTTCTTTACAAACGTGGATAACATACCGAAGCTGCATGCTCCGGCCAAAACAAATAGAATGTATTTCATGATGCCTCCCTGCGAAAAGAAAAAAGCGGACTGTGTGCCCAGTCCGCCACGTTTCGTTATTATGCCATTATACAAAAAAACTACTTGAAAAACGAGTCACTTCCAGTCAAACTACTCTACTGAGAAAATGTCTCAGAAACTGTTCCGTATCTACTTTCAAACAAACTTGCATGTTGGGCTCATTCGCGGGCTTGCTGCGCAAGTCTCCCACAGTGCGGCCCAGCGTATGGAAACCATCCAAATCAACCCGCACATAGAGCGGAGTTGTTGTGACAAAGCCCGGATTGATCGCGACACCTACGGCAAGCGGATCGTGCAGACCACAGCCGCCGATGCCTGGGTAGAAATCTTCATAGGCGTCAATGTAAAACTCCGTCATATCCGCCATTAAAGTTCCCAGTGCCGTCTCCTTGTCCCGCCACGCCTCAACGTCCTTCTTCGGCAGCAGCGTCTCCATCGTCACGTCCAGACCGACAAGCGTAATCGGGACGCCGGAAGCAAAGACATAATCCGCGGCTTCCGGGTCGGCATAAATGTTCGCTTCGGCATGCGGCGTTGCATTGCCGGCACGCGTTACCGCTCCGCCCATGACGATGACATTATCGATCAGCTTCACAATGTCTGGCGCTTGCATAATGGCCAGCGCCAGATTCGTCATCGCAGCCACGGTGATAATCGTTACCTGATGCGGTCTGCTCCGCACCTGATCGATAATAAATTGCGGCGCAAATTGCGACGACGCTTCCCGCTTCGGCTGCTCGCCTTCGCTCAGCGTATTCCCCATGCCGTCCCTTCCGTGTATATGAACCGCACTCGCTTTCACGCGGCTGACAAAGAACGGCTTCGCTGCTCCAGGAACGACAGGAATGGAGCTGTCCAAATGCTCCAGAACAAGCAGCGTATTGCGGGTCGCCTCCTGAACGGTTACATTGCCGAAGCAAGTCGTCACACCCAGCAGCTCGAGCTCAGGGGAATTTACAGCGTAGCTGATAGCCAACGCATCATCAATACCTGTATCAACATCCAAAATAACCGGTTTCATCTATGTGTCTCCTCTCGTTAGCTCTTTAATGTGGTAATGAAGTAGTCAAGAAACCGCGGGCTGTCGACATCAACCCCAACCGATGTATTCGTAACCTCCACCGATCTGCGCAAATCTGCGAGTGTAGCTCCATAGGACATCGTACCTTTAGTTTCAATACGGATGTAATGTTCTTCTGTCGTAATCAGATCCGGATGAGCCGCAACAGCTACCGCAAGCGGGTCATGCAGAGGCGCGCCGTAGAAACCGTTTTGCTTGTCATAGGCGCCAAAATAAAATTGGAAGGCTTCACCGATGTAAGCCGCGGCTCTCTCATTGCCTGGAGCTGGCGACTCCATAAGGTGAAGACGTTGTTCCTCGCCGATGATCGTTTTCATAGTGACATCAAGGCCAACGAGCGTAATCGGGATGCCCGATTCAAAGACGCGATGCGCGGCCTCCGGATCGCCGTAGATGTTCGCTTCAGCAGCTGGAGTCACGTTGCCAGGCACTTTCACTGCGCCGCCCATGATGACAAGGCGTTTCACCTTGGAAGCGATGGAAGGATCTTTGGCGAGGGCAAGGGCCAGGTTCGTCATGCGGCCCACGAACACAAAGGTCAGCTCGTGCGGGTTCTCATTGACCATGCGCACAATAAAGTCTGAGGCGCTTTCGGAAATAGCCTTGCCTTTGGGCAGCGGAAGCTCGCAATTGCCGATACCGTTATCGCCATGAATGTGCGTGACAGGCCCTTTCCAATCGCGGTACAACGGGCGCGCTGCCCCCATGGCGACCGGCACTTCATAAGGAACACCAGACAGCTCAATCACTTGCAGCGTATTTCGGGTCGCTTGCACCACATCGGTATTCCCGAATACAGTCGTAATGCCTTCTACTTTGACATGCTTCGTTTTTAGAGCGAGAAGAATCGCCATTGAATCATCAATACCTGTATCAACATCAAGAATCATCCGCACATTTTGCATTGTGATCACCTCTACGTGTAGTTTTTCAAAGTTTGAATGAGCATAGCCCAGAATTTATCCTGATCAAGCGTGAAAGCAACATTAACATTAGGCTCACGACCTGTGACGCCAAGCAAGTCAACGACGGTCATCCCGTACGTATGCTCGCCTTTAGTTTCGATATCCACCCGCAGCTTCTTCGTTCCGAATGCCGTTGGATCAATGCAGTAAGCGACGCAGCAAGCATCGTGAATCGGAGCACCGGCGAAGCCAAAAACTTCCTTGTACGTATGAGCGAAAAATCCCAACAGTTCATGAACAAAATGTGATACACGGTTGTCCACGTCGAGAATGCGTTGATGGATTTCTTCGGTTACGATCGCTTGGTGGGTTAAATCCAGCCCCATCATCGTGATCGGTACGCCGCTCTCGAAAACTACCTTCGCCGCTTCCGCGTCTACATAAATATTGAACTCCGCAGCGGGTGTAGTATTGCCGAACGTTCCTCCGCCCATGATGACAATTTCCTGTATTTTAGATAAAATCGCAGGTTCTTTGCGCATCGCGAGTGCAATATTCGTAAGCGGCGCGACAGGGACCAGCGTAATATCGCCATCAGACTCCATTAACTTGCGAATAAGGAGATCTACGGCATGCTCCTCTTCCATCGCTTTGCTTGGATTAGGCAGCAAAGGACCATCCATACCCGATTCGCCATGGATATCGGCTGCCGTCTGACGCTTGCGTATGAGCGGCTGTCCGGCACCTTTGGCAACTGGAACGTGCGTGAGGCCAGCCAGTTCACATACTTTCAACGCATTAAGCGTCGTTTTCTCAACCTCTGCATTGCCTGCTACCGTCGTAATAGCGACCAGTTCCACATGCGGGTTAGCCCCTGCCAGCAAGATCGCGATAGCATCATCGTGCCCAGGATCGCAATCAATCATGATTTTCCGTTTACCATTTTCCATCGTTCGCTCCGCCTCCCAGCTTTTATCCACTATTTTAGTTATGCTACAGCTGCATTTGGTGATCTTTCGGACTGCGCTCTGAGCGCATCATTCAGCTTCTTCTTCTTGCGAATCGCAAAGAAAACAAGCGCTGCTATCGTAACAAGATAAGGAATCATTTGGATAAACTGACTCGGAACTTTACTCCCCGGAATGGTTTGCACGACTGTCGCAATAGCGCTGGCCAACCCGAAGATCAGCGAGCCGAATAATATACCAATCGGGTTGCGATTCCCCAGCAATACGACCGCCAGCGCCAGAAATCCGGTTCCCGCCGTCATGTCCTTCACGAACATGCTCGTCATCCCCATCGATAAGTACGCGCCAGCTAAGCCTGTGAAAAACCCACTCCAAGCGAGTGCCGAGAATTGAATGCGGTTCACCGATATGCCAAGCGATTTGGCTGCTTGCGGCGCTTCGCCGACCGAACGGAGATGAACGCCATACGGTGTTTTGTAGAGAATAAATACACAGATAAGCACGGAAAGGAACGCAATCCACGTCATGAGACTATGTCCGCTAAGCACCTTCCCAAGGACAGGGATCGTATCAATAACCGGAATACGAACGACAGGGATATTGTGAACAGCCGAGGGGGAGTAGTTGCCCGTCACCCCAAAAATTTTATTCATAAGAAAAATCGTCACGCCTGAACCGAATATATTGACGGCAAAACCGGTAATGATCATATCCACTTTCAATTTGAGCGAGAAGAAACCCATTCCGTAACACACCAGCATCGAGGAAGCGACTCCCGCCACCACACCAAGAACCCAACTATCCGTTACAGAGCCAACGGCAATCGCACTGAAAGCCGAGATAAGCATAAGGCCTTCCAAACCGATATTGATGACTCCTGCGACATCAGCGATAAGTCCGCCCAGAGCCGAAAGCAGGATCGGGGTTGTGAATCTGAGAAGCACGACGAACAGCGATAAGTCGATGATTTGTGCCCAAAGAGCTGATAGCATCTTAGTTCACCGCCTTTTGACGCAACGCGAATTTTTGTTTCAGATACGTGAAGATAGCTTGTGAAGATACGAATAAGACCAACATAACCTGGATAATAATAGCCAATTCGCGCGGCACGTCGCTTCCGACCTGCATTTGTGTAGCGCCTACTTGAAGATAAGCATAGAACAGGCTCACTGCCACAACGCCAATCGGGTGATTTCTGGCAAGCAATGCGATGATAATCCCATCAAATCCTAGTCCTGATGAGAAATTATCTTTATACGTCCCATGTACACCCAGAATTTCCACAATACCAGCTAGTCCAGCAAGCGCTCCGCTGATCATGACGCTTACGATCACAACACGTTTCGTTGAAATACCGCCGTAATTGGCAAATCGGCTGTTTTTGCCAACCAAACGCATCTCATAGCCTGATCTTGTTTTGTACATCAAAAGATAAACAACTACGGCTGCCAAGAGGGCAATCAGCACACCATAATGCGCTGGAAAACCTGCGAAAATTTTGCCCAGCTTTGCCCCATCCCCTACATAATGCATACGGGCGTAGCCGCCACTGGCAGGATCTTTGAACACGTTGTTCACCAAATAGGATGTAGTCAAAATGGCAACGAAATTCAACATGAGCGTAGTGACAATTTCATTGGCATTCCACTTGGTCTTAAGCCAGCCTGGAACTGCGCCATAGAGCGCTCCGCCAGCCATCGCACATAGAAGAACCAAGGGAAGCAAGATCCAAGCGGGCAATCCATGAACATAGACGGCGACCAGTGAGCCTACGAAAGCTCCAACGTACAGTTGACCTTCTGCTCCCATGCTGAAGACGCCACATTGAAATACGACGGACAATGCTAATCCCGTGAAAATAAGCGGAACGGCTTTATTCAAAATCGTGCCGATATTGAACGCCCCCGAAAGCGGGCCGCCCAGAAAAGAACTGATAGCTTCCATCGGCTGTTGGCTGGAGAACATAATAATGATAAATCCGCAAAGGATCGCCATGATGGCAGCGGCAATGATACCTGTGATCTCGAGATAAATAGCTTGTCTTGTATTCATTGGAGCGCCTCTTTCCTTTCCTGACTTTTAATCCCCAACATATAATAGCCGAGCTCCTCTTCGGTCAGCCCTTCATGATTATCAAGAACGGCAACGATTTTACCATTGTAGACAACAGCAATGCGGTCGCTTAACCCCATGACTTCTGACAATTCAGCCGAAACGAGCAGTACGGCCGCCCCGCCATCCCGCCTTTTGATAATCTCGCGATGGATGAATTCGATAGCTCCAATATCGACGCCGCGCGTTGGCTGCGAAGCGATCAGCAGCTTCGGATTTTTGGAAATCTCCCTAGCGATCACCACTTTTTGCAGGTTCCCCCCGGACAATGCCCCGGCCATCACGTCTTCGTTTTGAGCGCGCACATCGTAAATATCCATCATAATTTTGGCAAATTGCTTGATTTTCTTTTTATTCAAAAAAGGGCCCCGACGAAATTCAGGATTCCGGTAATGGTCAAGAATTAAGTTTTCGGCAATGGTCGACGTTAAACTGGCTCCCGTCGTTTGCCGGTCCTCAGGAACGTGCCCCACTTTCATCGCGCGGATTTGGGCAGCGCTTTTCCCGATCAGTTCGTCGCCCAAATAGCGGATTTCGCCTGACGTAGCTTTCCGCAAGCCAGTGATCGCTTCGACTAGCTCCGTTTGCCCGTTCCCTTCCACACCAGCGATTCCAACAACCTCGCCAGCCCGAATATCAAGCGAAATGCCACGAAGCGCCGGAGCCCCCTTATCATCAGAAGCACACAGATTTTTAACTGATAATACGATGTCTTTCGGTTCGGCAGGCTGCTTATCGACGCGAAATAACACTTCTCTGCCAACCATCAATCGTGAAATTTCTTCCGGATTCGTATCCTTAGTGAGCATGGTCGTAATCGTTTTCCCGGCTTTAAGCACCGTAACCCGATTGGAGATTTCCATAACTTCACGCAGTTTATGCGTAATGAAAATAATCGTATAGCCTTGTCGCACCAGCATTTGGATCGATTCAAACAGCTCGTCGGTTTCCTGCGGTGTTAAGACGGCCGTAGGTTCATCAAGGATAATAAGGCGCGCGCCGCGATACAGCACTTTAATAATTTCCACACGTTGCTTTTGCCCAACAGATATCGTTTCAACCGTCGCACGCGGATCTACTTTCAGTTTGAAAGTTTCAATCAACTTCTCAATCTCGGAAAATTCCTTCGTACGATCCCGCACGAGGGAGAAAAGCCCTTTGACGGGCTCCTCGCCAAGCACGATGTTCTCTGAAACAGTGAGCGATGGGACGAGCATAAAATGCTGGTGCACCATGCCCATGCCTTGCTTGATCGCATCTTTGGGCCCTTGAAAGCGCAGCGGCTGTCCCTTGTAGAGAATCGAGCCGCTCGTCGGCGCCTCCAGTCCGAACAATATCTTCATTAGCGTCGACTTGCCTGCTCCATTCTCGCCGACCAGGGCATGGATCTCACCTTCATGCACGGTTAAATCCACACCACGATTTGCCTTCGTACCGTTGGGGTACGTCTTATGGATGTCTTTCATCTCCAGCAAAATCGCCATGGCTGCGTTCCCCCTTCGTGATCCGGCTTATTTCAAAGTCGTTTGTACTTTGATTTCGCCTTTGTTTAACTTATCTTCAATTTCCATGATTTTATCTTGAATCGCTTTAGGTACGTTTTTGTTGTACAGATCATCCTTCGCCAGACCTACTCCGCCTTCTTTAATCCCCAAGACTTCATTCTTGCCAAAGCCCAGTCTGTCTTGGCTGTAGAGGGTTAATGCCCGAAGAACCGAATTATCAATGGATTTCACCATGGACGTTAAGACACTGCCCGGATATAGGCCATTTTGGTTGGAATCGACACCAATCGAGTATTTGCCTAACGAATTACCGGCTTCCAGAAGGCCAAGACCTGCTCCCCCTGCCACATTGAAAGCGATATCAACTTTTTGCGAATTATATTGAGCGAGTGCGAGTTCTTTCCCTTTGGGAGCGTTTGCAAAATCACCAACATAAGAAGCGACAACCGAAATTGCAGGATCCACATATTTAGCGCCTTGCTCATAGCCCGCTTTGAAGTCATTAATAATTGGAATGTCCATCCCGCCGATAAAACCGATAACTTTTTCTGGATTTGCACCTTTCAATTCTGTGCTTGTTGTGACCAATGCGGCAAAAGCGCCGGCCATGAAAGATCCTTCATTTTGCGAGTAAGTCATGGAGTATACATTCGGAAGACCTGTAATCGCTTCATCAAAGAAAATAAATTTTTGTTTCTCATAACGCTTCGCCACATCTTTGATGATATCTGTCATTTGGCTCGTTCCTAGAACGATAACATCATATTTCCCGCTCGAAGCAAGGGATTCCAAACCTGCCGGCCAATCCGCTTGATTCGTGCCGCCTTCAACGGTTTTCACATCGATACCCAGCGTTTCACTAGCTTGCTTCACACCTCTTTGTGCAGAGTCGAAGAACCCTTTATCTCCAAGTGTACCGTTTACAAAATAGGCCGCATTGATTTTCTTCGTTATCGCAGCTTTGCCGGGACTAGCCGTATTGGCAGGGGTTGTCGTAGATTTACCACAACCCGCCAAGAAAACCAAAACCGAAAGTAACAGTAACGCAGTAATGCCTAAACTTTTTTTCATCGCCTATATCCCCCTTAGGATGTTCTTATTGGATGGAAAGTTTGTTTAAATCTGCTTGTGTCGGCATACCCGCTTGGGCACCAAGCTTGGTAACAGACATCGCGGATACTTTGCTGGCGAAAACAACCGCCTCATTCAATGCATAACCGGCCGCTAAAGCATAAGCCAGTCCGCCATTATAGGCATCTCCGGCCCCGGTCGTATCAACAACAGGAACATGATAAGCTGAAACTTTCACTAAGGACTCACCTGTGCGCAGAAAGGCGGAACCTTCCTCGCCAAGCGTCGTTACGACACAACTCGGTCCCATCTCCAGCAGCGCTTCCATTGCCGTCTGCAGCTGATCGCCAGAGGCATCAATACCTGTGAGCGTTTCCAGCTCCAACCTGTTGGGCGTGATATAATCTACGCATTTCAGCATCGACTCTGGCAGCTTGCGTGCAGGTGCTGGGTTCAAAATCACTGTTTTACCTAACTTCTTCGCTAACTCACATGCGGCCGAAGCCGTTTCAAGGGGAATTTCCAACTGTACAAGCACAATATCATGCTCGCTGATAACTTGCTCCAAGGCTTGGATATGTTCCGGCAAACACTTTGCATTCGCGCCAGGAATAACAACGATACGGTTGTCCGATTCAGCTAGCGTGATAGAAGCGATACCTGTTGGCGTGTCTGCTATCCGCTTGATATGATCGGTAGAAATTAAATCCTGATTCAGATATTCGATCAGCGATTTCCCAAACATATCGTCTCCGATCGAGCCGATCATTGTTGTTTGACCTCCAAGTCTAGCAGCAGCGACCGCTTGGTTCGCGCCTTTGCCGCCTGGAATAAAATGGACATGCTCGCCTGTCAGTGTTTCCCCAACACGTGGAAATCGGGACGTTTCCACAACAATGTCCATATTCAAGCTCCCGATGACCACAATACGGGGTTTATTCATCAGTTCTTTTCCTTTCTGTCGATCCTCTAGTTATGAGATTCACATCAAATAAATGTGTCTGCTCTTCTTGTATGTCGCCTTCAATCTTCTTAATCAACAGCCGCGTAGACAACATGCCCATGTCATAAATCGGTTGAGCAACTGTCGTAATCTCCGGCTCGACAATCAGCGTTAAATCGATGCCGTCAAATCCGACTAGCGCAACTTGATCAGGTACGCTTAGTCCCATGCGCTGGAGCTTCTTGAGCGCTCCGATCGCCATCATGTCGTTGCCAGCAAAAATGCCGTCAATATCCGGATGACGCTGCATCAAATTCTCTACGGCAGCCATCCCGCCATCAACACGGAAGTGGCCTGGTTCCACTAGACTGGGTGAATACCAAGGAAGATGCTTCACCGATTGCTCGTATCCGATGAACCGCTCTCTTCCGGTTACCGTCTCCTGCGGGCCATAGATATGGGCGATTTTCTTGCATCCCACATCCATCAGATGCTGTACAGCCATCTGGGCTCCTTCCAAATGCTTCGAGCTGACCACCGAGCAGGATGCATCTCGCGGCGCTCTATCAAGAATAACAAGTGGAATCTTCTCACTCTTCAATGCTTCTACATCGTCGGAGCGAAGGTTGTAAGAGGCGAACAAAATGCCATCTACATAACGCTGCTTGAGTACCTTGATGTACGTTTGTTCCTTGTCGGCCTGATTGTCCGAGTTGCACAAAATAACTGTGTACCCGTACATCCTTGCCACATCTTCTACAGCTCTGGCCAACTCAGCAAAAAAGGGATTCGTAATATCAGGGAAAATAAGAGCGATCGTCCCTGTTTTCCTTCCCGCCAGCCCTCTGGCTATCGCGTTGGGCTCATACTGAAGCGTCTTAATCGCTTGTTGGACCTTTAGCTTCGTATCTTCATTAACATACCCATTTTTGTTGAGATAACGGGAAATCGTCGCTACTGAAACTCCAGCTAATTTCGCGACATCTCTAATCGTTGCCATTTGTTACGACCCACTCCTACTGATGCGGACAACCCGCTCCCCACATCCAATTTTAGGTAATAGGTAAACGGTTACACATATCCGAAATTTGCTATTTTATTTATTATAACCAATGAATAAAAGAAAAACTTCGATGTATGATCTTTGTGTAACAATCAATGTGTAACCGGTTACACATCTTATATTTTTATTATAGCTCCCGTTTTCAAAAAGTGTCAAGCAAAAAGTTAGCAAATAGCCCTTTCTGTTGGAACAACAGAACTACTCTATTGATCATCCAAGCGCTTTTCTTGGAATGGAATGATCCGTAGAAAGGAGCTGTCCCATAAGGTCACAAGATCTAGTGAGCAAAGGGATGGCTCTGGACGCGAACCTCCCAAGCCGTGAAAACTCGGGCCACATTGGCTGCTGTAAGGCCGAAAAACAGCCCTATCTTACTCGAATTCTGGCTATCCGATGCCAGGTCGATCCTGTAAGTGCGTTTTTCGGCTTTACAGGAGCTATTCGAGCCACTTTGGCTGCTGTAAGGCCGATAAACCGCCCTATCTCCCTCGACTTCTGGCTATCCGAGGCCAGGTCGATCCTGTAAGCGCGTTTTTCGGCTTTACAGGAGCTATTCGAGCCACTTTGGCTGCTGTAAGGCCGATAAACAGCCCTATCTCCCTCGACTTCTGGCTATCCGAGGCCAGGTCGATCCTGTAAGCGCGTTTTTCGGCCTTACAAGGTAGCTTGGGCAGGTATAACCAAACCACAGCCTAGCTTTTTATGAGCAACTCTCCAAAAAAATGGGGCTGCCCTCAAGTAGGTTTATCTACTTGAGGGCAGCCCTGTCAGTTGGTTCGAACAAGCAGCCTTACTTCAATAAAGCAGCATAATCCATCTGCGGCACAAGTCCCGCTTCTGCAGCCCGCTGGAGCAAGGTCAAGACGGCGCCGTAGCCGCTCTCTCCAAGATCGGCGGTGAACTCGTTCACATAGAGGTCAATGTGCGCCTGAGCGACCTGCGGGTCCATCTCTTGCGCGTGCTGCATGACGTAGTCGCGCGAAGCTTCCGGATGCGCCCACGCGTATTCCACCGAGGCGCGGGCCCAGCCCGCAAGCGCCTCTAGATCCATAGAGCGCCGCGCAATGATGGCGCCCAGCGGGATCGGCAGCCCGGTGTCCGTTTCCCACCAGCTGCCCAGATCTGTGAGAAGCGCTAACCCGTACGACGGGTAGGTAAAGCGCGCTTCATGGATCACAAGGCCGGCATCGATGCGGCCGTCCCGCACGGCAGGCATGATCTCGTGGAACGGCATGACCACGATCTCGCCTACGCCGCCAGGCACATTCTGTTCTGCCCAAAGGCGGAACAGCAAGTACGCGGTCGAGCGCTCGCTTGGCACAGCGACCCGGCGGCCGCTAAGCCGAGCCGGGTCAGGGGCTGCGCTGTCTCCGCTGGGCTGCGTCAGCACCAGCGGTCCGCAGCCTCTGCCCAAGGCGCCGCCGCAAGGCAGCAGAGCATAATCCTGCAGCACCCAAGGGAGTGCTGCGTAAGAGATCTTAAGCACATCAGGGCCCGTGCCTTCAGCGGCCAGCCGGTTCGTGATGTCGATGTCCGCATATTGGACATCCAGCTCTGGAGCGCCTGGGATTAAGCCATGCGCCCAAGCGTGGAAAACGAATGTATCATTCGGACATGGTGAATACGCAATTTTCATATTAAAGCACCTCCGCTAAGACTGAACTTGCTGCTTCCAAAGCTTTCAAAGCATCGCCAATGCGCCACGCATCGCGGTCACGCGGACCGATCGCGTTGGAAATCGCGCGAATCTCTATAACCGGCACGCCGAGCTGCTGGGCAGCGGCGGCAATGCCGAAGCCTTCCATAGCTTCGGCGGCGGCTCCGGGCACACGCGCTGCTAGCGCTGCTGCGGTAGCGGCAGTACCGGTAGCCGTTGCTACGGTAAGCACCGGCCCTGTGCGCGCATGCAAACCGGCGGCTTGCAGCGCCGCTGCCACCCGCTGTGCCCTATGCGTATCGACGCTGATCCGCGTCGAGCCAAAGCCGAGCTCGTCCAAGCTGCTGAACCCATCCAGCAGCTCCACACCAAGATCAGCGGCAATGATTTCGCTCGCTACGACCAGCGTGCCTATTTCCGCTTGTCCTGCAAAACCGCCGGCAATACCGGCAATCACGACCAAATCATATTCAGCTTTTACAAGCTCTATCGCTCCATTAACTGCTGCGGCAGCAAGTCCTACCCCAGCCAAGGCGAAATCAAATCTGCTGTCATGCCCCAATCCGCGCTGAACAGCATCCCTTTCGGGGGCTACCGCGGTCATTACAAGTATACGCATCGTTATGCCTATCCCCTTTGTGAATTGCAAAATAATCATTCCGACCATCTCTATTATTTTACATGACTATACGTAAATAGGGAAACTCCCTCGCTGTCCAACGACAGAGTGATGGCACATCAGCCTTGTACTGCTAGCCTTCCAATAACCATTTATTTAAGTTTTCGCTTTCTGCCAAGCTCTCTAATCGGGTTACTAATGGATTTACTCTGCTGCCATCGAAAATAATATAAATAGGATACTCGGCATGGATGCCGTTCTCAGTCAAAGTAATGGTTGCCTTTCCCGTTATCCAACCATCATCCGAGTTCACAATGATATCTTTATAGCTTTTGATAAATACTCCATCTTCTTTTAAAGATTCCAATTTCTGTTCAAGGATCATTTTTTGATTTGGATCTATATGGTAACTGGAAGCTTTAGAATAATTCTCCTGTACTAAGTTTTCTAAATAGTTCTTTGCAATCATCTTCCCTTTTACAATCGGGTATAGATGAAACAGTGAAATAGACAAAGCAACTACAAGAAGAGAAATAATTACAATCTTTTTTTTCATTTGTACCTCCCGTTTTTTCTTTATGAATTCCATTAATTATATTACTTTTATTGGAATATTTTCCATGAAAAAAATTATTCTAAACACCATTTCATTGACAATTCAAACTAGTTTAACTATCATCTAATTAGACAAACATCAAATAACATAGAGGTGACCACCCATGCAATTAGATAAAATAATCACCTATCATAAGGCCCTCGCGGATGCGACGCGAATTCGCATGCTGATTTTGCTTGCGGATGGCGAATTGAATGGTCAAGTGCTTGCGGAGAAATTGGGACTGACCCCGGCCACAATTACCCATCATGCGGCAAAGCTGCGCGAAGCCAGTCTGATCTTTGAACGCAGAGAGAAGAACTCCATTTATTTCGCGCTGAACGATTATTTCATTCGCAGCACCGCCGACGCAACCGCCGAGCTTATTTACAAAAATAAGAAAGGAGAGCAACCACCCATGAATGAAGTGAATGCTAGAAGCAGCCTGAAACAAACAGTTATTCGCAACTTTTTCACAGCAGATGGCAAGCTTAAGCATATGCCTGCTCAGCTCAAGAAAAAATTAATCGTTCTAGAACATCTTATCGAGCAAATGGAGCAAGCGCGCAGCTTTACGGAGAAAGAGCTGAACACGTGGATCCAGCAGGTTCATCCGGATTTCGCGACGATTCGGCGGGAATTTATTATGCATCAGTTCATGTTTCGAGAAAATGAGGTATATGAAATTAATCCGAGGGAAATGTGGGCCAAATGGGAAACTCTTTCCTAAAGGAAGTCATACGTGGAATCGCTTCATCAAAAATGATATAGTTATATGTAAGTGTTACATTTTACAAAAAGGCAGGTGAACCTACAGATGAGACCTCTCTTCCATCCTGCTCCGAGCGATCTTGAATTATCAACGATCCTGCACGCACTCAGCGATGAGATTCGTTTGCATGTCATTAAACGACTCCATGAACAAGGTGAACTGATCTGCGGGGCGATTGAAATTGATATCCCCAAATCAACACTTTCCCATCATCTCAAAGTTCTACGTGAATCTGGGCTGATCCATACACGTATGGATGGTACCCTTCGTCATATATCCTTGCGCCGAGAAGATCTGCAAGCCAGATTTCCCGGGCTGTTAGATACGATTTTGACCCTCGTCAACACCTAATCAGCTTCCTAACTCCATGGTTCGCCGTGGTGAAGGGAAGCTTTTTTTCACTTTGCAAAGGATGTCCATCGGTCAAGCATCTATTTTTTTCTCACGAATAGGGCAAACATCCATACGCCCTCTAGATGAATGACATATAGTAATTTTGTGAAGGGAGGGATTGACATGAGTTGTGGCTGCGGAACATCTGTACCTTACACTGGCACTTCTGTAATCCTCGTTCTATACATCCTCTTGGTTATCGTTCTTAGTACTTTCGGATTTGGCTGGTAATTAGACTATAGCGGCTGGAGCGATGCTTTTCGTTCCGGTCGCTTACTTTTTGGATCGCTTTTACGTTATAATCGAAATAGTTCACTTTGCACGATTTGATACATACCTATTCAGGATGGAGACGAGGAATTGTGGCAACTCCGATTTTGACCATTGTGGTCCCTTGTTATAACGAAGAAGAAGTACTTCCGGAAACGGTATTCCGGCTTAGCGGTGTACTCGATGCGCTCATCGCGGACAAGCTGATTGCAAGCTCCAGCACGATGTTATTGGTCGACGATGGCAGCAAGGATGCGACTTGGGCATTGATTGAACGCTTCCATGAGGCAAATACCTTCGTCACAGGCCTTAAGCTGGCGAAAAATGCCGGACACCAAAGCGCTCTGCTCGCTGGACTTATGAAAGCCAAAGCCTATTCGGATTGCGTAGTCTCCATCGATGCCGATTTGCAGGATGACACCGATGCGATTCGTGAATTTATCATTAAATTCCATGAAGGCTATGATATCGTCTATGGCGTTAGACAAGACCGCTCCGCTGACACCTTCTTCAAAAGAGCTACAGCCCAAGGTTTCTATAAGCTAATGACGTCCCTTGGCGTGAAAATTCATTATAATCATGCGGATTTCCGCTTAATGAGCAAACGAACTCTTGACAATTTGGAGAAATTTCAAGAGGTTAATTTATTTCTTCGCGGTATGGTGCCGCTGCTCGGCTTCCCCTCTACGCAGGTTTATTACGACCGCAAGGAGCGCTTTGCCGGGGAATCCAAGTATCCGCTGCGCAAAATGCTCGCTTTCGCCTTCGATGGCATCACGTCGTTCAGCGTGACCCCCATTCGCTTCGTAACTTTAATGGGATTTCTCCTGTTTCTGCTCAGCGTCTGCGCTGGGATTTATGCCATTGTCGGCAAATTGGTAGGAGCGAATGTGACTGGCTGGACATCTCTCATTGTCTCTGTCTGGTTCATTGGCGGTGTGCAGCTGTTGGCTCTAGGTTTAATAGGCGAATACATCGGGAAAATATACAAGGAAGTGAAGCAGCGTCCGCTTTTCGTTATCGAAAAGGATTTGACCGCGCATGCGACTGCACAATCAGAGCTAACCGATTCTACCTTCAAGCAATCCATTTCAGGCCGGGGATAGCTGGATGAATCAAATAAAAGCATGGTTATCCGGCAGCTTTGCCCGCTTCTTGTTGGTCGGTCTGTTCAATACGCTGGTCGGATTATCCGCCAGCTTCGTTTTCTTTAATCTCCTGCATTTGAATTATTGGGTCTCTACCTTCGCGGGAAATACGATCGGGGCTATTGTCAGTTTCATACTGAATCGGACGTTTACCTTCCGCTCCAACGTCAGTGTCGGCCGCAGCTGGTGGAAATTCGCAATTGTGATTATGAGCTGCTACGGCCTTTCGTATGGTGCAAGTTATCTCCTTGTCGAGACCGTCAGTCCTTTCATGACTTCGCTTAGCGCTGATTGGCTGCATAACGCAGCTATTTTGATTGGCAACGGACTTTATACAATTGGCAATTATTTGGGTCATAAATTTTTTACGTTCCGAACTCATGGAACTCGGGACCACGGGACAACCTAAGCAGCAAGAGGTGATGCGAAAATGGCACGTAGAAGAAGTCACAGAGCCATGGTGCCCGGTTCCGAGCATGGGCTTGGACTGCTCAAAGCGCAAGTCATGAAAAATCAAGGTTATGCTGTCAATCCCGAACGACCCGATTTGGTCAAATATGAAGTAGCCCGCACGCTTGGCGTGCCGCTGCAGCAAGGCTACAACGGTCAGTTAAGCTCAGAGGACGCTGGCAGGGTTGGCGGTCCTATCGGAGGGGCGATGGTACGTGAACTCGTGCGCATGGCCCAGCAGCAGCTATCTGAACAACGCCCGCCGCAGAGGTAGGTTATAGATACAAAGCCATAATCCGCCGCGCAAGTACATAGACTAGTAGCATGCTGCTTGCAGCGCTACTTTCTATGTAGAAGAGTCAGGTGATGATGGCCGATGAATCCCCCAGGCAACCGTTCACAGGGGCCCGATTGGAAATCACTATCGGCGCAGGCCGGCGACGTGTTAGGCCCCGAATTCTGGCAGGACATTGCCAGTATCATCCCGCTTACAGGACCACGGATTGATATGTATGAGACACCGCAGGAGCTGGTTGTTGTCGCGGAGGTTCCCGGACTGTCTTCTCCCGAACACATTCAGCTTTCCTTTCGAGATCAATCCCTTCTGGTGCGAGGCAATCTCGTTCGACCTTATCAAGTGCCGGATGAGAAGATGCGGCTTTCCGAGCGTTTCTTTGGCGCCTTTGAGCGAGCCATTCGTCTGCCCGGCAGAGCGATGACCGAGCATATGCGGGCAAATTATCATAATGGTCTACTGATTGTTCGAATCCCCTTGGCTCCGCCGGATGGGGAGAAGGTCATCCCTATTCAATTCACATAACGTTCGACAGCCCAGAGCAGGAGGCGACGCATTCGCCCGCTTGTCTAGGACTAGCGGACGTTATTTGTTTTTGGAAAAGAGAAATGAATCTTCGTTTGTCCCCATATAAATAAATGAGACCATTCGGAAATCCGGATACGGAGGGGATTATTGTGGTGCGCATTCAATTTCAATCCATTCATATCGATGACATCGCAGACACATCCAGTGTGAATAAAGGGACCAATCGGATTATGGGAAGGCGGCATTCGGTCAAGGTCAATCAGGGGCTGGGCGAAGTACATGGCGATAGCAATGTCGTTCTCGGCGGCAAGCATGCCGTCCATGACGGCGACATGTTTGATCTTAAGCCGATGACAAGAAAGAACTGAACGGAAGATGTGGTTCAAAAAGAAAAAAACGAAACAGCAGCCACGTGCATCTGTACCATCGACGGCAGCACCTATACCTGCATCTCCTCCTTCGAACCAGGCCAAACCTGCATCCCTACCTTCGACCCCCACCAAACCTGATTCGACTTCTCTCTATGTTCAACAACTCGAAAGACGGCTCAAGAAGCTTGAAGATGAGCTAGCTAATCTGACCGCCAAACATCCGCAGATTCGTATTGATACTTTGCATGTGCATCAGCCTGTTTTGGAAAATTTAACATTTCGCTTGGATCATCTCGATATTAAGGAATTGAGCGGATCCCTGAATTTAGGCAATAATTTCGGAGCCAAGCCAAATGAGAAGAAAGGCCCCTTGGATGAAGCCCTCAAGCATGTCCAAGTGTCAAAAGACGCGAAACAAGCTGCACACCCAACTGGAGGTGAAAGCGCGGCTGAACAAAGTACCGATAGCGGAAGTCAGACTGGTGGCGGTACGAAGCATAGTGCGAGCAGCGGCTCCCCACATTCAGAACGAACTTCAACCGGCTATCGCTTTACGTCCCCATCCAAGACAGAATGAGGTGATCTACGCATGTCATCGTTCATGTCGCCCTCTTTCATTATCGGCTCGATCCGAATTGGATCCGTCGAAAGTGCCTCATGCATCAATATGGGCAACAATTGGCCGACCGATTTCCAAAGCAATCAGAAGACTGTGCAAGGGTTTGGCGCCGTAGAAGGCGATCATAATCAGCTCGTTGGAACGCGCTCTATGCTGAACGACTCCGATTTCATGGATATGCTCAATATTGGCGACAATGAAACGCCGGATTGGCTGCAAGAGATGATTGCCAACCAGGCTCAGGCCTCCGGCTTTACGTCGGCTCAGGCCCACAAGGAGGAACCTGCCGCAACAAATGCTCCGCAAGCTGCTGATTAAAGCGGCTGCGGAGCAAGTTTTTTTACAAACGGCCAATAATGAAATCTCCCTTGGTATACGGCGCATCAATGATGTCATTGTCGTAGACGGTGTTCACATTGTTCAGCATATAGTTATTGTCCCCGCTGACTTCACCCATGCCGCTATTCGCCTTGCTGCTTGATGTCCAAAAAAATTGCATATTCGTCCCTACGAAAATACCAGATGAATCACCGATTGTATTCACATGAATGGAGTCGAATTGAATGATTGGCGGATCTTGTGGAATTGGCAGATGCATGATCGCATTCCCCCACTCTTTCATCATACTTGGGTCGCCACAGTGGGTTTAAAGTCCTGATCATTAATCGGTGCATCGATAAAGTCATTATCATAAAGGAAATTCACGATATTAACGGAAATCGAATTACCGATAAATTCACCGGTACCGTAATTGTTCTTGCTGTGCGAATCCCAGCTCGATTGAACATTCTCACCGATTCCGATGGTGGCATTCGTATTCTGATTATTGATGTTAATCATGTTAAAAACGATGGAACTCGGCATGCCGCTCACTCCTGTCCACGGATAGCTTTCAATCCGCCGCCCTTCTTTACTTCAAGGACATTGGCCGAAAACTTGTATGTTAGCCTATTCATGAGGCTGCCGATTGGTGACAGATGCCGGCTTCCGATTAGGCTGCTTCTGACCCTTGCATACGCGTAAGGAGTATTCGAGCAGCTTTTGGCTCACGATTTTGGAAAACCTGCTAAAGTGCAGGCTTTCTCGATCAAATCGTATGAAAACAGCGAAAACCTGCGATTATGCAGGCTTTTCAAGCTTTTTCATCCTGGAATCGAAAAAAAGTCTCAAAAGGATGCATAATCGCAGGCTTTTCACCATTTTGCCTATTCCATGACGAAAAAGGATGCATATTTGCAGGAAATACGCAGAATAGACGAACCTGAGGCAGACCGCCAGCCGCCAGCTTAGGCATAACTCAAGCTACTCAAGCCAGAGGGCTGTCCAGGCGTAAAAAAACCCTTTCCCGCTGGGAAAGAGTCCTCCTTCGACAACCTTTGAACCTTTGAACCTTAGAACCAAAGCCCAGGACCGAAGCCGCCGCCGAAGCCCCCACCAAACGGGCCACCGAAGCCACCACCAAATCCGCCACCGAAGCCTCCGCCAAATCCGCCGCCAAAACCTCCATAACCAAAACCACCATTCGCAAACGGTGAAGTACCAATTGCTAATAGATCAAACAAAACCAACGGAACGATAGCTTTAATTTTTGCTTTTTTGCTAGTTTGCTGAGCCACAATTAATGTATTCCCGCTGATGCGCACCAATTTTCCCGTTACACTGGATCCATCTTTCTTCACAGCCACAATATGTTTACCTATCAATTTGCGAACATCTTCTTTACGAATCTTGGACGCCATGAACGTCCACCTCCTTCAGCTACCAGAGATACATTGCTCTACAGTGTACGGCTGTATAGGTCGATTCGCTTGGATAGCTGTCCATTCCAAAGAATAAATACGCAGATGTCTCTATGGAGAAAAAGCCGTATTTCCAAGCCCCGCAAAGGCAAGAAAAACGGCTTCTTATTTGTAACAAACTAGGCCTTGCGAATATTGCCCAGCTCTGTTGTGATCGCATCAATTTCACTAATGCTGAATCTATCTTTGCTTGCAACCATGTTGTACAGATCCCTCAGGTCCTCATATACCTCTTCCTTCACGTTGGAGGCTTTGATTGAACCGCCTGTCGCCATGCGCAGCTTCTTCTTAATTTCTTCAAACATGAATTCCACGTTCTCTTCCGACCATGTGTTCAAATCCATCTATGTGTCATCCTCCCCTGCTTCTCTTCCATCATTTTAAAGCACCTACCGCTGAATGTAAAATAGAAAGCATATTCAGAGGAGCAAAAAAGGACTATCTTCCAGCAGATAGCTCTACTTGAAAGACAGTCCTAACCTTATTAAATCGCATTCGAAATAGGTAAATTCGAGCCGACCATTTTGACAATGGGACGTTGCTGCTCATAAGAATCAATGTCCAAGCTTACACAGATCAGACGAATATGCTCTTCAGCCAGCTTCCGCGCTTCTTCATAGGTTTGTTTAAACTGAATGCAATAAGAGATAAGGCCATGCATGGACATAAACAAATTCCACGGCAGGGTGAACTTTCTGCTCTCATAAGCAGGTTGGTCAGCGATCACCTGTCTAATCACAACCGCGAACATTTCTAAGCATTGTGCTTGCTCGGTACGAGAGTAATGGGCTAATTCCGGTTCGTTCAGCATGAACATCATTTCGTAATGATTCGGGTTGGTCAAACCAAACCAAACGAATTCCATCATCAGCTTTTGAAGCAGGTTCACGCTAAACCCATGCTCACGAACGATCATTTCCCTCTGCCGCTGCAACAGTAAGGAAAAGTCATCTTTAATTAACGCATAAAATAGTTCAGCTTTCTCACTAAAATGGTAATATAACGCTCCGTGACTGTACCCCATTGCTTTTGCGATGCTGCGCATCGTTAAAGCACGATAGCCAAAAGTAGCGAATAAATCCCGCGCCTCGGTAAGTATTCGTTCTCTGCTAAGCTCTTGCGCGACTGCTTTCCTAGCCATTCTTCTATCCCTCCGCATCCTTAGCTTATGAAATTGTATGATCTGTTTAACCTCGAACCCGCCTATTCCGGCAGGTTCTTATGAATGATGTACTCGTTCTCTCCGATGGTAATTATGCCTTGACCTTGTGTAATGTCTGTTGCCCAGTTGATAAATGTTTCCGCTGCTGCTGCCAAAGGATAACAAGCTACCGTCACTTTATCTGTAAACTGAATGTCCCCTAGGAGCATCCCCTGATTTCTCAGCTCATTCTCGATTTTGCCATACCACGTATAATCAACCTCAATCAGTACCTTTTGATGGTTAACTTTATAAATCGGCTGACTAGCCTCAATGCCGACCACGGCTCCATCTGTATAGGCACGAATAAGTCCGCCCGCGCCAAGCATGATACCGCCAAAATAACGGGTAACCACAACTGCGATATTCTTGAGCCCTTGATGCTTAATCACTTCCAGAATTGGCTTACCTGCGGTCCCGCTCGGTTCTCCATCATCAGATTGCTTCTGAATCTGGTCCCTCTCCCCGATTACATACGCACTGCAGTTATGTGTAGCCGCTTTGTGTTCCTTTTTGATCGCTTCAATAAATTGGGTAGCTTCTTCTTCTGATTCTACCGGCTTGGCATGGCCGATGAAACGCGACTTCTTGATGATGATTTCCGACGATCCGTACGATTGGATAGTTTTGAAATGTGCTAGCATAGCCGACCTTTCTTGGTAGAAGGAAACATCTGTTTCACTATATTCTACACACAACATTAGACTTCGACAATATAGAAAGAAAATTTACCACATAAATAATGGGAATTATGGAACGAAAAAACGACCTATCCGATAGGATTGATCGCTTTTTTACATTTGTTCATTTTTATTGTTGCAAACGTGCTTCCAGCTCCGCTTTTTCCTTCTCATAACCCGGTTTGCCTAAGAGGGCAAACATGTTCTTTTTGTAAGCCTCAACGCCTGGTTGGTCGAAAGGATTCACGCCCATCAAGTAACCGCTGATGCCACATGCTTTTTCAAAGAAGTAAACCATATACCCGAAAGAGTAAGGTGTCATGTCCGGCAAAGTCACGATCAGGTTCGGAACGTGTCCGTCTGTGTGTGCCAGCATCGTGCCTTGGAACGCTTTTTTGTTGACGAAATCCATTGTTTTTCCGCTTAAGAAGTTAAGCCCGTCCAAATCATCTGCATCCGTACCAATCGTGATATGGTCTGCAACTTGATCAACTTGGATCACCGTTTCGAATAAAATCCGGTTGCCGTCTTGCACGAATTGACCCATCGAGTGAAGATCCGTGGAGAAATCAACAGACGCAGGGTAAATGCCTTTGTAATCCTTGCCTTCGCTTTCCCCGAACAACTGCTTCCACCATTCCGATACGAAATGTAAAGACGGCTCATAGTTCACCAGGATTTCAATCGTTTTGCCTTTGCGATATAGGGAGTTGCGAACGGCCGCATATTGGTACGCTTGGTTCTCACTTAATTTCGGATTGGAGAATTCTTGCTGCGCATCTGCCGCGCCTTTCATAATGGCTTCTACGTCAATGCCAGCCGTCGCGATTGGCAACAGGCCAACAGCTGTAAGGACGGAATAACGACCGCCTACATCATCCGGAATGACGAAAGTTTCGTAGCCTTCTACATTAGAGAGTGTTTTGAGAGCACCCTTTTCTTGATCTGTTGTTGCATAAATCCGTTTGCGTGCGGCTTCTTTGCCATATTTCTTCTCCAGCAGCTCACGGAAAATACGGAAAGCAATCGCTGGCTCTGTTGTCGTACCGGATTTCGAAATGACGTTGACGGAGAAATCTTTCCCTTCCAACAATTGAAGCAAATGCGTGACATAAGTAGAGCTGATGTTATTGCCTACAAAATAAATCTCAGGCGTTTTGCGTTTATCTTTTGGCAAAATATTATAGAAAGAATGGGACAACATCTCCAGCGCTGCACGCGCTCCCAAGTAAGAACCGCCAATCCCGATCACGACAAGCGCTTCGGAATCCGATTGAATTTGCTTCGCTGCAGCTTGAATGCGGGCAAATTCTTCACGATTATAATTCTCAGGAAGATCCACCCAACCTAAATAATCGGATCCTGCACCTGTTTTGTTATGCAGCTGATCATGCGCTAACTCCACCTGAGCTGACAAATAATCAACCTCATGCTGGGATAGAAAAGATAATGCCTTACTGTAATCGAACTGTAGTTTCTTGCTCACTATGCTCGCCTCCATCTCTATATTTTTCCTTTTCCTAGCATACTTATTTGCCTGTCCAAATGCAAGTAAAGAAGGCATTCACAGGTTCTAGTTCCCATGATAAAATGAACCTAGAGGTGAAATATCTATGAAACGTATCGGCTTTATTGGACTTGGCACAATGGGTAAACCCATGGCTGCTAACCTTATTCAAAAAGGTTTTAACGTAACGGTCTATAATCGCACTGCGGAAAAAACGGACGAGCTGGCCCATCTTGGCGCTGAAGTCGCTTCGACTCCTGCTCAAGCAGCACGCAGTTCGGATGTTCTTATTACAATGCTTAGCAATGATGCTTCACTCTTGGAGACGTTCTACAGTGAACACGGCATTCTGAGTGGTATTCATCCTGCTCTCACGATTATTGACTCCAGCACCGTGTCCCCTCAAACAAGTCAAAAGCTGGCTGAGGAGCTCGCGGCGCATTTCGTTGATTTCCTCGATGCACCGGTCACCGGCACCAAACCTGCCGCTGAAGCTGGTACGCTTACTTTCATGGTTGGCGGCAGCCAAGAAGTGTTCGATGAGCAGCAAGACGTGTTCTCGGCACTTGGCAGCAAAGCCCTCTACCTCGGCCCGAACGGTTCCGGCTCCAATGCAAAACTTGCCCACAATACCATGGTGGGTATTAACTTAGCCGGGTTAGCCGAAGGCTTATCCATTGCAACCAAAGCAGGAATTAACCCTGCTCAATTCCTAGAGATTGTACGCTCCGGCGGAGCGCACAGCAAGCAAGTCGAGCTGAAAGGCGATAAAATTATCGATCGTGATTTCAGCAATCAATTCTCCCTGAAGCTGATGCTGAAGGATCTTTTGCTCGCACAGGAGCTTACCAATAAGTTCCAACTACCTTCACCCATGTTGAATTCGGCAACAACCTTGTTCCAGATGGGCCTCAGCAAAGGCCTTGGCGAGGAGGATCTGAGCGCCGTCATCCAGTGCTATGAGGACTGGATGGGTGTTGAAGTCGCAAGACCAAGCGAAGCGGTTGTGGAAGCTGCTTCTGCTGCGGAGAAGCAGAAGCAGCTTTCCGGCCGCGAACGCCGCCGGAACACACGCGTGAAGCTGGACATCAGCCTGAAGCTGTCCATTTACCAATGGGAGCAGGAAGGCTCCTTCTCCGGCCAGAACATCGACGGCACGCTGTTCGACTTGTCGGAAAGCGGCCTGCAGATCACCTCGGAGGCGCCGCTTGCGCCAGACATGTTCATCGTCATCCACTTCCCGCAGGAAGCGGAACTCCCGCCAATCACGGCTCGCGTGATTCGCATTGAAACGGATGGCCATAAGTTCCGTTATGGCTGTATGCTGTCCGGCTTGCCGCCTTATGTGCGGATCAAGCTGGAGCAATATATTGAGGATCATATTGAGTATGCTTTGTAGGTGAATGCAACTTCTATAGGTTCATAAATGATACGTGCGTGAAGAACATGCCGTCTTTCCCTTTTGGGAGAGGCGGCATTTTTATTTTCGTCCCAATTTAGCGTTACAAGGAGGAGTATTGGATGGATTTTCTGACAGAACATGAAATCTTCGTTCAGTATCATAAGACGAGACGTTCTGGAGAGCGTCTGCGTCGACTACATGAAGGACACGGCTATGCGGAAAAGTTGTTCATGCAGCACATCTGGTGGCCCGTTGTCGGGCATTTCCGATATTTGCACCCAGAGTATGAAGTCAGGGACTTTCAAGACAACACGCGGTTCGTTGACTTTGTTTATCTGCGGCCGCCCCATCGGATTTGCATCGAGATAGATGGGTTCGGCCCCCATGCCCGGGATGTAGACCGAACTCGCTTCGGAGATAACCTGATGCGGCAGAACCAGCTGATGCTGGATGGCTGGAAAGTTATTCGGTTTGCCGTTGATGATATCACTGGGCATCAGCGGCGCTGTCAGCAGGTTATTTTGAACATGATGGGGCGGTGGTATGGCGATGACAGTGGTCGCGAGATGTGGTCGCTCACACATCGAGAGAAAGAAATCACTCGGCTGGCTGCCAGCGCCGTTGCCCCACTTAAGCCGCAAGCCGTTGCGGCGCATCTGGGCATCCGCGTGGAACATGCGCGCAAATGGCTTCGCAGCTTGCATGGGAAAGGGATTATCAAGCCGGCTAGCGGCGTGCAGCGGGTCAGATCCTATGTGCTTGACCCTTCGGGTCGGGACTGGTCGGGATTTTGATAGAGTTGGCGCTGGTAGATAGGGGCGGCTGGTGATGGATGGCGGGTCGACGGCGAGGCGGTGGCGAGTTAGTGGCGAGTTGGCGGCGGCTAGCTGAGAATAGCAGTCTCTCGGGACTTCTATTTGGGGAAATATGCCGTTTGAAGTGAGAATAGAAGCTTCTGGAGACTTCTATTCGTTAGAATACTGGCTGAAACTAGGGAATCCGCGCCAATAAGAGTCTCTTACGTCTTCTATTCACCTCTAATGAAGAGAATTCGCGCAAATAAGAGCCTGCAAAGGCTCTTATTTGTGTTTTGCTTACGCCTCCAGTTGGCCCGAAGCCTTACGCAGCTCATCAGCAAGTCGGTGGAATTCTTCTCTAGCTTCTGCATCCTCCGTACTCATCCAAGCGGCCGATAGAAAATGAATAATCTTGTTCGCATCATCCGCATTCATCATATACTCCCCCTTTTCCTCCAGCTGATCAAAGCGAGTGAGATCACTTCCCTCTATGATTTGTATAAGCTTGTCCGCGTACTTGGGATCTGTGGCGTAGCCTGCACGCTGCAGCTCCTTGCTTGCAATTAGGTAATTGCGTTCATTCAAAACATTCTTATAGCGCTGATTCTGCGCAAGCAAAAGAGAATGATCGCGTATGCTTTCTGCCCAGCTTTCGTACACTCTAAAACCGTCTACAATTTGTATCCACTTGCCGTTAATGAACTCCTGCGTCGCTTGCTGCTGCCCGCTCCCTTTGATGCCAAACAAATTATTCCCAGGTGCCGACCGCCCCCAGCTGCTTTCCAAAATCGCCTGCGCAATCGTCACACTCGCCAAAATCCCATACTCCAGCATATCCGCTTGTGCGGTCGGCGCCACTTGATCAATAAAACTATCCTTGCTCATAGCCCTTCCCCTTTGCTGCGTAGAATTTGAATCATCTGTTTCAGAAAGCTTGGCAGCGGAAGCCCCAACCGCCCATAATTCTCCGTAATCGAAATCAGCTCATTAGCTAAATAAAAATAAATAGCCGCCGTCATCATCAACTCCGTATCAAAGAGAAGATCCATCCGATGCGCCAGCATGATGACCAGCAGCATCAGCCCTTTGCGGGCGAGTCCCCAAAAGCCAACCTGACTATTCAGTCCACGTTGTTCCTTTATCGACGCAGCAATCCCCGTCAAATAATCAATGAGGATCGCCATAAGAAATAGCGCCATCAATTCATTCCACCCGCCGAATGCGTAAGTTAACATCGTTCCAAACACAGCCGAAATCATATTAAAATTAATTTGATTCATATATAGTTGCTCCTTTCTTCAAGGTGAGGAAAAGCCGCCGAGATTGTAGGTTCTGGGCAGCCTTTCTGCGTAAATTACCATATGATTGATGTGACTTCTTCTTCGGTGTTTGCTGCCGATAGTGCTGCTTTCAGCTCCCAGTACTTGCTGATGTTGGCGTTTTTGTGGGCGAGCCCATCTGCGTAGAGGTTTTTGAATTGTTCAAAAGAGTGCGGCTGTAGCATGCCGGAGGCTTTCAAAGGGATGGGATCTGCGGCTATGTGTGCTGCGATTGCGTTTAGCATGCTGTTGAGATTTGTTTGGGCTTCGTAGTCGAAGTCGTAGGCGTGTTCCGTGCCGAGAGCTTTTGACTTGAATCCGCTTAGAATTGTTGTGTTGCATTTGGAGTTGAGTTCTTCCGTCTTTGATTGCTTCGATTGTGACAAAACTTGCTCCGGAGTTGGCTGCATCGCTTCCCATGCGGATTGAAGTTGTTCCTCCGTTGGCTCGGGAGATTCTAGGTTCCATTTCGCGATATAGGGGCCTTGTCCGTCTGAGTCGTCTTGGACGATGAAGTCGGTTAGGGGATTGGCATCTGGGTATAGATGCATGATTGCTTGTGCTATGTTCATGTGGGGTTTCCTCCTTTATGCTGTTCTGGATATATCAACCCAAGAGCCTGTATTTACAATGGTTGCAACGGATGTTGTTATATAAATTTCTACATAGTCATTTGCGGCTAAATCCATCTTGAATGCAAAGGGAATCGAAGGGGCGGCGTAGGATGTACCGCCGTTGCAATTCGGTCCCCTGTATGCCACACCATTCCTATATATCCATACCCCGTAATTCATAGATGCCGTGAAACCAGATGAGAAGACAAGCGACCCGCTTAGATCATACGTGCCTGCACTTTTCGCTGTGAATTTACTAGAAACCCATTCGCCTAAATTGTCTATGCCTGCAATTTGAAATAATACCTTTGTTGCTGTTGCTGCCGATATACTTTGTGTTGCGTTGTTGTTACCTAAGA
The DNA here is from genome assembly GCF_013204855.1 of Paenibacillus alba. Lineage (GTDB taxonomy): Bacteria > Bacillota > Bacilli > Paenibacillales > NBRC-103111 > Paenibacillus_E > Paenibacillus_E alba. The sequence continues at coordinate 314,104 of NZ_JABMKZ010000006.1, read as the reverse complement.
TACGGCTTCTATTCGCTTGTGTGTTATCTCCCCAAGGATTAAGGACACCCGTTGAAATGATCCCCCCGTTAAATGCTCCCCTAGCAGCCAAAATCCCCGTTACTGTTGTATTTGCATCAATTGAAACAAAAGAACCTTCTGAGGAATTGATGCCATAAATCGTGTTATTAGTGCCTATACACTGTTGAATGAACACTTGACTGTAATAAGAAACGTTTAGACCTGTTCCACGATTCGAAGTTATGCAGGACTCGATTCGCCCCGTAGATACCGTCACGGCTATGCCGCTGTTTATGGATGCTGTGGTTACATTACACGCATATATAACCCATCCATTTGAATAAGCGACACCAATACCAGCTGCACTCGTATTAGTAGCATTAAATCCTTCTACTGATACGCGCCCGAAACAATTGTGAATAAAGAAAGAATTTACGCTATGTGTTGTCGTGGCAGTTGTTGCACCTATGATTGCTACAATCCCCGAATTCTTCGCACAAGTAAAACCATCAATAATAACGTCTTCATTATACGTACCAGCAGCGCAGATAACACTTACCGTATGATTAACAATTTGCGGAATGCTATTAACTGCCCGTTGAATCGACTTAAACGGCTTCCCTGCACTTCCATCGTTGTTATCTGCCCCGTTTACTGCATCAACATATAACGACATTGCAGCACTTGTCTTTTGGGGGACGTTGTATATTTGTCTAGCTAGAATTTCATTAGCACTAATACGTGCCTCTTGGTCTGCTTGATTCGTGGACAATGCATCGACAACTGTTTTAAGATTGCTTGCTACTTCACCGTCTACCGCTTGTACTGGGGCTGCTAATAGATACTGATCCGATGCAATGTATGAGACTTCATATGTTGCTGATGGGTCAAATCCACTTTTGTGTAAAACAGGCTTAACAAGACCTCTAGTAACAGCATCAAAGTAATTTAATGTCCAAGATGAGTCAACTGGTAAAGAACCTCTATTTGACTGGGAATCAAGCTTTCCATTTTTAAAAATGTTTACTATTTTAGAAATCGGACTTTTTAAATAAGTAGATGTATTCCTCATATCGTTTAAAGTGTAATATATGCCATCAATACTTTTTAGTGGCATCTTCTCTCGTAACACGATACCTTGCCCAACTTCAACTTGATTTCTACCTTCATGTAGAGACATTCCTGTTTCAACAGTGATTTCTTCAAATGTTGGCACTGCTAGTTGATAGGTTAGTTTGTAAGGCGTGAACGCTCCTGTATATGGCGCAGGAGCCGTTGGCAATGTGTTTGTCCCGCCAGTATAACCACCTAATGTGCGATAACACCATGCTTTAGTTCCTGTATTGTAAGGGTTAGCGCCATTAACTCCATCATACATCTTCCAACCATAGAAATATGCTTGTATCTCTGCTGTTGATGGGTTTGTGTAAGAATCGCCCCAACCGCTGTCTGTATTGGATATAACAGTTAATAAATTACCATTTTTTATGTCAATCCAAAGGGCATCCACTACAGACGTTGTTTTTAGTAGAATTTTACCGTCATACCTTACTACATCAGGAAAGGTTGATTTCGAATCAACAATACCCGCAAGTATCTGGACTGTCTTGTTACCCGGACCACTTCCTCCAAGTAACCATGCTAAGCTGCCATCAAGTACCACATCTTTAAATCTCTTCTCAACAAAGTATTTCCCATCACGTTTGAATAACGTGTCATATACTGTACCATCTACAGAAGAGGCTAATTGTACGTTAGGGAAGGCAAGCATATCGTCATTACGTGATTTAAATACCTTATCTACTGGACCGATACTCATACGCGGGTTGTTAAATGTGTATGGCCCTGCAACGCTACCGTTGTCAATTTGTACCATTACGGAATTACCTGCATATGTGCCATCAACGGTAAATGTCGCCGTGTTTGTAGTCGTTGCAATTGCAGCAGTGTAAGATGACGCGTTCCCTTTGTAAACAACTAATCTCGCGTTTGTTGTGTCTTTTGTCATTGAAATTGTGTATGTCTGACCTTGAACAACTGGAACAATACAAGTGAATGTGCCTGCCGACGAAGTACCACCAAATGAAATGCTATAAGGATCTGAAATCGCTAAGTTTGTAGGCGCTCCATTTGCCGCCCACTCGACAAACGGCGGTAATAAGTTTTCACCATAGTTAATTACATAAGGTGCATTAACATGTTTTACATCATCTACATATGGGTACTTAGCTGTAATGTAAGATTGTGCCGCTGCTGTCGACAAGCCGTTTATATATGCTTTTTCTGCCGCTGTAATTTCATAAACTCTAACAGCATCGAAGTACGCGTACTGCCCTGCCGCCCCAATAACCCCCAAGTCCACATAGGCTGCTGTTGTATCGGTAGCTTGCGTAAAAGCTAAATATGTGGTATTAAACTTCGTCGTATCTGTAATATCCATAGCGCTACCGCCACCATTAATTAAGGTCAATCTCCCTTTTGTTGCATTGCCATTTTTAATGTCTCCTGCGAGTAAATAATTTTTACCGTTCGACAAATTTAACCTCAGCATCTCAACTGCCGAACCACTTGTGAATGTAGCTGAAATGGTTACTTTAATTGCACTGGAACCTGTAGTCTTGTTTGTTGCATCTAAAGAGAATGTTGATTGATAAGCGCTCCATTTGCTCACATCCTCACAACCCCCATCCCGCCCCAACAAATTAACCAAAGTCCGCCCCGTAATCCGCAAATTCTCCAACGGCGCCCCCTTCGGAGCCGTAACAACCTGCAATCCATTAACCAAATTCACAGCCATGGGCGCTGAATTACCCAACTGCCCCCCAACCTGCGAATCAATCCGATCCCAGTTGTCATTCAACATCGTATTAATATCAAACGTATCATTCCCGTCCGTAGACGGGTTCTTCTTATAAAGCCCCATGTTCGTTGTCGAGCTCGGCATATGCGTTTCCCTCCTGGTTAAACGGGGATGAATGGCGCGAAATCGGTCATTTTCCTCGTTTGAATTTGATTGATGGTCATCGTTTGGTGGAGCTGGTTGAGCAAGAAGTATTTGTACTGGTACACGACTTGCAAATGTGCCGGTTTGATCTCGTCGATCGCCGCCTTCAGATCGCCAAGATTAGGCGGCGTGCCGAGCGTGTCCACGAACCGCACGGTGAATTGATACGCAGCCGGCTGCTGCGTCACTTCAACCGTGCCGCGACTGTACGCGCTGGCCACGCTCTCGATCAGCTCGACGGTGACGGTTCCCACGCCGCGCAGCTTGGCGTTGATCACCGACCGGCGCTGATCGTCAGGCTTGCCCGGCACCGGCGCTATGCCGAGCTCGGCTTCCCAAACGTCGAGCCCCCACGTAGCGGAGCCGACGAAGAACTGCGCCAGTGTCTCCTCCAAGGAGACACGCAAAAGATCAAGCTCCGCGCCCTGCGCTTGCAGAATGCCATCCATGACCCGCGAGGTCTCATAGTAGCGGGGCAAATATCCCTTCATCCTGACGCCGCTCATACTCGCATTCATACCCGCATTCATACTCTTATTCATACCCGCACCCATACTCTCATTCATTCCCACACTCTTACTCTCATTCGTACTCTCACTCATACTTTCATTCATACCAGCACTCATATTCGCACTCACAGCGTCACCACCCCAATAACGGCAACCTGCCCAGCGCCAATCACAATATTGGTCCCCCCACCGTTCAACTGCAAACCGGCATAATCCTGTACGCCCGGCGTATCCAGCAGCAAGGAGCCAATTCGCACATAGCGCACATACGGATCCGCAGAGAACGCTATTTCAGCTAAATAGCTACGAACAGTCGCCATAAAATCAGCTTTCACCTGCGCCAAGGTTCGACTCCCACTCAAGGTCACACTCGCAGAGATGCCAATCAAGACCTCGGCAGCCGCAACGACGGTGACGGCCGCACCGATCGGCGCTTTCCCAACCAAAGGCGGCGCTGGATAGATGTATTGCTGCACAGCAGCGACAACGGAAGCCGAGGCGCTTCTTTTATCCGTGCCGATAACAACAACTTTGACGGTGCCCGGGCCGTTCCACAAAGGTAGTACCTGCGCTGCGCCAACGCCTGCTACATCGAGCGCCCAGTTGAGATAATCCGCTTTGTTCCCGCTTGTTCCGGGGGAGCGAACTTTCGCATAATAACGGTTCAATAGAGCGGGATCACCCTCTTTCTCTGCCCCGCCTGTAATTGCCCCAGCATTCGTCACTCCCGTAACTCCAGCAATAGGAGAAATCAATAGGCTAATTGCACCACTGGGTACATTCCCCCCTGTCCCGCCATTCACAGCAGATGCCAGCACGGCAATACGCCCCGAGCCATCTACAACTCCCGCATCCTGCGTCTCAAAAATAATCGAAGCCGTCCCCTGATACGTATCCGCCATTGTTCCGATGCGTGTACCTTTAGGCACTACGGTGCCCGGGATTCCTGCAAACTCAACCAAGCCAGCTGCCTTAACGGCCTCCTTGCGAAAAACACCATGCTCGGCACAACGCAAGTCCAAATAGGGACCGAAGGTCGTTCCTGCAAAACCTCGCCGCAAAACTTCCTGCGACTGAATCGCCGCCTGTGCCAACTCAATTGCTGCCGGAGCCAAAGCATCCCAAATGTACGACCCTTCGGATTGATCCCAATCGGACGAAAGTCGATCCAGCATTCGCCCGCGAATCGCTTCTTCGGTCTGCTCGGCCAAATAATCCGGTAAACTTGCCATATTAACTGATCACCACACTTCCCTTGATGTTCTTGCGCTCGCCTCGCACGTTGGTGATTTCACATTGAAACGAGCACTCGCTATTTTTCCATTGAAATGTAAAATGGCGTACATCCGCTGTACGCGGATCGACTTTCAACGTTTCCGTCGTGATCCGGGCGATTTCCATCTCATTCGCCTGCCTGGTCAAATGCCGGGCAATCAAATCCTCAAATTCCTGACCATACGTCCGTGAATATACGAGATGCGCGTAGCGCTCCGTACGCAGCGCCTTTTGGCACCATTCCAACCATGCTTCTGTAGCCGTGCATTCGGCAATTCTCCCCGTCTGGGTCGTTACGAATTCACCAAGTGAATGGTCAAACTTCGGGCTGCGCCCAAACTTAACCGATCTTTTGCGCTTCTCCCCAACAAGGGTTCCTGTTCCTGTTCCTGTGCCTGTGCCTGTTTCTGTCCCCGTTCCAGCTCCTGCCCCAACCTGCGGAAATAAATTCGGCATCATTTCACCACCTTGCAGATGATCACAACGTCATTGCCATCATTGATAGGAATCGCCAAGACACGGTCTCCAGACTTCAAGCCATGCTGAAACTCCAAACGCACATCCTCCACCTCGGACTCGCCAAAAGCAAACGTCCCCTGCCCGGTCACAGCCCCGCTGCCGCTGGTCAATCCAGTAACAGTCCCACCTAGTGTAAAAGCAGGCAAATGCAGCTTCGCCATCCAATCCGCCACATAGTAGTCAGCAATCTCATGTTTAAAACGATCCAGCTTGAGTCCCCCGGCCGTCATCGTTCCCAGCTCTGCAGGCAGGCCTGTGATAGCCGATGCCGCATGTCCAGACATCCGATTATCAAGCGTAGTCGCGAGCTTTTTATACGGATTCATTCATGTAATACCTCCTTCTTACCAGTTCGGGGCTGCCCAGTTCCAGCACCATTTTGCCGGGGTCGCCCAGCTCATGCCGGACGGACATCGCGATCAGCTCCATCCCGCTGCCAGCCAGATCGACCTTATCGCCTGCGCGAATCGTGTTGATATCCAGCGATGTCACGCTGATGGTTTCCTGCACGCCCGCCAGCAGCGCATGTGCCGCCTTTTTGGCTTCGCTGACAGAGTTGTAGCTGTTGTCCTGCACAATTTTCTGCAAGGTGCCCAGTGCTGCAATTTCTCCTTCTTCAACGGCTAATACTTGTGCGGCAGCATCGTCACCGGCCTCTTTGGTGCCCAGCACTTTTACCTTGGTCACGGCGCCTTCGAGCGTCCTTTTCTGCATAATGCTTATCACATTCTCGCTTGGCTCTAACGACCAAACCACCCTGTTGCTGCCAATTTGCACGAGTTCCAAGCCTTCGACCGTCATGCGGGGGCGATACATCGGACCGCCTTTCTTGGCCGTTTCCTTCAAATCTTTCATCATCATCCCGTAGATCGACTCCGCGCGATAAAGCGCCTTAGCCAGCTTCACTTCCGTATCCGGCAAACGGCCATACCGAATGTTCCAATCATCCGCATACTTGCGAATGCGCTCACTCGCCGTCATCCCCGCTGGAAACACATATTCATCCTCAGATTTCGCCAAATAAATCGTGCGATCATACATCGTTACCGTCAGCCGGTCGCTTCGTTCATAGTGATTTTCACACTGCCAAACGACAGCGGGATGAAGCAAATCTACCTGCTGCGTAGCCCCGAAAGGAACTCCTAATACACGAACAGCTTGACCGGGCTTCATACCTGGGAAATCCGGTGACACGACGAGTGTCGCCTGAGCCCGGTAGGAGATCTCATCGAGTGCTTCCTCCAGCGTTAGTTCATAAATCAAATCCTGAAGCGCATACTTATCCTCCAGCCAAATATCATACAGGCCAGCCATCCTCTTAGCTGTCATCCGGGCATCACCAACTCTTGATCAGGCTGAATCAAATCGGGATTATCGCCGATAATTCCACGATTAGCTTCATAAATCTCCCGCCAACGGCCGCCGGAGCCTAGATTCATTTTGGCAATAGCCCATAGAGAATCGCCTGACTTGACCTTATAAGTAGGAGGCACCGGTTTAATATCAGAACGCGCCTCCCCACCTGAGCTGCCCAACCGCTCATCCAATGTTCTTACTTTATAGTCATTCCATGTACGAAACGTCACATCAAAATACACATCGCCCGGCTCGCCGCCCCTGAAGCTGCTGTTATGCGCCGAAAGCATGACCAGCACATTCACATCGGTTTCCGTAATAATCAGCCGCAGCGGTTCCTGGCTCTCCATCCACGTATTCAACTGATTCATCGCCGTTTGTGGATTAGGCAGCGGTTTATACTTGCAGTAGCTGGCATCATAATCCGCCGGAAAAAAGGAGGAGAAGGCAATTTCCTTCACCTTCACTCCTTGCGGTACATCCAGCTCACCGCCACGAATAATCGTGATCGTTTCAAAGCTTTTGTCCCGGCGAATGTTCACCTCGGACGGATTGACAGGGAAATGGAGTTTCAATCCGCTTGGATCTTCCAGCGTAAAATCCATCTGTTTATCAGCCATAAGCGCCCCCTCCGTTCTCTACGCGATTTTGAATGGCCGCATTGATTTGCGAGGCGATTTGATGCCCGATGGTGAGGGCCAACTCTTCCTCATTCACTTCTTCTTTGGGAAAATTAATCGTGATCCCGTCCACCGTAATCTCATATTGGTTAGGCGGTGCAGCCTCCTGACTACCCCCGTTTCCTCCTGAAGTATTCGCTTGCAAGGGATCAGCAGCCGCTGACTCGCGACCCGCAGGCAGCAGATCCGTCTTGGACTCCTGATCCTGAGAGGCATCCTTATTCCCAAACAATTTATCATTAATATAGGAGCCCGCTTTATCGCCGAGCCAACCGCCAACAATACCACCAACGGCAGTCCCTACACCTGGCAAAATGAATGAGCCTATGGCTGCCCCGAGTGCAGTCCCCGCTGCACCTGAACCTGCTTGAATGGCTGCGGCCGCCTTATTGTCGGAGGTCAAAATATCTACGGCTGATAGTGCGATACCGAGCGGCTTCACCACTTTTCCACCCATTTTCATCAGCTTGGAGCCTTTCTTGAACAACTTGCCCAAGCGCCCTCCTTGCGGAGCTGCCGGATTTCCTTCCGGTATCACATCTGAGGCGGCAGGCGCCGGCGGAGGAGTTCCACGTGCTCTTTCCCCTGCTCTGACTTCCGCTTTATTGGCCTTCGACTTGCTTTTCGATGCAGCATCGCTTGTCTGCGATCTGGTTTTGCTGCCGCCTTTGCACTTCGTTTTCGAACCTGCTTTGGACTTTGTTTTATTTCCGCCCTTGCACTTCGTCTTATCCCCGCCCTTGCACTTCGTCTTCTCCTTGGCGCAAGGATCGGTCTTCCCGCCTGCCTTCGGCTTGGTTTTATCTGCTGCAGGCTGCTTGCCTTTTCCCGTAAACAATTCCTTGAGGATTTTGATCCCCTGTGCGAAACTTTTAAAGCCTGCGCCAAAAGCTTGGAAGGCCTCCCCCAAAGCCTTAATCGCCTCGGCGATTTTCAGAATTCGATCAATCCACGTATCAATAGGGTTCGTATCCGGTTTGGTCGTCACGCTCAGCATCGTTACGGATGCCGAAGCGGAAGCCGACGCTTTAGCCGCTCCCTTCGCCTCCACGTCAATGGATAAACTGCCGCCCAGCCCCTTCAACAAATCGCGAAGCTGCTTAGCATTCCTGAGGATGTCCTCACCCAGCATCAGCTTCAAATCCACCTTCGTGTGGCGCAAATCCGCCAATTGCAGCAGCAGGCGGTCAATCACGAAGGAGAAATAATCCCTGATCGCAATCGTCGGTCTGGCGGTAATCTGACTTAATCTTGCGCTGGCCTCAGCAGCCTTGCCGAACATATCTTCCAGACGCCTCGTTGATGCGCCCGTTCGGTCCACCATACTGCGCAATCGATCCTGCGCAGCCATCATTTTGGCCATATTGCCAACTAGTACGGTATCACTCATCGCTCTCACCTCCTTGCGCGATCGCGCTCTCGCTGCAGCGCCTGTTCCTGCTCCAGCTCGAGTTCCAAGCTGGCGAGCAGGAATTGCTGCTCACCGCGAGGCAGCTTCCAGAATGCTCCGGGGCGCAGATGGTGACGCGTCCACATCGCATGGAGCATCGCCGGGAGCCCCCCGGAGGCAATTAGTTTTTTACTTCATCCAGCGTTGTGTTGAAACCGCTCAGGTCCAGCACTTCATCCCCAAGCGCGGACAGCTCGCCTGCGAGCAAAATCCGCTTGATCACTTCCTCGCCGGAGCTGGCCTGATACTTCGTCAGCAGCCTCGAGTCCCCCCAGTTAGGGGACACGGTGGCGGCAGCAATCAGCGCGACGTTGAACTGCTCTTCATCCAATCGGTCCGTGTGCACACCCCGGCGATCCGAACGTTCCGTGCAGCGCTCACGCAGCGCAAACACCTGCTTCCCAGTTAATCCGCGCAAAATAATCGGGACGCCGACCCTTGAAAGGGTCACCGTCTTTTCTGGCAATTGATCTGCGTCGAGCAGCTTTTGCAAAATTTGTTCATCCGTTAACATGATCGCGTTCCTCCTCTTTTAGATACCCCTGATCGGGTCATTCAGTGTGTAGCCTTCGAATGTGAAAGCAACCTCTTCTTTGACTTCCTCGCCGGCCGTCCAATTCGCCAGCTGAAGCTTGTCCAGCATGACATTATTCAAGGTAATCCGCTCAAAGCCATAAGCATCGGGATCGTTTAATTTGGAAACGAGACTGAATTTATCGAATCCGCGGGCAATCATATCGCTGGTCACTTTGAACCCGCTCATCGTTCCCGTTCCCTTCATTGCGCCTTTCTTGTGGCGTACCCAAGGGTCGCCGGCCAGGTTCAATTCTTTCTTCTGAATTTCCACATTGGCTTCCAAATGGTTAAAATTCGTTTGCCATACACCTGCAATAAATACCTGACCATATGTCCCTAAAATAACTCTGCTCGCATCTAAACTCATCGCTAGTCCCCCTTAATTTACGGTAAATGTGCCAAAAATTTGTTCCATCACATCCGTCAGCTTCGCTTCCCATTTGATGTACACTTGGTCGGCAGCCGGCGTCAGCACCGAACCTGTACCATAGTAGGCCGGATTCAAGTAAACATCGAAATCGGCTGCTTCAATCACACCCGCTTGAGCCAATGTCTGCATGTACTGCTTAGCCGCTTCCACCAGCGCCAGTCGCCCTTCTTCTGTGTTGTTTACTTTGCCGATATAGCTGTCTTCCGCCGTGCGGAGCAAATCGTTGTTAATCGTATCCATTACACGAATCGTGCGGATTTTCTTCCAAGCCGCGCTCTGTCCCTGACGCAAGCTGACCAAAGCATTCATCCCGCGAAGCGCCTTCACTTTCTGACCGTCATGGTACAAAAGGAAGACCCCGTTCTTCACGGCTGTTTCCTGCTCGCTCCGCGTCCAGCGGCGTGTCACGTCACTGAATGGCGCTGCCGCATAGGTCGTCGATTCACTCAGTTTCTGACCCGCGATGAGGCCGGCGACATAGGCGGAAATATACGCTGAGCTATAGCTCGTCCCTGCCAAAATCGCCCCAGCTCCCACGTTCACGATCGCTTCGTGATTGAAAGCTGCGCTTCGCGCTGTTGCTCGGCTGACCGCATCGGCCGCGATATCGTCGGCGGCTGAACCGCCCAGCACCGTTACAATGCCTCTGCCTTCGCTGCGCAAACGCGTCGTCCACGCAACCGTCGAAGCTTGAATGCTCGCATCCGATAACCCATCCAGCGCTACAACATGGAATTGCTGGGTTTCAAGCGCGCTGAGCGCATTCACATAATCGGTGGAAGCGATAGCGCTGATACCGGAGTTGCCCCCTGTTAATGCGCTGCCTGCAACTGGCGCGAGTGTGCCACTCCCTGGAGCAAGCACCGATGCTGTCAGCCATACGTTACTGGCATCCTGATTCATCGCATCTGCTGCCGCTTGGATGGTGCTGCCGGAGAACGTGAACACCTTCAGAACTGCTGTGCCTTCCAGCAGCTTGAGGTCTTTTTTGGTCCCATCCACCGCATTCGTCTGTACGATGACAGAGAAGTTATTGCCCCGTGTACCCTCGTATTTGGCAGTAAGCTTCAATACATTAGCCGCCGCCGAGTCCTTCAGGGTCACACTTGCTTTGGCCGCTGCTGTATCCGCGATTCGATAAGCGAGCAGCTTTTTCGGCTTGCCGAGCAAAGCCAGCTTCAATACAACCGGCGCCGTAGCCGTATCCCCTTGATCAACCCCATAAGCATCATAGATGCCTTGCTCACTTGTAATTTCCACAAACTGCCGCACCGCGCCCCAGTTCGCCTTCACCGGGATAGCTACTACGCCTTGCCCGCCAGGCTCAATAGCGCTTAACGCTGCCGCCTCAAAATTCATATAAAAACCCGGCAATACCGGACGATCCGTCCCACTCCAAGTTCCACCTGCCATTATGCAAGCACCTTCCTTTGTAAAAAGTTTTGAATGCGTTGATTCGCTGCTTCAATCGTAAATTCGTTCTCTTCGCAGCCATGCAGAGCGCCGATCAGCACTTCTGGCTGGCTGGCAAATAAAGCTTGCGAGTGCGTGATTAGCTCATCTTTGCTATATAAAGTGGCTTCAGCAGTATTTTCTGGTTTACCGCTTGTTTGCTTCGTGCTTTGTTTCAAAATCGATCACCTCAATTTTCAATTTGTGTTGCCGTTTGTACGCCAGCTATAAGTGGGAAAACGCCTTGCGGAACGGCGGCTGTACCGCTTAATGCAACGGTAATAAGTCCTGTGGACAAATCTCCGGCCCGAAGAGCTGCGCCAGCATTCACAACAGTTAACCATCTGCCGCCCAACCCAGCCATGGGCAATTTGGCATGTTCAGCTAGTCCCAGCAGCAAATTCTGCGCGGCCAGTTGATATTCACTGGACGTCCTCGCTGCAATCTGCCCAACGAACTGCTTGGAAAGCTGATTAGCGGCTCTTGAAGACGAGGCGCTTTGCTCGTTCATGCACTGCCATGAGACGCTCGGTCGGCAAGTTCCATTGAACCCGCGATAAACACGCCACTGCGCTCCCAGGGCCGTCTCTGTGAAAAGGGAGATGGCTTCCAGCCACGGTTCAGTGATAGAATCGACTTGCCTAAGGATCAGCACAGTTTTCATTGCGTATCTGCCCGCTGCATCCTTATCCTGCAAAGCAGGCAGAGCTGTAATTTGTACCGTGTAAAGCTGTCCATCTACCTTAATGACGCCGTCATTTGGATGAAGCAGCTTATTCATGCAGCTCCATATGCGATCCTGCGCACCTTGGGAGGTAGCGCTTCTCGTATTCAGGCTGAGCTTACGCCAGCTTTGCGGCGGATCTAGCTTGAATTCTGCGCTGCCGCCAACATGGTTGAACCAGATCGCTTCATCCGGGGAAGCGGGTATGCTGTCCACGAACATGTCGCTTCCCAGCACCCCCTCGCCCTCGGACTGAAGGTAACGCGCTAATTGATTAGTCAAATTAATCATTCACTTTCTCACCTCCTTTCCGAACAGTCATCCTTTAAGTTTGTTTTGAAATTCAAAACATTTTTTTCTTTTCAAAGCACTGAACTTGCCTATTTCCCGAAACCACGCTTTTCACTCCTTCGGCTCGTCCCATAAGCTACCTCCCAAAGGCCGGCTCGACGCCAGTCAGGACTTTTTGTCAAAGCAACTTCTTCTGGAACATCGCCTCCTCTAGTTGACTTCACAACGATCTTACCATCCCCTATCGAGAGTGAACGGCCAACGTACGGTCAACCTTCTGTCAGATCCTTGGAACCTGCTTCTCTTTGACTACCTGAATGACGTTCGCTCCCCACTAGATTACTATCCCCTAGCCTCCACTCTCTCTGCGGCATCATTGCTCCGTGACTCCACCTCCAACCGCAGCATATAAGCCAGCTTGCTCATCGCTTTCGCCTTAATGCGGCGGTAGGTGCGCTCACTTACATTCAATTCATGAAACAACAAGAAATCGAATTTCTTATCCTTTTGCAAATAGCGCTTGCGAATCAGCTCCTGCTCCTGCAGCTCCAACCGCGAGACAGCCTCCTCCACCTCCGCGCTTACACTTGCTATGTAAGCCTCTGGATCCGCCTCATACAAACCTGGCATTTCCGCTGTGATGAGATCGGATTGCGAGCCGATAACAGCATCCCTTTCCCTCCTCATACCGCCAATCGACCTGAACATGCGGACCAGTTCAAGCACCCTCTCCACACGTTTGCGCGTTGTCTTCTGATCTATATGTGTATTTGCTTTATGTAAAAAACGATTAACCATTCATCGATCATCTCCTAAAATTTGTCGTTTTGAATTTCTAAACAAATCATACGACGGATTGTTTTAAATTACAACACAAAAGTTTTGAATATCAAAACTTTCTTTTCTAACCCCCCTTGTTTTTTGTACCTCCAACCCTTTACAATAGAACAAGGTGATGAAGCGATGAAAGATATGGTGCAATTCGGCATTCGAATCCGGCGTCTGCGTCAGCAGAACAAATATTCCCTGCGGGAGCTTGGAGAACGATCCGGTGTCAGTTATTCATTTATAAACTCCATAGAAAATAACCGCTTCAGTCCATCCAGAGAAACGGTTATCGCCTTAGCCGATGCGCTTAACAGTGCTGATAAGGACGAGCTTCTACTGCTTGCCGGATTTGCTCCGACGGAAGAAGAAGCGCTTGATGGACCTTTGGGAGCCGGTCATGCGGTTGATGTCGATGATCCGGAGGTCAGTTTGTTCTTCAAAGATTTCAAGAATGCCCCCAAAGAACGTAGAGACGAGATGCTTCGTTTCTGGCATTTTATTCAAGAACAGCAGAAGACTCGCACCCCCGGTAGTGAGCAGTAATCTTATCCATTCTATACATGAAGCCCAACCGGGCTTTTATTTTCGAATATATAACGAACATACATTCCTATAACGAGGTGTTGGTCCTGTTCACGCATTATCAAACTACCCCTCTGGAACAGTGGGTCGAAGATTTATATATCCAACATGGGATTACAACGCCCGCACAGCTTTCCATGACTCATTTGGCTGCCAAATTGAATATTTGGGTATATACGATGGATATGAACAGTATGGCTGTTGAGAATAACGGACTGTTCAGCATCAATGTCGACCGCAGGCTATCGGCCAAAGAGCAATGGGAGGACTTCCTTCATGAGCTGTGCCATGTGCTGCGCCATTCCGGGAACCAAATGGTCATGCCTGACCGCTACGTCGATTGGCAGGAGCAGGATGCCACGAATTTCCAGCTCTACGCGGCGATGCCGCTTGCGATGCTGAAGAAGCTGTCGCTGCCTGAGCAAAAGAACGAAATGATTGCCCTCTTATCCGAGGAATTCCAAGTCACGTATCGGCTTGCGGAAGCACGCATTGTCCAAATTCAGCGCCGCGTCCTCCAAGGCATTATGGACCAAGAATATCAGCGGCTTACAGAAAGCCAATTCACAAGATACAGTTCTGCCAACTGGTCCGATTCCACCCGTGCCATTATGAACAAGCTCGAGCAATTGAAGCAGAAAGGAGCATCTGTCGATGTCTAAGCGCACGGTTTTCTATGATTTTCATGAGGATCATATTCGTCCGTTTATCATGGCGCTGCGCTTCCAGCCTCATGAGCTGGATTGGACCAAATCAACCCTCTATATCCCTCTTAGCGGCCCTTTTCAGCCGTTAATGCTGGAAGAGGTCCCAGAGCTCGAAGCAGGCATAACCGTCCTTCTAGATGATCTTGTCATCCATCCCGAACGGCCCCACACGATTGGCATCAGCCTCAACTCCATCCAACAAAGACACGCGATGCAAGCGGATTCCCTGCCAAGGATCGTTCATCTATGGCTCCGCATGAGCGACATCGAAGAGGTTCTGCAGATGGACAGCCGCTCCTACTATGCCTGGTCTCCCAACTAATCATGATCCAAACCCAAAAATCCCATACCTCCATCCGACTTTAAGTCCGATAGAAGTATGGGATTTCTTTGGCAGAGAATAATCTCTCCGTCTAATTTATTCAGAAATATAAGAGCAAATATAATCGCTGACTGTTTTCACTTCGAGCTTGAATTTCGCATTAGCCGGAACTGTGAATTCACCTTGACCGCTAATGCTGATCCATTCACTGCTGCCCGGAAGCAATACATTCAAGTCGCCAGCTTGGATTTCCATAATTTCTTTCGTATCTGTGCCGAATTCGTATTCACCTGGAAGCAAGATACCGAGCGTTTTTTTGGTTCCGTCTGCGAATACAACGGTACGGCTCGTTACTTTACCGTCGAAATAAACATTGGCTTTCGTTAATACGGTTACATTTTCAAAGCTGGACATGGTGAATAGTTCCCCCTCTAATGAACAATGAATAATGGCAAGCCCACCGTTGGTGGGCTTTGGCCATGGATGAATTAGCTTATGACAAGAGAGCTTTCACTCTCGCTACAACATTTTCAGGAGAGAAGCCGTATTCTTTGAGGACTACGTCGCCAGGTGCGGATGCTCCGAAAGTGGAAATCCCCAAGATAGATCCTTGGTCGCCTACATAACGCTCCCAACCAAGCGGGTACGCCATTTCAACTGCAAGACGCTTCTTAACTTCCGGCAAAATAACGGAATCTTTGTATTCTTTGGATTGCTTCTCGAACAGCTCCAAGCTTGGCAAACTGACGACACGAACGTGAATGCCTTCTTCTTGCAGCAATTTTTGCGCCGCGACAGCCAATTGCACTTCGGAGCCTGTTGCCAGGATCTGAGCGTCTGGCTTGCCGTTAGCTGCGTCGGATACCACGTATCCGCCTTTTCTAAGGTTAGCTTTCGCTCCTTCTACCGCACCTTCAAGAATCGGCAGATTTTGACGAGTCAATACGAGCGCAACTGGCCCTTTAGCCTCAGCAATCGCATAACGCCATGCTTCGGAAGTTTCGTTGCCGTCCGCAGGACGAATGACGGTAATGCCCGGAATGACGCGAAGCGCTGGCAGTTGTTCAATCGGCTCATGCGTAGGTCCGTCTTCACCAACAGCAATACTGTCATGTGTTAGAACATAGATAACCGGAAGCTGCATAAGAGCTGCCAAACGGATGGAAGCACGCAGATAGTCGGAGAATACGAAGAAAGTTGCTCCGTATACTTTCACACCGCCATGCAAAGCCATACCATTCAGTGCAGTACCCATACCGAATTCACGAACACCGAACCATACGTTACGGCCTGCATAGCTGCTAGCCGTGAAGTTCGCTTCACCCTTGATCATCGTGTTGTTGGAGCTCGCCAGATCCGCGGAGCCACCGATCAATTGCGGCAATTTGCCAGCAACGGCATTGATCGCATTACCGGAAGCAACACGTGTTGCCATCGGCTTGTCCGATGTGCTGTAGACCGGAAGGTCTGCATCCCAGCCTGCTGGCAGTTCACCACTTACAGCTGCGCTGAATTGGCTGCCAAGCTCTGGGAACGCTTTGATGTAGTCATTCAGCAGCGTGCTCCAAGCTTGTTCAGCTGCAGCGCCTTCTTTTTGAATCTCCGCATAATGCGCTTTAACTTCGTCCGGAACCAAGAAATCCGGTTCTTCCGGCCAGCCATAGGCTTGCTTCGTCAATTTCACTTCGTCGCCGCCAAGCGGTGAACCATGAGGACCTACGTGACCGCCTTTGCCGCCTTTGTTCGGGCTGCCGAAGCCGATTGTTGTTTTCACTTCAATCAAGGTAGGACGTGTTGTATCCGCTTTGGCTTCTGCAATTGCTCGGGAAATAGCAGCAAGATCATTTTGCTCTTCTACGCGCAGAACTTGCCAGCCATAAGCTTCGAAACGTCCTTGAACGTTTTCGGAGAATGCCATATTCAATTCGCCATCCAGCGAGATATCGTTGGAATCGTACAACATAATTAATTTGCCCAATTTCAGGTGCGCTGCCAAGGAAACGGCTTCGGAAGAAACGCCTTCCATCATATCGCCGTCGCCACAGATTGCATAAGTATAGTGGTCGATTACAGGGAAGTTCTCTTTGTTATAAGTCTCTCTCAGGTGAGCTTCGGCCATCGCCATACCCACAGCCATACCAATACCTTGTCCAAGAGGACCTGTCGTTGCGTCAACACCGGCTGTATGACCGTATTCCGGATGTCCTGGCGTCTTGCTTCCCCATTGGCGGAAGTTCTTGATCTCTTCGATCGGCAGATCGTATCCACATAAGTGAAGAAGGCTGTATAGCAGCATGGAGCCATGTCCCGCGGAAAGCACGAAACGGTCACGATTGACCCATTTTGGATTGGCCGGATTGTGTTTCATATGTTGTTTCCACAGCACGTAAGCCATTGGAGCTGCCCCCATAACCATACCTGGGTGTCCTGATTTGGCTTTCTCAACGGCATCGATACCGAGAGTACGGATCGTGTCTACGGCTAGTTGTTCAATCGTTTTGTTTGTAACTGTCATTCGAGAATTTCCTCCTATTTTTCTGTATTTATCATCCATGTCCAACTTGTACATACAAGTAGTTTTTATCGCTTGCATTATTGTACCATTTGCTTTGAGGCTTTGCCACAATAAACCGCTAAAAGGAGTTCACGTCTGCACGGCATCTTGCCAAAAAAGCTGCATCCGCAGCGGACACAGCCTAGCTTTCCCCATTAATTAAAAACAACCGTTTTATTGTTATGAACAATAATTCGATCTTCAACATGCCACGCGACGGCTCTGGCAAGAACAATTCGTTCAATATGTCGACCGATTCGTTTCAAGTCTTCGACGTTGTCGCGGTGGCTTACCCGCTGAACGTCCTGCTCAATAATCGGCCCGCCATCTAATTCTTCCGTCACGTAATGGGCCGTGGCTCCGATGATTTTCACACCGCGGTTATGAGCTTGCGCATAAGGCTTGCCGCCGACAAACGCTGGCAAGAACGAATGATGAATATTAATGATCCGATTCGCGTAATGCTTAATGAAAGAAGGCGACACGATTTGCATATAGCGTGCGAGAACGATCGCATCTACTTTGTCTCCCACCACTTCTAGCTGACGGCGCTCCGCTTCTGCTTTCGTATCGGCCGTTACCGGAATGTGGTAATACGGAATGCCGAAAGGCTCTACCAGCGACTGCATATCCGGATGATTGCTGATCACCATCGCGATATCCGCATTCAGATCGCCAGCACGCCAATGCCATAGCAGCTCAAGCAAAGCATGATCTTCCTTCGATACGAAAATCGCGATCCGCTTTTTCTGGCTGGCTGACGAAAGGCTCCAATCCATTTTGAACTTGTCGGCAACGCCGGAGAAATCCGCTTTCAGCTGCTCGACACGACTCGCAAGCTCTTCCAGATCAAATTCGATACGGATGAAGAACATTCCGCCTTCCGGATCCATCGTATATTGATCGGATTGCACGATATTTGCGCCATATTCAAATAAAAATTGTGAAACTGCCGCGACGATGCCTGGTTGATCCGGACAGGAAATTAACATTCTTGCCCTATTCTTCATTTCGATGTCTTTACGAAGTGGACTATTATTACTTGCCAGTACCATGTTTCTCCCCCTATAAGCCTAAACTAAAGCTCCCCGTTAAGGGAGCTGCGTTTCTATTATTGAACTCTATTAAGCTTTTTTCAACACATCTTTGCCGGCAAGCCACACAATCAGGCGTTGATTCAATTGTTCTTCTGTCAAATCAGCCAAAATGCGTTCTTCGAACAGGATATCGTACAAACGCTCCAAAGGCTCGCGGCCATCCGCTTTCTTCGCTTTTGCATCATTTTTCAATAGATCCCATGTATTTAGGACATAATCACGGAAATGAATATCTTTTTTACCGAATAAGTGGTCAATCCGCTCGACTTGATCCAAGAATTCGCCGCCAAAACGTCCGCTCAAATTGCCTGACAACAAAGCGATCTCAGCCTCGTACATCGGACGCTGCGTTTTGTCTTCTTTTCCGATCCATGGTGTCTCTAGAATCATCGGCAAATGCTGCAGCTTAGGATGGTTGGCTACATTATTCATCGCCTCAAAGCCAATCCATCCCGAACCTAACGGTGCGTGACGGTCTTTGCTGGCTCCGCGGGCATTTTTACTGTCATTCAAGTGAATCACGCCAAGTCTTTCCAAACCGACGACTTTATCAAAATGATGCAGAACACCGTCCAGATCGTTCACGATATCATAGCCGGCATCATGAATATGGCAAGTATCCAGACAAACGGAAATTTTGCTATTTTCTTCAACACGCTCGATGATCTCGGCAATCTCCTCAAAGCTGCGGCCAATTTCAGTCCCTTTGCCAGCCATCGTTTCCAGTGCAATCTTGACATTCGTATCCTTCACGCCAGCAAGCACTTCGTTCAATCCATCAGCGATTCTAGCAATGCCATACTCGGCATCTTTGTCCGTATAGGCTCCAGGATGAAGCACAATATTGCGAACGCCAATGTAGTCGGTACGACGAATTTCTTCTTGCAGAAAGCGAACAGCCAGCTCAAACGTATCCTCTTTGTAGGAACCTAGATTAATAATATAGGGAGCGTGGACGACGATTTCGCTGATGGCATGCTTGTCCATCAGAGCTTTGCCTTCTTCAATATATTGATCCTCAATTGGTTTACGGCGCGTATTTTGCGGAGCACCTGTGTATATCATAAACGTGGAAGAACCGTATGAAACTGCTTCTTCAGCTGCATTTAACAAACCTTTATCTGAGAATGAAACGTGTGAGCCAATATTGGGCATGATCCATAACTCCTTTGTATGTGTCTTCTACCCTCCTATTTTACTCGGATTGTCGCAAGAAATCTAGAAATAAGGTATAATTCTTATCACATAACGATGTAAACGAGTGAGGTGACAAATAAATGGCTAATGATTTCTTCATGTGGTTCATCATTTTCTGGGTATGTGTCCTGCTTTTTTTCATGTCGGTAGGCGGATTTTTCATGTTTCGCAAGTTTCTCAAGGTACTTCCCAAGGAAGACGGCAAGTCGAAGCTCGATTGGCAGAATCATTACGTTGACAGCTCCCGGCATCTATGGACGGAAGATTCCAAAGTATTTCTGGATCAACTCGTTTCGCCGGTGCCAACAGCTTTCCGGGATATTGCCAAGCATTCGATCGCCGCTCGCATCGGACAAGTAGCCCTCGAAGCGCAAGCCGATCAAGTCACAAGAGACCACTGCATTGAAGGATATATTCTTGCAACTCCTAAGCGCGACTACAAGAGCTTAACCAGCTTCTTGGAGAAGCAGGCAATTGATTATAGTGCTTATAAGCATTTGCTGCAGTAACAGCAACGACAAAAAGCCGCTCCACTTTTCATAAAAGAGGGGCGGCTTCTTGGAATGTCCATTCTTATAGTCCGTATGTTGAAGCAAAAGTTTCTTTTTGGTAGATCACTCTATGTACGTGCGCCCTTAGAACTTGATAGGACAACGGCAGATCAAAATCCGTATAACATTTATGTGAATTGCCAATAATTTCAATATTGAACCTATTTTCCTCCGTACAAGCACACGATTTACAGAGGCAAAGTGGGATCGTCGTATGATAAAAACCCGTCTTAAAGATCTTGTTTGCGTTTTCTTTTACCATAAGTGAATTACATTGAATACAATATACAATATCTAAATTCATGATCTTCCCCCCTTAATTTCTCGGATTCAACAATTGTTACGATATGTATACAAACCAATTATAGGATACGATTTGTAACATTACAAGGGGGGAAATCCAGAATTTGTGAAAAAGGCTTGAATATCCGTTAATTCATAGACGAATCTACTGATTCTTCTAGCTTTTTCAGCATATCAGATCGACTGTATTCTCCATGGATAAAGAATCTGTTGAGTAGCTTTTAACTAGTTTACCGTATTTATTATTCTGTTTGGCGGCTAGCTGATTAATCATATATATCATTTCAGAATCCGTATCTGCATGCTTGTCCTGTTTAATGATTGCTTTATACACGTATTCATTTTCCGTATTGCTGACTAGCGTAATGCCGCCGAAAACTTGAATGGATTGATTAAAAATGGTCAGTTCAAATCCATAAGTGACCTGGTGATTCGTTGGCAAGCATAACGAGCTAATAAATTTAAAATGATATTTCTCAAGCTCTATAATGTCAATTAATGTATATTTGCTATTAATAGGTTGATCTCGAATTTGAACAATATTTAACTTGCCTATAAACGGTACCACTAATGCCAATTTATTCCTTTTCTCCACTGCCATTCCCATAACTCTCCTTTATAGTTTCATCTTTTATCTAGTCAAATGAATCTCCGCTTTGCTATAATAGTTCTCTGATACAGCCTTAAAAAGCAGTGGATATTGGTTATAGGAAATATAAATAGTGAGGAATGATACCTACTTGAAGTATGGAGATCGCATTGCGCAATTACGTGAAAAAAGAGGACTGACTCAAGAAGAACTATCCACGAAAATCGGGATTTCTCGAGCTGCTCTTTCGCATTATGAAACCAATCGCCGTGAGCCCGATTACGAAACGATTAATAAGATTGCAACTTTCTTTCATGTTACGATTGATTACTTGCTAGGTAGAACAGATCAACCCGAAATGGTTCTTGATCACGATGTTCGCGAATTCGTTGAACATCTCGATTTGACGGATGAAAGCATTCTCAAAAAGTTTTCTTTAACGGTAGATGGCAGAAGGCTGACTCCCGAAGAAGCAAGAAGATTTATCGCTTTTGTGAGAGCTGAGCGCTCTTTGGAGTAGGTTGTGAGGAAGATATCCCTGTTGTAGGCTGAAACTTCTGTGGGTCAATTCCTAGCTGCTGAAGTACTTGATGAATGTTAACCAGAATTTTTTCTTCGTGTTTCATAAAGAAGTCACACTCCCAACGCTCAGCTATGATCTTTGAATTGAAGTGATGGCTAGCTCGTCACACCGATATATCTTAAAGTAACGGATGGGGCCGATTGATTGAATAAATCTCTCAAAACGGAGACGTTTTTCGTTTTTAGGTAATAATGATAACCATATGTTTTGCGGAGCGTGTGCGTACCAATATCAGATAGCCCCACCTGCTTGGCGGCTTCGCTTAGAATCCGATAAACCCGAATTCTCTTAATTGGATTACCCGTTCGTTGGGATGGAAATAAGAAATTGTCTTCATCCATATATTTGATATAATCCTCAATAAATACCTTGAGCTGTGTAGAAAGCTGAAACGTCTTTAATTTACCCGTCTTTTCCTCCCGCACATGTACGATATTTCGATCCATCACATCTTTTACTTTCAAAGATAGAAGATCACTTAGATGGAGTCCCGAATTAATCCCAATTGTGAATAGAAGCCAGTCTCGAATCGACTGTTCTTTCAACACGGCTTGTATGGCTTCGATTTTCTCTTGTTCTCTAATAGGCTGAACAACTTGCATGAGTTGCACCTCACATCATTTTAATCGGATTCATTTTATGCGATACTAATTGTATCCAAAAATACTAAAAAAAATAGTTTCCTTCTAAAACCCCCCTCTTTATTACCATATGATACATATTGTATCACAAATGTTAGAAATGATCTATGCCTTTTCTAGTTCTCAAAACCTAATATTTACGATATAATTCTTAATAACGAACAGCCACTCCTACATACATATTAATTTATCATGAAGGGAGGTTAGGTACAATGTTTAAAATCACCAGAATATCCCTGATCCTTTTACTGTTTAGCGCTATACTTTTTCCCGCCTATGCTTCTGCATCAACAGGCTCAAATAACTCCTCCGTGAACAAAAAAACGGCCACACAAACGATTCAACAACTATTCTCTCACTTCACTAGCAATAAAAAAGAGAGCAAAGAAGATTTAGATGATTTCATGAAGAAAAACTCGAAAAACTTCGATAAGATCAAGTGGGAAGACATGGACTGCAAAGATTCTTATGATATTTGGAAAAAATGGTTCTGCTATTAGCTTCCACTCCGTTGGCGTAAGCCAGCGGAGCTTCTGCAGGGCTACATCTGCTTAGCCTCAAGGTCGAAAACTGTCATCTCTGGCCGGCAATTGAAGCGGATCGGAAACAACGTTGTTCCTATCCCGCGATTCGTATACACATGAAATTCACTTCCCGCGAAGCTGTAGAGCCCCATCGGATACTTCTGAGCCAAATCTGGTATAAAGATGCTCCCGTAAAAAGGAATTCGTATCTGTCCCCCATGGCTGTGACCAGAGAGCTGCAAATCTACTGGAAAGGCTAAGGCTGTATCTGCAAAATCAGGTTCATGGGCAAGTAAAAGGACGAAATCGTCCTTGCCTACCCCCTTCAACGCAAGCGGCAAGTCAGGCTGACCATGGAACATTTCATCTATACCTACCACCTGCATGCGCTCGTGTCCTCGTACAATCGAGCGGCTTCCGTTAATAAGTACGGTAAAACCCGAGCGCTCCAGCACATCCACGACTCGTTTGGCATTCAAACGCATATCGTGATTACCGAGGACAGCAAATTTGCCCAGCTGAGCTTGCAGTCGTGCGAGAATTGGAATAACGTCATCGCTTACTTCCCCGAATTTGGAATCAAATAGATCCCCTGTAAAGCAGATCAAATCAGGCTTCTGCTTTTGCACCAGTTCCACGACTTCTTCCAATCGTTTCAAACTGTAATACTTCCCAATATGTGTATCGCTGAATTGAACAATACGCATACCAGCGAAAGAGGATGGAAAACGCCGGTAGGCCAGTGGAACCCTTTTGACTTGAATCCAGAACCGCTCTCCAAAAATACTATAAAGACCGCCAACTCCGGCTAGGGCAGCAAGGGCTTTAAGGGTAAAAAGGCCATTCTTGAGAAACGTCCTACGGCTAAGGCGCTTACCATTCACAAGGTAGTCCCTCCCCTCTCTCGTTTATTGGGGTCATCTTCCGTATTCACGCGTTATTTGTCGAGGGATCTACAATAGTCCTGATACACTTTGTATAATTTTAATATTTTCAGGATTGATTTCACGGAAAAAACGTGCAATAATAAGCAGTAAGATACGATTTGTATCACATAGGATGATTGTGGAGGGGTTAACTATGAGTATGTTAAACCAGATGAAAACCGAAGAGTTTGATGCAGAGTGGATGAATCTGATTATAAGTGCACGTAAATTAGGTCTTACGTTGGAGGATATCCGCGCATTCCTAAGAAGCCCCTATCAACCTATGAAAAATCCACACCTGACAACAGCAAACAATACCTGCACGTCCTCGTAGAATTCACAAACAAACGCAATACTACTCATCGTTCGGACGTTTCATTCTCCATTTATTAAAATCTAAAAATTCCCGGAACTGCTGTTTGTCAACCCCAGAAGTCATGGCTTCCTTAATGATCTCATACCATTCCTGATCCAGCTCACCGTCGTTTGGAGCCATTTCTTCCTGATCATCAATTAACCTGTCAACAGGCACCTTTAGTACAGCTGCAATTTTCTCAAGAAATTGAATCGACGGATTCTTCTGAATATCCCGTTCCAAGCTGCTAATATATGACTTCGCCACGCCAGCGCGCTCTGCCAGTTCTGTCAGGGACAGGCCTTTCTCTTTCCGCAATTGTTGCACTCGTTTACCAATCATTTCGGATCTTCCCTCTTCGTGAAGTTATA
Organism: Paenibacillus alba; assembly: GCF_013204855.1. Classification (GTDB taxonomy): domain Bacteria; phylum Bacillota; class Bacilli; order Paenibacillales; family NBRC-103111; genus Paenibacillus_E; species Paenibacillus_E alba. Next base: position 289,708 of record NZ_JABMKZ010000006.1, on the reverse strand, counting down.
GTTGCTCTTGTTGTTAGTATAGCAGAATTTCTTACAACGAACAAATTTGTTTGTTATTAAGAACGGCATTTTACCAAAAAAAAGGTTCTTTGGGTCAACGCCGTTAATGGATTACTGCTTATTCATCGTTTTATCATCGTGCCATTTCATAAAATCAATTAAAATTTTAAATTCATGGATGCGTTCCTTGGCTATGCCTGATTGTTTCAAGTAAAAAACAAAATCGATCCACTCTTGATCCAGCTGGGGATTGGTGTCCACATCTACGGCTATTTTTAACAGCGTTTTCAAATCTACCTTCAGAACCAAAGCAATTCTTTCCATGACATGGATGGACGGGTTCTGTTTCAGATTGCGTTCAATATTGCTTAAATAGGATTTAGAGATCCCCGTCCGCTCGGAAAGCTCGGACAACGTATAGCCCCTTTGTTTGCGAATGCTTGAAATGTTTTGTCCGATCATGGTCTCCATCACTCCACAGTGACACTCTTGGCAAGATTTCTGGGTTTATCAATATCGCACCCTCGATATAGCGCAGCATAATAAGCAATGAGCTGGAACGGAATGACAGAAACAAGCGGTGTTAGCCATTCATGGACGGCAGGCAAAATAACATGATCTTCTTTCTCCGCTATCCCTTCGATGCTAATCATGCAGACATGCGCGCCGCGTGCTTTGACCTCCTGAACATTGCTGCGAAGATTAGCTCTAACATGAGCTTGCGTCAGGAGTGCAATCACCGGAGTACCTTCCTCAATCAACGCAATCGTACCGTGCTTCAGCTCTCCGCCCGGAAACCCTTCTGCTTGAATATAAGAAATCTCCTTCAGCTTGAGCGCGCCTTCCAAACAAGCATAGTAGTCCACACCCCGACCGATAAAAAAGCAGTTGTGCGAATCATTTAAATATTGCCAAACGATCTCTTCCATAACTTCCTTGTGATTAATCATAATTTCCATGGCATTCGCGGCAATACTTAATTCATGCGCAGGGTTCACATCTATCTGAATCCCCTTGGCACGTGCGCTATCGAATGCCAATATGGCTAGGACAGCGATTTGTGCTGTATAAGCCTTCGTGGAGGCTACCGCTATCTCCGGTCCGGCATGCGTCAATAAGGTATACGTGGCTTCGCGAGATAGCGTTGAACCTGGAACGTTGGTTATCGTCAAAGAGCTGTGGCCCATTTGTTTGATATCGACTAACACACCTCGAATGTCCGCTGTTTCTCCACTTTGCGAAATAAAGATAAAAAACGGGTTCGGTGACAGGATAGGTCTGTTATATAAGAATTCACTGGCAATGTGTGTTTCAACGGGTATATCCGCTATACGCTCAATGAGCTGCTTCCCCGCTAATCCAGCGTGGTAGCTTGTACCACAAGCAATAATATAGATCCGATCAGCTTTCTTCATGCACGTGCGAATCTTGCTATCAATAACCAATTCCCCAGCAGCATCTTGATATTTGGAAATAACCTTGCGAATAACGACCGGCTGTTCGTCGATTTCCTTCAGCATATAGTGCGGGTAAGGCCCTTTTTCTATATCGCTGGCATTCAGCTTGACGTGAAAAGGTCTGCGCTGAATGACCTCACCGTTCAAGTTTTGAATCCTTTTGAAGTTCTGCCGCAGAATGACGATTTCCTCATCCATCAATTCGACAAATTGATTCGTTACTTGCAGCATGGCCATAGCATCACTAGCAATAACATGGAAATCTGGACCGAGTCCGATCAGCAGCGGGCTCTTATTTTTCCCCACATAGATCGTTTCCAAATCTTGATTGTCTAATAAGGCAACGGCATAGGAACCTTTGATCTCCAAGAGCAGCTGCCTGAAAGCCTCCTCCACAGCTAATCCACTGTCCACCCATTTATCCAGCAATTGCACAATAACTTCTGTATCCGTTTCACTAGCGAAAGGTGTTCCCAGCAAGTATTGTGTTCTAAGCTCTTCATAGTTTTCGATCACTCCGTTATGCACAACCGTAAATCGCCCGCTGTTGCTAAGATGAGGATGAGCATTTCTCCGACTTGGCTTCCCGTGCGTGGCCCATCGGGTGTGACCGATTCCTACTGTCGCCTGCTCCTGCTCATCGATTGCCTCGCGAAGGGCAGCAATGCGGCCCTGTTCTTTGTAGACATGCAGTCCACTGTCGTTTAACAGGGCGATCCCTGATGAGTCATAACCTCTGTATTCAAGCTTCTCCAGCCCTTTCACTAAAATTTCCTTCGCATCTTGATTACCGATGTATCCGACAATTCCGCACATGGCTAATGATACCTCCTGTATAGTAGTTAACTGGAATGAATCGTTTGCAGGATTGATTTCTTCACACACGAGATTACCCTGGTCTGGTCATCTTCTGTCATTTGAGATCCGGAAGGCAGACATAAACCTTTATGAAACAATTGTTCAGATACCATTTCCTTGTCCTGATGCGGATAAAATACGGCTCCTTCAAACAGCGGCTGCAGATGAAGCGGCTTCCATACCGGACGAGCTTCAATGTTTTGTGCCGTCAAGGCTGCGAACACTTCCTGCACGCTAGCCCCCGCTTCTTGCTCGTCTATGGTTAAGACGGTGAGCCAACGATTCGAACGGGAATTGGCTAGTTCCGGCATGAAATGAATGCCAGGTACAGAGGACAACGCTTCTTGATACCTGTCAAAAATCAATCTTCTAGCTTGAACACGCTCATTCAGCACCTCTAATTGAGCTCTGCCAATGCCTGCCAGCACATTACTCAGCCGGTAATTAAAGCCCAATTGGCTGTGCTGGTAGTGGGCAGCTTGATCTCTTGCTTGTGTAGCTAAAAAACGAGCTCTCTTTAGCTGTTCCATATCATTAGACACCAGCATGCCGCCGCCTGACGTGGATATGATTTTGTTCCCGTTAAAGGAATACACGCCAAATCGGCCAAAGGAGCCGCTTGCTTTGCCGCGATAGGTGGAACCCAAGGATTCAGCCGCATCCTCGATAATCGGAATATCAAAGTCATCGCACAACTGAACAATTTCGTCCATTTTAGCACTTTGGCCATAGAGATTGACGACGATAACGGCTTTGGGCAATTGCCCCGCGCGCCTCGCGTCAAGCAGTGCGCGCTCCAGAGCCTGTGGCGACATATTCCATGTCTCCGGCTCAGAATCAATAAAGACAGGCCTTGCTCCGCAATAGACAATTGGGTTTGCGCTGGCTACAAAGGTAAGGCTTGAGCAGAAAACCGTATCGCCTGCTTTCACATCCAGCAGCTGCAAAGCGAGATGAATGGCCGCTGTCCCTGAGCTGACTGCCGCGGCATCCTTAACGCCTACATAGGCAGCAAGCTCCTTCTCAAAAGCGTCCACATGCGGACCCAGCGGCGCGATCCAATTTGTATCAAAAGCATCCTGGATATATGTCATTTCATTCCCGCTCATGTGTGGAGGAGAAAGAAATATTTTCTTATTTTGTAGCGACATAGAATTAATTTCACTGCCTTCCTAATTGGTGATATAAATCAATAGCCATGTTCCCTCAGATTCCTATGAAGACTTAGCAATCATCCGTGCAGGCGTGCCTACTGCTGTACGATAAGCTGGAATATCATGGATGACTGTTGCACCTGCTCCTACAGTCGCCCACTCCCCCATCCTCTTTCCTGGAATAATCGTTGCACCTGCACCGATCATAGCCCCTTCATGGGCAACGACAGCGCCTGTCAGCAAGGCTTTTGGGGCGATGTGGACATAATCACCGACATAGGAGTCGTGTTCAACGATTGCGCCCGAATTAATGATAGCGTGATCCCCTATGATTACATCGGCATTGACAATGGTATAAGCCATGATCACCGACCCGACTCCGATTGAAGCACTTCCGCTAACGATGGCAGAATCATGAATGAGAGTCACATAGCTTTCGCTGGTTAAACCAAGTCGATCTGCAATGGTCTTGCGAATTTGATTGCTGCCGATTCCAATCACAAATTTGAGCGAGCTGATCTGATCTGCCAGATCATGTGCGGAGGATATAGGACCTCGGTAGACGTCGCCAACGAGTTGTAATTGTTCATACTTGTCATCCAAGATAGCCCTGACCGTGTACCCTTGCTTCGATCCGATTAAATCCTTGATTACTTTGCTATGACCGCCTTCACCTATGAGGGCAAGATCCATTATGTATCACAACCTTCATGAGAGGTTCGAACCCGAGAATTTCTCCATCGTTACATGATTGCCATGACTGATCCCATCGGACTTCAGAACCTTCACAACGGTTAATGCGAGGATTTTCATATCAAGAAGAAAACTTTGATTCTCCACGTACCAGACATCCAGCTTAAATTTATCTTCCCAGGAGATTTGGTTTCTGCCGTTGACTTGGGCCCATCCGGTAATGCCCGGCCGAACCAGATGCCGTTTGGCTTGTTCCTCTGAATAAAGCGGCAAATAATCCATTAATAGCGGTCTTGGCCCTACCAAGCTCAAATCCCCTTGAATCACATTAACCAATTGCAGGAGTTCATCCAGACTATACTTCCTTAGCAATTTGCCAAATGAGGTTAATCTAACGGAATCCGGAAGCAATTTCCCCGCGTCATCGCGTTCATCCGTCATGGTACGAAACTTATACAGTTGAATCGGTTTCCCATGCAATCCAGGTCTCTGCTGCTTGAAGATCACAGGAGCTCCCAGCTTGAATCTTACGAGAACCGCGACAATCCCGATGATCGGGAGAAATAAAACAAAGCAAGGAATCGCTGCCAATAAATCAAATAATCGCTTCATATGCTATCTTCTCCTACTGATCTTAACTAAACATCCGTGATTTAATCCGATCCAGCTTCCATGCAAAATAGTTCCACCTTTTCGTCCTCTGGCCATCTACCGCTACCAGCCACTGCGTATCGCTAATCATGAGCTGGTCAATATGGTGCATGCCGTCTTTCCGCCAGTCTCGCTCTTTATTCGTGCCTCGCAGCACGAGCGACACTTCCTCATCCGTATACTCAAATTCAGAAAGTGTATGTACTTTGAACACGCGCACAGAATTTCCGTAATATTGGGAACCATCTTGGGTATAGCGGTACAGTTGACTTCCCATTGCGACGAGGCGTCCTCCAGGTCTTGTAATCCTTTTGTCATTCGTAATGATAGGATTATGAGGATGCTCCATCCATGGACCCAATAACTGGTCTGCGTGGAATAAATGAAGGTTGCCTCCTTCGGAGCCGGCAAATATCCACCACTTGTCTTCATGCTTCACAATGGAAGGATCCAGGAAGTTTCCTTCAAATAACACCGAAACGACTTCCCATTGGAATGGAAATTGCTTCGCCTTGTATAACAATACACGCCCAGCTCCTGAGGTCTCCGGCAGCATATAGACGTCATCCCCGATGACAAACACCTGCGGGTACGACAGATGAAAGCTTTCACGCAGCACAATTCGCTGATATTCCCACTTCGCTCCGTCATCACTGATCGCTAAACCAATTTCCCCCCGTGCCGAGCCCTTATTAAAGACTTCAAAAAACAAGTAAAATTTCTGCTTATATGTGATGATAAAAGGGTCCGCTACAAATTCGGCTTGCACATCACGAACATCGGATGCTTGCAGAGAGGGCGTATCCAAATTGGTCTCCATACAGAAAGTCGAAATCATATGTTCGGATTGGAAAACCTTAATTGACCAAATTTGAGCAACCATTCCCTTCTGCATCAAAGACAGCAAATTCGAGAATTTCCGCATAGATTTGCTGTTTAGGATTGACAAGTCACTTCCTCCCTCAGGACCAACATAATCTGCCTTTTTATTTCTTCAATGAGCTCATTGGCCTTCAGATGTTCCGATTCCTTACCGATCCTGTAGACGTCGATGACAATTTCTCTCATCTGTTGACTTGTCAATGCAGATATATCCATGAATAAGACCTCTTTATCTATTAATAATGTATGTGTGGTGTCTACAGGATCACTGCTAGGATATTCCCGCGCGAAGCAGAGGCTTCTCCTTGTTATACCCTTGCGGATTATTCACTTGCCAACGCCAAGCATCCTCGCACATCTCTTCAATGCCCTTCTGGGCAACCCAGCCGAGTTCTCTTGCCGCCTTGGAAGGGTCTGAATAACAGATGCCGATATCTCCTGGCCGCCGGTCCGTCATCCGATACGAAATATGCTGGCCGGTTACTTTTTCGAAGGAGATCACCATTTCCATCACGCTGTAGCCACGCCCAGTCCCTAGGTTGTACGCTTCTACGCCCGTAGATGACAGCACCTTCTCCAGTGCTTTCAAGTGCCCTCTAGCCAGATCCACAACATGGATATAATCCCTTACCCCCGTGCCGTCCAGTGTCGGATAATCGCTTCCGTAAATGTGCAGCTCCGTTAACTCGCCTACGGCCACTTGCGTAATATAAGGCATCAGATTATTCGGTTTTCCACTCGGGTCCTCACCTAGCTTGCCACTGCTGTGAGCACCAATTGGGTTAAAATAACGCAGCAGCGCAATACTCCATTCCCTATCTGAAGCATACAGATCGGTCATGATCTCTTCGATCATTAGCTTCGTTCTCCCATAAGCGTTCGTTGCGCTAAGCGGGAAATCTTCAGAAATCGGCACGCTGTCCGACATGCCATACACCGTAGCGGATGAGCTGAATACGATTGCCTTAACCGCATATTCCTGCATTAACTGGCAGAGTACGAGCGTGCCCGTAATATTATTATGGTAGTAGCGAAGCGGGAGCCGAACCGATTCCCCTACGGCTTTGAAACCAGCCAGATGAATGACTGCGTCTATCTCATTTTGCTCAAAAATGATTTCCATTGCCTCTCGGTCCAAGAGATCTGTCTCATAGAAGGTGAAATCCTTCCCCGTTAATTCCTTCACCCGTCTTAGCGATTCCATACTGCTGTTGGCAAGATTGTCTACAACCACGATCTCATATCCTGCATTTAATAATTCCAAACAGGTATGACTCCCTATATAACCAGCACCACCAGTAACAAGGACTGCCATCATCTATACCCCCTATCCATTATTAGAACCTTAAGTAATCGCTATTATAAAAAATATGCAAGGTCACTACGTTCTCGTAGTAGAAATACACGAAATAAAAAGCAAGAATCGCGTAGTAAATCAGTTTCTGCTCTCTTCTGACAAATAAGCTAATGACCCATGACATGAGAATGACATTATATAAGCCGAAGTAGATCGTGAACCTCGCGAAAATCCAATTCTGCGTAGCCACAGCCATGATCACAAAATTCAGCAAGGACATATTCACGATGTAATCGCTTTGCGGAAATAACGCTCTGAGTTTATGTCTTCCCAAATAAGCAAACACGAGAGGGACAGCGCTCACGGCTACGCGAATGACATTAGCTCCGCCTTCCTGAAAGTTCTTGTACTCACTGTAATGCGTATCCGCGATAGCTGAGAATATGGCATCCGACAACACGTTATATCCCAGAATTAAGATGACCGCCATGAATAGGAGTACGAACGTCGAGGCTGCCCATGCCTTTCTTCGAACAATGAAATAGATAGGAATAAGGATTAGAGCACTCTCATGAAAAGTAGAAGCGAAGGCAACTACGAGAAAGTACTTTTGCCAGCTTCCAGAGAATAAATACTTGGTAGCCGCAAATACAAGGGCAGATGCCAGAAACTGGCGAACGCCGTTCATCGAAACAATGTACAGCCCCGATGTGATATAGACATAGATACTCATCTCAAATAGCTTTGAATACTTGTAGAACACATAGACAATGAGCACATTGGTCACTAGTGCAGTTAAGAAGATTAACAATTGCGGATTCGCCGTAAATGATTTCAAAATCATTTGCAGGATGCCAAAGCCAATATCCTTTTCTGCCAGAACCTGCTCCCAGGTGAAATCATTGAGCTTGTAGGCATACATATAAAAGAACGTATCGCCTATGTTGTTGCGCAGCCCTGCTATGACAACAAATGTAGCCATAACGATGGCAGCCAACCATTTATTAGGCTTTATCATTAGTGGTCCAGAGCCGATTGTCACTGGTTTGCCCAAATATCTGGAGAAGAAAGATGCCACATAAACGACAATCAGATTAACCCATAAGATAGCCATTTGGATATTCCTTTCGCGTGCCTAAGAGATTCTTGTTTTCCTAATCATGTACCAATAGAGGACGATTCCCAGAGGAATAGCTAGAAAAGTCAGCACCTTAGCCGGTGTTTCCTTCATAAACCTGCGATTCCCCGAAGTCATGCTGCTCGACACATAGTGGATGGATTGCCTGAATTTGAATAATAGGCTGGCATAGGGAAGCTTCATAAGTTCTTTCCTGTAGAAAGCAAATCCCTTGGGGTTCTTGCGATACTGCTTGAACATATTCATCGAGGAGCCGTCCGGCAAATACTCCACACAGCAAAGCACTTCATTCATCAACAGCATTTCATATTGTTGATCCAGCTTATAATACTTATAAGCTAAGCCCACATACTTCTCATTCTCAAAAATGGGATAAGGATAGCTGCGGGTTAGTTCTGTTCGATACACCAGCTTCTTATCCCCCGTCACGCGATGCTTGCTGTATAGCTCAAAAAGTGTTGAGCTTGCAAGCTCTTCAGGCATCCTTGAGCCAATGATGCGGCCATCGGTGAAGGCGTCGAGCCCAATGATTCCACTTACACGATCATGTCCGTGTTTCTCCCAGAAAGTGTTTATTTGTTCTACAGCGTTATCCGGCATATAATCATCGGAATCAATACAGACATTTAATTCCGTGTTGATCAGTTGATAGGCGGTATTATGGGCTCCATGCATCCCCTGATTCTCCTGATGATGATAACGGATAAGAATTTCATTCTCCGCCTGCCAGCTTGCCACCAGCTCATGCGTGTTGTCCGTAGAGCCATCATCAATAATTAACCAGATGAAGTCTTTGGAGGTTTGCCGCTTCAGACTTTCGTAACAATGAACCAGACAATAGGCTCTGTTATAAGTCGGTGTAAACACGGTAAGCTTCTTCATACGATCACCTCGATATGCCTAAATAAAAACCTTCTGTCCATGCTGCTGTACTCTTGATGTCGTAGCCTTTGTTCGATAAGGATAAAGCCGGAATCTGACGGGGGAAGTTCCCCGTTATGATTTGCTTCATTCTGTCTACCCACAGCTGCTTGTCGCTTAACGACAGCCGCTCTACCAAATGAATATCCATATCCACTTCCTGGGTAATTTCGTCAGAAATAAGGCAAGGCAGCCCTGCGCCCTGCGCCTCAATGAGCGTGACAGGCAATCCTTCGTGCAGGGAAGGAAATACGAACAGATCAAAAGCTTGCAGCAAGCGCGTAATATCACTGCGGACCCCGAGGAATCTGACCTTGTCCTGCAAGAGACAAGCTTTCACTTTCTTCTCGATGACAGCTCGCAGCGGTCCATCTCCAGCTAGGACCAGCACTGTATCCGGTCTCTCCCGATTCATTTGAGCAAAGACGTCAATGAGGAAGGCATGATTTTTCTGATGAGCGAATCGGCCCACATGGCCAACTACATAACAATCCGGTGAAAGCTTCAATTCCCGCCGAACTTGCGCTCTCACCTCGGGGGAAAACGCAAATTTATCACTCTCGATGCCATTTTTGAGGATTACCGCATTTTTCTCTTTTTTGTCAAACAGCCATTCTGCTGCTTTCGTCGAACAGGCTAGAAAGTGCGTTGCACACGAGGTAATGAAAGTACCGGCAAACCATTTATAGAGCTTAGCGGCAATTCCGCCTTCACTGCTCGTATTATGACTATGGGCAATTCGTATAGGTGCGCCCGCTTTTTTGGCGGAACGCAGGACGAATCCACTCATTTTATCCATATGGGCATGCACAATTTTATAATTTGTATACGTCGCGAAAAATTGATCCAACGCTTGGATATACTTCCCATGACCAATCTCCGAAACATAGGGAATCCGATGAATGATTCCCCCCATCCCCATAATCTCAGCATCATAGGCTCCTGCTTTGCAGGTTAAGAAGTCGAATTGGACCTTGGTTCGATCCATATTCCGATATAGATTCATCAGGAGCGTTTCGGCTCCGCCTCGATTCATATTCACGACAACATGCAGAATTCTTATTGGATCGCCCACATGACTTCCACCTTTTCGTCCATAAATAGGGAATATATTCTGCTCTTTTCTTCCAGCACCTGATGGATGGCGTATCGACTTTCAACCCATTCACGCCCGCTCTTCCCCAGCTTCATTCGTAATGCCTGGCTGTGAGCAGCCTGCTTAATTTTCTCAGCCATAGCTGTATGATCATTGGGAACGATAAGCCAGCCATTCTGCTCATTGCGTACCAGCTCATTATGGCCTCGGTTTTCACTTGCTATAATCGGAAGTCCGCTCGCCATGGCCTCCATGAGATTCACCGGCAGTCCTTCGCGCAGACTTGATGCTACTGCCACATCGCACATCTGCAAAAGTTGATCGATATCACTGCGATACCCCAGAAATTCGACCCGATCCGCCACCTGCAACTGCTCGGCTAGTTCCCGGCATTGTTCTTTCAATGCTCCTTCACCGGCAAGCAGAAGCTTGACTTTGGGTGCATCCTCTTTGGCTGAAGCTAAGGCACGAATAAGCATTTGCTGATTTTTATTGCTATTAAACTCTGCTGCATAGAAGAGCAGAATGTCATCCGGTTGATACCCGTTTGCCATCTTTAACTCCCGCTTATAGAAGTCTTCCACCGGTTTGAACCGTTCTGTATTCACCCCAACGCCGTGAACATGTTCAACCCGACTTGCCCGGAATCGGTGCTTAACAGCTAATCGGTAATCTTCCTCATTAATTGTTATCAAGCAGTCCGTCAAATAAGAAAGCAATTTCTCTAAGGGATAATACACCAGCCAATGAAGATAAGGCGCTCCCTTGCAAAAGTGAAAACCATGCGCGGTATAGATGACCTTCGTGCCCTTCTTCCGCGCTTGTCGCGCTGCGAGGCGCGCCAGCACACCGCCCATCGGGGTATGGCAATGGATGATATCATAGTGATTCTCATTGATAATTGACTTTAATTGCGCGTAAGCTTTTAAATTGGCTTGCTGGAGTGGGGATCGTTGAATGGGGATGTTCATCTTCTTGTCGACATACGGAAGCTCCATATTCCCGTTCGCGGCAATATGGACTTCCCAACCCTGCTCTTTGAACCATTTCATATAGGGGATATGGAAGGCTTTGAAGTGATAATCAACAGTGGCACATAACAGCACTTTCTTCGGCATCCGCATCCCCTACTTAATGAGTTCCTTCTCCAGGATCGAAGAAAGGTATTTCAACAGTTCATATTTCAGATCCTCACGCTGAAGCGCGTAGTCGATGGTGGTTTGAATAAAACCTAATTTCTCGCCCACATCGAATCGTTGGCCTTCAAATTCGTAAGCATACACAGATTCAAGGCGATTCAATTCCGCAATGGCATCCGTGAGCTGGATTTCCCCACCGGAACCTGGCTCTTGATTGCTCAGAATATCGAAAATCCGCGGTGTTAAAATGTAACGCCCCATAATCGCAATGTTCGATGGCGCTTCCTCTTTCTTCGGCTTCTCCACTAAGTGATTAACGCTAAATAACCGCTTAGTGATTTCCATTCCGTCCACAATGCCATAGCGGGACACCTCATCGGCCGATACATGCTGCACACCGATAATGGATGCTTCCCTTTGCTCATATTGATGAATCATTTGCTTCAAACAAGGCGTATCTGCCCGAACAATATCGTCGCCGAGAAGAACAGCAAACGGTTCATCACCGATGAACTTGCGCGCGCACCAAATGGCATGTCCCAGACCCTTAGGCTCCTTTTGCCGAATATAATGAATCTCTACTTTGGACGACTTTTGAACTTCCGTTAACAGCTCGAATTTCTGCTTCTCAAACAAATTCTGTTCGAGCTCAAAGCAATTGTCGAAATGGTCCTCAATCGCTCTTTTCCCTTTGCCGGTGACGATAATAATGTCCTCGATTCCCGACTCAATAGCTTCTTCAACGATGTATTGAATGGTAGGCTTATCGACGATGGGCAGCATTTCTTTGGGCATAGCTTTGGTTGCAGGCAAGAATCTGGTTCCTAAACCAGCTGCTGGAATAATCGCTTTTCTTACTCTCATGAATGTTTGCTCCTTTTAGCCAATCGAGACTAGCTTTTTCGGTATTGGAATGACTTTGCTATTGGCTAGATCTAATAGTTGCGTTCTGAGACTTTCTTTATCCAACGTAGCGTAGGTAGAGATCATTTCTTTGATTTCTTCCATATACAGATTGGCCGTTTTGCCAATATAAATTTTCGGGAAGACATGCTTTCCATCGATTTCATCTGCTTTTAACAATTCTTCATACAGCTTTTCTCCCGGTCTCATTCCGGTGAATTCGATGCCGATATCTTCTAAGGTATTGCCTGAAAGCTTAATAAGATTCTTAGCCAAATCAACAATCTTGACCGGTTCTCCCATATCTAGAACAAAAATCTCTCCACCTCTGGCTAAAGCACCCGCCTGGATAACTAATCTGGAGGCCTCGGGAATCGTCATAAAGTAACGAATCATGTCAGGATGCGTAACGGAAACAGGACCGCCTTTGACAATTTGCTGCTTGAATCGAGGAATTACGCTGCCACGGCTCCCGAGCACATTGCCGAAACGTACAGCAACGAACTTCGTCTTGCTTGATTTATCCATATCTTGAATGATCATTTCGGCCATTCGCTTGGTCGCGCCCATCACACTGGTTGGATTGACAGCTTTATCCGTAGAAATCATCACGAAGGTATCCACCTCGTATTGACTTGCGGCCATCGCTACATTCATCGTGCCGATGACATTGTTCTTGAACGCTTCTTCCGGATTTCTCTCCATAAGAGGCACATGTTTATGCGCAGCGGCGTGATACACGACATTTGGCTTATATTTGTTCATGATCGACATCATTTTTTTGACATCCTGTACATCTGCTATTTCAGTAATGAATTCAATCTCTGTATGCCCATCAGAGTCCTTTAATTCCATCTCAATGCTGTAGATGCTGTTCTCGCCATGACCCAGTAAAATTAACTTCTGAGGACTGAACTTCGTAACCTGACGACAAACTTCCGAGCCAATCGAGCCTCCGGCGCCTGTAACCAGTACGACTTTGCCCGTGATATATTCGGAAATACTTTCAATATCCAGCTCAATGGGTTGGCGGCCTAGCAAGTCCTCGACCTGCACGTCCATGAAATGATTCACGGACAGCTTCCCGGATACCAAATCTTCCAGCATCGGAAGGGTTTGCGTCCTTGCTTTGGTTTTCGAGCATTCTTGGAAAATAAGATTTAATTCCTTTTTTCCCAAGGATGGAATGGCAATAATGATGTTGTCGATGTTTAACTCTTCCACCGCTTTTTCGATCTGATCAACCCCGCCATACACGGGTATTCCAAGAATATCCAAACCGTGAATATTCACATTGTCATCAATGAAAACAACAGGAATGAATTCCGCATCATTGCTTTTAATTAATTGCCTCGCGACCATCATCCCAGCTGAGCCTGCGCCAACAATGAGCGATCTTTTTTTATTAACAGACTTATTCATGTAGGTACTTACAATAAGTCTCCAGCAGAAACGAGAGCCTCCGATTAATAGCGAATGCAGCATCCATGTCACAGCGAGCAAGCGAAAATAAATATCATGGACAACGATTTGCTGAACAAACGCAACAGCAATCATCGAAAAGGTGATCGCCTTAAAAATAAACAGCAACTCCGTGATGCTCGCATGCTCCCATGCCTTCTTATAAAGCTTATAGATGAACGAAAAGATATGATGACTCAGCAGCAAGGTTACTGAACTGACAACTAAGGGAAGAGACAGGACATGAAGGTTGGCATTTACCAAAAAGTGACTAAAGAAAATGGACGTTAACACGATGACAGAGTCTATTATGACTAATAGGGATAAACGTTGACGATATGACAGAATAATTCACCCTTTCATTAAAGTTCTTAAGTATAGGGCCTTTGAGGAAAGACCTTATAATTAAAGCCTTTAATCCTTCTAGGGCATCTAACCCTGCCTCGCACCACACTTTTGACGACTGGCGTCTAAGGCTTGCATCGCCCACAGCATGATCGAGTACTTCCTTTGATAACGGTAAGGAGGCATCACCGGCTGATCCATCAGCTTGCGCGGGAGTTCTTTATAAAGAATAACAGCTCATTGCATGCTCTAAATTCTTTTATAAAGAACGCATAACTTTCTATTAATTCTTTATAAAGAACATTTATTCAAAAAAAAATAGGTGAATCTGCTCTTTCTTATCTTGTTTTTATTGTAGTTCTTTATAAAGAACGTGTCAATGGGGAATATTTATTTAACCTTCTAGTCTATAACCCTCACTCATCGATCTAGCAATTCATACACTATACAAAAACGAAGAGGTGAGTATAGATGATAAAAGTTAATCTTAGTGATCTTGATGATATTAATCTAACCACCAAACTTCCTTCAGCGAACGATGTTCTCAGTTATGATAGCACGCAATCCAGCTGGGTACCCAAGAGTCTGAGCATTGATAGCGCTGTCTCCAAACCTTATGTCATCGATCTGGCGACATGGAATATTAAAAATGACGGAACAAGTTCTGCCGCTACAACCAAAGGCATTAACGACGCTTTAGTGTGGGCAAGCTCTCAAGGAATTACCCATTGTCTCCTCCCCAATGGTACCTATACACTCAAGATCGATAATACCTCTTTCTCTTGCCTCCTTATCCCCAGCCGCATGCACTTTGAAATGGCCGACGGCTGCCTCGTGCAATTGGAAGCTACCTCTTCTCCTTGGTATAGAATCTTTAGTTTAAAAGGCACATCTAACTCGAGAATATCAGGCGGAACCGTCATTGGCGATAAGAAATCGCATATCTATCAATTAGCCGTCAAGTTTGTACGCGGCGGAGTCAACCCGGATGGTTCCCTAAATGCGAATCCCAATTTCATCCGCAGCGAGGTTGTAGACAGATACAGTAATCCAGGATTACTTAAGAGTTTCCGATTATGGAGCATGACTGGCGTTAGTTCCACGGGTTATAGCTTCTTTCAATATAAAGATACGGTATCCAGCAGCACCTTAGCCGGGTCTCGAACGAACGGTCTGTTCGCTCCGGCATCTCCAACAGGACGTGGTTGGTTTGCAGAAATCGAAAATGCCAACAAGATGATATTCACCATTGATATTACATCCTCCCCACTTACCGACGATCAGATCGCCCAGCTTGCTGCCAAAGTCGATTCTCAGAATTATACGCATGAATGGGGACATGGGATTGAACTTGCCGGCGCAAACCATATTCAAATAGATAACGTAGACATCAGTAATTGCACGGGGGACGCCATCTTCGCATCCTGGTTCGAATACAAGCTTAATCCCGCAGATTACACGCAAGATCAGATGGGCTCCCATATTTATATCCATAACTGTGATCTCCATCACTGTAGAAGACAAGGAATCTCTATCGCAGGCTCCAATGACGTCACGTTTACGAACAATAAAATACGTTACATCGGTAGAGCTGACGATGGGAAAACCGAAGATGGCACAGCTCCCATGTTTGGCATCGATATTGAATCCATGTGGTCAGAAACCAACATACCGACCTGGCGCCCTGAATTAAATCAAGCAGGCTTTGAGCTCAATACAAGAATATATATTAGAGACAATTATTTGTTGAACAATAACCGCGGGCACTTCGTGAATGCCGATGGTATCTATGTGACCTTGGACAACAATACATTTGAAGGCTATAATGTCGGCGGAATAAGCTCCTATTTGAACAATATGTATGTGAAATATCTAAACAACACAATGATTAGTTGTGAGCTTACCGTTAAAGGGGACAATTTCGTTGATGGGGCACTCTGCACGAATGGGAATATCAAAATTGCCGACATCGCGGGAGCTGTCATTACGAACAGCAAGGTTGTAAATGGACTCTTCTACGGCTCAAGTACCTATGGTTACTTTGGTACTCCTACTGTTGATCTTGCAACTGGTACCTTCACCTTCAGCACGCCGCACGGCTTAGGAAATGGCGCAAAGGTTATCTTTGAGCAATGGATTGGCAAGGTTCCTGCGGGTGCGAGTGTCGATAAGCTTTATTATACGGTAAATATTACTGCAAACAGCTTTCAGGTCTCTGAAACTTTAAGCGGAAAGCCCATCACCATCACGGATATCGGCACGAATGGATTCAATCTAAGCCGTTATAATTATGGCCGATGTTATATCTCTGATATTACGGTTGAACGAGACTGGCGGGCTGATAATTCGTTATCACCGAATTTCCAGCTGCTTCTCACAGGCGGCATTCTCCGGAATATCACGGTCAAAAACTTTGAAATGGATATTCGAACGCCAGCCAACTATGCAGGCAGACCGATTACCATCGACGGGATTACACTGATTGAAGGCGGGGCCAATTTCGAAGCCTGCAATTTAAGCAACAGCTCGTTCCTACGCGCAAAAACAGGCATACTTGGAGGCGATATCGCTCTAGGCTCCAATGATGCACGTTATACAAGAAAAGTCATCGCTGATAATTGTTTATTTCAAAATGTTGGTATCAACTACAACGGGAACGTTACGAATAATCGCAGTACGCTGATCAACTCAAGCATAGGCAAAACTGACAGTACCACCATAGCGGTTGTTACCAATAGCTACCTCGAGAACACCAAAATCAATTTGCACTGGCTTACTCGTGATAAATCCGTGACCATAGCGAAGTGTATCTTCAATAATGTCACGACAGATATTAATGCAAATACCAGAATGCTGGATAACCTTACCCTGTAACTGGATAGCAAAAAGGAAGGATAAGCGGCCTCGCCGCTCACCTTCCTTTGCTGTTTTTCCGAGCAATTAATTGTTGCTGTGGATGTCGTTTGCTTTTAACTTTAAAATGGCCTTATTCAAAATGTTATTCCATACCTGGAAAGCAGGCGCCCCTGTTCCCACATACATCGTTGAAATCCCAACAGCTTCCATGTTGGAAGTAATCGTGTTCCCTTTGATCGTCGCGGATAAAATGAGATTGGGCTGCGCTTTTTTCCAGAAATCATTCAGCTTGATAATTTCAGTGGAAGCTGTAGTAATCCCACTTGCGGTAATTTGATTATTTTCGATATGCACCTTTTTCGCAGCAGTTACCGAAATGGCCGAAGTATTGCCAGATAGATTGAATTTAGAGTTGGTGATGGTCAGATCCAAATTCTCATTGCCAGCAGCTAATCCGCCATAGCCTGTAAATGAGCAATTATTAAATACATATTTACCGGGTTTCCCAACACTCGGAACTGCTTTGCCTCCATCGCTTGGACCATTAAACACACAGTTATTATAAGTCCCCGGCGGTAAATCTAAGCCATAAGTTGAATTGTAGCCAGTAACGGTCAGGTTATCAAAAATATTGCCCTCCACATTCCCGCCAGAGACCGCTCGCAAAGCAGGTGCTCCAGTAATCGTGACATTCGTTAGATGGACAGGATTTAGCCAGATGGATAAACCTGCTTCAGCGGTTTTTTTCGTCAGATTGATTGTAATATCCGAAGCCGTTACACCAAAAGGCTTGGAGCTGCTAATCGCGAAATTCGTATTGGTTGCTGTCATCCCCTTGATGTTAATATTAGGTCCATCGAAATGAGTCAGCGAGTCACTGATGGCATTGCCTATGAAGGTCACATCATGACTGGCATAAATACTTGTCCCTTCAAAATTATTGTCTTTAATTGTTGCCCCTGTGAAAGGATCAGAGACAGCAAGCCCAATTGCTCCAGTAGAAGCCAAATGGTTATTCTCTAATAGGCCGTCGTGGCCGTCGTAGAAGATAACATCATATCTGCTGTTCTTGTAAAACTTATTATTTTTTATGGTAATGTTTTCATTAATAAATCCGTTATCGCCGGCGCCGCCTTCAACGTCGATTCCCGCCATTGGCGCTGTACCGCCTTTGCCACCTATATCATGAAAAGCACTATTTTGCACGGTAACATTTTTACCTCCGCTAATACTCAATCCTTGTCTACGATTAAACGAAGAATCGGCATTCCGGATCGTAATATTGGTAGACTGCACCCTGTTCCATATTTCCACATAGGTGCCTTTTTGGATAGTTCCGCTAAACGCAAGCCTCATAGAATCGCTTCCTGCTGGAATAGACACATACTTCCCTTGCGGTTGTTGCTTTACTTTGGCGAGAAAAGTGCCGTTCGCTTTGTAAAAATAAATATCATAGACATCCGGCAGCTGATGACCGTTGTCAATGATGAGGCTGTGCGTCAAATCGAAGGATGGGTCTGTTAATTTCCAGCTTGCTTTGGTTCTTATTTTCGATGAATCCTTCGTCAGATTGCCTTGATCATCCAGGCCGCCTGATTCGAAGCCATTTTCATACAAATCCTGCATATACCCGCTGCCGCCGGCTATATAAAGCCCGTCACCCGTAAAGTTCTGGGTCTTTACGCCATCAATCGTAACATTAATCGCACCTTTGGTAGCAATCCCATACCCGCCTTCATGGGTGCCTCCTTTGGAATAATCATGTGTATCTCGATCGCCGCGATACGTTCCACCAGCAATGGTTACGTTCTTAACGCCTACACCGACAAGCAATGTCGTGTAGCCTTGAAATCCGTTTTGTTCCTTTTGAATGACCGCTTTCTCATCAAGCCAAAATTTCATATCACTAACCATGTTGATTCGTCCGCGTGCATCCCAAGTCCCATCCGTTCCCTTGGCAATCAAATACGTTCCCGCGGGAACCTTAAAGACGTTGAACCCCTGATCATGCGCCCATTTCAGTGCATCATTAAAGCCATCCGTCGTTTCAGCAGCATGCGAATTATCATTGTAAATATGCCATTTGGCTAAATCGAGCTCATAGATACGTTCTTGACTAGAAACAGAAGCAGGTGCAGCCGTCTCGGCATACGAAGCATGGGGCCATACTGGAAGCAAGCAAAGGCAGACGGAGCACAAAATAAAAACAAACCTATACATGTTAGAATATCAATCCTTTCACTTCTTAGAGGTTCTCCATAAAGAGACCATTTCAAACGATGACTAGCAACCGGAAGACGACAAATTCCCTGTTGCCTCTAGATGCTTTGGTCGGAATGACCTTCTTTGCGTTTCCCGTACATATAAAGGGGATTCAGCGCAAAAGCGCTGCTCCACTTATACAGAAGCAGACTAACAAGGAGGCATTCCATAAAGGTTAGCATCACATAAACAACATTCTGCTGACCACTCAACACTGCCACGTCCCAGTTCAGCAAGAAGAGGTTCAGTTGCATCAAAAGAATATGCCCGCAGAACGTCACGACACTAAATAAGTTAATAAATTTATGATACTTTTGAATCGCCTGACTTTTGACATGAAGAATCCAGTAAAAAAGCAGAACCGTATTCGGAATAATGCCGATGGTTATCTTGTACTCAGCACTCCACGCTGTGAACTGCAACAAGTAGATGAGCTCCAGCGTTGAAATGATCGCCGCCATCATAATCATCGGCCATACGCGAGCACGAAAAAACTTCTCTTCGTATTTGGCTATGACAATGCCGGTTAACACAAATGGGAACCCAAGGCCCAAATATCGATAGATGAACAATTTGAAATAGTCTAGCATGGGAATTCCAGATAGAAGCTCATTAAGACTCGTTCCGAGGACAGCCCGAAGACTACCGGTTAAGAGCAGACTTAGAAGAAAACCAAGGATCCCAAGAATCAATGCAGCGCGCATCCCGCTCCGCTTGATCAGCCAATAACAGACAAACATACTGAATAAAAGCGGTGGTATGAACCATAACTGAACTGATGGACCATTCAGAACAACGGCCGCGCTCAGGATCTTGGCTTGTAGGATAAGGTTACCCATATTAAGCCCGCCGTGAATCAATTCAGGGATAATATACTGCCCCATAAACAGTAAACAAAACGGAATGTACATATACAAAATTCTCAAGATGTTCCTTCTCATATACGTGCGAGAGTCACTTGCATTCGTCCATCCTTTATACGCTAGGAAGCCTGCAACAGCATAGAAACAAGGAACAATCGCACCTAATGGCAGTGCAAGAAATCGAAGTTGAGGATTGGCGATCGTGCCCATATAACGATTGAACATGAGGTGGGAGAACAGGACAAGCAAACAGCCAACCAGCTTGAATATGGTAATGCCCGGATAATACCTACGCATACACTCTTTCCTCTCCCATTCCTTTCATGACAAGCAATTTAATGTCTACGACAGATATTTTGCCTGTTGAAGATAACGGCAGTTCAGATAAGAATACGATGTGTTCTGGAATTTTAAAGGCAGAGACCTGCAGTGCCAAGCTGTTTCTAATGGATTGCGCATTCACATTCGATCCCTTCCTTGCGACAATACAAGCACAGACCTGTTCGCCATATAATTCGTCAGGAATCCCTAGCACGAAGGCCTCTTCTACCTCCGGGTTCGCCAACAAGGAATCCTCAATCTCGAGTGGTGATATTTTCTCTCCGCCTCGGGATATGAGGCGATGCAGTCTGCCGGAAATCGTCAATAGCTTATTCTCATCCAAATAACCTAGATCACCTGTTTTGTACCATCCGTCTGGGGTAAAATGCGGCCATCCCTGCTGGTTCTTGGCATTGCTCAGGACTCGATGGCTTCGTACCGCAATTTCACCTTGCTGAGGGCTGGGCAGCTCCTCCCCTGTTTCAAGGTGGATGATTTTCACCTCTACGCCTCGATCGATTTTGCCGGCCAGACTATGCTTGTTTTGCTCAAATTGTTCAAAATCGACAGCTCCGCTTAATAAATGGGAGCGGGTAAGCAGCTTGAATAAAAGAGACAACAGCAGATTTCTTTGTCCGCCAATGAAGCAAGTTCCATTGGCAATTGAGCCTGCTTCAGAAGAACCATAAGTGACCATAAAAAAGAGCAGGCGAAGCTCTTCGCTGACTCTGCGGAGCAGTGAACTGCTGACTGCAGCTGAAGTAAAAGAAATGCCGATAAGCGTCGACAACGAGGAGAAATTCCCTTGTGCAGCAGACAGAATCCGTTGAACCATATATGGCGTGCCAATCATAATCCGGCAAGCTTCCTTCTCTGTGATCTTCATCGCCTGTATAGGATGGAAATAGCTAAGCATGACAATGCGGATATTGCATACCTTCAGATTCGTAAATATCGTTCCAAACCCGCCAAGGTGATAAAGCGGCAGCAAATTGATGACGGAGAAATGCCGGGCGATTACATCCGTCATCTTCTGCAGCATCCCCGTCAACTTCCCTGATTTCTTGCCGACAGGGGTAGCTACTAAGAAGGAAGCTGTTGTGCGAAGCACCCCTTTGGGAGAGCCAAGAGTGCCTGAGGTGTGCAGCAGGATGAGCGGATCCTTGACATTCGTCAGCGAACATGCCGCGCGCAGCTCTTCCTCTTCGGTAAAGGAAGCCAGTTTCACTAACTGCGTAAATGAACGTAACGGTGCGGGTTGATCATCGTCAGCATCCACAACAAAAATATGCGCAGGAAGCCACGGGGATGCCAGCTCACTTTGGCGACAATCTGTGATGATGTCCATAAGCAGGGATGGATAGTGCAGATGATGCCCTTCTTTTCCAATAATCATAGCTTTAGGACTTGCGCTTTGCAGATAGGCACGGATTTCATCCTTCTTCGAGTAGGAATTAAGAGGAACGATGACAGCTCCAACGCAAGCTGTAGCGAACATCGAAAGAATCAGCTCCATTCTTCCCGTCATGAGCAGAGCGATTGAATCGCCCTTCTTAATACCTAGATGAAGGAAACCCCGCGCCAGAAGTTGAACTTCCTCCCATATCGTGCCCCATGCATAATACTGATGCAGCTCTGGAAAACAATAGGCAATATCACTTGGACATGTCTTTGCACGCTTATTCAGAAGATAAGCAATCGTATCCGGATTAAATTGAAAAGACTCTTTCATTGAAGACGCTCCTTTCACAATTCCCGTTGATTCAGGGCTGCTGCTGGCATCACTTTCCTCTGTACCTTCATCAATATGCCTATAGCAATTCTCGCCAAATATTTAAATTCATCGCTTCTATGGAAAATAAGGATATAAACTAAATTCGGTACAAGTAGACAAAGCAGCGCTTTTGCTCCAAAGGTAAGGATGGAATGGACGTCAATGAGATGAGCGAAGAATTCAGTAAGCAGGCAAGTCCCCACGCCTATCGCTGCATAGTAGAAGTAACGGACAAAGTACCGTAGAACGGACAATTGAAATACTTTTTTATACACAAAATACGGCGTAGTCCAAAACGGCACTAACATGGCACTAATCAAGGTACCAATGAATACACCCGCAATTCCGATCGATTTTACTAAAATAATAGAAAAAACGAGATTGACGGCTGCTTGGCACAGGGGCACATATCTGTCTTCATGGAAGATTCCCGCCGTTGTCTTAACGGTTGTTATGGAGTTTCTCATGCCTCTTTCGTAGAAGGTAATGACCAGAACAATCAACACCAGCTTATCCATTAGAAATTGCGAACCAATCCAAAGCGTGATAAACGGCTCGATCGTTATGAATAAAACAATTGCAAACAAGGAATACAACCAGAAATTAAGCAGCATGGTCACTTTATATACACTGTATATTCTTTCTTTGGTCTCCTTCGCCACTAAGTTGCCTACGCTATGATAAATATTATTGAAAATCTGATTAATAAACGTCCTGCAAATGTCGATTAACATAAAATAGTTGGAGTATAAGCCAACAGCAGCAACGCTTACATAATAAGAAATAATCAGATTATCCGTTCCAAAAATTAAGTAGGAGCCTACGTTTTGCAGGATTATGGCTTTAATATTTTTGATTAGATTACTTTTGGTCAGACTGTCAATTTTGCCTGCGATCTTCTCCTTGAGAAAAGGATATAGCTTATCAACAATCATCGATAAAATGATGTTGTTCGTAATCGTAATGACACTGTCAATAATTAAATATACCAAATAGTTCTGCGTCGTATAAAGAATTGCGATCTTCAGACAAGTCGAAAGGATCGATGAGACCGAGAACAGCCCCGTTATGATGTATCCTTTCTGATTCACATTAAGAAAAGAACTCTTGTACTGAAATAAATAAGGAGTAACCGTATTGATCAGGAAGACAAGATAAATCAGATGGATATGTGAGACACTCGATTCTTTGACAAAAAAATTAAGAAACGGCAGGACAGCTAGGCCCAACACAAGAACGACAACTGCAATCGCTAAATACGCTTTCTTATACAATTTCATCAGCATCAAGATCTTATCTTTATCCTGATCAGCCACTGGTTTATACAGATTATAAATAATACTTGACCCGATACCGGCCTCCGCTAACGAGAGCATCGCTAATATATTCGTGAACAGACCATTAACGCCTAAATAATCCAAGCCTAGCGTGTGAATGAACACTGTTCTTGAAAAAAAGCTTAAGAACGTAATAATCAATTGATTGCCAAGTCCTACACCTATGTTGATCAGCGAATTTTTGGTTCTCATACGACGAACCCTATTTCATCTAATAATTCTTCGTACATTTTATTTTTGTTAAGTGCAGTGATATTGCCCATATGTGTATAGGTAACATCGTAGTTTTTACTCATTTTTAGAAGACTTCTGCTTTTTTCGAGATACGCTTCTACGGAAGATACAACTTTAGCTGGATTGCCAACAGCAATGCTGCCTGCAGGTATTGATTTCGTTACAACACTTCCGGCACCAATGATTGAATTGCTACCTATGGTAACACCAGGCATGATTAACGCCCTTGCGCCAATGAAAACACCATCTTCAATCGTAATGGCTCCAATCTTCGTCATATTAATTAAGTTTTTGGTGCTGGCGTCATGTGCTAGTAGGTAAGCTTGCGGCGCGATCGTCACATTATTTCCTATTTTGATTAACCAGCAATGCGTATAGTCGAATACAACCCCGGGTTGAATGGAACAATTCTCCCCAATCTTCATCCCCATTTTCACATAATCCTCCAGCCAAATCTCTTCTAAGAAATACTTTCTAATTCTAACCTTCACAAAGGTCATCATTCTGCGTATGATCATCTCTTCACGACCTTAAAACCATGATTAAAGTTCATCATTCGGATACAAAAGCCTTGCGTGAAAGGCAGGATATTGAATAACATGGAGTACACCCCAATGTCTTTCGTATCTCCTTGCGAGAAATCTACAGCCCCATTCCGTCTCGTTACCTTCATCAAATAATTGGATGCTTGATTGGCGCTGTCTAAACACATGTCCGCAATTTCTTCGATTTTGGATGCATTCAACATAAACCAGCCCAATGTAGCCGTAGTAGATGAATCTGGCCGGCATTCACCTCTGGTTACGGTCCAGTTCCAGTTGCCATTCGCCTGTTGAAAGACGATTGCCGCTTTGGCAAATCTTTTCACACTTTCCTCTAAAATGGCTTTATACGTATGATCACTGGGCAGTTCATTCCAAGCGTCTATGAGACCTATGGCATACCAGCCAAGCCCTCTACCCCAACCAAATAAGCCTAGTGGCAGCTTATCATCTACTTCATAGGCATGACTTGGGATATGATGCCCCTCCAGCATCCCGCGCTCTTCATAGGCTTTAATCTGTTTCAATGCCAAATCTACACATTCATCTTTCTTATAACGAATGCCGTATGCAACCAGGAACGGACAAACAAAACCAATCGTATCCACATACCGATAGCCCTTCATAAAGGTACGGTATTGAACTGTACCATCATGACCAATATGATCTTTGATCATGTCCCATGTCGCATCAAGCGCCAATTTGTAGCGGTCTGTTTCAATAAACCCCAACTTCATGACGGCATACGCCAAAATGGCTGTATCCACATGTTTAGGTGTTTCCAGCCACTGGCCCTTACTGTCAAATTTCAAATTCAGAAACCTCATAAGCGCTTTTTTTGCTTCTTTATCATCATTGTTAACTAAATATTCAGACATCCCCAATAACAATGCCGCTTCCTGCCAATGCTGAATGGCAGTCTTCGTGTAATTTCCTTTCAACATATCAATGACGACTAATCGGGTGTGATCGGTCACTTTAATCTTCGGAGTCGTATGCAGCCACTTAAGCCCAACTTTGGTGATGGATTTATTCCAAATTTGTTTATCTTCATATCGTCCAATATGAATGCGACTCAGCCAGTCCCTGAATAACGGAACGATGTCAATGATGATTGTAATCGCAATGATGCTTATCAGCACTATACCTACCAATTGAATAATCACTTGAGCAGTCCCCTTTGCGTTACTTAAACATTTCATAAAGCTTATGGATTTCTGATTCTGTTCCTAATTGCTCGTTGGATAGCTGCATTGAAAATTGTTTTCTTAATGCAGGATTATCAATCAATGCTGCTATGCCTTCAAACAAGGATTTCGAGTTCATATCTACGATTAGGCCATTCTCATGATCGTTTATCTGATCTTTTGCCGTATTAAAGTTCGTTACAACGATAGGCTTTTGAAGAATTTTGGCTTCATCTACAGCTATGGATTTCCCTTCAAAACGGGAAGATTGAATGTAAATATCAGCGGCTTTGATATACGGATATGGATTTTCCTTTAGACCAATCAGTTTAAACGTATCCTTCAATTCATTTTCTGCTATTAACTTTTCTAAATTTTTTCTTTCTTCGCCTTCACCTATGATGTACCACTTCACCTGATATCCGGCTTGAACAAGTTCTTTGCATGCATCGATAGCAAGTTCAAAGCCTTTATGATGATTTAATCTGCCTACAGAAACAAGCTTGAGCTCATTCCCCGGCCAATTCACTTGCTCCAATGCTAAATTATGTATAGTTGCTGGAGATACAATATTATACATAACCTCAATCTTTTCGGTGTGCATCGGAAAGTTCTTCTTTAAGATTTCCCGGCACTCTTCCGACACTGTGACTAAATGGTCCAGTTTACCAAAATAGCTTTGATCTATATAAGCATCCATGCCCATCTTATTATAGTCACTATGAATAAATCCTAATTTCTTACCAGCATTCACTTTATCTATGCAAAAATAAATCGGATTCTTCTCGAGATATCCGACGGCTATATCATATCTTGTATGTAGGTTGGGCAATGATTTGGATATGTATTTCCATGCCCTTTGCTCAGATCTTGCCGAATTTTTTTCATTCTTATAAATAAAACCGGCAAGCAATCTATTTAGGGCTATTTTAAATTTTCCTTTACCTAGGCAATCCTGGAACGCCTTTTTCATCGACATATCGAAATACCGATAGTCACTTGGCTCTTCCAACACATTGACAGCACTAGGGATTTTGCAAAAAAACATTCCCTCATGCTTGAGTAAAAATAAATCCACATCGTAGTGCGAATAGTCCATTGTTTCCAGCAGTGAGATAAGTGCTTTCTCAGCGCCGCCACAGGTTAAGTTATTCATTATGAACAATACCTTTTTTTTCATCGTCTCACCTATTTATAAGTTCATAGAACTTGTTTATTTCATCTTCAGTACCCAGTTGTAAGCTTGCCAAATTAGTTGTTAACTTCGTTCTCAGCTCTGCATTAATAATCATTTTCTCAATCTCATCGGCAATCGCATCTGAATTCATTTCCACAATCATGCCATCAATCCCATGGGTAATTTGATCTTTAGCGGTACTGAAATTCGTTACAATAATGGGTTTATTTAAGATTTTGGCTTCATCAATAGCAATGGATTTCCCTTCAAACCTTGAGGTTTGCGAATAAATATCGGCTTGCTTGATGTAGGGATATGGATTCGATTTAAGGCCTAATAGTTTAAAATGGTTCTCTAAGTTGTATTCCTTGATTAACGCTAGCAGCCGTTCTCGTTCATCACCATCGCCAATAATGTTCCACGAAATATTGTAGCCGCGGTCAATTAGCTTTTTACAAGACTCAATGGCTATGACAAAATTCTTTTGATAATGCAATCGTCCTATCGATAGGATGACAATTTGATTTTCTTCTTTTTCGAACAGTTCTTCATGATGTTGATCCGCCATTGAGTTAATGAAGGTGGGGGAAACAATATTATAGATAACGTTTACTTTCTCCTTTTGTTCAGGAAATCTACTCTCAAGCACAGTCGCACATTCCTGGGAAACGGTAACAATTTGATCTAATTTATCAAAATAGGCTTGATCAAACACAGGATCCATGCCCAATTGATCATAGTCAATATGCACCCAACCTATTTTCCTGGCAGCTGAGTCCACCTTATCCACACAGATATAAGTGGCCGTTTTTTCCAAAAAACCAATTGCGACATCATAATTCCCTTTGATATTCTCCAGCGATTTGGAGATGTACTTCCAATTATATTGTTCTCTTAAAGCGACATTTTTCAAGTTTCTATTCCTGAAGGTAAACATCAATCTGTTGTAGGCTAGCTTCCCATTGCCTTTGCTTACTAATTTCCATAGCGATTGAAGCAGCGGCAAGCTAAACATATGATAAGTATCCGGCAATGGAATGATCCGTACTTCTTTTGGGACGAACTCTACAAATAGTCCTTCATGCATCAATAGGAACAAATCTACACTATACAAATCAAAATCAATTTTGTTTAATAACGTGACTAAACTTCTCTCTCCACCACCCGATGTTAAACTGGGCATAATAAAAAGCAATTTTTTTTTCATTTTATACCTCATTTACTAAACTAGTTGATTTAAGTACTCAACAGCTTTATAAGACATTTCTTTGATGCGCGGAATCGTTTGGCGTAGTGTCGCTTTTATTTCATCTTCTTCTTGCAACATTTCATCAAATTTACTTTTCAGCTTTAATCCATCCGATATTTCTTCAATACCCAACACCAATTTCTCTTCCCCAAATATGTCTTTAGCAATCCCTTTCGACTTTACACTGTAACCAAGTACCATTGTTGGAACATAGTTGGAGTAAGCCGCTATCGTTGCATGCGTTCTGGCACCAATGAAAAATCTCATTCTTGCAATATACCCTTTGTACTGGATAGCATTTAAATCATTGGGCAATAGAATCACCCTACCCGTATGTTGAAATTCCTCGTAGTACTTCTGAAGAACTTCATAATCATCGTTTCCTGTCTGGATAACATGTGGTGTTAGCGCAATCGTCATATCGGTTTTATCTAAAATATGAACGATCAATTCTTTTACTGCGACTTGGGATTTGGCATTTCTCTCCAAAACAAGAGGACTGAAGTTAAGTCCTACGGTGTTGCCCGCCTGCCATCCATCCGGCAGATCCAATTCTTCTTTTTCCATCGTAAATGCGGGATCTGCACACAATTTCACATTATCCAAACCCTTGTCTTTCAACATTTGATACGTTAATGTTTCTCGGGCAAGTATAAGATCAAATAACTTTAAATCTGCTAATTTTCTCTCTGACATATCTTCCTGACCTATCGAGCAGCCCCATAAAACGAGTTTCTTCCCCTGTGCTTTCACTCTCTTGTTAATCTCATACCATCCTGGTTGTTCCCCATAGCAGTAATTATCCCCGCCAATGGAAAGACAAATGTCCATATTCGGAATGTGTTTGACAATATTTTGATGAATTTTACCAAGCGCATACGATTCATCTTGAAATAACTTCACTTGCACCGAGGAGTACAGCCATTCATAGGAGTACCTCTTCAGGCGACGGGACGACCCATCATAAATTCCATCTAATTTGGAGATTAAACGGTCTGTTTCCGGTTTTCCTGAAGCAAGATACACTTGCGATCCATGGATTTTCTCTTTTATGATATTCGTTGAGGATCGTACGATGGCCTCGCATCCTCGATTTAGACTGCCATTATGAGCAAACATCATTATTTTCATTCGACTTTTCTCCTTCAAAATGATTTACTTCTAAATCTACTGTACATGGTGCAAAGGTATAGCCCTAGCGTTGACTTTCTGCGAATCAGATTGGCCATAACCTTCTCATTTCTCCCCAAATATCGATATTCATGATGGTAAAAGAGAGGTAAAGCCTCCTTAACATAAGGATTTGTAATCATCTGCGTGACGTATTTCAGCCTTTTACTAAAACTAAGTTTGTTCGTTGGATTCAGATACACATAAATATTAGCCATCACACTTCGAATGAACTTAATTGCTCTCAATTCCTTGGTCTTAACTGGATCTATGTAATTGAAAGTTATATCTGATATGTCCCTTACATATACCTCCAGTGCCTTTCTGAAGTAATCCTTCTCCAATATGTTTCGAGTTGCGCTTCCCTCAACTTCTCTATAGTGATAGCCTCTATAATTCTTATAAGTGACCGTCTGCGCATGTACGAAAAATTTCATATTAAACATGCCATCTTCACCTAATGCCATTTTCTCTGGAAATTTCACATCATTGTCTATAATCAATTTACGTTTGTACAGCTTGTTCCACACCGCGTTCAATTGATCTGATTTTAAAAAGTAAGTTAAAATCTCGCGTTCTATGTATTCTCTTGTCAATCTTGTATCCACTGGGAATGGATAACTTGTAACCACTTTAAGTCCTTCCAATTCACTCTCAAAATTAGTTATAACAACGTCATAATCTTCTTGCTTCGCCGCATGATAGAAAGTTTCATACATATCAGCATCTATGTAATCATCCGCATCTACAAAACCTACGTACTCGCCCGCCGCTGCCTCCAGCCCCTTGTTGCGGGCCATGCTTACACCTTGATTGTTCTGATTAATCAGCCTGATCCTTGAGTCTTGCTTGCAGAAGCGCTCAATTATTTGCTGACTGCCATCCGACGAGCCATCGTTAATGAAGATGAACTCACATTCTCGCAACGTCTGGGCAACAAGAGATTCCACGCATGGCACCAAGAATTTCTCAGCATTGTATAAAGGAATGACGACACTTACCTTTGGATTCATGACTAGATCACTCCATACAGCTTATTTAATTCAAAGGTATTGCTGTAATCTTGGGACTTGATATGAGCAATCAAATCATTCCTTAATTCGTTTCTTCCATACAACAGCTTAATCCCTTCAGCGATCCCTTCCACACTTAACCCGCAAATAATGCCATCGACGCCATCCTCAATCTGACTGCTCGCTGTTGGATACTTGGTTATAAGAATGGGCTTGCCTAAGATTTTGGCTTCCGTCACGGTGACCGCTTTGCCTTCATATCTGGAGGGCTGCACATATAAATCACAAAATCTGATATAGGGATAAGGATTCATCTTTTTGCCAACAAGGATAAAGCTCTCCTCCAGCCTGTTTTCTGCAATTAACTGTTTCAGCTGCTCCTCATAGCCGCCATATCCGACGATGAACCATTTAATATGAGTAAGACCTTGATCATGCAGCAGCCTCAGTGCTTTAACAGCCATATCGAATCCCTTCACATAAGACAGCCTGCCAACGGATACAAGATTAAAGGTCCCTGAGAAGCTTTCGTTCAAGTGAAAAGGATCCTCGGCCATATGCTGAATAAAAGAAGGAGAAGTAATATTCTCTATTAATACAATCTTCTCTTGCAGCGAAGGGTAGCTGTGGATAAATGCCTCTGTACATGCCTCAGAGATCGAGGCTATCGCATCGAACTTACGCCAGACTGACAAGTCTATCTGATTGTCTATTTCTAATTCACTGTAATCCGTATGGATCCAGGCGATCTTCTTCACTGCGCTAACTTTATTCGCGACAATATCATGCGGCCAAGCATAGCTAATGGCGAGATCATATTTTTTTTCAAAACGAGGTAGCAGGTACGTTGTATATTTCAGCACAAGCTGCATTTGAATATAGCCTGAGCCCTCTTTGAGTTTCCTAAGCTTCGCCTTTATCCCAGCCAAGCCTTTGCTTAGCACCCGGATGAAGAGAGCGGAGAGATGTCCCTCTTTCAAACAATCCAGCATGGATTTTCGAAATACGGTGTATGCTGGAATCTCAGGCAAAAGATTGACACGATCCGGGATTAAACTCAAAAAATCACCCGAATGGTTGCAAATGAATACATCCACCTCATACTTATCGTAATCAAAGCTCTCCAGCATGTTGATTAAGCTTCTTTCAATTCCGCCAATTTCCATGTCATAGACAGTGATTAGTATTTTATGCATATTGAATATAGCTCTTTTCCCTTTTATTTAAGAACAGCGTGTTCGCAGGCACATTCCCCTTCACAACACTTCCCGCTGCGATGACGGCGTTATCACCGATGACGGTGTCCCTTAGTATCACAACGTTGGAGCCAACCCACACATTCTCACCTATGATGACTTCTCCCATAATGAGATGTTCATCTGTAAAATGCTTAAAATTATGATCATGGTCATTAATACTGACATTAGGGGCTATTTTCGTGTTCTTGCCGATAGAGATTCGGTATACACAGTTGATGTTGCAGTTATCATTGATAAACACTTTGTCGGCGATATGCAGTTCACCATGATGATCGACTCGGATACTTGCATTTTTCCTAATAAACACAAACTTGCCGATATCAATCCTGGCGTGCTTGCTGAAGGCTTCAATTCTGCTGTTAGCTTGGAGAGAGAAGATCGACGATTTAATATTTTTAAAATAAAGAAGCTTATTGAGGTAGGCTCTGAGAATGCCTATGGCATGTGACAGATTCATAACTATGGTGTAATACAGTCCTCTGCCGCGGCTTTCCGCAATAAGTGTCTTCATTATTTTTCGCAAAATAGGTATCATTCTGTTCTCCCAATGGACTTATTTGAACTAAGCAGCCTTCGTAGTCTTGCAATGTTATGACCACCTATGACTTTGGCCAGCGTCAACTTCATCTGCCCCTTCCATCTTGCCTTCGGCGGGAGCCAGCTTTTATAGAAATGGTGCATGGCGTAGGTTTGTTCTGTGGTGAAGGTTCTACAGTTGATGTAATCATAGGGGGAGAAATAGATTTGCGGATAGAAGGTGCCCATGCCGGGTATTTCTTGCCATTGACCATTGGGGGCAATCCCCATATCGCCTAGTATTTTCGTAATCATCGCTACATTCGTTAAGGAATCGAAGGTCCCGTCCGCGCGCAGGAAGCTTTTGTCCTGATAAGAGTCCATAAATACTTGAATCAGCTTATTCCCTTTGGCTGCCCCAATCGTACTCGTCGCAATAAAATTCTCCTGCTCGAATCCCCAGAAGGATTCATGGTGCAATAGATCATCAAATGACTTATAGACCTCTACATCCGTATCTAAATAAATGCCGCCAACGTGATATAAAGCGTGAACTCTGGCGTAATCGCTGACAAAAGCGAATTTACCTGCTTCATAAGCTTCTTTCACATATTGATTGCTGCTTAGATCAAAATTGCTTTCATTCCACTCCATGAAACGGTAATCGGATAAATGACTGTGCCAGCTCGCTATGCAGCGATTGACGATGTCAGGTTTGTCCTGCTTGCCGAACCAGCAATAGTGAATAATCTTGGGAATTGTCATAACCGAATCTCCTTCTTCCGATGACTCACGACTAAAGGTTCGCCATTCTTAATAAAGAACATTTATTACCTCTAATAATAGTTCTTTATAAAGAACTTGTCAACGCGTATATGCTTCAATAGAGAACATTTACACCAGCTTAATGATTTACTTACGCATTGATTTCATTGGCTAAGCATTTACAGCGCCGCTTATGGGATTTCCCAACATCGTTGAGAACATTCCTCCTCGTTCACCAGCTAATTGGTCATAGTCTCCCATCTGAATGATTTTCCCCTCATCGATAACAATAACCTGTTCTGCTTTGCGAATGGTTGATAATCTGTGCGCTATAACGATCATCGTCAGTTTTCCTTGCAGCCGATCCAAGGCTTCTTGAATTTTGGCTTCATTCTCCCGATCTAACGCACTGGTTGCCTCATCCAAAATAAGAATTGACGGCTTGCGAAGAATCGCTCGCGCTAGGACAAGACGCTGCCGTTCACCGCCAGACAGCCGAACACCACGATCTCCAATCATCGTATCCAAGCCTTGGGGAAGTTTACTGACGAAATCTGCCGATGCCGCGAATTCAAGTGCCTCCCACAGTTGTTCCTCTGTCGCATTCGCATCAATCAATAACAAATTATCCCGGATGCTTCCGTTAAATAAGAATGGGTCCTGAGGCACATAGCTGATCGATTTCCTAAGGGATAACAAGTTGTCTGGTGTAAGCGGAACTCCGTCCATGCATACTTGCCCTTGCTGCGGCTGCAGAAGCCCCATGAGGATGTCAATCAATGTACTCTTGCCCGCACCGGATTTACCAATGACAGCTGTCATTTGTTTCGCTGGAATACTTACGTTTATATCCTGAAGAGCATACCGCCCTTCATTGGTGTTATAAAAGAAAGATACGTCTCGGCATTCCAATCTCTCCATGATTTGGACTGGCTCTGCGAAGTCTCCCGTTTCTCTGATCTCTCTGGCTTCTCTGCATTCATTTTGCAGTTCCATGAGTGTTTTGAAGGCAGGTATCGCTGCGGCAATTTGCTCCAAATTGGACTGGATGCTAGTAAATCTCGGCCACAGTCTTGAGAAAATGAGGACAACCAAGACGAGCTGCTGCCCCTGAGTTTGAAAAAGCAGGACCGATAGGCAGATGAAGAAGGCTATAATAAGAGAGGACGATATTTTAAAATACAGCTGGGAATTGGCACTTATTCGGGCCAGTGCCAAACGCTCCTGCGCGAACTTCTGACACCACGTCATCAACCATTGAATCCTCGATTGTTCCAGCATATTGCTTTTGATATCCTTAATGCCATTCAAGTGATCCGTCATACCGCCGATGTAGCTTCTGCCAAGCTCGGACGTCTCTTGGCCCAGCAGCTTAGACCTCTTGATGAATACCCGGGAGAAATAAGAGACAGCCAGTCCGCAAATGATCACAAATATGGTCATCATCGGGGACAGCCAGAAAGCTATGCCGACCTGAATAAGCGTGAAGACAATGGATGCTGCGAATTGCAGGAAGATGAAGGTTCCACTGGTCACCCGCCCTAATTCATCCGTCAGGGAATTAATAAGATCCGATTTCCTTCTTTTGATAAAAAAGTCCCAATTAGCCTGCATGATTGCTCTATAGGTCTCTAACCTTACATGATTAATAAAACCGGTATGAATGCGCACATCCCGAAGATTGAAATTACGTTGAATGATGCTTTGACCGGAGATCAATACGAGGTAAATACCCATGATAAGAAGCAGTGCCCCTGACTTCGGAAGCCCATTGATGACGCCTAATAAAGCTGTCGGGAGACTGAAGCCGGTACTGCTGCTCAAGATTCCGCTAATACTGAGCAATGGAATCAATAAGAATATCGCTAGCCCGTCGAGGAGACTGATCAGTGTCATGCCGATTAGGTTAAAATATATAATCTTGCCGGCATAGGTGTGCAGCTGCTTCGTAAAATACAACAGATGTTCCATTATAATTCTCCCTGTGAAACAACATTCTTCCTCGTTTTTCTCCAAGCCCATAGAAACGGGCGCAAGAGGAAATACAGAACATGCAGTGACTCAGGCAACCTCAACGTCTCGGCATCCTCTGGATAAGGGTGAAGGAAGCTTAAGACAAACAGCATTTTTTGCCGCGTCGCCATGAGTGCGAATAAGTGCCGTTTGTGATAGCTGGATACATGTGGTGGCACGGGAAACGTATGCAGATTTATTTTCTGCCGAATATAAAAGTAAGCCGCTTCAGCCAGGCGATCTGCCCGCTTGACGGAGGCTAACGTTTCAAGCTCTGGTGTTAACGGTGTATGGAGAATTCGCACAGCGAGAATAATCGCTTGGGCGCCAATATGCAGCTGCTGATGCTTCTTAAGCAGATCTTGAAGCTTGCTGCCATCCAGCTCCTGTCTAGCCAGCTGATCGATATCGGCCAGCCACCGCAATCGCGACCAACCATGGCGAGCTCCATGGGAAGCAAGAAATAGAAATAAATCCTCTCTCCCCAAATAATAGATAGGATGACTGGCGATTGGGCTGATTCTTTTGCGCTCCCAGAGCTCATTGAACGTTGGCTCCTTGCCGGGACCAGGACTTAAACGCCAATGAATTTCCAGTTTAATTCCTTTTTGGAAGTGGTTATACGTAACATGGTGATGCCGCCATTTCCAATCATTGAGAATCGTCTTGTATTCATCGTCCTTGACATATCCAAGCCTGCACAGCAGATCCTCTGTTTGCTGTAAGCTCTGAATCGGGATGAGCACATCCAAATCACCCGAGGTACGCAAAGAAATATCTCCATAGAGATCGACTGCCAGAACAGGACCTTTGAGCATGATCGCCCGGATGTCGGAGTCGGAGAACACTTTCGCGATATTCGCCATCTCGGCGCTCAAGTGCAGCATCGTGAAGGTGTTATTTTGATAATCCTGCTGCAGCTCTCTTAAGACCTGCGGGGGAACGTGGTTCTCTCCTGCTTGTTTAAGCTTGGCATACAGATTGGGATACACCCGATGATGCCTGGCTAGCTGCAAGAATTCCCCCCAGTTGATCTCACTTAAACAGTCTCTATAGGTAGACAGGTCGTTATTCCCTATCTTCATTTTCATAATGGAGAGGAGCACGTTTAGTTCTTTAGAGAAAAGCGTTGAATCTGAATGGGAAAGGTTAGTCATCTTAATCTCCTTCATCCTCTATTCACTTGCATATTTAGCGAATTTGCCAATTACCGCAAACTTCTCCATACCTTCGGCTCCTGTAATATAGTAAGGACCGCTGCGGAGCCAAGCATGAGCTATCATTTGACCTGATTCGTCCCTGGCGGTTCCCAAATACAGCGTGCTGGCAATGCGCCGCTTGGCTAACATTTTGGATGCAGCAATGGCCTTCACTAAGCATTTACTTTCCCATGGCGTATGCTGACTAATCAGTTGTATTGCATCTTGAATTCGAATCAGCTCGGTTCTATTTCGATCCTGCTTCTCCTGTGGCGTTTCTTCCATCTTAACCCCAAGCGTTGGGGCAACCTTAGAGAACGGCACCGAGATTTGAATACGGGCCCAGCCCAAATAGGCTAAAACCTCAACATATAAAAGGACGGTTTTCAGCTCTAGCGAAAATAATAATTTGATTTTGCTAAAGAAGCCCATGATCTTCACCGGATTCGATTAATCCTTCTTTGGAAAGCATTTCGATAAAGGAGATCACCTCAAGCTCGCATTCACTCTGTTCAACCTCGTATTCGGACATTAATGACGTTACAATCTCCGAAATTTCCACTGGCTGCGCTAATAATTCCCATATTCTCCCGCCAATTTCACCTAAATTGTAGTACTTCCCATTGTGGATGCTGAGCATAACTTTCTCGCCACCCATATCACTTACAATGTTGCCTTTGCCTTGCACATAATAAACCTGCAGCGAAATGGCTTGATTCTTCAACATCGTCTATTCCTCCTTATGGATAGCTTGCAGAATTGTCGCTACGAGCAGAGGCGCTGTAAACCCCGTCATCGGTCTGGAGAGTCGATACATAGCAATCTGTTTCACCACGCTTACCGAGGTGTGGAAGTGCCAATCTGTCAAGCCTAATTGGGGGATAAAAAAATTCCGAAACGTATGCTCGAACAGTGTCTGCAAGCGGGCTAACTTCTCGATCGGCCGTATCTCAGCTTCTTGCCCATCCGATTTCACAAGCTCAATAACACCGGCAAGCGGAAGGGTGCCAGCATAATAGTTCCCAGCCATGGGGACATTGTATTTGGTTGCCCTGCCATAAATCGAGCGGTACTCGCTGGCTTCCATACCGAAGCTTGTCAAGCTTTCCTGCCAAAGCTTCTGCTGCGGATACGACGAGGTCACATAAGGGACATCTCCCGCCTCGGACAGCGAAACCGCTATGACATCATCTGTAAGAAGCTGGTAGCCTTGCTTCATGAATGCTGAGGCCAGCGTGGACTTCCCAGCACCTGACTCCCCAACGATGGCATAAGCCTTGCCTTGAATGGCGACAACGCTGCCGTGTAGAGGAAGCACCTTTCTCTGCATGAGGATTGCGCCCATGCATGTCCCCAGAATATACAATCGAATTTCATTCTCATCTGCATCTGTTTCAGGGACAACAGAGATGAGCTTGCCGTCCTGCACAGCAAATAAGGCAACTTTAGGCACATAGAACATTACCGCATGATCTGTGACGAGATACGTATTGGGCTTTTCATATGCCTCAGCAAACGAGCCATGCGTGCCGTCCAGTTCTAATTTAATGGCAATGTCTGAAGATGCCGCTGCGCTGTTTGTTTGCTTGAGTTCAGGGAAATCCAACTCACTTGCGATCGTTAAACCAAAAGCCAGATAACCGGTATGCTGCTCAATGCTCAACATGCGTTTCACTCCATCACATCCATAATTATGGTAAAGGTCCTTATACGGCTTGATGTATAAGGACCTTTACCTATAAACCTCAAAGTACCAGCTGCCCACATGGTTTCCTATGTACCGAAATCCAAGCAGATTGAAGTTCATTATTAGCTATACGTTAATTGGTCGCGAGGAGTACCTGATGGGTAAGCATAGTCAAGGTGGTTCCCATTTCTTGGGTCAGCCATCGTCATGCTTACTTCAAGAACCTCAAGCGCTGGTTTTTTCCATTCTTTTTTCATATCCTTCACCTCCTCTCAAGCGAATTTTTTCATGTAGCGGTAAACAATCAAGCTTCGCATTAAGATTCTATAATCCGAATCCGTCGCGAATTCTGGACGTGCCCCAGCCATAACTTTCGTTAGGGCTGCCTTGATCTGCGCCCCGTCCAGATATCTAAGCGCATCGGGATCGTTGCTTAATTGCTGCAGATCAGCGATGAATGAGCCCCAATGCGGTGTCATGCGATGTACCCAGTCAGCTCCTTGGACGCCTCTAATTCGTTGGTTCAATCGGATGGCATCGGGCAGCAGCTTTTCAGTGGATCTTCTGATCAGCGCTCGATCTAATCCATTCTGCACATACTGCTCCTCCGGTACAGATAAGCAAAACCGAATTACACGCAGATCATTCGTAGGATCTCGCTGCCATAAGGCATGCTGCAAGGATAACTTGGTTGTGAGCGTGTTCGTGGCATTCCAGTGAAATCCATCATGGAAATGCCGATGTCTTTGCTCATAGATGTTCGAGGTTGCGAACCAGCCTGAACCATCAATCCCATAATCCTTAAGCTTGGCGAACACTTTGCTTTTACTGGCAAACTCCGGATTGATGAGAACAGGAAATTTGTGCGAAGTGCCCTTCTCCATCATCCGATCGAGAAAGGGAAAGGCTACTCTCGCTACGGTCGGAAGACTGCGCAGCCGCTGGCCGCCAATATTTTGGCTATATTGATGCAGTTCCCGGACAAGCTGTACCCACTTCAATTTCTTCATCAGCTTCGCATAATGATCATAAGCAGAGCCCCAAGAAATACTCAAATTCCCTCGGGTACCGCTCAAAAGGACGCCTACGCCTTCTTCTTGCGCTTTCTCGAACATTCCTTTCATCCAAAAGGAATTCTCAAAAAACTTGTAGGGCATCTCCATCGTCTCAAGCAAGCTATCGATATCCGAATATGAATTTTTCCCTTGGAAGTCCAAGTAATGATCCGCTATGCCTCCAACATGCTTAACCGTTAATTGGATCATGGGGCTCTCATCGGCCATTAATTGATTTGCTGTGTAATCCTTGAAATCACTCGTAGGAATATAACTGAATGTATGCAATCGTTTATTATCTTTCCGAAGCGACTTCGCCGCAAAGCTTACGACAGAACCTGAGTCTAATCCGCCGCTCAAATGCGCGCCTATTCCACGATAAGTGCGAAGCCGAGCATCTACCGATCGTTGAAACACTTCCTGAAAGGCTTCTACATACTCATTTGACTTCAGCTTTAGCGGCTCTGCCGTTATCGTGCTGTACTTCTGCAATGAGATTTGGTCTCTGGTTGCCGTCAAGCTATGGGACGGAGGTACTTGTTCAATATGCAGATAAGGCGTGATGAAACCGTCAACGCCATCAACGGGCGCCGATATTGCCAGGTATTCAGCCAGCCACTGTTCATTCATCTTCTTCTCCATATGAGGAAGGGACAGGAGCGGTTCAATAATCGTGCAGAAAGCAAATCTGTCTCGATCATGGAAATAATACAAGGTGCGGCTTCCGGAAAAGTCTCTAGCTCCGAATAATCTTTGATTTCTTTCGTCCCAGATCATGAAGGCGAAATCTCCGACCAAGTAGTTCGGGGCATCCCGCTCCCATTTCTGGTAAGAACGCATAATCAATTCACTATCCGACATGCTGTTTCGTAGACTGGGCTCCACCTGCAAAAGCTGAAACAATTCATCACGGTTATCAATAATCGCATCGGCTGTAATGACCAGCCCGCTCTCCGAGTCGTGGTAGGGCAAGCGTTCATGGACCGCTTCAGGCGTAATCCACTGGGCATGGCAGCCAAGAAACATGTGTCCGCTAGTCCACGTTCGGATATCGTTCGCTGGATATTTCTCCAGACCTTGCATTAAGAGATGACCCTGCTGCGTGACAGTCTCTTGATTGAGGTGATAGATTCCGGCAATAGCACTCATGCATTTCCTCCGTACTGCTATATCATACATGAAATTTTCTCTTTATCGTTCTCGTTAAAGAACGTCTTCACCGATTTAAACCAAAACATTAGCTAAACATTACATAAAAGACATTGTGAATTCGTTCGTTCTTTTGTTCTTTATCGAGAACATCCTCAGAATACCACCTTACTTCTAAACTGTCAACAACTTCCTACATCTTTTTGATTTTATGTGAAAGCGGCAGATTGCCTAACCGATTCGTGAAATGAATAAGAGCTGCCCAAGTATGGGTGAGTGAATCAAAGTTAAAAAACTTATGATATATTTTACTGGCAAATAGCTCGAAATTTCGAGGTTTAGTTGTCTGGTACTTTCCGTATAGCTTGTTTTTGTGCTGAATAGGGAGTTCTTTGATGTCTGATAGATGAGGGAAATGCGCATAGACATGAACTAGCGTCCTAATCATTCTTCTTAATGTTTGGTGAACAGCCGCATCTTGAAATAAATGAGAATAATGGATGTGATCGGAATGGCGATGAAGCATTTGGATAATGTCTATAAAATATTTGGGAGAATCCATATAATGACTCCACCCGTGCAAACAAATCATATAAAACGTATGGTACTCGGATAGTTCCTTCACAAACTGGAAAGATGCCATTGGTGTGGCCTGTTTCCAAAATTCGCTGATAGTGAGATTAGACGTTTTTTCGATAAGCAAATCCCAATGAAGCTCAACGGTCAGAGGGATTTCGCTATGCGGCAATTGCTTGGAGAAGCTTGCATGGAAATGGGAAGAAACTCCCTCCTGCTCGATGGTGTAGCCAAGAAGTTTCACACACGCAATTGCCTGCTTCAAGTCACCTTTGTGGAGCAGCACATCGATATCGGTTGTGGCTCTTGCCCCAAGATGACCGAAATATTTTTCAGCAAAATATACACCCTTAAGTGGGATCACTGGGATGCCCAGACTTTCTAGTTCTCTGAGCAACTGATCTGTTTGATGTTTAATAAATAGATTGAGGCAGAGAGTTGTATGATATTGCTCTGTTAATCGCTCTTGGAAAAAAAGCGGCACCTGCGCCCATCTGTCACATTGCTTTAATAAATAATAGATTTGCGAGGATAACGCACCGCGTTCAATCTCCTTGATTGCTTGCTCATAAAACGGCAAATCACGAGGTATCCGGGTGTGAGGATCATATAACGCTTGTATCAAAGGAATTATCAAGGCTCGGAACTCCTCTCTGCGATTGCAAGCGAATTAATCGAGGGTATAGCCCCTCCTGCTTCATGATTTCATCATGATGTCCCATTTGCACGATCTTTCCTTTATCCATCACAACAATAAGATCGGCATCCCGAATCGTTGATAGTCGATGAGCAATTATGATCGTGGTGGTCGTGCGCTTGCTCAGAAGTTTCTGCATAGCATCCTTAACTTGATACTCCGTTTCGCTGTCCAAGGCTGATGTACTCTCATCCAGCAGAAGAACAGGCGCATCCTTCAATAGAGCACGCGCGATGGCTAATCGTTGTCGTTGTCCGCCAGACAGCTTGGCTCCCTTTTCCCCTACCTCGGTATCGTAACCTTGGGGAAGAGTTGCAATAAAATCATGAATACCTGCTGCCGCTGCCGCCTCCATCATCTGGACATCAGTTAGGCCTTGCCGCGCTATGAGCAAGTTCTCCCTGATCGACCCGCTAAATAACGTGATTTCTTGAGGAACATGAGCGAAGAAACTCCTCTGCTCCGAGATGGTGAGCGTGTTCGTAGACCTGCCATTGATGAAGATGGCGCCTGACTGAGGCTTATAGAAGCCCTGAAGCAGATGAAATAAAGTTGTCTTGCCTGCCCCGCTTAATCCGACGATCGCCACGACTTTGCCAACCGGAATTTGCAAGTTGAAATGGTTAAATAGATTGCCTTTCCCCTCGTAGCTGAATGTAATATCCTTAAATTGAATCGAGGTTACTACAGGCCTAGAAGCGGGCATACATGGCAAGCTATCTGATTCCGTCTCCATCTCAAGGATTTTACATATTCTCTCCATCGCTGAAGCAGACTTTTGAAACCCTGCCCATTGTCCTGCCAACTCCGTTAGCGGATAGACCAAATGATGAACCAAATTAACAAACGTCAGCAAAGCGCCAACAGTTAGAATGCCGCCCGAGACAAAATACGAACCTATACAAAGGCTTATCAGAAAAGTAATAGAGGCAGCCGCTTGGCTTCCTACATAAAACCAACCCCGCAATCTG
This sequence comes from Paenibacillus alba, assembly GCF_013204855.1. GTDB lineage: Bacteria > Bacillota > Bacilli > Paenibacillales > NBRC-103111 > Paenibacillus_E > Paenibacillus_E alba. The sequence goes on along the minus strand of NZ_JABMKZ010000006.1, from coordinate 247,841 downwards.
GCATTGCTCAGCTCTAATTCATACAACTGTTGCTGGTTAGCGGCATACTTGGCAGCTATCGTTCTTTCCATTAAAAACGATCGAATCACAAAGAATCCATGGAACGTTTCATTCAGCAATGTATTGATTTGTGCTATCCGCTCCTGAATGAACCGATTGTTCGTCCGAAGCAATAAGCCCAAGATAACACCGAAAACCATGGCAACTGGTGCAACAAATACACTTAAGAGTGCCAGCTGCCAGTTCAGCTGCGATAAATAAATAAAAACGGCTGCATAGATGAAAGGCAATTTAATCAGATGAATAAGCCCGCTGCCAATAACCCCATCCAGGTTGTGAATATCATTGGTGAAATGTGACATCAGATCGCCGGAATGTAAACCAGTGAGCTGTTTGCCAGGCACTTGCAAAATATGCTTAAAGACATGCAAGGAAAAGTCTCTTTTCACAGCATTCGTCGCCATGGTCTCCCATAGGGTATTTAGATATGTAGATGCAACACTTATTAGAACCAACGCAGCGCCCAGCGGTACTAACCATTTCATACGTTCGAAGCTGCTATGAATAGCCGCATCCGTGATCGCACCAAAAAACCACGAAAAAGCTAAGGTTAGCGCGATTTCAACGAATACTAAGAAGAATAGACCTCCGTACACCTTACGATGTTGAAGGACATAAGGCTTCAATACGGAATAGGTTCTGCGAGCATCTTTTAAGGTTAACATTCCCAACATACCTGCGACACTCCATAGAAAGAAAGTCTATGCCTTTATACCTTCTCTTCGATTTAAGTACATTCTTAAACATAACGAAATCAACGGGACTGCAAGGACCAGACGCCCCCATAGATAAACAGCCAATTCTGTCACATGGATAATGCGCTCATCTCGTTGTATCCAGGTCATTCTGCCAATGATTTGATCCCATGCAATAGCTTCGTCATACGCTAGATTGGTGTCTCCCTTGCATAGATATTGCTGATGGTCTTTCTTTACGCATTGGGCGAAACGATGCGCGACCAAGTTTCCCAGCGGCACATGAAAGAGCAGGATATCCCCTTTTCTTATATGTGCAGCCTCTGTGGGAACAAACCGGCAAATGTCTCCCTGTTTGATCAACGGATACATACTCGTTCCACGAGCTGGAAGCTCGATCCAGCCCCTCTTTTCCATCAGTTGAGTAACCAACTGCAAAGATACCTTATCCACCGGCATGCTGAACTAAACCTCGTCCAATCATGTCAATCAAAAATGCTTCAATATCTTCCTCAACCGTTGCTTCAACCGAATCGAACTCCTTGCGTACTGCTTCACTAATGGAGCCTACAGTCTGAGCTTCACCAAGCAAAGACCAGCAGAATCCGCCCACACCATTCAACTTTGTTAAGGTATACTCATCCGTATTCAAGATTATCCATTCCATATCCAGTTGAATAGACTCATAATCATTCATCCGAAGGTACCGGGTCATGACGAAATCAGCTCCCAAAAAGTATCGTTTTTTTGAAAATGCAGCTCGCTAACGGCGACATGATTGACCATTTGCTGCAACAATTGGAGTATGCTCACGTTCGCTGTAGCGCTAGGGGACCAATAAAACACTTTATCCATCAGCTCAAGAAAACCATTCGACCTGCTAAGCCTAACGACGTGGTTCTGAAGCGATTGCTTTAATAAATAAATGCCTGCTAACGGCCCTGCCTGCTCAAGTCCTGTTCGGTTCAGCTCGCTCCGGAAAGGTGAGTTATATACGCTAATCTGCTCCGAGCTGATCTTCACGATCGTTGCTTCGTCGGATAGAAGCTCCCGCGGATACGATAGCTTAGCCGCCGTCGATTTCCCCGCTCCTGAGTGACCTGCAAACAAGTACGCGCCTCCCTTTTCCATGACACAGGAAGAGTGAATCAGCAGTCCCCAACGATGATGGACCACATAAGAACTGTATAGATTCATGAAAGCATGCTTGAGCGCCAGCTCATTATGCACGGAAATCACAGCATACCCATAATCCGATTCGGCTTCGATCAAATAATCAGCCCTGCGGAAGGAGATGGCATCCTCTTCTTGCGTGATGACTACGTTATAGTCATAGAAAGGGATCCCATATCCCTCTTTCAGATAAATGACAAGATCTGCTTGACGCGAGGGGGGATCCATCGTTGGGAAGTTCTTATGCATGAAGCCCATGCAGGCTGGTGATTGGCTTATCACTTGAATGACATGATCACCAATCAGGGAATAGAAGATTTCCATCCTTATTTCCCTTTTCCTTTGCCGTTATGCGGTCCAGTGTAGGGCGGATTCGGATAGTTAATACCGCCATTTCCTTTGCCTGGGTGATTCAGGCTGCCGTGCCCTTTATTCCAGCTTTGGGCGGTCTCGAATCGCACCGGCTGTTGACTGAGAACCATCGGGCGCGAGTATTTTTTTTGCGCTGTCTTTGCCTCATCTTCCATCTGTCGCTCTCCTATCGTTTCCATGTTTGGACAAGTCTTCTTACTTCACCGAAAGGGGTATCAATAATTTCGTACATATGTAGAGATACTGTCGTCTCTAACCGATCCAAATCAAAATTAAGAGTCTGTGTTCCGCTAACCAGCTTATTTTCACCGGTAAATGAGAGAACCTTGGAAGTCATGATTCTGTTCTTCGTATCGACCAACTCAAGTCTCATTTTGGAAAAGCTTTGATCCACGACGACTTCATCCTGCAGCTTGATATTAAAATCTACATTCAGCTTATAGGCATACGGCAAGCTGCCGCCCATGTTGTAATTTGCTCCCAGCGACCAATCATTCATTGTGACTTGAAAAGGGTAGAAAGCTAACGACTTGTCTGACGTTTCTTCCATTACCTTCGTCTTGAAGGCCGCTAACGAAATATTGTAGGGCTCCACGCTCTTATTATCCAAAATCTCCATAATCAACTGCTCCCCGGTTTCCGAGCTGGGGATGATGAAGGAATAATAAATTACATAGCTAATATTCGGGATGAGGGTCTCGACTTGCGTATTTTGCCTTGTTCCCATATATTTATTGCCATTATAACTGGTTAACGCTGCTTGAAATGGCGGAACTTGCATCGGGCTATCGCTATGATTAAGCAGCTTAAACTTAGCAACCGCTGCTTTAAAGCCGCCTCCCGCACTTTCTTGCAGCTGAAGATCCACCATTGAAACGTCAATCTCCGGCCGAATCAGCTTATTAAGTGGGTCAAACCGAATAGGCTTGTTCCATTCATAGGGAATCAATTGATTGACGAAGCTCAGGTTGTTTTTAGCCCCTGGAAGAGTAATCATCAATCGTCCAATTAAAAAGTCTGTTTTTGCTTTCTCATCTGCGAAATCTTCAGGCGTCAGAATGGATAAGCTGCTTAACTCCAATCGGTTCCTAGCCGGAATCGCATAATGAATGTATACCTGTTCATTGGCTTCCAAGAAGGGCAGATCTTTTTCCAACCTTTTACCCGTGTAAACCTTCTTATCGGAAATGCCATTCATCCGGAAATCCGGGATCTTTGCTTTCTTATCCCCTTTATTGGTCACAAGCAAACCTACAATGACCATCGGGCCTTCCGGCGTGTTCTGTTCATTGAGACTGACAGGCTTAAAATCTACAGTGTTGGACAACACAGGAATCGTAAACGTATCTTCCCACTTTTTAGTCACGGCAGGATTGGCAAGGGTAGCTTTTTCTCCCTTCCACTCAATCGCCGAGATCGGGATGGTTAGAATCTTCTGCTCCTGCTTAGGATATACAAATTCATTCACATCGTACCAAGATAGATCAGTCAACGAAAACGTATCATAACGATCGACAACATTCATATAACTAAGCTCTACCGTTTCCTTAGGCTGAATATTTTTCGCATTGGCTTGACTAGCCCGCATGATATATTCCAAGCCGTCTTGCCCTTTGACGCGAACTTCATATTCCGGCACCCCGGTCAAACGGTCGCCATTATTGTAAATACGAACGGTTGCAGCAATTCTGGTTCCATCCGGCGTAGATTCATTCAGAATGCTTTTTACTTCTACCTGAATCGAATCTGTTAAGGAATAGCTTTCTACGGATGTTTGTGTGTATTTCTCATCTGCCGCGACATGAAAGGACGCGGAGGGAATGACCAATGAGGCGGTTAAGACGCAAACGACCATCGTATGTTTCCAGTTTATTTTCAATTCAAGTCACTCCATTTTTATTATTGCTCTTCAACTGCTGTCATGTGAACTTTTTCCTTGTCTCGCAACTGATTAGGGTTAGTTTTCACGACGAGCTCGCCTTCCTTAAGGCCAGCAAGCACTTCTTGATTAGGCTCATTCAGTCTACCCAACTGAACGCTTCGCTTCTCGACGGTATCCCCTGCTAGAACGTACACGTACGCAGCATCGCCTTCTTTGACAATTGCATACGTAGGAACGGTCAGCACAATTTGGTCCTTTTCCTCGCTCATCTGAACCATAAGCTTCATGCCAGGCTTCAAGGCCAGATCCTTGTTAGGTACCTGCAAGTTAATTTCGTAAGCTTTCGTTTGCGGATCAATCACTTTAGCAACATAACTGATCGTGCCTTTCAACATTTGCTTGGTACCCGTAACGTAGTAAGGCAGTTCTTTCTTATCGCTTAAATGTCTTGTTTCTTCTTCTGTCAGTTGAGCTTTAATTTTGATCGGATCTAGTCTCTGAATGATCCCCACCGGAGAGCTTGGCTGCAGTGTCATTCCCGCTTCCAAGGGCATTTCTGTCAACAACCCGCTTACTTGAGCCTTAACTTCGAGATTTTTGATGGTTTGATCGATTTGCTGCAAAGCAATCTGAGCCGTTTTGAGCTGTGTTTCCAGCTCAGAGGTTGCGTCAATCGGTTCGAGCATCGTTGCTTTCTGCTTCAGCTGGTCCAAATCCAAGCGAGCATCCATCATTTGTGTTTCCATTTGATACAATTGAGCTTTGGTCACTAAACCGATATCGTAATCATTTTTCATTTTATTGTAATTGCGAAGCAGACCGGCCATAGCTAGCTCTTTCTTCTGGATTGCATTATTCATATCCAATTTTTGGTTTTCCGTTTCCTTTTTAGCTCTTACCTTCGCTTTTTCAATAGCTTCTTGAGCCGTTTGGACAGTAAGCGCAGCCGTTTCTCGCTGGGTCGTTAACTCCCCTGATTTGAGCTTGACGATAACATCGCCTTCTTGTACCATTTCTCCCCGCTTCTTGAGGATTTGTTCCACATCCCCAGAAACTTTGGAAATGACGTCGAATTGCGCAGAGGACAGCACTTCAGCATTGCGTTCGAGAGGATCTCCGATTTTCTGCTTAATAACTTTAAATACTTTAACGGCCTTCTGACCTTGTTCGTTATATACCGAATTGGCATCGGGATTTAACGGAGCTGTATCTGAGCAACCTGATAGAACGGCAAAGCTCAGCGCCAATATACAGATGGTTTTGACGGGTTTTCTTTGCGGCTTACGTCTTTTTTGTCTCATTAGCTATAAACTCGCTCCCCCTACTTTGATTTCTTGAATATCCTTAAAGATAAGCATCCACATGGTAGTTTTTAATTTCATTCAAAACAATGCCAATCAGCTTGGCTTTCGCCAGCATCAGCTCTTCTTTCACCTTCTTGGCCATTTGGCGCTTCACTTTGCCGTACTCGACAACAAGCAAAACACCATCGCATTTGGCTGCCAGCACTTTGGCATCGGTTAATGTCAAAACTGATGGCGTATCGACAATGACCATGTCATAATTCGCTCTTAATTCGGCTAAAAGGACATCCATCTTTGGGGAAGCCAATAATTCCGAGGGATTCTGCCTAAGCGTTCCCGAAGTCAGTATCGATAAATTTTCGATATAGGATTCCCGAATGGTCTCATTTAAAGCCAATTGGTTCCCTAAATAGTTGGTCAAACCTCTCTCATTTTCTTGGCTGAAAGCCAAGTGGATCGAAGGGTTTCTTAGATCTGCATCTAGCAAAATGACTTTCTTCCCGATCTGGGCATATGCGACTGCCAAATTAATCGCTGTTGTCGTTTTGCCTTCACCTCGGCCTGAAGACGTAACCGTAATGATTTTGGCCTCTTGCCCTAGAGCCGAGCATTCGATATTAAATCTCAAAGAACGGTAGGCTTCTGAAATCGGGGAATGCGGGTTCACTTTCATCATAATTGGAAAATTAGTGGATGGTTTTGGCATATGGCGTTTCCCCTGTTTTTTTTCTAGATTTTTGATTCCGGTTCGTTCGAAGTTCCTTGCCTCGTTCCTTCGCTTTCGGTATGTAAGCTAACGTAGGCGATTCGAAAATTTCACGAATATCTTTGTCTGTTTTCAAAGTATCATCTAGCGCATCTAGCAGAAGGGTAAGACCCACCATCGCAGCTAAAGAAACGATAAAACTCAAAATAATATATTGGTTCGACTTTTGGTTAATGGGGATGGGGTTATCTTGGCTTTTGGCTCTGTTCAAAATTGTGACATTATCAACCTTCATAATTTTGGGAATCTCGGTTTGAAAGACATCAGAAACAGCGTTGGCAATCTTTACGGCTTTTTCATGCGAAAAATGTCGGGCACTGATGGTCATAACCTGCGTTTCATTGAGATTTGATACATTCACGATGGAGATGAGCTGATCTGTGGAAACATTTAAATCGGGGAAGCGTTGAACGACTTTATCCATAATAGCTGGGGTTCTAATAATTTCCTTAAATGTATTCATGAGTGCTAGATTAACACCAATCGCGCCATAATCGATCTGTTCCTTACCGGATTGATCCTGCTCAACTGTTTTGTTGACGATCAATTTCGTCGATGCCTGATAAATAGGTTGATAGTGTGATGTGGTATACATCGCTGTGAGAATGGTTACTGCCAGCACACACCCAACAATAAGCCACATGCGCTTTTTTATTATCATCAAATACTCTTTAAGATTGATCTCCATGATTCCCCTCCAAAGAAGTCTACTTTACTTTGTTCGATAAAGTTCTCCAGAACCTTGATACTATTTGTATCATGTTCTAGTTCTACTTTAAGATACTTTTTGTATCATGTCAATACAATATTTCATTTTTAGGTTCCAAATTGTATCATGCAAAAATGGCAAAAAAAAGAGAGAAACTCCCGTTTCAGGAGACTTCTCTCTTCCTTATCAATTACCTACGGCTGGGATTCTACTAAGTTCATTCGATCGTTTGGAGAAGGATAGAGACTGCTGCAAAAGAAGCGCAAGCAATCGGCGCATGGAGCCAATGCCAATCTTGCTCATAATATTCGCCAAGTGAATTTTCACTGTCTTTTCACTTATACAGCAGCTCTCTGCAATTTCTCGATTCGTATAACCATGAGTAGCAATGAGCCCAAGAATTTCCGATTCACGTTGCGTTAATCCATAACTCGTAAAAAATTGGTTCAAAATCTGATTATCTTCTACCATGTTTGGGTTCATACAACAACTTCCTTTATATGAATATGTCGTTCTCGACTAAGATCTACGAAAATATCATCAATCTTAACAAGCGGGTTTGTGTCATCCGTAGGATTAATATAAACGACCTCTCCCCACCGACCATCAGTAAGCATTACTTTCCTGCCTATCAAATTCTGAATCATATTCGTCAGAAAGACAGATACAATATGAGGATCCAATTCTCCGAAAAAACCTTCCCGCATCCTGCTGACAACTTCGTAGAAAGGCATCATTTCGTGGTACGGACGCTTCGATGACATAGCATGAAAAACGTCGGCAACCGCGACAATACGACTCATCCGATCAATTTGCGTATCTCTGAGACCAAGCGGGTATCCCGTACCGTCTGCCCGTTCATGGTGCTGCAAGGCAACAAGCGCAACTCTGTAGTTAATCCCCACCGTTTCTCTCAGCATGTTATAGCCTCGAATGGTGTGCTGCTTCATTTCATCATACTCATCCGATGTCAATTTCCCCGGTTTCATCAGAATTTCTTCTGAGATCTTGATTTTACCGACATCATGCATCGTCGCCGCCAAGGATAATAAGGCCACTTCGTTGTCTTCCAGATTCAACCATTTACCAATAAGCGTTGATAATATGCCCACACCGATATTATGCTGATGGGTATATTCATCTTTGGCTTTAACCGCCTGAAACAATTGGAAAAGATCGGGGTTTTCTGCCGCCTGTTGAACAATTGGAATTAATTCATTCTTAATTTCTAGCAAGGGAATTTTCTTTTGCGATTGAATACGCTCAAATAAATCTTTGGCATATTGAGAAGCCCTTTGGACAAGGAGTTCTGTAGAATCAAGAGAAGATCCAGATTCACTTTCTTGCTCATCCTCGGTGGTCATGATGTCCATAAGATCAATACGATGCTGTTGGAATAAATCCAGATGCTCCTGGTTGAGAACGGATTTACTTGGTAGTAAGACTAGTCCATAACTTGTAGTGACATCGTATTTCAACTTCTTACCCAATAGTTCTCTCATGGAAGCCCGCTCCAATTATTTCAAAATATAACCTTTTTCAATTATATACGACAATTTACTTTCCATCTATGGGATAGATATCCCGTATTTAAATAGATGAAATAGGATAAAGATCCTATATTCCCACAAAGTAGCCTATCGCATAGGTCTATTGATCTGCTTATTCCTTGAAAGTCGTCACCAACCGTGACATTCGTCTATCCTTCTGCATAGAGTAAGTATTGACAATTTCGCTTTTACTCAAGGAGGAACTTACAGGTTATGACTTCAAAAAAGAAACAAACGGTGCGCAACTTAGATTTGGAGACACAAATCATATCGGAGCCTGAGACGGCAGAATCCAATCGTCCACCTTATCCACAAGCAGCCCCTTACCCATACGGCTATCCCGTACCTCCATACTATGCCTGGGTTCCCACTTACGATCCGCGTGGCTTAGGCGGTATGATTCCCGGTTTAGGCGGCGGAGGCTTCCCTGGCGGGGGTATGACACCCGGGTTCCCTGGGCAGCCAGGAGGATTTCCGGGGCAGCCTGGTTTTCCCGGACAGCCCGGATTCCCTGGGCAACCTGGCTTCCCTGGTGGGGGTTTTCCAGGACCAGGCTTCCCTGGACCAGGACCGGGACCCGTTCCAGGCCCACCACAAGGAGGCGGACAGCAGCAAGCACCTACCTCGCCGCCGCCTTCCTACACACCGCAGAAACCGTTTAATGCCTCCGGGGCAGCCTTCGCGGTAGATCCACGCGGCATCTCTCGTTGCTTGTTCCGCTTTACGTACGTATGGCTCGGCAATGGCCAGTCCTTCTGGTACTTCCCGGTATTCGTGGGCTCCACATCCATCGGCGGCTTCCGTTGGAACGGCTTCACTTGGATGTATTTCGGAATTGATTTGCGCTTTATTGATGCCTTTACTTGTTAAACCAACCTCTTAGAGGCTGCGCCAGAAGGTTGTAATACCTTCAGGTGCAGCCTTTTTTCGAGCAAATCACAAAAAAGAGGCTGCTCCCAAGTAGATTTATCTGCTCGAGGGACAACCTCTTCCGCCTAGTGCTTGCTTCAAGCCAACTGCTCATACTCCGTAAAAGGATCGGCAATTTCCATGTAATGTGCTTCGGTATCGCTGGCACCGACATATAAATCTACTAGGCTGCACGCCTTTCGGACCAACCCTCCGCTGAAGATCACATCGGCTAGATCTGCCCGCTTCGCGGGTCCATCCGGGAAGTCGCTGCGGGTTGCAATGATTTTGACCGGCGACTTCTCCCTCGTCCAAGGATTAAGGACGAAGGACATGGCATGATAATGCAGCCGTCCTTCTTCATCCGTATAGGAGATATGGCCCAGCACGCCAAGATAACCATTTTGAAGCAAATGGATTTCATTAGCGCCGCCCCACTCGTCCTTCAGAAATTGATCGCGGAACAAGGGAGCCTTAATAATCGCTGTTTCCGACAAGTCATCGAACGAATCGAGGATGCTGAATCCAATGACAGCTCGTGTGCCTTCGATGCCGAACGGCCTCGAAAATACGCCAATCCGTCCATCCGATAATGCGGTCAGCCGGATATCTTTCATGTTCCACGGACCTGAAGCGGCATGTTTGAGTTCATGCAGGTTCTCTCCTCGGTAGAGCACGGTTTTCCAGCCGATAATCGCTCTTTTCGTCACCGAGTCGAAATACAGCTCGACGCCACCGAAAATCCATTCGCCATGAATCTGAGTAATGAATGGATCTTGCAGCTGAAATTTGGGCAGATCCAGCTTAGGTGTCCAGACCTCATCCCGGCATGTAAAGAAGATGATTTCGGATTCCTCTGAATCCCTTGCCTCGACCCGGCCTGCGATATAGAGTTCCCCTTCATTCATGAAAGGAGCCGTAATATTGTAGACATCCCGATCGCCGACTCCGGCAAAATGGAGTTTGTGGCCTTTGTGCCGAGCAGGCTGATAGTCCAGCAGCAGTTCTTTGCATGTCTTCGTTTGCCATTCCAATTTCATCATAGGTGACATTCAGCCTCTCTCAGGTGTATTCCAGCATGCCTTTTTCTTTCAACATGGCAACGATTTCCTTGACATCCTGCGCCTTCTCCTTCGAACAGATGAGCAGCGCGTCCTTGGTATCTGCAATAATCAAGCCATCAATACCAAGCGTAGTGATTAATCTATCTTCCCCGTAAATAATGGAATTTCGCGTTTCAATCCCTACGTAGTTCGCTTTCACAATATTCCCGTGTTCATCCGGAGGAAAGATAGCCCCGAGCGCATCCCAGCTTCCGATATCGTTCCAGCCAAAATCGCCTTCAATCACAACAACCTCGTCGCAGCGCTCCAAGATGCCGTAATCAATTGAAATGTTTTGCAGCGAAGGATAAATGTCGTTAATCATTTCTATTTCCTGGCTTGTGCCCATGTACGCCATCAAAGGCAGCATCGTTTTGTAGAGTCTCGGCAAAAATCGTTTGAAATTATCGAGAATGCTCGACGTTTTCCAAATGAACATCCCGCTGTTCCACAAATAGTGACCTGAACTAAGATAGGACTGGGCCTTCGCAAAATTAGGCTTTTCTACGAATTCAGCAACCTCATACACACTGCATGGCTTGCTCATGAACGCTTCATTTTGACAAGAGATATAGCCATAGCCTGTTGAGGGAAACGTAGGTTTGATTCCGATCGTCACGAGCTTACCGGTTTCCATCGCAATCTGGCAGGCATGATCCAGCGTCTTCTTGAATTTATCTTCTTCGGTAATATGATGATCAGAAGGAAAAACGACCATAAGGGAATCGCCATGATGCTTTTCAATAAATAAGGCAGCGAGAAGAATGCTTGCCGCTGTATTCTTGGCCACAGGCTCCGCCAAAATATTGCCGGGCTGGACACTCGTGTGCATGATGCTTTCCAGCAAAACAGCTTGGGAACGATTCGTCACTACGATCGTATTCTCCATAGGGATCACCCCATTGAACCGCTGAATCGTATCATTGAGCATAATATCATTGCCGCTGATATTCAGCAGCTGTTTGGGCAGCTCCTGCCTGGAAAGCGGCCAGAAGCGGGTTCCTCCGCCGCCGGCAAGTATCGTTGCGAATTTATTCATGCTGCATCACCAGCTTAGCCATACAGTAAGAGACGATATTTTCCGAGCCCTGGTTGAGGTTCAAGCCGGAAGCATGGATGCCATCGAAGCAGGCCCCCGTCTGAGCATCAATCAATGATTCTTGACGTGAGTTGCGTCCGTGGAACCAGTCATAGCAAAGCGACGCTTTGGCGTAATAACTGGGCTCTCCTACTACCTTGTAAGCTTCTATACAAGCTAGCAGCATCTCGCATGCCTCGATTGGCTGCTCATCAAATAGAGCTGCCTCTTGACCTCTCGTCAGCCAGCCATGACTGCCAATCGGCTTGAAATAACCTTCCTGAGCGAAGGTAACAGACGCCAAATAGTCCAAGCTTTCCTTAGCCGTTAGTCGGAATTGCTCCGTGTGCTGCAACAGCGATGTAAGCTGCGAGGCCTTGAAAAGCGCCCAAGGCAGCATCGCGTTGCCATAGGTTATACTGTCCTCAAACCACAGCCAGCTATCGCCTTTATTCGCTTGATACTGGGTATGCAGCCGCATTGCCAGCTCCTCCACCAAGGAAGCGATTTGATCTTGCGGAAGAAAATCCGGGTCTTCTTGTTTCATGCTTGGATAAGGAAACTTATAGGTTAAAGCTTGCGACGTTTCGAGCATATGCGTCAACCCAATCATCGCATAGGCCATGGCCCGCGGAGACGTTAAGCTCTTCACATGCGAGAGTGCCTGATTGATCATATATCGGCAAGTATTTTGGATATTATCCGGTACAGATGCTTCCGATAAGGTAAATCCGAGCGCCCATAAACAACGCCCCAGACAATCCTCCGAGCCTACCTGTTCCATGAATACCCGCTGATAATCCATGAAATTCCGAAAGCTGCCATTCTCGTTTTGCGCATGATGAAGAAAGGACGAATAAATCGAAATTAGATTTAGCGTTTTGCTATCTTGACTGCTTTTGTGCAGCATGACAGCAGCGATCAGAGCCCTCGCGTTATCGTCGGACGTGTACCCTTTGGAACGATCGGGGATGCCAAATTTCGTGTGCTGAAAGATGCCGGTATCGTCCGTTAAGCGATGCAAATAATCCGCTGTGAACGGCTTGACCGCCAGCTTCCCCATCAAACCGCACTCCCTTTGATCACAATCCGGCTCGCGATCGTTTCACGAAACAGCGCCGCATAAGACTTGGCAACTTCACTCCACATCATCGTACTTCCGAGCGCTTGTGTTCTGTTCTCCATCTCCAGCTTCAAATCCGGATGGTCCAGAACGTTCACGATGTGCTGCTCGAGTGAAGCTGAATCATGGAAATTGCCCAGCAGTCCGCGGCCATCTGCCAACATTTCCACCGCATAGCGGTAGGGGGTTGAAATAATGACCCGGCCATAACCGATACCATAGGCTAGCGTTCCGCTTACAGCTTGATCCTTGCCCAGATAAGGAGTCATATAGATATCGGATAAGACCAGTGATTCAACGACTTCCTCCTGTGTCAAAAGCTTATCTACAAAAGTGACATGCGCCTCGAGTCCAAGCTTCGACACTAGATCCATCAGCTTCTGTCTATAGACTTCTCCAACTTCCTGCTGCACGACCGGATGCGTTTTGCCCCAAATGATGTATAACGCTTCAGGGTGTTTCGCGACAACGCCACTCATCGCTTCGATAGCGTATTCAATCCCTTTGCCCGGGCTCAAGAAGCCAAATGTCGAAAGAATTTGCCTGTTCCTATACCCATAGCGGTCTTTCAGCTCATCTCTTGAGGCCGTCTCCACGAAAGGAACACCATGATGAAACATCGTGATCTTCTCGTTTTCGATGCCATAGACGTCCTGCAAATCCTGCACTTTATTTTGCACCATCGTAATCACTCTAAAGCTTAGCTCGGCCAGCCGCTTCATAATCAAGCGCTGCTTATCACTAGGTTCCGATAGAACCGTGTGGAAAATGACAACGAATGGAATCTTTAATTGCTCAGCCAGATCCAGTACATACTCACCGCTTTCGCCGCCATAAATCCCAAACTCGTGCTGAATGACAAGCAAATCGATGTCAGAACGATTCAAATCCAGTGCTGTCTTGCTATAATCTGCTCGTTGATGCTGGCTAATTTGTCCTATTACCTGGTTGCCATACACATACGACTTGTTATTGTTAACCGCAATCATACGGGGTGAATTAAAATCATGGATCCGTTCAATTTCATTCATCAAATCCTGTGAAAATGTAGCTAACCCGCACTCTCTGGGCAAGCTTGTTCCCAAAAAAGCGACATTGCGTTTAATCGATTTTAAAATCATTAAAAATCCTCCTATTTTTTATAAATTATTACAAATGAGTGCAAAAAAAAGAAATAAAGATCACTTTATTTCCTACGTAAATCGCTATCCAGTTAACTTCCCTAGCTCTTGCCATTCCGCTCCTATCTGCTGCTTAAACCTTAGCACGACCGTATTTTCTTGTCAATGCGGGCTCGCTAAACGTGTATGCTGTTTGACAAGCGTGAAACTTGTGATAAAATTAACATATGACAAGAAAATATGGTCATTTCCTCGGCTGATTAAACATGATATGGTTAATCGGTCTTTTAGATCTTTTCCCATTCGATTAGGAGGCAACACAATGATGAGCAATTCTATCCAGTTAAACGAACGGGACCAACTAAGCAAGTCGCAAATGAATGTATTGAGAAAACAGGGTCAGGTTCCAGCCGTTGTTTATGGCACTGACGTTGGCAGTATCTCGGTTACAGTAAGCGAAAAGGACATCCTTTCCACTTTGAAACGGAATCCCCGCGCTATTCTTCATGCGGCTATTCCACAAAACGGCAACAAGCCTGTTCTCATTCAAAATGTTCAAAGAGATCCACTTTCCAACAAGATTGTTCACGTCGATTTCTATCAACTGAATATGAATATAAGCATGGATTCGAAAGTTACCATTCATTTCTCTGGTGAGCCTGTAGGCGTTAAAGAGGGGGGAATTCTTCAAGTGGAGTTGTACGAAGTTCAAGTTCGCTGCATGCCTGATAAGCTGCTTAGCGCTTTTGAAGTTGACATTAGCGGGCTAGGTATTGGCGATCACCTGCTCGTTTCTGATCTTTCCTTTCACGAAGGAATTGAAGTGCTGTCCGACGCCACGGCCATGTTAGTGAAAATCTCACATGCCCACGCAGAAGAACCAGTCATCGTTCCGGCCTAAACAAAAAATAGGAATCCTACACATTGTGCAGGGTTCCCTTTTTAATTGGAATGGTCTTCCTCTCCATAATCGACAACGATCAACTGCCCTGGAGTCACCTTAAAATACTTGCAAAGCCGCCATATCAAGTCCCTCGGATACTGAACCATCTCATCTTTATACATCTTTCGAACCGAATCAAAATGGTAATCAATATCTTTGGCCAGCTGACGAATGGAAAGCTTAGGATCTTTTTCTCTCATCATTTCTTTCAGATTACTATGAACCCCCGGCATACCTACACCTCAATTTAATCAGCAGAGTATCTTTTAAGATAATAGCCTGATTCACTGGGCTTGTCTAGGGATGCGTCACTTCAGGTGAATTTATAGTTCTTTTAAATAACCCTGTATTTTGCCTAATAACCTCTCCCACTCAACCGGCTTCGTATCGAAGTCATCACAGCCTACTTCAAACGCCTTATCCCGATCGCTGGACATGGCATGGGCAGTTAAAGCAATAACAGGTATATGCTTCGTCTCCTGCAGCTCTTTCAGTTGTCGGGTCGCGTCCCAGCCATCCAAGACCGGCAGGCTCATATCCATTAAGATGAGATCCGGACACTCCGATTTCGCCGAATCAATGCCTTGCTGTCCATCGACAGCTATCACTACTTGATACCCTTTGCGCAATAAACGACGCGACAACATGTCACGATTCATCTCGTTATCTTCGACTAGAAGTATTTTATACATCGCCTGATTCCTCTTTGGGAGTATGCAATTGGGGTTTCACGATCTGCTCAATCGCAGCGCTGGCAATCAAATGAGAAATTTCCTGCAAAAAGTCTTCCCGTCGAAGGCTCCCCTTTTGCACAATATTTTTCACATATCCGTTTAATCGCAGCCGATCCTCTTCCGTAATATTTTTGGCGGTAACGACCACAACCGGTATGGAGCGCCATTCCTCGCGTTTACGCAATTCGGTCACAAACTCAAATCCGTCCATCGTCGGCATCATTAAATCAAGCAAGATCAATTGCGGCAGCGATTGCGCCACACATTCCAATGCTTGCTGACCATTCTCTGCTCTAGTAACACGATAGCCTTCTTTCTCCAGCATTCTGGTCATCATTTGACTGGTCGCCAAATCGTCTTCAATAACCAGAACCGAATTGGAATGCCGCTCAGATATATACTTATCCAAAATATAAATCAATCGCTCGCGATAAATCGGCTTGGTCAGAAATTCAGAAGCGCCCAGCGCATAACCCAGATTCTTATCGTCTGTCATCGAGATAATAACAACCGGAATGTTCGCCAGCTCAGGATCGTTCTTCAGCATGGCTAATACGTTCCATCCATCCATTCCAGGCATTAACACATCAAGTGAAATGACATCGGGATGCAGCTCCTTCGCCAACCTTATCCCTTCTTGACCGGTTGTGGCCAGGGCAACCTTCCATTCCTCTTTGCTAAGATAACGCTTCATCAATTGCAGCATAGCTGGATCATCGTCAATAACCAACACCGTGCTGGAACCTTTCGACTTTCCCTCGGGACTTTCCAACAAAGAGGCGTTGGCACCAGAAAAATGTTGATCCAAGAGTGGCAGCCAAATAGAGAACGTTGTTCCTACCCCGTATTCACTGTTAACCGTGATTTTCCCGCCCATGATCTGGCACAGCCTTTGACTAATAGCCAGACCAAGCCCCGTTCCGCCATATTTCCTTGTAGTTGAGGAATCGGCTTGTTTGAACGCTTGAAACAATTGTCCGATTTGATCAGCTGTCATACCGATTCCTGTATCTTTCACACGGAATTCAACCCCAGGCACCTCGTTTTCCATCGCATAAGCAGCAGAAAACCAGATTGTCCCCTCTTTGGTGAACTTCCCCGCATTGCTGAGCACATTGTACAAGATCTGTCTAAGCTTAGTAAGGTCCGTCTTCATCGTGCCTTCAGGGTAGTCGACTTCCACACGATTCTTGTTTGTCTCTATCAGAGGGTGTACGGTTGTCACGACATCATGAATCATTGTAGGAATATCACAAGTCTCCAGATAGAGCTCAAGCTTGCCTGCTTCAATTTTAGACAGATCCAAAATGTCGTTAATAAGCGCAAGAAGATGCCTGCCTGCCGTGTTAATTTTATCTAGATCATCCGAAAAGCTTTGCTCACCCAGCTCGTCAGCTTCTTCCTTCAGCATTTCACTATAGCCGATAATCGCATTGAGCGGAGTACGAAGCTCATGGCTCATATTGGCTAGAAATTGGCTTTTGATTTGATTGGCTTCAACCGCTTCATCACGAGCTCTGGATAGCTCTATCGTCCGCTCTTTCACCAATTCTTCGAGTTGATCGTTCAACTGGCGAAGTTCTTGATTCACATAATAGATATCGCGTGTCTTTTGCTCGGCTATTTGTTCGGCTGCTTTGCGTGCTTTCCTCTCGCGCTCCAGCTGCCTGCGCAGAACTTCGATATCCTCCATCACAGATCTGACCCCGCTTGTGTTAATACAAAACGGGCAGAGCTTCCATCTGACAGATTTTCTCTCTGAATGTCGATCTTCTCCCCATAATGGGCAATGCATCCGATAATCAGGCCTTCTGCCAGATCTGCGAACGGTCTTGAAGATTGATAGGTCATAATTAATGTGCCTGGGATAGAGGCGTCATACTGAAAAGCTGGCAATTCTGCATCTGGATACAGCTTGCGCACCTCAACATGAATATAGCTATCAACCTTTTGCAAAAACTCAAAGACGGAGCTGTTTTGCTCCATAAAATAGGGATGCATATCAAGCAGCTGGCTGAATAAATATTCACCAAAAGTTCGTACCAAGTCAGCTACAGGTATGTTCGTACGCCCGCTTAGCTCGATGACAAGCTTGATAATTTCATTGTGGTCATATGTACCCACCGTTGTATAGCTGCCGCCTGATGGCAGCGCAGATGCTTCAATAATGTCATCCGCGATTTTCAAAGAAAACTTACTCTCCACCATTTCAAGAAACGCCGTAAAAACCATACCCTTCATGCATGAACACCTTCCTATCTTCGCTTATCGTTTATCGTTCATTTGTACAACACCCATGAAAGCATCAACAACACGAGGATCAAAATGGCTCCCGCTCTGCTGCCTTATTTCATCCAATGCTTCTTCTCGAGTCCAAGCTCGCTTATAAGGACGTACATGTGTTAACGCATCAAAAAAGTCCGCAATAGCCACGATCCTGCCAGCCAGAGGAATCTCTTCTCCGCTTAACCCGTTCGGATAGCCCGTACCATCCCACTTCTCATGGTGGGTTAAAGCGATCGTTCTCGCTAAATTCAGAACCGGGAATAAGCTTCCTTCCAGAATATTTGCTCCAATCTTGGTGTGCATTTTCATTTGTTCAAACTCATCCGGTGTAAACCTGCCTGGCTTCAATAAAATGTCATCCGGGATGCCAATCTTCCCGATATCATGAAAGGGAGTGGCAAGCTCAATGAGTTCTACTTCATGCTCAGGTAATTCAAGAGCAGCAGCAATTTGTCCTGCTAATTGCGCGACACGCTGTGTATGCTGACCCGTTGCATCGTCGCGGTATTCCGAGGTACGCCCCAGTACTTGGAGAATTTCAAACTTAGCTTGCTTAAGCTCTTTGGTGCGTTCTTTCACTCTTTTTTCCAAATGTTGATTTTGATCCTGCAACTGGAGATGATAATATCTCGTTCTTAATAAATTTTGGATACGCAGCACAACTTCCGTTCTGTCAAAAGGCTTAGTAATAAAATCATTGGCGCCCTCATGAAGAACTCTTTTCTTCGCTTCCTGCGTAACATCCGCCGTCAGAATAAGAACCGGCAAATAGTCGCCTTCCCTTTTGAGTCCTTTTAAAACTTCCAAGGCTCTATATCCGTCCATCTCTGGCATATGTAAATCTAGCAATATAATATCCGGTTGATGTTCCTGATAGAGAGCTTCCATTTGCTTCGGCTCCATCGTACTTACTAGATTAGAAAAACCCGCGTGACGAAGAATCCGCTCCAGCAAGGTAATATTGAATTCCTGATCATCTATGATCAGAAATTTAGCGCTTTTCAACCATATTTCATCCATTGCTCTGCCTCACTCATCATTGATACTTCCATTATATTGGATTCATCGGCATTTTTCGACATTTACGCAATAAAAAAAGAGCTGTCCCAAAAGTAGATAGATCTACTTGGCAGCTCCTTGTTTTGTTTTCACATCTTGGGGTGCGCGGCGGTTCTGCCTCCGGATAAGAGTCTCCAAAGGCTCCTAATTCTGAATAAGTGCTGCTTTTTGTGCAAATAAGAGCTCCTAGAGACGCTTATCGCTTCATCTGAGGGAGTTCTTGCGTGTTTGACCGACGATAAGAGTCCTCAAAGACTTCTATTCGTGAAAAACTGCCCCTTTTTTGGCAAATAGGAGCTCATAGAGACTCTTAATTGCTAAACTGGGGGCTCCCTCAAGGTCATCTAACCTATTCAACAAAAAAACCACTCCCTAATCAGAATTGTGATGTTCTGAAAGGAAAGTGGTTTACTCATGTGCAGTTAACTAGCCACACTATCAAATTTAACCCTGTAAAGCCTTACGGGATGCGGTCGGCGGGATTTGAACCCGCACGCCTTGTGAGCGCCACCCCCTCAAGATGGTGTGTCTGCCGTTCCACCACGACCGCGAGGTATGAAGAAAATGACCCGTAGGGGACTCGAACCCCTGTTACCTCCGTGAAAGGGAGGTGTCTTAACCACTTGACCAACGGGCCACGATTGTCATGAAGCTAATGCAGCCCATTTTGACGACAATTGTTATTATAATGGATTCTTCCTAAGTTGACAAGCACAAAATCTGGAACATCACAAGCCACTTATGGTATGCTGAGACCATTCCATCTACGCGAGGTGCTTGTCCTTCATGCTCATTTATGAATCTACTCATGGCACGGTCCGTGAGGAAGCCGTACGCGTCCCCCAGAAAGATGAAGTCGCTTGGGTACGTATGGAGAATTCCTCGCCTGACGAAATTAAACATGTCCTTGGGGACCTCTATAAATGCCACCCTCTGCTGATCGAGGACGCGATTAAATTAAATCAAAGACCGAAGATGGATACCTATAAGGATCATATTTTCCTTACCTTCTTCGCCGTTTCCGAGGAGCTGGAGCCGCGCGAAATTGGGATCGTCATCGGAGCTAACTTCGTCATAACCGTCTACAAGGACGCTCTCCCCTTTCTGGATCAGCTTTATCAAAACTGCCAAGAGCTCGAGGAACGGTTAAGTCATCCCGGGTCTATTCTCCATGCGATTCTTGATCGCTGTGTCGATGATTATTCGGCCGTTGTTGACCATCTTGATGAACGCTTGGACCATATGGAACAGGCTGTGTATCTCAACCCAAGCATCCGAATCGCACAGGATATATTCCAGCTCAAAAGATCCATGCATCAGCTGCGGCGCGTTATCGCGGAGGAAAGAATTACGCTGTCAGCTATCGCCCATCATTCTTTCCCCTATACGCGAGAAGATGACGATGTGTATTTCTTAGATATTATGGACCATATTTCTCGCGTCGTGGATTCTTTAGACATCTTTCGGGAATCGCTAACTGGACTTCTGGAGCTCCAAATGAGCATGAAGTCGGACCGGATGAATGAGATTATGAAGACATTAACGATCTTTAGCACGATTTTTCTCCCGCTAACCTTTATCGTTGGCTTATATGGCATGAATTTCAAAGACATCCCCGAGCTGCAATGGAACTACGGGTACTTGTACGTGTGGATTCTGATGATCCTCATTGGTGTATGCATGTGGTACTTCTTTAAGCGCAAGCGTTGGTTCTAGCGAACGAAAGGCACATGCTGCATTTAACCCAGCATGTGCCTTTTCGATATTAGCTCCTATGCGATTTTGAAATAAGCAACAGACTCGTTAAGCGTATTCACGACGGAGCGAAGCTGCTCGGAGGCAGCAGCGATATTCTGCATCATCGCTAACTGTTGTTCCGTTGCCGCGGCAACGTTCTGGGATTTCATAAGAATATGGGTTGTACTGGAAGCCGATTGATCCATCGTAGCCGAAATCTCCTCAGAGCTCGCCGACATTTGCTCTGTAATCGCGGATGTTTCATGAATTTGAGTTACAATCTGCGTGACAGAAGCCATGATGGTATGAAAGCTTTGGTTCACTTCCTGCATCATCGTAGAACCCGATATCGCTTCTTGCTTTGTCGCATTCATGGAATCAGAGACACTAGTGATCTCGACTCTCGTCTCATGAATGAGCTGATTAATGCCATCTGCCGATTCAATCGACTGTGCTGCCAATTTGCGAATTTCATTGGCTACAACGTTGAACCCTTTGCCATGCTCACCAGCTCTGGCCGCCTCAATAGAAGCATTCAGCGACAACAGATTCGTTTGATTAGCAAACGTCGTAATGCTCGAGGCAATTAGCCCGATTTGATCGGACTTACGCGTTAAGGAAAGCACCGTTTGGGAAAGTTGCTCCACGGATGCAAGCATATTTGCAATTTGCTGTTGAAGCTTGCTAAGCAAGTCATTGCCCAGTGTGGCATGCTTAGAAGTGAGCGAGGAATGATCCGCCATCACGCTTGAATTCTCAGCAACTCGTTGAATCCCAATCGCCATCTCCTCGATGGCTCTGCTCGTTTCTTGGCTGCTTCTTGCTTGGGCTTCCACATCATGCGTCATTTCTTGGATGTTGGTTGCTACATGCTCAGCAGCCGACGCTGATTCCTTGGAACTATCCGAAAGCTCAACAGAGGCGTCCTGAACGAACTGTGTGTTATGAGCAATCGTACCAATCAACCCTTTTATTTTCAGAACCATCGTGTCGACCGACTCCGTAATTTTCCCAAGCTCATCCTTGGCATATTTGGTCTTAGCCTCATGGCGAAGATCTCCCGCAGCAACTTGACTGGTTACCAGCATGATGGCTTTAACCGTTCTCATAATCATACTAATCACAATCCCACCCGAAATCGTGAGTACAAGGATAAGCAGTGCAATCGAGATATAGACAGCTTGTTCCGTTTTTTTAATTTTGGACTGGATTTCTTCGATACTCGTCTTGGCGTAATCATCTAAAATCTCGCCGATTTGATTCATACCCTCACGGCCTTTTTCGAACGTAGCTGTCAGCTTGGCATCATTAATGACACCCTTGCCAACAGCTCCCGATTGTACAACGGCATTCGCCTCCTTCACCCACTGGTCAAAAGATGTTTGAAAGCCATCCACGTTCTGATCAATCGTTGCTTTGGTCTCCATATGAGCGACTTGAAGCAAACCCTTCGCTTTCAAAATATCATGAGCTTGGCCAACCCTTGTATTCGTTTGTTCAATATTTTCCGCCAGCACTTTGAGTTGTTTGGTTTTGTCTTCAGCATTCAGTGTACCTGAAACTAATAATTGATAAGCCGTTAATGCCTGATACATATCACGATCGGCATTCAAGATAAGCGACGTGCTCTTATCCGTTGTCTCATACAAAGAGGAAGCCAATACTTCCGTATGGGACTTGCTTTGCTGGAGTAGATAAATACTCGTACCTAAATAAAGAATGGAAGGAACTAACACTAATAAAATCAGACGCACTCGAATGGATAGTAATTTAGCCAAAGTAGATCCCCCTTATATGATGTAATGTTTACTATAAAAGAAAATCGTTTGATAGATGTTAAACAAGTGTTAGAAATGCATGTATTTGCCTAATAAAAATAAGCCCAACGGCATGAATGCCATTGAGCTTATCATTAGCTAATTATTGGACGGAGAGAGAGGGATTCGAACCCTCGCACCACTTACGCAGTCTAACCCCTTAGCAGAGGGTCCCCTTATAGCCACTTGGGTATCTCTCCTTGAAATATGGCTCCCCGAACAGGACTCGAACCTGTGACAACTCGATTAACAGTCGAGTGCTCTACCAACTGAGCTATCAGGGAATATGGAACAAGTATTATTTTATTATGAAGGCGGCTGTAAGTCAAGTGTATACGATTTCAACTTCCCTTTGCAGTTGCCGCAGGCGTATTTCCGGACATCCATCTTGCGCTTGCGAAAATATTCCGTTTTACAGTTGACGCACTCCAGCCTGTATTTAAAAGCTTGCTTCTGCGGGGGACGCGGCAGTGAACGACAGAAGCGGGTGCCTCCGACCTGCGCCAGCAAGGTTTTGAAATCATGATCCTTATGCTGATAGCCTCGCTTCAATATATGTAAATGATAATGGCAAAGTTCATGCTTAATAATTTTCTCAATCTCATCTCGGCCAAATGTTTCCCACTGCATCCAACTGATTTCGATATCATGGGATTTGGTAAAATAACGCCCTCCCGTTGACCGCAATCTCCGATTAAACCGCGCCTTATGGACAAACGGCCTTCCAAACGATGCCAGAGAGATCTGCTCGATCCATTGCTGCAATTCCTGATCCTCCATGTCTGTGCACTCCTTTGACAAGTTCTCACTTGAATTTGTACCGTATGTACCGCTATACTGTCAAGTAGAAAAGAAGATCGTCAGCTCGCCACAGAAAGGATTGGAACAACCTTATGCCACAAATGCGATATGTCATTCTCAAGCTCGAACAACAATTGCAATTCGTCGAAATGCCCTCTTCCTATGCTTATCAATTGACTGCCCTTAATCAAAGATTACACAAAGAATTAGACAAATTAACGGCTGACCACGTCCCTCAGCTTCCACGTGTGATTGCAGAATGCGATGATTTGGAGTTGGTTGGCGCTGCTCACACCTTAATTCCAGGACTTGATTACATTAATGGCTTGGAACAAACCTTCGCAGGTATTCAGGAGAAATCGTACCCGCTCATCTCTTTATTGACCGAAATCCGTGCGCTGCAAGCTCAACTGGAGCAGTGGTATGAAGAGGAAGCGGAAGGTTAAAGTAAAAACAGCCTACTGAACCCAGTAGGCTATTGCTGCAGGCACGACAGCACTCAAGATCACGATCCTGATGGAGCCGGAGTTCCAAGCTGGGGCACCTTATCTTTTCGGGAAAGGCAATAAAAATTAAAAGGCAAAAAAGTAAAGCAAATCTAAGGGACCTGCACCGGGCGGATTGAACCTTCATATGCTAGAAGTACATGGCAAGGAAGGGGATGGGCATATGCCGCAATGGCTCTGTAATCAATTAATGCGGGCCTTCCAGAACAAAAACCGCAGACAAATCCGATTACTGAATGATAGCTGGTACTTTTACCGCACCCGCCGCTCACAAGAGGAGTGGCCTGACACCCAATCGACGGACGGACCGGGCAAACGTAAACTTTGATAAAAAGCGGGTATTTGCGTGGCGGATGCTTTGCAAACATCAAAGAAAGTAAACATTTGTTAAAAAATAGTTGCATATTTGAAATGAGCCCTCTATACTGTAAATTAATGTAATTGTTAATTGAGTGAAGCACACTCGAGCCAGCAGAATGATTCTGCGGTTCGGTGTGCTTTTTTTGTTTTTTATCAAAAGGAGGCGATTGTTATTCACAGGAAACCTAGAAATTGGCTAAGAAAATTGCAGGAGACTAATTCCATGACGTTAGAACAAAAACGAAAATTATTCATGCAGCAGATGCCTCCTTTTGTTCATGGAAGCAATGTCATTCCGCTGCACATGAAGAAGCATTCAAACGTACAGAAGCAGCCTGGCTCTAGCTCTGCCAGCTTCCAATCAGACTTGTGGGAGCTGCGGAAACAGCTTGTGCTTCAACTAGCCCAGCGTCGCAACGGGACAATCCATCTATTGGATGTCGCGGCAGAATGCAACGTAAGTATTCGTATCGCAGCCGATTGGCTTAAACATTTTGCCATGGAAGGCATCCTTTCTCTTGTCGCCGGCCAGCGGAAAATAATGGCTTACTCGGTGAACGAGGCGGGCTCAGGTCAGAAGTAGTGGTGGTGGTTTGGTGATTGGGTGGCCTTGAGATAGGCAGTTGGACTGATTGAGAGGATGATGTGGAGCTGTGGCACGACTAACTTACGAGAGGATGATGTGGAGCTACGGATTGACTAACTTACGAGAGGGTGATGTGGAGCTGCGGATTGACTAACTTACGAGAGGGTGATGTGGAGTTGTGGATTGACTAGTTTACGAGAGGATGATGTGGAGTTGTGGTACGACTAGCTTACGAGAGGGTGATGTGGGGCTGCGGCACGACTAATTTACGAGAGGGTGATGTGGAGTTGTGGATTGACTAGTTTACGAGAGGATGATGTGGAGTTGTGGTACGACTAGCTTACGAGAGGATGATGTGGAGAGGCGGATTGACTAGCTTACGAGAGGGTGATGTGGAGTTTCGGAACGACTAGCTTACGGGAGGATGATGTGGAGTTGTGGTACGACTAGCTTACGGGAGGATGATGTGGAGTTGTGGATTAACTAGCTTACGAGAGGATGATGTGGAGTTGTGGATTGACTAGCTTACGGGAGGATGATGTGGAGTTGTGGATTGACTAGCTTACGGGAGGATGATGTGGAATTGTGGATTGACTAGCTTACGGGAGGATGATGTGGAATTGTGGATTGACTAGCTTACGGGAGGATGATGTGGAATTGTGGATTGACTAGCTTACGGGAGGATGATGTGGAGCTGAGTGCTGGCTGAAGAATGGATCGTGGGCTAATTTCCTAGTAGCCGGCCTATTAGGGAACTAGGATACGTTATTTGTACTAGAATTGTTGGATTGGGTGCCCAAAGAGAACTGTAGTACGCTATTTGGTTACTTTTCACCCCCACAAGCCTGAATTCCCTCCAATAGCGTACTCCAGTTCCGCTTGATCAACTTTTGTGCCCATTTCTCAATACATAGAGGATCATAGTTCCTCCTCAGCGCGGACCTCTCCCTTTCAACAATAAAAAAACAGCTGGAAGCATTCCGCTGCCAACTGTTTAATGTTTATGCTTGCTGAGGTTTTTTCATGGTCAAGCTAACGCGACCCTTCTTCTCGTCGACGCTGAGTACCCAGACCTGGACTATGTCTCCGACAGAGACTACATCCATCGGGTGTTTCACGAAGCCGTTTTTGAGCTGGGAGATGTGCACCAGCCCATCGTTCTTGATGCCGATATCGACAAAGGCACCGAAGTCGATAACATTGCGCACCGTGCCGGTCAACTCCATGCCCGGCGCAAGGTCTTCCAACTGCAGCACATCGGTGCGGAAGATCGGCGCGGGAACTTCTTCCCGCGGATCTCGCCCAGGCCGCTGCAGGCTGTCTAAGATGTCCCGCATCGTCGGGACACCAACGCCCAGCTTCGGAGCCAGCTCCTCTGGCTCCAGCGTCTGCAGCAGCGCTAGCAGCTGCTGAGAGCCCAGCTGCGCCAACTCCAGGCGCAGCTCCTTGAACAGCCGATCCACCACGTCGTAAGACTCCGGATGGATCGGGGTGTTGTCGAGCGGGTTCCGCCCGCCCGCGATGCGCATGAACCCGACGCACTGCTCGAAGGTTTTCGCGCCGAGGCGCGGAACCTTCGCCAGCTCCTTGCGGGAGCTGAACTTGCCATTCTCCTCGCGATACTTGACGATGTTCTTAGCCAGTGTCGCGTTCACGCCCGACACGTACGAGAGCAGTGACGGGGACGCTGTGTTGAGGTCCACGCCAACATGGTTAACGGCCGACTCAACGACGGCCTTCAAGTTCTCGTCCAGACGTTTCTGCGAAACGTCATGCTGGTACTGCCCGACGCCGATCGCTTTCGGCTCGATTTTTACAAGCTCCGCGAGCGGGTCTTGCAGCCTCCGTGCGATGGAGATCGCGCTGCGCTCCGCGACATCGAGCTCCGGGAACTCCGTCTGCGCCAGCTTCGACGCGGAGTACACACTCGCCCCCGCTTCGTTCACGATCAAGTACTTGAGCTTCTGCTCCTTGATCTCGCCTATCAGCTCCGCTACAAACTGCTCCGTTTCACGGGAAGCCGTTCCATTCCCAATCACGATCAGCTCCACACCGTGCTTGCTGATCAACTGCTTGAACTTCGCCTTCGCCTCCGCCACTTTATTATTCGGTGGCGTTGGGTAGGTTACGGCGATTTCAAGCATTTTACCGGTGTCGTCAATGACGGCCAGCTTACAGCCTGTCCGGAAAGCTGGATCGACCCCGAGCACTACATGCCCTTTGACTGGTGCTTGGAGCAGCAGATTCCGCAGATTTTCCGCGAAAATCTTAATCGCTTGCTCCTCGCCCATCTCCGTCATTTCTCCGCGAACTTCGCGTTCAATGGAGGGCGCCAGCAATCTTTTATAAGCATCTTCAACGACAGCACGAAGCACATCCTGCACGACCGATTGCCCTTTAATAACTTGCCGCGACATATAGTCATGAATCTTATCAACCGTAACATCCAAGCCAACCTTCAGAACTTCCTCCCGCTCCCCGCGATTAATCGCAAGAATACGGTGTGGAGGCAGACGTTTGACAGGCTCCTGGTACGCATAGTACATCTCATACACAGACTCCAGCTTGGCATCCTTCGCTTCTGTTCGCATAATCCCCTGATCTTGCGTATACCTGCGTACCCAAGCCCGAATCTTTGCATCATCCGCGATATTCTCCGCCAGGATATCCATAGCGCCTTGAATCGCGTCCGCTGCGCTTCCTACCTGCTTTTCCTCGTTCACATAACGCTGCGCTTCTTGCTCCAGCGAACCTTGACGAGGCTGTTTCCAAATCCACTCCGCTAAAGGCTCCAAGCCGCGTTCTTTGGCAACACTAGCTCTTGTCTTACGCTTTTGACGGTAAGGTCTGTACAAATCTTCGATTTCCTGCAGCTTCGCAGCACCTTCAATCGATTTGCGCAGTTCATCTGTCAGCTTGCCCTGCTCGTCGATCAAACGGACAACCTCAATCTTACGATCCTCAAGGTTGCGCAAGTACTGCAAGCGATCTTCGATATCCCTTAGTTGATTTTCATCCAGCTCACCGGTCATCTCTTTCCGGTAACGAGCGATAAAAGGAATTGTATTTCCCTCATCGAGCAGTTCCATTGTCGTTTTCACTTTGCCAGCAGGAAGCTGCAATTCAGCAGAGATTTGCTTCAGGATTCGTTCCCGAATCTCATTTTTCTTTTCTTCAGAGAGGACCAGCTTCTCCTTGGCGTCTTCTTCGTATTTGTTCTTTACATCCTTGCTTTTGGGGGTCTCTTCTGCACTTACCGTACTCCCCGAAGCATCACCAGCCGCGTGGAACATTTTACTATTCATCACACCCAACAAAGTCACTGTCATTCCCCACTTCTTTTCCTATGTATGTACAAACCAAAAAACGAGGGAATCTATCGCCCTCGTCCGTCCCAGATCTTATTCAAAATTCTATCAGTCCCACACTAATTTGCAAAGCGTCGTCAACCTTCCGCATCGTTTCTTCGTCCAAATGCGTAATTTTGTCCGTAAGCCGTTGCTTATCGATCGTTCTGATTTGTTCAAGCAGAATCACCGAATCTCGATCGAAACCGTGCGTCTCCGCATCGATTTCCACATGCGTGGGAAGCTTAGCCTTTTGGATTTGAGCTGTAATCGCTGCAACAATCACGGTTGGGCTAAAGCGGTTGCCGATATCATTTTGGATCACGAGAACAGGACGAACTCCTCCCTGCTCCGACCCTACTACCGGCGAAAGATCTGCGAAAAATACATCGCCACGTTTCACAATCACTGCTTACACCCCGCTTACTAAGCGATCAAGCGTATCGTCCGCTTCTTCCTCCGCTTGAAAAGCTTCAGATGCCATGCTGAGATTTATTTTTGCCATCTCCATATACCCACGCTGCATGGATTCGCGTAGACTGCGCTTTTTGCGTTCAATTAAATACAGCTTCATTGCCTGACGAATAAATTCGCTGCGATTGGAATTCTCCTTTTCGACAATCCCGTCCACTTCCTGCAGCAGATTGTCAGGCAAACTAATCATGATCCTTTTCGTATTATGCGCATTGCTCACACTCTCGCACCCCCAGAAACGATACAAAGACAATATTACCAGTATGTCATCTTGAAAACCAATTTATACAACAGATATATGCAACCAGTATATCAAATATGTTACATCACTGGATATAAGATTCTTACACGTAGTATTTCGTGACCTTATTCCAAAATCCCTTTAAATGAGCGATAAATTTTACATGGTAAATTATTGATGCCTTATAGAACCTTTTAATAGCGATGACGCATAAGAGGATTAAGAGCATCCACACGTTCTCCGCCGCGCACATACACACGAGCGACCCGATGCGAAATCATACAAATAACTTCATAATTAATCGTACCCAGTTGACGCGCCACATCTTCAACCGTAATGCGATCTCCCTCTTGCTCCCCGATCAGCACGACCTCATCAAGCGCCTTCACGTCAGGAACATCCGTGACATTAATCATACACTGATCCATACAGATTCTCCCAACAACGGGCACTCTCTTGCCCCGAACCAGAACCTCTGCTTTGCCCGAAAGCATGCGCGAAAATCCATCCGCATATCCGATGGGCAGTGTCCCGATTTGTTCATCACCCTCGGTATGATAAATCGTTCCGTAGCTAACTCCAGAGCCCGGGGGCAGCGTTTTCAGGTGAACAATTCCCGTTTTGAGACTCAGCACAGGTTTCAACGCTATTTTCGCTTGATCAACATCTTCCGAAGGATACAACCCATACATCGAGATCCCCAGCCGCACCATAGAATACGTCAACCCCGGCAAATCAATCGCTGCTGCACTGTTGCCTGCATGGATAAATGGAAACTCCACACCTTTATCCGTAAAATAACTCACAATCCGCTCAAAACGGCGGTATTGCTCTAACGTATAGGTTTTATCCACTTCATCCGCATTCGCGTAATGCGTGAACAACCCTTCAACCTGTACATTCGGCAGTGTCAACGCTTCCTCTATGAAAGGAATTGCATCTGCTTCCGTATGCAGGCCAAGTCGACCCATGCCGGTATCCAGCTTTATATGAATTTTAAGCTTTTTCTGATTCTGCTGAGCTTGCAATTCCTTAAGCACATCGCGGCTATACACAGCGATCGTTACATCCAGCTCACGCGCTCTCTCAACCCCTTCTGGCGGCGTGTAGCCTAGAACCAGAATCGGCGCTGTAATACCGGCATTCCTTAGCTCGAGCGCTTCATCAAAAAACGCCACGCCTAAGTAAGCCACACCAGCCGCGATAACCTCTTTGGATACTTCAACAGCCCCGTGTCCGTATGCATCCGCTTTAACGACTGCCATCTGTTTCATGCCTGTCGGCAGTACCTTCTGAAAACCTTCAATGTTGCTTCGCAGAGCATCCAAGGAAATTTCAACCCACGTAGGACGATAAAAAGCATCCATCAGCGTTCACCTCTTTTTTCCAAATGCAAAGGACAAGGGAAGACCCGCTCCTTCCGAGCAGGACTCCCCCCTCCCTCATTTCATACCGGTCAAACTAATAAACCTATGTTAATCCGAATCACAAAAAACTGTCAACCTTGCTTTCAGCTGATTACAGACAGCACTTCTTGTATTTCTTCCCGCTACCGCACGGGCATGGATCATTCCGGCCGATTTTGTTTGTAACAGGGATAGCCTGAGGCGCTACAGCCAGAGGAAGGCTTCCAATGAGGGGCGTTTTCTTCGATTCTGTGGCTTCTTTTCCAGCAAAATGACGGAACACCCGATTGCCTGCCTCCGTTGTTGCCATCACAATCGGTGTTCTTTGAAATGCGTACTTAATTTCCGATTCAGCCGGAAACGTCGCTGTAAGCAAATCAAAACGTGTCAAAATAGACACCAGACACATCAAGAACAAATCAGTGCCGACCTCAACGATTTTGCCGGAACTTGTGTGCCGTTTCCACTCTTTGTTGACATCCTGATCCTGACCTACTGCCCAGTCTGCCAAAACACTTGCGATCCCTTTTCTGCCTGTCTGGCATTTAGGACTACCCGCTTCATTCGTTTCTTGCAAATTCACCCACTGCACTTTGTTCCAAAGTGTATCCAAGAGAACAGCCGTCTGCTCTTGCTCTGTTAGAGCCAAATAACTTGAAAGTTGGTGAGTTGCCGAAGCTTTCTGCTTGCTATCATCTAGCAACCCGAGTTCCACCGCCACATAGAAAAAAAACTGAAACAACGGCATCTGATCTTGATTCAGTGTCGGTTTGTAGAACAGCTGCCAATTCAGCTCTTCATCAAGCTCTTTCCAGAAACTCCGCGGCAAATGCTTGCGGGCTGTCGTTAACTTCGCGTTTTTCGTCGTTTGCAGCATTGCCAAAAAAGCTTGAAAATCACTAACAATTTTGGGAACTGCAATAGTTCCATCCGTCCAAAGCCCGAGCAGCTTTTGGTTAACTGCGATAGGTTTCACTAATTGCAGCTTAACTGGGGAGCTTACTGCTTCTCGCTTTAAATAAGCCGAAATATCATTTGAACGCAACCATTTGGATAGCGCTGCATCACTATGAGCACCCATATATTGGTCAAATCGATCCGTAAAGTAGGCCTTATGTTTGCAAACCTCCAGCACTTCTGCACATTGGTTTGGTGATATTCTTCCGTTTTGCTTAAGGAATTGCGCCCACTTTTTGATAGACGGCAGATAGCCGATAATATCAGATTTTGAGCTATTCATCATTTTACTGATATAGAAATAGCCCAAGAATTCTACAATCGCTTCACCCGTTAACGACTCGTAATCAAATTCATAACGAATGAAAAACTCCGTCGTCAGGAAATCGATGTTGCGCAAATGCTTCTGAATCGTTTCTTGTTTTAATTTACCTTCATTCGTCAATTCGTTGTTGAACAACTCTAACTCATCTTGCCAGAATTGCACTTGTTCTTCCCACGTTAATTCAGTTGTTTTTTTCATCAAAGACACTCCAATACCGGTTTACTCAAAATTACATTATAACAAAAAAACTCCCAATAGGGGGAGTTGGTTAAATCTTCTTGTTCTCATTCATTAAAAAAGGAAAACATCTGCTCTTTTCAAGCAGTGCTTCCCTCTTATATTTACCACAAATTTACTTCCCAGACTGCCCCTCAGTCGCCATAGCGACCTTAATCATTTCATTCGTCGGCAGATCACCTGTCGATAAGCGGAACTCAACCCCATCGTTCGTCCAAGTGAGCGTCTTCTTCGCATCTCCTGTGATCACACCAATCGTGAATCCAAGATCAACGATATCCCCTGGCTGCAAGGAAACCGATTTAGCTTGCGGTCTGACTTCGACGATACTAAAACTATATTTCCCTTTATATCTCAAAAGAACGGCCGCATCCTCGCCAAGCTTCATATCCGTAATATCTTGCTTCACGACATCTTTGGGCAGATAGGATGGCTCAATAATACCGATGCTTTGCGGTTTGCTTGCCGCGGCATTTGACTTCGTCGCATCTGTGCCTTTGCCCGCAACAGCCTTCTGGCCATCCTGGGCTTGGCCCGTTGCTTGATCGGATTGGCCGCCTGTTGCTGACAAATTCTTGTCAGTTACCGATTTATCGCCTGTCGCGGGATGAGTGGCGTCCGCTGCATTGGCCATCGTCGGCATAGTTTGCATATTCCAGCTCGTCATGTTGCGCTCCATTTGGAAGAAATCCTTATCGAATTTGGCATCGAATTGGAAATTAGTGAAATTCACCTGTACCATCACATTTTGGTTCGCATCTGAAACTTGAACTTGCTTAGGTGCTAAAGTTTTCTTATTCAGCCAAATTTTTTGGCGGGACAGCTGCTCATTTTGATAATTCGCCGCTACATCGAACACATACGTGTCATTGTCCGTTGTAAATTGACGATCTTTATCTGCGATTATACTTTTCGCCAAAGATTGGAACAAATACACTTGCCCCTGATTCTCCGGCCAATCGCTTTGGAAGCGGAAGCTCTTCTTCAAATGCGGCGTCAATACAAACACGCCTTCCTCGTTGCGGAGTACAATCTGTGTGACATCTTTAGACGCATTAGTAAGCGAAATCCTGTAGAAATGATCCGGCGAGAACGCCACCTCCACTTGATACTCCTGTGGCTGTGTTCCTGTGTTCAATATCATACTTCCTGAAGCCTGATAGCTGTTCGCTTTACTGATCACATGATCCAAATCCTTTACGATAGATCCTGCATCTTTCTTGCCCATCCCGCATCCTGCGAGAACCAATGCTAAGCACATTACCACGGCTACCATCCATGTGACCCGGCGCATTCGATCATCCCCTCACTCATGATTAACATCAACATAGTACATGCATATGAGGGGACTTGGACGATTATGCAGACGAGTTGGGGCTTGGACGAGAAAAAGGTAGTAACGGAATCATTAACATTTAAGGAGCCCTTCAGATTGGGTACATAATTTATTCACATTATTCTGGCATGATGGTTTATAGGATCACCATACCTAATCTGGAGGAATTATGATTGAATACTAATCAAAGAACTGTCATTCAGGCTTCAAGAGGTGCAGCAGCCTTTTTTGTTATGCTGTTCCATACATCAGCTATGTCATTCAAGTACTTTCACTACGACTTTCTAGGCATCAGTGGGATTGGACGATCAGGTGGTGTTGATTTCTTCTTCGTACTAACAGGCTTTCTTCTTTATCATACATATGGTCAAAAAATTGGAACCAAAATGACCGTTATTCCCTTTTTAACGAGTCGGCTCATCCGTATTTATCCATTTTACTGGTTAATTACACTCACCGTTTTACCGGTCTATTTTTTAGTGCCAAGTTTTGGGTACGGCTATGAAACCTACAAAGATACCATCATTAAATCACTTCTGCTTCTCCCCCAAACACATGGGCCTGTTCTGCCCGTTGCTTGGTCATTAAGTTACTTTGTTCTCTTCTATCTGGTTTTCAGCATTCTTATGGCAGTTGGAAAAAAGCCTGCTAATCTTTTTGTTAGCCTATGGGTGCTATTAACAATCTGCCATGTATTGCGTGCACCCATCATTGGTGCCGACTTGGATCGTCATGTGTATTTAAACTTTCTCTTTAGCGAGGTTAATTTGGAATTT
The DNA here is from genome assembly GCF_013204855.1 of Paenibacillus alba. Classification (GTDB taxonomy): domain Bacteria; phylum Bacillota; class Bacilli; order Paenibacillales; family NBRC-103111; genus Paenibacillus_E; species Paenibacillus_E alba. The sequence continues at coordinate 214,068 of NZ_JABMKZ010000006.1, read as the reverse complement.
TTTGCAGGCTGCCTGCTGGCCAAATGGGTAGAGCATCGTAGAACCAAACATTATAAAATGCTAATTATTTTAGGAATACTTGGCTTTTTCTCCATTTGGGTGAATAATATGTACAATCTTACTACCTATCATAATTACCTTTTCTATATCATTCCTGCTGTACTTGTGCTGTTGGGCGCTTCATCCGTTCCTGAACAGTTCCGGTTGCCTTACTGGGTACAGCACTTGAACAAATTAGGAAATGCTTCCTACACGATCTTGCTTACGCATCTATTGTTTATTTCGATCATAATGAAATTGAGTGTAGTAACTCATATCTCAGAATACCTTGGTTTCCTGCTCACAGATCTAATTGTTGTCTTCTTGACAGTGCCCTTATGCTATACGGTATATAGACTGGCTGAAAAACAGCTTGTTACAGGACTCAAAAACGCAATGAAATTAAAACCTGCTAAATCATCAGTTCCTATCTCTTAAAAAAAGAGGCGTCAGCGGCAGTAACTAGCCAGTGATGCCTCTTTCTTTGTTTTACAGAAAAAAGAGCAAGATTAGTTATTCTAATCTTACTCTTTATTTGACTAATTTGAGTGTACGAATGCTCGCAGCATGTTCCATCATCGTCACCGCAATGCCAGCGATTTGCTCACTTTGTTGAATTTGGACTTGTTTGATCTCTTGTACTGTATCTTCTAACTTGCCCATTCGATTCTCTAGATTACCCATCCGGTCTTCCAAATTGCCCATCCGCCGATCCATGCTGTCTACCCGATCTTTGATGGCCTTCACATCTGCACCTATCTCATTGATCCTTCCGAGCATAGCGCTTAGGAACTCACGATCTGTCATTTCAGCCATGGCATAACCTCCAAGTCATAAGAAGTTTTCTTCTTTCATTATAACTTAGATTTCACTCAAAAAGTATCTCTTTCGACAAATGAAATTAAATCCATGCTAGAAATTAATCTCTGCATCCTTCAGAAGCGGGTGTTTTCCATCCTTTTCCGATAAAATTGGGTTCGCTGCCGGCCAATCAATCCCGATTGCCGAATCGTTCCAGAGAACGCCCCGATCATTTTCCGGAGAGTAATACTCATCTACCTTGTACAATACTTGTGTATGAGGCACAATCGTACAAAAACCATGAGCGAACCCCTGCGGAACGAGCAACTGACGCTTGTTGGACTCGCTAAGCTCAACCCCAACCCACTGACCAAATGTCGGAGAGCTTGAACGAATGTCAACAGCCACATCATAAATCGCCCCCGAGACGACCCTGATGAGCTTCGTTTGCGCTTTCGGATTTAACTGATAGTGCAGCCCACGCAGTACCCCTGCTTCTTTAGAAAGTGAGTGGTTGTCTTGGACAAACACGATATCGATCCCTTGTTCCGCCATTTTTGCACGATGATAGCTCTCCATAAAAAAACCGCGATGATCGCCATGAACATCTGGTTCAATGATCAGCAGCCCTTCCAGCTTAGTGGACATCACCTTCATTTGTCATATCACCTCTTCACTAACGTATGCCATATGAACAGAAAAAGAGACTGTAAAAGAGCCTTAAAAAGCCCTTACAGTCCCTCTCATTTATGAGCAACCCATTACCACATATACACAATTCCGGCGATAATAACCGCCCATATGAGGGAGCCGAAGACAACACCCACAATTAAACCTTTGCCGATGGACAAGTGATCCTCTTGGTAAGCGTCTTCATGATCGATCATAAACATAACCTCCCCGCACTCATTCAGTATATGCAATAGTATGGGGAAGATGTTGGCGAATCATGCGGTTGTTGGAAAAAAATTTTTAATAGGCATTTTTATTTATAAAACCATTAATGACCGTTCTCCAAATAATTTTAATATCGAATAAAAAAGTCCAATTTTCAATGTAGAAAATATCATGCTTGATGCGTTCTTCGATCGAAGTATCTCCGCGGAGTCCGTTGCTTTGCGCCCAACCTGTAATACCAGGCCGAATATGATGTTTCACCATGTACTTCGGAACTTCTTCCTTGAATTGTTCCACGAAATACGGCCGCTCCGGCCTTGGCCCAACAACACTCATATGCCCAAACAGCACATTAAAAAACTGCGGCAGCTCATCCAAACTCGTCTTGCGGAGAAACGTACCTACCTTCGTCCGCCGCGGGTCATTTTCAACCGTCCATTCTGTGTTCGAGGCACTCTCTGCGAGTACATTCATGCTGCGAAACTTATACATCATAAAACGTCTGCGATTGAGTCCCACGCGCTCCTGCTTGAAAATAATCGGCCCAGGAGAAGTCAATTTAATGGCAATAACGGATGCAATCATCACAGGCATCGTAACAATAATCGCCACAGAGGCGAAAATAATATCAAAAGCCCGCTTAAACAGCCGATTCCTGAATTCATCCAATGGAATATCACGCACATTAATTAGCGGCATATCCGCAAAATTATCAAAATAAGGCCGGGACGGCAAGAAGTCATAAAAGTCCGGAATAATTAAAGTTTTGACACCAATCTTCTCACACACATTAATAATACTGCCGAACTTGCGATGTGCATCTAGCGGGAGAGCGATAATTACTTCATCGATGATGAGATCATTCAGGATGGACTCAAGATCGTCAATTTTGCCGATAATTGGCTTATAGCTCTGGTAAGTCACATCGTGTTTCTCCTGATAATCATCAAGGAAACCTATTACTTCATACCCTAACTCTGGATGCTGTCTTAGCTTTGTGTAGAACTGACGGCCCAGTGATCCTGCTCCGAGAATTAGAATAAACTGCTTGTTATAGCCTTTTTGCCTGGCGCGCTTCAGTGAAACTTTGATCATATAACGGTAAAAGCTGATGAAAAGAATATTGTTAACAAGAAACAAGAACAGATAAGAACGGGATACGTCGACTTCTTTTAAAATAAATAACACACTTAAGAGCAATAATAAACTAATAACATGCACTTGAATGATTTTCAAAACCTCGAAGGAAAACTGCTTTTTTCTTTTGGGCGTATAAAAGTTCACCATATAACTGATCAAAATGGCAATGACCGCATAGCTAGCGCTCCACATCAAATAGTGCTTAAATGGCAGGGGAGCATCGAATGGAATCCATCCGCTTCTGAACTTAAGCCACCAGGAAAGCAAAAACACGAGCTGAATACATATGAAATCGGCCAGTGCATAAAGTTGGGTCAAGAAACCTTGACTCTGTCGAATCAATGGACATCACCTCGCTGAACGTAGTTTATTTCGTGCTAAAGATAAAGCAAATTTCAAACCTACACCTGAGTAGACGATTGCATTTGTCAGCCAGGAATATTTGTGCCGATAATGTTTATTGTGAAACAGGATCATTGCCCTATGGAATTCATATATGATCTTAAAAGGCTTCCTACGACTGCTTGCGCCTTTGTAATGAACAATGTGAGTGCGAGGGTAGTAATAATTCACCCAGCCCGCTTGTTTAATTCTATAACACCAATCTATATCCTCACCATACATAAAAAATTCCTCATCCAGCATGCCCACCTGCTCAATCGCTTCGCGGCGAATCAACATGAAAGCTCCAACGAGGGAGTCGATGGGATATTCATCATCCGGATTCAAGTATCCCAACTGGTATTGATTGAAACGCGGCTTCTTAGGAAATAACTTCGAGAAGCCAAACGCATAGTAGAAGGATGCTGAGGGCGTCGGGAAGCCTCTTTTGCAGGCTTTGTCTAATGAACCGTCTGGTAGGACGATTTTGCAGCCGCTGGCTCCCACAGATGGGTTCTCGTCCATGAAATGGACCATCGTGTCCAGCGTATCCGGTTGTACGATGGTATCGGAGTTCAAAAGCAGGACGTAGCGTCCTTTGGCGACTTGGATGCCTTGGTTGTTGGCTTTGGAGAAGCCGACGTTGTCTGTGTTGGCGATAGTGACAACCTGCGGATATTGCTCGTTGATGGCTTGAATGATGCCGTCGTTGGATGCGTTGTCGATTAGGATGATTTCGAAATTGTAAGATGTAGACGACGAGAAAACAGATTGTATACAAGCTAACGTTAGATCGCGTGTTTTATAATTTAGTACAATAATACTTAAATCCACTTGAAAACCTCATTTAAATTGATTTCGTTACTTTGATTATAGCATGGACGAATTAATGAGGTGAAATTTTAATTATTTTCCGTTAATTTAATCGGAATAAGGTTTATAGTCATTACTGTATGTTAAATACAATTTTTCTAGGATATAATTAGAATAAGAACTGGGGGTGTCTCCATGCGAAAAATCTCACTAAGCGATCTAGAATCCAAGATTGCTGAAGGGCGTCCAGATGTAGATTACGCAGTTAACGTCTTTCGCGCAAAAACCAGAGACCAAGGCTGGACAATGAAACGAATGAAACCCAGAGATCCTGATGAAATTAAAGCACTTAATTATCTTGCCCGATCCCAATATCGCAAAGCTGTTCAAGAAGGATCAATTATTTACGATAAGGAAAGTCGGGTGTTGACGATTGCCAAGTATATCCGAGGCTAAGAAAGCCATTTATGCTTTAAAAGATAAAACGAAATTCGAACGTCTCATTTATTCAGCAGCTATATTTACAGAATTACTAGCAGAACATCAAATTAAACCCATTATTGTAGGTGGATTAGCTGTTGAAATCTATTCCCAAAGCGGTTACACTACGCAAGATACCGACTTTGTCATGGATGGATATGAAATAGCAGATGAAATTTTAAAAGATTTAGATTTTCATAAGATCGGTAAAGATTGGATTCATACTACTATTGGCATATCTATTGAAATCCCAAGTAATTTCCTAACTGGTGACTATAATAAAGTTACTGAACTACCCTTAGACGAAAATAAGAAAGTCTATGTCATAGGTATTGAGGACATTATCCTTGATCGACTTCGATCTGCTGTTCATTGGAAGTCAGGAGAAGATCGAGAATGGGGCTACCGCTTATTGCTTATTTATTATGAAGATATTGATCTCGAATATATTGAAACTAGTTTTCAGCATCCCTCCGAAAAAGATGAGTTCAAGGAATGGCTTGCCGAAGCTATACTTGAGAAGAGCAAAATAGAGTAAAGGCACCTACCAAATCATTCTGGGTATGTGCCTTTCTTATTTCCCAAACCATCGAATGAACTCTGAGGCTGTTACTTTTTGCTTATCTCGAATCATAGCTCGCTTTTGGCGAAGGATTCTATATGTACTAAAAAAACTTGACCATGCTCCCAACAGCTTGGGCTCCCGTAAGAGGACAAAACCAAAGCTGAGACACTCATAGACCAACAGTGGAATGATATGCTTCAGCATCATTGAAGGCTTATCATTCTTCATCATCATTTTATATCGATTAATATAGGATAAACGTCTAACAAAAAGCGGCCTGCTGCTCCGTCCGCCTTCCTTCCAGCCTCTTTCGTGATAAGCGATTGCAGAAGATTCATAGTAAGCCTTCCAACCTAGCAACTGCGCCCGCCAAGCCACATCCACATCTTCCTTATACGCAAAAAAATCCTCATCAAAAAACTCGCCATTTAAACTAATGTCATTAATCATTTCGCGAGCGTACATCGCCGCGGCTCCTGACACGCCGAAAACTTCGTCTGACAGCATAAACTGATCGCTCGTCTGATGAGCTCCGCGGTCAAAGGCCCTGCGTGCTTTGTTAATGATGAGACCTGTGCTATCTATTTGGGTTGGATCTGCTTTGAAAAGTAGTTTTCCTGTGGCAGCGCCAGCTCGCCCATTTGCAGTCAATATCTCGATAGTTCTCCGAATATAGTCTGGATCCAGAACCACATCAGGATTCAAAATAAGACAATAATCCGAATTCGTCATTCGAATAGCCTGGTTATGACCACCGGCAAATCCATTATTAATGGCATTACAAATAGTGGTGCACTTTTCAGACCATTTTTCTAATTTGGCTAGCGTACTATCCTTAGAAGCATTATCGATCACAACGATATCTTTAACTGGGTAGGATTGATTTAGTACCGCTTGCAAACAATCGTCGATATGTTCGGAGCTATTGTATGTAACAATGTGAACACTAACCGGTTTCATCCTTACACTCACCTAGCTCCTTCAAAAATGCTTTAAGTCCTTCCCGCCAAGGCTGCAAGTCCTCAAACCCATTAGCAAGAATCGCTCCATGTGCCATAGCCGAATTTCTTGGTCTGGGAGCTGGCCGTGGAAATTCTTCCGTCGAGCAAGGATCAACCGTTACCTTCGAACCACTCTCTTCAAAAATAGCGCATGCAAAATCATACCACGAACAAACCCCAGAGTTAGAGGCATGATAAATTCCATACTTCTCCGTTTCCACAAGCTGTCCCAGAAACAAAGCAAGATCGACCGTATAAGTCGGTGACCCGAACTGATCACTAACAACTTTCAATGAATCCCTAGTCTTCGCCAGATTCAACATTGTTTTTACAAAGTTAGCCCCATAAATGCCATAAACCCAAGAAGTTCTCACGATAAAATACTTCGAAGACAGCGATTCTACATGCTGTTCACCGGCTCTTTTGGACTTTCCGTAAACACTTTGGGGGTTAGTCAGATCATCTTCTTTATTGGGGGTAACAGATGTACCGTCAAAAACATAGTCCGTGCTAATATAGCAGAACTTCGCCCCAACAGCCTCAGCCGCTAGAACAAGATTCTTCGTTCCATCTGCATTAACTGTGTAAGCTTTCTCTACTTCCGTTTCTGCAAGATCAACCGCTGTATAAGCTGCACTATGAATGACAACATCAGGTCTTATGGCCGTAATGACCTCCATGCACTGATTCTCATTCGTAATATCTAGTTGATCTCTTCCATAACCATGAACTTCGTGATCAGCTCCAAGTAATCTAACAACATCTTGCCCTAGCTGGCCGTTTGCTCCAGTCACTAAGATTTTCATTATTTAGTACCTAGTCGTGCGCCATATTGTTCATTAAAATACTTTTGATACTCACCCGTCTGAATTCGTTTCCACCAATCCTGATTTTCCAAATACCAACGAATAGTTTCATGTATACCTGTTTCAAAATTATGCTTAGGCTTCCATCCAAGCTCATTCGTAATCTTCGTTGCATCAATCCCATAACGGCGATCATGCCCTGGACGATCTTTTACGAATTGCATCAATGATTCCGGTTTATTCAGCTCACGAAGAATCGTTTGTATGATTTGAATATTCGTTCTTTCGTTATTTCCACCGATGTTATAAACTTCACCGTCAACACCTTTATGCAATACTAGATCAATCGCGCTGCAGTGATCCTCAACATACAACCAATCTCTAATATTAAGGCCGTCACCGTAAACAGGGAGAGACTTATCGTTTAAAGCATTCGCAATCATTAAAGGGATTAACTTCTCAGGAAATTGATAAGGTCCGTAGTTATTGGAACAACGTGTGATATTGATTGGCAGTCCAAATGTCTCATGATAAGCACGTACCAAAAGGTCAGATCCAGCTTTGCTAGCTGAGTACGGACTATTCGGTGCTAATGGCGTTTCTTCTGTGAAAAGACCAGTCTCGCCAAGTGAGCCGTAGACTTCATCTGTGGATACATGAACAAATTTCTTTACAGCATGTTTTCTAGCTGCCTCCAGTAGAACTTGTGTACCTAGGACGTTAGTTTTCACAAAAATATCCGGCTCTAAGATGCTTCGATCCACATGGGATTCTGCAGCGAAATGAACGACCCTATCGACTCCCTGAGCGAGAATGCTGCTTACTAATTCTTCATTTGTGATGTCACCTTTTATGAAAGTGTACTGGCTATTTTCCTGAATGGATGTTAGGTTCTCTAAATTTCCCGCGTAAGTCAGAGCATCGAGATTAATGATTTCATAGTTTGGATATCGGTCAAGCATATAATGTACGAAATTGCTGCCGATAAAGCCTGCTCCGCCAGTTACAAGTATTTTCATGTCAGTATAACTCCCTATTTGTTAATGGGTATCAATAACTTGTTTCATATATTCAAGCAAATCATTTTTCAAGTCAGAACGTTGTAATGCAAAATCTATAGTAGTCTTTATAAATCCTAACTTTTCTCCCACATCATACCTTGCCCCAACAAAATCGTAAGCATATACACTTTGGGATTGGCTTAATTCAGATATCGCATCGGTTAACTGAATTTCTCCACCACGACCAATTTGAGTAGTTTCTAAGATATCAAAGATTGTGGGAGTAAGAATATATCTCCCCATAATAGCAAGCTTGGATTGGGTAACATCGCTAGTAGGTTTTTCGAATAGTTTCGTTGCTCTATAAACCCGTTCACTCAGCTCATCCGCCTCAATAATACCATACCTCGAACGTTCTTCATCACTAACCTGTTTAACACCAATGATTGAGGAATTATAATCTCCAAATAGATCAATCATTTGCTTTAAACAAGGTATTTCAGAAACTACGATATCATCACCAAGAAGAACAGCAAAAGGCTCATCTCCTATAAATTTACGAGCACACCAAATGGCATGTCCTAGCCCCTTCGGTTCCTTTTGCCTTATATAATGAATATCCACAAGTTTTGATGATTTTTGAACTTCATTTAGAAGATCGAACTTTCCTTTGTCAAACAAATTTTGCTCTAATTCATAATAATTATCGAAATGATCCTCAATCGCCCTTTTCCCTCTACCTGTGACTATAATAATGTCTTCTATTCCAGACGCAACAGCCTCTTCAACAATATATTGAATAGTTGGCTTATCTACAATTGGAAGCATTTCTTTAGGCATAGCTTTAGTTGCAGGGAGGAATCTTGTTCCTAAGCCTGCCGCTGGAATGATAGCTTTTTTTATTTTCACAGAAGCTACCTCTACTTATAAAAGTTTATTTCCGCATTTTGGAGTAGCGGGTGATTCTTATCTTTTTCTGAAAGAATAGGCATAGAAGTTGGCCAATCTATCCCTAATGACGGATCACTCCAAAGAATGCCCCTATCGTGATCAGGCGAGTAGTACTCATCTACCTTGTAAAGTACTTGTGTATTCGGGACAACCGTACAAAATCCATGAGCAAAACCTTGTGGAACTAGAAGCTGACGCTTATTAGCTTCACTTAAGATGACGCCTACCCATTGTCCAAAAGTAGAAGAATCTTTACGAATATCTACAGCCACATCATAAATAGCTCCTGCTACCACACGAACAAGCTTAGTCTGTGCTTTGGGGTTCAACTGATAGTGAAGTCCCCTTAAAACACCTGTTTCCACCGATAAAGAATGATTGTCTTGGACGAAGAGAAAATCAATACCTAGTTCTTTAAACTTTGCACTATTGTAACTTTCCATAAAAAAGCCCCGATTGTCACCATGGACATCGGGCTCGACAATATATAAACCATCTAACTTCGTTGTTATAATATTAATCATGCAGGCACCTCTTATAATTTAAGTTTCCCAAACTCTTCCCCGAAATACAAGTCTCTGGCTAATTCATTCGCTTTTGCCAATGATGCATGTGTTCCCGCATCCGTCCACCAGCCTTGAAGTATATCGTAAGTAAGTTCATTTCTTTCGATGTATGCATTATTAACGTCCGTAATCTCAAGTTCACCGCGACCTGATGGCTTCAAGCTTTTCACAATATCAAAAACAGAATTGTCAAACATGTAAATACCCGTTACAGCAAAATTGCTCATTGGCTTCTGAGGCTTTTCTTCGATAGATACAATTTTCTCGCCTTGAAGTTCAGGAACACCATATCTTTGAGGATCTTGGACCTCTTGGATAAGAATTTTCGCACCACTTCTCTGAGCCCTGAAGTTACTTACAAATGGAACAATACTCTCTTCAAAAACATTATCACCTAGAATGACAACCATCTGATCATTTCCAACAAAATTTTCAGCTAGATCAAGTGCTTGAGCAATTCCACCGGCTTCATCTTGCACTTTGTAAGTAAAGCTTACTCCCATTTCTCTGCCGCTTCCTAGAAGGTTAACCACATCACCCATATGATCTTTTCCAGTTACAATAAGTATATCATTAATGTCTGCTTCCTTTAACTTTGCAACCGAGTGAAAAATCATTGGATATTTACCTACGGGAAGTAAATGTTTGTTAGTCACTTTAGTTAAAGGATAAAGACGTGAACCAGTTCCACCTGCTAGAATGATGCCCTTCATATTATTATTCGCTCCTCGGATTATATTTTCCATACATGAGTCCCAGCAATATTTTCAATAGTAAAACATTTCCTCGAAGCGGACTGATTTTGGTAGGTATCTTTCCCTTTGGATATTCTCTTGAAACGGGAATTTCAACAACATTAAATCCTAAACGTGGTGCTTTTACAGAGATGTATGCCAATAACTCGTATGTGCTAAAAATGCTTCGAAAAGGTTTAAGTCTGGTGTCCAATAGCAACTTTTTTGAGTGAGCACGAAAACCATTCGTAGTGTCCGTGTATTTGAAACCAGAAATGATAGATAAGTAAGGAGCGTGAATCAGTTTGATGGCTAATTTCCGAGATAACGGTGTATTTACTTCTTTTCCCCCAGGTACATAACGGGAACCCTGAATAAAATCCATTCCAATTTCGAGCTGCTTTATAAATAGTGGAATAGATTCAACACTATCTTTATTATTACCGTCGACTGTTATGATTCCTTCATAGCCTTGGGATAAAGCATAAGCAAATCCCATTCTAAGTTGAGCGCTCAACTTTCCTATATCTTTTTTTATTAAGATTGCCCTGACTCCTTTTGAAATAAGAAACTCATGATCTAATGAACCATCTGTACTTCCACCATCTAAAATAAGAATATCTATGATGTCTTCAAATTGGCTTATTTTCTTTAATTCCTTTTGAATCTTCTCCCCTTCGTTTATGACAGGAATACACACACAATACTTATGCGTCTTCGGTTTAAATTCAGTAAGTTCATATTTAGGAATTTCCCATTCTTTATTTACTTTCATTTCAATAATCACCCCATTTTATTTAAGATAGGTTTTAGTCACATAATCTAAGGCAGTCTTTACTGATATCACATCATTTTCCAGTAAATTACTTTTCATTTCAATGGAAATCCAACCTTTATAATCTAAATCTTTCAGGCAATCAGCAATATCTGAATGATCTTCATTTCCAATAAGATTTAAATATGGTTCACTAATATGAAAATGCCCTATATAAGGCAGACACCTTTTAATTACTTCAATAGAATTCTCTCTATTAATAAATAAGGTTCCTGTGTCAATTTGCAACTTTACACCTGGGTGGTTTACTTCTTTAACGAAATCTAGTGCATCGAGCGTCCCTGTTAAAAAATCACACCCGTAAGCTTGTGGATTTGCCTCAATACAGAAAAATACATTGCTTTGTAAAGCATATTCCCCTAAGCTAGAAAAAAAAATAATAGCTTGCTCACGCGCTTTTCTAGGATCCATTTTACCTATAATTCGATTCTTAGGAGATCCAAAAACAAGCGCTTTAGTTGACAGACTTGATGCCATCTCCACAATCGAATAAAGATACTCTAGAGTATCTGATTGTTTTGGTCCAAATATTGATAAATCAGGTTTTCCAAATAATAATGATTGCATTGCAATTAACTCTAAATCTTTACTTTGCCAGTATTCTTTATAATCTTTAATTATTGCTGAATTAGAATTTTCTGGTTGTGAACAAACCTTTGTTGGAGCGATTTCAATTCCCTTTACTCCATAATTTTTAACTAGTGTAACTATCTCAACATTTTTAGAAACATCCCAAGCAATATTAGAGATTGCCAGTTTCATGATGAAGATTCTCCAGTCTAATTAAATTCCGTATGCTTTCAAAAACTTGTTCTTTTGTGAGCATATACGTACTTTCAGAATTAAACAAATTGGAATATATACTTTTCATATCATAAGCAACAGGCGCTTTATCAGTGACGTTATTAAACTCGATGTTAAAACAACTTTGAGCAATCTCATGAACTGCTATAGGCTCCGTTGAGAAATTGATTAGTTTAACATTGTTATTTCTTACGGTCAGTATATTTTGCCACAATTGAGACATATCATAAAATTGAAAGACACTGCTTTTGTGGGTAAGGTGTAGACAATTATTGTTCATTAAATCGTAAATAATATTTTTCCTCAAACCAACTCCCATAAGCCCTGGAAGACGAATGATAGAATAATTGGCAAACTTGTTTGAAATAAATTGTTCCAAATAGAACCTATGTTTACCGTAAGCCTCCAACTCATCAAGATCAATTGGAGTATCCTCATTAACCCCTAAAGGATTCTTATAGACGTCAACTGTCGAAATCAAAACGAACTCCTCAGCTTCAATATGTGATAAATGACTTATCAGCATCTGAATATTAGCCAAATCCTCTTCTGGTTCTTGATTTGCTTTCCATTTTAACGCGGGAGCTCCTGCACAAATAACAGTTGAAAATTTCCCCCCTCGGATTTCTTCGATATTCTTAGTGTTATAACAATAATCAAAGTTGGTTTGTTTAATTAATGAACTTCCTACGAAGCCTGTATATCCAATTAATGCAGTCTTCACAAGTTAACTCCTCCTTCTTTTGCAATCGCAGCTTCAATACGCGCCTGGTGAATTTCATTATTCGTATACTGATTAACAGGCTTATACATTTCAGTGGAGCTAGTTGTATAAAAGGGACGATTCTGAATCTCGATCAGTAGTCGTGAAATATATTCCCCAAGCATCCCAACTATAAAGAATAATCCAGTGAACCCAAAACTAATTAGAATCATCAAAGTTGTCCAACCTTCAACAATATTTTTGTTGAAGAAATAATTATAAAAAGTATATATAGCCATGAATAAACTAAAGAGTAGAAACAAAATGGATAAATAATGAGAAACCCTAAGTCCAATATTAGAAAAGGAGACAATAACATCAAAAGCAGTACTTATATTTTCTCGATTTAATTTAGATTTTTCAGAATTCAATTTAATGATTGGGTCGTACTCAATCAATTGTTTTTTGAAACCCGTATATGCATAAAGAGCTTTTCGATAACGCACTTTCTCTTTTAAATTTAGCATCGCGTTTAGTGCGCGGCGAGATACAATTCTTATTGATTCTGTCTTTAAATCAAGCTTTAAGTAAGAAAAGCTATTCACAAGCTTATAAAATAACTTAGAGGTCCAAGATAAACCTGTATTAGGGGATGCCGCGACGATGTCATTCCCGCTTAAAGCCATTTTAAATAATGAGTATATAATTTCTAAAGAATATTCAAAATTAATATTTTCAATTTCAAAAATGAAGTCCCCAATAGACTTTACAAGGCCTGCATTCATTGCTCTTTCGATACCATGACGTCTGGAAAGATTTATTATTGTTAAATTGCCATTTAGAGACTCTTTAATTTCCCTTGCATTTAGCAATGTTGCATCCGCACTAGCATCATTAACAAGGATGATCTCATAATTTTTAAAGATTGAAGAGAGTGACATATTTAATTCCTCTAATCCATTAGCAACACTGTGTTCTTCATCATGTACATAAACAATTGCTGAGACGAAGACTTGTTCTTTCACAGTAAAACCTCCTCTAAGTCGTAAATTGTATTGAATTTACCAGAGAACACAGATATAAATTTCGGTTTATTTGAAGAGATTTTAATTACAGTAGGTCGGGAATCATCAATTTCCGCTGTATTTAAAATTGTTTTCACTGCAAATAACGATGAATCATAATGCACTGATATCTCAGATTTCAAATACTTTCTTGCTAGCTGACTCATCCTAATCCATGCTGAAAGCGGGCTATAGTTACATGAATTGCAATTACGCAAAACGTTTTCATTGCAATCTGCCCTGAAGGTTTGGCATGAGAACTTAGGAAACTGTTCAGTACTTGTTTCATGAGGAGTATCACTAACTGAAGTGAGAGAGTGTGTACCGGAAAATCCGAAAGGCATCAGTGAGAAAAAAGGCCCGTCCATGACGGTAATTCCAACATTAGAAAAGTTAGATGAAACCCTTGTAAGAATTACCTCACAAAGTTCGTACTTCGTTTGGAATAGATCATATCCGAAAAAATGCAGTAACTGATTTATGCTAGCATAAGTAGCATTCAATACGTTAGGCGTTTGTATACTTATCCCATTTTTTAAGCAAACTTGATAATCAGTTCCAACAATTTCTGCTTTCTCTATCTGACCACTAAAAATCATATCGACGTTGTTAAATTCACTTAACTCTTCAAATAGCGCATTTCTTATTTTTTGTGCATCATAAGTAAATTCATCTGTTTCGTAAGCAGCCTCAATCATCCCATTGTTAAAATATTTCGAGGTATTTACTTCTTCTGCTGGAATTCTTACATAATCACAAAATCGTTTGAACTGTTCTGCGTTTGTTAAGGAATCATACAAAGAAATTGCATATACTTTTTTGAATTGCCTGTGAATAGCATACTCAAACTCCTCGTTAAAGCGTCTATAATAATTCGCTGATTTTTCAGCGGTTGAAACACTTCTAGGGTAGTGATAGCCATTATGAACTCTAGCTTGATTGATGTAGCTTGCTCGTTGCAGCGGTTTATCATCTATTTCTATAAGTGCAACTCTGATATCTTTTGAGGCTAATAGCTTTGCCGCATACATCCCATAAATTCCAGCACCGAATATTACGTAGTCATATTTTTTTATATCCATGGTGTTCCTTTCAGCAAACTAATGAAATCTAAATAATTATATATCATATCAAAATATTTATGTAGATATGTTAATTTTGAATTAATGGCATTAATCAAGTAGTATCTGTAAACTCTAATTTAGTTGGATACTCCAATATACGTTTAGGGAAATTATCTTTTTAAACTATATTTATTCTGTCGTTACCAAGAATTGTTATCCGAGAAATTTTATGTGAAATCATTCTCCATTTAAAGTTATTTTTACTTTGTACAGTTTTTCTATTTATTCACGCATTTTTTAATAAAATAATATTTTGTGTTCGATGTATGCCTTTCTCCCAATTTTCATCTGTTAAATTTCTGCTTGAACGTATTCTTCTTTATACATATCTAATAAATCCGATGCATCACTTGGTACATTTGGTAGGATAGATTAATTTTATTTACCTTTACATTAATATTTGTAATTTGAATTGGGTATTAACTTAGTGAGAATTCTCCTAGACCATGCGATAATTTGATTGGTATATTCAAATCAATGTTTTATCCTGTAAATTATAAAGGCCCACACCTTTAGATTCTGACCATTCATCCTTAACTGCAACTATTTTCTTCAATCCTACTCCCTTTGTAAATCTATTACTTTTCCAAGTAGTATTATATTGTAAGTTAATATCTGCAATCACGTTATTTATGGATTTATCAGTCTTCACATAAATTTCTACAGTGGCCACTTGCGTTTGCTTTTGCAGTTTCTATAAAACATTGTTTATAATATTCCAGTAATTTTCTATAAAAAAACCAATTTGCTGCATGAATAATATAATCGATAGCCTGTTGGTTGATATTTTGAATTTATAAATTCTAATGCCGAAGAATACCTAGAAAAACAGCTTTTAGTTTACTCGAATTTATATAAAATTAATTTAATGTAATTTGACTTAATATACTTACATAAAAAATCAGTCTAAAATAAGGAATATAATCTTAACAAAAAAATTTCTTCTAATATTAAGAACACTATAAATAGTTGTCTCAGCTAACAAGACACTTAAAGCGTAATCATTTGACAATCCGACTCCTGCACCCAAAATAATTCCAAGAATAAATAGAATGGTATCTTATTTTATTGATAAGTTGAATTTTATTTATAATAAAAATAAATAATTAATTAATTAATTATAAAAGGCAAAAAAGCTCGAACCATTCTGTCTGAATTTAAAAAATCCGGAAAATGAAATATTACGGCTAATATGATTAGAACAGTCAAAATAATCGATCTTTTGAAATGTTTAATATTCAAATGAAATAATAGAGATGCAAAAAATAAAGCTGTAATAAAGCTAGTTAATGCTAAACTCATTGTAAAACTATTGCTTATAGTTAATAAGGTCTATATCCATTATAATTCTGAAATCACCATTTATGGGTAGAAATCAGAAAAGAATATTCGACTTAAAGAAAAATATAATATAAGCATTAATAAAACTAAAGAACTAAAAAATTTATTATCAAAGTATTTGAATTTACTTTTCCCCTCATTTTTAGTCCTTTCTATACTGCTGATTTCATTCCTATGAAAAAGCAATTTCCGTTACGATGAGTAATATAACTAAAGATACTCTCATTAATAATGAGGATTCATTCCCTGCATGTAAATATTCAGCTTTTCTATTCAATCACGAACTGGCTGAAATTCTACATGAGAGTTTTCATGAGTAACCCATTATTCTGCCATGCACATAAAGAGAATACTAAAATCTACGATGATTCCACTGTTGCTTGTAAAAAATGAATCCAAACCAACACTTTAATACTTGAAAGTTTTAACTATTAGAAAGAAACTCCGAGACCGAGAACATTCAGCAGATAGACTCTACTAAGTTAAGGAGCCTATCCGCTTTCTTGTTAAACTAGTTAGCCTTATAATTTGATGGAATCAATCTCCTTCCCTAATGTTTATAGATTCTATAGTAGTTGCGGCCTCTGGATCTAGGTTGAATACATCAATACTAGTTCTATGCCAGTTGAATTGACTACTAACTCTAATAAGATAATCATGATATTGACCATCAGCTTTAATCAAGAATGATATGGATGTATTAGACATCCCCACATTTGTCAATCCATTATATTTAACAATCATCTTATATGGATCTCTGATTTCATTAGATTTTAATCTTAAATATAAATAATTCCCATTACTTTTCTGGAGATTATTATTAATTTTAAAACTATTACTTCCAGATTGAATAATCATTTCGTTTCCAACTAATGTACTCAGTACTTTAGTTCGAGATGTTGCTTCAAGCGAGTCTTTTGAGCCCCAGTAGTACGGCAACCATGATATGTCCACACTTTCATCCAAAGGTAGTTGATAATTCTCATTAATCACTTGACTGGAATCACGTGTTTTTATAGATAAATTGTTAATATTGAATACATCATCTGATGGCGGATCTATTCTGATATCTTTTAAAAGCCCATTAAACGGAATAGGTAAATTAACAATTGTTGGAACAGAAGTCTGATCAATATGTACTTTAGTACTAAATTGTTCATTAAATTGAAAATTATCAATTTGATAAAAAATTTGAAGATTACCACCTTTTTGTGATGTGTAGATCATCTCCAAGTTGTTATAATCACCTTCCCTTAGTAATACCTCCTGCTGCTTTGATGCTCCAATTATTCCATATAATTGAGGGTCTTTAGATCCTGTGACCAGCTTTATTGTGTTCTCAGAAATCGTAGCATTGAGGTCATCTATAACATAATTTTTATCCCATGATCTATTAGAATCAAATAATGTTGTAACTTGGAACGGCTCATTTAATTTGTTTAATTTATTTTCCAATTCATTTTTTCTCGTATGAAGTACCCATACTCCTAAACCATTCATTTTTACTAGAGGTTCGTAATTTTTATAAATATATTCTGCTACACGATAAGAACGAATATTATTAGGTACTCCATCTAAGTTAGTCCATCCCCCTTTATCAGCAAATATTACGTAAGGAATTGACGACGATTTGATTTCTTCTAAAAATGACAACTGTGATATTTCATCGGATAGAAACACTGGTGTTTGATTAATATACATTGGTGTTCTTCGTTGTGTGTATACATATAAATATGGCGAATTACTAAAATCAATAAACGTTTCATCAGGGGCCATAGTTTCGTCGAAAAATTTCTTGAGAGATGAATACGTCGTTACAGAATATTCTTGTGATTCTTCATATCGGGCGATCTTAGTCTTTTCGACCTTGTAATTAACAAATGAGGATGGCATACTTTTCATTGTTTGCACTATCAAAGAATTATCGGATTTGTTTATTTTTTGAGATCCTGATGCCACTATTAATGAAATGCCAATAGCTACAATTGAAAATAATAGATATTTTTCCAATTTATTGATTTTCGAAAATAAATATAGGAAATAAGATAAACAAAAAGTAAGGAAACCCAAAATCATTACTGTATTGTTTTCCACAAGAGAATGTCGAACTAATCCACGGGGAAAATTTAATATTGAAAACAAAACCATGAATATTATTGAAACAAATACCTCTTGCTTAACTTTATTTACAAACTTATTTTTATAAATAATAAACAAAAACATTGCTAAATTCAGGATTGGCACTAAATAATAATATAAATAATATTTTATCTGTCCACTGTCCCCTATTGTTGGATACCCCCAAACTTGATTGGAAGAAATCACTGAAAACAATTCCTTTAATCTAAATATAACTGGTATATGCTTCAGAAAAGCTATTAAGAGAAATAGTGAAAACCAAAATATAAATATTAACATCCCACTAAAAACAAATTTACTAATATTAAATTTGTTTCTATAAATAACCACACAAGAAATGATTACACCCAGAGCTGACATTATTGCTGCTGATCCTAAATCAAAGCGCCACATAAATGTCAAGCTCAATATAAACCAAAATATTAAATAACCCTGAAAGCTATATTTAGCTTTAATCAATTTTAATATTCCAAAAACAGATATTAATGAGATAATATAATAATTAGGAAGCACAAAATTTGTAAGAATCCCAACAGGAAAAAAAAGTAACAATATCACTGCAAGTTCCTTAGAGAATAATCTTTTCAGAAAAAAATATGCAATCAAGTAATAAAAAATTTTATCGATTACCTCAGAATATAAATTACCTGCCCAACCTTGATATCCATTTAAGATAGAAAAAACTAATGGGCTTAAAAGTTCTGAAAAAGCATGTGCATTAAAAGTTTCTAATATTGGTATTCTACCATAGCGGAATAATTGATCTATCGCAAGTCCTGGGTTACCCGACTCAAATAATTCTGAAGGAGGTCCCATTTTGACAGCAGGCTGATACAATATCATCGCAAACATAATTAAGAATCCCGGATAATATAGATTTTCTAGAATCCCTTTTAAGCAAACTTTCCTCTCATTAAATTTTCCTATATAAGCTAGTACAAATAACACAAAGCTCACTGAGAGGATGAGAATAAATAAGATTGCTTGAATTTTTAGTGGAGAAATATTAAAAATACCTTGTTGATTTAAAATTAGAAAGGTTTCATTGGAAATAGGCAATAAAGAAGGAGTTATTGTTAAAGGAAAAGTGCTTAAGATTATTATTTTAGAAGCATTGTGCAATGAGATCTTTTTTCTGTGTGTTAAGATTAAAAGAAAAACATAGCTTGATACAATAATAATAAAAAAACTTAGTATATAAATAAATGGACTGTAGTTAAATAATGGTTTTTTTTTAAAAACATATTCAATATCAAACATTAAACTAAAAGCAGATAGAAAAAACCAAATAACAAATTTATTACTAGATAATAAATATTGAATTGTTTTCCATGACTTTATATACGCTATTCCTTTTAATATTGTAAGTAGTATTATAACAAAGTGGAGACTGATAATAACACTAATTGAAATTTTTAAACCCAAGTTCAAGAAAGATATAAAGCCAAAGAATGAAATAATATTAAAAAACTTAATATTAAAATCAAAATATCTATTATTAAATAATTTAGTTAAGTTTTGTTGACAAATATATATTAAGTAGAAAATAATTAAAGAAATTAGAACTACTGATATTAATGCTAAAAAATAAAAAGAAATTCTAGAATCCACATTAACAGCTGCCATGGTTGAGGCAGAGATGATTCTCCTATCAAAATGACTTAGTGTATTTACATTGTATAATTTCAAAAATAGCCCAATGAACAAACTAATGTAAAAACCTACAGATATAAGACTTCCAAACGTTATAAATTTATGCAATTTAAAATGTTCTAACATAAACTTCTCCTTTTACAATACACTTTAATTTTCAGCATTTATTTTGAAATCAAAGTCTTCCACTAACAAGTTTATTAACTATTAATCAATATGTTAGTGGAAAATAAACCATACACCTAGAATAAGCAGTAGGAGACCGATAGATTTATAAATTGTTAACGGTTCATGAAAGAAAAAGACTGAGACGGCCACAAGTCCTAAAATGGTAAGAACTTGGGATGCAGGAGCTACTTTACCTAATTCTCCACGGGATAATGCAAAAATATAAACTAAGAAACTTAATCCATAACTTATTGCACCTAACCATACATAAGAATTTGTTAAGATAGCGACTATCGAGTTTAAATTAGTTATTTCGATTTTTACTCCTGTGATCGCCTTCTTTAATAAGAACTGAGCAGCGAGATTAAAGCATGTCGCGATTAACAAAAAAAGAATTGTCATAGACCCTCACATTAAAAATAAATTCAAAACATTTATTTAGATATTAGAAATAGTTATTTGCAAGGATGGACTTTTTTGCAATTTTCACATTACTACTCGGGAAATGATTTGAGTCTATACCGAAGGACTAGTGACACTAATTAAATAACTTATTATAAAGCTTCTTAGTAAAGGCCCTAAAACCCTGGTAACGAATAATATTAGTTGCTCTAGTCAAAGTTTTTTTAGATTTAGTCAAAAGTTTACTCACATTTAATTTGCCCTCAAAATATTCATTACTTAGTTCAAAAGGGTTTTCTACACTAAACATCACATCATAATCCTTGCGGTACGCCACTCTAATTGAATCCTCTATATTTTCACCAGACGAATAATATCCGTAGGTCCATTGCGTTTTTGAAATATTATCGCAATTATTCGCGTCATGGAGTTCAGAGTAACTAGCGTAGAGTCTTTTAAAAGGATGATCACCTGGAGGAAGCCAGTCTCTCATGCACTTTTGTGCCGAGTCTCCATAACCTGAAAAATGAATAAATCGTAACGGATCTCCCTTTACATAGAATTCTCCGCTCTCTTCAGTCATTCCACATTCCAGTAAAGACCACGGAGCAAAATCATAACCTCTATGCTTAAATATTTCCACATCAAAAAAACATGGTGCTAGATCAATCCATTTTTGATCCGTAAAAATACCATTTTGGATATCGTCATAGCAAAATAAATACAACCTATCTGCCCACCATTTAATAAAAGTTTGTGCTTCCTGGCTCCTATTCACGCCTAAAAACCCCAAATTATACACACCATGAGCTGTACTTGAAAGCTCCATATCGATATTCCCTGGGTCAAGCAAGTGGGGACATAAAACGATAGGACGTGTTTCCAAAAGTAATTTCAACTCAATAAAATCTGAATAAACATATATATCGGGATCAAGATAAACAAATTGTTGCTCGTCAGGAAAGGCTTCATATAAATATCGAAAGAATTGCCCTTTAACTGCAGTCGATGCTTCTACTATCGCATGTTTGAAAATAAATCGATTGAAATTACCTTCCCAAGCATCCTTGGCCAATACGATTTCGTCAAAATATGAATATTCGTATTGAGGCAACACTTCACGTTCTGTTAAGCAAACAACAAAAGTTGCGTTTGGAATATTTTCTTTTACTGACTTAGCCAGTGTACGAGCTTTATGCAAATAATTCGCGCAAATTGATGTAAAGATTATCATAAATTACCTCTTCTTTATTTTATAATGAATTTCTTTATTATCGACTTAAGAATTGGAATACGCTTAATTTTCTCTAATATAGTGATACCCTCTTGTAATGCTCTATTCAAAAATATTTGCTCGATAAGTGCATCTCTTAAAATCTTTCCATATTGATTCTTATATTTCTCATATAAGTCCGGATGGTTCTGATAAATTTCTAAATAAGTTTCCTTTACAACTTGGATATTAGTCATGAATTCCGTAGTACGTGAGGTTGGTTTAATCCTATAGTGAAATAAAACCTCAGGCATTTGATGAATTTCACGACCAATCTCCAAAATAGAGAGCCAAAAATCATAATCTTCCATACCATGATGCATATTGGTATTAAAACCGCCAACCTTTTTCCAATCTTCTTTGTAAAACAATGCCGTTACAAAGACAATATTATCTAACAACATTTTCTCCAATGAATAGTTTGGGAGATCCCATCTTCCACTCTTCTCTCCGAATAATTCAGCATAGCAGTAAACAACACCAATTCGTTCATTTTCTTCTAATACTCTAACAGCTTTTTCCACATAATCCGAAGCAATGATATCATCTGAATCCACTGGTAAAATATACTTTCCTGTTGAATGCTCTATGCCCACATTTCTTGCCCCAGCTGGTCTTAAGCGATGGGTCTTTAAAATCTTGGTGTTTACATTGGATATACGATTTAAAATCTCTAATGTAAATTCATCATCAGACCCATCATCAATAATAATCAATTCGATATCCTTGTAGCTCTGGGCGTATACTGATGCAATAGCCTCCTGAATGTATGCACCATCATTATAACAGGGCATAATTACACTTACTTTACTCACCTTTTTTCCCCCTAAAGATATTGCCAAATAATAAAATCTTTATTATGGATTTTACGCGATGCTCTTTCATTTGAATAATCATAGTCTGTAGGGTGTTTTGAGTATTTGACAAAACTGATTGTTTATTAAGAAGGTCTTTCTGTAGCTTTAGCAAATCAATTTGTGCTGTTTCTAGCTCTTCCTGTTTAGATGACAATTCCATTTTGATTATTTCTAGCTCTTCCAATTTAGATGACATTTCCATTTGTAGAGTACTCAATTGAGTCGATCTCATATCTAGTTTTGCTTGAGTTTTGTTTGAAGCCTGCTGAAGTTCATTGAATTCAGTTATCAATCGTTGATTAATTAATTCTTGTTCAGCAGTTTTCTGACGGAAAAGTATCATTTCTTCTTCCCGTGTTTGATAACCCACTGTCCAATCCATTATATTGCAAGAAAAATAGATCTTCATGTAAGTAGCGCCAGAAAAATCACCGTTCAATTGAAACTGTGGATCGTAGGTGAAGAATTCATATCCTATATCTTCTGTAAACCTCTCCGCATTAATTGGTACTATACTTTCAAACTTACCGTCTGTTTCAATATTTTGAATCTTAATGTTGCTAGCGCTTCCTTCAAGGGGGTCCCATCTGAGCAATTTCGCCAATTTTAATTTTTCTTGAGTGAAAGTTACAGCAAAACCAGTAGACGTGTAGACTGCATTAATACTCTCATAATTAAAATCAGTAAATCCATTTCCCAAATCAAAAAACAAGGTACTTTGCAGTACATGTTCTTTGATTTGCCTTGCTACAGCTAACTCAATATCTAGGGGGACACTATCCTTTGCGAGGTAATACAAATCTTTTATCCCCACATAATTCTTTGCAAAATGATCCTCCCACTCAAAAAAGCATTTTTCTACTTGTTCATCAATATTGATCAATTCATACATTGAAGCTTTGTTTAAAATCGACTCTAATTGATGATCTTCTATAAGTTGCTTAAGCATGCGCCATAAAATAAATTCCTGCGGCACTTCACAAGAAACATGCCATTCATAATCAATCACTTGGAATTTATCTTTAATTTTAAAGATGTTTCCTGAAATCATGTCAACGTTAGCATTAGACACCCAATGTAGTTCCTTTGTGCATTGCAATACACCAAAAATTTCTTCAAATTCATCTGAAATAGGTTGTTTTTTCAACTTTATATCCGAAAACAATTCGTCGCGGAATTGCTTGATTTGTGCATAAAAATCATTTTTATCTAAATTGTTAAAGTCATTAAGTAAAGTTACTTCTAAACTATCTCCTGTTATATAAGGATATGAAATCCCCATTTGCTCTTCTTTACAATCGGTGTTCCTTATCCGGCTATTACTGTATTCAAAATCATTAAAATCTTTCATTCTTTTTAAATGCTCTTCAGCCTGCAGAGTCAATGCTTTTTTATAAACATTTTTTTTATCGCCATCAAAATATGTACAAATTCGAAATCTCTCATTTCGATTTGCACTTAATTTAACATAAGACATTTCAGCGGGAATTTCATTAGATTCAAGTGCTATTTCAACTAAGAATGAGTTAGAGAATTTATCCATAATTCCTTGCTTCATAAGTGATTGGTAAACTACTTGTTCATCAAATAGCTTAGCTCTAGGCATATCTAATGGATAATTTGAAACAGTAGGGGTCATATTACAAACAGTTGCATCGGTAAAGATTTCAGCAGGAAATTTATAATCGGGATATGGATAATAAAATTTAAGTGGATAAAGCTTAGCATTACATATTTGTTCATAGAGTTCCTCTTTAGAAAACGTTCTAACATTTTCACCTTCAACATATCCATTTAAGCCTGAAAAATACTTACCCGTATGGTCTTCTTTTGCACCGGAAAAGTATTTTAATCCAAGTCTATTTTCAATTGATAATAGCATTCTACCGCTAGGGTTCATATGTTCAGCAGATATTTTCAAAAAATCTTCATATGGCTGTTTGCTATTGATCATATAGGCAGCATACTCTAGGACGCCATTAATGACTATATAATCGAACTTCCATTCAGATGGAATACTCTGAAAATCACAAACTACTATTTCGAGATTATCCCAATGTTGATGGCGATGGAAATTCACATCTGCGCGCCTCTTTGTTAATTCAACTGAAACAACTTTGGCCGCGTGCTCGCAAAGTAGACCTGTAAGCGCACCACAACCAGCACCGATTTCCAAGATGCTGCAATTTTCTTTAAATGGAAACCAATTTAATATATTGTGCCTAAGATGGGACATATGGTACACGATTGGCCATCTTCCATCTTGATACCAATCGCATTCGCCACTTTTGGCATAATGTAGTAAGTCATTTTCAATATCGCCATCTGTATAAACATCATCAGCATTTGATTGGTAATAATCGAAATTTAGCTTCGCCAAAGTAAGCACCTCCAAACTTTATGTTCCAACATCTTTTCTTATAATTCATCTCTGCTTACGTCTCTTCAAGGAAGGGTCATCGGGCATACCTATATCATAGTGAACATGAAGATCGATAAATTGATCATCAATCACTTTAAAAGAAATTATTGATGAATAGGAATCAACTTCTGTTAAAAAAACTCGGTCGTCTATTAAGGAAAAACTGTAAGGCACACCTTTTAAATGTAGCAATTCATAAATATCCTCATAGTTAGTTTCTAATTCGTTCAAATCCTTAACTCTTACTAAACTTGGTTTTATCTCGCCTGCTCCATTTTGATATACTGTAAGATAATAATACGAACCGATTTTAACAATATCATTCATTCCTTGTAGTTCAAAAGGCACTTTATATTCTATTAATAAATCAAATGATAAGTTATTGACATCAGCTACAATAATTTTACCTGGACCAGATACAAAATAAATCTTCTCGTCAATTAAACTAATTGATCGAACATATGCAGATTCTAAATAGTCTAACTTTATGACTTTTTCAGTGACAACCTCTGTTCCTGTATTCCTTAATACAAACACTTGTTGTGACGATGCAGCAATTCCATAAAACAATTTGTTAGTAGCATCATAAACAATCTTGTTAGGCTGACTCCCGATATTTCCAATTGATTGTATTTCTATGAAAAAAGCTCCATTACTCCTTAGAACCTTTACTCTATCATTTCTAGTATCCTCGACTAAAAAAACATCCCCGTCACTAACAATAGAATGCGGATTGCTAAATTTACCGGTCATTGTAGCCCATTCTTTTATAGGGTCAATTAAATTATCATTATAAATGACTCTATGATGCCAACAATCAACGATAAGATAATGATTATCGTACTTTGTAATAAATGTAGGTGAATATAACTTATCTGTGTAACTTATTAAACTTACAGATGTTGATTCAGTCTGCGAATTCCCCCCTCTTGAGTGGCTCATATACGCATCGCAAACCTCTTCAGTATTTCCGACCATTCGTAAACTCCCATGATCTAGCCATACCACTCGGGAACACATTTCGGTAATTTGTTCAATGCTGTGTGATACAAGTATAACTGTTGCTCCACCCGTCATCAGCT
This sequence comes from Paenibacillus alba, assembly GCF_013204855.1. Lineage (GTDB taxonomy): Bacteria > Bacillota > Bacilli > Paenibacillales > NBRC-103111 > Paenibacillus_E > Paenibacillus_E alba. Next base: position 188,026 of record NZ_JABMKZ010000006.1, on the reverse strand, counting down.
CGCGCATTCTCTTCGCACTTTTTTGTTGAAAATGAGCGTCTCCTACTGACAAAATTTCATCCACTATTAATACATCTGGCTTCACTAGTGTTGCAATTGAAAATGCTAGACGCATCGTCATACCAGAGGAAAAATTGCGAATTGGCACGTCCATAAATTGCTCTAGTTCAGAAAATTCCACAATCTCATTATATTTATCCGTTATGTACTGCTTTGAATATCCCAAAACAGCCCCATTAAGAAATACATTCTCTCTTGCAGTTAAATCAATGTCAAAACCTGCACCTAGTTCAAGCAAAGGGGCAATTGTTCCATTCACCCTAGACGTTCCAATTGTTGGAGTTAGAATACCTGATATAATCTTTAGTAAAGTACTCTTACCAGCACCATTACCTCCAATGATACCTACAACCTCTCCCTTTTTTATTGAGAATGAAACATCCTTTAATGCAACAAACTCTTTGTATTTAAGTTCACCAGTCAATTTCTTTACAATAAATTCCTTGAGACTCATAATTCTGTCATTGGCCATTCGAAACTTCATTGAAACATTATTTAATTCAATCAAAATGAATCCTACTCCTCACAAATTAAGAATAAACTTGTTCTGGTTACGTTTAAACACATATGCACCGATAGAAAATGAGATGACTGCAAAAATAGCGCAATAAACCCATGCCATAAGATCAGGAATACCACCATACAAAATAACAAAACGAAAAAACCGGATGAAATGATACATTGGATTAAATTTCATCACAAATATCATAATGGGTGGGAGAATGCTCTCTGGATAGAAAATAGGTGTTAGATAAGTCCATATTGTTAATCCAATGCTATATAAAAATTGTGTATCCCGAAAAAAGACCATCATAGAAGCTAGCAAGAGAGATAAACCTATAATGAAAACAAACATACAGAGTATTACATATAATATAGCTATGTGAGAGAATGTAACGTGAGTTCCAGTAACTATAATTACTAAGTATAATGCCACAAGGGAAAATAAAAAATTCACTCCTGTTGATAGAACACGAGAAAATGGATAAATATACTTAGGAATATACACTTTGTTAATAAGGGAAGCATTTTGTATAATACATGTCATTGCCTGCGATGTAGCTTCCGACATGTAATTAAACATTACAATTCCACTTAATAAATATACAGAGTAGTTTGGTATGTCAAAGCGAAATAATGTAGAAAAAACCATAAATTGTACTACCATTATTAAAAGCGGATTTAAAAGGCTCCATAATATGCCCAATACTGATCTTCTGTATTTCGTTTTAAAATCTCTTTCTACTAATTGAGAAAGAAGAAAACCGTACTTACGTTGAATTGTAATTGCTTGCTTGAACATAAATAAAACCCCGCATTTTCTTAGTAAGAATATATTAACAAACTTAAACAAAATTTAAATGTAACAAATTATGTATTAAAATCAAAATTGAACCCTACATCGCTATGGAACATTTCCATTTGGAAACTCCCTTCCAACTATGCTAAAATAAAGTCGAAGTTTAGCAAAAAGGAGACTATCCGTCAATGAGTGCAAGTAAAAATGCCTACACGGCTTCACGTGCAAAAACAAATGGAACAATAACGACAGAGAAGAGCTCTATCATCTTTTGGTTTTTAGTAGTTTTCACAGGTTTGTTTTTATTCTGGGCGCCGTTTCAGAGGGCGCTGTTCAATGGTGGTACTTATGACTTCGAGCGTTCCATTTACTCGGCATCGGTCTGGTCCTCCATCATTTTATTACTGATTGCCATTCTAGCTTTCTTTGTTTTCAAGCTTAATGAACAGAAAGATGTCTTGACCATTCTAGTTCTGCTCATGCCACTAACTTATGTGATATCTTTGTCGAATTCGGCATCTCACTATTTGGCAACTAATATGGTCTATATCCAAATGCTGTATGCAACCTTCTTCATTTTAGGTGTATTTCTGACAAAAAACAAGCTTGGGACGTCGATTGTTGCCGCATTATTTTTGATTTCTGGTTACTTCATTGTTGTGTTCGGACTTTTGTACTGGTTGGGCAATGGAAATTTCGCCGGGCATCTGGTTGGATGGTTCGCATTTATGGATACGACCAATGCTTATTTGTACCGGGATGCGATTATGACGGACTCGAACGGACTCCGTTTAACGTCGGTTTTCCAATACGCAAATACGTATGCGGCCTTTTTAATTACGTTATCTCTATCGGCTTTATTCTTTATTGTTAAGTCTCGCAAATGGTACTCGATTCTACCGCATGCGTTCCTATTAGTACCTATCATCGTATCTTTCTGGTTGACACTTTCCCGCGGCGCCATTGTGGTGATTCCGGTTGTTTTCTTGATTATGCTGTTCTTCTTTTCGATTAGCAGACAGATTTTGGCACTTGTACAATTTGGACTAGCCTTCGTTACGTCGCTTGTCATCTTACAGAAGGTAACCGATATCGGCATTGGCTTGCAAAAAACTCCTAGTGCATCCGAATCTTGGCATGGCTGGTCCATTTTGCTCCTAGCTTCTGTAGTTTACACTGTGCTTGCTATCGTTATTCAATACTTCGTAGGGCCTTGGTTAGAACGGTTAACGGCTCGATTGGATGCTAAAAAGTATGCAACTTTTATTCTTCCGATCGCTGCCATTGTGATTGGTGTTGTGGGAGCCTTTCTGATCATCAGTGATACGGGCTTCAAAAACATTCTTCCTGATAACGTGAAGACGCGTGTGGAGAACATTAACTTCCAGCAGCACAGCGTTTTGGAGCGTGGAACTTTCTATAAAGATGCGGTGAAGTTGTGGTCGGATTATCCGATTATCGGTGCCGGTGGCGGTGCCTGGGCTTCTTTATATGAGAAATATCAGAACAACCCGTATACAAGCCGTCAGGCTCATAACTTTGCTCTGCAATACTTGGTTGAGGCCGGTGCGCTTGGATTCCTTGTTTTTGTTGGGTTCGTAATCGCTGTCCTTGTGTTCTATATAAGAAGTTATATCAAAAGTTCACAAGAGAAACGGGATCTGCATTTCCTCTTTTTCATTGTGATGATCTCGCTTTTGGTTCACAGTATGATTGACTTTGATTTGAGTTATGTATATTTGGGGGCTATATTGTTCCTTGCACTTGGTAGTATGCTCAGCAACAGTTCATCTGCTCCGCTTCGTCTGAAGTCGACGTCCGTGGCCATTCACAAAGCGTTCCCTGCGCTTCTGGCGGTTCTGTCGATTGTGGTTTTCTTCATCTCGGCAACGCTGGTTTCAGCGAACAGCTCTTATAAGCAAACGCTGGAAGTTATCCAAAAGAGCCAGGATTACAATCAAATCGTCACACCGCTGGATAAAGCAATCTCTTTGCACCCTGCTCATCCGGACTATGTATTAACGGGACAAATTAACCGAATTGGTATCCTTCTTCAAGTTTACAATCAGATGCAGAAGGAAGATCCGAGTAAAGCAGATGGTTTTTTCAATCAAGCCCAAGATCTGCTCACTCAATTATTGAAAAAAGAACCGCATAATCGCACTGTTGCTATGCAGCAGCTTAATATGTTTCTCATGAAAGGGAAGAAACTGGAAGCACTGAATTGGTCCAACGCTCAGATTCCTAACTACCCTTGGTATACGGAAATGTATGAAAAGAGTATTTCTCTGAACATTGAGCTTGCTAATCAAGCCAAAGAAAAGAATAATACACAGGAGTTCAACGAAAGACTGGATAGTGCTCTTGCTACTTACAAGGAAGTTCTCACGAGGATTGATTCTTTGAAGAATTTGCCTAAAGAACAAGCGCAAGGTCGTGAGTTTGCTGTAACGCCTGGCATGGCTTTGTCGGTCGGACAAATCAGTTACATGCGTGGCGACTACGCAGGAGCGGCTGCCAACATCCAGCCTCACATCACGGAGAATCTGGATAATCAAACTAATCGTGTTCTGATCAGATGGTACTTAGTTGCTTTACAGAAGCAAGGTTCGAAAGATCAAGCCCTTATGGACAAGCTGATTGCTAAGGATCCTGCTGAGAAGCAGAATATGGATACGATTCTGGCTACGAGTTTTCCGGCTAAATGAGAAAAAGCGCCACAGCGATGTGGCGCTTTTTTACATTGTCACTTCTCCATCCACTCACGCCGCAAGGCAAACAACTCGCGCAGCTCGCCCGTGGACATCTCCGTGACCCAGTTCTCGCCGGTGCCGACGAATTGGTCGCTGAGGCCTTTTTTGCGCGTGATCATCTCATCGATGCGCTCTTCGAGCGTGCCCAAGGTGACGAACTTGTGCACCTGCACGTCGCGGGTCTGGCCGATGCGGAAGGCGCGGTCAGTGGCCTGGTTCTCCACGGCGGGGTTCCACCAACGATCGTAGTGGAACACATGGTTCGCCGCGGTGAGGTTGAGCCCGGTTCCTCCTGCTTTCAGCGAGAGGATGAAGATATGGCAGCGCTCCTCTGCCGGGAGCGACTCGTCCTGGAAGCGCGCGATCATATCATCGCGCTTCGCCTTGCTCAGCCCCCCGTGCAAGAACTGCACGGGCTCGCCCCGCTCCTGCGCGATCCGCGCCTGCAGGAGGTGGCCCATTTCGACGAACTGGGTGAAGATGAGGCAGCTGCCTCCTTCGCTCCTAAGTTCGTCGATCATTTCAAGCAGCCGCTCCAGCTTCGCTGAGCGCGCTGCCTTATCTATGCCGGTTGCTGCTATACCGGCACCCGCCCCACCATCCTTCAAGAACAATGAAGGATGATCGCAGACCTGCTTCAGCTTCATCAGCGAAGCCAAGATCAATCCCTTCTTCTCGATGCCGCTCACAGCTTCGATCTTCTCCATCAAGCTTTGGACGACGTTCTCGTACAAAGCCCCCTGCTCGGGAGTTAGAGCCACGTAGGCTTTGGACTCATACTTATCCGGCAAATCCAATTGGATGGCCGGATCTTTCTTGACCCGTCTGAGCAGGAACGGTCGAACCAGCCGCTGCACCCGAGCAGCGAGCAAAGGCGAGTCTTCTTCGCTATTCTCAATGGGTCCCGCATATTGATGATTAAAGTGCTTCAGTGTGCCCAAGTAACCTGGATTAATAAAATCAAAAATCGACCAAAGCTCCGTCAAGCGATTCTCAATCGGCGTCCCGGTCAGAGCAATGCGCTGGACAGCATCTAAGCCGCGTATCGCTTGGGATTGTTTGGTGTAGACGTTTTTGATGTTCTGCGCTTCATCCAAGCAGAGTGCATCCCACTTGACACCTGATAGCTCTTTTTCATCCAGCTGGGCAATGTTGTAAGAGGTGATCACGAGGTCTGCCCCCTGAATGGAGGCCTCGAACTCTTCGCCTCTAGCCCGCTGTGCACCGTAGTGGAGATGGATGTTCAGCCCGGGCGCGAAGCGCGCGAGTTCTTTTTGCCAATTGCCCAGCACAGAGGTTGGACAGATCAATAGAGACGGCGTTGAACCCGATTCCATCGCCAATAAATAAGCGATAAACTGAATCGTTTTTCCTAAGCCCATATCGTCCGCCAGACAGCCCCCTAGGCCGATTTTGCGTAGAAATAGGAGCCAAGACACTCCCTCCTGCTGATAATGTCTTAAATCGGCCTCCAAGCCCTCAATCCGCTCCACAAGCGGGATGGATTTGGTCTGATTCAACTGTCTCAGCAAGGTCTTCAAGCTGCTGTTCAGCTCTACGCGAATCTTCATCTTCGCTTTGTCTTCTTCTTTGGCCGACAGCGCCGTATCTGCATCCGCTTCCTCGCCGCTGTCGAGCAGATGCATCTCCAGAACTTCGCGGAACGAGAGGCCCTTCTTTTTCTCCATTTGACGCATCGTAGCCTTAATCTGTTCCAGATACGCAGGATCCAGTTGCACCCATTTGCCGCGAATATAGATCAGTCGCTTTTTCTGCTCTGCCAATTGCGCGAATTCTTCTTCCGACAAATCCACGCCGCCCAGTGCCACGCGCCAATCGAACTGAATGATTTGATCCATCCCAAACATCGCTTTTCGCTTAGAGCCAACTGAGCTTTTCAGCTTGGCCTTAAGCTGTGGACGCAGACGCTGCAGTTCGTCCCACCATGAGGGAAGAAAGACGGAAATACCTGCCCCCACCAGCTGCAGGCTCCAATCCGTCAGGAATTCCCAGGCTTGTTCATCGGATAGCTGCTCATAAATTTTCCCCGATTGAAACTCGCTCTCGAGCTGGGGAAGAATACGCAGCAGGCGATCCGTTTGCTCTTGGATGCTCATATCCATCGTTTCCTGCCAAGCGGCGGGAACTATGCCTGACAAGCTACTGCCCGCCGTACTGAACTCCACGAACCGGTTCGCATCCTTGCGGTCCTGCGCAATGAATCTGAGCCGCCAGTCAGCAGCGTTATCTTTGGCTGTTGTCGTACCGTCGACATATGTCTCCGCATACGGCTCTACCAGCTGCACACAAATACGATAAGGGGTGTTGTCTTGTGTCCAACCAATCGCTAACAGCCAGTCTTCCTCTTGCATCCAGTTTGCATGGGCACTGGCCGTGTCAACCTGTGAGCCGCTCTCCCGCAGTAAGATGCTCTCCGCCACGAGTCGACGCCACTTTGTACTTATCTCAGAATCAGGATCCTGCAGCAGCATCTCCTGAGCAATGTCATTGAACCATTTCCGCCAAAAAGCTTCATCCAACCTCTTCCCGCTAGCAAGCTGCTGAAGTTCAGCCATTTGAGCAACCGGGAGATTTAGTTTCCATCCTGTCCTGCCTTCGCGCCACTCTTCAAAAGAAGGCACGTACCAGCTTTCTTCCAATGCTTCTTTAAATAACAATGCCGCTTTCTGCATCAACAGCACATCGTCATCCCATGACAATTTGGCATGCAATAAAGCTCCCGGTTCAGCCAAATAGTCCATGGCCATATAAGGGCTAAGCTCTATTCCCTCTCCACGCGAGGAATGCACCTGCTTAAGCTGATTCCCATAAAAGGACCGCTCATGCCAAGCAAAAAGCAGCCTTCTTAGTCTATATGCAGGAACTTCGTTCGCTTCTTCCGTTTCGCCGCAGCAGACAAAGCTCCCTGTCGGGAGCTTTTGCATGCTGATATGAATCTGTGACAAGCTGATCATGGGATAAGTTTTCCTTTCCGTAATTCCTCTTGAAACGCGCGGTAGCGTGCATACTCTTGACTTAAATACGCTACGTAGGCCTCGAATCGAGACGTTTGTTTCAGTTTTTTATAAGCAGACGCAAGCTTCTTAAGCAGTTTGACGGCTTCTCTGTAAGCATCCCGATTTTTCGCTTGAATGCATTCTTCCGCCGCATAATGATAGATAGGGAGCACCCAACGCGGATCTGCTTTTTCGACGAGCTTCAATTCTCCTGCCGAAATCTCCAGCGGTGTTAAATTCAGCAGCAGGCAGAGATCTGCCCACGTTTGGTACTCCTTCTTCTGAAACAAGAAGCTCGAATACTCGCGATAGCTCGCCGGCAGCAAAGTCACCATCGCTTGTCTATGTTCTTGTTCCACATCTAGATAACGTGAAGCTTCTTGCCAGAAGTACAAAAAATCACTTGCATAATAAGCCGCATCCTTCTGCACTTCAGGCCCTAACCAGCGCAGCCATTTGAGCAGGCGTTCTCCTTGTTCTTCTTGTACAAACACCTTTAAATAGCCAAACCAATCGTCCGGCTCAACAGACGAACATTCCTGCGTGACCCGCTCCCAAGCGTTCTCATCTTCTTCATTCATTATATCGAAATGAGCTAAAGCAATGACCGCAGCTTCGTGCACATCGCTATCCCGATCTGCACCCGCAACAATGGATCGCAGTCTGGCAAGCTCGTCCGCCACCAAACTTTTCTCATATAGCAATTCAGACCATAGAACTTTATAGGTGTCAAACCATTGGTTTTGCGAATTGAAAGCTTCTTTTTCCATATAGGCAGCCAGATAAGTGCTGATTTCTTTCAGATGCGAGGGATACTTGTGATGTGCCTTTTCAACATTTATCTCCCATAATGAGGTATGCAGCCGTTCTTGGCTGTGCTTCGCTATTTTCGCCAGAAAGTACTCCGCATTATAAAAGAAATCATACACGCCGGACTTGGACTGCATCAAAGTGTCGCACAATTGCATGAGATAAAGCACAACCTGTATATCATAGATGCTTCTTATAACAGGCTCCCAGTCATCCGCCAGCTTGTTCAACTGGCCCCAAGCGCGCATGTACAACTCTTCGATACTGAACGCATTGTACACTTTGGAATTGGCATACTGCTTAGCGAAATAAACAACCCACGCTTCACAGCTGTCTGTTTCTTTCGGCTTATGGACTGCCGGCTTTGGCGCTGTATGAACCTGTTGAGACGTTGGCATCTTTTTGGCATTTGGATATAACAAGGCATGGGGATCATAACCCTCTTGCTCCGCCACTTGAAATAAAACAGCCGCCATATGCTTGCATGTATCAAAATAAGGACAGCTGCAGGTGCTCCTACTGAACGCTTTTAAATCCAGTTGAACCCTGTAAGGGCTTGATCCCGAGACACGCGCTTTAACTACGGAAGGCCCTTCTGTTTGGATAGCTCCAACGGCGCCAGCCTGATAATACTTCCAACCACGTTTGAGAATGGTACTGTCAAAATCAGACCGAATCCTCGTCATCCAGTAATTCCAGTCTATTGTTAGCTCTGACATGATGGTGTTCCTCCGCATTTCGACAATTTCATCTTTTAATTATAGCGAATGTAGGCGTTCCTGGACACCTTCCAGAAAGAAAAGAACCCCCAAGCAGAATCATGTAGATTCCGATCAGGGGTTACAAAGCAAATTATTTGCGCAGCATGCCTTGGTGTGGGTGCGGGTGAGTTCCGCAATACTCGTCGACCTCAGAACACGTATACACATGCTCATAGACAGGAACGCAGTGGTGTCTGTTCACGACTTGAATTGGGTGAATAACTTGAACTTTTTGCGGGTGGTAGAAGTCTCTGACCACTCTTTCTGGATCTGTCATTATAGGGTCAGCCGGTGGACACTGAAATTGTTTGCCTTGCATTGGTTGATTAGGTTGGAAAGCCATTGTTGCTTCAACTCCTCTGTTGGTTTGAGATAGTATACGTCTATCCCTAGTCCAAGGAATGTACCAATGCCTATATTTGCAATATTTAGGCGGTTTCCCGTAGGCCAAGCAGGCAATCTGTCCAAGCAAAACGTAAGCAGCCAGGCACTCTACTTCGCCTTAGCCAATTGATTCATATCCTTCACATCAAGAATAGGCTTCTCGCTTCCGATCGTTACCGTATGAATCATGGCAAGAGCTATATCTTTAACTGTTGACATGTAGCTGGACAAGAACAACTTGAACAGCGGTTCAAATGGAGCCAGCCAGAAGATAAAGGGATGAACATTTTTCTGCCCTTTCGTTGGCTTGATGTAGCCAGGACGGAACATATAGGCTTTGCGGAAAGGCAGCTTCAGCAGCTCGTTTTCAGTTTTCCCTTTGACGCGTGCCCACATGGATTTCCCTTGTTCCGTGCTGTCCGTTCCGGCTCCGGTGACGTAGCAGAACACCATATCGGGATTCAACCTGACCAAGGTTTTGGCCACATGCAGAGTAAGCTTATAAGTCACTTCCGTATACGCTTCTTCTTTCATCCCCACTGAGGAAACGCCTAAACAAAAGAAACAGGCATTATAGCCGACTAACTCGTCTTCAATGGCCGATAAATCAAAAAAATTTTTAACGATGAGCTCCGTCAGTTTCGGATGTGTAACCCCGCACGGCTTGCGGTTGATAACGAGAACTTGTTCCACATCCGGCTGGTTTAAGCATTCCAGCAGCACACCTTCGCCTACCATTCCTGTTGCGCCTGTTAGGATCGTTCTAACTTTTGTATGTGTATTCATAAGAACTCCTCTCGAGGATGTGTGGACCGATTGTTCATGACATAACCTTATAATAAATGATCGTTCAGTAATTATCAATGTTTCCTCTTATCCATGTTTCCTCTCCCATTTGTCCTACATTTTTGTTACAATTGAGAAATCCTTTTTCATGATCGCATTAATTAACCAAGACATAATAAATTTCTTCATACCTTTAGAAGCAGGAGGGGTAAGATGAAGCCTACAACCCAAGAAACTATAACGAATAATCGTCATCTCACCTACTCGCACGCCCTTGAACATTCCGATATGCACATTCATCATAAGCTATGGCATTATTTCCACTATAAACAGATCGACAACCGACTGCATGCTTGGGCCTCAGCCGCCAAGGGAGCTTTCTTCCGCCAGCCCACCCATTGGCAGCTTGTTGACGGTGATCTTCGTATTCAGCTCCCTCTTTTGCCTGAGGGCTATTTACCTTTCTCTGAAATCCTGCATGGACAACGAAGTGATCAAGTAAGTGATGCTGCCAAAGTGCAATTGCTTATATCCATTTGTAAAGCGCTTTCCATCCTGCATGAAGACCGTTTTTATATGGGATTTTTGCTGCCGGACATGCTGTTTTTCCACCCAAGGACGTTAAGCATCCAGATAGATGTTCAGCCTTTCCCCTCCGCGAACGAGTTTATCAATTATTTGCTGACCGATTATCCGTTCACTTCATTCCCGCGTTATGCGAGGCGGTTTCTGCTATCGCGCGCGGCGGACTTTGAAGCGGTTCATCTGCTCATGCAATCCCTGTTCAGCACAATTCCAGCCTCTCTTGAGCCGCTAAGCGAGCGTCTTCGCACTCAGCCGGAGTCCTTCTTATTTGCCGATGAGATCGCGGATTCCCTGTTGGCCAGCTTAGGCATGCCTGTAGAGCATAAACCGGTTACTTATAGGGGACACCATTTGCTGCACCCTGCGACTGCGCCCGTGACAGAGGAACAACAAGCCCATTTCCGTTATTTCCTGCAATCAGGCGGGGAACGATTATTAGGACTTATCTGTGAAAATGAAGCCATTCGCTTCGATGTTTACACGGAGCATATTAACGAAGTGCTCGAGAACGGCTACTTTTTCAAAATTGTTTCCCAGTCATTGCCCTACGCGACTTTGCGTGAAGTGGTGACTCGAACCTTGCATCTAGCCTACGGGGTTCTGCCGGAATCTGTTACGATGCTGCGCAACTTGTCGCGGAAATTCGATCAACTGCTGAAAAAGCATTATGAAGGCGATGATCTCCTTTATTTGCTTACGGAGTGGCTGGTGCAATTTTTCTCTTCAGTGATTCCGATGTTTCCTGTTCACAATTTCTTTTATATTTTTGAGAACTGCGAACATTTCGATGAAGATTCCCAGCTGATCTTGCAAAATTTCTGGAGAGAACAAGGGCGAGGCATGACGGGGTTGCATTTTATTTTTAGCGGCAGCCAGCTTCCCCAGCAGTTTGCTGAGCTTTCTTTTCAAATTATCAACATACATGACTTTGATCCTGCAATCTATAAGCAATTGCTCGTCTCACAGCTCGGTCGTGCTGATTCTGAACTGCTTTGCGACCTTAAAGACTGGCTGCAAGCGAATCAAATTAATATCAGTCACTGCCGTATCTTCCTGGAAGAACTCATTCAATTGGAGCATATTATTCTAACCGAAAATGGCTGGCACAAAACACCAACCTTCCATCTGGATGCCGCAAAACTATATCCTCCCAGCTTGTTTGCTAGGCGTATTGCCCTTTTGGACCAAGATGAATTGGAGCTCTTGCGGCTCTTATGCTGCTTGCCGATGCCGATCAATCTATTTGCCTTGTTTACCGCGAATCAAATTGATTTGGGCAGCATTCTGCCAGCCCTTGCACGATTAGCCGAGCTTGGTCTTGCTCATGTCAGCCACAACGACAGCGTTTTTATTTCCAATGAGATCACACTCATGGTACGCGAGCAGCTTGGGGCAGCAGCGTTGCCAGCCTACTATCAAACTGCTTTGCAGTATCAGCATCAATTCCGTCCATTTGCGCTGCCGCAGCTCATTACACTAGCCAGTTTGGCGTGTGAGTACAAGGTCGAATACTATTTGCTTTTAAAATATTACAAGCAGCTTCGCTCGCTTCTTTCGTATGGACAAAAGATTGAATTGCTGGAGCGCATTAAATATTTGCTGGAAAAGCTGGAGCGGCCGTACCTGATATTCCTGGATCGTTTGCTTAGCCGGATCTATCATCTTCTGAATCAATTTACGCTTTCGGAACAATTAGCCTTAACCGTCTACGAGCATACCGGCAAACTAACGGATCGCTTCGCTTGGCTGTTCATCCGCATCATTCAAAATAAAGAAGACGTTAATGCGCTGCGTGAAAAGCTTTTTCCTTACATTTTTGATGCAACGCAAGCTTTGGAGAATCGCGTCCGGGCAGCTTTCTTGCTGAATACCAGCAATCTCTGCATCCCTTTGCAGGATGAAGAGATGAGTCAACTGCACATCTTTTATACAGAGACGGTTTTTCCAAATCGAAATCAGTTGACACTGCGCCATTTTGCCGAAGTTTCGAACTATTATGCGATCAATATTCTGATTCACTTCCCAGAGTTGGAAGAATGGGCGCTATCCATCGCTGCCAAAATGGAGCCGCTGCTCGATACCTCACCACATACGGATTTAATGCTGCGGCTTTACGATATTTATTCCTATCAAAGCAATAACAAGCTGATCAGCAAATATGTGTACCGCGGGATCGAGGGCGCCAAACGTTTGGGCTACACGCTCAAGGAACAAGTCGGTCATCTGAATGCGATGGAATTTTCGCTCAATCAAGGGGATATCGCCAGCTATCTGTACCACAAGGAACGCGTCGTGCAGGTCGACGAGCTGAGGCGCAAAGATTTGGCCGAAAATTATTTGACCAATCAGCTTCTTTTTGCGCTGGAGTGGGAGCAGTGGGCGGCGTTTCAAGAGCTCGAGACCATTCTAATTGCCCAGCATATTACGGAGTCCAGTCAGGCTCTTCTATTCGTCTTTCGAGGTTATGCGGCTTTCCGCCAACATCAAGCGATCGTCATTCCGTCATCTTTGGAAAATGAGAACAACAGGGTTTTCCTGGAGGCACTCCAACAAACAAGTCTCGGGAATTTGGAATCAGCTTGCCAACTTTTCGGGCAATTCATTGCCAAGAACAATTCCGGCCTTTTCACAGGCTGGGCGTATCGAGAACTGCTTACCCTTCTGCTGAAGCTTCAATCGGAGCATGTAGATGCAGCATTCGAACTTTTCGAAAGTTATCTCAAGCGGTATGCGTACGATGTTTTCTGGCCGGATTACTACCGACTTTCTGCGGATCGGGCGATGCACGAAGGCGATATCCAACCTGCCATGCTGTATTTAAGGCGGGCTTTGAACGGCTATCAAATGATTCAAAAAGACACGTGGCAGCCTTACTTGAAGGCTTGTATGGAACTCGTTATCCAACCTTCCTTTTACCCGGCCACACCGGCTATCATGCAGAATGATTTTGTGCAGAAAATGATGGCGGACCGGGAGCAGTGGCTGCTCCTCTCGCTCGATTTGCAGATCATCATCGAGTTAAGCGAGCAAGTCACCGAAACCTTGGATCTAGTCACAACTATGCAAAGGCTGACGAAAGCGTTGTTTGACTACTTCCCTGTGATTCAGCTCGCGGTTTCCTACAATCTGCTGCATTACAAACAGAAATACTTTGTCACTGCCTCAGGACTCAGGGATCACGATGAGCTGGTCGCCTATCAAACCCGAAGCGAGGGCAGCTCTACACTAGCCTTCACGCTCTTTCAACGCGGCGATCAAATGATCACCCTGCAAGTTTATGTGGACGGCATGACCAAAACCAAGCTCCAGCACATGGAGCACTTCCTTTCGTTCATTAAACCGCACATCATTAATGTTCTCCTACATCGGGAAATGGTCATTGACAACCTGACCGGCTTTTATTTGCGGGGCTACTTTATGGAAAAACTGAGGGATGAATTCGAGCTTGCCAGTCGCTATCATCTGGATTTATCCGTGATCATGATCGATGTGGACAACTTCCGGCAGGTGAATGAATTCGGTCATCCCGAAGGGGATCGTGTGCTGCGGGAAATTGCCGATATCTTCCGCTTCAATTTACGAAAAAGCGATATCGCAGGACGCTACGGCGGTGAGGAGCTTATGCTTATTTTGCCAAAAACAGATGGCAAAGAAGCGCTCAAGATCGCCCACCAATTGCGCGGCGAGATTGAGAAGGAATTCGCCTTCGGGCGGCCTTACACGATTACCGTCAGTGTGGGGGTCTCCTCCCTCGAGCTTTGTCAGCCGAGTTCCATCGAGCAGCTTATTGAACAGGCGGATATGGCCGAGATTATGGCGAAGAAGACGGGGAAAAATAAAGTTGTTGCAGCTTGGGAAACCCAGGATGCCAGCCTGTAAACGAAGCTTCCGATGTTCTGCCTTGAGGGGGAACCGGGGGCTTTTTTCATGAAGCGCTGCCTCCATGCAACTCCCATCTGGCAAAACAAAATAAGAGCCCCTAGGAGCTTCTATATGCGGTCAAAAGGGGCTTTCACGCGAAATAAGAGTCCCGGGGGACTCTTATTTGTTGTAGATGGGAAGAAATAGTCGGTTCTCGGCGGAATAAGAGCCTTCAGAAGCTTCTATTTGCGGCAAAAAGAGGCTTTCACGCGAAATAAGAGCCCCGGAGGACTCTTATTTGTTACAGCTATGAAGTTCCTCCTACAACAGCCTATGGTCTATCAAGTAGGAAATAATTTGATTCACTGATTGTTCCACGGTTAATCGATCCGTCCGTAGGATAAGCTCAGGTGCAAGCGGCTCCTCATAAGGGGAGCTAATCCCCGTAAAGTCAGCAAGCTCGTTGTTTCTGGCTTTCCGATATAAACCTTTGGGATCCCTGGTCTCGCAAACCTCCAGCGAACATGAGATATAAACCTCGATAAACGTTCCCTCGGGGAACAAGTGCCTTGCAGCTGCTCGCTCTTCGCGGAATGGGGAAATTAACGATGTAATTGCGACTATACCCGCTTCTACGAGAATTTTGGCCATTTCTCCCGTTCGACGGATGTTCTCTTTGCGATCCTCGGCGCTAAAACCGAGATCTTGGTTTAAGCCGGATCGAAGATTATCCCCATCCAGTACGTAAGAACGAATCTTTTTATCATCGAAAAGTGTTCGTTCCAGCGCTTGAGCCAGTGTAGATTTACCGGAGCCCGAAAGGCCTGTGAACCAAATGACCATGCTTTTATGACCGTTTAGGGAGGTTCGTTGTTCAGTAGAGATAGAGGGAGAATGTTTGGTTAGGTGTTTATTCATCGTGAGTCGGTCTCCCTCTTTCTTCTCATGCAAAAGGCCGTATAGTTTCTTGTTATTTTATTTATTCCATATAAAAGTCTAGAAATCCTCCCCAAAGACCATACAGCAATTCAATGTGGCTCAAATGTTTCATCATGCTGACGCTCTCGCTTCGGCAAATACCTACTTCTTAAGCTGCAGCGCTCTTAAAATGATAGCCGCCGCTTCTGCGCGCGTCGTATTCGCTTTCGGCTTCACCGTGCCGTCCTCGTAGCCGTTGAGCAAAGCTTTAGCCGTTGCCGCAGCTAGCGCGGTGCGAGCCCAGTCGGATATTGCAGCGCTATCCTTAAAGCTGTCTGCACGCTCCCCGCTACTAACGATCTGCGCGGCACCAATGATCATCACTGCCATTTGCTCACGCGTAATCAAGTCGTCAGGACCGAAAGTGCTTGCGCTATATCCCGTCACAACGCCCAATGAGGCAGCAATCTCAATTGCACTCCGCGCCCAGTGAGCTTCTGTATCGACAAAAGCTTTCCCTGTTTGTGCCTGGAGATGAAACGCTTTTACAATCACAGTAACAAACTCAGCTCTTGTGATCGGATCATTCGGCTTAAAGGTATGGTCGGAATAGCCATTTATCGCGCCCAATTGAACCAATTCGCGAATGCTCGCTTCAGCCCAGTGCCCCTTGATATCACTGAAATCCACTGCTTCTACCGGAGGATTCGTTGTCTCCTTTTTATCCGTTGCCAGAACTGCGAATTTGGTAAAATGACGAGTAGATCCTGATACCGTTCCTTTGGTTTGATCTATTTGTTGGTCATCCAACTGTTCCCACTTCTGGCTTTTCTCGTTCAACCCATAAAGCGCAGCTACTGATTTAGAAAAATCAACCTTCGCCTTGTCAAAAGGCAATGTAAGAATGACAGCCTTAATGAGATCACCGGCTTTATCTTTCGTAATCTCGTAGATCTCACTCACCAAGTGCATTGAATGGTCCGTAGGCAGGTTAGAGGTGTCACTACTTTTATTCACCGTAACCTGAGTATCACTATCTACTGCGCCAAGCGGGGCATCGATTTGCAGCCCATTTAAGATTAACGTTCCACCGCGAGCTGCCCAAATCGTTCCGACGTTGCTAGGACCGCCAACGCTACCACCGCCGCCTTCGCTAGCATTCGTTGGAGTAATGGGTAGATAGAAGACATAAGTGGTAAAATGCTTCGTCCATAGGACGAGATCCTCACCAACCGTGATTCTGGCTTCTCCATTCGGAGCAATCTCATCATCTGCAGCTGCCTGAGTATCTGATGTGATGGAACCCGTTATCGGAATTACCGCGCCATTTTTAACGTAGCCAGCCAATTTATGCCCCTGTTTGGGGAAGAACAGCCTTACTGCCTTGTCAAAGGTTAACGTAACATCCGGCGAGCCTATCTCAAGCACTCCACTCACATTGCTATTGCTGATCGATACACTGCTGTTGCTCTGCACTTCTGGCAGTTTAAGAGTTCCGTCCCAGGTCCCAGGTGCCGTTACTTTCGTGCCTTCTGGTATTGCCACCAACAGTTGGCCTTCGGAAGTTTCCGCAAAGACCTCGACGAGTGGGAGTGTGATCTCTTTATTGGATCCTACACGAACAGGCGTGACTGCAATCTTGGCATTTGTGACGTCTATTGGAACGACAATCGTTACGGGGTCACTTGTTAGCTGAATAGTTGAATTAGAACTGGCTGTAATAACGGCAGCTCTTCGAATATTCACGTTATAGGTCAATTTCGTTGTACCATCTTGCGCTGTGACTTCTATGGCAACTAGGTTGCTTCCAACATTTAATTGGATATCTTTGGTCGTTACTCTTTCCGTATTGATTGTGACACTGGCCTGCATTTCTTCAGCAAAAGCATTCAGCTTTACAACATCAACACGATTTCCCACCGATAAGGTGTAGTTAAAAATAGCCTTGTCAAACGCTAACACAGCATCGCTTATTTGCAAGGACGTTAACTGAGCATTACTGTATGCCGCAGTTGCCCTATTCACGTAAACAAGATACGTTTTACTTGACCCATCTTGAGCTGTTACCACCAATTCCATTCGATTACTACCAATCTCGAGCGGCAGCGATTGCGTTGCTTGACCGCTGATTAAGTTAAATGGACCTAACACTAGTACATTATCACTGTTGTACAAGCTTCCTTTTATGTTGGAATTGCTATCATACACGCTTGCCGTAACGTTAATACTCGAGATCTGGTTATTCGCATTAAAATGATACGTTGTTCCCGTTACAGAATCGGCAATCAAGGTCAATCCTCCGCTGGTTAGCATCAACCCACTTAAAGTGGGATTGCCCGCCGGAGCAGCAGACTGTGTTACAACCACTGTGTAGGATGCCATCGTTCCATCCTGCGCGGTGACAATATACGTCACGGGTGAAGTAAAATCGTTCGCCGTCGTTCCGCTCACTTGCGTGGTCGTGCCAACCTTCACTGTAGATCCTGCGGAACTCGTGAATGTTGCAACTAACGACGTTACTGCTGTTCCATTAGGCACTGTTAAGGCTATATCCGTGCCTCTAATCGTTCCTACTACTGCTGGCTGCAAGCCTTGGAAGCTGAACGCTGTCAGGTCCTTTGCGCTGCTCGCTGCCGCAACGTTCACCGTGACGATCCAGTTCTGCGTACTGTCGTCCGCTGCTCTCACCAAGTACGTGACCGGGTTTGTAAAATTGTTAACCGTCGAGTTACTTAGCTGCCCCCTGGAACCTACCTTTGCAGAGGCTCCTGCAGATAAAGTGAACACCGCCTTCAAACTGGTTACATTCGTACCGTACGCCACTTGAATCGCTACAGTGTGCGCGATCGCATCAATAACGGCTGGACCAGTTTGCTGAGGGAAGCTAAATGCCGTAATCGCTTTCGCACTGCTAAATGCAGCGGTTACGGTAACTGTCCAGTTCTGCGTCATACCGTTCTCTGCTTTGACCACATAAACAACCGGGCCTGTGAAGTTGTTTGCGGTCATTCCGCTCACTTGATCCGTGGTTCCTACCTTCGCAGAGGCTCCTGGCGATAAAGTGAACGCAGCCTTCAAGCTGGTCAGACTGGTACCATTGGCCACCTGAATCGCTATGGTGTGAGCGGCCGCATCAATAACGGCTGGGCCGGTCTGCTGAGTAAAGCTGAAAGCGGTAATCTCTTTTTCAGTACCTATCGCCTTCGTTACGGTAACCTTCCAGCTTTGTGCAGTGCCATTCCCCGCTTTGACCATATAGGTGACCGGGTTCGTGAAGTCGTTTGCAGTCGTGCCGCTTATCTGATCTACGGTACCGACCTTCACCGTCGCTTCTGCCGATAACGCAAACGTTGCCACCAAGTTATTCAAGCTTGTACCGCTCATCACTTCAATCTCTACCGTATGCGCAGTCGCATCAATGACGGCAGACCCCGTTTGCTCAGCCAAGCCAAATGCCACGATATCTTTCGCATCGTTCGCTTTAACGTTCACCGTGTACGTTGTCTTCGTTGTTCCATCTGTCGCTGTTACGATAACCTTCTTGCCCGTCCCCAATCGGGTAGCTGCGGTTATTCCGTCCTCATCATAAATTTCAAACACTGCACCCGTTGCTGGCGTAATTGCTGCCTTCAATACGGCTAAAGTTGTACCATAGGGAATGTCCGTTATGCTTTCGCTAGCGGTTCCTCCTGTACTTACGTTTCCGATCGTGGAAGTCAGCGTTGCATTAGAATTGGGTACAATCCATTTCGCATACAAGGTCGTATTAGCCGCTAATGCTAAGGAATCCCCCGATTTATAGGAAATGCCGCCGCCATCTGCCTGCGTATTCCATCCATTGAAAACATAGCCTGATTTGATTAAATTAATCATTCCCGAATCAATGCTAGCTTTTACACCTGGCATGAAAGAACGACTCGTCGGAACAGTCCCACTGGTACTGCCATTCCCGTCATAGTCTAAGTACACCTGAATAGCTGGCAAATAAGGATACCCATTATTATGCAAAGTATCTATCGCCCATATATTCGCAAAATCCCAAATATGAGCATTGTCTGCTTCATAAATACTTTTCGTCTGCATCTGCACAGTAGATTGGCCAAGGCCTCCGGCAGAAACCATTTGTCCTGTTGTACCCATGTCGTAGAAGCTGTTGATAGCCTCTCCCCCGCCACCCAGATGACTATCCAGTCTTTCCCCAACCAAGCCGCCTACATCGATACTTCCACTCACTTGCCCAGTGGCGTAGCTGTTGGTAATCATTCCGCCGCCGTTTTGCCCGCTCAAACCGCCTACCTTCTCATTGCCCGCCACTTGCCCTGAGGCGTAACTATCGTTAATAAATCCATATCGGTTCCAACCTACCAACCCGCCTACATATTCACTATCCGCACTTCCGCTTACTTGCCCTGAGGCGTAGCTGCTCTTGACCTCCCCGCTTTCGTAGTTATCGTTACTCCCAACTAAACCGCCTACGTTATATCTTCCACTCACTTCCCCTGTGGCAAAACTATGGCTGATTGTTCCTCCATTGTTGTCGCCAACTAAACCACCCACTTGCGTACTTAAATCACTTCCACTCAGATTCACATTCCCCGTGGCATAGCTGTAGCTAATCGTTCCACTCGTGCTGCTGCCAATCAAGCCGCCCACTTGAAAACTTGAATTACCGCCGTTCACATAACCTGTGGCGTAGCTATTCAGGATGTTTCCACCTTGGGAATTATCGTTTTTGCCAATCAAACCGCCTACACTATAACTTTCATCCGTTCCACTCACATTACCTGTAGCGTGGCTGCCGCTGATTTCTCCATTGTTGTTAGAAGCAACCAAGCCACCTGCATAGGGACTCCCATAGGCAACAGCAGGATTTGGCAACAAGCTCACATTACCTGCAGCGTAGCTGTTGGTGATTTTCCCATAAGACGCATTCCCAACTAGACCGCCCGCGACAAAGCTTCCGCTCACATCCCCTAGGGCGTTGCTGTCGCTGATCGTGCCGCTTCGGTTCGAACCAATCAAGCCGCCTATCACTTCACCTCCGCTTACCTTCCCAGTGGAGTAGCTATTGCTGACCGTTCCATTTTCGTTGTATCCAACCAAGCCTCCAGCATTCCTATCCGTACTTGCGACCAAGCTCACATTACCTGAAGCGTAGCTGCTGCTGATCGTTCCATCTGACTTATAACCAACTAAGCCGCCTATATATTTATTTCCGCTCACAATCCCTGCAGCATGGCTGCCGCTGATTGTTCCACTGTAGGAATCACCAACTAAACCGCCTATATTTTCACTTCCACTGACATCCACGGAGGCGTAACTGTCCTTGATCTCTCCATTGTTGTTGCTGCCAGTCAAACCGCCAACACTATAATCTCCACTTACACTTCCTGAAGCGAAACTGTTCTCTATTGTTCCTCCATCGTTCAACCCAACCAAAGCACCTACTGCATACCCGCCATGAATAGATACATTGTCCAGCTTCACATTCACAATTGAACTTCCATTCCCGATACTGCCAAATAACCCTGCAAAATCGCTACTATGTATCGTTAGCCCCGTTATTTGATATCCGTTACCATCCAAGTGGCCTTTAAATGGCGTATCCTGAGTACCTATTGGAACCCAGCCCGATGCGGCATAACTGCTCAAATCAATAGGGCCTGTCAGTTTAAAATAAAGATTCCCATCCAAGTAACTGTCCCTTACCTTATTCAGTTGATTAGCCGTTCCAATAAGATATGGTTTGCTAGCAGACCCCTCTCCTGAGAAATCACTTGCCGCAGATACTGGATTACTTCCAACCCCGCCACCAGAGATCGCGCCAAACACGATCATAATCACCATTATCAGGCTCATAACTTTATTTACCCATCTACGCATTCCTGTTCCCCTCTCCATCTTTCATACTGTAAGTCTACTTCAACCCAATAAAAGGATAATGAAAAAAAATCCCCATAAACAGAAAAAAACCGCACAGCATCAGGCTTCGCGGTTTTTGTCGACAGACAAAAATATTTATTTTTTGCTAGAAAATCGACTTACCATCACGTCATATAACTGGATAAGCTCCTCGGACGGACGAATGCCCAACTCACGGCTAAGCAAACGAACATAATCGGTATACAGCGCCGTCAGCCCTTTTTTGTCCCCCGTCAACTCACGTATCATCATGAGATAACGTATGACGGATTCGTCCAGCGGATTGCGTTCATTCAGCTTGAGCAGCAGTTTGGAAGCAGCGGTCGTATCGCTGAGCGAAATAAGTACTGCGGCAAGCCGCTTAACGAATGAAGCATATAATTCCGTATAGCGTTCCGTTTCGTGAATGGCCCATACATACGCCTTATCCCCGAACAGATCGCCCGTATATAAGCGTTCAACTTGCAACGCTGTATCCACATTCCCGGGCTCAATCGGTTGCAGCTTCTCGGCTTGCATCTCGAATTCCACGAAATCAATAGCTGGATCCTTTAACTCCAGTGCATAGCCGTCGTTCTCCGAGCGCACAACATCCCGCATACCAAGCGGTTCCAAAGACTTACGCAATTGATAAACGGTCGTATTCAAGTAGCTCTCTGCATTAGATTGGTGCATCCCTCCGAAAATATCCGTAACCAGCCTGGAGCGAGGAATTCGCTTTCCCCGGTAGAGCAGTAAATAAGCAAACAACTCCGCACATTTCCGTGATATCCACTTGACGCGGCCTGCTTCGTTGCTCACGACAACGTCACCCAGCATAGTTAGAACGATCCTTCCCGTTCCAGCGGAATCTGTATCCGGCAGTGAGGGCGTATACTTGACCCGCTGGTTTGCCAGCGCACGATTAACCGTCCGCTGCAGACGCTCTTGAGAAACGGGCTTGACCAAGTAATCCAGTACAGATAGTTCATAAGCTTTCAAGGCAAATTCCTTGTGTGACGTGACGAAAACGATTTGTACCGGAGAATGCAAAGCTTCCATCTTGGCGGCGAACTCCATTCCACTCCCGCCCGGCATGGAGATGTCAACGAAAGCAAGCCCGATATCCGCGTTCTCGCTGAGAAAGGAGGCTGCCGACTTTGTGTCCGTGAAGGCGCCCGCCACGTCAATCCCAGGCAGCTTGAGCAGCATTTTGCGCAAAATCAAATGCATCGTCAGCTCATCATCCACCAAAATCACTTTCATAGATTTCCTCCATTCCCCCGTTGTCGAACGCGTCCAGCCTGACTGCCGAACCAGACAAGCTGAATGAGAAGGTCGTCCCAACTCCTGGCTTACTCTCGAACCAAAGGCTGCCTCCATGGATGCGTACGAATTCACGGGTCAGCGCCAATCCAAATCTGGTATCTCCGGAATCGTCTCCATTCAACATCACCTTCAAGAAAGGCTCCTCCAAACGCAGTAATTCCGATGTCTGATCATCCATTCCCGCCCCATTGTCGCGTACCGAAACGACGATCCGATCTCCTTCCAGCTTAGCGCCGATCTCAATCATCCCACCGAGTCCCGTAAACTTGATCGCATTCGAAAGCAAATTTCGCAGAATAAGATCCAGCATCTCTTTATCGGCTCTTACCGTAAGCTTCTCGTCAATTTGCTCCGTCAATTGAATTTGCTTCATGCCGGCCCTTGAGCCCGCAAGCAACAAAGCCTGCCGGACAACCTGCTGTAAATTCCAGCCTAACGGATGAAACACGACCTTGCCCTTCTGGCTGCGGTACCAATCCAACAAATTTTCGACAAGATGGAACGTGCTTTGCACTTGCCCTTTGAGTTCCCTTACCAACTCTGCATGCTCAAAATCAGCCGCCGTGAGTTCATCGCCCAGCAGCTCCGTCAAGCTGACAAGGAGGGCAATCGGATCGCGAATATCGTGCGCCACGACAGTAAACAACTTATCCTTAAAAGCGTTCAACTCGAATAATTGCCGAGCGTTCTCGCGCAGTCCTGCCTCGCTCTCCTTCAATTCCGTAATATCATTGAACATTAAGATTTTGCCTATCGTAACCCTGCCGGAATCATAGATATACGACAAACTGCAGCTGTAATGCTTTTTACGATTTCCATGAAATCGGTGGAACGGAAACCGCTCATCCTCATCACTTGCGGCACGAATGCGTTCAAGCAATTCCGGACTTGCTGACAAAACCTTCTCCATATCAACAGGGTACCGCTTCGTCAAACCGAGCTCAGGAAGCACCTTCTCGGCTGCACTGTTATAACTGACGATTTGGCCCTCATAATCAAATAATACGACCCCATCACGGATCGTCTCGAACACTTTTGCCATTGCAAGTGGCGTCAAGCGCAGCAAGTTAAACCGCAAAATCCCCCATACATAGGCAATACCCGATACAGCGAATCCAAAGGGAGTTAAATCAACATTGCTGCCAGTCCAAAAGAACAGGTTGAAAAACATCGGCGCGACCGCGCCCAAAAGGAGAACAACGATTTGCTTTCGCACGGCCGGCAAAGCCCGCCAATACATGGGAATAAACAGCAGCATCCCGAACAATAAGACGGAATAATTATAAACCGTGTGCACCTTATACCAGGTTCCCTTAACCGTCGTGTATAGAGGAATCGTACCATCCTCATTTAGAACATACTGCTCATAAACCAAGTGATGCCAATCGTTCGTCATATGGAGGAAAAAAACCGCTGCAGGGATAACGAACAGCCCCACCGCGAGGCGCTTACGGTAGCTGGACGCCGTTCCCGTAAATTGAATAACCTGAAAAAACCAGAGCGTAGTGACGAATGGAATGCCCAAATATTCGATTTGAAGCGACAGCTTCACTTCATCCAGGTTTCTGCTCAGTACCTCAAACGCATAGCCAAATGAATAGCAAGCTGCTGCCAGCATGATCAAAATCATCGTTTTGGCAACAGGCAGATGGCGTTTCCGGTAAGACAAAAATGAAACGAACAGCATCAACGCCGTTGCAAAAAAAAGCGATACCGACATCCATTGTCTTATGTCCACAGCTGCGTCTCCTTTGTATCCAATGACCATCGAACGCTCTATGAGCCGTTTCGACAAAAATCTATCTAAATCTATCAAAAACAGGATATCATCTTTCTCTATCCTATGTCCACGAATCAAATAAGCGCCACCAGAGATTGTCCAGTGGCGCCGCTGCTTCCATATTCTTGGTCATACATACTTATTCGTCCGCTTTCTTCTCTCGACGAATCAAAAGAAATAACGCTCCAAGGCCTACAACAGCGAAAGCTGCAAAAATACAACCAAATATGAGCATGAAATAGTCCATATCCATGAATACATTACCTCTAATTCATCTTTCTTTGTTTCCAGAAGTATATTAGCATTAACTTTGAAACATCGCAATCAAAGATCAGTAGGAGGAGGGCAGCTTTCACTTCGTTTTTTGAACAGTTTTCTTCTCAAACTTCTCAAAGCCTTTCGTATCATTCCACATTTTGTCGAATTGATCAGAGAAGGACTTTGCAGCATCTTCGTTATGGATAACCATCAATACTTCATCATTCGTTGTGGAAGATGCTTTGGAATAGTTATATGACCCTGTTGTCACAACCTGTTTGTCTGCGATGGTCACTTTAAGGTGCATGAGTCCACTGTGTTTGTTAACCATCATCGGAATACCCGCACTGCCCAAAAGCTTCATCGCCTCTTCTTGGGTTTTTCCCGAAGACTGGATCTTATCGCTAATAATTCGGACAGCCACGCCGCGCTTCTTCGCCTCTTTGATGGCAGCTACAATATCAGGATGCACCAAGGTGTAAATTGCAATGTCGAGCGTTGTTTTCGAAGCGTTGATTACATCAATAAGCGCTTTCTCCGGATGTTGATCAGCTTTGGTGAAGTAATATTCGTCGTTTATTTGTTGCTTTGCCGGTGGAGTCTCGGTTGGTTTTGGTGTGATAGAAACGCTTGATGTAGGGGTTGGACTGGGTTTCACTGCTGTTAGAGATTTAGGTGCAAAGCTGCACCCAGTTAGTGCAATAACACTTACTAATGTAATGAGTCCAATGAAATTTCTCATATTCCATATATCTCCTTAACTGTTATAAGAACAGTATCGCACGAACATGCATTTGTATGCAAATGTAAAAAGTCTCCCAGCAAGCCTAACGCGTAATTTCCCCTTCTCGGTTCAAATGATGAACATGAATAACAATCAAAAAAGAGGTCCCGAGTCCAGTCATATATGCCAATTAACGAATAATATAACCATGCAACAGCATTTTTTTGTAAAGGAGTGCTTAACTATGGGAGCAGCTTATGGAGGCAACAATGCAGCAGCAATTCTGGTTCTTTTTATCCTCTTAGTGATTATTACAGTAGCTTTTGCTTGGTAAGATTAGAGTAAAGAAAAATGCAGCAAGGGGGGGCTATCTCCCTTTTGCTGCATTTTGTTATGCTTTAACTAAAAAGAAAGAAGCCTCTCATACGTTTGCTGAACGCAAGAGAGGCTTCTGCTATGATTAAGCGTTACTTATTTGTTACCCAAGATAACAGATGACAATGGAAACCGTTGATGCATAAGGCTATTCAGCCACTATTACATCATTCCGCCCATTCCACCCATGCCGCCCATATCAGGCATGCCTGGTTTGTCTTTTTCTGGCTTATCAGCGATAACCGCTTCAGTAGTCAAGAACATAGCTGCTACGGATGCTGCGTTTTGCAGTGCGGAACGCGTCTGCACTTGATATTATCACGTAAAATTAGTATCCAATAAAATATAGACCACTTCTCGTATTGTTATTACAATTTACATTATAAGGTAGTGACGGTATTAAGTAAACTGGTGTTGACATTTTATCTTCACACATCCCTTTTTTTCACATTAGCCCGACCATCCCATTTGCCCAATTATAAGCATCCCCAACTCCAATTTATCTCTACTACAAAAAAGAGCAGCAATGGCTACTCTTTCATGTATGCAATATCAACTATTCCACTTAATCCAGCGATGAGATCATTCTTATAAATCAGAGTAACATCTCATCACCTTCCACATTTACTTGTCACTCATCTACCTTGTTGCCCTGTTTAGCATCTCTTCAAGTTCTTTCAGCTTTTCTTCTTTTGTCATGGATTCAACTGGCTTGTACTCACCTTTAGCATTATAATCTGCTGGATTCTTCGAAGCACCATTCTTTGGTACATACTCACCTTTTGAATTGTAATCCTCTGGATTTTTGGATGGAGCTTTATTATCTTTTAAAAGCTGCTCCCTTGTATACTTGTTTGACCACTTTGCATCCACCTCTGGTTGGTACTTCGAAAGTAAATCCTTAATTTCCTTTTCGCTAACTAGATCCTTTATGGGTTTTAGCTGATTCAAATAATTCACTGCATTGTCTAAATCATTCGGAATGCTTTTCTGTACCTTTACAAAGTAACGCAAATTTACTAAATCCTGCTTCTCTACTGGCAGTAGATCAATCTTCGTAAAAAATACATCTTTTATTTCTGCTTCCAAAAGTTTATCTGCTTCTTCATAGCGCTTATCTTTTATTTCATTAAAAGCTAAATCATATTTACTTCCTGTTGAAGCTTCCTGTGTTGACTTTGATGCTTGATTTGTAGATGTTGCTTGAGCAGTAGGTTTTGCTTGATTACTAGTACTTACATTCGTACATCCTGTGAATATTATTATTGATAGCGTAGTACTTACCATTAGTTTACTCTTTATCATGTTGACCTCACTTTACTTATTTAACTTAGATTTTTTGTTGTTATATTTTCAAAACAAAAGATAGAGAAAGACAAATCGTCCTCCATATCTCTTTGCTTTCTATAAAACCCAAATTCAGGTATTCAACAATGATAATAACACAACTTATATATAGAATAAAATAAAATATTCCTACATACTAGGCGTGTTAACATCAATTGAACTTCCCTAATCTTGAGTTGAAGGGAAGTGAACATATGTCCTTAGACCTTTTAAGATTGGTCGGAGAACGTGTACGTACTTTACGTAAGGAAAAGAACTACACTCAAGATCAACTTGCTGAAAAAGCACAAATACATAATCGCTATATCTCTGATATTGAAAGAGGAGAACGAAATATTACATTAGAAACACTTGAAAAAGTAATCTCTGCTTTAGAAGTGACCCCAGGAGAAATATTTAAATTTGAGAACATTGAATCCATTAATGAACGCACTGATAAAAAGCTTCTTGTAGATACACTTAACTCACTTGTCCACGGACGTAAAACAGAGGAGATACAGTTGGTTTTGCGGTTAGTGAAAGACATGTTGGACACATATGATAAGATTAAATAATGAATTTAGCCATACGAAGTGGCATCTGCACCGCTTGCATGAGCTAGGCTACAAACACCTAACTCAAAACAAATAGACGCTCAGGATTGCATCCTGAAGCGTCTGTTATTATATTCGATCTAAGCTACTAGGGTTCATAGTAGATTTAATAAATCATCTATGCTAGAATTGAAATAGATGGACTGTGAGTAGGGCAACAAAACTTACATACTATCACGGCTTATCTTAAAAAGGTTTCACTCTACATTACTTTGACCACTCTACATTACTTTGACCACTCTACATTACTTATGACCACTCTACATTACTTTGACCACTCTACATTACTTATGACCACTCTACATTACTTATGACCACTCTACATTACTTTGACCACTCTACATTACTTTGACCACTCTACATTACTTTGACCACTCTACATTACTTATGACCACTCTACATTACTTTGACCACTCTACATTACTTATGACCACTCTACGTTACTTATGACCACTCTACATTACTTATGACCACTCTACATTACTTTGACCACTCTACATTACTTTGACCACTCTACATTACTTTGACCACTCTACATTACTTTGACCACTCTACATTACTTTGACCACTCTACATTACTTATGACCACTCTACATTACTTTGACCACTCTACATTACTTTGACCACTCTACATTACTTATGACCACTCTACATTACTTTGACCACTCTACATATAACCTTTTTATACCAAGCCCATATTTTGTAGGTTTATTTCCCCCTCCTATCGTTCATTAAACTAGATACTAATGGAGGGTTTACGATGGAAAAATTAAAGAAGTTATTAAAGATAATATTGGAATTAATTAAGAAACGCATACACTCACCAAGTTATTGGGCTTCTTTTTTAACAAGAGTGATTACAAGTGCGCTGGCAAGCTTATTAGTATGGCTTGTAATTGAATTAATTCATTCTTTTTAAATTAACTAAGAATCCCCTTGCTATGGAGTAAGGGGATTCTTACATGGAAGAAGAATTTTATCTAAGCTAAAAGGGCAAAGTGAAATACACTTTATTATTTGGAATAGTCTGGATTCTAACTAAGTTTTCTTCTATTTGCACTAATTACTCCACCATACTCCAAATAAGTACCAAGTATCCATGAAGAAAATCCAATGAGACACCAATAAAAAATTGACCAATATGAAAAGTTCCAGAAAATAAGCCAAGCAGCAAATATAAGCTCACAAATAATTATACCAAATGCATTTCCATGTTCTCTCAAATGCTTATATGATTCAATGTATTCTTTGCGTTCTTCTTGCCCCGTTTCTGAAGATGGATCGTTAGAAGACTCCGCATAACTTGTTGTTTGTTTAAATCCCTTCAATGAAATCTCCTTAATCTCTATTGTACTTTGCTTATGACTTGTTTTTGACCTAAACAAACTTAGATCATTATAAAACTTTAGAACTGACAAATAGTTTACTTTCATACTACCGAAGACTAGTAAAGTCAGAATAATACTTACACAATGTCTTGGAATATCATTATTGGAAGAACGAATAAAATACATAAATATCAAAACTACTAATACCCCTAGTATCAATACAATAAACTTTTGTTGACTAATTTTAATTTTATCAAAGAATTTATGAAAAAGAACTGAACGTATTCCATGTAAAACCAGAATAACCATACTTGAAAAGTACATGTATAAGAACCCAGATACTACCAATACAATCGTTGCAAGAATAGGAAAGCCAGTTTGTTTTAACTGAATATTTTCCGCAATATTCTTACTTGAATTTTGATCAGTACTACTTAAAGTTTTCAAAATATCAATTACATCTTTTTTCCCTAAATCATAAGTCGTTTCATACAACAAACTTGCTATTTTGGCGCTTATCTTTTCCTCATCTGGAAGCATCCTAACAGCCCCTAGACTATCGCCTGCGTTAAGCAGCTCTTCAGCTTTTTGTTTTTCTTTTTCCTTGCATTCTAATTTATCACCTGAAATTTGTTTATCCTTGCATTCTATTTTTTCAATTTTCGAAGGTATTTCACTTTCAAAAAAGGAAGCTGTAATTTGGTTATTGTAATTAATCACAAGATAAAATAAAACCACTACTCCAAATATTGTTCCAAGTAAATATCTTACTAGATAAAATTCCCAAAAACGATTTCCACGCATACTATCCACCGAAACTTTCTACATTTATACAATCATTCACTAGCTAAGTCCTTCATTTAACTCCTGTATTCAGAAAATTTTTGTAGCCCAAAACTATAAATCCAGCCATTCCAACAAACCGAACTACTTGTATGGGAACCCATCGAAATAGACGCATTCTAAACATTAAATCTCTACACTTCAATTGCATTTTTTGATGTGCCATTAGTCATTTTCTCACCCATTGAAGATACTTAGAATCGCACTACCATATTTTTCAACCTTAACCTTGCCAAACCCTTTCACTTCAAGAAGTTCAGCTTCCGTTCGTGGATACTTGGCAATCATATCATCCATCTCAGCGTTATTGTATAAGAAATAAGCTTTCACTTGTTCTTCCCTTGAAGTCAGAAGTCTATATGCTGTAAGTTCTTCACGAAGCTGAGATTCATCTTTCCTACTAATCTGAACAGGAACCTCTATGCTTGAAAGCTGATGTTTTGCATCAAAGTCCATGTCAATTGGTGTATTCAGCTTAACCAAGAGATTAGCAATATCAAACATGTTATCTTCCGCTAAATCGTATTGATTTGCTTTATCATTTTGATATTTCTCTAACGTAACTTTTATTTGGTCATACTTAATCAGTGTCTTTTCAATCTCTGCTGGGCATTTGACTTTCTTAATAATCGTTTTTGGGTTAGCCATCACCACAAGAGACAGGATTGGCATATTGTTGATCTTCAACTCTTTGGAAAGAACATGCTTAAGAATATCTACATGCCTTGTATTTTGAGTAATTGGACTGTATATGCCCTCTTTGTACTCTCTTCCATTTCTATTTTTCAAGGTTCGTACAAAGTTACCATCTGAATCAATGGAGATATTACCACTTAATTTCTTTGTCTCCAAAATGCATGTAAATTTGTTCGAAATCACGACAAAATCAAGTTGAGCCACGTAATCACCATATTCAATACGAATATCATGGAGACAAATGATAGGTAGAAATGAGTTCTTCAATTCGAAGTAAACATTGTTTTCACCATCAATAACACTGTTTAAGAGTTTATTCAAGGTAATGAGTTGATGGTTGTCTTTAGAGAAGTCCTTTATGAAGGTTGGACTCTGAATTGTTCGCTTGCCAAATAGCTTCTTTAAAAGTGACATATGACTCTCCTTATCTGGTTGAATAGTTAAATTGTACCATGTGACCTTTGATTTGTGGAGAATAATGCAATATTTTGTAGGTCTATATTCATAGGAACATACAAAAAGCTTCCATTCATGGAAGCTTCATTGATCAAATATATATGATTTATGCCCACCTGCAAGTTACCACTTTGTTAGAAGCTAAATGAATAATCCAAGTAGTACCAACAACCAGAACAAAGAACCAATTACCACTAGCCCCCATTGTCTCTTCGTAAACTTTTCTTCCACTCTTTGCTCTGGCTGTACCTTCATCCAATATAAATTTAACGCATACTGTGCATAAGCAAGTGGAGCAATTGACAAAAATCCTATTAACCAATATAGATGTGGTAACTTAAAAAGTGCATTAAGGATATAGAATCCAAGCATCATAATAATTGGAAACATCTTAACGTGTATATCATGTTGCTTCAAAAGTCTATTGATTCGTTTGAATAAATTAACCACAATAATAAAACCAATGAAAGGTATGAATGAAAATACTGTCCTATACACGTAACTTACTTGCCAATTGTTATGCTTTTGCAATTGTTTCCACGTTTTATAAAACCACACCATTTGATAGAATCCAGTTGTAACTATCGTTAGTACAATCAAATGCCAGATTGGTTGTACATTTGAGTATGTCACTTCGCTTGGTCTTTCTACTGTGGTGTTTACAACTTGAATCTCATTCAATTGGTTTCCTCCCATAGTTGCCATCAGATTATCAAACCTAATTGAAATCTAAATAAACTCGTTTCCCCAACCACTATCAATAGATATTTCCTGCAATGAGCCAGTTGGAGCAAAGAAAAGCTTCAAATTATCAAAGACAGATTCGCTCCCCTGTCTTAAACTTTTAATGCTTGAGTCCAAAGGTACTCCAGCACTTCATTAACATCTTTAAATCTAAGAAACGTCTGAATTGGGTGAATCTACGAGAGCGAACTTCAAGCAATAACTCTATCAACGCTGTGTACTTGAACTGACTATTTTTCATCATATTTAAGACTTATCCTTACCAAGTAATCCAATTACTTTATCAAGCTTCTTACCCATTTCAACATCGTTTTTCTTCTTCCAGTACATAAATCTCATGCCGCTGATCAGCGCAACGATTACCAAAATTACCAGTAGTAAAGAGATTACTTGCATTAACGCAGTTATTAGCGAAAACGAATATCCCAATCATATTTCTCCTTCTCAACATGCATTTCAACTTAGATAAACTTCTCATATCGAATCATTATTATCCATTAAAGTTAAACAGATCTGGTACAGATCAAAGCTTTTAGTCGAATTGCGCATTTTCTTTTATTAATAGAAGATTTTCATTAATACTATCTATACTTTGATTATTCAGTACAAGTAAAAAAATTGTTTTTGCATTTAATTTTACATTCATTAACTCATCTTTTAATCTTCGAACAAATGATCTAGAGCTTCTACCATAAACCTCAAAGTAATCAGATGTATTAACCACGAAAATAATATTAGCATGAGAATAGTCTTTTTTCGATTTCTTTTCAACGTTCTTCATTATTTTTTGTAGGTACTCCTGTTCCCTAGCAACTAAATTTCTAGTATCATTAAAACGAATTTTACCAATGCCACTTTTATTAAGTTCTTTTGCATTAAAAAATTCCCATTCGCCATCAATATAATTTGTCAATTCAAACTTTTCTTCTGTACCATCCTCTAAATGCATTATGGCATCATATGGTTGGTTCCCAATAATAATCTTTAGTCTGGAATTATGTTTACAGTACTTTGATTGACTAAAACAGTACAGCGGATAAAACTCCTCAATAAACTGTTTATACTTTCCTTTGTTTAACCTAGCTTGTTCTAATAATTCAGGTTGTTCATTAATTAAAAATATAATTCGATCAAAATAGTCCTTCATTTCAAAAGGGGTTCTTAGTATCTCAAGTTCATTAAATAAATCGTTAATATCCATAGTTGTTCCTTTCTTTGTACTAACTTCAAGTAACTGTTAAAAAATCCACATGTATATTACAAATCGTATTTCACTTGGATGTTCTTTACAGATAACTGTATTTCCTCCTGAAAACGAAGTTTTAGCATACTCAGCGTTACTAATGCATCTAACCCGCCCTCTTCCAATCATCTTCCCCTTACATAAAACTTCTCTTTTAGATTGGAGGGGCAGACTCCCAACTAATCAGTTTAATATGGTAACTATCAAATAATTCATTTGCACGAACTATCCCACTACTATTTTTGGCAACATATATAGCATCAGGAAAGCTACTATCATTCTTCTCAATTTCCGAATCCCCCATATAATATTCTGCACTTCCATGGGAAAATTCTATTTCTTTCTTGTCATCGACTTTCAGCAAAGTTACATTTTCACTGCCACTAACCAATCTAACCTTCCAATTGCGATATTTTCCACGCCCTTCATCAGCACCAAAACCATCAAAATCACATATTATTGTATCTTCAATAACTTTCCGTTGCCCATTTAATTCGTATTCCAAACGAAATGGAAATTCCCCATGTGTTATTTCAGGGCGTGGCGGATTCGGTTGTGAATGAATACCAATGAAAATGGCAAGCCAAGGAAAAGTTAGGAACGCAACGAATGCAACCGCCAAAAGCAATGGTATATGTATTAACTTTAGTTTCAATCATTCACACCACTTTCAAAGCATACTAATATGAAATCCATGTTTTATTCAATGTGAGAAATCTCACTTTTTTGCAATGTACTTTTCTTTTATCTTCTCAACTAAGCTGTAGACAATTTCTTTTTGTATAGAAGAGTCCCCAACGTAGATTCTACATGCTTTGATAAGATAAAAGTAAAAGGTTTCATAATCTAAGATTACTTCTTCCTTATGTAAATAAAACATAATACCCTCAAATTTTTCTTCGTGAGGGTCTAAATCATCTGGGAATAAGCACCCAGTAGCGTTAAATCCACTTCCTATACCAAGTACCATTTGTTGTATCACAGTTTCAAAATTATAGTCAGGTATAGCGTTAAAGAATGTTTTTACTGGAAAGTCCTGAGGACTAAGTAATTCTGCTTCCGTCAACCTTTCCTTCCTCAACATTAACCACACTCTCTCTCGTAAGCGTTAATAAACAAACTGACTAATAAAATTACTCTCTTAGGTTACATTTCGTTATATCGCTTATTGCTAAATCGCATAATCCAACCATCTTCTGTATAAAGTTCTCCTGCTAACCCATCGCTAATATCCCTAATTCTTTTTGCTTTCTGCTCAACCTCAACGGATAGTTCAATTGCATCCTCTTGCTCTAGTGTCCGTAGCAAATGATGTAGAGTGGAATCAACAACCATTGGAAATACATCTTTTAAAACTTCAATTTGTTCATCATTAAAAATGGACAACTTCTCACGAATTTCTTTAGCTCTTTGACCTTTCATATTACCATCAATGATATTATCCCAGTTATGAATTGCTACATCACGAACTTTATTTATTAAGATTTCTCCAAAAGTATCTAAGTGCTTTTTGCTCATTCAATAGTTTCCTCTCAAATATAATCATTCATGTGGCTATCAGCGGCTCTCCAAAAGCTACATGATAATGCAAATGTTTGCATCCTGATACTTACAGGATTGGTAAGTACACGACAATCACCATAGCTTAGTTGTTACATCTGCCGCTGCACATTGAATTATGTTTAGTTCTTTGTATCCCACGTTATATGATTTTTCCAATCTCCCCACAACAACTTCAGTTCTTTTATTAGCCATTCTCCACCAATAGTTATTGTCCTTTCATGGGATGCATATATAATCCAGTCCATTTTCTCAGAACACCAAAATCCTTCTCCACCTGTTGATGCATTAAAGTATCCGTAGAAAGGATGTAGTTCTGATATTTGTACTTTGTAATCATAACCTGATTCAAAAAATTCATATATCTCATCTACTCCATGTTCCTTTAACAACATTATAATGCAATCAAGCTTACTCCTATTATCCTCAATGTAATCAGCATCAAAAGCAATAATGTCACTTCTTTTGCACTTTGATAGTGGATACCAGTAATGAAGCAAATTTGTGTCCCATGTATTCTCCATTTTCTTTCTCAATTCAATAGAAACATTGTCAGGTATCTGCTCTTTTTCCAACTGAACCTCCTTTAACACTGTGAATATATCCATGTTTTATTTCTTTATTCATATAATCAGTTAGCTCAAGTCAAATGTAGTCCAACCAACTTCAAGAATTTTCCTTTGCAAGTCTCTGAAATGGTTTTGTGCCAAAAAATTAGTAAACTCAATTTTGGTGAAAGGTCTTGTGAAAAATTCAAAATAGCATGGTTTACCACAAATATCCCTTTGACCTACGCACTTACTCTTAGTGCGATATTGCTCCACTTCATCTTCTGACCAATTCTTTTTCCTTTTGTTATACATTACCCAGTTTTCATTACACTCTTTAAAATCAATGAACTTAGTCATAACGTAACTATCAACAAATGTGATACCAATTGATGTTACCTCTACAATTTTCAAAAGCCTTTCCCTCCATCCTTGTTGAACTTAACAGTGCTTTATCAAATCGTGATTTTATCGCTCAAGTATTCTTCGATCTCTCCAAATATGTTTTTCCATGAGGACTAAATTCCCCAGATCCATTGGTTAGCCTACTTATTACTTCTTCAAGCGATTGTTTTAAAAACTGTTTATCTTGTTGACCTAATCTATACCTTTTGAAATCCTTCTTTAAACCTTTGTAGAATTTCTCAATTGCTGTATCAATATTCAAGGAATGTTTATAACTTAGTATTTCGTAAGCATCTTCACCTCTTAATATGGAGATAATTGTCCATAGAATATAGTGAAAGCTATACTTCATAAGAATATCTTTGTTTTCTCTGTCAAATAAATTCGTTGTTTCATTAAGATTGACTAGTTGATCTAACATGCACCAGAGTAGTTCAATCTCAGCAATATTTTGTAAATTACCTACCTGTAAATCTTCATGATAATCAAAGTGCCTGACTCTATGTAGTGCTGAAATAATTCTAGGGGAAGAATACATTTGATTTGCGGCGATATGTTTGACTATTTTACTTTTAATCTCATTGACATCTACATCACCTTTAATATCATGCGCTCTCCTAAAAGCAGTTCTTACATCAAAAAACACGTATAACTCAAATAGAATGGGAGCATATAACTTTTGATATACCTCTTTATTGTATTTATGATTCTCACGCTTCTTTGTTAACCAGTGGGATAACATCTGAGCTGCAACTGCAGCAACAAATGCGGCTGATGCTGTAATTATTGCGGCTATGTACGGATTACTATTCATCTTTATATCTACCAGCCTTTTTCATTTATTCATACTTACTCAGAAAAATATAGTTATTCTTGAAATGAACCAAGATCGCAGCTCCAGAAGCAAAAAGCACCTCAAACGACAACGTATCATCATCTACAATCAATATTTCGTTGTATCCCCAGTCATCAAACCCTCTGCGCTTTTCAAAATCACTCTCACCACATTCAAACTTCAATTCAAGCTTCTTTATTTTCTTGAACGTAATCGTCCATTCCTCTGAATAGTCAGTGACTGTTAATGCAACCTTAACAGGGTTCAATACACCATAATCTGAATGCTTCACTTCCACATTCTTAAGGCGATAATCATGGAAGCCTTTAGTTTTGAAGTGATCGTAAACCTTACGTGATAGCCTATCTTGAAGACTTGGGTAGAGTGCAGCATATGCTTTATTGTTCTCTGTCCATTGATGATGTGCCTGTTCTTGATCTACAGTGCTTCCATAATTCATTTGAGTCCATAATTCATCAGTAAAATATTTCAAAGGATATTCTCCTATTTCCTTTTTATCCCTATTGTACCATTTGACACAGCGTAATAGGTGATAACTTTTCGCACAAATGTGAGATACTAGGCTAACAAATTGATTGTTTACACGTGAATGAAATACCACATAGCGCAACGAGCTGTAGTGCCTATACCGTTGACAAAACTAACAAAACCATAAAAAGTAGTAACCATCCCCCCCCTGCCCCAACAAAAATAAGGGAATATCCGCATTGGACACTCCCCACTCTATGTATCAATACTATTTACATTTCTTCCAGTAGTACCTTCAACGCTTCCTTACCGTAACTAGTAATGATTACACGTTGTTCTCTTGCACCCTTGTCTGACTCAATAAATCTAATATAAGTTAGCCCAGTAAAGACTTTTCTAAATATCGCTTCTGACATTTCGCTTTTCTCTCTTAATGAGATGAGTGTGATAGCTCTAAATTTTGTTAGTTCTCCGCTTCCATTTAGTATCTTTAAAAGCGTCAAGTCTTCCCTGGTTACATTCTCCATCACATAGTCAAAGTAGTTGTCCAATGTCTAGTCCTCCACCCTTATAAATTAAGATTGATGATTACTTTATCCATGTCATCCTGTAAAATCCCAATATATCTAAGGGTTACGGATGGAGATGTATGATTAAATATCTGCTGTAGCAATACAATATCTGTTCCTGCTTTATAGGCGAAGTATCCGAAAGTTTTCCTTAATGAATGAGTTCCAATATTATCATCTACTCCAACATTACGAGCTGCATCATTTAAGATGTTATATGCTTGTTGTCGTGTCAGGGGCTTACTATGTCCATTTGCTCCTGATTTACGTGATAAAAACAGAGGTCTGTCATAATTGCCTATGTAGCCATTCAAGTAACTCAGGATGGCTGCTTGTACATTTTCAGCAAAAATAAATCGTTTGTACTTGTTTGTCTTCTTTTCACGAAGCTCATAGTATTTCTTTGGTCTTCCACTACGATCAATAACATCTCCTATCTCCATTCTAAGAATATCACTTATCCTCAAACCGCAATTGATACCTAAAACAAACATAAGAAAATCTCTTTTGTTAACCGACAATAATTGTTTGATTTCTTCAATTTTAGTACGATCTCTTAGAGGTTGAACCATTTCCATAGCTTTCAACTCCTTATTTGTCTTAATCCCAGCAGCAGCTTACAATAAGACAAATCGCTTGTCCAGTTCCTGGAGAAAATAAATAAAAAAGGTGCAAACCCTCTAAAAAAAAGGGATGCACCGTTACGAACTTGTCACAATGTAGTTTTGTCAAATAGGAAAATTGGATTAACCGAAGGTAGCAATAAGTAATGAATGATACACTAGTATTCTTCTACTATGCGTGAAAATAAATTATTAAACATATCTGAATCTCTAGGGATTCCAATCATAGGAATATTTGGACTTTTACGATTCTGAAAATATTGACTTTTTTTAGGGAGTGAATACCTTCCAGCCCACATAATAAATTCTTCAATCAGTTCTAGGAACTTTATTTCATCATTGTTTAAAGATATATTTACTAGCCTAAATAATTCAATGAGTTTATGCCCAGATCCTGAGAATTTAACTTCTTCGTCAGTAACTATTGTAGGGTTTCTAGAAATAATTAAGCCCTTAATTACGTTTTCTAAACTTAATCCAGCAAGAAGCATGTACACTTTAAATACTCCTGTATCTTCTATTAAATCAACTGGTTCATGTTCACTTATTCGTCTGTTAACCTCATGAATACGTTCAAGTAGGACATCAGCAGAGTTTTTTAAGTCTTTA
This sequence comes from Paenibacillus alba, assembly GCF_013204855.1. Taxonomy (GTDB): domain Bacteria; phylum Bacillota; class Bacilli; order Paenibacillales; family NBRC-103111; genus Paenibacillus_E; species Paenibacillus_E alba. The sequence continues at coordinate 149,536 of NZ_JABMKZ010000006.1, read as the reverse complement.
GCATTCATTAACCAAATTGTATGTTGTTGACCAATCGCCTTAAAGTTTTTTCGTTGATGCTCATTGTAGTTCATATCAATCAAGTCTCCCTTTAACGGAATTGTCATTCTTTATTGAATACATCCATCTCAATATAATACCATAATTAAAAATAGGGAAATATACCATTAATACGTGTAATGAACCTACATTAAATCTCACTTTACTGTATACCAAAAAGCCACATCAGTCCAATGCGGCTTATTACTTTATTCAATCTTACTTATTCGCATTCAGATTCTTCCTCAATCAACCTTAATGCCATCTCTTCAACACAATCTTTCCCTACTATCCATTCAACTTCTACATCTCTAGCAAACAACTTCTTTATTCTATTCCATTTATCTTCGTCTCTTTTTAAATCCACTATCACCACATGCTTTATCCTCATACAGGATTGTCCAAGAAAAAGCTCCATTGGCAAGTCACTTTGCGGAAAAGAATAGCCAACACAATAAAGTGTTTCACAATCTTGTAAGCCTTGACTTGCTCCAATCCATTGAGATCTTAAAACCTTATTATTGTAAAGTGAGGATTTATCCGCTACTGGTGGTACAATTATTGATGTGAGGGCATTATCAACTTCTTGATTAGTGCTTTGACTTCCGAAAAGATACTCTTGACTCATATCAACACCATATATAGGTGCATTCGCCTCTAATGGGTCAAGTGAATACCATGAGGTTGACCCATGAAGTTTAAAAAGTTGTGGTCTTATTGCCCAAGTAAACCAACTCTTAAACACAGCATTATGAAACTCTCCACCATCCAAAGTTGTTTCTTGACTCCAAATCCCACTTAATCTTTGTAGAGGTGCAGGATATATTAAGTTATTCGTACCATAAGCCATCATTAACCGCTCAAGCAACGTATCATAGTTCATAGTCACTAGACAATATTTTTCTGGGTTAGAAAGTAAGCCACAAAGTCTTGCTTGCCAACGTAAGTTGTCCACTTCACTAGAAACTTTTACAACTCTTGAATAATCGTTCTCATAAATGCTATTCCATGCATCAAGCTCAGATTCAGAGATAATTTTATAAATTGCTTGATTTAATCGTAAGAACTCGTATTTGTTTTTCAAATGTTGCATTTCAGTGTTCCAAGGGTAGTTAGTCCATAAATAACTTAATGTCTGTTCTAAATCACCACGTATTGAATGCGGCACATCATCAGGCATATCTATTTTTTGGAGTAAGTCCCACACTAATGGCATAGATGGATGAAGTGCTTTTGAAAAACCAGCTCCTAATAGAAAACCTACTGTCATGAAATCCTCCCATCTTTCCACAAAGCCAAAACTACATCCATTTGTGAATTGTGTTTTTTAGCTTCACCATCAATAACTAACTCCCAAAGAGCATTCTTATTCTCAGTTAGTATTGGATTCTCCTTCAACAGTTGCACAGCTCTAATAGCATATCCCTTATTTTTCGATGAATCACTTCTGACTGTGTAGTTCCCTTGCGGAATACAACTAACTAAGCCAGTTTCACACAAGCCTAGAAAAGCATTCTTTGGACAGCCTTTTTTCTGCGATGATGTTCCAATTCCAAATAACTCTTTGGTAGTAATGTTCCATGCTTCTAATGCAGTAGACGCTTGGTTAGTTTCGATTAACTTAATTGCTTTTATTGCAGCTTGACCATATTTATTCATTGTTGTTCCACTGTCCTCACGAATTGATAATTCACACATCTACTTATTCAAAGTATTTGCTACGGTTCTGAAGGACTCTAACAACTTCTTTTTATGAATATCGATCTCATAAATAACAAATAGTAACATACGAAAAACTTCTGTGACTCTCTGAAGCAGATCATTATCAATTATTGCTTGTTGTTCAATGTTTCCATCATTAGAATGAATGGCTCCATTCCCCATATCCTTGATGTATTTCAAGAACTCCGTTTCTAATTCTAACGCCCATTTAGGAGCTGTTCCATTATTAATAGCCTTCTCCAGTGTCTTAAGTTTCCCTCCAAGCATTCCCTCAGTAAATCCTTGATCAAATAAAATGTGTTCAAGTGCAGCCCTGTACATTGCCATGGCTGCACTGGTTGCTCTTACAGATTGCGCCCTAGATGCTTGATCTAAATAATAGGCTACACTTTCTGGAGTATTTGGAGTTGTTAACCCACCATTGCAATTAGACAGCACATTCAAATCTTGCCCAGACTGGCCATTGTATATAAGACCTGTAAAATAAGTACTACATTGAAGACATGAATATTTCCATAATGATGGAGTTATCTTTTGATTTACTTTGTTTATAAAATTTGCTGGATACTTATCTTCGTCTTTATTTAAACAGTTCAATCCAATTTGTGAAATTTCATTTGGGTCTATCTGTGGAAACAAGTTTGTTATTTTCATTTTTCTTACGTCACCACATTTAGGACAATACATATTTCCATGAGGGTCAGGTTTGAAAACAATCTTTGTTAATTTTTTACTAAATCCTCCACCATGAACTTCATATTCAGAAATATTCATAACACATCTTTTTAAACCTTCTAAACTGTCAATCAAATATGATCACACCTTTTGTAGGATTTTAGTTGCAAAGTGTCTAATAAATTATACCATGTGATGGAAACATTGAGTGTAATTACAATGAATTATAGCCTTTGGAACGAACTCTTCCAAGGCATGATACTATGTACATAAAATCTCACTTTCAAGTATGCAAAAAAGTCACACGGATTACTTTACCCAAGTGACTTCCCTCTATAAAATTATTCAATTATATTATTCTTATTTCAGTTTTCCTTTTTGAATCTCTAGTCTTGCATAAAATTTGTGACCTAGTTTGGACAATTGAATTTTCTCATACTGGACTCCCGCAATCTTGCTTTTCTCCACAAGATCAAAACTCATTAACTTAGGAGCAACTTTATAGTATAAAAACTTATCAGAGTCCCCCATATCATACCTATTTGTAATGCCAGTTGCAAAGTTATTATGCGAAACTAAAATAATTTCAAGTAAATTGGCTTGTGTTTTATCTTTATCGATTGCCTCAGGTATTTCAACAAATGTATTAATTAAATAAATCATAACTTCTTCGTATGTATGCCCATTATATAGATCATCTTTTTGAGATTTATGTTTAAGCTTAACATTTTCATTTGTTAACTTTGTATTCTCCTTCAAAAGCTTCGCATTCTCTTCCAATATATTTCTCACATCTGGAACATCTTTACCTGACACCCAACCTGACAAATCAGTTCTTTGTTCAATTTCTCTTAACGACTTGAAGATACTTAACTCTATATCTTTATGATCATCTACAGGACTAACCAATTTTGTGTCCAATAATCCATCTCTAAAGTTCTTATGCAATTGTGGATTATTTTGTTCAGTTGCATCTTTATAACCCAACTTTACAATCTTTTCCTGAATAGCTCTATCGCTGAGAACAATCGCAAATCTAGGCTTACCAACTTCTCCTGCATAGTCATATTCCCAATGGGTATAACTTATCCCTGTATCTTTATCTATTGAACCATATCTACCACCTAGAATTAATACATAGGCATCTGATTCATCTATCCACCGCTTAATAATCTGTTTTTGCGATTCATCGCCAGCGGTGAACAACTCCATTCCTGCTGGAATATGTCCAGAGTTAAGAACAGCTTTTACTGCAACTTGTCTTTCTTCTATTAAATCTGTAAATGTAGAAGATATAAATACTTGAAGTTTTTTTCTCAAATTGCAACACCTCTATTACATTTTATTCCACTATTATACAACTTCCGCCTTTCAACAACCATATTCATTTCGTTCTGATATAGGACAAATCAGAATTGAGTTCTCCTAATAAGGACAACATTTCACAAATATTGCTTAATCCATCTAAGTACCGTAATTAGCGCATCACAAGAGACTACATCCCAAGCATCCATCCATGAACACGATCAATCCTGCACCCATTTCTGCTCGTCTAATGAGCTATCCACCTTAGATAAAACAGTTATTTTATTTAAGCACTTCGCCGCTGCACTCGTTAAGGAGGTTTTTATCCTTAACGTAAAAAAGCTTATTCGATAAAGGAATAAGCTTTCAAAAGCGTTTTATATTGAAACGTTAACGTATATTGTAACAAATGTAGCGTAGTGGAACACATAGGTTCATATAAAATCATGCTATCTTTTCATTCATTTCTTTAATCCGATTCCTTATTTCAATTGCCTGTTCATAATCAAAAACAATATTCTCCCTAACAACATTCTTATACATGTCCACAATTAATTTTAAGGCATTAGTGGTTGGATTGTTGCCAGCCAATCTATCGAGTTGAACTTCTTCTCTTTTGTTTTGTTTTGATAAGAAAACAACCTTTTCTACACTGGAAAAATCAATATTATCAATAATTTCAGATGTTACTGGTACAAGGTCTTTTATTCCCTTTAACCTAACTAAGTTCAAGCTCTTCTCTAACATTTCCTTTTTATTTTCTTTCTGAATCCTTTCTTTAGCAGCCTTTTCCATTTTGGTAAAATCAAACGGTTTTTTGCTTGGGTCTTTTGGATTTTTCAATACATTAATAATATTTTCAACCATTCTTATAAACTTATCATCACTAGATGTTAAATAAATGTAGTAGTCATTATCAATCAGATTCTTGCCTTTTACTCCCCAATTATTTGCTCTAGTCTCAGATTGAATTAAATGTTTCTTCTTATCGCCACCTGTTTGGCTTTCTTGGTTTTGTTGGTCTTGTTGGTTTTCTCCAACAAAGTGATCTTCATTAATTGAATAACTATTAGTTTCCTGTCTAAGTTGATTATTCTCATTTACGTAATACTTACCGTTGTTAATATTCAATATACCTTTCTGCTCCATTTTGGGAATTAAATCTTTTACATGTCTCTCTGAACAACTAAGTATGCTTCCAAACTCAGCAAATGAGATCTGCCTTTTAAAGGTCTTTATCGCACAAATAGTCATAAATTCTTCTGGGTCATATGTCAATTCGAAGTATTTATATGGTATTTTCTCAAATCCCTTTTCAAGGGATAACTTTCTAAAGGATATTTCTAATTTTTTATCTTTTCTAATATCCTGGTATTCAAAAATGAGCATTCCTTTTTCATGTAAAGAATTTAGTGATTCTACTATAGCATCCTTATTATCTTGACGCTTTTTTACAAACTTGATTTCTTCAATTAGTAAATCTATATTAGTCTTAACTGTATTTTCAGTTAAAAAACTCCTTGAAGCATTTAGATAACAATACAGGTAAAACTCTCTAGGTTTTAGCAATTCCTTATTATAGAATGAATTAGGCACTCCAACAAAACTAGTCTTTTCCACTTTAATAATACCTCCGTTAAAATATCCTTTTTAAATTAATACATCCCATCCCACCAAGTCTTTTCTCTGTAGTAAGTATGTTCTGTATATACAATATTCTTTGTATACTGTGCAAATAAAGGTTAAATACTACCCTGAATTTCCAATCCAAATAAACATCGACGGTCAAAATTAACCATTATTTTCTTATGTGACGGTAAATAAATACCGTTATTTTTAGTCATCGGTAATTTTCTACCGTCTTGATATATCTCTATATTCTTCAAGAGCTTTGTTTAAGGCAGTAGTACCTTTAAATTGCCAAAACCTTCTCAAACTTACTTCATTTAAACCTGAACAAATGTAACTGAATCCTTTCCCATGCTTCAAATAGCTAAATAAGTTTGGACTATAACAATAGAAGTAGTCATTATTGTTCATACCGTTTTTTCTCCTTCCCACGAATTTTTCGAACAACAAATAAACGTGATCTTAGATACCACGATTCCAGTGTTCCTATGTAATTTTCTATTTATCACTTGCTGTCAATGTACTTCATGTAAAGCTCTACTTTCTCCTGTGACATTCTTGTACGATTATTTTCCCAGTTACTTAATAGACCTAATGTACATTTAAGGTGCTCAGATATTTCCCTCAACCTGATCCGTTTAAGCAATCGCTTTAAACGATATTCTTCTTGTAACTCCATTCGACTCACCCATTCATATTTCATATATTTAGACAGCACAAACAAGAGAAGGCTACATTCCCTTCTCTTGGGCTGCACGTTCTTATATTGATTCCTCACTATAATATTATATCACAAAATCTTTTATTTGTAAAATAATGTAAATTGTTAATGTTTATATAGCTTATTGTTGGTTTCTCATCTTTTCTAATGCTGATGCTTATGTAATGACAATTTTATCGCTATCTTCATCATACTCAAACTTAGCATCATTTAACGAATCGTTTATATGTTGCAACGTCTCCTCAATTCCGAATGCTTTTATGGATTTCTCGAAATCCTTACTGTCTCTTGGATTAGTTTTCATTGTTTTTATTTGTAATCTGAGATTCTTTTTTTCAAGTCTATACTTGAGCATCAACTGTAACAGGAGCTGCGATTCTAAGCTTTCGAAATCTATTTCTTCACTCATAGTACTTGAATAATGTAGTAGATTATTCATTAAAATCTTCTTTGTTTTTATATCTGCTGCAAGCTTCAATTTATTCAATTTCAAATTTTCTAGTTTCTTTTTTGTAGTCTGGTTTACAGTAGTAGTCATGGTTTTTATCTCCTATTGTTTGTTTTATATTACATTTGTCCGAAACTGGAGCTAGAGAGGTTTATGCTCAGCAACAGTCTAATCAAATGGCGAGAAAGATTAAAGTAAGTTGTGCTTATTCAATAGTTCTTCTAAATCACTATAGAAGGCAAGTTGCTTCTCATTTGGGAATACATCCTGCTCTGTCCATTTGCTTTGATTGATACCCTTGTAGTCCATAAAGTAGTCAATTATTAGGTCAATAGCGGAAATATCTTTAACTCTAAACGTTGTCAGAAAATCTAGGTAACTGTTAAGCATTTCCATAGTAAAGTCCTCTGGATTCTTGTATTTAAACATCTGAACTTTTTGTGCAACTGTTAGCGCATCAATTTTCGCAAAAAGTGTTTGGATTCTGTCTTGGTATGAGTTTGTTTTTATTAGTTTATTCAATTCACTATGTAGAAGTAGTAGCTGACTACTATATTCATCAGGATGTTTTTCATCAAGTAATATATTCCCATCTTCATCTTGCACTTTAAACGATTCTTCGCTATGTCGTTCTTCCCAATTCAACCCTTTCTCGATGTAGTGAATGCGGATTTTAATTTCATCTACCCTTGTGAGTTCCTTCTGGAAATACTCAGGTGATAGACCATTAAAGATTTTGGATAGTTCGCTTAGATACTTAGTAGGTATCTCTCTTGTTCCCTTAAACCAACTACTAATGTTTGTTGGATTTATATTCAATTTTTCTCCAATTTCTTTGTTGCCCTTATTAAATACCTGACATACATATTCAAGTCCTATCATTTTAACCATCCCCTCATTTGTATTGGTATAACCATATAATATGAAAGTTTTGCATTGATGTCAATATTTTTGTTTAGTTTTGTTAATTTACTTTCATTTATCTCAATACTCCTATCAAACACCGCACATAATAAATTAAAAAAAGACCGTTAAATACAAAATGTAGTATCGAACGGTCTAAAGTATAGTTTTAACTGTCGTACTGTAAATTTCTCCATTGATGAATTACTTTATCTAATCGTAAATGTAATAACTCGGTACGCAATTCAAGCTCAAGGGAATGAATCTCCATTAGAACATCCTCTACAGTTAACAAGTGAATTGAGTCTCTTTCTTCCGCAAATGCATACAAGATCGCTTCAATTATACTCTGACACGTTCTGAGCTTGTCTAGGAGTTCATTTTCTTCATGTACGATGCTTTCATATTCCGAAAGCTTAGAATTGATTCTGGTGGCTCTAGATGGCATTAAATGGATAGGGTAAGATTGTTGTATGGATGGTGCTAGTTGAGCTTGTAGATTATTTGGTAGCGTGTGAATGATGTGGAATATTTGATTTAGGACACCTAAGTGAAGTGCTGAATTTTGGGATAGTACGAATTTAGTAATATGGTGTTGGAGATATTGTAGGGTGCGGATCTGGTATTGTATGACTCGTTGCTTTGGTTCATGAATGAAGTACTTTTCTTTGACGGATGGTCTGGATTGATTGATTGTGGATTCGGTCATATATTTGTCCACCCTTATATGTCAATACTATTGAGTGGATTGTACTTTGTATTCTGTTCTCTTAGTTCATTCCCCCACATTGCAACATACCGCATGGTAACGGTAATGTTTTGGTGTCTCATTAGCTTTTGAATTGCAAATGCACTCATTCCAGACATAGCAAGTCGATGACAAAATGTATGTCGAAAAGTATGAGCAGACACTCTAACATCTTTAAAATTCATTTTCTGTCTAAGGTACTTAAATACTAACATCAATGCATTTTCAGTCATCTGCGTATTGTCTCTCTTCACAAAAACAAACTCACTTATTTCTCCCCAATGCTGCTTACAATATATTTGATATGCAGATAATTCCTTAACTAACTTATCAGTTATCGGAAGGATATCCCTCCTTCTACTTTTCCCGAATACCGCAATGGTTTGATTTACAAAATCAATATCTGACCACTTTAGATTGATAATTTCAGATCTTCTTATACCTATCCCAAGAATTGTAAATATTATTGCATAATCCCTGTAGGCAACATAGCTTTTATCTCTTTGTTTGATACGCCTGTAAAAACTCAACATCTGGCTTATCTGCTCATCTGTAAAAACATCAATCTTTACATCTTCTTTTTGCATTTTCACTTGTTGAGCAGGGTTCTTTTTTATTACTTCACACTCGACCATGTAATTCAAAAATGCTCTAATTCGCATAAGTTTAGTATTGATCGAACCTGCTATATTACCACGTTCTTGACATTCCATAAGATGTTTACGTACATGATTAAATGTAATGTCCTCTACGCTTACAATTTCATGCTGAATACAATAGTTCACAAACTCCCCTAGCATCGTTTGATAATTTCTAATGTTCTTTCCTGTTGTGTTTTTAAACTTCCTATCATCCAGAAAATCCTGAAAAGCAAACTTTAATAACATAAAAAAGACTACCTCCTGTTTTTTAGGAAGTAGTCTATACTTTTGAAACTAATTTTTTACGTGACCAGTTCTCACAACTGGGCGAAAATAGCCTAGAAATAACCTACACTATTTTCCGATGCTTCGGCTCAAAAGCCTTACATCATGCCGCCCATTCCACCCATGCCGCCCATATCAGGCATGCCTGGTTTGTCTTTTTCTGGTTTATCAGCGATAACCGCTTCAGTAGTCAAGAACATAGCTGCTACGGATGCTGCGTTTTGCAGTGCGGAACGCGTTACTTTAGCAGGGTCAACGATACCCGCTTCGAACATGTTCACCCATTGGCCAGTTGCCGCGTTGTAGCCGATGCCTACTTTTTCGTTCTTTAGGCGCTCAACAATAACGGAACCTTCTTGACCAGCGTTAGCTGCGATTGTGCGAACTGGCTCTTCGAGGGAGCGCAGGATGATGTTAACGCCTGTTTGCTCGTCGCCAACAGCTACAACTTTAGCTACAGCGTTGTATACGTTAACCAGTGCAGTACCACCACCAGATACGATACCTTCTTCAACAGCTGCACGAGTTGCGTTCAGAGCATCTTCAATGCGAAGTTTGCGCTCTTTCAACTCAGTTTCAGTTGCTGCGCCAACTTTGATAACAGCTACGCCGCCAGAAAGTTTAGCCAAACGCTCTTGCAGTTTTTCTTTATCGAAATCGGAAGTTGTTTCTTCCAATTGTGAGCGAATTTGCGTTACGCGTGCAGCGATGTCTTTCTTGTCGCCAGCACCATCAACGATGATTGTGTTTTCTTTGGTTACACGTACTTGACGTGCGCTACCCAATTGCTCAGGACGCGTGGATTTCAGATCCAAACCAAGCTCTTCAGTGATCACTTGACCACCAGTTAGAGCAGCGATATCGCCAAGCATAGCTTTACGACGGTCACCGAAACCAGGAGCTTTAACAGCTACGCAAGTGAATGTGCCACGAAGTCTGTTCACAACAAGCGTTGCTTGTGCTTCGCCTTCAACATCTTCAGCAATGATCAGAAGTTGTTTGCCGGATTGAACGACTTTCTCAAGAACAGGCAAGATTTCTTGGATGTTCGAGATTTTTTTATCTGTGATCAGGATGTATGGGTTGTCAAGGACAGCTTCCATTTTATCCGTATCAGTGATCATGTAAGGGGAAGTGTATCCACGGTCGAATTGCATACCTTCTACAACTTCAAGCTCCGTCAAGAAGCCTTTGGATTCTTCAACAGTGATAACACCGTCTTTACCTACTTTTTCCATAGCTTCAGCGATCAACTCGCCTACTTCTTCGTCAGCAGCAGAGATTGCCGCAACTTGCGCGATGGATTGTTTGCCTTCGATTGGCTTCGCAATAGCTTGAAGCTCTTCTACAGCCGCTTTAACAGCTTTCTCGATACCTTTGCGGATAACCATTGGGTTAGCGCCTGCAGTAACGTTTTTCAGACCTTCGCGGATCATAGCTTGTGCTAGAACCGTTGCAGTTGTTGTACCGTCACCAGCAACATCGTTTGTTTTGGTAGCAACTTCTTTAACAAGCTGTGCTCCCATGTTTTCGAAAGCATCTTCAAGCTCGATTTCTTTCGCGATCGTAACACCGTCATTGGTGATGAGCGGGCTGCCGAATTTTTTCTCAAGAACAACGTTACGGCCTTTAGGACCCAAAGTTACTTTAACAGCGTTAGCAAGAGCGTCTACCCCACGAAGCATCGCGCGGCGTGCGTCTTCACTGAACTTAATTTCTTTTGCCATGAATAGGAAACCTCCTCTGATTTAGAACCCTTACATAGTAAGTAGTTAAAATGTAAAAACTAAGTATACGTGTTGCCGATCTATATCCTGCTAAATTAGGCTAATACAGCGAGAATGTCGCTTTCGCGCAAGATCAACAGTTCGCGGCCTTCGTATTTCACTTCAGTTCCAGCGTATTTGGAGAAAATGATGCGGTCGCCTTCGCTTACTTCAAGCGGAACACGAACGCCATCTTTCAACGCGCCTGCGCCTACGGCTACAACTTTACCTTCTTGTGGTTTTTCTTTCGCTGTATCTGGCAGCACGATACCACTTGCTGTAGTCTCCTCTTTCGCAACGGCTTCAATGATTACTCGATCACCTAACGGTCTGATCATGGAAAAATAGCCTCCTTTAGAAAATTGGTAATGGGTGTTGTTTTGGTTATTAGCACTCGAATGTGTTTAGTGCTAACAACAATTCTTATGATACTCATTCTGGACGCAATTTGCAAGTCCTTTTACACATTTTTCAAACTTTTGGACACCCCCCTCATTCTACCCAAATGAAAAACAAATATTCGCCGCAACATAGAAAAACAGCCTGCACCCAAGTGGCAGACTGTTTTCTTATTTGGGACCAAATTCCTGCGCCCACTCGGCATCTTTAATCAGCTGCTTGCGGTAGATGAATCCTGACATAAAGACGCTGAATTCATACAGTACAATGAGCGGCAAAGAAACTAAAATCGCGGATATCGCATCTGGCGGTGTAATAACGGTAGATAAAATAACGAGCAGCATGTAAGCATATCTTCTGAATTTATGCAGACGTTTCGGGTTCAAAAGGCGGATCTTGGTCAGGAACATCACGACAATCGGCATCTCAAACACGATAGCGAGCGGCAGAATGATATTAAACATGAATGTAAAATATTGCGCAGCACCGTACATCTCTGTGATATCAAGACTTCGGCTAATGGATGAAGTAAAGTAAAAAGCCATCGGAAAAACGACCCAATATCCGAAGGATAACCCAACGAGAAAAAGCAAAAAGGCATAAGGAATGTAGACGATCGAGGCTTTCTGCTCAACTTCACGCAGTCCAGGCTTCACGAATGCCCAGATATGATACAAAATAACCGGCAAGGTAATCAGAATACCCACGGCCAGGCCGAAATTCATATATAAGCGCAAGGCATCCCACGGGGAAAACACATTCCAACTGATCGTGTTGGCGGGCGGGATATTTTTCAAGTACTTAATGATTGGTTTGGCAGAGATCAGCCCGCCAACCATCCCGATCACCAAGACGGCCAGAATCCACATGAGTCGCTTGCGGAGCTCGCCGAGATGTTCTACGAGTGACATTTCTTCGTTCGTTGTCATATTTCACCAACCTGAGCAAGTAGAATGAGCCTGAAGGGCTGTAGCACTTGGTATGCTAATAAGAAACCGGCTAATCGGGCAATCGCCGCGTTTGGCTCGGTTTTGCGGACGCTGCCGCAGGTGCGACTGCCGGAGGGACTTGCACTCCTTCATCGGAGGCCGCAGCTTGTGCAGGAGTGGAGGAGATAAACTCCACAGCTGGCTTCGAAGATGCCACTGCTTCAGCTGGCTTCGTTTCCGTGACTGAGTTGGGAGCTGCTGCTTGCGGAGACGGTGAATCTGCTTGATTGGATGCAGCAGGCGCTTGGGGTTCATCATTCAGCAGCGCATGTGCACCCTTCTTGAAATCCCTCACCGTTTTCCCGAGCATACGCCCAATTTCGGGCAGCTTCTGCGGACCAAATAAAACGAGGGCAACGATAGCTATCAATAAGAGCTCGGTAAAACCGATATTTTGGAACATGACTGTCATCTCCATCATTTGTTGCGACATCAACTAAAACTATTGAAACGAAACGCCCGTCTGCTCTCGCATCATGAAACAGAGGGAACTGCGTCCCTCTACTATGTTAACACTGATAAAAGCCGCCGTACCCCATCTCCGTAATATCGCTGCGGACGATCGTTTCGCCTGCGCAAATACGCGGCAGCAGAACATCAAAGGAGGTGTACGGGTCGTGCATCACGCAACCTGGCAAACCCATGATCGGCACATCGCCCAGATAGGCGATCATCAGCATCGAGCCCGGCAGCATCGGCGTACCGTAGCTGACCACACGGGCGCCTGCCTGCTTGATCGCGCCTGGCGTGCGGTCATCCGGGTCCACGGACATGCCGCCCGTGACCAGAACCAGATCCACGCCGAGCGCAAGCAGCGCGTGGATCTCTCCCACAATCGCTTCGCTATCATCGAGTGCGAAGCGTTGGTCTACAACCTCAGAGCCGAGCTGAGCGACCTTCTCTTTCACAATCGGGCCGAATTTATCCTCGATTCGGCCCTTGAAGACCTCGCTGCCCGTCGTGATCACGCCGACGCGGAGCTTGCGAAATGGCTTCACCTCAAGCAAGGTGAAGCCCTCCTGACGGCGAGCGGCAGCCAAGCGCTCGACCTCAACAACCTTCGCTTCGTCCACAATCAGCGGGATTACCCGCGTGCCAACTAGCGAAGCGCCTGCCTGAACGACCGTGTTGCTGCGAATTGTCGACAACACGACCTCATCAATAGCGTTCACAGCGTCAACGAACGCTTTGTCGATCTTCGCCAAGCCGTGAATCTCCGACTTCACGTTGACTTTGCCTTCATGCGGCTCCGTCAGCCTGAGGCTGCTATCGCCAGCAATAGCCTTCGCCAAGCGCTGCGCAGCTTCGTCCTCATGAAGATAGCCAGGCTGCAGCTCCATGGCATAAATATGCTCCTTGCCGATGCTCAGCAAGGCAGGGATGTCAGCTTCGGTCACTTGATGTCCTTTGCGAAACAAGCGCCCTTTGAACTCACCGGGCAAGATTTGGGTAAGATCATGGGGCAGAATCATGCCGATGGCATCTTCAACCTTGACCTCACGCAGCATGGATTCGTGTCTGCTCACCCATGATCACCTTCTTTGCCTGTGAGAATTCCCAGAGCATGCGGAAGCTGATCGATGATCGCCATCAGGTTCTCCTGCACGCCTTTGGGGCTGCCTGGCAAATTAATAATAAGCGTACGCCCGCGAATGCCGGATACGGCTCTGGACAGCATCGCTTTCCGCGTCTTCTGCATGGAAATCATCCGCATCGCTTCAGCAAAGCCTGGAGCAACCCGATCAATGACATTGAGCGTCGCTTCCGGCGTTACATCACGAGGAGCCAACCCCGTACCGCCCGTGGTCAAAATTAAATCAGCCTGATAATAATCCGTCATTTCTATCAATGAAGCCATAATTTCATCCATCTCATCCGGAACAACCCGGTATTCGATGATTTCGCCTTGAATTTCCTCTTCAATCAGCTCGCGGATTACCTGAGCGCTAGTGTCTTCTCGTTCTCCTCGGTAACCGCGGTCACTGGCTGTCAAAATCGCAACTTTCCAGTGCATCCTTCGTCACCTCTCCCTTGTTCACTGAATGAGATACCGATCGCGTCACGTTCAACTTTCTTCTAGGTGAAAATCCCCATTTTTCCCGCCTGTTTTGAGAACTAGCCTTGTAGAGCTAATCTGCATGCCCTTCTCTACGGCTTTGCACATGTCGTAGACCGTCAGCGATGCTGCAGATACGGCTGTTAAAGCCTCCATTTCAACGCCTGTGGGTCCCGTTGTCTTCACTGTTGCTTCTATGTATAATTCATCGTTGCCATTGTCCGTGAACTGAATATCAATACCCGTTAATGCAATGGGATGGCACATCGGGATCCAGTCTGACGTTTTTTTGGCGGCCATAATGCCAGCCACCTGCGCTACGGCGAGGACATCGCCTTTTTTCATTTTACCCTGCTTAATTAAATCCAGCGTCTCACGCTGCATGATTAACGTAGAACGCGCCGTAGCTGTTCGCTTCGTTTCGGTTTTATCCGAAATATCAACCATACGAGCTCGTCCCTGTTCATTAAAATGGGTCAACGGAGAGGAATCGGGCAAATCACTCACCTCGTTTTATGATTCTGTTTTGAAAACTATTTTGCTTTCGGTGACAATGCCGTCTACACGAAAATCATGCCAGGAGGAAGGCACACCAGGTATCAATTGCTTATCAAAAGCGGCTGCAACCGCAAAAGGTCGCTTCAGTCCGCGCGCAGCAAATAGTTGCATAAAGCGATCATAGAAACCACCGCCATAACCTAGTCGTCCGAAATCCATGTCGAAAGCAAGCCCCGGTACCAAGATCATGGAAATCGTGGACAAATCGTGCTCAATCGACACATCATTTCGAGGCTCGCGAATTCCCCAAGCACCGCTCTCCAGATCTTCATAGCTGTCTATAACATGTAGATTCATTGTTTTTGACTCCGCTACAACCTTCGGCACCAGCACACGAATTCCCTGCTGCCAGCACCACTCCATTAGTGGAGCGACATCCAGTTCGGATCGAAATGGCATATAGGTCATAATGGTCGGTGGAACCGGCGATTCCTGCCACCCATGGTTAAGAAGCCTGTCTGAACAGAGCTTCGTCATTCGCTCATGAATGCGCTGCTGCTTCTCTTCTCGCTCCCCAGATACGATGGAGGCGCGTATTTCTTCCATTTCTTTGCGTAACTCTATCTTCCGCTCTCGGATGTTCATACTAGCTTCAGCCCTTCCCTAACGAGGAGTGGTTTCCCCCATTTTAACATAAACAAGGAAAAAAACTATACTCGTACCCGAGACCCCAGTGGAATGAGCGTTATTACAGGAGAATGATCCGAGCAAATCGTCGGAATGGCCTGTGCTGAACCGAAATAGGTCCGATTTGTGAACACATAATCGATCCTTTTTCCATCTGTAAATGTCGCCTTCATTGTCTGACTCAACGGGATGTTACTCAGTTGCATGTTGTCCATTTTATCCTGAAAAGCATCTAATTCCATATTAAAATCGCCAGTCAGGACTAGCGGTTCCTCTGTGTCTGTCAGGAGCTCCGAAATGCGGGCGAGCTGTAAGTTGCGATCTTCCTTGGAAAGTCCCAAGTGGGTTGTAGCAACCTGAATGTATTCTGTGCCCACTTGCAATTGCGCGGTAAGAAGACTTCTGGTTTCTTTGGCGCCTGGAAGAAGCTCGCAGCTGCTCTTTTCAATCGGATATCGGCTTAAAATGGCATTGCCATATTGTCCTATTGGATAGGTTAAACTAGGAGCAAACCGCATCTGCATGCCCAGCAGCTCAGCCAGTGCTTTGGCTTGATCGACGAAACCGCTCCGCAATCGATAACGATCCACTTCCTGCAGCGCGATAACATCCGCATGCTCCTGTCCAAGGAGCTCAGCAATCCGCTCTAGATTCACTTTACCATCTAAACCTTCACCATGGTGAATATTAAACGTGATTATCGTCAAGCCTGCTGAAGATGCCTTTTGGATGGATACGGGCAGTACTGTTCTGTATGGCATGCTTTTGATAGACGAGCCGGACAGTCCCAGCAGCAATATGAAAAGCAAGATAAAGCAGCTTACATATCTAGTATGCCTCAAAAGTCCCATTCGCTCATCCCCATCCTATCCGAATCGATGCAAAATTAAGCATACGATGCGCTGCAGCATGGTGTATACTAGTGAATTGATGGGATTTATAGCAGGTGACGTGGAACGAGTTCTTTCATTAATAAGCAGGAGGTAGCTTCAGATGCTATTGCAGGTTTCGAACATTTCCAAAAATTACGGGGTACGTTCCGTACTCTCCAATATAACGCTTCAAATCGAAGATCGGGAACGAATTGGTTTAGTCGGCGTGAATGGGGCCGGTAAATCGACACTGCTTCAAATTATTGCCGGCGAAATGTCCTATGACAGCGGCGATCTTTTCAAAGCAAAGGAAACGAAGATCGGCTATTTAAAACAAAACAGCGGACTGCAAACCGATAAATCCATTTGGAATGAACTCCTCAGCGTGTTCAGTTCCTTACTGGAGACGGAGCGAGAACTGCGCGAGCTGGAAGCCATCATGGCTGACCCTGATCTGATATCGGATGACAAAAAATACGAAAGCACGATGAACCGTTACGCTTTGCGTTCCGAATGGTTTCGCGAGCAAGGCGGCTATGAAATCGAAGCGAAAATCCGCGGCATTTTGCACGGCATGGGATTCGGCCAATTTTCTCCCGATACCCTTGTCCAAACGCTTAGCGGCGGACAGAAGACACGGCTAGCTTTGGCCAAAATGCTTCTTGAAGAGCCTGATCTGCTTATGCTCGATGAGCCGACCAACCACTTGGATATCCCGACGCTAACTTGGCTGGAGGGTTATTTGCGGGGTTACCCAGGCGCTATTCTGGTTGTTTCACATGACCGCTTTTTCCTCGATGCCTTGGTCACTTCGATCTATGAAATTGAACGCAATGCTTCCAAACGGTACACTGGCAACTATTCAAGATTTATTGAAATCAAAGAAGCCAATTATGAAATCGAAATGAAGCAGTTTGAAAAGCAGCAGGAAGAAATTTCGAAGCTGGAGGATTTCGTGCAGCGCAACATTGTGCGTGCCTCAACGACGAAGAGGGCGCAAAGCCGCCGTAAGCAGCTGGAAAAAATGGATCGACTGGATAAGCCGATGGGGGATTTGAAGCGGGCTTCATTTTCTTTTGAAATTGCCCAAACGTCCGGCAAAGAAGTGCTGCAAGTCGATCGTTTGGCACTTTCCTATGATGGCAAAAAGCGACTGCTCGACGGAGTCTCTTTCCAGCTGCGCCGTTCCGAAACGGCCGCGCTTATCGGGCCCAACGGTGTCGGCAAATCCACTTTGTTAAAAACATTAATCGGTCAACATAAGCAAGATGCAGGCACATTCAAATGGGGCTCTGGCGTCACCATCGGATATTACGATCAAGAGCAAACCGGCTTAACCCCCTCGAACAGTGTGCTGGAGGAAGTGTGGAACACGTATCCGCATTTAGAGGAAGCTCGCATACGCACTGTGCTGGGGAACTTTCTGTTCAGCGGCGAAGACGTATTCAAGAAAGTCGCGGCCTTAAGCGGCGGTGAAAAAGCACGTGTCGCGCTAGCCAAGCTGATGCTGCAGAAAGCGAACGTTCTCATTCTCGATGAGCCTACCAACCATCTGGATTTGTACAGCAAAGAGGTGCTGGAATCAGCCTTAATGGATTATGAGGGCACCCTGCTCTTCATCTCCCATGACCGCTACTTCCTTAATAAAATGGCTGAAAGCATGCTGGATTTGCAAAAAGACGGGCTCACCAGCTATCTGGGCAACTATGACGACTATCTGGAGAAAAAGGCCGAGCTTGCCGAAATGGAAACGAAACGTCTAGCCAAAGAGGCCGAGAAAAAAGCCGCCAGCGGCTCCGTCGCCGCAAAAAGCGAACCTGCCAGCGGCAATGGATACGAAGCGGACAAGCTCGCTAAGCGTGAAGA
Organism: Paenibacillus alba; assembly: GCF_013204855.1. Lineage (GTDB taxonomy): Bacteria > Bacillota > Bacilli > Paenibacillales > NBRC-103111 > Paenibacillus_E > Paenibacillus_E alba. The sequence goes on along the minus strand of NZ_JABMKZ010000006.1, from coordinate 131,287 downwards.
ACGCAGCCGCCAGCGCAAGCTGGAGCAGCTGGAACAGGACATCGCCCGACTGGAAGACGAAGTCTCTGCCCTCGAAGCGGAGCTTGCTGACCCAGAAGTATACAACAACTACGTCCTTGTGCAAGAGAAGACTGCCGCGGTTGAACAGCGGAAGAGCTCGCTGGCTGCGATTTATGAGGAGTGGGAGACTTTGTTGGCTTGATTGGGTGCGTATGCTCAATTGCTGGTGCTTAGGGCTGTTAAACAAGCTTATTGCTTGCTAGATATAGCTATATTCAGAGTGTTGGTTTCTGATAAGGCTGTTTTTCGGCTCTATGGGAGTGGTAATGCTCAATTGCTGCTACTTAGGGCTGTGGAACAGCCTTATTGATGTGGAATTAACTAATTTCAGCGAATTTGATCTCTGATAAGGCTGTTTTTCGGCTCTATGGGAGTGGTAAATGCTCAATTGCTGCTACTTAGGGCTGTGGAACAGCCTTATTGTTGCTGGATTTGAGGACCCGTCTCTATCTCCGCCTCCAGCTCCTGCAAACGCAGGAGCAGCATCGGCACCGCGACGAAAATGATCATCGTCGCAGCCGCAACAATGCCGGAGTCATTCAGCAGCAGCGCTGCGATGGCTCCGATCATATTTGCTGAGAACCCGTACATCCAGTACGGGTTTTTGTTTTGCCATACGCGGAGTCGGCCGCTAGGACGCAGCACCAGCACGGCCATCACGAAGAGGCTCGTGATGAGGACCTTGCTCCACGCGGATGCCCGCAGCAGATGCACGTTCATCCGCAGCTTGCGCTCGATCAGATGTCCGATCTGATCGAGCTGCCCGGCGCGCAGCGCGTGGAACGCGCGCCCAACATGGCTCTCCCGCGCGGCAGCCGCGGGAGAATCAGCGCTGTTGAGCAGCCACAGCGCCCCAAACCCAAGCGCGAGCAGCACAGTCAGCAGGGCAGCGCCCCTGCCTAAGCGCAGCTCGCGCCAGCGTTCGCCGGCGAAGCAGTACACGCCGGCTACGCCGAAGGCAACCGCGGCGCTCAACGCGCCGCCCGCGTTCGCGCCAAGTGACGGTGCCGCCAGGCAGCCCGTCACAAGCAAAAAGCACGCGATCGGCGCAGCCGCGCGCACAGTCACAGCCCCAAGCCCCCTGCCCCGCAGCGCGGGACTCAAAGCATCATGACGGCGCTGCAAAGCCGCCGTCACCGCAAGCACAAGGGCGCCAATCAGCACGCCCATATATTCATTCCCGATGCCATAGTAGCGGGCGCCTATCATCGGGTCATAGCCCAGCAGCGAATATTTCATCGCATGCGAGCCCGTGCAGACATCCACCATGAGCAGCCAAACCGTGCCATAGGCCAGCCAGATCATGCCTGAGGATAGCGGCCATTTTTCCAGAAAAATAGAACAAAGCAAACAGCCCACGATAAAAAGAACGATCATCCATAAGATCGCGCCTTCTACCCCCAGTGCATTCGTCAAAGGAAGCACCAACAATCCCAAAAGCAGCATAACTGCTGGCGCTACAAGCAGAGAGTAGAGCAACGTATGCACGACTTTTCGCCCAGGCATGGCACCTTTCCACTCCTCGGCTCGCTGTGAATCTGCCGCCTTTTTTTTCATCCATAGGACATACAGCAAGCCGACAAGTAAAACAACCATTTCACACGTCACAAAGGGATACAAAAGCAGAGGGCGGCTCCGATAAATCGTCTGCATACTGCTGAGCTCCTTCTCAAGTCCCGCCAGAGCATTCGCCTTTCTCATGGTGGATAAAGGAATCCCATTAAGCCCCGACGGTAGAGGGATATTAAATTCATCAATCAGCGTACTTGTAAAATCAGATGCCGTAACCACACCCGGTCTGCGTGTTGAATCCGAAACAAGAATTCCCGCTTGAGAATCCACCGTGTAGTGAAGGAGCGGGGACAAATACGCTTTGCTTTTAGCCGCTTCACTATGCACCTCCGGTGAGAAAATCCAAATGCTCTCCCGATCTGTCATTCTGGCTATCCGCTGACCAAGCCACTCGTCCATCTCTTTTAAAATTTGCCCCTTCAGCTCGTCGAATCGGGCTTCAGAATAATGGGCCTTATCCGCATAAAGCCTATTCAAATCAGCCAGTTCAATAAGCTGAAGGCTTGGTTTCTCACTTTTGCCCCCTAATGCAAGCAATTGTGCATAAGCGGTAGCTATGCCATAAGGTCTATCCACAGCTGAGGTCATGATTTCATTTCCGATAAATCCACTATCCACATAACCATCTGAATCCATGAGCATCATCGGACTGTATCGCCGTGTTTTATCCTCCTCTATCGTCGTTCTCTTGCCCCAATCACTGTTCCCGATCACAGAACGATGAATGCCATATTCCTTCAATAGACTGCCAAGCAGCCCAGGTCCATAAGTCAGCTTCCTGTTCAGCCGCTGCAGCCTGACTATATCGGGTACGATCAGCAAATCCGCTTCGCTTCTAGGACTAGCTTCTCCTATATTACTGCCAACATAGCGTTTTCTTACATCCAATATGGGAGCACCCCTCCAGCTTTCCTTGGCTGCAAAAGCCTGCACGTCCGCAATGCCCACTGATGGTTCGCCCGCACCTAAAGAGAGATACACATCGCGCATCCCTCGATTCGCTGTTCGTATATTCATGGCTCCAATCCCCCCTTTCTCCGTCACTTGACGAAAATAAGGCAGCTTGGCCAGTTGCTCTGATCGCAGCTCCAGAAAAGAGAGGCTAGGTATCGAAACCACCGTCACCTGTTTGGATGAATCTTGTTTGTGGATGGCTGGCTCATTTTGAGCCCCCATTCCCTCCGCGCTTGTGGACAACTCCAATAAAATAGTTAAGATACCCACAATACAGGTTATTTTCTTCCATTGCATACGTTAATCTCCACCGTTTTTGCTTTTAGCATTTTCCAGCAAGCATAAAAGTATCCACCGACGGATTGTTCCGACAATTTAAGAAGGTTTATCTAGAGCACCTAATTCTTATCCACATCGTTATCCACAAAAAAAGAGAGGCGAAAACCGCCCCCCTCTGCACTTTTCTATTGTTTTCCACACACTTATCCACATTGTCCACAAAAATTTGTGAAAAAGTTATTCTTTTCTTTCACCCTTTGAAACCGTTGGCAAATCTGGTTTTCCACTAGTTATGCACATTGTCCACAGGGCATGTGTATAACCTTGCTCACAAGCTGTGTATATATCTAAGTTTTCTTACAATTTAAGATAAAGCTTTGTTTAAGAAGCTGTCGTTGTCTCCGTTGTTTCTGCCGGCTGCCTTTGCATCCGAATGGCTTGATTGCAAGCCGAGATAAAAGCTTTCGCCACAGCAACAAGAACATCCTGATCAATTCCTGTATTCTTGTACGTTTGGCCGCCTACAGAGATGGTTACCTCTGCTTCTCCGGTTGCTTTTTCACCTGTGGATAACGAATGAAGCTCCAGGTCGGAGAAATCCACTTCCATTGGAATCGCTTGGCGCAGACTTTGTACGATCGCTTCGATCGGGCCTTCTCCAGTCCCGGAAAACGCTTTTTCTACTCCAGTCTGATTGTCCCTAACGGAAACGGAAGCAACTCGCTCACTATCACTATTGGAAACAAGCTGTACATGGACCAGCGAGAATGGCTCCATTTGCCCATCTACGGTTGAACCCACAAGTTCCATCAGTTGATCGTCTGTCACCATTTTTTGCTCGTCTGCTTTCTCTTTGAAACGGGTGTACAGGCTTTCCAGCTCTTCTCCGGTCAGCTCGATTCCGAACTGGCCTACGCGATGCTTCAGGGCATGACGGCCTGAATGTTTGCCAAGAATGATCATTGAACGCGGAATGCCCAGCTTCTCCGGATCCATAATTTCATAGGTATTGCGGTTCTTCAGCAGTCCGTCTTGGTGGATGCCTGCTTCATGCTGGAACGCATTGCGACCGACAATTGGCTTGTTATAAGCAATCGGGAAGCCCATGATGCGGCTGATCATTTTGGACGTGTTAAAAATCTCACTAGGCACAATGCCTGTTTCTACGCCCATCGTATGTTTACGAGTCTCAATCGCCATTACCAGCTCTTCAAGTGAGCAATTCCCAGCACGTTCCCCTACGCCGTTCACCGTGACTTCGACATGCGTGACCCCGGCTGCAATGGCAGCAAGACTGTTCGCAACCGCTAGACCAAGGTCATTGTGGCAATGCGCGCTGTATTCGACCGTATCGCCGCCTCTGACACTTTGACGCACTCTGCGGAACATCGCTCCGTATTCTTCCGGCAGGGCATAACCTACGGTATCTGGGATATTCAGAATCGTAGCTCCTTCCGCAATGACCGCTTCCAGCACTTCAAAGAGGAATTCATCCCCAGTTCGCGTTGCATCCATCGGTGAGAATTCGATACGGTCCACGAATTGCTTCGCATAACCAACCATCGAACGAGCCATCTCGACCACTTGCTGACGGGATTTGCGCAGTTGGAAATCCAGATGGATATCCGACGAGGATAGGAACATGTGAATTCGGCGTGAGGCTGCATCTTCGGTCGCTTTGACCGCAGCGTCGATATCCGCCTTCATCGCTCTTGCGAAGCCGCAAATTTCTACCGTGTGCAGCTCGCGTGAGATTTGCTGAACCGCTTGGAAATCCCCTGGACTCGAGATCGGGAAACCCGGCTCAATGGTATCTACACCCATTTTGGCCAACTGTCTCGCGATGCGAATTTTCTCTTCCGGGTACAGGGATGCGCCAGGTGCTTGCTCACCATCTCTCAGTGTTGTGTCAAAAATGCGAATGCGTCGATTATTGTTAGTTTCCATTGTTACTTCCTCCTTAGGTTTGGGGCCAGTGGGCTGGCTAAAGTTTGGTTACAGTTTTCTGCCGATATACATCAAATGGGAGGATACGCCTAACACATATGGACTTTCAGCCATCGCATAAATCGTATCCAGCATTTCATTGAATTCTTCTTCTCCCTGAGATCGCCAGTAGTCGAATTGCTCTGACTTGAAAGCTCCCGCTATGCTTGATGAGCCAATTAGCTTAAGACTTTGGAAGCCATGTGATTCCATAAAAGGCTTAATTTCATCAATTTCATAGAAATAAGCGCCGGTGAATCTGCCTTCGTCCGCATGATTGAATGTGCCGGTTTGAGAGAATGCTTTAATCGCGTTCATCTTGTCATTCGGTTTCCAATGCTGAGGGGCTGCGAGTGAAGTCATGATATGTCTTATCCTTGTCATGAATGCGACGAAGATGAAACCGCCGCTTTTGGTAACACGATGCAGTTCATGCACGGCAGACTCACGATCTTCTTGTTTTTGCAAATGATATAACGGTCCCAGCATCAACGAGGCATCAAATTGCTCATCATCCAACATGTTCAAATTCCGGGCATCTGCGATGTGGAAGTCGTTGAAATGTGCGGCAAGGTTTAATTCGCTCATTTTGGCTGCGGCCATTTCTACGAGCTTGGGCGTAAGGTCCGTTAACGTAACCTCATAACCACACTGGGCTAAAGCAGCGGCATATTTGCCAGGGCCTGCGCCATTGTCTAAAATATGCCCATTCTGCGGCAGAAAGCTTCTGATGTAGTGCCAGTTGACCATAAATTCAACAGGCTCTCTGTCGAGTCGTCCCCATTCATCAAATCTGCTGTAGTATTGGATCACTTCATCCATGGCGCTTCCCCCTTAAGTCGATTCGCAAACGACAAAAAGACCCGTCATCTCCACATAAGAGACGACGGGTCTTCACCCAGCGCGGTACCACTCTTGTTGACTCCGAGTCACGGAGCCCACCTCAGATGCAGTCAGCAAGGTTGCTGCCAGCTGCATCACCTGATCACGGAGGTCATCCGTTCCTCCCTAACAGCTTCGTATTGCTGCTGCTCAGGAGGACCGCTTCCAAGCGAGTTCAGGGATTTCACGGTCTGCGTCGCATCAACCCGCAGCTTTCTGTACCGATCCAGTGAGCCCTTACTACTCTTGTTCATTGCGTTTATGTTATATTTTGTTCATTTCAGAACAACCAAAAAAGCCTGCCATCTCTTATATAAGAGACGACAGGCTTGAACCTACCGTGGTACCACTCTAATTGATCCGAGCTGCTACACTCGAAACCACTCATGTACCTGATCACGGGGGTCAACCGTCAAGACCTACTTGGGTGCTGGATCCTTGGCATCCTTATCAGCCTTACCGCTCCCGGGCGAGTTCAGGTTCTGTTTCGTCTGTGCTTTCACCAAGCGCACAGCTCTCTGAGCGAAACTGTTCATCCTTACTATTCCCGTTCGTTGCGTTTGAAAGTATTGATTGTGATTATAATATGCCATTTTGGCAAAGTCAATACCGTTATCTGAAAATTTATTTTATTGCTTTTCCTGCTCCTACCACTCTTCGAGCTTGAGCTGCGGCTCGGCTTTCAGCTCCATCGAGTCGAACTCCTGCTTGTCCCACTTTAGGAAAGCGGCTGCGCCTATCATCGCAGCGTTGTCCGTGCAGAGGCCCAGCGGCGGCACCAGCAGCGGCACATTCAGCTGCTCGCAGCGCTCGGCCAGCCTGCTGCGCAGCCCTTTGTTCGCGGCGACACCGCCCGCGAGCAGCAGCTGCTTCGCGCCGTATTCCCGCACGGCGCGACTAGCCTTCTCCACAAGCACGTCGATGACGGAGGCTTGGAAGCCCTTGGCAATCTGCGCCACTTGAACGGCCTCGCCGCGCATCTTGCTTTGGTTGACGACGTTCAGCACAGCGGATTTCAAGCCGCTGAAGCTGAAGTCGTAGGAGTCTGCCTCGAGCCAGGAGCGAGGCAGCTTGATTTCGGATTCGGCTTCCTGTGCCAGCCGATCTACGTGCGGTCCGCCCGGGTAAGGCAGGCCCATGGCGCGGGCGATTTTGTCGTAGGCCTCGCCAGCCGCATCATCGCGCGTACGCCCGATGATGCGGAACTGGCCCGGCCCTTCCATGAGAATCAACTCAGTGTGTCCGCCGGACACCACGAGCGAGATCAACGGATACTCGAGCTCATGCACCAGTTGATTCGCATAAATATGTCCCGCAATATGGTGCACACCAATCAGCGGGAGATCCAGAGCGCAGGCAAGCGCTTTGCCTGCGACAACACCGACTAACAAGGCCCCAATCAATCCCGGTCCCTCTGTTACGGCAATCGCAGACAGCTCCTGCAGCGAAATGCCTGCTTCTTGGACGGCTTCCTCGAGCATCCATGTGATAGACTCCACATGCTTGCGGGAAGCGACCTCTGGCACAACACCGCCGAAGCGTTGATGGGTTTCGATTTGGCTGGAAATCACATTAGAACGAATGATTTTACCATTTTCGACAATTGCCACAGAGGTTTCATCACAGCTGGTTTCGATAGCCAAAATATAAACCGGTTTGCTGCTATATCGTTCTCCCCTATGTTCTGACAAATCTATCTGTTGTTCGTTATCTTTCGTCACACTCTTCACCTGCTGAAAGCCTCACTCACCGAGACTATCCTTTCTTCGCTTAGGCAAATCCACCCACATAATGACAGCATCCTCGCGGTTATCCGTATAATAACCTCTTCGCACGCCTACAGAGCGGAAGCCGACTTTTTCATACAAATTTTGCGCTACATAATTCGAGGCACGGACTTCAAGCGTCATACGAATTGCGCCTAGGAACGCGGCTGTTTTCATCAATTCCCGCATTAAACGCTCACCCAGCTTGCGCCCTCTAAAGGTGCTACGGACAGCAATATTCGTGACATGCGCTTCATCCATAATAAGCCACATGCCGCCATAACCGGCAACCTCGCCTTCAATGTCCATAATCATATAATGAGCGAACTGGTTGTTGGTCAATTCGTTCTCGAAAGCGCCTTTCGTCCAAGGTGTCGTGAACGCTTCTTGTTCAATTTCGCAAATAAAAGGAATGTCCGCCATCTGCATGGAACGGAACACCATCGCATTCTCCATTGTCTGTGGCTGACGCTGCTCCATGAATCAATGATCCCCTTTCTTCGTTACAATACCAGCTAACAAATTAGCCTCTGCTTCCGGAAGTCTCGTGTAATTGGGCACAAACGTATGCACCTCGGCCTTCTCTCCTTGAAGCAACCGCGGATAGGCAAGAAGACCAATGTAATGAGCTTCAATGCCATAGGTCCGTTGATTGACCAAGCCCTGCCACTCTTGCGCGAATTGATCAAGCTCAGCGGCAAATCCCTCTACCTCGCCGACAAAAAGGATTTCCTTCGGTTCCTTTCCTTCTTCAGCATCAGCAATTAAAGACAAGATTTGTGCCGTCCAAGGGCCGATCACGCGAATACCGTCTGGCAATATTTCTCGCCAAGTTGCGGAGAGCGCATCATCATCCGTTACTGGAGAAGCGTCTTCGAAGGCGTAAACAGCTGTGAAAGCTTGCCTGCGTCTGCCATCCAAGAGCGGAACCACCCATGTAGTACCACGACCGCTTTTATCTTCATTTGGATCTTTCATTTCATTGAAATCTCGCGCTTTCACAGCACCGCCAAGTGCAATAGCTTCCAAACTGGATATTCCAATCAGATCGAGGCCTAACGACCAAGCAAAGGTTTTGGCTACTGATACCGCAATACGAACTCCTGTATAAGAGCCAGGACCTTGTCCCACAGCAATTGTTTGCAGATCCTTAGGCTTAAGATCAAGCTTAGCTAATAATTCTTGAATGTGGGGGATCAGCCCAATGGAATGATTGCGTTCCGCGTACGAGCTAACCTCGCCCAGCAGTTTTCCATTATCCAAAATAGCTACTGTCATTGCAGAGGAAGAGGTATCGATGGCTAAGCATCGTCCTATTGATTGTGTCCGTTCAGTCATCGTAAATGTCCGTTCTCCTTCATTTGTACACACCAGCTCTGATACGGATCTCCGTGCGGAGTCAGGTGAAATACTCTGGTTTGATCCCCTTGTAGGGCAATCGTGATAGCAAGGCGGGCGGGCGGCAGCAAATCTTCAATTAAGCTTGACCATTCGATCAGCGAAACACCCGCTCCATAGAAGTAATCTTCCAATCCGAGCTCATCCGCTTCCTCTTGGGAAATGCGATACATATCCATATGGTAGAAGGGAAGCCCCGTTCCCTCGTATTCTTTAATGATTGTAAAAGTGGGTGAATTCACTGTATCGGCAATGCCCATCGCTCTGGCAAAGCCTTGTGAAAATCTGGTTTTCCCCGCTCCCAAATCGCCGTCTAGCGTTAGAACTGCACCAGGCAATAAGAATTCCGCCAGCCATTCTCCCAACTGATCGGTATCTCCCTCGTGCCTTGATACATAGGTAAATGTGGATTGAGTCAGTGATCTCATCCCTTTCTTTCCGTTTGCGCGTGCTGCTCCTATTATAGTCCCCGCAGCAAGGCAACAGCAACTCTGTCATGAAAAAAAGCCCGCCCCGATATGTCATCGGAGCAGGCTTATCGTTCTTCGGAAGACTAGTGAACCTCTTCCAATTCTTGCACGGTCACTAATCTCGCATCAGCGGGGTTTTCTTCCGCATGCACTTTGGCAATGGCTTTGCTTGAATCGACACTGTCAATCCAGACAGGCACCCCATTCAGCTCAACCGTAATCTTCTCATCAGCCGCTAAAATCTCTTGCGCGCGGTGAACGTTCATGGCTCATCCAGTACGGATTCCGGATGATCCATCGTATCCGTCGTAGAGGACTCAATTAATCCATTGTGCATGGTGACGTTGCCGCCGCCAAGACCTTCGTTAATCATGCGGTCAATATCCATGAAATAATCTTCTTTCCCTTGATGGTTCGTATCTTGTGTAGCTTTTGAATCTTGTGCCATCCGTGAATCCCTCCTATGCGTCATCAACTTTCTGCTTTAACGTACCCAGCCGAGTGCCAGTCCATTCTCTTAATCCTCTGCCGTATAAAGGAAACAAATCAAGAGAATACTAGTACAATCAAGGTTTCTGGGGAGGAAAATCAGCATGCATACGGTTTGGAAAGGCGCCATTAGTTTCGGGCTTGTTCATGTGCCTGTGAAAATGTTTTCAGCTACGGAAGATAAGGATATCTCCATGCGCTACATCCACAAAACTTGCATTACCCCTCTATCCTATGTTCGGAAATGCCAAACTTGCGAAAAAGAAGTAGAGTGGGACGAAATTTCCAAAGGCTATGAATACGAGCCAGGACGCTTCGTTCTATTTGAAAAAGATGAATTAGAAACGATATCCGGAGAAGCGAACAAAGAGATCAAGATTCTGGATTTCGTCAACTTGACTGACATTGATCCTGTTTATTTTCAAAAAACCTACTATCTGGGGCCTGGAGATACGGGGGCAGGCGCCTATAATCTGCTGCTGGATTCCATGCGGCAAACGGGCAAAATCGGCATTGCCAAAGTCTCTATCCGCTCCAAAAGCTCACTCGCCGCCATTCGTGTTATTGAAAACTGCCTCGCTATGGAAACTATCTTTTATCCTGATGAGATACGGCCGATCTCCCAAGTTCCGAATCTTCCGGACAAAGTGACCGTCAACGAGCGTGAGATGGAAATGGCCAAGATGCTGATCAACCAGCTCTCCACGCCTTTTGAACCGGAAAAATACAAAGATGAGTACCGCGGACGTCTCTTGGAAGCCATCGAACATAAAGTCGCTGGAGAAGAAATCCAATCGGCACCTGCGCTGCAGAAAACGAGCGTCATCGACCTTATGGCCGCGCTCCAAGCCAGTCTGGATGCCACAAAGTCAGCAGATGGCAAAGAGGATCATAAAATCACGCTCGAGCAGGATGCCAGTGTAAGCGAGGTTAAGAAGCCTAAGGCGAAGACAACAAGAGCCAAAAAAGTCAAAGAACCGACAACTTGAATGACGAGGACACATAGACAAAGCGCTAATTCTTGTATGCCAAGGACTAGCGCTTTTGCTTTCATTTTGGACTATACCCTATGAACACAAGCGGGAGGTGCTGATTTTGGATTTTATGCCTTTAACGCCATTTGAACCCATTAGTACGGACGAATTGCCTTCGGGTGGCGAGTGGACGGGCCAAATCAAGTGGGATGGCGTGAGAATGTTACTATATTTTGACGGCCAAATGACCAAGCTTATTAATCGCAGGAGAAATGAAAGAACGCTGCAGTATCCCGAACTAACACAACCTCAGCATTTTTGCTCGGCCGATTCTATCATTCTCGATGGAGAAATCATTGCGCTCTCAGATGGAAAGCCCTCATTTTACGAAATTATGAGACGGGACAGCGCCCGAAAAGCAAGCACGATTGCCCAAGCTTCTCAGCAAGTTGCGATTACCTATATGGTTTTTGACATCCTCTATTTGAACGATAAATGGCTCACGGATCTCCCGCTTAAGGAAAGACAAGCTGTCCTTCAGGATGTGATCAAACCTAGTCCCCATGTGCAGTTGGTCACGAATCACACAGATATCGAAGGACTTTACAAGGTTGTTCTCGCCCATGACCTAGAAGGTATTGTCATCAAGGACCTCAACAGCAATTACTTGATTAATGGCAAGGATAAGCGTTGGCAAAAGAAGAAGATTTTTAAAGATCTGTTTGCCGTCGTTGGGGGAGTCACTTATCGGGGGCAAATGGTGAACTCTCTTTTATTGGGCCTGTATGATGAGTTCGAACAATTATGGTATATTGGTCATGCGGGTACTGGCAAACTTACTGTGAAAGACTGGCAGCAGCTCACCCGTCGCATTCAGGATATGCGGACTACAGATCGACCTTTCAGGAATACTCCTGATCGAGAAAAAGAAGCCATTTGGATTGAACCTAAGATCGTTGTTAAAGTGAGTTATTTGGAATGGACACCCAATAGAACGTTGAGACACCCTAGTATTCAAGCCTTCATGGATGTCTCGCCAAAAGATTGCCATATGAATCAAACTTGATCCCCTCATCCAAGCACATAAAGGAGTAATCAGATGACGACAGAAATGGGTACGAAAGAGAATCCATGGAAATTAAAGACGCCTCCGCAAACTTCGGAGTACGAAATGTACAAGGATGAAAAAGACGGAAAAGCCATTCTCGTTTGTACCGTAGGGAAAACCGTTTTGCATTATGACTATCGCTGCATCGAGGATCTAACTGCTATGCTTAAGCAGCACGGCGATTGGATCGAACTCGGAAGCGCGGATGAGCAGAAGCCGGCCAAGGAAGGCACGGTTGAGAGCTGGGGGCGCTCTACCGAGAATCCGGTTGGCGGATGGTACGGTTTGAAAAAAGGGCTGCGCGGCCGTTTCGGTATGTACATCCCTCCATTGATGGAAGAGCTGAAATTGGCGGAAGTGGAGCACAATCCGAGAAATAATCGGATGAGAGCCATCTAGGCTCCATACGCGAAAAGAAGGTGGACTCGTGTCCGCCTTCTTTTTTTATGATTTTAACGTTGCCCGATGCCAGCGCTTGTGTGGACATGCAATTTGCAATTAGACTCCTTTTTCCCTTCGAAAAGGAACTGAGGTCCCTTATTCGACTCAAAATCGGCTATTTGCAGCTGAAAGGGAAGTAGGTTCCCTTATTTCACCTCTCAAGTGTGAAATTCCTGCAAATTGGACAACTTAGCGTACCCCAGTTCCGTCTGACTAGCCAAAAGGCTGGTTTGGGGATAAACAGAGGAATATAGTTCCCTCTGAGGGGTTTATCGTCGGATTCAGCCAGAATTCGTTGGATACGAGGGCTGGCTAATAGGGCTGAAAAACTAGCTATTCTGCAGGTGATTATGGCTAATCGAGCGACTGGACATTTTATAAGAAATGACGAATAGCACGGCTGCTGTGATGCACAGCACAAACAATATTAAGTACAGAAACGGCGCGCCCATATGGTCAATCAAGATGCCTCCGAAGGCGCTGCCAATAATTCCGCCTAGACCAGTTGTAATGGCCGCAAATACGGTTTGGAAGGTAGCCTGTGTCTCGTCCTTGGAATAGCTTTTGACCATTTCCACCGTTGCACTGGCGAAGAATGCGTAGGCCGTTCCGTCGAGGAGCTGGGAAGCCAGCACCAGATATACATCGTGCGTGAAGGCCAGTGTCAAGCATTTGACCGCGTAGCAAGCAGCTGCCATACAGAGCACAGGCAAGCGACCAATTTTGCTATTCAGCTTGGCAGATACCCAGAACATCGGAACTTCAATAATGGCCGCTATCGCATAGGTGGTGCCGATCCAGGCTTTATTAAAGCCCATCGTTTTAAAATAGATTGGAAGAAATGAAAAGTTAATAGCAATGGACAAATTCACCAGCAAGCAAATCCCAATAAAGCGCAGGAAACGCTTATTGCTTATCACCTGTTTGGCCTGATCGAACATGGACAGTTTATGTTCAGAGGCCTTGATTTTGGGAAAAAGAAACAAAACAGCCAGAACGCCTGCATTGATGAACAGAAAGTAGAAAAAGATGCTCCCATAACCGGTCCGCTCGTAAACAATCCCCGTGACAAAGCTAGCCAGCGAGAAGCTTAGAGCCCCCCAAAGTCGAATACTGCCAAACGAAAACCCTGCTTTGCTGCCAATTTCTACAGCGAGTGAATCGCTTAATGAGCCTGATGACGATTGGAACCACGGGAAGAGAACAGAGAAGATTAATAAGGCAAAGTAGGCATCAAAGAAATAGAAGCCAAATGCCAGAATAGGCGCCAGAACGGTACACAGCATCAATATTTGCCTGCGATCGTTCAGACGGTCATTCAACATCCCCATGATGGGCTGAGCAATGACACTCGTTAAGGCCCATAGAGATAAAAGCAGCCCGATTAAGGTAGAGCTTATTCCCTTTTCACTTAAATAGAGGCTAAGGTACGGCATCAGCGCAGCTTGCCCCAAATAATAAAGAAAATAGTAGGACGCAAGACTTTTCACATACGAATCCCCCTTCGTGCACCAATAAAGCAGGCGCACGCTACTGTTATTAACAGGAACCTGCGCCTACTAAATCTTATTCTTTTCCCATTACATTGGCAATCAAAATCGTTGCTCTGCCTGTCACTTTAGGCTTGATTAAATTGCGGCAAAAAAGCTTTGTTCTCAGCAAGTATTTCATCCAGCAATGGCTTCGCAATATCGACGGAGCCTACCAGAGGGTGAATCGTCAGCGCCTGCAGTGCAGCATTGTAATCGCCTTTTACAGCCGCTTCTACAGCCAGCTCTTCGTATGCTTTCACGATTTGCAGAAGGCCTCTAATCTTCGGATTCATCGGCGTTGTAATCTGTACCGGTTTCGGGCCGTCTGAACTGATCACACAGTTTACTTCGATGGAAGCATCGTCTGGCAAGCTTGGAATTGTGCCGTTATTTCTAACGTTTACAATTTGAACGTCTTTCTTGTTGTTGTACATGGAAGAAATCAAATTGAGCGCTGCTTCCGAGTAATAAGCGCCTCCGCGCTGCTCTAATTGCTTAGGCTTAACCGCAAGCTCGGGATCTTTGTACAGCTCAAACAGCTCGGTTTCCACTTTTTTGACGATTTCCGCTCTAGTTCCCTTGGTAGCGACTTCTTCCAGCTGTTTCTTAAGCATTTTTTCTTTCATGTAGAAATAGCGGTGATAGCCGCATGGAAGAGCGCCAAGCGATTGGATGAACTCTTGATCCCAAGAGAATCCCGGGATATTTTGCATCGTAAACTTGCTTTCCCCAGATGCCTTGAACAAAATATCGTCTGTACGGTCTTCGCCATCGACGAAAATTTTGGTCGTCCAGTTCAAATGATTGATACCGACCATTTCGATATCGATCTTGGATACATCCACATCCATCAGGCTGGCAATTTGCATTTTGGTTTCAATCGGCAGATTGCATAGCCCGACTGTACGCACGTTGGAGTACTTCAATACCGCTTCGGTTACCATCCCGGCTGGGTTCGTAAAGTTGACCAAAAACGCGTTGGGAGCAAGCTCTTCCATATCTTTGCAAATATCCAGAATGACTGGAATGGTACGCAAGCCTTTGGCAAATCCGCCTGCACCTGTTGTCTCTTGACCGATACAATTGTATTTAAGCGGAATCCGTTCATCGCGGCCCCGCGCTTCCAAGAGGCCTATACGCATTTGTGTCGTTACGAAATCGGCATCGCGAATCGCCTCGCGACGATCAAACGTTAGGTGCAGATTAATCGGCACGTTCGCCTTTTCCAGCATCCGCTTCGCCAGATTACCTACGATTTCAAGCTTCTCTCGCCCTGCTTCGATATCCACTAAGTACAAATCTTTTACTGGCAGTTCCTCATAACGCTTGATAAATCCTTCTATTAATTCTGGGGTATATGAGGACCCTCCGCCGATAACTGCTATTTTCAAATGTGGTTTTTTCATTGTTCATATCCTCCATTTACACGAAATTTCCGGTGCGTCTCTTCTGTCGTTGGAATCTGCAAATGGTCCATGGCTAGCAAAATCGCGCCATATACCGGCGCTATCTCCGGAATAATCAGTTCAACGCTCGAATTCTCAAGCTCTAAAGTTTTCCGTAATTCTTCTAGAAGATAAGGACTGCGTCCCTTCTGAATAACGCTGCCAACAAGCACGATAGGAATGGTTTGACCCTCTAAACCGCCAAGTTTGCGAATAACGGCATTTCCCGTAATGCCCAGCTCTTGGCCTGCTTCTTTCAGCAAGCGAATAGCGAGCAAATCCCCTTCATCCGCTGCTTCATGCAAGGCGATTGTTAATCTACCTTCTCGAATTTGATAGATTTCACGATCTAAGAAATCATCAATGAGAGCTTCCATAGTCGGGAAGCCGAAGTATTGAAGCAGCTTTTGCGGCAAAATCGAGGGAATTTCTCGCCCCTCCCACGACCTGACAGCTGTTCTGAACATCGTCGTTGCCATATAGTTCCCTCCGAGATTGTCGCCAAACAAGTAACCGACTCCTCCGACCTGAACCGTCACACCAGCTTCATTCCGTCCAGCCGCATTCGTCCCGCTGCCGCAGATGAGCACGACACCGACATTGCGAACACTGCCTGTTCGCAGTCCCTCCATCGTATCCGACACCAAATCCCAGGGTGCCAAAGGAATTTGCGAGATGGCCTGACGCACAATATTGTAATCCCGCTCTCGGTCTAACCCCGCCAAGCCATATTGAGTAAACGCAATATCGGAATAAGTCAACTTCGCCGCTTGCAGCGCTAAATCAATCGACTCCTTGATATGCATGGCAGCTTTGTCGATGCCGATCACTTGATGATTGCATGACCCGGATATACCGCTGCCAATTTTGTCGCCATTGCTATTCACAATGACTGCATATGTTTTGGAACCACCGCCATCGACACCGAGAATGTAGGTATCGCTGCTCATTCTTTCACACCTCCGGCCGTTACGCCGCCGATAATATATTTGTATAGGAACAACGAAATAATGACGGGAGGCAATGAAGCTAGGAATCCTCCTGCTGTCATAGCACCCCAATCAATACTGTGCTTGCCGACAAATTCAGCGATCATGACTGGCAATGTTTTGGACGCATAGGTTTGGGTGAAGGCATTGGCAAAAAGGAATTCATCCCAAGCATTCAAAAAGGCAAAAATAGCTGTCGCCGCAATCCCCGGCATGGATAATGGCAAAATAATGCGAAACATCGTGCGAAGTCTATTACAGCCGTCCACATAAGAGGCCTCTTCCAGCTCCTTGGGGATCGTCTGAAAATATCCAGCCAGAAGCCATACGACGTAAGGCAAGCTGAACGATGTATAAGAGAAAACCAAAGCCCAGACGGAATCAAGCAGCGGCGGCGTTTGGAATAAGACAATTCCGGTGAAAGGAATATCGATCTTAATACCATCGCGAATGATGATGTAAAGCGGCGTAATAATACTAATGGATGGCATGATTTGCACAGCCAATACGACGAACAATCCCGTTTTGCGAAACGGAAATTTAATACGAGAGAACGCGTATGCCGCAAATACACCGACGAAGATAGAGATCAACGTAACCAACACGGATACGACAACGCTGTTTTTTAACGCACTGGCAAATACAACCGCATTGCTGCCTGTGAGCAAGCCGATATAGTTTTTCAACGTTGGCGCATGCGGGAAAATATGCCCGTTAATTAGCTCAATTTCTAAGGACAACGAGGATGAGAACAAGTATACGAAAGGGCCGAGCGTACAAATCGTCAATATAATCAAGCCAAGCCACAAATAAAACGGCGAAAATAAATCGGTACTGGAGGCCTTGAACAACTGCTTCCATTTCTTATTTTTCGGTTGCATGCTTTCACCTCCGAGCAGCTAGTCTTCTTTTTTATTCAGCAAACGTATATAAATGATAGCCAGTATGAGAATGACGATCGAAGTCATCCACGCCATGGCCGATGCCTTTCCGAGAAAGAAATAGCGAAATGCATTATTAAAGGTTAAGTAAGAAACGGAAGTGGTCGCATCTCCGGTGAAAACCGTCAGTACATCGTATACTTTAAAAGCACCCATTGTCCGCAGGACTAGAGCCATCATTAATGAAGGGATAAGTTGCGGAATAGTAATAGAACGAATTTTCTTCCAGAAGCCTGCTCCATCAAGCATTGCCGCTTCGTATAAATCAGAGGAAATAGACTGCAGTCCCGCTAGCAAAATAATCGTAATAAAAGGCGTCATTTTCCAAACGTCTGCAAGGACGACGAAATAAATCAGATGACTGGAATCTGCCAGCCAAACCGGATTCACATCCGGAGCAAGGAGATGAAGCTGATGCAAGATTACCGTTAAGCCCCCGTAATTAGGCGTTAGGATCCATTGCCACGTCAGACCGTTAACCAACGTCAACAATGCCCAAGGGATAATGATAATCGCTCTAAAAAACGATCTTCCCTTAAAAGTCTGATTCAGCAGCAGTGCGCTAACGAAGCCAAAAAACAGTTCCAACACAACGGACAATAATGTGAATATTAGCGTTCGATTCATCGAAATTTGGAAATCGGCGCTTTGCAGAACATCCAAATAGTTTTTGAACCCGACAAAATAAGAGCCTGTGCCGTCCATCGGATTGTAGTGATAGAAGCTCCAAACGACGGTTTGATAGACAGGAAAAACAAATGTTTTTACGAGTAAATACGCAGTAGGCAAAATGAATAAAAGCGCCAATAGCACGTTTTTCTGATCATGATTTAACGCCTTTTTTTTGCTGTTGAAGGTTTTATTCATAGATCCTCCCTATGGAGAATTGCACGGGCAGCCCTCTATCGGAGAGCACGCCCGCTCAATCTCGTTTATCATTTTGTAGATTCAGCAATCGCTTTCTCGATTTTCTGAGCAGCATCATTCAATGCGTCTTCCGGTGTCTTTTTGCCTAATAGTGCCTCATGCAGATCTGCTGCCAAAATGTCGGACCAGTTGACATAACCAGGTGCATTCGGACGATCGTGGCCGTATTTATATTGTTCGGAAATTTTTCCAATCGTTTTGGTCGAATCCGCCGCGATAAGCTCTGGATCTGTGTACAAGCTTTGCAGAACCGGATATTGCCCTTCGATTTTAAACTCGTCCAGTTGATATTCTTTTTCGCCAATCCATTTCAGGAAAGCCAAAGCTGCCTGTTTGTGCTTGCTGCTCTTCATTAGAGCCAAGCCCTCAGAGCCTGTTACAGCGGAAGAAACGACATTTCCTTGACCAGGCATTAATCCGACATCCGTCTTATCCACCACATTGGATTTCGCCGGGTCATTCAAATCCGGATAACGGCCCTCCCAAGCGCTGATCATCGCCAGCTTGCCAGCCGAGAATGCACGCGTAACATCTTCTTCCGACCACTGGAGACTTGCAGGATCAACGGTTTTATCTTTATTAAGGATATCAACCATATATTTAAGCGCGTCTAGAGCGCCGCCTTTATTGAAGGATGGCTTGCCGTCTTTATCGAAGAATTGACCGCCAAACGCATAGGCCAAGCTGACATAATCCGTAATTAAAGCCTCGGACTGTTTCCAAGACCAACCCGATGCATAGATGCCATTAGCCGTAAGTTTCTTGGAAGCCTCGCGGAACTCGTCATACGTTTTGGGAGCATGATCGATGCCTGCTTTGGTCAAAAGCTCCTTGTTCCAGTAGAAATGCTTCGTTCCGGAATACCAAGGCATCGCCACGAGATGTCCATCATAAGAAACTGAACTAAGGGACGATTGCGTAAATTGACTTTGTACTTCTTTAGGAACGACATTCGTTAAGTCTTCAGCCAGATTTCCTTTGAAAAATTGTCCCGCCCATATCGTATCCATTTCCACAACATCAAGATCTGCGGAGTTCGACATCGCGGAGATCGTGATTTTGGAATATAAGGAGTTATAGTCGACACCCATAATATTAACTTTAATTCCCGTCTTATCCGTGAATTTCTTCACCATATCGACACGTGGACTTTCTGCGCCCTTGGATACCGCCCAAAGTACATTAATCTCTTGACCCTTCAACGAAGCATCGCTCGTTTTGCTCCAATCCAGCACGTTCGCAGCCTGTGTGGCTCCGCCATTTCCTTTGTCTGTACTTTTGGCAGGAGTCCCAGCATCAGGTGTACCCGAACAACCAGCCAGCAGCACCAAACTCATCGCAGTAACCGTCAACACTTTCCATTCTTTCTTCATACGTACACCTCCGAATGTTATTATTGCCCATTTTGATTTCTAAACGGTAAATGACAAGGAAAAACACTAAACGGCGATGAGCACTTCCCTCGACCAACACAAATTCACTAAATTCATATTGTTGTTATTACAAATTTACCCAGTATGCTTCTCTAATTTTGAAGTTCCCCCCGAAATTTTTTCTTAGCAGCCTTGAAATCTTGATATAAATCGGTATAATTCATATCGTTGTAGTAACAAATTTAGATACAAATTTTCTTGTAATTTGGCTGCCTTGATAAATCGAGTATAGTATGGTTCGAAAAATGTGTCAACAATAATCACACAAAATATTTTATGAAAATGATGAAAACGGTGTCTTTACTGGTTTTTTTAAGTTTGTGTTATGTTTCATGACATTACTACCTCTTATTTCATGGAATATACCTAAACCACGATAAAAGATCCATTTTAACAAATTCTTTAAATCATATTGTTGTTGTAACAAATATCATGGTATGATATGAGCAATACGTTTATATTCGGAGGTTTTCTTCATCATGAAAAAAGATGGCATTGCGCTTTATTATACAGTCAAGGAAAAGCTTCACGAAATGATTGAAGATGGGAACTACGCGCCAGGGCAGCAACTGCCAACAGAATCAGATCTTTGCGAGAAATTCGGCGTCAGCCGCACGACGATTCGACTGGCATTAAATCAGCTCAAATTAGAAGGACACATTTATCAGATCCAAGGAAAAGGCACCTTTGTCTCTTTACCCAAAATCGAGCAATCGGTCGCTCCCTATCGCAGCTTCAAAGAGCATTTAAAAGGCCGCGGCCAACAAATTGAAACAAAGGTGGTCGAACTTACCGTCGTTTCTGCGGATAAGCGTCTCGCCAAAAAGCTGCAAATCTCTGAGCAGGATGCTGTCTTCCGGCTTGAGAGAATTCGCTATGCAGATGGTCTTCCCTTGCTGTTCTCCATCACCTATATTCCCTGGAAGGTTACCCCAGGACTTACGAAGGAAGAGTGCTCTGGTTCGCTGTATGAATTAATTAGAAACAAATTTTCCATTCAGCTGTCGCATTGCGCGGAATCCATCGAACCTATTTTACTCGATGAGACCATCTCAAAGCATTTGGATGCACCCATTGGCGCACCTACCTTTCTGCTAAATACAGTTACGTACTCGACGGATAATATACCCGTAGAATATTCACATGAAATATTCAGAGGAGACCGTGCGAAGTTTACCTTCGAGCGCAAGCTGTAATAAACAGGATTGCACGACAAAAAGCCCTTACACAGGGCTTTTTGTCGTATATCGGGGGCAGAGAGACGGCAGGCTCGGTTGGCATTTCACGTGGAATTGCCTCTTCCACCAGCTGAGACTGCCTCTTTCGCACGCTCGGAGCGGCTTGGACGGCTTTCACCCGTTGAGACTGCCTTTTTGGTAGGCTCGGCTGACTTTTCGTGGGGATTCCCCTCCTTCACGAGCTGAGACTGCTTTTTTCGCAGGCTCGGAGCGGCTTGGACGACTTTCACCCGTTGAGACTGCCTTTTTGGCAGGCTCGGCTGACATTTGCGGGAATATTGCCTGCGAACAAATATTTTTACAAATTCTCAACTTTCACATATAATCAAATGATTATATACTAATTTCACATTAAGCCTGATACAAACAATTTGAATCTGTTTAATAGAGGAGGAAAAAAGTTTGATAGATATCGAGAAGTTATCGGATGTATGCAAGCTGCTCGGGGATAAAATGAGACTCACGATCCTTTCCCTTCTGCGGGAACGCGAGCTATGCGTTTATGAGCTTGTTGAAATTCTGCAAACGAGTCAACCCAATGTGAGTCAGCATATGCGAAAGCTCAAAGATGGCGGTTTGGTGAAAGAAGCCAAGAAAGGCCAGTGGGTATTTTATTCGCTGAATATTAACGATAAACCATATTTGCATGAGTTATTTCAACATCTGCCTTCTCAGAAGAAGGAAGTGGATGCCGTTTCTTGTGAAAAGCTTAATTGTTGCGACTAGGAGGAAGTCATGGTTTTTTTAGCAATCAGTATTTTCTTGCTTACACTCTTTTTTGTCATCTGGCAGCCCAGAGGCTTAAGTATCGGATGGTCTGCTTCGGCAGGTGCCATTCTCGCCCTTCTTTGCCAGGTTGTTAGTCTTCAAGATGTTGTTACGGTAACAGGCATCGTTTGGAATGCTACCTTGGCTTTTGTGGGAATCATCCTAATCTCCCTCATCCTCGACAGCATAGGATTCTTCGAATGGGCAGCTTTGCATATGGCACGTGCGGCCAAAGGAAACGGTAAAGTCATGTTCGTCTATGTCATTCTGCTCGGAGCAGCCGTTTCAGCCCTTTTCGCGAATGATGGCGCCGCGCTGATTCTGACTCCCATCGTCCTAGCTATGGCAAGAGCTTTAAAATTGCCCAATCCGATGATCCTTCCGTTCATTATGGCTAGCGGATTTATTGCTGATACAGCGTCTCTTCCATTCACAGTGAGCAACTTGGTGAACATCGTATCGGCTGACTTTTTCGGGATTGATTTTACCACGTATGCGAGCCGAATGGTTGTTGCCAGTCTCTTCTCCCTCATTGCAAGCTTATTAGTTCTATTTGTCTATTTCAGGAAAGATATCCCTTCCCAGTTCGAAGTTTCTGAGCTGAAACGTCCAGCAGACGCCATCAAAGATGTGCAGCTTTTCCGCTTGTCATGGTTAATTCTGATTATCCTGTTAGCTGCGTATTTCATCAGTGGTTTTATTAAAATTCCGGTTTCATTCATTGCCTTAACCGCGGCCTTTTTCTTCATTCTCATCGCTCGCTCCAGCAAAGCCATTGAAACGAAAAAGATTATCAAAGATGCGCCTTGGACGGTCGTCATTTTCTCCATCGGCATGTACGTTGTTGTATACGGTTTGAAAAATGTCGGTTTAACGGACGTTCTCGGCGAATGGATTGGCTATATGTCTGGAAAAGGACTTTTTGCAGCCACCATCGGCATGGGCTTCATCGCGGCGATTCTCTCCTCGGTCATGAATAACCTACCGACTGTTTTAATTGATGCTTTAGCCATCCAAGGCACACAAACAGAAGGAGTTTTACGAGAAGCCCTCATTTATGCCAATGTCATCGGCTCGGATTTGGGACCCAAAATTACGCCGATCGGCTCGCTTGCGACCTTGCTATGGCTGCACGTTTTGTCCAAAAAAGGCTTGAAAATCACGTGGGGCGCTTATTTTAAAATGGGTATCGTGCTTACGGTTCCTACTTTGTTTATGACATTAGTCGGCTTGTATATATGGTTGCTGATGGTTTCATCATGATTCGATAAGGGGATGTTCATATGAACAAAAAAGTTGTCTATTTTCTTTGCACAGGAAATTCATGCCGCAGCCAAATAGCAGATGGGTATTTAAAAGCTTTGGGCAGTGATAAATACGAAGTGAAAAGTGCGGGTCTGGAAGCCCATGGTTTAAATCCCAGAGCTGTTGCCGCGATGAAGGAAGATGGCCTTGATATTTCGCACCATACTTCAGACGTCATTAACCCTGAGATTCTAAGCCAAGCCGATTACATCATTACGTTATGCGGTCATGCCAACGACAACTGTCCAGTTGTCCATAATGCCAAGGCAGAACGCTGGCACTGGGGCTTTGACGATCCTGCCAAGGCCGTGGGAACAGAAGAACAAATTACAGCACAGTTCAGAGAAGTCCGCGATGCCATTAAGCGGCGAATCGAACAATTTGTTAACTCAGGCAACTAGCTATTATTAGATGGAAGGCATATCGCCATGAGGCCCTTGATCGTTCACCCAAATCAAGGGCCTTGAGGTTTGTCTAACCTCATTACCGTTCAATCATTTGCTCCCGCTTAGGCCCTACGGAGATCCAACGAATAGGTGCTTGAATTAATTTTTCTATGGCGAGCACGTAATTCTGAGCGGCAATCGGGAGATTCTCAAACGTGCGAATATGAGAAATATCGCATTTCCAACCTGGCATGCTTTCATATACAGGCTCAGCCTGCTTTAACCGAGAGGTAGAAGAGAACTCTGTACTGAGCTCATTGTCGATACGATAAGCGATGCACATTGGAATTTCCTCCAAATATCCTAGTACATCCAAGTTTGTCAAAGCAACCTCAGTAGCCCCTTGTACCTGACACCCGTACTTGGTCGCAACAGCATCAAACCAGCCTACTCGCCTTGGCCTTCCGGTTGTTACTCCATATTCTCCCGCGTCCCCGCCACGTTTGCGAAGCTCCAAAGCTTCGTCTGTCATAATTTCAGATACAAATGGTCCCTCGCCAACACAACTGGAATACGCCTTCGTAACAGCTACAACTTTATTGATGGCGTACGGCGGTACACCAGCCCCAACTGCTGCGAACCCAGCTAATGTAGAGGATGAAGTAGTATACGGGTAAGTACCATGATCAGGGTCACGCAACGCTCCTAATTGTCCTTCAACTAGGATAGCTTGCCCTTTGGACAATGCTTCCTGCAACAGAACGGTTGTATCGCATACATAAGGTTTGATGAAGGCAGCCTGCTCCTGCAGCTCTTCCATTAACTGATCAACATGAAGAGGCGACTTGTTATACAGATGTGTCAATAGAATGTTTTTCGAATCCAATGCCATGTTTAATTTAGTTCTCAGCAGATTTTCATCAAATAATTCAGATACTTGAATCCCAAGCTTTGCATATTTATCCGCATAAAATGGAGCTATTCCCTGCTTCGTTGATCCAAACTTGCTGCTCCCTAAGCGCTCCTCCTCCAACTCATCAAATAGGATGTGATAAGGAAGTACGACTTGTGCCCGATCTGAGATGCATACTTTAGGCTCGTGTATCCCTCTTTTGACTAATTCCTGAAGCTCCATCTTGAATTTATTCATATTCAAAGCAACGCCAGGTCCAATGACGTTCGTGGTTTCTGGATAAAAAACGCCGGATGGCAGCAAGTGCAACGTAAACTTTCCAAACTCATTAATAATCGTATGGCCTGCATTGCTACCTCCCTGGTATCTAACAACAAACTGAGAATGAACAGCAAGCACATCTGTCAGCTTCCCTTTTCCTTCGTCTCCCCAATTTGCTCCTACAATAGCTGTAATCGTCATCATCAAGCACCATCCTCTGTTGAAATAACTTCCCATAACCAAGTATAATTACAACTAAATCATAAATAAAATTAATATTAGTAATATCATATATTATTTAAAATAATATCTTGGAGGCGGACTATGATTCACAATATGGAACTTTATCAAGTTTTCTATATCACCGCCAAAGCTGGAAGCCTCTCCAAAGCGGCCGAAGAACTCTTCGTTACACAGCCAGCTGTAACTCATTCCATCAAGCAGTTGGAAGCTAAACTTGGCGGCCAGCTATTTGTACGTACAGCCCGAGGGGTAACCTTAACAACAGAGGGACGCGAGCTTTTTACTTACATCGAACAGGCCTATCATTTCATTCAGAATGGCGAACGAATACTTACAGAGATGCATCAACTGACACATGGCGAAGTACGAATTGGCGCTGGCGATACCCTTTGCAAACATTTTCTGCTGCCACACCTCAAACAATTTCATGAAGCATTTCCGAAAATAAAAATACAAGTGACCAATCGAACGACCACCGAGACCATAGCTTTATTAAAAGAGGGGAAAATTGACCTCGGTATCGTGAATCTACCCTACTCGGACTCTCAAATCACGATCCAAGAAAGCGTAAGCATCCAGGATTGTTTCCTTGCCGGCGACATGTACAAGCATCTTGCGGAAAAACCGATTCCTCTTGAACAACTGCTTGAGCAGCCCTTGATTTTGCTTGAAAAAGGCAGCAGCACCCGAGCTTATTTGGATCATTTTGCCCAGCAGAATGGTTTATCCATCAAACCTGAAATTGAACTCGGCAGTGTTGATTTGCTGATCGAATTTGCCCGAAATGGATTCGGCATAGCCTGCGCAACCAAAGAATTCGTTAAACAAGAGCTACTGGATGGCGCTCTATACGAAATTCAATTAACAACGCCCTTGCCCGCCCGAAAAGTGGGGATTGTCACATTGAAAAGCACACCGCTTTCTGCTTCTGCCAATCATCTGTTTGAAACTTTGAAAGGGATACACACACGCTAGCGGATGTGCAGATCATTCAAAGACAAAAAGCCCTCGAATCCCCGCTTTGGGCGTATTCGAGGGCTTTCTATTATGGAGTGATGACTTGAAGCAGATTGAGGAGAACCTGCGCGCTTTCAGCACGGGTGGTGATACCTTCTGGAACAAACTCACGCTCACCGCGCCCTTGCATTAGCTTCAGTTCCAGCGCCAGCCGTACGAAACCTTCGGCCCACGGCGCGATTCCTGCTGCGTCATTCAAGTCCAATTGTCCGCCAGCTGCTGACGGGACGTTTTTGCCTGACTGCACACCATAAGCACGTACCACCATAGCCGCCATTTCTTGGCGGGTGATTGGGGAATCTGGCGCAAATGCTGCACTGTCGCGTCCGCCGACGATGCCGTTCGCATATGCAGCTGCTACGGCTGCCGCGTACCAGGCACTGCTTTCCACATCGGTGAATGGAAGCGCCGCTGCAGCTTTTGTCGGCAGCTTCAGCGCTCGTACGAGCATAGCGGAAAACTCCGCTCGCGTAACTTCCCGTTCAGGTGCGAACGAGGTAAG
The DNA here is from genome assembly GCF_013204855.1 of Paenibacillus alba. Classification (GTDB taxonomy): domain Bacteria; phylum Bacillota; class Bacilli; order Paenibacillales; family NBRC-103111; genus Paenibacillus_E; species Paenibacillus_E alba. The sequence continues at coordinate 105,008 of NZ_JABMKZ010000006.1, read as the reverse complement.
CGTAATGCCTTCCACAACCTGCTTCGCTGCCAGTTCTTTCACAGCGGCTGCCGCCCAGTGATGTAGAGGCAAGTCAGCAAAAGATTTGTTGTATGCCAATACGGCGTATTTGCTAAAGTGTGAGACTTTCGCCGTCAGTATACCGTTCTGCCAAGTACCGCCGATATAGTCAAGCTGACCTGCTTCACTCACGTTGTACACGCCGCTTAGTTGGAGGTTCGCTCCTTCTTGAACATGGAAGTTCAGTGTAATTGGCTGTTCAAAAGCAGACAACTTCAACACTTTCCCATCCTTCGTCACAGCAGACAGGCTGAAATCATACACATCGCTAACGGACTTGACGTCCGCGCCTGCGCTTGCCGCTCCTTGACGGATCAGCTTCTGACCAACCTCGGTTGCGAGGGTGTTCACAGTGATCGACAGCTTAGCGTCTTGCATAGCGTCTCCGGGAATCAATTTAGCCAGCGCTGCAAGCAATCCCGACGGAAATTGGAGGGTTACATTGCCTTGCTTAATTTCCAGAACGTTCGAGCCTAACAGTCCCGCAGCATTCGGGGGCAGCTGAATTTCACGCTCATCCGCTCTCAGTTCGATAACGACTTTGCCATCCTTGCCTTTCTTCAAAGCGGAATCATCTACTTGTTTCGGGGCAGATGGAATATCAGTTGTTACTGTACCGCCCGAGTTTGTGCCTTTATCCACGGTTGGCTCCGTGTTGCTTTCGCCACCTGAAGTACGCGTAATAGTAAGCGCAATCGTCTTCGTTGCCTGACCTGCGCGTCCCTTGTCTGTGTACCAAGGAAGGGCCAGCGTTGCAGGCGTCGGTTCAATGTGCATCTCGAACTTGTTCAAACCTGGTTTAAGTGGAATGGAGCTCAGCTCCACATTGCCTATGGCATCCATACTGCCCTCCGGCAAAGGCTGCCCATTCATGGTAAAGTTAACACCGTACGGGACAACTCCTTTAAGCTTGAAGCTGCTTTCCTCCGTCGAGTACGAGACATTGCTGCCGTAAGTAATACGCGGCATGGTCAAAATCATCGGCATATCGACCCAGCGCAGGACGTAATCGTTCACAACCATTTGGTTGCCACCCTGATTTTGGATGGTCAGCTTCATATTCGTATCTGTGGAGCTGTAAGCCCAGTTGCCATAATCAGCCCTATCTCCCGGAGTCCTGCTGTGGGACGTGAAGGCTTCCGTCTCCCAAGTGCCGCGGGTGTACTTGTATTCAATGCTCTTGCCAGCCATCATCTTGAAGCTGTATTCCACAACACCGCGGTCGGTTGCACCGCTCGGCACATGGAGCTTCGTGGAACTGGCATTCCAGCCGTTCAGACTGCCCGCAATGTTGATATCATCGCTAGTTGGCGTGTAATCCGGTAAGTGGAGACGCAGAAGCACATCCACCATAACAAGCTTCGGAGTGACCGATTGCTTTTCGGATAAAGATCGATTGTACGCTTGATCGAATGCTGCTACTTGGTACGTATACAGCGTATCGTTACTCACCGCGTAATCCGTAAAGCCTCTTGCCGTTGCTGCCAGCGTCGCAATTTTCTGATATGTGCTGTCGGTAACCGTCTGGCGGTATACTTCAAAGCCAGCAATGCTGTTATCATCGGAAGTCCATGTGAGCTGAGCCCTGTTCGATTCTACAGCAATGGTCGAGAGTGCCGGAGCAGACGGAGCTGTCTTATCGTTCGGGTCGCTATAGACCTCAAGCGTTACCGTGCTTGATTGGGTATAATTCTCCCCATTGTCCGTCGAAAATTTGGCATAATATTGATAAATTCCCGCTTCGGTCGGTTCAAAGGATCCCCAATACTGTTTGGTGCCTCCGGATTGATCGTTGTCATAACGCAGCTTCGTATCCTGAGCTAAGAGAGGATCAGAACCGTCTTTATAGTACGCGAGTCGTGCCAGCAAATTCGCAGCTTCTTTGCCAGTAAACGCTGGATCATCCGTCAGTCCCGGCACCCGCACATTCACCGTAATATGACCGGTAGTCTTGCCAACGCCTGCATAGACATTCTCCGTCACCGTGCTCGGTGTTCCTACCGATGCGATAGTGAACGCCGGTGTAGCAGCTGTCATGTCACTGAGGAAGCTTTCTCCAGCTCCGATTCGCGCCGTAACCGCGTAGTAATATTTCGTTCCGTTAACCACGTTCATGTCAACTTGATTTAAGTTGTTTGTCGATCCAACGAGCTGTACCGCCCCGCCTTCGATCACCGCACGGTATATTTGATAAGATTCGGCTCCGCTTACCGCATTCCAAGACAGCATCACTTGACCGTTGCCGCCTGCAGACCTTACACCGGTTACCTGTGGCACCGCTTGAAGCTCGCTGTCCGACACCATCATAAAGCCGGTAAGCGCTGGAATGGTCAAGGAGATTTTACCTGAAACTACAGTAGCCTTAGCACTGCCGTACAGCTGGTCGGTAAGTTTGAGGCCATCTGGCAAGAAGCCGGCAACATCCGCTTCCATCGTCAACGCCTCAGCACCGCGGTTGACGACGAGCAGAGCCCCACGGGAATCATTCTTGCGTGCATACGCGATGGCATTGCCTTTGGCATAGACCGCTTTCAGCTCCCCAGTGCGGAAGACTGCATTGTCCCCCCTGACTTTCACCGCTTTCTGATACACGTTCAAAAGGTTCTGGTAAGCGCCAGTGCCGCTGAACGAACCGTCCCCATTCGCTGTAACCCGCTCCCATGGGAAGAATCGCCGGGAATCCGGATCTTTCGTGCCTGTGAGGCCCACTTCATCCCCATAGTAGATGGTTGGAGCTCCCGGATAGCCCATTTGGAAAATAACGGTCAGCTCTTGCAGCTTCTTTGCACGTTCACTTGCCTCCGGCGCGATGATGAGGTGCTCCTCCTCCCACTCCGGATGATCATATTTTGTAATAGAACGCGTCGTATCGTGAGAATCCACAAGGTTCATCAGCGCTTCCCAGGCTTGCTTCGGGTAATCCTCGCGAATCGACTCCAAGGCCTGATTGAACGTATCCGCATTACCGCTCGAGAGGAAGCTCTGCAGCGCGCCACGGAACCGATAGTTCATAACGGAATCGAACTGGTCGCCTAACAAAAATTTCGTAGCGACACCCCACTCTTCGCCAATAATAACCGGCTCATCCATCACTGAGCCATTGACATTCGTTCGGCCTGTAGTTGACTTGACCGCCTCGCGGAATTTGCCCCAAGTGCCTGCCGATACATCTGGCGCCACATCGAGACGCCAGCCACTCGTCCCCATCCATAACCAGCGCTGTGAGTTTGCGAACTGCATCGCTTTCTGCGCGTCCGCCTCAGAAAGACCATTTAGTGAATGCCCGATTACATTATCGCGGTAATGGATATTGTTCCACTCGTGCTCTCCCGGAAGGGATAGAGTGTCTGCCGGCAGATACGCTGTAGGGGACATCTGCGGCTCTTTGGCATCCATTACTGGAAGCGAATCGTAACCCCACCAAGCATCATATTTGTAGTGCAGGTTGTCGTCGTCACGGTCTTTGACCTTCTCATTGCTTACCGTGAACCAAGAAACATAACGAAAATCCTCAGGCCACTTGTAGTTTATTCCCGTCATCGGGTTAGTCTGACTCGTAAAAGAAGCACGCACCTCGGACTCAGCCTGCTCCTGCGAGATATGTGTCTCGTTCATTTTGTCGAATACCGCCGCCCAATACTCGTAAGCACCGATCTCTGGATATTTGCTGTATCGGTCAAAATAAATTGAATCATCGCCGACATGATTAAACACGCCGTCGTTAATCACTTTGATACCGACTGCACGAGCAGCCTTCGTAAAGTTCTCGAACACGAGGTCCGATGCTTCGCGAGTCTTTACATAGTTCAATCCGGAAGCTGGATCCCCCGGCGTGTTGTACACCGGCTGCCCGAACATCGGATCAAGATGTTTGTAATCCGTCGCATCGTACTTGTGGTTCGAAGCCGCCCAAGAGACTGGATTGAGATATACGGCTGTAATTCCCAATGCTTTCAAATAATCCAACTTCTGCTGAATTCCTTGAACATCACCGCCGTAAAACTCGTTCGTCCAAGCTCCATCTGTCTTCGCATCCGGGTAGTAGGGTTTGTTCTCCGGCTTGGTGCGGTCCGGATTCTCCGGTACGGCTGAATTGCCGCCCCAAACCTGATCCGGTGTCGGGTCGTTCACGACGCCCCCGTCGAAATACTGCAGCTTCTGGCCGTTCTTGCTCGTCCCATACTTCGGATCTAGTACGCCGCGCGCCCCGTCCGCGGTCTTCGCCCGGTTGTTATCCTTCGATCCATCGAAGAACCGGTCGGGGAAGATTTGGTAGACTACCGCATTCTTCATCCAATCTGGTGTCTTGTAATCCGGGGCATAAACAGTCAGATCATAGGGAAGCGCACCTTCGTCAGCCACTGCCCCTATTCCACCCCGAGTATTGTCGTCCCCATATTCGACTTTGGTCGAACCGTCAACGAGGATGAATTTGTAGCCCCAGATGCCTACCTTCCCTGCAAAAGAAACCGCTGGCACTGTTACTTCCCAGTACTCCTTGTCACCTACGGTCGTGACTTTCTTCATCAGGTAGGCGTTCGACAAGCCATCCGGCCCGGTCAGCTCCGCCTTCGCTGTCTGAAGATCACCCTTCGCCGCCCCGATCCGCAGCGTCAGATCTTGACCTCCCGCCGGAATCGCGCCGAAAGGTTTCTTGTAGGTGATCGAGCGGCTGTCGAAGATGAGGCTCTCTTTTTTGATCAGACCATCAAAGTCTCCCTCCTTTGCCACATAATTATGTGTAAGCGCTTTATTTGGAGTGGAATTGTCAATCGTGAACGTCACTTCCGCCGCATCCAACGCAGCAAGCTTCAAGTTAGCCCCTGTATCTGTTCCATAATTCGGCATATTCCAATCCTTGCCGAAAACCACTTTAGCCTCATAGCTGCCTATTGGAATATGACGCTGCAGCTTGTATATAGTGTTATTGAAATTGTAATCCACGAACTGTTGATTCGCTCCTGCCGGCGACCATTCGGCTTCCCCAAACACAGGCTGGATGCTGCCCACCAAGCGAGGTTGCTGGTCTGCTCCAAGTACCGATATGTACTGCTGAATCCCTGCCACGCCTGGCAGCGAGATACGAGCCTGCCCCAGCTCATCGTTCAAATAGAACATGACCTTGGTCGTCTCTCCCAAGCTGAAAGCGAAATTATTACCGTTATTCGCGTATCCATCCCACGAACCGCTCTTAACGATCTTGAATTCGTAAGAACCCGCAGGGAGATCTCGGGAATAGGCATAGAACTCACCCGCCAAATGCTTCATGCGGCTATCCGCCGAGCCGTTGTCCCAACCTTGAAAACTGCCTACAACCACCCATTTATTGTTGCCTCCGGGCTGGTCAATGAACTCATCTGCAGCAGCCACCGCGTGGATTGAACCACTGAACCATCCAGCCAGCAGCTGAATAGTCAATAGGACTGCCGTGAACGCTGAAACAAAACGGAAGCCCTTCTTATTGTTCCATAAACGCATCCTTATGTAACCTCCTCACATAATGTAAAGCGCTTTCTTCGAACCATCATAGCACGAGCTCTCCACCCTCGTGAGTGTACAATATTGACTTCCTAGTCGTAACCATGTGACTTGTTCAAGTACGCAATTGAGCAGATACTGCCTTGTCTCACCAAAATCCATCTCACCAATACAAAGAGGCCTCGGCTTTTCCATGAGGAAAAGCCGAGACCTTTGTCACAATAATGCTTAAGAAACATCCTACGAGGTTCCCAAAATCTTTTTCCCACGAGGCTGCAAACCATTCGCATCCGGCTCAAGCGTCACGCCGAAGGAATCTATTTGAAAATCTTTTACTTTCACAGGGATACTGTACGTTAGCACGCCTGTGCCTTTCTCATCTACGCGGAGCGTACCGCAATTGTATCTTTTACCGCTTCGATTGAACCACACCTGATAGGTCCAATCCCCTTGTGTCTCCTTGAGACCTTGTAGATTAATGACCACATTGTGCGTATCGCCGTTTTGCAGCACATAAGCGGTGCCCCAGGCCGAAGGCATTGAACTTTCTACCGATTTCAGTTGGAAAGTATGTACGATCTCTGCAGGCTGCTGCAAGCCAGGATTAGCCAAATTGATCGTGTTTCTTTGCTGCTCGTTCCACCAAATACCTACGGCGAGCCCCAAAATCATGGCAGCAACCACACCATAGACCCATTTATATGAACGCGTTGCCTTCTGGATTGGCATCGGCTTGTTCTGCATGTTAAACTCATCATCTTCAGCCTCCGAATTCTGATCTTCAGAAGGGCTCTGAATAATGGATTGCATCACTTGCTGCTTCAAATCCAAAGGAACTTCCACTTCTTCCATTTCAAAAGGCAGTGCCTGCCAAACTTCCTGTAATTCACTCAGCTCTTCCCGGCACGTGACACAAGTTCGCAGATGCCGTTCGAAAGCCGCGCGTTCCAATTCTGTACAGTCGCCTGTCAAATAATTAATCAGGTAACTGCAGTCTACCGTCTCATGCTCCTTCATAACGTCATCCCTCCCTCACTGATGCCAGATGCTTCCGAAGTATTTTCAAACATTGATGCAGCCGGCTCTTAATTGTCCCCAGCGGTTCGTTCATCTGCGTCGCAATTTCGCTCAGCGAATAGCCCTGCCAATACATCATGTCGATTAATTGAATTTGGCTTTCCGAAAGATGCACATAAGCCTCATGAATTTGCTCCCCTATCCACTTACGTGACATGATTGATTCTGGATCAGGATCCTCGGAAACAAGTTCATTTTCCCACTCTTTGGGCTCAAAACGAATCACTTGCTCGAGCCTTCGCTTCTTCCGCAAATAATCAATCGTCATATTACGAGTCACCGTAATTATCCAATTCACAAAAGCGCCTTTGCCATCGTCGTAGCCTTTTTCCGTCGTCCACAGCCTCGTATAAACAAGCTGGACAATTTCTCTGGCAGCCTGCTCTTCCTTCATCGACTTCAACGCAAATGAATAGACGAGCTTGGCATAGCGGTCATAGAGTTCTTCCAAAGCCAGATGGTCTTTCCCCATGACGAGCTTCATCAGCTCTCCATCTGTTCGATTGCGCATAGTCGGCACACCCCGAGTCGAAATAAAGTTTATTACCTTCTACCTTATCTCTGGCAAGATGTCTTGGCAATAGATTTATATAAAAGAAACGCCCCAACACGGCTGAACGCATCAGCAGGTCGGGGCGCTATCCATTCAGTCAATGAGCTATGTCTTATCTCGCTGTAACTTGGGCTGGATCTAGGACGAACCAGACTTTCCCTACATTTTGCCCCGTGGTATCGCCAGGGTTATGATCTTTGATCCAGTAATAGAGCGGCCAGCCTTTGTAAGTATTTTGTTTAGTTCCATCATTTCGCGTGAGGACCCCAAAATCGCTAGCAGCAAGATCTCCCGAAACGGTAAGGTGCTCGTCGTAGAAGATTGGCCAGTTCACCAAACATGGACCCACGCAGGCATTGGGATCATTTTGATCTTTGGTAAACAAATACAAGGCCATTCCGTTCTCATCGACCAAATACGTGCCCAGCATATCGGATTTACTCGTTTTTACAGAAGAATTAACCGCTTTCGTTCCTGTAAATTTGGCTGGATCAACCACGTACCAAACATGACCAACATCCTGCCCTGTCGTATCTCCCATCTTCGTGTCATCCACCCAATAATAGAGAGTAAAACCTTTGTAAGTCGTTTGCAAGCTGCCGTCTGCACGTACGATCGTCCCAAAATCACTTGAATTAACACCAGTTGGAGCTGCAATCTCAGGAGAATAAAAGACAGGCCATTTCTCCAAGCATTTGCCGAAGCAACTGCTGACACCCTTCGTATCTTTATCATAATAATAGAGCGCTCTGCCGCTTGCATCCGTCAAGTAATTGCCTAAATCAGTTTTGGTGCCTATCGCCACACCGCCATTGGATGGTTTAATGACGAACCAGTTTTCACCTACGTTATCTCCTGTGGTATCACCGCTTTTTTGATCTTTGATGAAATAATACAAAGGCCAGCCTTTGTAAGTTACTTGCTGTTTGCCATCCGTACGTGTGAAAGCTTGGAAATCCGTTGAGCTGAAGCCCGCAGGAACCGTGAAATCAGTCGCATTATAAATCGGCCAGTTCGCCAAGCATTGCCCTGCACAAGAATTAGCATCCGCCACATCCTTGGTAAAATAGTAAAGCGTCATCCCTTTGTCATCGGCGAGATAGCTGCCCAGCGTCGTGCTTTGCAGCAGTTGAAGCGCCGGTTTTGCAAGAACATCCAGCTTGTTTGCACTGATTTTGCCCTTCTCCGATAGGTCGGCTGCCAGCGTCTTCGTCATCCCTTTGATCGGTGCTTTCAGAGCTTCCAGAGTTGCTGTTGCGATATGTAGATTCTTAAATTGTTTCACATCCGCAATTTTGGACAAACCATTCTTCGCGGCAAAAGAAACAACGCCGTCGTATTCGAAATCCTTACCTTGTGAGTAACCAAGCGTTTCCAACAAGACTTTGTAGTACTGTTGAGCTGTTATTGCAGCTAGTGGCTCGAACTTATCATCGCCAGCTCCCTGCCAGCCCAAAGCAGGATGTTCTTTCAGATAGCTAAGAATAGCCTGATTCCCGACGGACACGTTGCCCGCGTCCTTAAAATCAGTAGTTCCCTTGAAGGCTACGGCTTCAGATTCCAGCCCTTTTAACCTTAGAGACATTACAGCCGCCTGCAATCTGGTCGTTGGTTTGTTCAGATAATCCGCGGTCAGCCCGCTGCCATCGCCTTGGAGAATCCCCAAATCACCTGCAATATCCGTTTCAGATTTCACCTTCAAAGGTTCAGCTGCCATCGCAGAGAGCACCGTCACTCCAGTCATCACGCCTAATAAAACGAGGGAAGATACGATTACTTTTTTCACATTGACCATACTCGATTACTCCTCCTTACTTTTTATACTTAAGGAAACGACGAGGAGTGGCTAGCGGTTTGATGGTTAAATTTTTTCTTTTGGGGCTGGTTGAGATAGGAGCAGGACTGGTTGAGACGGCGGTTTTCGCTGGCTCGTGGGTTTTTCTTGGCGGCTTTAGCGGTTTCTGGCTTTGAGACTGCCTTTTTGGCAGGCTCGAGCAACGGAAGCTGCTTTTTCACCTCTGAGACGGCGTTTTCGGCAGGCTCGTGGTCTTTTCTTTGGGGTTTTCGCGGTTTCTGGCTTTGAGTCTGCCTTTTTGGCAGGCTCGGGCAGCGGAAGCTGCTTTTTCACCTCTGAGACGGCGTTTTCGGCAGGCTCGTGGTCTTTTCTTTGGGGTTTTCGCGGTTTCTGGCTTTGAGTCTGCCTTTTTGGCAGGCTCGTGCAGCGGAAACTGCTTTCCCACCTCTGAGACGGCGTTTTCGGCAGGCTCGCGGGCTTTTCTTGCAGGCTTCGCAGCTTTCCCACCCCGAGACTGCCTTTTTGGCAGGCTCAGGCAGCGGAAGCCGCTTCCCCACCCCCGAAGCCTATCCCAGCCTTTGGCTAAGCAAAAAAAGCCCCCCCAACGTCAATCGACGTTTGGAAAGGACTCTCTATAAGCTGATTGCAGCTTATTTTTTATTGAAAAAACTTCACGCGAGCTTCCAGTGGTTGGAACTCTTTGTCCCCTGGCGTAAAGGTTGGTTTGCCGAAAGGCATTTGGGCAATCAGCTTCCACTCACTTGGCAGGTTCCACGTTTGGGCAACTTCTTCATTGATTAGCGGATTGTAGTGCTGTAGCGATGCACCAAGACCCTCTTGCTCCAGCGCTGTCCAAATGACGAATTGCAGCATGCCTGAGGATTGGTTGGACCAGATCGGGAAGTTATCTGCATAAGCTGCGAACTGAGCTTGCAGCTGCTCAACAACGGTTTGATCTTCGAAGAACAGCACAGTACCGTAACCGCTGCCGAAGCTGTTGATTCTTTCTTCCGTTGGTGCGAAGTTGTCGGCAGGCACGATTTTTCTCAAAGTTTCTTTGGTGATGTTCCACAATTTATCGGATTGCTCGCCGAATAGCACGACCACTCGCGCGCTTTGTGAATTGAAGGATGAAGGGGTATATTTCACAGCCTCGTTCACAATCTCTTGAATGCGTTCATTCGAAACGACCACATCTTTGCTTAGTCCATAAAACGTACGTCTTTCTTTTACTGCTGATAAAAAGTTGCTCATATAAGTTCTCCTCCGCTTTCCACTGTGGAATGTAATTATATTACTAAAAAGCATTACCTCGCACTTGGTATGTTACTAACTATTTGTTATTAACTTTTATTATTATCGTATTAATTTTGCGATTTGTCAATCCATTTACACGAACAAAATATGTAAGATCTGATGTTTGGGAAATCGTCCGACAGGGAATAATCGGGAGAACATCACTATCAGGAGGAGATTCCCATGCCGGTCTCGACCAAAGGTACGCTGAACGTGGAAGGACACGAGCTGACCATCACCAATCCCAGCAAACTTTTGTGGCCTGAAATAGGGATCACCAAGGCGGATTATATCGCTAAATTAACCGAGCTCGCCCCCTACTTGCTGCGCTATTGCCGCGATCGTCACCTGACGACCATCCGATTCCCCAATGGCTACGATCAGAAATCTTTTTATCAGAAAAATGCCCCCAATCCCGTACCTGATTTCGTGAAGCTGGCACCGCTGGATGGCATCGATTATGTCAATCTGGATTCAATGTCTACACTCCTATGGTTGGGAAATTTGGCCTCTCTGGAGTTCCATCCTTCCTTTCACCGTATCGGCGAAACGTTGCCAGTGGAATGGCTCATTGATATTGACCCCACATTGGAAGAAGAGCCACGCATCATGGAGGCAGCGCATATCATTGGCGAGGTGTTGGATTCGCTGCGCATTCAATCAATTCCCAAAACATCAGGAGCCACTGGCGTCCAAATCTATATCCCCATTCAACACGGCTACACGTTCGAGCAGCTGCGGAAGATTGGCTATTTTATCGCTGCCTACGTGGTCAAGAGGTATCCGAACCTGTTCACCATCGAACGCTTCAAGAAGAATCGCGGGGATAAAATCTACATCGACTACCTTCAGCATTGGTATGGAAAAACACTTTCCGCCCCCTATACACCACGCGCCCGAAAAGACGCTCCCATCTCAACCCCGCTTCTATGGAAAGAGGTTGAGTTGCGCCCAAGTCCTCGTGAGTTTAATCTTTTAACGGTTTTAGACCGTTTGAGAACGTACGGCGACCTGATTGAACGGGTTCCTCCGCAAAATCTGGACGCGATTTTAAATCAATTAAACTAGTAGCTCTATATAGAACTACTCAAAATAAAGGGGAAAGTAAGCGCGCTATAATTTCTTTCCCCTTCTCCATGCGCGATCGTTGCTCGAACTCCGCCAACTTCAGCTCCTCGGAATCTTTCAAATCCATGAAAAAGTCATCTTCCAAACGCTCAATGACAGCTGTATCAAACATCACGGCATTGATTTCAAAATTACTAAAAAAGCTGCGCATGTCCACATTCGCGGTGCCTACCGTAGCCATTAGGTGATCAATGATCATGACCTTGGCATGAATGAATCCTTTTCGATACAAATAGAATTGAACCCCTGCTTGCATAAGCTCTAATAAATAAGAACGCGATGCATATTGAACAATCCGTGAGTCGGCCTTATACGGCAATATGATTCGAACATCCACGCCGCTGATGACGGCTGTTTTGAGTGCCATCGTGATGCTTGGATCTGGTATGAAATAAGGCGTCGTCATATACACCCGCTTCTTAGCCGCAACAATTCCCGCGAAAAACATCTCCTGAATCGCATCCCAATGCGCATCCGGGCCACTCGAAATCACCTGCGCCAGAGAAGCCTTAGGCTCATTATGCTCTGGGAACAATGTGTTATCCATCAAGCGCTCACTGCTGACAAACAACCAATCCGTCATAAAAGTTTGCTGCAAATAATAAACAGAATCCCCGTACAGCTTTAAATGCGTATCTCGCCAGAAGCCCAGCTTAGGGTCCGCTCCGACATATTCATTCCCGATATTGATGCCGCCAAGGAAACCAACTAAACCATCTATGACAATGATTTTACGATGATTCCGATAGTTCATTCGCTTGTCGAAGAAGGCAATTAGCGGCCGAAGAAAAGGGTGGATACTGACGCCAGCTTGTTTGAACTTGTTGATATAGGCCGCAGAAAGCGAGTAGCTTCCTACCCCGTCATAAATCACTCTGACTTGGACGCCTTGTTTGGCTTTGCGAATCAGGGCGTCTTGAAACTTCCTACCAATTTCATCATCTCTGATCGTATAAAATTCAAAATGAATGTGGTTTTGGGCCACTTCAATGGCCTGCAGCATAGCTTCGTAAGTAACATCCGCATTCGTTAAGACTTCAGTCCGATTATGCATCGTGATCGGTGAACCAGGGATGTTGTACAAAAGCCCGCAAAGCCGCGTATCCTCAAACAGCTCATATTTCCCCTTGCCAAACACCGCATCAGAACCATTAGAACCCATCCATTGATGCTTCATCTCGGACATTTTGCGGCGCCCTTTGCGGCGTACCATTTTACGCTGCGAATATTCCTTCGCCATAAAGTAATACATGATGAAGCCGATAATTGGAAAAATAAACAGGACGAGCAGCCATGCTACCGTCTTCGCCGGTCGTTTGTACTCACCGATCAGAATTGTCGCAGTTTGAAAGATGAAAAGCATAAGTATAATGACAACCCACACCATAACCCTTCATCCCTCCATCCATCTGCCCAAAAAACCAGCAAATTCCTTGTCCAGATAGCTTTTGCCAAGGGCTTCCCATCTATACCTTTCGCTTGATTCAAGGGCTATGCCTGAGGCGAATAATTAAAATTTTCCAACTTTCGTAATAAAATCCTTCATTTCGAGAAAAATAATAAACGCATTCCTATGATCTTCATCCGCTACCCGGCAGGAGGTGCCCATCGCATGGTCAAAACATCCCAACAATTGATGAAAAATATCCTGCGTAAACGCACATCAGACAAGCCCGATGAGACTGGAGAATCCTCTTCTCTTCGTGACTCGTTAGACTATCAGTTCATTGAAGAATTGAAAAAAACGAAATTATCACTCCTGCTCGATGAAAACCATGAGTTCATTAAAGCCATGTTTCAAGACTGCTCCGACGTCGTCGTTCGGGAATTTCAGATCGAGCCGAATATCCCGGCGCTGCTGCTCTTCGTTGACGGACTGACGAACACCCAGCTGCTCAACGATACTATGAAATCGTTGATGCTTCTGGGCGGCGGTGAAACCGCCATTGAGCGTATCGCTAACACGATACTGCCTGTATCGCAAACGCAGATCTCCGATAACTATGGAGATCTGCTCGTATCCGTTCTGGGCGGCGATGCCGCCCTGCTTGTGGAAGGCAACGCCAAAGCGATCCTGCTCGGCATCCGCGGAACAGAAAAACGCTCCGTCGGCGAGCCGGAGACGGAAACCGTTGTGCGCGGACCGAAGGAAGGGTTCGTGGAAAGCATTCGCACGAACACCTCGATGATCCGCCGCAAGCTGAAGACGCCTCGCCTGAAGATGAAGTCCATGAGCGTCGGCAAAGAGAGCAACACCAATCTCGTCATTTGTTATCTCGACGACCTGGCAATGCCCTCCTTGATTGAAGAAGTGGTCAAGCGGATTGAACTCATCAAGATCGATGCCATTCTGGAATCCGGCATGATTGAAGAGCTGATTCAGGACAATGCTTTCTCTCCTTTCCCGCAAATGCAATATACCGAACGTCCCGACGTTGTTGCTGGTGCGCTGCTGCAAGGGCGGGTCGCCATCCTGACGGACGGCACCCCATTTGCGCTCGTTGTCCCGTTCGTGTTTATACAAATCATGCAAACGAGCGAAGATTACTATGAACGGTTTCAAATCGGGACTCTGCTGCGCATGCTTCGTTACGTCTTCCTATTTCTATCGCTAACGACGCCCGCCTTATACGTAGCGATCACTACGTACCATCAAGATCTGCTGCCGACGACCTTGATGCTAAGCGTTGCCGCCTCAAGAGAAGCCATTCCATTTCCTGCCGCGGTCGAAGCCTTCATTATGGAAATCACCTTCGAAGCGCTGCGAGAAGCTGGCATTAGACTTCCCAAAGCTGTGGGGTCCGCCGTTTCCATCCTTGGCGCCCTTGTCGTTGGTCAAGCGGCTGTACAAGCGGGGATTGTTTCTGCACCGATGGTTATCGTCGTATCCATTACGGGTATCGCTTCTTTCACAATCCCACGCTTTAATGGGGCGATTGCCGTTCGGATGCTCCGTTTTCCAATTCTGTTGGCAGGTTCACTGTTTGGCTTCTATGGCATCTTTTTCTCCTTGATGATCTTGCTTGGACATATGGCGAATTTGCGCTCCTTCGGAGTGCCTTATCTATCACCGCTCGGACCGCTGTCAGCAGGAGATATGAAAGATGTTTTCATAAGAGCTCCATGGTGGCAAATGGAGAAGCGTCCCGAATTCATGGACACTCAAGACGTGCAGCGGATGGATAATAAGCTCCCTCAACAGATCAAGAAGGATGGAGGCTTAGACGGCAGCTCCATTATTCATGAGCACAAAGCCAGCGAGGAGGGCCAGCAGAATGGGAAGTCTTAAACATCAGCTGCCGCTCGCCTTAACCATAACCCTAATGAGCGTGTGCCTGACCGGATGCTGGGATCGAACAGAAACGAATGACATTGCATTCATCCTCACGTCATCCGTGGATATTGAAGATGACGGCAAGTATCGGCTTTCTTATATGCTTCCCCTTCCCGGCTCCATGGGCGGAGCTAGCGGAGGCGGGGGCGGGACGTCAGGAGGCAAAAGCTATTATATTGACTCCGAAGTTGGGACCACACTGCGCGAAGCGAGCAGTAGGCTGCAGATGCGCATGTCTCGTCGTATCTTCCTTTCTCATCGGCGAACCATCGTGATTGGTGAGAAATTTGCCAAGAAAGGCATCGGCATCTTGTTCGATTCGGTCCCCCGTTCTCCGGAAAGCCGGATGACTGCCTTCCTCGTAGTCACCAAGGGCAAGGGATATGATCTGCTCAATACGGAGCCGAAATTCGAACGATTTCCAGCTGAAGTCATTCGGGAGTTAACGAAATCAGACCAAGCTATCGGAACTTCGACCAAAGATATTGGCATGGCATTGAGCTTTGGCAGCGATCCTATTTTAAGCTATTTCGAACCCAAGGAAGGACAAGCCGCCAAAGAGCCTTCCCATGAGATGCAAATGATCGGCTATGGTCAATTCAAGGGTGATCGTTTGGTTGGCATCTACCGCAAACAGGAGGCTAATGGGCTTTTGTGGCTAAAAAATCAAGTGAAAGAACATTTGCTGACTTTCACGGTAGAGCAGGATAAAGACATCTCCATTCAGGTAACGAATGGGCACACGCATATCATGCCCAAGCTGAAAGGCGATCAAGTGACTTTCCAGATCGTTGTGGATGCCATCGGAATCGTTCGAGAGGATCACGCCAATTTGGATCTTAACAAAGCCGAAATCCTCCACAAGGTGGAGCGGAAATTCGCAGAGCAAGTCAAGCTGTCTATCCAAGACGCCATTAAGCAAATGCAAAAAGAAGGAACAGATTCCGCGCAGCTTGGTTTAATCGTATGGCGGAGTCAGCCCAATGTTTGGAGAAATCAGCTTGAAGCCAAATGGGAGGAGCTTTTTAAAGAAGCTGAATTTTCGATTACCGTTCATGCTTCCATACCCGATACCGGTTTGATTAACCAAAATGTGATTAAAGAAGGGATGTAAGATGACCTCATGAATAGCATTTTCATGCTCAGTTTTGTTTTCACCTTCGTAGCTTCCTTACTGATCGATCGCAGGATGCTAAAGCAAGAAAAGAAAAGTGTAACGATGACCTACGGGGTCTTTATGCTGCTAAGCGTCGTTCTGTTCGTCAGCAAATACATGCATTGGCCTATCCTGATGCCTTCCCGCTTCTTTATTCATACGGTTTCTCCCTGGTTCATTAGAATTATGGGCATCTAAGGAAAGAGGCGACATTCCCCATGGATAGAAAACAAGTGATCAATCAGCGTCAGCTTTCCTGGATAGCTTCTTCCGTTATCACAAGCGGAGGCATTCTTACCTTGCAAAATGTACTAATCCGCATCAGCCAAATGGATGCTTGGTACAGTTACTTGTTATCCGTGTTTTATGTCTTCGGAGTGGCCAGCTTCTTTGGTTATTTAACCAAAACATTTCCTGAAAGAAATATATTTGAAATCTCCAAGGAGCTGTTGGGCCAGTGGGGTGGAACCATCATCAATCTCATGATCTTGTTTCACTTTTGGCAAATTGTAACCCGGGACATCTCGGCGGTATCGAGGTTCAGCTCTACTCTGCTGCTGCATAACACGCCCTTAGAAGTATTAATCTTGCTTACCTGTTTCCTGCTCATTTATTTCGGCAAAAGCAGTGTAGAAGTCATAGCACGTGTGAACGACCTGTTCTATCCGCTTTTTGTCATTACCATCTTGATCATGCCGCTGCTGCTGTCCAATGAATTTTATTTCCGGCTTGTGACGCCTGCCATGACCATGCCCTTGCAGCACGTAGCTACAAGCAGTTTGCTGACCATCGGCAGCGCCGGCGATATCTTCATCCTTGGCGCATTTCTTCATATGATGTACAACGCCAATCAAGTCCGCTCGTCCATACGCCATGGCTCATTGCTCGGGATATTTCTGCTCACCTATCTCATTTTTGCCATACTCGTCGTTCTTGGACCCAAAATGCCGGGTAATTTCATCTACCCCACTTACAATTTAGTACAAATGATCCATGTCACCGACTTTCTCGATCGGGTTGATATCATTATGCTCATGGTTTGGTACCCAACGGTCACATGCAAAATTATCGCCATTTATATGGCGCTTCTCTTAGGCATCAGTTCTCTGCTAAATAAGCGCAACTACCCGACAATCAATAAGCCTGTCTCTCTGCTCATGGCACTCACCACTTACTTATCTTTCAAAAGCTCAACGGAGCTGCTGGACTTCTCCAACTACTGTTCGCCGATCATCGTACTCGCTTACCAGCCTTTGGTAATCGGCCTGCTGCTGTTGGCTTCTCTTAGAAAGCAGCGTCATAACCCAGCTAAAGTCTCCACTTCAGCAGAGGATACAAACCCAGTAACGAAGCCAACGCAAAAGGTGCCTAAACTTAGCCAGCGTCTCTCTTATCGGCAATGGCTTTGGAGCGGCAATGCATTAATGATTTTCTCTGCTGTTTGCCTGCTGTTCGGGCTAATGTTCAGCAAATACCACCCTGCAATCGGAACGATCTGCGCAATTGGTTTTGCCTGTGGTTTATTTCTAACCAGTTTGACAACTTATATGGAGGTGAGTCTACTGAAGCAAGCTGAAGCCGGCAAATGATGACCGAATGTCAGGTTTGCATAGGAATGCAAAAAGCACCCGTCATTGGACAGGTGCCATAATAAGTTGGAAGTTAGACAGACACAGTCTGACTTAGTCTGCTTTTGGCTACTTTCAGATAGCCATACATATTCAGGAATTCGCTTTCGCCCGCAAAACGCAGTTTCAGTGAACCTGCCGCTTCTTGAATATAAGGCTTCAACGCAGACGCGCCTCCACCAATTACATAGAAGCATTGAATATCCGGGTATTTGCGCCAGCGTTTCCTAATCATCTCGATCATGCGCAAAGCGGCGCGGCGGAAATGTTGATCAACGATGGGACGAATGTCGACTTGACCTTCTCCCAGCAGTTGAATCGCGAATTCCCGATTCTTGATCCGTTGCACCAGCTTGGCCCGGCTTGGGAATACATATCCGTAGGCATCTTCGACGTCGCGAATGACCGCATCCAGATACGTGGCAATGCCAATTTGCTCACCATGACTGAAATGATTGTCAATCGCCATCCGTTTGATAACCGGAAAATCTGTTGTCAGCGCACCGATTTCACAAACGCCGATGCAGCCGTTGTAAATCTCTTCATCCTTGACCAGCAAGCTGTCGTGCGTAGCTAGATGGAACATAGCGGCAGCACCTTCAATCGAGACAGCCACTTTGCGAATGGATACTTTGATTTTGCGGTTATGGAAATGAGGCGTGGACAAGAAGGTCACTTCATGCTCACCGAGAAGCCTTTGCTCGAATTGCTGACTGTACTTGGCGAATGCCCGTACCGGCAGACCGGTTCCTAACGTGTACTCCACTTCGTCCATGCTGCCATATCCCGTGTTAAAAGCTTGACCTGCCAGACCTTGATAAGCCAGCGCCGTAAGCGCCACGATTAAGGACTGATCAGAAATCGCCTTATTATCTGTATCTTCAAGCTCGAGGTTGTCTTCATGCTCCAAAGCCAGCTGTCCGACGAAATAACGCTGATTTCTTTGGGATAAAGAAGGGCTGTAAATCATAACATCCAATGCTTTCCAAGGAGAATCTTCTTCTTGCAAAATATGTCTTTCGTACCCAGGGGCAATAATATTCGGAATGACTAACGGTTCTCTAGACCCATCTAACACCAACTTAATACTATCGTTCCCAATATCAATTCCTGCAAGCTTAATCATGCATGCCTCCACTCCGAATCTGCGATTTCCTGTATATGTTAAGTAGATTCGATTATATCCGACAGGATTCCTTCCTACTTTCGACTCATTTTAACTAGGACTAGTAGGTATAAGGAAGGTTTTTATCACATAATGACGAATGTTGTAGATGAACTTTGCCAAATTCAACCATGACAGGAGATAAGTAAGCCTTTATGAAGCTCAAATGGAAAGCCAAAAAGCTGACGCTGGTGATCATACCAGATGCCAATCAATCGGTCGTCAGGTTTCGAATTCCCCATTTATTTGCTTACATTGCCGCAGCATGCTTTGCGCTGCTGCTGCTGATTACGACGATTACCTATGTTGTGCATTCACATACCCTGAAACAAGCCAGCGAGCTGCAATCCAAACTCACTGGAGCCAATCAACAATGGAGCGCAACGCTCACTTCCAAAGACAAGACGATCGAGCAGCTCCAAAATGAAGTGATCCAACTTTCTCAGCAAGCCGAGCAAATGAAAACGCAAGTCGAAGAAATGAAAAAGTTCGAAAATGATCTTAAGACCATTGCAGGTCTCGACGTGAATACAACAGGCAAAGCCGTTGCTAGCAGTGAGTCTGGGGCTATAGGCGGACCTCCGGATGAAACCGCTCTGAATGCGGTAAGCGGAATAGGCGGCGGCCCTAATCCAGCCACACAGGAAGACATTATCGAGCTCGGCGAGAGAACGCTTGCCTCTTTTACCGCTCTCAACAGTGAAGTAAAGGAACTGCAAACCAGTTTAACGGAAACCAAACAAAAGGTGGCGGACAAGCAGCATTTGCTCCAAATCACCCCAACCTTATGGCCCACAACAACGAAGCTTGTGACCTCGACGTTTGGTTACCGCACAGATCCGTTCACCCATCGTCCAAGCTTTCATTCCGGCATCGATTTTGGTGCTAAAGCGAACGACCCGGTTTATGCAACGGCGGACGGAAAGGTCGTCAGCACAGGTACCGATATTTATCACGGCAACAATATCGTCATCGAGCATTCCAAGGGACTCCGTACCTGGTATATGCATTTAAATAAAATTTTGGTGAACAAAGGCGATACCATTGTAAAAGGAAATCAAATCGGACTTGTCGGCTCTACCGGCCGCAGCACAGGTCCTCATCTACACTATGAAGTACTCAAAAATGGAGAAAGCATTGACCCCAAACCATATCTCAAAGCGATGCGAAAGGATGAATAATCACATGTTTAAAAACAAAAAAAACTTAATGAATCCGAATACGACCGATACCTTGATCGGTGAAGGAACCACCTTCGAAGGCCGCATTAAATCAGAAGCCAGCCTTCGCATTGAGGGTGGCATCACGGGCGATATAGATTGCGCCGGAGACGTTATTATCGGCGAGCGCGGCATCGTGAAATCGAATATTTCAGCTAGAGATGTTGTTCTTGCAGGCAATGTTCAAGGCAATGTCACCACCAAGGGCAAGCTGACGATAACCGCGACAGGATCACTCCATGGCAACATCAACGCAGCTTCCTTCATCATCGAAGAAGGCGGACTTTTCCAAGGAAACAGCAAAATGGAGACGAAAACAGTGACAGCTGCCCCACTCCAAAACGGCGATCAAGAGAACGGGATCAAGCCTGCTTCCGCAGCCAATGGCGCATTTAAAGGCAACACAGTTGCGATGTAAGCAAGCCCCCGCCCTAGGAGTTGTTTCCCAGGCGTGGTATAATAGTTGGAAATTCATTTTTAACTATGCAGGAGACTTGCCCTATGAGAGAACAAGCGATACTTTTTGATCTGGATGATACTTTGATACATTGCAATAAATATTTCGACTTCGTTATTGATCAGTTCGTCGATCTCATGCTCACTTGGTATTCCGGTCATGGGCTTCAAGCGCAGGATATCAAGCAAAAGCAGCTCCAAATTGATCTCGCCGGCATTCAAATCCATGGTTTTATGCCGGATCGTTTCCCCCAATCTTTCGTTGAAACGTACCACTGGTTCGCAGAGAAATATAACCGTCCAACTAGCGCCAAAGAAGAGTCGTGGCTCATGCAATTAGGCCATACGGTCTACGAATATACAGCGGAACCTTATCCGCTTATGAATGAAACGCTGGATCAGCTGAAGCACGCCGGTCATCGCTTATTTCTGTATACGGGAGGCGATGCCTCTATCCAAATGAAAAAAGTGAAGGATCTGAGTCTAGATACCTATTTTGAAGATCGCATCTTTGTCACTGTGCACAAAACGAAGGAATTCATGGAAACGATGCTGCAGGAGCAGCGTTTTGACCGCAATCACACCTGGATGATCGGCAACTCCGTCAAAACAGACGTCCTGCCGGCGCTGCACGCAGGCATTCACTCCATCCATATTCCCGCCCACAAGGATTGGGAATATAACACCGGAGCAATTGACGTCGCTCCTCGAGGTGCATTCTACCAGCTCAAATCGCTGGAGGAAGTTCCTGTGACGATTCAATCCTATATTTTGAAGTAAATAACATTAAAAAAGGGACAGCCTCAAGTAGATTAACTACTAGTGGGCTGCCCCTTTTTTGTATATGTTTCATGATCGAAAAAACTCTGCGAGCCTGTTAAGCCGCGACATCGCGTTTACGGAATATCACCCAAGTGAGGGCATTGAACAGCACGAAGTAGCAGATCAGCACCGTAATGGAGAAGCCCATTGTCATACCTTCAGCAACCGGTTGTTCCTCCAGATAAGGTGTAAGGTCGGTATTGGCGAACAAGAAATATTTGCCCCAGCTGTAGCGCATCAGCAGCATCGTTATTAGTTGTCCAGCAAACATAATGAAAATGCTGAGGCCTATCGCCAGTGATGAACTGCGGAATACCGTCGATATCATGAAAGCCAGCGTTACGATCATGACAAGCTCAATCAGCTTCAATCCGTACGTCGCGAAGACGAACATCAGCATGCTTTTCTCTTGTACTTGTCCAGCCGAATTGACGGCTAGATGCGGAAGGTTCAAACTCTCAAAACCATAGAGGAAGCCATTCGCAATCAGCGCGCTAAGAAACAACACGATAAGCAGGGTTGCTGCAAAAAGCAGCGTTGCCACATATTTTGCCAGCAGAATCTTCGCTCGGCTCGCAGGCCGTATCAGCAGCAGCTTGATGGTCCCCCAAGTGAACTCGCCTGCGACCATATCCCCCGCAATAATAACGGTAAATAGAGTAACCACCAAGATGAGGCTCGAAGCACCCAAGACCCCACCCCAAAGCGTATGGTCGGCAGGCGGATAATTATGATCCAGCATGTACTGCTGAGTCGCGATTTCATCTTTCATTGCCTGTTTGAATTTGGCGGGGATATCGGGATTCTCCAACTCTTTGGTATTATGTTCAATTGTTTCAGCAGCTCTGGTTTTCCATTTGTCATTGGCATCGCTGCTTGAATGAGAGAGTAGAGAGGCCATCACAACGATGACGATTAGCAATACGCCTAGAATCCAAGTGCGCAGCCTGCGATAAATTTTCATTTGTTCATTTTGAATTAAATTAAGCAATCGGATCACTTCCCGTCATTTCTAAGAATTGATCTTCCAGTGATTTCGTTGTGGTGCGAATACTGTATACGCTAATCCCCGCCTCTACAAAGCGTTTATTCCATGCTGCTGTTTCCTGTTTATCCAGGATCAGAATGAGGTCATTCCCCGCAACTTCGGCTGCTGCTGAATGCCCTGCCGTCAGCGCCAGAGCTTGATCGATAGAAGCTACCTCAAAAGCAACCCGCTGCTTTCCGCCGTCGTCTACAAGCTCTTTGATCAGCCTGACGTCCACCAGCTTCCCATTCTGAATAATAGCGACACGGTCGCACATCAGCTCCATTTCGGCTAGCAAATGGCTGGATACGATGACCGATATCCCTTCTTCCCTCGTAAGCTGGCGCAAATGGTCACGCAGCTCGCGAATACCCGCAGGGTCCAAGCCATTCGTAGGCTCATCCAAAATTAGAACATCTGGCTTATGCAGCAAAGCTTGCGCAATTCCCAGCCTTTGACGCATGCCCAGCGAGTAGGTTTTCACCTTGTCATGAATCCTATTTTCCATCCCTACGAGATCAATAACCTCTTGAATACGGTCTTTCCCGATGCCTGGAAACATTCTCGCATAATGAACCAGATTATGATAACCACTCATAAATTTATACATTTCGGGATTTTCTACAATAGCTCCGACGTGACGAATCGCTTGTTCAAAATGGGTGCGAATCGAGTAGCCTCCAATCCGAATATCCCCTTCCGTGATCGACATGAGTCCCACCATCATTCGGATGGTCGTCGTTTTACCCGCACCGTTTGGACCCAGGAATCCAAAAACCTCACCCCGAGGTACCACAAAACTCAATTTATCAATAATCGTTTTTGACCCGATCCGCTTCGTAATCTGATCAATTTGAACAATAGGGGTATTATCTGCCGATGTGACTGACATCATCTTCACTCCTCTCTTCTATACAAAGTCATACCTAGTCATACCGCAAGGCGACTTATTATTATGACTGCTCTCACTATGGTTTTCCCAAAATTTTATGTACAATAATCTCATCAGATCTCGTGCAAAGGAGTCCTTTTATGATTCAAAGAAGACCGTGGCATGGTGTCGAGTGGTCGTTATTTATTGTTTTGACCGGCTCTGTGCTGCTAGGCTTGCTCTATGCGCTTCTGCATATGTTTGAGCATGAGCTCGTATCCACCGTGCTGACAATAGCAGCCATTCTCCTTTCTTATGGGGTTCCCTTTCTATTCTGGAGACCCAATTACATTCATTCTACTTGCTATCCCATCGCCGTACTTCTAACAGGCATTCCTCTGCAAATCTACCTATCCTGGATGCAAGAGGATGCTTATCTTACTATTAATTGCCCATTAATGGTGATTGGATTCCTTACCGATCGAAAAAATGCTTGGTGGACCGCTCCCGTGTTCATGGTAGCTATGCCTGTGGTCTACTATTTCATCCTACACAATGGGATGGGAATTGGCCAATTATTCAGCATTATTCTCAATGCGGTACTTTTCTTTGCCATTGGTCTTAGCTTGCAGCGCGTGGTGACCTCGAATGAGAAAACCGAAAAACTCCTAGCTGAAAATCAACGGCAATACTTACTTATTCATGAGCAAAATAATGCCCTAGAGCAGTATGCCAACCAAATCGAGCAATTAACGCTGCTGGAAGAACGCAATCGGGTGGCCAGAGAATTGCACGATACCGTTGGTCACACTTTTACTTCCGTCATTATGGGAATGGACGCCGTTTCCTATTTGATTGAAACCGTGCCCGAGAAGGCCAAGGAAAAGCTTGATGTCCTGCGCAGTGTAACCCGCAACGGACTTGAAGAAGTGCGCCGCAGCATTCATCAAATGGTGCCCAAAGAAGGCGATATGCTGCTTTCCCAGCAATTAACCCGGCTTGCCAATGAATTCGCCCTTCATACGGGAACTCAAATCAAGTTTACGACTGTTGGTGACGAATACGATATTCCCAAACAAACCAAGCTCACCCTTATTCGCTGCTTGCAGGAGTCGCTCACCAATGCCAAACGACATGGCCGTGCTGCTTCCGTAGAAATTCAACTCACCTACACCGATGAGCAGGTCAGTATACGCATCGAAGATGATGGCGTTGGCTCCGAGCACCTGAAAGTGGGCTTTGGGATCAATGCTATGCAAGAACGTATATCCGCTCTGCAAGGGAACCTTCAGGTAAGTTCTTCCTTAAGTCAGGGCACCATCGTTCATTGCGCCATACCTGCCAAACGGGTACCTTCCTTCTAATTGATTTCCGGTTAGGAGTTCCTCATGTTACAATATGGATGATTGTCACATTACAGAGCCGTCTGTATGACCATTGACCAGAAATTTTAGGTGGAACAGGTAAGGGGCCGCATCTCCTTCAGGCGAGAGTCCCCAACAACACCTAGAATGCCATTAACCTTAGGAGGCGCCAAGCATGAACCCTAGCCCGCTCAAACTGCTTCTGGTCGATGATCAGGATTTAATTAGAGAAAGCTTGCACATTGTACTCGATATGGACCCGGATATTCAAGTCGTAGGCTTGGCCGAGAACGGACACGTTGCTTTAAAACAGTGTGAAGAGCAGCAGCCTGACGTTGTGCTGATGGACATTCACATGCCCGTCATGGACGGTGTAGAGGCAACCAAACAAATCAAAATTGCATGGCCTCATATTCGTGTTATCATCCTGACGACGTTTCAGGAAATCAGCTATGTCGTTGATGCCCTTGGCGCAGGAGCCGAAGGCTATCTGCTCAAAGCCATTCACCCCAAGGATCTCGCCGCTGGGATCAAATGGGTGCATCAAGGCGGTACACTCATCCCACAGGATATCGCCAAAATGCTCGTTCAGCAAGCAAGAGGCGCTGCCGATGGAACCGCACAAGATGCTGGCACCAAGCCCGCTTCCGATGAGCCTGCCCGAACTGATGCTTATGGGCTGAGCGATCGCGAAGTTCAAGTGCTGCACTGCATCGCCGATGGCCTGAACAATAAGGAAATCGCCGAAAAACTATATTTATCCGAAGGCACCGTGAAAAACTACATTTCCAGCATCTACTCCAAAATGGATGTCCGCGATCGTGTGCAGGCTTCGAAGAAAGCGCACGAGGAAGGGATGTTGTAGATTCGTGCATTGCCGGCACTGCGAACAGAAAAAATCTTTTCATCATCACAGTCGCTTGCGCTCTGGTCGCATTCGCCTGTGGAGCAAACGATAGCTCCGTCAAACCGTTGACAATATTAGCATCAATTGTTTGAGCTACGGCATTTTGGGCCCATTCGTGGCTCATCAATTTTGAAGAGCCTGCGAAAATGCAGGCTTTTTTGATGAAATCGTGAAAAAAAAGAGAAAGCCTGCGATTATGCAGGCTTTCTGAGCTTTTCCATCCGTAAATGGAAAAAAGGTCTCCAAAAGATGCATAATCTCAGGCTTTTCTCCATTTTGCTTATTCCCATGACGAAAAGCATGCATATTTGCAGGCTTTATCGGATGCTATTACTCGAAGAGTTTCTCCAGAAACCCTTTCTTTCTCTTTCGAATTTTGCTGTAGCTCCGCACTCTGGAGTAGGTTGGCTGCGTGTCCTCAACGACGGCTTGTTCCTCTGATTTTATAACTTCCAAAGAGAGCTCGGAGGAATCCTCTTCCACCAGGTTCTCTTCTTGAATCGCGGACTGCTGTTGTACCACAATGGTGCGGATCAAATCCTCATGGAGCTTGTTCTCGAGCTGGTGCTTGAATTGCCGCAGAAACTGCTCCTGCTGCCTGCTCTGGAGTTCAAAATGCTCATGAAGCTGCAGCTGAAGCTCCTCTACCTGCTTGGAAAGAAGCACAACTGCTTTTTGCAAAGAAGTCAGATGCTGTGCCCCGATCGGTTCATTGAACTCAAACTCTTCGGAATGCTCCCCATTCTCAGCTAGCAGGGCATGTAGTTCCGCTGGCGTAATGAGATCTTCTTCTTCTTTCTTCATGTGCTTCCTCCATTCCCGTACATCATGCAGCTGAACCTAATCTGCTTCTTCATCTTATTGTACATGAAGTTCGGGAAATGTTCACGTTTATTCATCATACACATTCAACTGATACACCATGATTGTCCTGTTGTTGTATGTAGATGAAACGCCTAAGCAGCATATTATAATACTTATAGAGACAGATAATTCCTCGGAATTTTATTATATTGAAATTCTGAAGTTTTAGTGTGCTATGTAAAATAGTACTTTTCCGAAATATGATCCTAACTTATAAATGTTAAACACTGTTAGCAAAATAAATAAAATTATCAGAAGATCACCTAGTAGTGAATTTCTCTCAAACATGCCCTATTTCCTTACAACCCGTGTTCCAGCCATTCGATCATGCAAGGCGCGTTTCTCCGAATCAATTCCAGCCATGATGTAACCAATACAAAGAATGATCGCCGAAACTATCTTCCCTATAATTTCTCGCAACAATATGGAAGCCCACGTATTGGGTAATCCATCTTTACGTACGACGCGAATTCCCATTATCATCTTCCCGAGTGTTTGACCAAGAAGAACTGTCAAGATGACAGAATAAGACCAGCTAATCGCGTACTGCAGTACAGACATGCCTAAAGAAGGCTTTAACGGACTTGAATTCGTAATAAAGCTAAGAATTAGAAAGACAGCCTGAATTGCAATCCCATCTATTAAAACCGCCACAAAACGAATCCAAAAGCCCGCATACTGCAGCTCCGTGTTGGTCCTAATTTCTGAACTCACGCTTCCATCCTTACCTTGATTTACTTCTATGTTGTGTTCCATATTACTTCCTCCTCTATTATGGTTGAAATAAATATAACAAGCGGGGTCCCGCAGTAGATGCAGCCGGCAGTATCTGCTCCATCACCTGTGCCGCTGGAGACTTCATCTTTTGGCTAAGCCCGTCCAACACAGAGAACAAAGATAACTTCTGCGAATATTTAATAACTTTCACATCTTCCAATCCTAACTTTTGTTTCGCATACTCCCTCGCATCTTCCAATGTACCAAATTCATCAATAAGCCCCAATGTTTTAGCTTGTTGACCCGAATATATTCGCCCATCTGCCACTTTCAAGACCTCTTCACGAGATAATTTGCGACCTTTTTCAATAACCGATACGAATTGTTGGTAGCTCTCATTTACCAAAGATTGAAAGATATCCTTTTCCTTTGATGTTAACTCACGAAGAGGACTTCCAATGTCCTTAAATTCGCCGCTTTTGATAATGTTTTGCTTATACCCGAGCAACTCTGCAGTTTTCTCATAATTAGGCAGCGCAAAGATAACGCCAAGACTTCCTGTAAGCGTTGATCGATTGGCAAAAATATAATCCGCTGGCGCGGATATATAATATCCTCCGGAAGCGGCTACGGCTCCCATGCTGATAACTACGGTTTTCCCAGCTTTCTTCACATGCTCTATGCGCTGGTGAATTTCATCCGATGCAACCACTTCGCCTCCAGGACTATCAACTCTTATTACCAGTGCCTTTACGTTGGGATCTTTGCTAACTTGATCTAATTGGGAGAGAAAAGCACCAGTACTGAAGCTGCTAGAAAAACTAGGCTTTCCAGCAATAACACCCTCCACATCTAATTGAACAAGCTTATTTTTCCCCTTGCCTGAGATAACTTCTTCTTGCCATTTGTTCTTTTCCGAACTAACCGCTTCATTCCAATCTTTTGTTTTAAAAACCAGAATAAGAACCATAACTATTAGCAGAGCACCTACAATTATCAAAGCCCAACCCCTCTTACCCATAAAGCCCCTCCTGTAAACTGCACATTCATTACGTGCCTTCAAATAAACTTTACTACAGTATACTTTCACCTCATTAAATCCAGTAGTTCCAAATTTTATAGTACCTATTGAATTGAAAAGGTTACTTATTCAAAAAACCTTCTACTCTTTACCTTTTCAATAGCTTCCTTAGAACTGCGCACATTAAACTTCTTCAAAATTCGGTTGACTTGATTCTTTATCGTGCTGCCCGATTTATAGAGCTTTTTTTCAATTTGAGACTGTGTGAACCCTTGTTCGATAAGTCCGAAAACCTCTTTTTCAGCATGAGTAAGCGCCGCTAGTTGCTCTTCCTTCCTCAATCGCAAATAATCACTCATCAAGGTTTGAATTGGCGTTATCTCACACATCGCAGCTCTAATTACGCTTGGCAATTTTTTGTAATCACTCTTTGCCACATAGTTCACTGCACCAGCGGCGAATGAATTTATAATCATTTCTTTTTCAGTAAAAGAAGTGAGCATAATAATCTTCGTTTCCATGATCGTTTTTATTTCAAACACGGCATCAATACCGTCAAACTTTCCATCAGAAAGATGAATATCCATAAGAACAACATCAGGACATACTTCCCTGCATATTTGAATGGCTTCTTCTTTGCTAGAAGCTCTGTGACACCCCTTCATATCAGTCTCTCTCTCCAAATAATCAGAGATGCACATGAGCCATATTGGATCATCTTCCACAATTAAAATTTTCAGACTTGCCATGATTTCCCCTTTTCTTGCATTCAAAATATTAAGATACAGGAAGGCTTACCTTCACTGTTGTCCCTTTTTCAAGTTCACTGAATACTTCAATCTTCCCACCGTGTTTGCGAATGACATTAAAGCAATAAGATAATCCTAGTCCAAAATTATTCTTATTCATTTTAGTGGTGAAAAATGGATCGAAAATATGTTCAAGGTGGCTTTTAGAGATGCCTATTCCACTATCCTTAACTAGGATATATACCTGATTTCTTAATTCAAAAGCTTCAACTCTCATCAGTCCACCAGAATTCATTGCATCAATTGCATTTGCTAACAAATTATTGATGACTTCCTTCAAATGAAAGCTGTCATATTCAATTGTCCTCGAAAGAGCATAATGCTCTTCGATGTTGATCCTTTTTTTGTTCAGAAGTGTTTGATTCAAGGCTACACATTCATGCAAAAGATCAGATAAGTTATTTCTTTCTTTTCTCAAAAAAATATCCTGAATTTGGTGTTGAATGCGATTTATCATTTCTAGCAAATGATCCGCGGACGCAAGAATATGAGACACATTGTCGCTAACTTCCTTGTTTTTAACATCGGAAGTTAGATGCTGAATGTTTTCGGCTAATATGCTGATTTTTCCAACTTCATTCTTAATTGCATGGTTGAGAAAACTCGTTCCAGAAGTCACTGCTTTCAGAGTGCTGTCTATTCTGCGTCGTTCAAATCTAAGTTTCACCCCAAAGAAATCGAATTTTATCATCAAAACTATAAACAGTACGAGTAAGAAAAACATCATTATTGCATTGAGTCTCCATACCTCGTCAAAGCTGAACAAACGCAGGGTGTAATTGGATACTAATTGAAAGAGTACGGGGGGGAGGGCGATTAGATTCGTAAATAGTCTGCTTTTTTTCAGAAGAGGATTCGTTTCTTTATAATAACTGAATATCAACAACCCACTTCCAATAAGTATGTAGGGAGCTACCCATAGGATGGTGATGGGGTAATTGTGAATGATCTCAGGCAGCAGGGGAGTAATATAGAACATTAGGATGACGGGTCCAAACATGATAGCTTTCAAAATTGCTTTTTTTCTTCTTCCAAACAATTCCGAATAACAAAGACAAAATATTAGATAGCCATAAGGCAAGCCGTAGGTATTGATAAACGATCCTATATTATAAATACTATGTAATATGGATTCGAGTTCCGTATCCATCAACTGATGCAGCGATATAACGGGTGAAAAATCCTCGATTAATGCTCGCGCGAATCCACCAGCGCCCCCACAAAATGCTACAAAAGCCGCCCAACGAGTTGACTCATTATGAGGATTATTGATGATAAGAATAATGGCAATTAGCCATAGTACAATGAAGGTAAATATCACTGGTGCTCGAATCTCCTTTCTACTTCAAATCTTCACCCCTTGTTCGATAATCATGTTGAGCTATTGAATTGTAAACACAGTACGTGCTTTTTAGTTTACAAGTATTGTACAATCAAAATTTGGGAATAACCGTCGAATTATGTCGAAGAATTGTAAAAATTACCTAAAAAATAGATCAATTCTCACTAAGAGATCAAAAAAAATAAAAGAACCCCGAGAGGTTCCTTTATTTTTTTCGATTCCTATGGTAAATTCGACGATCCCATCAAGTAGCGGTCAACTTCTCGTGCCGCAGCGCGGCCTTCGTTGATTGCCCACACAACAAGGCTTTGCCCACGACGCATATCGCCAGCGGAGAAGACACCTTCTACGTTGGTGGCAAACTTGCCGTAATCGGCTTTGGCATTGGAGCGCTCGTCTTTGGCTACGCCAAGCTGATCCAGCACCGTGTTCTCCGGTCCGGTAAACCCCATCGCGATGAGCACCAGCTGAGCTGGGTAGATTTTCTCGCTGCCAGGTACTTCAACTGGCACGAACTGGCCCTTCTCGTTTTTCTGCCACTCAATTAGAACGGTGTGCAGCTCTTTCAGGTTGCCATGCTCATCACCCACGAATTTCTTCGTGTTGATCAAATAGGTGCGTGGATCTTCCCCCTGAAGGGCAGCGGCTTCCTGTTGACCGTAGTCCACTTTGTGGACTTTGGGCCATTCCGGCCAAGGATTGTTGGCTGGACGTGTATCCGGCGATTTGGGCATAATCTCGAATTGCGTGACACTCTTGCACTTGTGGCGCAAGGAGGTGCCTACGCAGTCGGTTCCCGTGTCCCCGCCGCCGATAACAATAACGTCTTTGCCTTCAGCGGAAATATAAGCCCCGTCCGCATGCTCAGAATCCAGCAAGCTTCTCGTATTCTTGCCGAGGAATTCCATCGCCAAGTGAACCCCGTTCAGCTCGCGTCCTTCAATCGGAAGATCCCGGCCCTTGGTTGCTCCGCCGCAAAGCACGATGGCATCGAACTCTTCTTGCAGCTTCTCGATCGGATAGTTCACACCAACATGAGCATTCGTTATGAACGTCACACCTTCAGCTTCAAGCAGATCTACACGACGCTGAACGTATTTCTTATCCAGCTTCATGTTCGGAATACCATACATCAGCAGTCCGCCCACACGATCTGCCCGTTCAAATACGGTGACCCAGTGTCCGGCTTTATTCAGCTGGGCAGCAGCCGCGAGTCCGGATGGACCCGAGCCGACCACTGCAACCTTTTTACCTGTGCGAGCCTCTGGGGTTTGCGGCGTAATCCAGCCTTCCTCGAAGCCTTTATCGATGATCGCTTTCTCAATACTTTTGATCGTAACCGGCGTATCCTTCAAACCTACCGTACAAGAACCCTCGCACGGCGCCGGACATACCCGGCCGGTAAACTCAGGGAAGTTGTTCGTCTTATGCAGACGATCCAGCGCTTCCCGCCATTGCCCACGGTAGACCAAATCATTCCATTCCGGAATCAAATTGTTCACCGGGCAGCCCGCCGCCATTCCGCTAATCAGCGAACCCGTGTGGCAGAATGGAATCCCGCAGTCCATACATCTGGAGCCTTGTGTCTGCAATTTATCTTCTGTCAGCGGCGTCGCGAACTCTTTCCAATGGCCGATTCGGACCAGCGGGGAAGCTTCAGACGCGACCTCACGACGATGTTCTATAAAACCAGTTGGTTTACCCATGACGGATTAATTCCTCCTAAGAGTTTTGCTTCAGCAATACTTACTTCGTAAGCATCTACGCTAATTTGTTAGTTTCCACCGACACGTGAAACATCTTTCATATTTGCCTCAAAAGCGACCATAATGGCTTCCTGTTGGCTTAATCCAGATCGTTTTACTTGCTCGATGGCATCAAACATCCGTTTGTAGTCCTTCGGTATTACCTTCACGAACTTCCAAACGTACTCATCCCAGTGCTGAATAACCCGGTGGGCAACGCTGCTATCCGTAAATGTAGCATGATGCTGAATCATCGTTTTCAGTTCGTTCATTTCAAACGTTTCCTCAACCTGCTCGAGATACACCATTTCTTGGTTCACTTTGCTGGCGAACTCGCCTGACTCATCAAGCACGTAGGCGATCCCGCCAGACATCCCAGCGGCGAAGTTGCGGCCTGTAGGACCAAGTACGACAACACGGCCACCCGTCATATATTCACAGCCGTGATCACCAACCCCCTCGACGACAGCACGCACGCCGCTGTTTCTTACGCAGAAACGCTCGCCTGCCCTACCACGAATGTAAGCATCCCCGTCTGTTGCGCCATAGAAAGCGGTATTTCCGATAATCACGTTCTTCTCTGGTTCAAAACTGGACTTGCCGGAAGGGAAAATCGCCAGCTTGCCGCCGGACAATCCTTTCCCCACATAATCGTTGGCGTCGCCTTCTAATGAAAGCGTAATGCCTTTGGGCACGAATGCGCCAAAGCTTTGACCGGCGGAGCCGTTAAAGTGCAGCCGAATCGTATCGTGCGGCAAGCCGTCCACACCATGACGGCGGGTTACTTCGCTGCCAACAATCGTGCCAACAACACGATTCACGTTTCTAATCGGCAGGATCGCATGCACATGCTCTTTGCGTTCGATAGCCGGCTCGCAGATTTCGAGCAGCTTCGTAACGTCCAAAGAGCGGTCTAAGCCATGATCCTGCGGCATTTGGCAGAAGCGGCCTACGTCTTCGCCCATGCCCGGTTGATGCAGCAGCGGCGTTAAATCGACGCCTTTGGCTTTCCAATGGTCGACGGCTTGCTTCGACTCGAGAATATCTGTGCGACCGACCATCTCTTCGATGGTGCGGAAGCCAAGCTCTGCCATCATCTCACGCACATCTTGCGCGATGAAGGTCATGAAGTTGACCACATGCTGCGGGTCCCCGGCAAATTTCTTGCGAAGCTCCGGATTTTGCGTAGCAACCCCAACCGGGCACGTATCCAGATGGCAGACGCGCATCATGACGCAGCCGATCGTAATCAGCGGCGTTGTCGCGAAGCCGAACTCTTCGGCGCCAAGCAGCGCAGCTACGACAACGTCGCGCCCTGTCATCAGCTTGCCGTCCGTTTCGACGACGATACGGCTGCGCAGGTTGTTCAGCACAAGCGTCTGATGCGTCTCCGCCAGACCAAGCTCCCACGGCAGTCCCGCGTGACGAATACTCGTCTGCGGCGACGCGCCCGTTCCTCCGTCGTAGCCGGAGATGAGGACAACGTCCGCTTTCCCTTTGGCTACGCCGGCAGCGATCGTGCCAACCCCAACTTCGGATACCAGCTTCACGCTGATCCGGGCCCGTGGGTTGGCATTCTTGAGATCGTGGATCAGCTCAGCCAGATCCTCGATCGAATAAATATCATGATGCGGCGGCGGCGAAATCAAGCCTACGCCTGGCGTCACACCGCGAACCTCGGCTACCCAAGGGTACACCTTGGTTCCCGGAAGCTGACCGCCCTCGCCAGGCTTCGCCCCCTGCGCCATCTTGATCTGGATCTCGTCAGCATTGACGAGATAGTGGCTCGTCACGCCGAAGCGGCCGGAGGCTACCTGCTTGATCGCGCTGCGGCGAAGATCGCCGTTGGCATCCGGCGTGAAACGCTCCGGATGCTCGCCGCCCTCGCCGGTATTGCTCTTCCCGCCGATGCGGTTCATTGCAATCGCAATCGTCTCATGCGCTTCTTTGCTGATGGAGCCATAGGACATGGCTCCAGTCTTGAAGCGCTTAAAGATGGACTCGATCGGCTCCACCTCTTCGATCGGGATCGGCTGGCGGCCTGCTTTGAAGCTTAGAAGCCCGCGCAGCGCCATATATTTCTCATCTTCCCGTTTGATGAGCTTCGAGAAGTTCTTATACATCGCATAGCTGTTCGTGCGTACGGCTGATTGCAGAGCATGCACCGTCTCCGGCGTGTAGAGGTGGTCCTCCCCATCCCGGCGCCACTGCAGATCACCGCCGGTATCAAGCACCTTGTCGCGCCCCTCTTGTTCAGAGAACGCACGGTTGTGGCGCATTAGCGCTTCTTTGGCCACGATATCAATGCCAATGCCGCCAACTGGCGTATGCGTCCAAGTAAAATACGTATCAACAAGCTCTTGGCTAAGCCCAATCGCTTCGAAAATTTGCGCCCCACGATAACTTTGGATCGTTGAGATGCCCATTTTCGCCAGAACTTTAACTACGCCCTTCGTTACTGCCTTGATGTAGTTGTACGTCGCTTTCTCGCTATTCACACCAACAAGCTGATTTCGCCGGATCATATCATCTAGCGTCTCCAATGCAAGGTACGGATTGATAGCACCCGCCCCGTAACCAAGCAGCAGCGCGAAGTGATGCACTTCACGAGGTTCGCCGGACTCAACGAGCAAGCTGACTTTCGTGCGCGTGCCTTCGCGAATCAGATGATGATGAAGCCCGGAAGTGGCAAGCAGTGCCGGAATCGGCGCTTTGCGTTCGTCTACGCCACGATCGGAAAGGATGAGCAGCGAAGCGCCTTCTGCAATCGCTTGATCAGCGGCTGCATAGAGAGCATGCATCGCGCTTTGCAAGCCTTCCGTTCCTTTGGAAGCTTCGAACAAGGTAGGCAATGTAACGGTTTTAAAGCCTTCACGCTGAATATGACGCAGCTTAGCCAGCTCTTCATTCGTTAAAAAAGGTGACTTCAAACGAATCTGACGGCAGCTTTCCGGTTCAGGGTTAATCAAATTGCGCTCAGGCCCAATGGTCGTGCCTTGCGCCGTAATAATTTCTTCAAAGTTCGCATCGATGGGTGGATTGGTTACCTGTGCGAACAATTGTTTGAAATAGTTATATAACAGCTGTGGACGATCGGAAAGCACAGCAAGCGGAGCATCCGTACCCATGGAACCAATCGGATCCACACCCGTTTTGCCCATCGGCTCCAGTGTTTTACGCAGCTGCTCAAAGGTGTACCCGAATGCCTGCTGACGCTGAAGAACGGTGTCATAATCCGATCCAAGCACGATTGGCGCATCTTCCAGATCTTCCAGGGACACCAGATGCTCATTCAGCCAGTCGCGGTAAGGCTGTTCTCCTGCTATGCTTCTTTTGATCTCTTCGTCAGCCACAATGCGGCCCTCGACAGTGTCCACGAGCAGCATGCGGCCTGGTCTTAGCCGATTTTTGTACAGAATTCGCTCAGGCTCGATGTCCAGAACGCCAACCTCCGAAGCCAGAACGATGAAATCATCCGTCGTCACATAGTAACGTGAAGGACGCAAGCCATTGCGGTCAAGAATCGCCCCAATTTGACTGCCGTCCGTGAAAGCAATCGCAGCAGGTCCATCCCATGGCTCCATCAATGTGCTGTGATATTCGTAGAAAGCTTTCTTCTCATCATCCATCGTCTCATGCTTCGACCAAGGCTCAGGAACCATCATCATGGCGGCGTGAGGCAGGGAGCGTCCAGAAAGCATCAGGAACTCAAGCGTATTATCGAACATTTGCGAGTCGGAACCATCTGTATCAATAATAGGCAGAATCCGTTTGAAATCCTCGCCAAATAAATCAGAATCGCACATCGCCTGCCGTGCATGCATCCAGTTCACATTCCCGCGAAGCGTATTGATTTCCCCGTTGTGAATTAAATAGCGGTAAGGATGCGCACGCTCCCAACTTGGGAATGTATTCGTACTGAACCTGGAGTGAACAAGCGCAAGCGCAGAATCCACTTTCTCATCCTGAAGCTCAAGATAATAAGCATCTACCTGCTCAGGCGTCAGCATGCCTTTATAAACAATCGTTCTGCTGGAAAGACTTGAATAATAAAATTGCGACTCGCTTCGCGCATTTTTGACAGCGTTTTCAGAAATCCTGCGAATGATGTATAATTTCCGTTCAAAATCGAGATTGCTTGTCACGTTGGCACTTTGTCCGATAAATACTTGGCGTACGAAAGGTTCCGCTGACTTCGCTGAGTCTCCCAGTGAGCTGTTATCCGTTGGGACGGTTCGCCAGCCTAAGAATTGCTGACCTTCCTCGCTGACAATGCGCTCGATGATGTTCTCACATGCTTGACGCGCCTCCAAATCCTGAGGCAAGTAGACCATCCCTACACCATACTGTCCAGCTGCAGGAAGCTTGATATTGTCGGCAGCACAAGCGTCTTGCAGGTACGCATTGGGAATTTGCATTAAAATCCCTGCTCCGTCTCCCGTATTCTGCTCACAGCCTTGACCTCCGCGATGGTCTAAATTGCAAAGCACACGCAGCGCTTGCTTGACGATGTCATGCGATTTAACACCTTTGATATTCGCTACAAAGCCAATACCGCAGGCGTCGCGCTCGAACTGAGGATCGTACAATCCTTGCTTGGGAGGTAACCCTTTTTTGGTCATGTTGTGCAACCTTTCTTTTCTGGTTTTTGGATACACTTTTTTCGAGGTACGCTTTAAAGTATTAAATTGTCGAAACGTAGCAACGCGTATTCCGCTCATTGAAGAAGAATACAAATTGACCAAATAGTCTCAATATTTGTTATATTATATTAACACTTGAATTCGCATTGTTCAATTGAAATTATTGTAAGGAATAGGTTTTCATTTTAATAGGAAACTGCGTGGCGAGCAGCCCTACTATTGGAACCCGCAGCACCGGCAACAACAAGGCATAGATTAGGGGTCTCATGGCAATATTTCCAAGTAAAGTTAACTTCCCAGTGTGATCAAAGCTCTGTTTGGAGTTTCTTTTTCAATTGCGCATGATAGCAAACTTTCTATGTTTCATGCTATGATAGCTAATGCGCTGCAATGTAACATACACCCAGATTCCACAGCCTAGGAGGAACTCTGCTTTGAGTCTACAGCATACTTTTTCGAGTGGGATGATTTGGGAGCCTTTGTACCAGTGGCATATACAGGCCCAACCGGTTGAAGCCGAGCTTTTCAGATCGCAGCCGGTCCGCCGCTTGAAGTTTCTGCACCACTTTGGCGCATCGGCACTATTCTCGCCAATGACCCACTCCAGGTTAGAGCACACAATTGGCGTGTGGTCCCTGATGGCCCATTTTTTCCCGAACGATCTTCATCTTCGCCTTGCTGCACTATTGCATGATATTGGGCACTTGCCCTTTTCGCATGCCGTCGAGAATACACTTGGATACGATCATCATCGACATACAGAGCAATTGATCCTGCATGGAACGGTTGCCGATATTTTAACCAAGCATGGCATTGCGCCAGCTGCGATCGTCGCTATTTTAAACCAAGACAGCCCTTTAACGAACAAAACGTCCATCATGGGATTGGATCATCTGGACAGCTTCCTGCGAGATACGTATTATGCCGGGCAGCAGCTGATGCCGCCTTCCGAGCTTGTCAGAAAGCTTCGCCTGCGCGGTCACTATTTAGAAACGGATGAGGAAACAGCTGCTGCGCTTGTGCACGCGGTTGTAGAAGATCATCGCATCTTCCTTGCACCTTCCTTTCTATCCATGGATGCTCTTCTAGCCAAAGCGGCTGCGCATCACTGCGAATCGACCCCGGGAATGAAGGAGCGTCTTCCTTCTCTTCTCGATCACGAGCTCATTCAGGAGCTGCTACAGAGCAAGAATCCAACGTCAAGCAGCATTATGCACGTCTTAATGTACGAGCCTCACCGCATCCAAGTTACCGATGAACCGCTGCCCGGCAGTATTGAAGTCAATATTCGTAAAATTTATAAAAAACAGCCGCTTATCGGTGATAAGCCCGCTTCCGAAACAAGCTTCCAAGCCGCTGTCAAATTAGCGGAATTAGATGCCCTGACTGCTACGTATTTTTTTACCATATAAGAGAGATTACGTTTTGCGTAACCGAAAACACTTTCTTATTCGCGCTGAAACCTATATCTAAACGGGGTCGCTTATCTTCGCATGGCCTCGATTGGGGTTTTCTCAATATATAGATATCTTGATTCGATCTTACAACTTCAGAGGGGACTGGCCCAGTTTGGCAAAATTATATTTCCGTTACGGCACAATGAATAGTGGTAAATCCATTGAAGTCCTGCGCGTCGCACACAATTATGAGGAGCAAGGCAAGAAAGCTCTGCTGCTGACATCCGTTGTCGATGACCGTTTTGGGGTGGGCAAAGTCGTCTCCAGAATTGGCATGCAAAAGAACGCGCTCGTCGTAGACGATAAGCTGGATATGGTTGAACTGGCGAAAACCGAGCAGCCCAACTGTATTCTGGTGGACGAAGCCCAGTTTCTAAGCAAAGAACAAGTCGCGCAATTAATCGAGATTGTCGATGATTTGAACATTCCCGTCATTGCCTACGGCCTGCGGGCTGATTTCATGGGACAATTATTCGAGGGAAGCAACGCACTGATTGCCGCCGCGGACACGATCGAAGAAATCAAAACGGTTTGCTGGTACTGCGACAAGAAAGCAATTATGAACATGCGCTGCAAGGACGGAGAGCCTATTTTCCATGGTGAACAGATCCAAATCGGCGGCAATGAAAGCTATGTGCCGGTCTGCCGCAAGTGTTATGCTTCAAAGCGAAAATCTTCTTTGAATGCCTGATGCAGGATTTTATGGTGAATAACGTCTAATCTATCGAGATGGTTACAAAAGAAAGGTGAGTTCCTTGCGAAAAAAACGGATTCTGCTCTTATCCGAGGGCTTTGGGAAAGGTCATACACAAGCTGCTCATGCACTCTCCGTAGAGCTTCGTCAAAGCTCATCGGAAGTCATTACACGTGTTATTGAACTCGGCGCATTCTTGCATCCTACCATTGCACCTTGGATCTTCTCGGCATACCGCCGCACGGTTACATCACAACCCAAACTTTATGGTATGCTTTACCGCAATCAATATGAAAAATCTTTAAATCGCTTTGCGGGGCTTTTCCTGCATCGGATGTTCTACTCGCAAACCAAAGCGATTATCAAGCAGTTGAAACCGGATATTATCATCTGTACGCATCCTTTTCCGAGCATTATTGTTTCTCGGTTGAAACGCGCGGGACTCGCAGTCCCCCTTTTCACCGTGATCACCGATTATGATGTGCATGGCACCTGGATTGATTCTGCTGTGGACAAATATTTGGTCTCCACCCCTTTGGTCAGGGAACGCTTACTGGGGCGCGGGGTGCCGGAGGCGAATGTGGAGGTCACAGGAATTCCTGTGCATCCTAATTTCCGTTTGGAACACAGCAAAGAACAAACCCGCCAGCAGTTCGGGCTTAACGCCATGCCTACGGTGATGGTCATGGGCGGCGGCTGGGGTGTTTTTAAAAAGGAAGAAAAGGAAGAGCTCCTAACTTACCTAGCCAGCTGGAGCAAAGATATTCAGCTTCTCATCTGTTTGGGTACGAATGAGAAAGCACGTCATCAACTGCTTGAGGAAGAAGTTTTCCGGCGGCCAAATGTGCATCTGATCGGCTATACGAATGAGATTAACAAGCTCATGGATATCTCTGACCTGCTGATCACCAAGCCAGGCGGGATGACCTGTACGGAAGCGATGGCCAAAGGCATTCCCATGCTGTTTTACAGTCCCATTCCAGGACAAGAAGAGCGGAACTGCGAATATTTTCAGGAGCAAGGCTACGGTCAAAAGATTACCTCTATTGCAATGATTGATCATTGGTTCAAGCTGCTGCTTGAGCAGTATCCCGAGCTGTCGAAGCGTCGAACGACGATTCGCAACCATCAGCAATACAGTGCTCAGGCCTGTTCCACAACCATTATGCAATATTTGAAGTTATCCGCCAAACGCCCGTACATACAGGCATCAACAACTGCACCGCTCATACAATGGTATTAACCATGTATAGGGCGGTGTTTTATTTATGGACCCCATTAACCGATTTGGCAAACAGTTCATTTTTGTGTACTTACTCATCTGGTTCGTTGGCAGTCTGTGGATGATGGCGCTGCTCGGCAGCGGGACGATTCAAGGAAAGCTGCTAGGTGTCGACGTAACTCTGTATCATGAGTATGCTTGCTTCGGATTTGCCGGGGCCTTAGGCGGCGCGCTTTACGGATTGCGGATGTTTCACGAGCATTATCATGATCTCACCACGCAGTGGGTGTACTGGCATCTCATGCGGCCCGTGCTCTGCTTTGGCTCAGCCATTATTACTATTATCCTGTTCCAAAGCGGCATTCTGCTGCTGCAGGTGGGGGATTCAATGGCGGCGCGTATCAGCGTTGCGTTCTTGACTGGCTTTGGCTACGGCAAATTTATGGAGAAGATTCGTGCGTTAACGACGACCTTTTTCAATGGCAGCGGCAGTGGGAACGGAGATAAACCACAACCTTGACCGCATTTTTTCATGGACATCCAGGTTTATCCTGAATTGGTTTTTCATAATTGGAGACCCTAATTTTGCAGTCACAACATCCAAGGAGACCCCATGAAAATTTTTGCAGCTTTGTGTTTAAGTTTACTTTTGATGCAGCCGAGCACGAGTGTCAGTGCAGCCCCGAAAAAAGACCGTGCCTATTATGAAGCACGCGGTGAAATCGTTTGGGAAATAAGGACGGATGAGAAAGTGCTTGCCCTCACATTCGATGATGGCCCTCATCCCGCATACACGGATCAAATACTAGAGCTTCTCAAACAGTATGAGGCGAAAGCAACCTTTTTCGTTGTAGGCAATAAAATCAAGCTGTATCCTGACGTCCTGAGCCGAACACTCAGTGAAGGCCACGAGATCGCCAACCACACTTACAGCCATGCTTATCTCAGCCAAAAAAACGATATCAAAAAAGAACTTAAGGATACGGAAGCTCTCATATATGCCACGACAGGCCAGAGATCCCAGCTTTTCCGCCCACCTGGAGGTTTCTATAATGAAAGGCTTGTTCATATCGTTCGAGATGAAGGCTACAAAATGATCATGTGGAGCTGGCAATTGGATACGAAGGATTGGGATACACCTGGGGTTAATAAGATTGTAGATCGTGTCCTGAAAAATGCGAATAACGGCAACATCGTCCTTTTTCATGACTATATTGAGGGCCCTACACAGACGATTGCTGCTTTGAAAATCATTTTACCGGAGCTGAAAAATCGCGGCTATCGGTTGGTCACGGTGTCGGAACTACTCAATTATAATAAGGCTATTCCGGCGAAAATTAATTAGAGAGGCACGTTTTGGTTTGGCACGGCTGGGGGTTACATCTTAGTCCCCTAATGAGCTAGGCTCCGAGTGTTATTGCATTTTAGCGAGCTTGTCCGCTTGTGAGCCAGACTTGTTTGGATACCTGGGGCTGGAGCGGCTGAAATCCACTAAGATCCGGAAATGCCTACCATTGTGCAGGCTTTTTCTGTAAAATCACCTGAAAACAGGAAATTCCTGTGATTGTGCAGGCTTTTTCTGTAAAATCACCTGAAAACAGGAAATTCCTGCGATTGTGCAGGCTTTTTCTGCTTTTCCCTCGTAAAATCCGATTTGCTGGCAAAAAGCCTGCACTTTTGCAGGCATATATCAGATGAAGAGGATTCGAGGTAGAAAAAGATGCACAATCGCAGGTTTTCCCTTGGGCGACTGCCTTTAGGCAACAACGCTCGGACTTTAGGTTTCACCACCGCCATGCGTCGGCGCAACATTGCGCGCTCAGGACTCGCGCGAGTAGTAACTGTCGTGCCTCCAGATTTCTCCTGACTTTCATCGTCAGGAGCGGCTGATTCCCCTAAGGATTCGGATAAGCCTGCGATTGTGCAGGCTTTTTGTGATAAATCACCTGAAAACAGGAAATGCCTGCGATTGTGCAGGCTTTTTCTGCTTTTCCCCCGTAAAATCCGATTTACTGCCAAAAAGCCTGCACTTTTGCAGGCTTTTTGGCAGTAAATCGGATGAGGGGGATTCGAGGTTGAAAAAGATGCACAATTGCAGGCTTTCTCTGTCGCGCGACGGACTTTAAGCAGCCACCTCGGATTGTCGGGCTTCCCTGTCACGCAACGGACTCGAGGCAGCAACTCCGATTGCCGGGTTTCACCGCCGCCCTGCGTCGGCGCAAACAAGCGCGCGCTCAGGATTCGCGCGTACAGAAACCCCAGATCCTGACTCTCATCGTCAGGTCAGCTCCAACACCCGTTCACTCCTCGATGCCGAGTGAACAGAACGAGAAAAAAGCGCCCCACCGGGGCGCTCAGTTTTCATTTCGGTGCATCGAAGGTATGCACCTTGTTCCAGTTCACACCACCGTTTGCGGTGGTGTACATCACACTCGGCTGCTCGCTGTCATTCGTCAGCAGCCAGCCTTGGCTGCCGTCTGCCATAGCCAGCAGCAGGTCGCCATAACCAGTGAACGTTTCCTTCCCGTTCACCCAGGTTTTGCCGCCGTCCTTCGTTGAGCCAACGGAGTTCGGCTTGTCGCAGCTCGGGCACTGCCCGCCCATGAAAGCTACGTCGGGGCTGACGACGTAGAGAGGTCCGGGCTTCGTGCCCGTATTTTTGGGCCCTGTGTTATCGCCCACTGGGAAACCAGGAGCAGGTCCCCCACCGGCGGTGCTGTTCGCCAGCACCGTCTGCCAGTTCTTCCCGCCATCCTTGGTGTGGAACAAGGAATAGGAGGTCTGGGTCATCCCTGACTCGCCAATCAGCTCAACCCAGGCATCGTTAGCGCCTGCTGAGCGAATCACAGCGCCAGTTGGCACTACGGCAGATTTACGCGACATGACGCTTTTCCATGTTTTGCCGCCGTCTTGCGTACGATCCACTTCGACGGAATCTTTCTCCCCTTTGACAACCCAGCCATTATTCGCATCGTGGAAATAAGCATCTCCTACGATACCTTTGGGTACCGGCAAGATCGTCCATTTGATGCCGCCATCTACGGTATGGGCATTGCCGCTAAAGGCTTCCTGCTTCGTTGTGAAATGCAAGAAAGCAGCATTCGGCACTTGCCCAACAGAAGTCCAATGCTGGCCGCCATCCTTGGTATTCAGCAGCTTGGCGTCATCCCCAACCGTTGCCCACGCTTCTTGCCCGTTCAAGGCAAATATTTGCTTGACGTCACCCGCGGCTTTATATTGAACTTGCCATTTGGCCCCGCCATCGTTGGTATGAGCGATGAAGCCTTGGCCACCGATCCAGCCTGATTTGGCATCTGCTAGACGAACAGCGGTTACCCCTTTCATCGGCACGTTAGCAGGTGCATTCGCATTCGTATTAGGCGCAGTCGTGGCAGCAGCAGTTGGTGTGCCTGTAGGAATTGTCGGCTCTGCGGAAACCACTGGAGACGAGGCAGGCGTTGCCGTAGCATTCGCAGCCCCGCTTGTCCCTTCCGAGGCCCCGCAACCTGTAAGCGCAAAAACGGAAATCGCCAAAATGGGCATATATTTTTTGAACATCATCTTAACTCCTTTCAAATCTGCACTATCTGCAAGTATTCGTTCTATCCTTTAGA
This sequence comes from Paenibacillus alba, assembly GCF_013204855.1. Classification (GTDB taxonomy): domain Bacteria; phylum Bacillota; class Bacilli; order Paenibacillales; family NBRC-103111; genus Paenibacillus_E; species Paenibacillus_E alba. The sequence continues at coordinate 61,543 of NZ_JABMKZ010000006.1, read as the reverse complement.
CGTTGGCATCCGAGCAAAAGTTGACTCAGCGGAAATTTGGGCTTTTGGCAAAATTAGTATGTCCCACAATCAGGGAAGACTATTTAACTTATTTGGCGAACGAGAAAATAGGCATGACTCATCCCAATCGTGAATACAATCCAATCAAGGAGGGGCACTTTGTTACGGAAAGGAAGAGGATCGGTTGAAATTCATCTGGGGTAAAAAAGAGTTCACCTTAATGATCATTCCGGGCGCCAACCGCCGTACCGTAAGATTCAAGCTTCCGCACAGTAGTATTTATATTGTGCCCAGCGTGATCCTGCTCGTGCTGATTGGTTTTTTTGTCACGATTTACTTAATGAATACCCACTCCCATCGAACGAGAAACAACATGCAGCAAGCTTTCGATGGACAAGAGCGTCAACTGGTCGATCAAATTACTCTTAAAAATAGTGAACTGGAACAGCTTCAAGCCAATTTGATTGACTTATCCCAGCAAGCCAATGATTTTAAAGTGAAGTTGGAAGAAATTAAGAAAATCGATCACGTGATCGAATTGATGAGCGAAACAGATGGCACAAAGGGTACAAAAGGGACAAGCAAAAAAACCTCAGCGCTAAACACTCAGCAGCCTAACGGGAAAAACTCAGATATCGGAGGCAGCGATGTTTCTGTTACTTCACAAGATGTCTCTCTTTTGGTGAACAGCACCAAAGAAGGACTTTTTTCGTTAGTCGGAGATATTAACGCCCTCCTCCTGCATTTGAATGAATCGGAAGCCAAGTTGAAAGAAGCTCAATATTTGCGCAGCATCACCCCTACTCTATGGCCCACGGTAACACACAGCATCACATCCGGCTTCGGCGTGCGCATAGACCCATTCACCTCTAAACCGTCGATGCACACAGGCTTTGATCTTGATGGCGAGATGAATGATGACGTTTATGCGACTGCGGACGGCAAGGTCATTGAAGCCAGCTTTGACAACGAACATGGCAATCATCTCATTATCGATCATACCCGTGGCATTCAAACCGAGTACATGCATCTGAATAAAATGCTGGTCAAACGCGGAGAATCAGTAACGAAAGGTCAAAAAATCGGCCTCATCGGCACGACCGGACGAAGCACAGGCTCTCATCTGCATTACGAAGTCCAGAAAAATGGCAAACCGATTGACCCCGCTCCTTACCTGATTACCGATAGAAAGGATGAGCTCAAATGATTGGAAGCTCCAAAACAAGGCGCATTGACGCTAAAACAACGGATACCTTGATCGGTGCAAGTACGATCTGTGAAGGCAAAATTATGTCTGAGGCCAGCCTCCGCATCGAAGGCCAACTCAATGGCGACATTGAATGCGCCGGCGATATCACCATTGGCGAGAATGCCGTGGTGCAGTCCAACATCTATGCCCGTGATGTCATCGTTGCCGGCAAGGTCAAAGGCAACATCCATACCAAGGGCAAGCTCATCGTCACCAGCTCAGGCGTGCTGGTGGGGAATATTGATGTGCGCTCCTTTATTATTCAGGAGGGTGGCATTTTTCAAGGCAGCAGCGCGATGAACATCGCTGCTGGGGGTGAGAAAGGCAGCGCCAAGGTCATCGACGCCAAAGCACACAAGCAGCAGAAAAGCGAGCAGCAAGCTGCTTCCGGCGGAAACTAGACGATGCCCTTCACGTAAGCGGCATCCAGTTCAAACAAAAACTGCCTATTATCTGGACTTGTCGGCCAGGTAATAGGCAGTTTTTATTGGTTTTGACCCATGGGCGACGTCCGGGTACGTACAAGCTGCGCAAGCAAGCGTGCCCCGTAGCCAGTCGCACCTATCGAATGCCAGCCTTGTGCAGACGACACATCCTTCAATGAAGCCATATCGATATGCGCCCAACGAAGGGAGGAATCGACGAACTTGCGCAGAAATAAAGCAGCGGTCGTAGCGCCTGCTTCTCCTACCCTGCTGATGTTGCATAAATCTGCAAAGTCACTGTGCAGGTAAGCTTCATACTCATCAACAAGCGGAAGCTGCCACACTTTCTCATCGACCAGCTTCCCAGCTTGTGTGATCTCAGCCACCAATACGTCCTGTCCCCATATTCCGGCATACTTGGAACCTAGCGCAGCCCCGCAGGAATAGGTCAAGGTCGCAATATCAATAGCTTCCGCAGCCCCGAGACGATGCGCATGAATCAGCGCATCCGCCAGCACCAAGCGGCCTTCCGAATCCGTATTGCCTACCTGCACAGATACGCCGTTCGGGTATTGCAGCAGCTCCCCAGGCAGCAGTGCCCCTCCGTCCGGCATATTCTCGGCAGCAGCGATAAGCCCAACGACATTCGCCTGCACGTTCCCAGCTGCGAGAATATCAAGTGCGCCGATCACGGCTGCCGCCCCCGCCATATCCATTCGCATATCGCTAATATCGAAATCCTTTTTCAAACTGATTCCACCTGTGTCAAAAGTGATGCCTTTGCCAATGAAGGCCGTAAGCGGCAACGTATCATCCGTGCAATACCGCAGCTCTAGAAGTGCTGGAGGATACTTGCTGCCTTTGCCCACGGCGATCAAGCCAACCATGCTGTTCCGCTCCAGTCGCTCCCCTTCATAAACGATAGCCTCGACCTGCGTACCTGCAAAATGATCGACTGCCCGTTCGATGAGCATTAGAGGACGCAGCCTATTGGGTGGTTCATTCGCCAAGTTGCGGGCGAAAATGGCCCCATCGGCATAAATGCGTCCCCATCGTATCGCATCGTTCAGCGCAACATCTGCTTCGGCTTTCTCCTCTGCTTCAGTTCCGATGAGAAACTGCAAGCTTGCTTCAATTGGCTTAGTCTGTTTCGCTCGGTATATCTCGAACGCATAGCTCCCCAGCAGCCAGCCCTCCACCCAAGCGCTGACTGCTTTCTCTTCGCTAATCGGAGGCGCATGCACACAGCGCCTCAGCAGTTCACCCACGTTTATGCCTACTTGCTCTTTCTTGTGCTTGTTCGCCGCGCGCCCAGCACTGCCGGCCGCTTCGCGAATTCGTTCCGTACTCAGCCGCGAAGCCTCCCCACAACCGACTAGCAGCGCATCCCTCTCTCCAATACGGCCATGAAGCCAAGTCAGCGCCCCTGGCTCTCCCATATGGGGTAGGAGTGAATACGCTTGCAGCCATGCGGGGAGCTGAGCGCCTCCCGTCCCTCCGATATCGTCCAAGCAGATGGGGAAGATGAGAGTTTCAATCGCGCTTTCTCCTCCAACCGTGAACATCATCGTAAGATACTCCCATCTTCCAGACGCTGCCAAGTCTCAAAGCTGCGCTCTCCTTCTTGCAGACGAATGACACGAGCCCCTCGCGGCAAGCCTCCATAGGTGTTATAGCCTGTCACTCGGCCAAAACAAAGCCGAATCTCATGCAGTGTTCCACAGAAATCATTGTCGTGATCATGACCGACAAAGGTCCCCATAACATCGCCCATTTCCGCCATTGCCGCAAACAGTCCGCTGTTGAGCTTGGGGCAGCATACATCTTCGTTCTTGATGCCGCTTACTTTCCCCACCTTCCATACGTCGTTATACTCTGGCAGCGGAATATGAAAAAAAGCGAGGCCGGGAAGAATGGCATCACTGCGCTCACGAAGTGCAAGTGATTGCTGCTTATACCAATGAATCTGATCAGCCTGAATCCACGCATAGCCGCCGATTGAATCCGGCGCCATAGCCCCGGAATCGAGAAAATAAAGTATAGCTGCCGAATTCCCAGACTGCGTGCCTTGAATGGTGAGCGTGTAATTGCCAACCCCACTAAGCTCTTCTGGTCCTGCTTGCGAATAGCAAGCGCTATGCTTAAGCGCAGCCGCCATTAATTCTTCGCGCGTCACAGTCTCCTCCGCATCGTGATTGCCAAATACGTGCGCCCAAGGTAGGCCGGATTCAACGGCAGGCGCAATCGCCCGGCGAAAAGATGCCAAAGGATCGGCTGCGCCATAGCTTGAAATCAGATCGCCCGTATACACGATGAGATCCGGTTTTTCCTCCACAAGCACCGCTCTGACCAAAGCAAGCGTCCGTAAATCCGCTTCATTGTCCTTGTCACCGCCGATATGCAAATCCGTCAATTGCACAATGGTAAAAGTCCCGTCCTCCCGGAACTTAAGATTGTCAGCCATGCTTTTCCCCCTTTCACATCGCTGGTCACAGGCTTTGTTATGCCCATTCCCCGTTCAAAAAGCTCGGCATGAATCCTCATTTTGCCTAATAAAAGCAGCCAGCCCTTCACGATCCGGTGTACCTGTACTCCCACCGTAAGAGCCAACAGACATTGCTCCGCAGACGTTGCCGTACAGCAAACACGATTCAACACTTTGCCCTGTCAAATAACCATACAAATAACCAGCATTGAACGAATCTCCTGCTCCGGTCGTATCTACGACATCGACCACGAATCCGGAATGAGCCAGTTGCAAGCCGTCTTTCATCGCTATGGCTCCTTTCGGTCCAAGCTTGATGACGACATGCCGACCGAAGCCGCCCATATATTTTAAACTATCATCTATATGCTCGATGCCCGTATAATGGAACGCTTCCGTTTCATTCATCAGAAAAACATCGATATAACGCATCAACTCAAATACACCGGAATGCCATTCTCCCGTATCATCCCAACCTACATCGCAGGAAACGGTGACTCCTGTCTCTTTCAGCTTCTTAACCATAGCGATGAATTCATCATGATTGCGCCGCCCTCGATAGCCGGTTACGTGAGCATGTCTGCCTAACGCTACTTGCGCGATATCCAGATCGCCTACTTGCAGCTCCGAATTGGATCCTGCATACGTAATAAATGAACGATCCAGCTCAGGATTAATCGCTATCGTGATGCCGGTATGGCTTGTTGGGCTAGTCCGAATCAGACTGGTATCGATACCATACCGAGCGAACTGCTCTCGGATATAATGACCATAAAGATCATCTCCAAGAACACCGTTGAAGGCTGCATGCAGTCCCAGCTTGGCTAATGAGATCGTGAATAAAGCGGCGCCACCGCCAACATGCATCCGTATATTTTCAACAAAAATTTCCTGTCCTGGCTGAGGAATCTGATTACAGCCCACCACTACTAGATCTATATTGACATCTCCGATGACAACTGCATCAAATTTTTTCATTCCGTGCTCCCTCTTCCGCACCGTTCTCTGTCTAATTCTCTACTGGATAGACCGGCAGCTGTCGCGCACGACAAGCTTATGTCCCAATATCAAATCTTCCCTCGGACTGAATGCAGGATCTGAAATTAACTCGATCAACGTATTCACCGTAATTTTCCCCATATCCTGAATAGGCTGCTCCATGGAAGACAACCGCGGACGAACGAGCTCCGTCAGTTGGCTTCCGTCGAATCCAATAATGGATATATCGTCTGGAACTTTGAGCTGGTGGTCATGAATGCAGTTCATGGCACCAACAGCCATGTCGTCACTTACGGCAAATAAAGCCGTAGGACGAGGCTCACAGGCCAGCAGTTCCTTCATCAAATTGTAACCGCTTTGCGTTTTGTAGTCGCCGAACCGGATATAGTCATTCACAATCGACACCCGCTGATCTTTGAGCGCATTGCGATAGCCTACATAACGGTTCTGCCCTGAGGTGATGTCTCTCATATCCCCGCCAATAAAGGCAATTCGCTCATGCCCGAGATCAACCAAATAACGGGTAGCATCATAGGCCGCCTCGTAATCGTCGATGATGACAGAAACGAATTTATGATCGACAGGCCTCACACTGGAAAAAATAACCGGAATGTCCAATTTATTAATGAAATTGCGAATTTCGTCGTTTAATTTTTCATGCATAATAATAATGCCGTCTACCCGCATCTCTTTAAACACGTTCAAATATTTCAGCTCTTTATCCGTATCCTCGATAATGTTGCAGACCAGTAAGTTGTAATCGTTCAAGCTCGCCGTTTCCTCGATACTGCTCAATATGGTGGAATAAAAGCTGGAGGTCAGATCGGGAACAATGACGCCAATCAGGTTCGTTTTCTTCCGCACCAAGCTCCTCGCAATATGGCTTGGGGCATAACCCAGCTCGTCAATCACGCGTTTTACTTTGGCCTTCAGATCGTCCTTCACGTATTTTTCTCCGTTCAACACCCTGGAAACTGTGGTTACGGATACTCCCGCTTTTTTGGCTACATCTTTAATTTTGGGCGCCATGATTATCATCCTTCCTTACTTGCAACACGAACATTTCCTCTATTATTCGACAAACAATGGCTGAGAGAATGCCCCGAATCCGCCTTCTACATAGACAGCTATGCGGATATAGCCTTCATCTCCATGATAAGCATACTTCACCTGCTTCATTCTACCTGTTTCCTCATGAAGTATGCGGCCTTCCTTGCCGATCAGTGTCACATATTTATACATTTTATCATACAATGGGCTTGATCGAAGATCATAAATAATTTGACCTTCTTCAACATGGATTCCATCAAACCCATAGCCCGTAGAAACGTAGAAGCTGCCCTCGCGAATCGCGGCTAAAATGGCCTCGTTCGTCTTCTCTTTCGCCAGCACCATATTCCAAGCCCGCTTTTCCTGCCCATAGACGTGAAAATCATCATTTCCGAAGCCCCATACTTTGCGTCCTGCAGACAAAAGGTAATCCCATTTATCGAAAGCAATGTCGTATTCCGGATTCCCATCCCCATTGACAACCTCGATGCCATTGTACCGCTGCATACTGAGCATATCCTCATGCCGCCAATAATGGGAAAAAAAACGATTCGGATGGGCCAGTATAGAAAGACCTCCGTTCTCAACACATGCATCAGAAAGCCGCTGATAATTGGCGATCGAAAATTCATTCGAATACCCCTCCATGAGCGTACTCGGGGGGTGGACAAGCAGCATGTGTGTTTGCGAACTGCTCACTTCAATAGCTTCGAATAAAGTCCCAATCGTGTGCTCTCCCTCATGCACAGTAATCCGATCATGATCGGATATGCCTAGAAAATCATAGTCATGATACATGCGGTACACCGTGGAAAGCGGATGATGTCCGTCACTGCTTGTCGTGTGATTATGAAAGCTGCCACGCAGCCAGATGCCTTGCTTATCGTAGGGATTATGGATGTGCGTCACTTACGAATTCCTCCCTTGCTGTTATTCTTTCACTGAACCAATCATGGCTCCCTTAGCAAAATATTTCTGAATAAAGGGGTATACGCAAATAATGGGAGCAACGACCACGATAATGGTTGCCATCTTCAATGAATCGCCTGTAATTTGAATACGCTGGAGCATTTGCATTTGCGTCGATCCCGCCATCTGCATCAAGGACTCCCGAATCGCATCCTGCCTCGTCAGCATTTCTTGGAGCAGCGTGGATAAGGGTCTAATGGAGGCCGTTCTCACAAAAAACGAACCTATAAACCAATCATTCCAGTGACCTACCGCTGTGAATAGGGAAATCGTTGCCAGCACAGGCTTACTCAGCGGTAAAATAATCCGCATAAAAATGCCAAAGTCGCTGCAGCCGTCCAGCTTCGCCGACTCCTCGAGGCTGATGCTGATTTGCTGGAAAAAGGTGCGCAAAATGATGAGGTTCCATGCACTGTAAAGTCCCGGAATGACATAGACCCATATGGTATTGGTCAAATGCAAGCTTTTCAGCAGCATATAATAAGGAATAATGCCTCCTGAGAAAAGCATGGTGAAGAAGATCATAAGGGTAAAAAAGCGCACCCCTGGCATCGTTTTGCTTTTTAGCGTATAGGCCGCCATCGCGGACAGAAAAACGCCTGCCACCGTGCCAAGAACCGTCCGAAATATGGAAATGGCGAATGCTCTGCCAATATTGGCGGATGTAAACACTTCATGATAATTTTCGAGCGTCCACACGCGGGGCCAGAAGTAAATCCCGCCTCTTTCCGCATCCTTCCCTGCGTTGAAGGAAAGAGCGAGAATATTCAGAAAGGGAAGTACGATGGACAGACACAATAGAATGATCAGTGCATAATTAACAACCTTAAATATCTTTTCCCCTGCTGAGAGCTTATAGAATTCATTTCCCACGTTCATCTCTCCCCGTACTAAGAAGTGCGCTCCCGTCTGAACTGATCCTTATTCGAAGGGAGCGCTCCCGCCTTATTCATACGCTTAATTCAAAATGACCTTCGTTTTGGGATCCTTGTCTTTCTGCTGCAGCAGTTCTTCGAATTTGTCTAATCCGGCAGCTTGCAGCTGCTTTTTGGAGGACTCCAGAATTTTCTGAGCTTCCTCGCTGCTCTTCGCATAGAAGGCACGAATTACACTGTCATTGTAATTATCAAGTGCTGTTTTCAACTGAACGCCATTCGCGAATTCGTTGATGAAGGAAAGCGGTTGGTAACCGTCTGTGAACAAGGCATTTTTCATCTTGTCGGCATATCCCCAGTACTCCGCAATTTTGTTCGCACCCGCATTGGCTTCAGGCGAGACCGCATCTGCATAAGAGCTTTCGCCGAAATCGGCCAATCTGTTCACATCCGTACTGCCCAAATAGCTGCCCCAACTATTCCCTGCGCCATCAAATCCCAGCGCTTTCGCTGCTTTGGGGTCCTTGTTTTTCAAATCAAGCACTTCTTTCTTCACTTGAGGGTTCCCTTTGGCATCCAGCGTGTAATCTCTTCCTTCCAGACCATATTGCCAGAGCAGCTTGCCTTCCCGACTAGCTAAGAAATCGGCCAAATTGACGATATCCTGCGGATTTTTCGTTGATTTCGGGACCGACCAAATCATGGATCCCGTCTTATAGGGAACTACCTTTCTGTAAGGTCCATCCACGGCATTGATAGGACCCAGCGGAAGGTAATGCACATCTTTGTTGAAATCCAAATAACTGTGCATGTCGCTAATAATGGCGAAGCTACCGTTCAGCGCACCCTCTGTCGCCTTGTTTTCCTGCATAGCATAGAAATCAGGAGCCATGAGCTTTTCTTTCAGCAGCTTTTGAGTAAGCTCAATGCGCTTCATGGCATAATCGCTCTGACTTTCGTGGATGATTTTCCCGTCTTTATCTTTATAAAACCTCTGATCCGTCGCACCCCAAGTCAAATCGCTGAACAAGAGTCCATTCTCGTGATTCCCGTTCCCCCAGTATCTAGGTCCGATTGGGATAATCTCTTTGCCATTGGTATCTTTGAAGTTGCCCGCTTTGATTTTTTGAGCCAGTTCATACACTTGATCGCTTGTTTTTATCGTGCGGGGATCTATGTTTAACGCATCGGCAATATCCTTGCGGATATAAGGCCCTCCAACATATTTGTATTCGTCATAGCCGGCTTCTCTTGGGATGTTCATATGAATAAAATAACTTTCGCCATTAAATTCCGGACGAAACATGACGCCAAATTTCGTATCGAGCGGTAAATATTTATCATCTAAGTATTTGCTGTAAATCTTTGTGTTTTTAATCAAAGGCGTCAGGTTCGTAAACATGCCTTCTTTGGCGCCTTTGGTAAGTACCGGCATTTCCTTGCGACCGCTGTTATTCAGATAAGAAACGATAAAATCAGGCAGATCATTAGAAGCAAGTCCCGCATTCAAGCCATCAATCGCATGCTCCGAATTTACACCTTCAAGCTGAAGTGTAATTCCTGTCATTTCTTTGAGCTTTTTTGCAATTTCGGGATTGATTTCTGCGGATAAGTCGTCGTTGTCAATAAACAGAAGCCCTTTTAACGTCCGATTGGCAACCCAGGTTGCAGGCTTGCCGCTGCTAGACGCAGTTGTTGCAGGCGTTGGATTACTGTCTTCACCCGCCGTTGGATTGGCACTACTTTCGCAGCCAGCAAGCAGTAAGCTTGCTGCCAGAGGCATAGACAACCATTTGACCCATCTTTTGCTCATACTCGACTCCTCATCTCATTCAATTTTTATGAATAACACCTGTTGGTGCTCTTCAACATAGGGAATGCAGCAAACTGGTATCGCTACCATATTGATTCGTCAAAGAACTTTTTCGATGCTCGATTCGCTGTAACGACAAGTACCAAACCAATAACACTCTGCATCAAACCAACAGCGGTAGCATAGCCGTATTGCCCGTTTTGAAGCCCTACTCGAATGATATACGTATCGAGAATATCCGCCAATTCCATATTCCCCGGTGTTCTCATGAGATAAATCTGGTCAAATCCAGCCTGCAGGATGCTGCCCAGCGACAAAATAAACAGAATAGAAATCGTCAGCCTGATGCCCGGCAGCGTGATGTGCCAAATTTCATGCCATTTGTTAGCACCATCCATTTTGGCGGCTTCATGCAGCTCCGGATTGATGCTGGCCATCGCAGCCAAATAAATAATAGAATCCCAGCCTATGCTTTGCCAAATATGACTTCCGAACATGAGCGAATAGAAGTATTTGCTTTCCATCATGAAAAAAGTGCTGCCGTCTCCCCCGAAGAAACGGATTGCTTCGTTCAGCAGCCCCGTATCAGGAGCCAAAACCCGCTGCATCAAGCCGACGACGATAACCCATGAAAGGAAATGCGGCAAATATGAAATGCTTTGCATCACTCCCCGAAATTTCCGATGCCTGATCTCATTGAACATGAGCGCCAGCAGAATGGGAAAAGGAAGTCCCAGAAACACTTTGATACTGCTGATAGCAAGTGTATTCCTGATCAGCTTCCCGCTTTGGTAATCGCTGAAAAAGGCTTTAAAATACGTCAATCCCACCCACGGGCTTGCGATAATGCCCTTGTTGAATTGATAGTTCTTGAAGGCAAGAATAAGTCCGCCCATTGGGATATACGAGAAAATAACGAAGAATACAAGACAAGGAAGGAGCATGAGATACAATTGCTTGTGTTGTAGGATTCTTTTCCCTAAATAGGCATTCTTCTTCTTCGCCGCAACTCCAATTCTGGCTTGCGACAGATCCGTTTCCATGTGACAACCACCTTCCTAAGGTATTTTACATGTTTTTCTGGTATCGTTTCCATATTGCAAAATAGAAATGACTTGAATAGCACAACTCCATGTATCACTTTATGGAATCGCTTTCATTACGGAATGATTTTAGTATAAATGCTTTGGAAGCATTTGACAATACCTTTTTAGCGTTGCAAATCTAAATTTTCTGTTAATTCAAACCTGCATGGGAATGCATAGAAAAAAGCCTGCTCCGTCCAAGGTTGGCATCGAAACAGGCTTCCACACTTCATGACTTACTTCCCGCTCTTCACTTCCTCAAGCATCGACAGATCGACGAAATGACGAAGATCGAGTTCCTCTTTATTAATGCCCTTAATATATCGGGCGTCAATGGAGACCTTTGCCATCGTCTCCATCACCTTAACGTCAACGTCTGTGGTGAGCTTCAGCCTGCCTATAGAGGCTTTGATCAAGCTTTGGTCCATCCCTTTGCCGCTGTATTTTTTCAGCTGGTTGTTGATGAGCTCATAAGCTTGCTCCGGGCTGTTCTGGATGAATGCGATGCCATCCATATTGGCTTTGATTGCGCCCTTCACCATATCACGATGGTGGGCGATGAATTTGTCGCTGGCGACCATAATAACCGTCGGGTAATCGCCATTGTTCGGCGGGATTGCCTGCCAGTCGACGACGACCTTGCCGAGTCCAGCCTTCTCGATCTGTGTTCCCCACGGCTCAGGGACGAGCGCTGCATCGATTTCGTTCTGACGGAAGGAAATTAGCGCATCCGACGGGGAGCGCACGATGAGGTGCGCGCTCTCTGCGCCCCGGCCCAAGCTCACGCCTTCTTGCTGCAGCAGCAGCCGCAGCGAAATTTCATTCGTATTCCCTTTTGCCGGGATGGCGACTGTTTTATCTACTAAATCTTTCACGGCATTAATGCCTGATCCGTTTCGTGCAACCAATACGGCGCCGCCGTTATTGGAGCCTGAGACGACGCGGTAGTTTCCGCTTTTCAAGAAGAATGTTGTCGCCGGACCCGGACCCACGAAGCCTACATCAATATCTCCGGTGGCCATCGCGATGGATAAATCCGATCCGTTGTCGAAGGCGGTGACTTCAATCTTCACCTCATCCCCCCACTCACGGGCGAAGTAGCCCTTCTCGAGCGCGATATAGGCAGCGGCATGGGTGACATTTTTGAATACACCAACCCGAACAATCTGCGCCTTTCCTGAAGAAGTCAATTTCTCTCCACAAGCCCCAAGCGTAGCGGCAGCGACCACAAGCAGCATAAGCACCCATAAGCATTTTCTCATCCGATCCGCTCCCTGCTCAAGACTTCGAGCCAGCGAGGCCGTAGCGCTCTAGCACTTTGTCTTCGAGTTTCTTGAAACAGAAGTGGTCGGATACCGTACCAAGCACTGCGATAATGATGACGATGCACAGCATCAGCGACGTATCGCCCAGATTCCGGCCATCCTGCAAAAGCTGACCAAGTCCGGCCCCTTTGGCAATCAGTTCCCCGGCAACCAGCGCACGCCATGCGAATGCCCAAGCGGTCCGCACGCCGTTGATTAGATGAGGGAATGCGGCAGGAATCATCACCTGCACGAACATGTTAAACCCATTTCCCGTTCCCATCGTCTGCGCCGCGCGCAAATAGATAGGCGGAATGTTCTTGATTCCGGTACGGCTGGCTAACGCCATCGTCCATGTAGCCCCAAGCGTCGTAATAAAAATAACCGAAGATTCGTTAAGACCGAACCAAATGATAGCAAAAGGCAGCCAAGCAATACTTGGAATCGTTTGCAACGATACGACGAGAAACCCAAGCGTATCATCAAGCAGCCGATAGCGTGCGAATAAGAAGCCTAACGTCGTTCCAATCGCCAAAGATAGGGCAAAGGAAACCAATAATCGGATCATGCTGGCGAAAGTTGCTTGCAGCAATTCACCATGGACTAATCCGTCGTAGAAGGCTTGCAAGGTTTGTGTGACAGAAGGGAACTTCCAACCCCATCCAAACAGTCTAAATCCCGCCTCCCAAGCTATCAGAAGCAGTACCAGAAAAATCGTTCTTCTTAATGCGGTACTCATCGCCCGTCTCCTCCCTTACCACTTTCTCCAGCTCATCCGCCAGCGCGTCCATGATCGAATTCTCCACATGATGGAGCAGCGGATCTGCCATATCCCGAGGTCTCGCTGCCTGCACAGCGAACTCCTTTTTAATCGTACCAGGACGGGTGGACATCACAAGAACGCGGTCTGAAAGAATAACCGATTCGCGGATGTTATGGGTAATGAAGAGGATCGTTTTGCGCGTACGCATCCATATTTCTTCCAATTCCTTATGCAAAATAAGGCGTGTCTGCTCATCGAGCGCGGCAAAAGGTTCATCCATCAGCAAAATCTCCGGGTCCATCGCCAGCGCTCTGGCAATCGCTGCCCGCTGCTTCATGCCTCCGGACAGCTCGTGCGGGTACCGATCGGCGAAACGACTGAGATGCACCGCTTTTATCTGCTCCATCGCCAGCTCATGACGCTCTTTTTTGGCCATACCTTTCTGCTTGAGCCCAAAAGCGACATTATCCAGCACAGTCAGCCACGGGAACAGGCCGTGTTCTTGAAAAACAACAACACGGTCTGCTCCTGCGCCGTTCACCTTTTTCCCAGCGATCTCAATCGTGCCTTCACTTTGTGTATCAAAGCCTGCAACCAGATTCAGCACCGTGGATTTCCCGCAGCCGGATGGTCCTAGCAAAGAAACGAATTCACCTTTTTTAATCGTTAATGTGATATTATCCAGCGCTTGATAACTGCCGCCGATTCGCTGAACGAACGTCTTGCTGACTCCCTTTATCTCGATCAAAATGCTTACCTCCACTCGGGTATGTCCCGTTGTCGTTCACGCCTCAAAACAACATTTTTAATCCTGCCAAGCCAAGTCCGATGATAAATCCGCAGATGGCCCCGTTCACTCGAATCCATTGCAAATCTTGTCCCAGCTTGTCTTCCATCAATTGGGTCAGTTTCTCATTCGTCAGTTTATCCAGATTTTCTCGAACAAGCTGACCGATTTTACTGTGATTTTGTTCCAAATATGCCGCGATTTGATCTTGGATGAAGTGCTCGCCACGCTGCAGCATATCGGCATTCTCTTTCACAGAGGCAAGCATTTTACGAATAATTGGCACAACATACTGTGGTGCAAAATCGGGCTGATCCACGAAATCCTCTGCCTTGGCCTTCAATCGCTCCAACAGCCCTGCAAGCTTCTCATCGAGATCCAGAATGCCAGGCAGCTTCGCCTTCAAGCCATCCAATTCAGCCAACAGCTTCGGATTTCTCTCCAGCTTGTTCAGTTCATTGCGAATAAAAGCCAGAACGGTTTCTCTGCGCGGGTGATTCTTGGTCCGCATTTGCTCGATGTAAGAAAGGACAAAGTTCTGAATAATGCCCCCGATCTTCTCCTCATTAACCATACCAAGGAACGCATTCACGGCAAAAGCCATAAACCCATTGGATTGCAGCCCCTCGAACGCTTTGATTGCCATCGCACCCAGTTGATCGCGCGTATCCGACTTGATGGCCCATGCTTCCACTTTGTCGATGACGAAATCGAACGTTTTGCCGTCGTAGCCGCCCTCGACAATCGTATCTACAATCGTACGAACGAGCTTGCTCGTATCTACGTCCTGAAGCGCTTTATGGATTTCATCCGCAAGCAGCGGTGTCAATTTCTCCAAATCAATCATGCTCAGCGCTTGTTTAGCAAGCGTAGTCAGCCCTTTGTGCAGCGCTGCGTTATCCAAGTGGGTCTGTGCAATCTCCAGTCCACGCTCAAGAAAACGAATTTGCTGCAAACGGGCTTTAATTGTCTCTTTGGAAAGCAGTTCATTCTCAACCGTGGAGACAAGCGCTTTCGTAATTTTCTCCCGATTCTTCGGCAAGAGCGCTGTATGCGGAATTGGAATGCCTAACGGATGGCGGAATAGGGCACTGACAGCAAACCAATCGGCCAGGCCGCCAACAACCCCCGCTTCAAAACCGCCTTGCAAGAAGCCTCCCCAAAGGGTCGAAGATACGGGCAGCGTAGCCAAAAAGCCTGCTCCCATTACCCCCAAAGAAACTGTCGCTATATACTTTGCTTCTTTTTTCATGGTCATAACATCTCTCTCTACTCGGATTTGTGAACTCATTCCTTCTATTTTACCACAAAATACGACGAAAGCTGTTCTCGATCCCAAGTCATCTGAATACACATCGGTAATGCGTATATCGGTGGGTACTCTGCGAAGTTTTATGTATAGGAGGAACTTGATCCATGAGCCTAAATGGGAACATCACACCTTGGCAGGAGCATTTATTTTGGGTGGAAATCTTGCAGGATCACGCCATCTTTGTGAACGAGGCGCTTGCCAACGAAGAAGTGCAATGGATTGCCATGGCCAAACGGTATATCGCTGCCTTCACGGAACTCCGCAATCGCATCCTGATGACGGACCCCTCCTTGCCAGTTTCCTCGCAAACGATGATTCAACTCTCTAAAGATGTTTACCCCGTTGTTCACGGTTACTATCAGTTCGAGGGTTATATGCAGCATTTGCGCATTCAAAATAAAGTCGTCATTTCCTTAACGCCTGTTTATTTTAACGGAACCTTGCTCGAAAACGGTGAATATATTCGCATTTTAGACGATTGGATGAACGGAATTCCTTATGAGCCCCTGCCCCTCGTGACCTTAATGGAAATGTGGCTGGAGGATCAACTCGGTCACGCTGTGCTCCTCGGCAACCATCTCGATCCTACGGAAATGGAGCTTGTCAAAAGTACCCAAGCCTACGCACAACTGTTCAGCTCGCATATTGTCAAAAATACAGCCATACGCGGCTTTCTCCGCTTCACTGCGCCCAATTTTCCTGCCCAGCAGAAATTTGCAAGGCAAGTCGCCGAAACCGTTATCGGCTTTTACCGTGTCGTCGAAGGTGTCATTCAAGAATACCAACATACCGAGCTGCTCAGCCGGTTAACCCTGCGGTTTCTCGAGCATCATTTGCCGGAGACCTGCTACTTTTTGCGAAAGCTTGCGACCTATGATGCAGAAATTCTGGCGTTGCCGAATTGTCCGTTGACGAAGCCTTCTTTTGAATAGTAAAAAGAAGCGGAATTTTTCAGGGCATCAGATAGATGCCTTCGCCAATATCCAACTAATTTCATATGTTGATAGAACACTTGATATATGGAGGCGAAGGCATTGTCTAATCAATTTCTTGATTTACGATTATCTGAAGCTAGCAATAACAGCTCCGGAGCATCACCCATTCCAACCAGTCCCATTCTAACAGGAGATATAGGGCTTCAAACAGCAGATGCGGTTGGCACGCCCAATCAAAACGGTGTACGAGTTGCCTTATGGGGAACAATAGGCGTAGGCGTATCTCTCGCAGACACACTAACGATCACCATTGAAAGAAACAGCAACGGATTGCCAGGCACAGGTACGATGATCTATTCCATGGTTACTGATTTGGCAGCTAATGCAGCTGACAACATCATTTCATTCCATGCCGCCGATTTCCCGCCTGCCATAGAAGTCACGAACGAAATCCGCTATTGCATGTTTGCCAGTTCCAGCGTTTCAGGCATTATCCTTCAGGGTCCTGTTAGCTTCAGCGGTATTGCAACGGCAGGAACCGCTGACGGCCAACCTATCAACCTCCCATGGGCTATCGGACCGACAGGCCCGACCGGCCCTGCGGGGCCAGCTGGCGAGGGTACGGGCGCCACGGGAAGTGCTGGGCCTGTCGGCGCTACCGGCGCCACGGGCAGTGAAGGGCCTGTCGGCGCTACCGGCGCCACGGGCGATGTTGGGCCGGCCGGTGCCACTGGCGCCACGGGCGATGTTGGGCCTGTCGGTGCTACGGGCGCCACGGGTGATGTTGGGCCTGTCGGTGCTACGGGCGATCCCGGAACTACCGGCGCCACTGGTGCCACGGGCGATGCTGGGCCGGCCGGTGCTACTGGCGCCACTGGCGATCCCGGAACTGCCGGCGCCACTGGGGCCACTGGCGATCCCGGAACTGCCGGTGCCACTGGTGCCACTGGCGATCCCGGAACTGCCGGTGCCACTGGGGCCACGGGCGATCCTGGACCTACCGGTGCCACTGGTGCCACTGGCGATCCCGGACCTATCGGCGCTACGGGCGCAACCGGCGATCCCGGACCTACCGGCGCCACTGGTGCCACGGGCGATCCCGGACCTACCGGTGCCACTGGCGCCACAGGCGATCCCGGAACTGCCGGCGCCACTGGGGCCACGGGCGATCCCGGAACTATCGGCGCTACGGGCGCAACCGGCGATCCCGGAACTGCCGGCGCCACTGGGGCCACGGGCGATCCCGGAACTGCCGGTGCCACTGGTGCCACTGGCGATCCCGGAACTGCCGGTGCCACTGGGGCCACGGGCGATCCTGGACCTACCGGTGCCACTGGTGCCACTGGCGATCCCGGTCCTACCGGCGCCACTGGTGCAACCGGTGATCCCGGGCCTACCGGCGCTACTGGTGCCACGGGCGATCCCGGACCTACCGGAGCAACTGGTCCCACTGGCGATCCCGGTCCTTCCGGCGCTACAGGCGCTACAGGCGATCCCGGTCCTTCCGGCGCCACTGGTGCAACCGGCGATCCCGGACCTACCGGCGCCACTGGTGCCACGGGCGATCCCGGACCTATCGGCGCTACGGGCTCAACCGGCGATCCCGGGCCTATCGGCGCTACAGGCGCCACAGGCGATCCCGGACCTACCGGCGCCACTGGACCTGGATCATCGCTAGCAAGCATCCAAGACAATACAACACCAATAAACGTACTTGGAACACCAGTATCGGTTCTCTCCTTACCTTTAACAACAACAACAGGCGAATCTATCAAGCTTAGTTCCATGGTTGAGGTTGATATAACATCAGCAGCTGTTACCGGGGTTACGGTTAGTTACACCATCACCTATCAACTGCAGCTGGATGGCGTTACAATTGCCCAAACAACATTAGTTAAGGAGTATGACAAAACCTTGACGGCTTCTGCTGCCACATACTCTGAAATCCCTAGCTTAACTTGGGTAGATAGTCCATCAGCAGATTCACACACGTATGCGATTTTGGTTGGAGTTACTGGTTCCGACATCGTTACCGCTAGCGCCGAAATCAGAGCACTAAATGCTGTTCAATTTACCTCGTAATGTTGGAAAAGGAGGAACTACGATCCGCTAATTTGAGCAAATAAGGATAATACACGCATGTCACGGAACTACAGTCCCTTATTTGTTGCAAAAACACGCTCCAGAAGCAAAAACCAGCCTAATTGCGTACCCTAGTTCCGCCTCAACCCATATTTTGAGCAAATTCATGTAAATAGCGTATCCTAGTTCCCCTAACTAGAAAATTACACGAAACAAGTTTCCTAAACTGAATTATCTACCACATGACTAGGCAAATTGCTGCAAAAAGAACCTCAACCCCACGAATAAAAAAACGTGGATAGAGGTTCTTTTGTTTACATAGGTCACACAGCGCAAAAAAAGAAGGCCTAACGCAGGCCTTCCCATTCCATATCAAACTGCTCCAAATACTGCTCCATGAAGCGGTGCCGCTCCTCAGCCAACTGGCGTGCATAAGTCGTATTCATAAGCTCCTTCAGCTTCAGGAGCTTCTCATAAAAATGATTGATCGCGGTATCGTTGCCAGCGCGATACTCCGCTTCCGTCATCTGCTCGCGCGCGGTGACGGAAGGATCGTGAATCGGGCGGCCTTTCCAGCCCGAGTAGGCGAAGACGCGGGAGATTCCCACCGCGCCTATGGCATCCAACCGGTCGGCATCCTGCACGACCTGGCCTTCGAGCGTGCGCATCGGGGGACGCGCGCCGCCCTTGAACGACATGGTGCTGATGATTTCCAGCACATGGAGCACGTCCGCCGCCGGCGTGCCGCTGGCGGCCAGCCACGCTTCCAGCTCGCGCTGCGCGGCGGCTGGATCGGCGTTCAGCTTCTCGTCGACGACGTCGTGAAGCAGCGCCGCAAGCTCGCAGACGAAAGCGTCGGCGCCCTCCTGGGCGGCGATGCGCTTCGTCGTCTGCACGACGCGATAAATGTGCCACCAGTCGTGGCCGCTGCTATCGCGTTCCAGCTTTTCCTTCACGAGCGCCTCCGCCGCGAGTAAGATGTGCTCTTGCTGTTCTCTCGTCAAGTATTCCCCGTCACGCAGCGTCATTTCTTCTTCTTCCTCTTTCCTTCGCCAGCTTTGCCTTCTTTCGGCTTTTCTTCGTTAGATTTACTTTCATTGCTTTTACTTTCATTGCTTCTACTTCCATCGCTTTTGCTTTCATTGCCTTTACTTCCATCGCTTTTGCTTTCATTGCCTTTACTTCCATCGCTTTTGCCTTCATTGCCTTTACTTCCATCGCTCTTACTTTCATTACTCTTACTTCCACCGCTTTTGCCTTCATCCGCCAGTCCTTCGAGCGCTTTACCTTCGCTGGACTTACCAGCCGGAAACTTACTCTCGCTGCTTTTGCTTTCCTGTGCCCTGCCTTCGGGAGCCTTGCTCTCCGTGGACTTGCCTTCAGGCGACGTCCCAACGATGCCCGGCTGACTATCTTTTTCTTTTCCCTCAGTATATTTCTGGATGATTTTCTTGAAATTTTTCCCGTATTTATCTTCCAGTTTCCCGCCCATATCTTGCTGCAGCTCATAGATCACCACTTCGCGCCAAAAGCTGTTCGACAGCACCTCCACCATCGCTGGATGCTCCGTCAGCATGGCAAGTGTCGGCTCATCGCCGCCTCGTGTGCCGATAATAGCCAGCTTGCGATCGATAAGCAGCGTAAACTTCCGTCCTTTGCGCTCACTCCGCCCCGCATCGCGCTTATGCAGGAACTGATGTACCCCGCTCATCGGTACGGCATCGCCAATCGTCGAAACAAGCAAGCGCACGCCTTGCGCCGGCACCTGCAGCAGTTCTTCCTTCAACAGCTGCGCTTCATGCGTCCACAGGTCACAGAGCACTTCCTCCTTCGCCTTTCTCAGCTCCACACGAATCCGATCGAGAACCTTCGCATCGCCCTCCAAGCTGAAGTACTCCGAACGATGCGCACCCTGCTTCGGCATATGCTCCTTCACGTAGCGGATCGACGCCAGCAGCTCCGCCTCCACCCGCTCGCCAATCTCCTCGATTGGCACGCTTTGGTAGTGCGTAGGCTCACCGTGACTGGTGAGCACCGCGCCCTTCTCCGCTAGCTTCAGCAGCGCGGAATAGACGTTCGAACGTGACACGCCAAGCTGCTTGGCTATTTCATAGCCTGTTTGCGTGCCGCATTCGGCAAGCACATGCAGGCACTTGGCTTCCAGATCGGTGAAACCTAGGTTTTTCAAATGCAGATGAATATCCTCCATGCCAGTTCCCCTTTTCCGTAGGCTGCGTTAAGTTCATGTTTCGATATTGTATCATGATTTCTTCCTCAAAGTCGTATAGTCCTTCCCTGCTGCTCATTCGAACAAAATATATTTATTCTCACCACATTCGCATTTGGGTTCAGGCGACTCCTCTTATTCGCAATTCGGCGCTGCCGTGGATACGATTAAGGCCAAACTTGCCGTGAAAGTGTTTCCCCACCTAGGCCGCAGTTTATACAAGACCCAAACAAAAAGGGATCAGAACGCGCACTTGGCGCTGCTCCAATCCCTATCTTCTATAGCGTCTCAACTTCGGCGAATTCAATATACGTCATGCTCTTAAGCTCATCATATACTTCCGAAGCATACTTGCGGTCAATGAAAACGACAAAATTGAGCTCCTGCAGTTCATGATTAAGCTCTTTAATGTGTACACTTTTCATTTTGTACCCTCTGGCAATAATGTCCTTAATGATAGTCGTTAAATTGCCCTCATGCGACACTACGAGCCTGACGCGCAAATCTTTCATCAACAGCGGTCTTGGTCCCATTTTCTTAATATAGTATGGCAAAACAACTACACTGGCCATAATCAGCAGCAGTCCAAAAAACGCTTCAACAAAGAACCCAGCCCCAACGGCAATCCCCAGTCCTGCCGCTCCCCAGATCATCGCCGCCGTTGTTAATCCGATAATAACATCATTATGCTTCCGAAGAATGACCCCTGCGCCAATAAATCCGATCCCGCTGACCACTTGCGCCGCAAGCCGCATCGGGTCCATGACGTGCAGGCCAGGTACCGCATATTTATTCGCAGATTCAATAGATACAATCGTCAGCAAGCAGCTGCTTAGACATATGACCAAAGAAGTTTTGAGTCCAAGAGGTTTATTTCTGATTTCCCGTTCCAGCCCAATGATTAAACCGAAAATAGCTGCGATTCCTAATTTCATTAAATCATGCACATCTACCGACAGCATCATCGTTGTTGTCTCCTCTATGTTAGATAGCTTTACAATATCTTAACATTTTGAAGTTGTAAATAAATAGATATGCATAATTTGCTTTTTTATAACCAAAACAAATAAGCTTGGCCAGAGTTGTGCACATATCTCAGAAATTCCATATACTTCCCCGCGTGGCACCGGAATTTTTGATTTTGTTATTAAAAATACATATAGTCCCACTATGCTTAAAATACCAATGCCAATAATGGTTACTAACCACTTTTTCTTCATAATTTCCGCCTTTAACTTTGGATCTGTATGCAATGAATATTTGAGACTTAACACCAACCAAACCTAAGGACTCCTTATTATCTCTTGAATACATTCATAATTGCAGAAGCCATAAAAGCACCAGATAGCATTAAAACTAATTGTGCCGCTCTAAAATTCAGTAATGGAGTACAGAGAATAATTAAAAACATGCAAGTTGAAACAACTAAAATGATTGTGTACAGTTTTCGCATTCTATGACTCCTCTCTAATTCCCTGAAAAATTATCGTTGGAACAATAATTTTCACTAAAATAAGAACCTACCAAACAGTAAGCATTATATCTAGCAGCATGAATAAGAGAGTTGTCCCAACTACTTGCTACTGTTGCTATTCCAAGACCAATTAGCCAATATGTCCATATTTCCATCAAATCAACTCCAGATAACACTTTAATGAAAAGCTTGTGATTGATTGAATAGATGCAATTTCGGAGAAAAAAGTAATTACAATTTTGAGTATCTGTGCAGCTAAAGTTGGTATTACGATTTGCCCTTGATACAGCAATGTCTGAATTTCATTCGTTAAAATCAATCGGTTGTTTGCATCTATTTTTTTGAATGTTAGAGTTGGCGATTAGATAACGGCCACAAAATCAAGAAAACTTTGGCTAAATGTAGTCTTTATATTTGATGTAGGTTCGATTGGGCTCATTAGTTCTACTCCAATCATTAAAGTTTCGCCGCAATAAAGCCCTCCCCTTTTCATATTTTCACAAAATTTTCATGAGGATGATTGTCTCCTTGGTTTGACCGTACGCGGTCTATTTGATGAATAAAATAATCTTCAAGGGACTTATTTGACGCTAATATTTCATCACGAGAGGTTGTATCTACGATGCAGCCTTTTTCAATAAAGATAAATTCGTCACAAAATTTTTCGGCAACCTCTAGTTGATGAGTGGACAACAGGACAGAGCCTTGGTTTGCTGCATAATCCGTAAGAATGGAACGAATGCTTAGTGAACTTATGGGATCCAACCCAGAAATATATTCATCCAAGAGCAGCAATTTGGGTTGTCTCAGCAAACAGGCAAGCAGTGCTAACTTCTTTTTATTTCCTAGTGAATAATGTTTGATGTATTTATCGAGTTCATTCGTCAACTGGAACTGTTCGGATTTCTCTGAAATGTCGTGCTTGGCTAGATGCAGCCCAAATAAATCGCAATGGAACCTCAAAAACTCTTTCCCAGTTAATTCTTCGAATAACAAAGGATGCTCAGCAATATAAGCAACCCTTGCTTTCGCTTCTTTCCACTGTGATTGCATGTCAATTCCGTCAATCCACACACGACCTGAGGTCGGACGATTTAAACCAGCAGCAATTAGCAAAGTCGTAGTTTTACCAGCTCCATTAGGTCCCAAGAAGCCCACGATACGTTTAACAGGTACTTTGAAAGTTAGTTCTGTTAAGATGTTCGCAGAACCAATGGTTTTACTAACATCCAAAAAGTTCAGACTTGCGTGTTCCTGTCCATGAATCTCATTCATTGGCATTTTCCTCTTTGCTTATAGGTTTAATTCTTCGATCGTAAACAAACGGTTATTTTTGCGTTTGATCAACCAAGCTCCTAACCAAACGGCCGCAATCGTAAGTATTGGAACACAGATTAATTGTAAAAGAACAAAGGTTTCCTCTTCTACATAGTTAGCCAGATAAAAAGCAAGCGGCAGTAGCATAATAGGTATTAGGAACCCCAAGAGTGTGGTTCTTAAGATGGCCTTAATCATCCCTTTATCTGCATAATCATCCAGTTGTTCGACATGCATAAAGTCGAAATGTGGGCGCGTTAAGCTTGGAATATAATTTACAAAGGCAAATGCAACATAATTAATGATAGTTACTATCAGAATTAAAATGATTATCTTCCAGCTAACTAGGGTTAGGCTGCTTACAATAACGAGCTGAGTTAGTATAAACATGGGCACAGAAGCAATTAAAAATATTCGGATTTTTTGTGTAAACACGTGCCATAATGTGGACCCAGCAAAAATAAATAAGGATAATTGCCTGCCATCACTGTCAAAAGAAAACTGGCTGGACAAGTCATCGAATAATAACGTTGAGAGAAAGTAAGTCAACATGTATACACATAGGGTCAAAACTAAATAAAATACTTTTACGGAGTCTGTATGACTAAGCAGAGCTGCACATACCCCGACAACACTCCAAGTTATGGCTCCTCCCAATAAAACTGCAGGACGTTGCAGCAATTGTTGAGATCTGCACATCAGTTTAATCCTGGTAGCAATCAAAGAATCGGAAATCTCCAAATATTTACCAATAGCAAGAAAAAATTTCTCGAAAACCGGGTTATCTTTCATTTCACGTTCTTTATTTGTCTTTGCGTTGCACATTGCCAATAATAAGGTTAGAAGTGTTACAATCAAAATGTAAAACATACATCCAAGCAAATGAGCTGAATCAACAGCAGTTCTGGCTAATAACGTATGCGGCCAATAACCATGTAGGAAGAACTGCAAAAATACAGATACTTGTTGAAAGAAAAGTTGTTGTCCATCTAGTTGCCAATTCTCAAAGGCATGTACATCTACTTGTTTGCCTAATAGCGGAAAGGCATTGACCCAAGGAATAAATGTTGTCCCAAACAGATAGCCCAAACCAGCCAAAGATAGCTTGAAGACAAAAGATTGGAAAATAATAACTTTGGCATATTCTCTTTTTCTCATTTTTATGAAGGTAGTTAAATTATGTAAGTTGGAAACAAACTGGGACTGGACGAAATAAGTTAGGAAAATGATACATAGTAACACAAAAAAATGACCAAAACTGGATGAAACGAGAAAGAGCAGTGCTAGTAAGATTGGCATAAATCCCGTAATCAGTTGTTTGAAGCGCCAGACGATTTGTTCGCTGTATAGAAGTAGTTTTTTTTGCCTTTCGCTGCACGGCAGATTATGCAGGATCAGGTCGTCCTTGTGGCTCAATTCCCACTTAGAAGCTTCCACGCCTGAAATAATGGACATGATCGTTAATTGTATGAACAATGAGGTCCAAATATAGACTAACCTGGTATCTGCCTCAAGTTGTAGTGCTTGTTGCAGCAGTTCCTTAGCCAGCCCCCCTGCATATTCATTAAGAAGTTTAGATGCCTCTTCTGGCGGGTCAATGAGAATATCCAGAATGAACAAAGATAAAGAAAAAAAAACAGTCATTTTCAATACATCAACTAAAAATATGAACATGTAAGTCGGTGTTAACTTCTTCCATTCGTTTTTCCAACGAATATAAATTTTCCATTTGATCCAATGAACAAACATCGCAGAATTTCATCCCCTAGAATTAAACTCAAGCAATTCTCATTACATTAAAATTAACAATAATATCCTTAAACTAGAAAATCTGAAAGAGCAAGCCACGAGAGCTGCTACGGCCTTCAGGCATACCATTAATACTGTTAATATATATATTAACTTCAATTATTTTGTAATAAAATACCACAAATAGGGTATTCACACAAAAAATTTCTTTATAAATCCCCCTCGATCATGACACTTCGTCTTGCTATAAACCTTCTTAAGCGTGTGCCTCACCGTGGCCTCAGTAATACCTAGTGCAAGTGAAATCTGTAAAGCACTTTGGTTCTGCAACCAGCCAAAACCAATTTCCTTTTCGCGATTTGTTAGAGAATAGAGATCAAAATGCTCATAGATTAGAGCCTGTTTCCTGATTGGGTCAGCTAACATTATTCGAGATTCTATATCGCTTATCATCCGTCTTAATAGCGAGGCAACAAAACTTAGATTCTCAGTCAGGGAAACGGAAATATTCAGGTAACCTCTTAGTTCATTCCCAAGCTTAATTGGGGAACACATGCAATTCCATTTCGAAAAAAACGTCATGCTGTGCTCTAATCCCTGAACGGCTACCAACGCATCCAATTGCATAGAAAGAGAAATAGCGTTAATGCCCGCATGCTCTAATGCAAAGGAGGTCCCCAGACCAACATTCACAGACTCCAATATGTTTACTATATTTTCCGGCCCAATAAAGGCTAGTGCCACTCCGTTCAGATTTGTAAAAATAATTAAGTGCGGATTCGATATCGTTTTCGAGAGAGAATCTACCTCTTCTTTAGCAACTACAATAAGAGATTTTTCTTTAATCAGTTGTTCTTGCCTCTGTATCTCTACTAAGCGAAATGGTAACGTTGCATGATCTCGGTCTATTCCTGTTTTCGTAAAAGTCGCATTCCATAATTCTATTTGCTCAGCTTCTATTTCTGATAGATGTATCCACGAATGCTCCGTTTCCCCCCTAAAAATATTCATCTGATCCCTCCCACACCGACGTAAATACTCTTATTCCGACAATTTCCATGTAATAAAATATTACATTAACACCATTAAATTTAGCAAGTATTTCCATTTAATCCTCAAAAAACAAATGGCCCAGCCAGAGTTGTGCACTCTGCTAGGCTTCATCTTTCGTAAATTTTCAAATACCTCTGTTTTCCTAACCATCGCCAAAAAAATAATTGACCACTGGTCCAAAAACAATAGTGACCTATAGTCACTTATTCACTCACCATGTATTTATTAAAGCGAGCAATAGGGCGCTTAATCATTAATTATGATGGGAAAATTATTATTCATCCAAACCGAATGAAACATATTGACCATCAGTCACTTTTTTTGATATAACTAATCTTGTATAAAGTTATTTATTAGATGGGGAGGCCCAATACATGGAGCGTGTGGGAAACATTATTACTCGTCCAAACCGAACGAAAGATCATCTTGTGCGGACAACCGGAAGATTCGTGTCGCGCAAAACGGGTTTTCTTTTAATTTTGACCGCCATTGCACTTGCGGGCTGTTCCAATGAAGCAGCGTTATCTTCCGCGACGACTGCCGAGCAAGCAGCAGGGGCAGCGAGCAAACCTGTGAAAACGGCTGCGGTTGCCACACAAGCATGGGCAGGCGCCAAGACACTTACAGCCGATGTGATTCCTTCGCTGGAGTTGAATGTCATGCTGAAGGTTGATGGCGATGTGAAGTCCGTATTGAAAAAACGCGGGGATCAGGTCCAAAAAGACGATGTGATCATCGAGCTGGATAAGAAAGATTTGCTTCGCCAGAAACAAAAACTGCTTTATGCCAGAGCCAGTCTTGAAGAACAGATGACCAAGGCCAAAAAAGATTGGGACGACGGTATTCTGGAATTAACGAACAATATGGCCATAACCCAGCAATCCTTGGACGATGTCACGAAGCAGTATAACCGGGTTCTGAACGACTATGACACCGGTCAGGCAACGAAAGACCAGAAAGAACAATTGGAATCTCAAGTCAAGCAGTTGCAGCTCAATCTTCAAACTTTGAAACAGAAGCTTCAGACGCTCCAAAGCACCAAGCCGCTTGCCGCCATAGAGTACCAATTGCAGGCTAACGATATCGATCTGCAGGACGCGGACGTCAACCTATCTTATTTTGAAGTCAAGGCGCCTGCGTCCGGACTTTTGACCGAGATGCCGATTGAAGAAGGAATGACGCTTGCCAGAGGACAAAAAATCGGCGTCGTGCAGCAGCAAGCGCCAATCAAAATTCGCGCCGAGGTAACGGAAGCGGACTTGCCGCTCGTGCAGGGTAAACAAAGCCTGTCGTTTCATAATTCGGATTCCCCGGATACATATGAGGGAAAAGTGACTTATTTGGCGAACACAGCCAATACGCAGACGAAAACCTATTCCCTGGAACTTGAAGCCGCGAACGCGAACGGCCGCCTTAAGCCGGGAATGCGCGTGCAGCTTCTACTTGCTGGAGGCGGCGAACAGCAAGTCATCTCCGTGCCGGCGGACAGCATTCTGCGCGAAGATGGCGAGCCCTATGTATTCATTTTGAATGGAGACCATGCCGAAAAAAGGACAGTCAAGCTCGGCCGCAGCAAGGATGCCATGACGGAAATTACACAAGGGCTTAAGGCAGGCGAGCTACTAATCGTCTCCGGTCAGTACCAGCTTAAACATATGGAGAAAGTAGCGCCCGGCCAGTAGTTTCGGCTTCTAACCGGAACAGCTGGACAGAAGGAGGAGTCCGCTTGATTGCCAAACTGATCAAATACCAAAAAATTACCCTGCTATTCTTTGTCGTTCTCGTGCTGCTGGGCACCTTCAGCTTTTTATCGTTAAGCCAGCGTGAAAATCCGGAAATCACTGTATCCATGGCTACGGTGAAGACGATCTATCCCGGAGCATCTCCGGAGAAGGTCGAGCAGCTTGTCACCAAGCCGCTGGAAGAAAAGATCAGAGAGATGGAGTCGATCAAGTCGATCGATTCGACTTCATCCACCAACGTGTCCTTCATTACCGTTGAGATGCAAGCCGGGGCCGATAACAAGCGGGCCTGGGATACGCTCAGACAGAAGGTGCAGTCAGCGCAAGATAAACTGCCCGCAGAAGCACATCAACCCGAAATCAATGATGATCTAGCCAAGACATCGGCGCAAATCATTCATTTGATTGTGGAAAACCCTTCTGAGTTGGAGTCTTTGCGGCCCATTTCGGAAACATGGAAAGATCAGCTGCGCACGGTTGCCGGCGTCAGCGATGTTGAAATCGTAGGGCTTCCCGATCAGGAAGTGAAGGTGATACTGAACAAGGAGAAGCTAGAAAGCCTGCAGCTTCCTTGGACGCTGGTTATGCAGGCGCTCACGACCGCTCACGACCGCACGCCGATCGGGAACGTAACGGCCAATAACAATAACGCTTACGTTCAATTGACGGGCGAATGGAAATCCGCCAAAGATATTGCCAATACGGTCATTTACCGACCGGCAGGGCAAGGCAATTCGCTGAGCATCAAAGATGTCGCAGAGGTTAAAGTAGGCCCTCAGAAAACGGAAGAGGAAGTTTTCTATAATGGCAAACCCGCTATCGATGTCGTCATTTATCCGGCCAAAGGAGAAAACATTCCTACCTTGCAAGTAGGGATTGACGCCAAGGTTTCCGAATTGCAGGCTCAGCTCCCCGCGCATGTGACGATGGTATCGTTGTTTACGCAAAAGGAGAACGTCGACCATCTGTTTGCCGATTTGTCACGGGAAATGCTGATCGGGATGGGTGCGGTGCTGGTTGTCTGCATCCTGGGGCTCGCATTCGGAACGTCCATTATTGTCGCGCTCGCAATTCCCGTTTCCATCGCGCTCGGCTTCCTCCCGATCAGCATGACGTCCATTGATCTCAATCAGATTTCCATCGTCGCGCTGGTCATTGTCCTTGGTATTCTTGTCGATGATGCCATTGTCGTTAACGATAATATCGAACGCAGATTGTCTCTTGGCGATTCTCCTCTGGATGCGTCGCTGAAAGGCAGCCAGGAAGTTTCGATTTCCATTCTTACCGCAACGATCGCCACAGCGGCCGCTTTTTTCCCGCTGTTTTTCTTGAAAGGCAACATCGGGGATTTTATCAAGCCGATTCCCGTCGTCGTCAGCTTGACTTTAGCCGCGTCGATGGCCATGTCGTTAACCATCATTCCGATTTTCCGCAAATGGAGCAGCGAACGCAGTCTACGCAAAGGAGCCTACGCCCAGAATAAGCTGCCGGGACTTTTGGGAAAACCCTTATGGCACCTTAGCGAGTACTACGAAAAGCTCATCCGCCGCCTGCTGCGTAAACCGCTGTTAACCGGCATGATAGGCCTCGTTATCGGCACGGCTAGCTACGGACTTCTGCCGCTGCTGGGCGTTCAATACTTTCCAAGTGCGGAACGAAGCGAATTTTTGCTTGATGTGAAGATGCCCGTAAGCGCCGACTATAAGCAAACCGCCGATATGATGAAAAGTTTATCGGTTTGGGCGGCTAAGCAGGATGGGGTTCAATCTGTTTCCACCTATGCTGGGAGGACAACACCTAAGTTTTACTATGCGGAAAACGATTCTGTCGGAACTAGAATAGGCCAATTATACGTCAAGGTCGACGAGTCCCGAACCCATACAGGCAAGCTTGTATCCGACTGGCGCGAGCAGCTGAAGCACATATATCCCGACATCGAGTTGCTGCCCAGAGAACTGGAACAAGGCCCTCCGGTCGGAGCGCCAATTGCTGTTCGAATCAGCGGCCCGGATTTAAGCGAATTAACCTCACTCTCTAAGCAGGTGCAAACGATTCTGAAGAACATCCCGGGCACCGCCAACGTCTCCGACAGCGTTGGTGATAAAACGTTTACCATGGATCTGCAGCTCGATCAAGAGAAAGCGCGTTATTATGGCGTCACCGAGAAGGATTTGTCGGGAACCGCCCGACTCGCAACCGACGGCATTGAAGTTTCCAAACTGCAACTAGGCAACGAAGATATTCCCGTCACATTGTTCAGCGAGGCAAACCAAATGCCGTCCAATGAAACGATAGGAGAACTGCTCGTTCCTTCGCAATCCGGGCAGCTGTACCCGATCAAGCAGTTCGTCAATGTGCAGTTCGACCGCATGATCACCTCCGTTCAGCACCGCAATTTGGTGCGGACGATCACGGTAAGAGCTTACACAGACGGAACATTGCCGTCGGATATTGTCACGGAGCTGCAAAACCAAGTTGGCAAACTGCAAAAACCAAACGCCTATACCATTGAATTTGCAGGCGAGAACGCCGACCGGAACGATGCTTTCTCCTCCATCGGCAAGCTTTCGATCGTTGTCATATGCCTTATTTTCATCATTATTGCGATCCAATTTTATTCCTTATCCATACCATTCCTAGTCATGATGACCGTATATCTGGCCATGGGGGGCGCTCTGATCGGATTATTCGTGACGGGTGCGCCAATCGGATTCATGGCGCTTATGGGCTTTGTCAGTTTGGCAGGAATTGTCGTGCGCAACGGCATCGTGCTTGTTGAGTTTATTGAAGACGCCAGAAATCACGGCATGGAATTGTATGATGCCATTGCCGAATCCGGCCGTGCGCGGCTTCGTCCCATTCTGATGACGTCCGCTACCGCAATCGGCGGTTTGCTGCCTATGGCTATTATGGGAGGCAGCTTATGGCGACCAATGGCCGTCGTCATTATCTCAGGGCTTATTGTCTCCACACTGCTCACGCTTATTATCGTCCCTGCTTTCTATCTACGGCTGGCCCTGTGGAGGGATAACCGCAAGTTGAAGCGCAATAGGGCGGCAACGACCAACCTTCCTGCTCAGGGCGAAACAACTTCTCTCTAGATGCCCAACCGATTTTCTTAGGAGGAACAACTATCATGCAAACAAGATTCAAGCAAGCCACTTTGAGCTTCGCTTTGGCGTCCTCGCTGCTGATGTCGGGGATCCCTGCATTCGCGAATGGAGCAGCAGAATCTGCTAGCGCCGCCGTGTATAATCTGAATGCCGATCTCCATGTCAGAGTAACGGGCGTCTTTAATGAAAAGACGACTGGCGGCGTCCGCCTCGGCGCAGTGATTCGCATGAACAATACAAGCAACCGTACGCTGCGCATACCCGATCATGAGCTCAGAGTAACAACGCCGGACGGTTACGTATACACCTTGCGCCCCAGCAGCGCCAACGAACGCGGCATACAGCCCGATGCGGAAGTAGAGTTGACCTACATGCTCGTCGTCAACCGCTCGAGTCAAATCAGCCTTGCCGAACTTTCATTCATCGATGTCAATAAAGATGTATATCCAAAGCAGGAAACAGCGATATTCACGGTCCCTATCAATGCAATCGTTTGGAACGGAAAGCTTGACGGGTTCAAAGATGCTGCGTTGTTGAAAAAGTGGGGGGAATCGTTCACGATCCCGACACTCGAATCTCCTCTTAGCTACCGAACGATAAGCATAAGCAAAACCAATTCGAACGACGGATCCGACTATGTTGTGAAGCTGCTCGCCACAAACCCGTCCGACCGGGTCGAGACCGTTCCCGCGTTGGAGCTGGCCGGCAAAACCAAAACTAACGTTTTTACAGGTCAGCAGGTTGAAGCAAACCCAGTAGCCTTGGAGCCAGGCGAAAGCAAATATGTTCATTTCGCTATCCATACGGAGATGGACGCGGTGCTCGCCAGCCTTAACGTATTGACGACCGAAACCTTTACGCAGAGGGAGGCAAACGGCACAGTCAAAGCGTCAAACTTTGGCATCGGCAAGCTGAACATCGATCTAGCGCAAGACAAACCGGATGTCCCGAGCTACGCCTATAACTCACCGATAAACTTCGATGCATGGAATGATACTATCCATCAGGATCTGGAGGTAGCCCTGACGGAGCTCCGCGTCTCGGACAATGCCGATCAGGGAAGCAAGCTTGCGGCAGCCAAATTTAAGTTTACGAACAAAGGGCTAACAACCCTTCCGATTCCAGCACTTCTAACCGAATTGCAAAGCCCGGCGGGTTACGATTATACAGGGATCCGGCAAAGCGAAGTTCAGAATTCGATTGCTCCGGGAACGTCATCGGTTGTCAACTATACGTTTGCACTGCCTGTATCAGAGACCGGCGAAACGTTTACGATGAAGCTGCAGCAACAGCTAAGCAGAGATTCCGGCAGCCGTCCTGCAGCAGCCTACAAATCGACAATCGCATCCTTGCAAGTCACCCCGCAGGGAAAGGAAGACAGACATAAGATTTCCCTGTATCCGTATACGCTCGACATTAAAGACTATTTATTGACGCAAATAACGTCACCGGATCAGATGATCGCCATTTCCTATACGTACAAATTGCAAATGTTTCTCGAACTGAACCGCGATCCACGGGTGCTGACGGACCCTACATTCTCCAAACTGAAGTTCGAACTGGTCGATCCTGTCGGCAGCATCCTTGGTTCCCAATCGTTCCCTTTCACAGGCAATGACCGCTTGGTGAACGGTAAGCAAACGTTAACGTTTCAGCATCTGAGAACAGATCAAATCCAAAATAACGTGAGCGTTAACGTATATGAATCGATCCTTACCCCATCTGGCGAAGTCAATCGACTGATTACGGTGTTGAAATAGCGAGCCATAAACAAAAAGCCTGGAAAGAGTGCTGCATCGCACTTTTCCAGGCTTTTTCATCAAATTCGGAAGCGATATCCCGCTCCCCAAATGGTTTCAATGTATTGCGGATTGGAGGGATCCTGTTCGATCTTCTCTCGCAGCTTGCGGATGTGTACGGTGACCGTAGCAATCTCCCCCATGGCATCCATTCCCCAGAGGAGATCAAACAGCTGCTCTTTGCTGTACACGCGATTAGGGTTCATCGCCAGATGTGTAAGCAAATCGAATTCTTTGGTTGTGAACACGACTTCCTTCTCATTGACGAAGACGCGGCGTGCTGTTTTATCAATCATGAGCCCGCGAATACGCACTTCGTCGTTCTTCGTCTCACGCCGCCCCATCAGCCGCTCGTAACGGGCTAAATGAGCTTTCACTCTGGCAACCATTTCACTCGGACTGAAAGGTTTAATAATATAATCATCTGCGCCCAGACCTAGGCCGCGGATTTTATCAATGTCTTCTTTTTTGGCAGAGACCATGACGATAGGAATATCTTTCTCACTGCGAATGCGCCGGCAAATCTCAAACCCGTCTACCTTCGGCAGCATGAGATCCAGAATAATGAGATCATAGTCAGTCGTTAATGCTCTTTGGAGTCCCTTGTCACCGCTGATTTCAATATCAACTACGTAACCGCTAATCTCCAAATAATCCCGTTCCAGCTCTGCGATGCTTTGTTCGTCTTCAATGATTAAGATCCGACTCATGCTTTGCTCTCCTCCTGCTGACTCAGCGGTAAAGCCATGTATACCGTCGTCCCCCGCCCAATCATGCTGGTCGCGCCGATTCTTCCGCCG
The DNA here is from genome assembly GCF_013204855.1 of Paenibacillus alba. Taxonomy (GTDB): domain Bacteria; phylum Bacillota; class Bacilli; order Paenibacillales; family NBRC-103111; genus Paenibacillus_E; species Paenibacillus_E alba. The sequence goes on along the minus strand of NZ_JABMKZ010000006.1, from coordinate 28,136 downwards.
TGCTCTTCCATGATTTGTTTGGCGATCGCGAGTCCAAGCCCGCTGCCGCCGGTGGCTGTATTCCTTGATGGGTCAGCTCGGTAAAACCGGTCAAAGATATGAGGAAGCGCCTCCTCGGATATGCCTTGACCGCTATCTATTATTTGGATGACGGCATTGCCGTCAATCTCTCTCAACGTAAGGGTGATGCGGCAGTTGCCTTCCTCGCTGTATTTGATGGCATTTTCGATGATATTCAGCAGAACCCTTCGAAGCTTATCCCGATCCGCCGTTACAAACAACGGTGACTTCGGCAGCTCGGTAAGTGCAAACTGAACGCCTTTTTTCTCCATATCAAACTGCAATTCCTGCGCGCAATCCTGCACATATTGGCCAAGATCGACATTCTCGAATTGAAAGGGCACTTTGCCCAAATCCAGCTTGGAAAATAGAAACAGCTCATCAATGAGGCGATCCATATCAGCCGCTTTATTATAGATGGTTCGAATGTAGCGGTCCAGCTTATCAGGTGAATTCGTCACGCCGTCCATAATGCCTTCGACATAACCCTTGATGGCGGTGACAGGTGTTTTCAGATCATGGGAAATATTCGATATGAGCTCCTTGCGGTTCTCTTCATATTGAAGCTGAAGCTCCACAGACTTTTTGAGCTTGCGCCGCATTTCTTCAAATGCCGTACTAAGCTCTCCAATCTCATCATCGGAATGGCGAATGACTTCAAAATCCAGATTGCCTTCTTTAATTTCCTCCGCCGCTCGTTTCAGCGATTTTAGAGGTCGGATAATACTGCGTGAAACGAAGTAAGTCAGCACGCCATTGGTCAAAATAAGAATGAGCAGAAACGTAACGATAACGGATTTAGAAAACTGGTGAAGATACTTTTGAAAAGGACCTCCGTCCAAAAACACGAAAACGGAACCTTTGCTGTTATCCGGGAACAAAAAATCCTGTTGTCGAGTTATCCACAGAGAACCTTGATTTCGCTGGAATTGGCCTGACGAGGTGCCGAAGGACGGCAGCTTCGAGGTGTTCTCAGCTTCCCCCTCTTTAATATAAGGAGAAATGTACGTAATCTCTTTATCTTTGCGAATAATGAGCCCCATATTGATTTTGTGAAATCTCTCTTCCAAATCCTTGATAAACACGGGATCCAGAAAAGCATTGGGCTCAGTCTCCGTCTTCGCTTTCATATAAGCGACATTTTCCAGCTCCTGATCCACGACTCGTTTGATCGGATTGCCTTGTGAGAAATCGACTTGAAACCCGGATTTCAAACTGCCGAATGTAGCGATGCTGATTAAGATCACGGCTAGCACCGAGAGCACAAGCGGTACGAGCAGCATGGCGATATAAGAAAGTACCAGCCGTAAACGAATCGACATCCGCATCAAATCTCCTTTTTATCGAACAAATAAAAACCTGCTGTGTAAAACAATATACTACACGCCATCAAAAACATAAAGATACTGCCGATCTTGCCTATTGCTATCTGGCTTCCGATCCAAAGCATGTGCCAATCCATATAAGCGGTAGGCGAATAGGTGGCAATCTGCGGAATGAAGAAAGCGGCTACTTTAAACGCCAAATACAAAAGTATGCTGACCGTCAAAGCGGAGCTGCTGCTGGAAAAGAATTGGGCGAGAAATACGGCCACAATGCTGAGTACAAGCAAGGGCACAAAAGCAGCGCCATAGGCGAGAAACCACTTTACGACCGTGCCAAAACCTCCAAAGTTTTGGAAAAACAACGCGGATATAACGGAAGCTGCCAAGCCTGCCACCAGAAAAAGCGCAATATACACGCCAAGCGCAATTTGTTTGGAAGTAAACACTTTGAATCGGGTGATGGGCCGCGTGAGCGTGTTTTTCATGGTGCGGTCACCCATTTCACCGGAGAAAACATCTGCGGCTCCCATGAAGACGAAGAGCGGAAGGAAAATGCTTGTTAATAAGCCGAGCATCAGAATCGGAAAATCCTGTGAAGCTATGGCTCCGATCCCAATCCCGCTTTGGAAGCGCGCAAGCAAGAGGCCTGCAAGAACGGGCATCAGCAGCGTAACGGCTAGAAAGAAAATCGTTTTTTTCTTAGCTGCCATTTTGATCGTTTCATTCCAGACGTTGGCGGTTAAACTAGGCATTGGCGGCGAGCCTCCTGACTTCCTTAATTTCGCGCAAATAGGCTTCTTCCAGCGAAGCACTTCCACTGGATATTTCGGAAACGAGACCCTCGCGAACAAGACGCCCTTGATGGATAATGCCCATCCGGTTGCACATCAGCTCCATTTCGTGAATGAGATGGCTGGAGATCAGGAAGGTAATCTTGTCTTCCTTTGCCAAATGCATAATGATCTCGCGAATATGAACCATCCCCTCGATGTCCAGACCGTTCGTCGGCTCATCGAGAATGAGCAGCTCCGGCTTGGACAGCATCGCTGCCGCGAGTCCCAATCGCTGCTTCATCCCAAGGGAGTAGCCCGCTACCTTCTCCTTCTGAAAAGGCGTTAGTCCAACAATCTCCAGCACTTCGTCCACACGCTGCTTGCTGATCTGCGGATAAAATCTGGCTGCCAGCTCCAAATTTTTTCTGCCGCTCATGTAGTTGTAAGCCTCGGCTGTTTCGATCAGCACGCCAACCTTGGCCATCGCTTGCTCATAGTGTGTGGACACATTGTGGCCGAACAGCTTCACTTCGCCTTGCTGCGCACGGGTCAAGCCTGTCATAATCTTCATGACCGTTGTTTTCCCCGCTCCATTGGGTCCGAAGAACCCATAAATATCACCTTGTTGCACTGTCATATCCACTTGATGAATCCCGCGGTTATTCTTAAACATTTTCGTCAAATTCCTTATTTCTACAATGGCATTCATACTAAGTCCCCCCTTCAAAGAAATGAGGAGGTCAACGGATGTTGACGCCCCCTCTCAGGTCATAATTATTTGTTGTCGCTCCAGTTTTTGTGGGATTTCTCATCGAATTTCACAGTTTCCAGCTGCTTGCCTTTCAGATCAACTGTATCCGGCGTTGTCGTATTCAGACTGGATAGTGTCATGTCTACGCTTAGCACCACGTCATGCGCTGTCCCTTTGGCATCTTTACCGGAAATATGAATTTGCGCCGTTTGATTCGTAATATGGTTATCCGCGTCCACACTTGCGTTCACTTCAACCTCATCCATCTTGATATCAGAAGTTAATTGGGGCAAGCTATTCTTCAATGTCGTGAAATCTACACCAAGTGTGTCTGCTTTAGCCGGCAATGGGCGCTCATTATTTTCTACGGTGCCATGTTTAATCACCAGGGAGCCAATCGTGTTCACAACCGGAGAAATTTGGCTGCCTGATAGTTTGAAATGAATATCTTTGGCGTTGCCTGCTTTGGCATCCATCGTGACATAGTTTTTCAGATTGCCAACGAGCGCATCAACCACATTTTCCACTTCACTTATGACCTGCGGGTCTGGTGTGTGGCTCGTACGTTCATGATCTTTGAACTTGCCCTGCATGTCATCGCCTTCTAACACTTTATACACATCAGAATCGCCTGTTTTGACAATTTGTTTGCCATCTTGATTGTAGAATTGAAGCGTTTGCTGCTCTTCGCCGCTTTGCACAGTTACTTCTGCGCTTCCGGCTTGATTCTTGCCGCTGCTTTTGATCGTCGATTTCACATTGAGCAGTTGAGCACCATTGTCTTGCAACGATACATTCACTTGGCGGGTTACATTATCCACTTTTGCTGTTTCTTTGAAAGCCGATTTGAAGGCCTCATATCCGGGAGCATCTCCCACTCCTGCATATACCGAAGTCACAAGCATCATGCTGCCTACTGCTACACCAAGTCCCATCATCGCTAACTTTTTATTCATATCTGTTTGCCTCCGCGTATTCGCACGCTCTATCTAAATTTGGAAACGTTCCTCGCTTCCATGTATTCATCTTATCCTCCCGATCTTAATTGCCTCTAAAACACCTATTAAACTAGCCTAAAACAATTCTTAAAATTTTATAAAGCGGGAGACTGTCTCTACTAGTAACGTCAAAAAACCATATCCACCAAAGACTTACAAGAAAGGTCTTGGTGGGTATGGTTTAACCTTTGCACACATTAAACAAGAAAATCATTAATACTGCGGAGGTTTATCTGTATTCTTCAGCATTCCCGAATGAACGACCTCAACCTTCACATGAATATCCCCTAATTCATACGATTCAAAATGCTTCTCCCCGTTGGCAGTCACCTTAGACCACTCTGGGAAATCCTGTCGATATAAGACATGTTCCAATTGATACACATCTATCTTCTTTTTCCTTGCCTGTTCAAACGTATACTTAATCTCCTCGGCAATCTGTTTGTCTATTTGCTTTTGCAAGGCCTGTTCATCTATCTTTTCAACGACTTCGGCAATCACAGCCTTGCCTTTCATGTCGATATCAAATACAAGCGGATCCTCTTTGCGCGGTTTAATGCGAGCACTTGGTTTCTGAATAGTAACCGATTGAACCGCCTTTCCATCCATATAGACGACAAGCGGCGTGCGAGCCGTGCTCTTCTCCAACCATCTTGCACCGATGAATTGATCTTCGGATAGCCAGTCCACCTGCCCTTTTTTACCTAACGCATAGACACCGTTCACTTCCAATTTAGGATCCGGTTTGTCATTCTTCACCCAAACATCTTTCTGAATTGCCAAGGACGGCATCATGAGGTTGTAGCCAGGTTCCCTTAATAAAGCAGCAGCTTTATACAATTTGATAGGACGAATAACGGAGCGTTGGCGATAATTTTCTACGGGCTGCATCATTATGGAGGTCATTGGTGACGTATTAAAGAAAGGGATAACCGATAAAACATCCTCTATCCGTTCATCTGTACTATAGACCCATTGTGTAAATCGTGTTTCACCGAATCTCACTGACCCGTCTGTAAATCGATTTATCCCTTGCTTTAAGGCCTCCTGCGAAAAAAGGTAGGCATTGACGTGTCCCCAGAAAACGCGCTGCTGGGTCGTTTTGTACAAGCGATTGAATGCCTCGCTGACGGTATCCCCCTCTTCATGTCCAACCCATATCATCGGCGGCTGCCCAGATTTGCTTCCCTCCTGTTTCGCTACGCTTGCGAAGTCAAACATTTGACCATACATAATATATTTCCCTTTTTGATAATCAAAGCCTATGGCTGTCAAATAATTCGTATCCTGAATGGTCTTCATATCCCAGCAGCCGGTCAGGCTTGCAAGAAGCGCGAAACCACCAGCAAGCTTGCCAATCCCTTTCATCTTCATGGGGAATCCTCATTTTGCCTTGTGTCATCCCCAACATGCAAAGTATCTGGCCTTCGCTTCATCTGAAGAAACGGCTTTGCCAATATAGCCGGAATTAATTCCCGATATTTCGGTGGAGATAATGGCGACAGATAAGGCACACCAAAGGACTCTAACGTCGATAAATATAAAACAATCCCAATGAGCGCCACCATAAAACCATAAATGCCAAAAATGGTGGATTCAATCAAAATCAGCAATCGTAATATCGTAACGGTCCCTGCCAAAGACTGGTTCACCAAGGTATACATCGCTATCGTCGAAATAGAAGTAATGACTAAGGTGGTGGGGCTCGTAATTCCGGAACGAATTGCGGCATCACCGACAATAAGTCCCCCAACAACCGTAACGGTCTGTCCCACTACTTTGGGCAGTCGTGCTCCTGCTTCACGAAACAACTCGAACAGCAGCAGCATAACAATAAAATCCATTGGTCCTGACAAAGGCAAACCAAGCCTGGAGGAAGCGATGGTCGCAACTAAGGAGTAAGGAATTTGATCTAAATTAAAAACCGATAAGGAAATCCAAAAACCTGGCAATAAAGCGGCTACCACCAGCCCGCCAAGTCGCAGCAAGCGTTCAAAAGCAACATAATAAAAGGGCGAATGCACATCCTCAGGCGATTTCAAAATAAACATCAGATTGGCAGGGGCCATCAGTACCATTGGTGATCCGTCAACAACGACGGCAAATCTGCCGCGGAGCAAGCTGTCAGCGACATAATCAGGCCTCCCCGCATAGTCCAGCACAGGAAAAAACGAGTATTTGTAACCGGACATCGCTTCTTCCAATTGCGTGCTGCTTATCAAGGCATCCACTTCAATTTTCTTCAACCGCTCTCTGGCAACCTTAAGCACATTCGGATCAATGACATCATCTAAATAGAGCAAAGCGACTGTTGTTTTGCTTCTTACCCCAATTTGCGATTTCTCGCAGCACAAACTGCGCGTTAATAAACGCTTGCGTACTAAAGCAATATTCGTCGTTACGCTTTCCGTAAAACCATCGCGCGGCCCCCGAATAGAAGTTTCTGTGTTGGAATCTTCCGGAGATCGGTTAGGAGCCTCAGATATATCAATGGCGTATAACAGCTGCGTTTCTTCAAAAAATAGGATAAGTGAACCGGCATACAAAGAAACCGTCATGTTTTCGAGTGCATTCGATCCTGTAATTTCTACTAATTGGAGCATAGTATTTACGTCTAGCTTCGCTGCTTGACCTGTAACCTCTTGACCATATAAACCTTGAAGCTTGGGCAAAACCAAATTTTCAATGTGATCCCTGTTGACCATACCATCGCAGTACATCAAAAGAACTGGCGTCCTCGGCCCCACATCGGATAGCAGATACGATTTGACAATCACATCATCCGACGATGCAAAAAACTCCCGCAAATCATGCTCATTCATTTTGTCACCTTCTCCTTTGGTCGCACTGGCAAGATCGTTAATACGAATAAGATAAGTAGCAAACCGATGCCAAACACGAGCATCATGGGATAATACCAATTTTGGATAAACCGTACCATCTCATCATCGGTAAATGGAAATAGACAAACGGCTAAGAAAAACAGACTTAATCCAATTAATATCCACGTACGCGTGCGTTTCTTTTGGATACCCATCACGTCCACACTTAGGAACATCAGCATGCACATTCGAATGCAAGCACCAGAGATCCATTGAAAAATAGACAAAAAATCCAAATGAGAAATATATTTTCCGAGGGTCACCATTCGCCACTGCTCAAAAGCAGGATACCGAAGATCCGCTGCCTCAAAAGGGCCAAATATCGCAATAGCCCCCATTAGAGGACCCACGGTAAGTCCAATGATAATAGCTCCCAGAATTAATAAACTACGCAGCCGGATACGTGTTTTGGCATGGTGCTGCAAGAACACAATACTGATGAGTTCGAAGGAAGATCCGCAAGTAAGCAGTAAGGATTTAATCGCTGGTTCGTAGCCGTGCGTAAATAACGGCGTAATCAAGGAGTAGTCTTTATACTGAAAATTAGCTCCCATCACAAAGAAACCTAAGAGCATTACGCCAGGCAGCAAAATGCCTGAGGTTATCGCAACCGCCCGCATCCCTTCTCGAGCAGCAAAGAAACAAAAAATCATAAAGGCGAGGCTGATCATGATAGGCGGTGTCCGTGGCAAATAGGAGATATTCGTCCAAGTCACCATATCCCGCAATGTGATAGATGCGTGAGCCACCGCGATTAAAATAACAATAAATTTCAGCAGAAACACAATTACTTTGCCATATCTTTGTTTGACCCATTCCATCATGTTTTGTTGTTTGGATCGTTTAATCACAACATAAAGGAGACAAATCCATATCAAAGTAGGGATCATTGCCATTGAAGCGCCAAACCAGGAATCACGTTTGCCATAATGAAGCAGTATCGGAATTAATAAAACATGATTGGTAATGCTGATCGAGAGAATTAAGACAAAATATAATTGAAGCGCGGTAATCTTTCGCGTGCCAGACATAGGTTTTTCTCCCGCATTGGTAGTAGGTGGAAACTTTTATTTGTATGGTTATCTAATCCAGTTGGATTTATGCGCAATTCCAGCGGAATTCGTTCTTAATGAAAAGTAGTCATGAAGTTAATCTTCATTACATAATGTTAGTAAATGATTTTATGTTACTTACGAAGGGTGGGTAATCCATGAATATTGCACTATGGGTTTTGCAGGTCCTATTAGCTTTCATGTTCATCATGGCCGGCGCTATGAAGCTGTTCCAGTATGAGAAGTTTGCAGCGAAAGCGGACTGGGCCAAGAACAGGGGGCTAGCTTCTTTCATCGGGATCGTAGAAGTACTTGGAGGGATTGGTCTCATTGTTCCAGGATTAGTAGGTATCGCACCCGTGCTCACGGCTTTTGCAGCACTCGGAATTGCTATTATTATGCTGCTTGCGGTCATTCTTCATATTAGTCGCAAAGAACCAGGCGTAGGCATAACTATCGTTCTACTGCTTGTCTCCCTGTTTGTTGCCTATGGCCGTTTCTTTCTCGAGCCTTTCTGAGCGATTCAAAAAAAAGTACCCATAGACGGAACACTTTTCAAAGTGTCCAATCTATGGGTACCAGTGAACATGATGCCGGCTTTAACTAGAGAAATTATTTGAAAAAGGTTTTCCCCGTGGTCCTACCCTTCCGTTTCACCTCATACATCGCTTTGTCCGCACTAATCAGCAATGTATCAACGTCATCGCCATCACTAGGAAAAAAGCTAACCCCAAGACTCATACCGATCGGAATCGCTAACCCCTCATGCATGAAGACCTCATCAATAAACTGCTGCTGCAGATGTTTCAGCCTATTTCTAGCAAACTCAACTGAGGGAATTTCGTTTAGAAAGAAGACAAACTCGTCCCCGCCAAATCTAGCGGCAACCCCTTGCTGGGCAACGGATTCATTGATTAAATGCGCCGCGTGTTTCAAAATTTCATCCCCGACCTTATGACCATACGTATCGTTCGTCTCTTTAAAAAAATCCAGATCGACAATGATCAGAGCCAGTTGCTGCTGATGCTCTCTTGCATCTTGAATGGCTTCCTCCAATTTTTCATAGAAAAATCTGCGGTTAGGCAAGAGGGTTAGAGGATCATGATAGGCCATGAACGTTATTACTTTCTGATTTTCCTTCTGTGCTGTAATGTCGCGAATAATTAAAATAACATGGGGCTCGTTATCCACCCACACATAATCCCCATCCATAAGCACATCGATTCGCTTCTCCTCCGTGTAGATGGTTGTCTCGAAATCACTAATAGTTTGTCTGTTATGGATACGATCTTTCGCTGATTCTCCGACTAAATCGTGAAAGGTAACATTCTTCCGCTTACCAAGTTGAAATAACTGCTTCGCGCTAGGATTGGCTTCCTTCATCCGCCCATGCTGATCAAGCAGCAGAATAGCCGCAGGGTTCAAATTGAATAGTTTCTCATACTTCTTATCGATAAAGTTGAGGAAATCAAATTTGATCATAGCAAGCCTCAGCGTAAAGCACCAAATCAAGCCTGCATAAATATACGGATAAGGCGGAAGGATGTCGCCAAAATCCACGTAACCGGTTAGCGCCGTCCAGATAAGAACAAGGCTTGCCCCCCTGCTCAGCACAGTATAGATAGCTTTGCGCTCCACTGAACTTGCATTCGATTTGCCCCTAGCGATGATAAGTAGGAACAATGCACTGACGACCAGACTGACGGTTATGGTAATAAAATACGGCGTATCCAAAACAGGCATTTTCCAAATACCCACTTGATTGAACTGTTCTGTAGAAATAATTCGTTGCTTGCTGAACAAGTTGATCAACACAACAATAACCGGAACATAGAAAACATACGGATAGATATATCTCGGCATCCGTCTATCGAGTCTGGCAAACTTAGATAAAACATGAATACCGATACCCGGTATGAGGATGCCTACACTCCCAAACCACTTTGCAGCAAGCACGCCACTATACGCGATAGGAAGCTGATACCTAATGAATTCCTCCAAAAATAAAAGAAAATAAAGGCTGATCATGAGGCTTACCAATCGATGCTCAGAACTCTTCGTATTGCGCAGCAGCACATCCAACCCCATATATAAGAAGAACAGAATAGGCAGTAAATAGGTAAAAACAGGGATTAGCGTTTCTGCTAAGTTCATGTCGCCACATCTCTTCTTTAAGAATCAGAACCCGACGATTAACATCGTTAATATCTCTTCTTTAAGAATCATATCTTAATCGTTGCGGGTTGCCAACCTCTGACTTTTACAGCAAAATAAGAAAATAAAGGCGAACTTACATTCAAATTTGAATGTAAATTCGCCTTTATTGAATTTAGGGGTGTTTTAGAAATTTTAGAACGTTGCAAGGATGATAACCAATAAAATGTACAGTACCAAAACGATAGCTGTATTTGAGTATCCAACTCCAGCTCCTGACATGGCGACTCCTCCTTCCTGCCTGCTTCTAGTTTGTTACCTAGTGTATCCTATGTCGGGCAGGGCAGATGGGTATGGACGTATGTCTAGTCGTTCGAAAGAAAAGGGGTTAATTCGCCTTGGTAAAACACATCCAAGTGATGAAGCGCACGTGTGCAAGCCGTGTAAAACAGCTTGCGCTCCTTCGCCTCCGCGTAGACGCCGGCTCCGGCGTCGTAGAGAATGACCGCGTCGAACTCGAGCCCTTTGGCGAGGTACGCCGGTAAAATCATGACGCCTGCCTCATAGTGCAGCGTCTCTTTGGTAATCCGCGTGAGGCCCGGCACCAGCGGCTTAAGCAGCGCGTGCGCGGACTTCGTCTCGCGTTCGGTCTTGCAAATGATCGCGATGGAGCTTGCGCCGCCATCGCGACGGGCTGCGGCCGCCTCCGCTACGAGGCGGCTGAGCTCGGTCTCGTCCGCCGCGCGCCGCAGGCGCGGGGACTCGCCGCTGCGGCTGAACGGCTCGATCGGCTCGCCGCCGGGCAGCACGCTGCTTGCGAAATCGACGATTTCACGCGTCGAGCGGTAACTCTTGACGAGGCGGATCGTCTCCGTCTCCTCTTCCTTCATCAGCTCGCTGATCGAGCTGTACTCGCTTTTGCCTTCCGCAGCGCTTGCATGCGCATTCGCGTGCGTGAAGATCCCTTGATTCCAATCGCCGAGCAGCGTAAAGCGAGCCCGGGGGAACAGCTTCTTCAAGTATGCATAGTGAAACGGCGAGTAATCCTGCGCCTCATCCACAAGACAATAGCGGATCGTTCCTACGCGCAGCTGGCCCTCCACAAGCCCCTTGAGGTAAACAAGCGGAGTCGCATCTTCGTAATGCAGCGTCCCTCCGGCCAGCGCTTCCGCAGTGAAGGCACTGATCGTCTCCCAGAGCGCAGGCAAGCTTTGTTCAGCTCGAAGTGCAAGCTCCTGATGCAGCTCTTTATTGGTATAGAGTTCTTGGTACATACCCAGAACATCCACGTAGGCGAGCTTGCGCGCCTTTTCCTTGAGCGGCCCAATCGCTTTATGGGCTTTGATCTTGCTCATCTTCTTCATCTCGGGCTCGGTGCCCAGATATTTGGGCTCGCGCACCATTTTACGATAAAATCGTTTCTGTGCATCGACTTGAATCGCATCCAGCTTCTCCAGCATCCACTCGGACAACTGCTCCATCCGTTCTCCCAAAGCAAGAATGGATGACTTTTCATAGAACCGTTCGTTCAGCTCTTCCGCGGTAATTAGTACTTTCTTGCCAACGGACAGATCTAGGAAACGCAGTCCGCCATGTTTAAGCTTCTCGCCATAGGCCTCAATGACGCTGAGGAAAGCTGCTGAGGTTTTGTACTGAATACTTTGCAGGCGGGCTGCATAATGCGGGTCCTCTTCCGTTCCCGTCAAAATAAATTCCAGCTGATCATAGGGATCTTCCAGCTTCAGACCGGTATCGCTTAATTTATGGGTTAAATAGTCCTGAAACGTCGTCTGCTGCATAGTCGCTTCGCCCAGCTCCGGAAGAACATGCGAAACGTAATCGCTGAACAGCGAGTTCGGTGAGAACAGAATCATATTGTCGGCGCTAAGCGTCGAACGATATTTGTAGAGCAGATACGCGATGCGCTGCAGCGCGACAGAGGTTTTGCCGCTGCCGGCAGCCCCCTGCACGACCAGCACCTTGTGCCGATCATCGCGGATGATCTGGTTCTGCTCGCGCTGAATCGTCGTAACGATGCTGTGCATCTTCTCGTCGGCGCTGCGGCTCAGCATCTGCTGAAGCATCTCATCGCCGATCGAGATTCCCGTATCGAACACATCCTGCAGCACGCCGGCTTTGATGATGTACTGACGCTTGAGCATCAGCTCGCCGCTGACATCCATCTCCGGTGTCCGGTACGTTGCCGGGCCTGGCGGATAATCATAGAACAAGCTGGCAATCGGAGCACGCCAGTCATAGATCAAAATCTCATCCGTCTTCGCATCAATAAAGGAGGTGAGGCCGATATAGATCTTCTCGCGCTCCTGCTCGCTGCGTTCTCGGAAATCTATGCGGCTGAAATACGGCGCATCGACGACACGCTGCAGCTTGCGCAGCGCATCCTGCGCTAAGCGGTAGCTGCGCTCCTGACCCTGCAGCACATGCTCCTGCTGGGCCATACTCGCCGCCGTTTCGATCAAATCATCATCATTGTCCGCATTGACAGAGATATCATCCCAGAAACTGCGGCCAATCGCAGTCGCTTCCGACCGACGTTGATCTACCGTCTCCCCAAGATCAATAATCCGCTGTTGTATATGTGCTCGTACAGAGGCAACGCGCTGCGCTTCCTTCTCCCGTTCTGCGTTTTCAATCGGCATCCGTGATCACTCCTAACTAGTTATATACGCCATGGATCACCTCTTCGAACTCAGGCTCTTCCATATGAACATCATCCATCTCGCCCCAACTGCTGACGATACGCAGAACATCCATGGCTTTCAGCTCTTGGCGGTTGCAAGCAATGGTAAGGACATTCGCCTCCTGCTCTACCACGCGAAATGGCAGCTCCCAGGTTAATGGGACTTTAACAGCTCCGCGATAAGTGACCTTCATCATGGTTGGCAAGCCAATGCGGTTTCTCAACTCGTCAATGGTACCATCATAACCGATTTGTCCGTGATTAATGACAATAACCCTTTGACATAGCTGTTCGATGTCATCCATATCATGTGTGGTAAGCAAAATCGTTTTACCGAAATCCCGATTGAGCGTCTGCAGAAAACCGCGAATGTTTCTCTTGGCAACCACATCCAAACCAATCGTAGGCTCATCCAGAAACAAAATATCCGGATCATGCAGCATAGAAGCCGCCAAATCGGCCCTCATCCGCTGACCTAGCGATAGCTTGCGGACAGGCGTGTCCAGCAGTTCTCCCAGTTCAAGGAGTTCGGTCAACTCACCTAACCTTCGGCGAGATGTGCTTTCTTCTACACGATACATTGCAGTAAGGATCTCATAAGAATCCTTCACAGGCAAATCCCACCAAAGTTGACTCCGCTGTCCGAACACCACGCCAAGCTGACCAACGACGCGTTTGCGATGCTTTTGCGGGCTATAGCCGTTAATCAGCACTTCTCCGGAGGTAGGGTGTAGAATACCGGTAAGCATTTTGATCGTCGTCGACTTGCCTGCGCCATTAGGTCCAATATACCCGACGAACTCGCCGGATTCAATCTCGAAGCTAACATCGCGTACAGCCTCCTTCTCTTTGTACGCTCGTGAGAATAACGTGCGAAGGCCTGAGAACCTGCCTTCTTGCACGAGTGGCGTTTGAAAGGTTTTACGTAGATTCCTCACAGTGATCATCTTGCCATCATCCCTCCCTGTATGTGAATTAGACTGGCTTTCTGCCTTAACTACCCGTGCTTTGATAGCGCGACAGCCCCAATCGCCAGAACCGCATAGCCAGCCATAACGCGGTCGCTGCAACGGCTATCGTCCCCAGCAGCATTCCAATGCCGCCCTGATGCCTTAGCAGATATAGAGCAGGAATGTAATTGATAAAACCGACCGGAACGAGCAGCAGCAGCGCGCCCTGCAGCCATTTGGGATACAGGGACAGCGGGTATCTGGCCGCCGTTTGGGACGCGTCTTCGGTCATATTTTGCAAAGATTCAATGCGCGTTAACCAGAAGCCGGCGGCGGCTGTCGCTAGACCAATCGCAAATAAAATCGTCGCACCGGAGACGATAATTAATCCCGTTAAGGGAATCACGGACCAGCCAATCTGCCCGCTGATCATCAAAGCTTTTATCGCTATGAAAAGTAAAATGAGCCCCTGCCCGAACTCGGCAAATAAAACCCGTGCATTTTGTGTCATTAACGCCAGCAGCACCGGCACCGGACGTGTTAGCAGCGCATCCAAATCACCAGAGACGAGATATTTCTCCAGATGATGCACATCGGAAGCCAACGTGCGGTAGATCGCTCTAGAGATCATCATCACCCCGTACAAATAGCAAACCTCATAGAGCGTCCAGCCCTTGATATTGCCAAATCGCAGCATAACGAGCGCCACCATAAGAAATTCAGAGATATGTACGCAAGAAGCCATCGCCGTCGAGAAAAAGAAATTGAACTTATACTGCATCCGGCTCCTCAGACTCGCCCTAATCAAGAGCATATAGAGTTTGACCGATATCATCCGCCCTGCACCTCCAGTTTCCTTCGCACGCCTGCTGTAACAGCCAAACAGGCACAAGTAAACCCGATGCTCCATAGTAGGGCGCCGAGTACGACTGAACCATTTTCTAGCTGTAAGTAGATACGAGTTGGGTAGTAGAGTAGGTAAGGATAGGGTGTGTAGAAGCTTATTGTACGAAGCCAAGCGGGCAGCCACTCGATAGGAATGAAAAAGCCGGACAGCAGCATGCTGAAGGAATAATTCACCCAGTAAAACCAACGGGATTCCGTGGTCCAGAGCGACGCAACACCGATCAAATAATTCATGCAAATAGAGATGTAGGAAGCCAAGATCAGTGCAAGGACTGTCCAGCCATAAACGGAAGCTTGCTTAGGAAGCTGTAAGGAGAAGATGAAATAATAGAGGACATAAATCGGAATAAATTTGTAAAGAAACTGATACCATATCTGGCCCCATTCCCGGCTCATCGCCTGATAGAATAAGTGGACCGGCCGCATAAGATCAATCGCGATCTGACCGGTGCGTACCGATTGCTCAAGTCCCAATCCATTCGTCGTAAATTGTGTAATCCACAGAATCGCCTGATTGAACGCAATGTACCCGACCATCCCTTTGGCACCATAGACGCCGAGTGAGGAATCACTTCCAAGCCCCGTCCAGATGCTGGCATAAATGAAGCCAAACACCGCACTCACTGCATTATGCAGCAGATGCGAACCGCGATACTGCAAGTTCCGAGCATAAGCCTTGCGCGCCAAAACCGCGAAAAGCATAAAACACCTCCTACGTTTTTACATGCAAAAAATCATTAAATTCATGCAGCCGCTGCGTAGAGACAGGAGCTCTATATTACCAAAATCCCCATGCTCCTGGCAATGATTATTTTTCGCCGCAAAAAAATCCCTATCACGTCGCTTAAAGCAACGAAATAGGGATTTGTTCTACTGTGCGCTTACAGGCTTAGCTTCGGGGGTCGTGCTGCTCTCCCCATTGGCTCGGAGCGATGAGTCCGGGTCCGTAAACTCGGCGTTGTAGCTGGCTTGCGCTGTTTTGGACAAATAATCATGATCAATATAGGAGGCTAAGTACTGCTTCCCAAAAAGTAAATCATACTGCACATTCCGATAATCCTCCAAAAGTGCTTTCGTAGCGTCAGGCACACTCGTATGGAGCGATTGATCCGCATCTACGACAAGATTGCTTAACAATCCAGGCACTTGCGCGGCTAGCTGCGAATTCAAAGCAAAGTTCGCCGGTTTCTCCATATGAAGCATATCGAGCACATGAGCGCCAAGGAATGAGTCGCTGAGCAGCGGAATATCCTGCTTCGGCATGTCGAAGTTCGACCAAGTGACAAGCGGGATGCTGTGCATCTTCTTCACTTCTTCCAGTGACCAATCACTGGTATTGCTGCTGTTGATGAAGCCTGCTTCTTTGTACACTTGGTAATCCATGCCCAGCATAGGCAAATGGTCACCATAGAAGACGATCATCGTCGGCTCGCTTGAATCCTTGAAATGATCAATCAACATTTGCAAGCTTTGATCGGCGTCGTGTGCGCCTTGTGTATAGGTTTCAAGGATGCTTTTGGCTTCAGGCGTTAAATTGCCTTCTGCTTTGAATTGATTTTCCCCATACCTCGGATCATCATAAGGTCCGTGATTTTGCATCGTAACAGTGTAAATAAACATCGGGTCCGCTGTTTTATCTACTTCATCAATGATGTTTCTGGATACCTCAGCATCCGAGATAAAATAACCTTTGGTCTCCGGGTTCTGGAAATGCTCACTGCTTTTGAAAGTCTGGAAGCCCAAATCCTTATACACCGTATTTCGATTCCAGAACCAGCCTTCATAAGAATGAATTCCCATGCTCTTGTAGCCTTGGTCTGCAAAATAGCTGGCTAAGCTCGGCACGGGCTTGGAAACATATTGCTGGTACGGAATAGACCCTCCCGGCAACATGCTCATCGAATTCCCCGTCAACACTTCGAATTCAACGTTGCTCGTTCCCCCGCCGAATTGAGGGGAGAGCAAGTATCCAGAAGTCGATTCCTTTTGCAACCTATGGATGGTAGGAAGTGGGTCTTCACTGAATTTGACGTTGGTTAATAACGTCGGATCCCAGAAAGCTTCGCTCATCACGAAGATAACATTCGGTTTCTTTCCGTTCAGTGGATCGGCGCTAACTGATGCCTTTTGCAAACCGCTGCTGGACTGCGCTTGCTGTAGATTGGCGGCAACTGCTGCGATAGATTGATCGCTGTAGTTTTCTGGTTTAGGAACAATCGAATTTTTGACATTCAGTGTAAAAGCAAGAGCTAACCCGTTATTCGTGTAGTTTTCTTGCTGATTCCACACAATTTCATTTACACCGGCATGATCGAGAATTTTACCGGCTAGTGGTGTTTTGACTCCAAATGCGTACATCGCATAGAGGGAAAACAGCCCCAAGCCAATTCGGCTGATCAGCGGCAAGGTGACTCGCGGCAGGACCCACCTGAGCAGCAAGACAACAATTACCGCGACAAGCACAGCTCCAATTCGAAGCATCGCGGCTTTCCCGGTCACAAGCGAAGCAATATCCATACTTTCTTTGTTAAGCAAAATATCCCAAGGGAAGAATGGCTCCCCAATCATTTTCACCTTCATATACGAAATCAAAGCCATAAGACCAAGCAGCAATGTTGTAATCGAACCCGATATAGCTAAGGATCCGACTAACGCATAAACAAAAGCAAGTAAGCAAAAAGATAGTCCGACATTTAAGAAAAATAACGTTTGATTGGCTACGATCCATTGGATTGTATGTGTAAAAGAGCCGCGTTCCAAAAGCTCCATGCCGACTACAGAAAGTAAAGGTAAGCCAATCATAAACAATAATAGCGAAATCGTCGCTCCCAGACGGGCTGGTCTCGTCTTCTTCGGATTTTTCGAAAGACGGTTCCGGGGCTTCAAATTCAAGTGCATCTTGCATCACTCTCCTCTTGCCCCTATTGTAAACACGAATTGTGAAGAAAATATGTAGCTCACCTTAAAGGCAGCTTAATATCCATATTTTCCCATTATTTCATATCTGCCAACCATGCAGCCAAGGCTTTTAATTCATCTTCTTTGAGCGCAACCTGGAATGGAGGCATTCCCCCGCCGCCTTTTTGAATACGTTTAATAAGCTCCTCTTCCGTCAAGCGTTCTCCGACTTTTTGAATATTAGGCCCTTGTCCACCTTGTAATTGATTGCCATGGCAGGAGATGCAGAAATTCTGATAAATTTTGGGGGCGTCTGCTTTTACTGCCGTCGTGTGCGTTTCCTGTTGAGACTTATTCCCGCAGGCGGATAAACTTAGAGCCAGAACCATTAATGCAAGCAGCAATCTCATTTTCATGTGCAAGAAACTCCTCAATCGCGTATTTCTCTCATCATACCAGAGCGCAGATTGAAAAATAAAGAAATCCCCTTTTTTAACTACTGCTAACTACTGTTACGGGCTTTCGATATTATGTTTGACTATCGTTATTATGCTGCTTTACCGAGCTATTTATAGGTTCTTTCGATTGGAAAATCCTTATGATGATCATCTCGCACATCTTGCCTCGTTAGGGCTGAATTTCAGCCTTTCAGCTTCCATTCGCGGAGAATTCGTGCCTTTCTCCTTCTGTAAGTCTGTTTTTCAGCCTTACGGAGGTCATTTCCAGTTTTGTGCTCACTTTAGGGCTGAATTTTGGCCTTTCAGTCTCCATTCGCGGAGAATTCGTGCCTTTCTCCTTCTGTAAGTCTGTTTTTCAGCCTTACGGAGGTCATTTCTAGCTTTGCGCTCACTTTAGGGCTGAATTTCGGCCTTTCAGTCTCCATTCGCGGAGAATCTGCACCGTTCTTCTTCGGTAGTCTGTTTTTCAGCCTTACGGAGGTCATTTCCAGCTTTGCGGCCTATTTTAGGGCTGAAATAAAATAGGGATAAGCTTTCGCTTACCCCAAAACATTGATAAAACATCTACTCAGGCCTCTGGGCCCTGTGTTGCCTTTTATACCAATTTTAAGCGAATAACATTCCATGAGGCTTTTCCGAGCGTGCTTTGGATTTGACCGTTAGCGGACACTGCTGCATTACCACCCGTATGAGGCTTCACCCGATCTTGTGCATCTATCGTATTCGCGGCTTTCAAATCATCATTCTCCAGCACAATATGCTCGATGATTCGGCAAGCGCCAAAACTGCGCAGATCCAGCTCCAAAGGCAATGCCTCCTCTAAATGACGGTTAACCGCGAAGATCGTCACTTCCGACTTCTCTTCATTATGAACGGCGACTGCTTCCAAATGAGGCACATCGGTGTAGTCTTTGGCATCGTATTTCGAAGACTTAATCAGCGGAACCAGCACCGTTCCACGTCCGAATACACTCGCATGCATATAAGGATAGTAGATCGTTTGTTTCCAGGCTGCTCCGCCATTGGCCGTCATGATCGGTGCAATAACATTCACCAGCTGGGCTAAACAAGCCATTTTGACACGGTCTGCACGCTTAAGCATCGAGATCAGCATACAGCCGACCAAGAGCGCATCCTCGTGGTTATAAATATCTTCAAGCTGCGGCGGGGCGATGGACCAAGGTTCAATCTTGCGGTCCGCTTCATTAGAGTGATACCAGACGTTCCACTCATCAAAGGATAGATTGATTTTTTTCTTCCCGCGCTTCTTTGCTTGCATATAATCAGCTGTAGAAATCACCGTATGAATAAAACGATCCATGCCCATCGACTGCGCTAAGAAATTCGCAGAATCCTTATCCCTATTCCCATAATATTGGTGGAGGGAAATGTAATCGACGTGATCATAGGTATGGTCAAGAACGGTCGCTTCCCACTCAGGGAACGTCGACATCGTCAGACTGGAGCTGCCGCAGGCAACAAGCTCGATGCTCGGATCAACCCATTTCATCACTTTGGCCGTTTCGCAGGCAGTGCGCCCATACTCTACGGCTGTTTTGCTGCCGGTTTGCCATGGACCATCCATTTCATTGCCCAAGCACCAAGTTTTGATGTTGTGCGGAGTTTTATAGCCATGGGAAATCCGCAAATCGCTCCAGTAGGTGCCGCCTGTTATATTGGAGTACTCTATAATATCACGAGCTTCATCAGGACCTCGCGTCCCCAAATTGACAGCCATCATAGCATCTGTATTCGCCTTGCGGCACCAATCCATGAATTCGTTGAGGCCGATTAAGTTAGGCTCGATTGTACGCCACGCCAAATCCAGTCTTTTCTTCCGCTGCTCAATCGGTCCAATCCCATCCTCCCAATTGTAGCCGGATACAAAATTCCCTCCTGGATAACGGACGATCGGCACAGCCAATCCTTTGACCAGCTCCAGAACATCCGTTCGAAAGCCTTGGTCGTCCGCCTGCGGATGCCCTGGCTCGTAGATCCCGCCATAAACAGCGCGTCCCAAATGCTCGATAAAAGAACCATATAAACGAGAATCCACTTCACCAATTGTAAAATCCTTGTCAACAATCATGCTTGCTTTGATAGACATTCGTTTCACCTCATCGTATAATTAATATAAATATGAATCAATTAATAATTTTATTACTTTATTTGATTCTATTAAACAATAATCCGCGTCTGATTTCAAGCTTTTCATTTGGCCAAATATGAATTAATATTTTCATTAATTAGTCCTATCTTAGGTATGAGGAGCTTGCTATGATGATTCACACGACAACCGACCGCAAATGGCTTCCGCTTTATGAAGCATTAGCCAGCGATGTGCGGCTTAACATATTGGAGCTGCTTGCTGAGAAAGAAATGAATGTGAAAGAGTTAGCGCAAACGCTGGGCTTAAGCAGTGCCATTGTAACGATGCATGTGAAGAAGCTGGAAACCGGCGGCCTCATTCACACCGCACTTATTCGCAAGCAAGGCGGCACACATAAAATATGCACTTTGGCCGTATCCAGCATTGAGATTAAGCTGCCTCAGTTCAATGAGCAGCAGCGGGCTTTTGATGAAGTATCCATTCCCATCGGACACTATACCCGTTTCGATATTCAGCCTACTTGCGGATTAGCGACGGCCGATCATGTCATTGGCCAATATGATGACCCGCGTTTTTTCTTCGAGCCTGAGCGCATGTATGCCAAGATTCTCTGGTTCGGCAGCGGCTTCGTGGAGTATCGCATTCCCAATTATGTACTGCCTGGGCAGCAATTAGAGGAAATCGAGATCTCTCTGGAGCTCGGATCGGAAGCGCCCGGCATTGCCGAGAATTGGCCGTCGGATATTCACTTCTATGTGAATGATACGCTGCTCGGCTTCTGGACAAGTCCCGGCGATTCGGGACAAGGCCGCGGCAAGCTGACTCCTGCCTGGTGGTCGGATTCCGTTAACCAATATGGCTGGTTGAAGGTTATCCGGATCACGGAGCAGGGCACGTTTCTTGATGGACAGCAGCTGTCCGCTGTCACGATCCAGGATATCCGCATGTCCCGCAATGAGTGGACACTGCGCTTGGAAGTGCCGGACACCGCGGCAAATGTCGGCGGCTTGACCTTGTACGGTGAAGGCTTCGGCAACTATGACCGGGATATTATTTTCCGCACCTACCGCAGGTAGGGCGGGTTGGAGTTGGGCAGGAGACTGCGACATGCGGCGAAAACATTCGAGTGCGTGGGAGTGTGCGCAGCAGCGAGACAAATAAACGAGACCCAGCCGATGGCTGGGTTTTGTTGTTGAGGCGCCTCTTTTGGGGAGGGCACCGATGTTTGATTTAGGGGAGCTATTTTGGCGGCTGAGACTGCCATTTCGGCAGGCTCAGGTGCTTTTTCTTGGAGCACCCGCTCACGGCGGGGTTGAGACTGCCTTTTTGGCTGGCTCAGCCACCAATATGTTGCTTTTCTCTGCTGAGACTGCCATTTCGGCAGGCTCAGGTGCTTTTTCTTGGAGCACCCGCTCTCGGCGGGGTTGAGACTGCTTTTTTCGCTGGCTCAACCACCAGCTTGCTGCTTTTCTCTGCTGAGACTGCCTTTTCGGCAGGCTCAGGTGCTTTTTCTCGGGAAACCCGCTCACGACGGGGTTGAGACTGCCTTTTCGGCAGGCTCAGGTGCTTTTTCTCAGGACACCCGCTCACGACGGGGTTGAGACTGCCTTTTTGGCAGGCTCAGCGGCAGATTTGCTGCTTTTCTCTGCTGAGACTGCCTTTTCGACAGGCTCAGGTGCTTTTTCCCGAGACACCCGCTCACGACGGGGTTGAGACTGCCTTTTTGGCAGGCTCAGCGGCAGATTTGCTGCTTTTTTCTGCTGAGACTGCTTTTTTCGCAAGCTCAGCCCCCAGCTTGCTGCTTTTCTTTCCTAAGACTGCCTTGTCGACAGGCTCAGGCTTTGAATCATATCCCTTCCCCTCCCCTACGCATGCAAGCTAGTACCTGCAGACTCCATAACGGATGCGCCGGTTTTTAAGTTGGCGGCATTAGCCTCTGCTCGCCGCAGATATTTCATCTGCCGCCAACGAATGACGACCAGCAAGCCGCGCAAGTATTCATCGCAAATCATCGCCACATAGATGCCTGTAAGTCCCCAGCCTCTATGCAATCCTAAGTAATAGGAAAGCCCCGCGGCCACGCCCCACATGGAAATTAGCGAAATGACCATATTAAATCGCGTATCGCCTATCGCGCTCAGAGCATTGCCGAATCCCATGTTGATCATTTTTCCTGGTTGCAGAACAAGCGCCAGTCCCAAGCACGAAAAACCAAGCTTCAGGATGTCGACGTCAGAGGTAAAGAAGCTGAGAAAGCTTTTGAACGTGAAAAAGAGAATCAGGCTGTTAAAACAAACCAACCCCAAACCAATCCAAGTGCCTCGGTAGCCGCTGCGATAAGCTTCTTTCATTCGGCCTCCGCCATACAGATGAGCAATCTGAATTTGCACAGCCAGAGCAATGGAGTAGCCGAGCATGAAGCAGATGGATTCAAGTGTATTCAAGTACGTTCTTGCTGCCAGCTCCCTTGCCCCCATCGTAGCCAAAACCGTGTATATGGTAAGCTGCGACAGCACCCAAGAGGACATGTTGACCCCCATAGGCCATCCGATTTTTAAAATAGCCCCAAACAGCTTCCGATTAAATAAAATCAGGTCCTGCCACGTCATTCTTCGCTCGAAAGCGGAGATGAACATAAATAACAGCAAGCAGGTCGCCAGCAAGCGGCTCACCAAGGTCGAAATGGCGACACCCGTCAAGCCTAATTGAGGGAATCCGAATGCGCCATAAATAAATCCATAGTTAAACAGAATGTGTATGATATTCATGCCAATCGCTGTAATCATGGGTCCTTTGGTGTTGCCTGTGTTGCGAATCACGGTGCTTAATGCTGCTGTCAAAGCCGTTAAAACCATCCCGCTTCCGACAATGGATATGTATGTCTGTGCCAAAGGAAGCAGCCTATCTTCCAATTGAAACAATCTTGCCAATGGTAGGGCCTCTTTGTACAGCACGACACTGAGTACGATTCCTATCAGCCCACTGACGGTAATTGCCATGATGGCAACTGTACGTGCTTCTTCGTTTTGCTTAGCGCCTAATTTCTGTGCAATCAATATCCCTGCGCCGCTGGCTACGGTCATAAATAAAATCATCATCGCTTGAAACACTTGATTCGCTAGTCCAACCACCGCAACTGCATCATCCGATACACGGCTTACCATTAACGTATCCACCACGCCTAAAAGCAGCTGCAAAAGCAATTCAACGAAAATCGGCCAAGCCAATAGCCATAAAGTAAATTTACTTTTCTCTGTTTGCATGATTAACCACCATCCGATACCTGTCTCTCTTTTTATGAAAATGAAACTTTGTTGTCTGCTCAAATTATAGATGCTATAGTTGACCTCATGTATTACTAATGCAACTTAAACTTTCAAAATTCCAACTTCCAATTTAAAGGCATGCAAAGGTGATCCTGATGGCTTTGATCGAAATGACTGTCCCTCCACTTCCGCACTATATTACAAGTGGTTTCAGCACGCTGCCGAAGGGCGGCCACCATCCAAGCAGAAACAATATTCAAGTATTCGACTTGTTAATTACAACCTATGGCTGCTTCTATATTGGCGAAGAGGATGCCCGATTCGAGGTCGCACCTGGGCAAGCCGTTATCCTAAGGCCGGATCGGTATCATTTCGCTACCCAATCTTGCGCTGAGCTGACGGGCACCTACTGGATGCATTTCCATGTTGGAGGTCCGTGGAGTATGGTCGATAACGCGATAGCTCCCATACCGCTCGAAGATCCCTCGCCTGTTTTTGTGGAGCCGTTTGCTGCCCAGCCATTTACGATTCGAATCCCGCAATTCACGACCCTGCTGCAGCCGGAGAAAACCTATGATCTGTTCGAGCAGCTTCATCAATTGCAGCCGCGGGCGCATGTGAGCAGTGTTCGTTTTGCTCAGCAGCAGCTTTTTCATGAGCTGCTGCGTCAGCTTGCCGCTTCCAATGACAGTGAGCATCCGTCTCCTGCCACAGCCTGCGCGGAGAAAGCAGCCTCCTATTTAAGGCAGCATTATAGAGAAGCTGTTTCTGCCAAAGAGCTTGGCGATCATGTTAATTTTCACCCCGTCTATATCGCCCGCTGCATGCAAAAAGAGTACGGCTGCTCTCCCACGGAATATCAGCTGCGTCTGCGCATCCAGCAAGCGAAGCTGCTGCTGCTGCAAACGGATCTTCCTGTGGCTCATGTAGGAGAGCAGGTCGGTTTCGAGCAGCCTGCCTATTTCGCCACATGCTTCACCCGTATCGAAGGCATTTCTCCCCGCAAGTACAGGCAGCGATTTTCTTAACCAAGCCAAAGACCCATTTCAAAGGCATATATGGGATAACTGCGAAATACAGTTAACATATATGACGTGAGAGGGAGTTGAGCTTGAATGGAAGAACAACAAACCGCATCTGTCCTAAGCGTGAAGGACTGGATGATTACGATCCTGCTGCTCGCGATTCCAATTGTGAATATTGTCATGTTATTCGTATGGGCCTTCGGTGGTGGAGTGAACCCTACAAAGGCCAATTATGCCAAGGCCAGTTTAATCTGGGCGGTAATCGGGATCGTGCTCTACATCATTTTCGTTGTCATCTTCTTCGGTGCTGTGATGTCCTCCATTAAATAAAAACTCCATAGCCATGCAGCTATCCTCAGCGGCCCTTGCCGTTTCGGGGATGGCTTTTTTACTTTTCACTGGGATCCAAATGGACATCTAACGAAATATGATATACTGGAAAAAAAATGATAAGGAGCCCTAGCATGCCGACACCCTTACATTGGAAAAAGTCATTAGGGATACTCTGGGTGGCCAACTTCTCTATTATGTGCGGTATGAATCTGGTACTCCCCTTTCTTCCGCTCTATATCGGGCAGCTTGGCGTGCACGATGTGGGTGAAGTCGTCCGTTGGACAGGCTGGATTGTCGCGGCCCAATTCATTACTTCGTTCCTCACCCAACCGCTGTGGGGTGCAATTGCCGATCGGCGAGGCCGGAAAATCATGCTGCTTCGCGCCGGAATTGGGATGGCGGTTGTGACAGCGCTTATGGGCATCGTCACGGAGCCTTGGCAGCTGCTCGCGCTTCGGCTGCTCAATGGTTTCTTCTCCGGCTTCATCTCGATGGCCGTATCGTTGCAAGCTTCGCTTACACCGCCGGAGCATTCGGGCAAGTCACTTGGCACACTGCAAACAGGCGCTATCGCGGGTTCGCTTATTGGCCCCTTGGTCGGGGGCTTACTGGCCAGCTTCATTGGGTACAGCCATGTGTTCTTTTTCACGGGAGGACTGATGCTTTGCGCGAGCCTCATCGTCATGATTTTTATCCACGAGGAGCGAAAGCCCCTCGCTCCGAAAAAAGAACGACAGCGCACAGAATGGCGCCTGTTCCGGCCCTTGCTCCCTGTCTTTGCCGCTTCTCTGATCACACAGATTGGGATGATGAGCATCGAGCCAATTGTGACGGTCTATGCGAAGACCCTCTATACAGGCAGCCATCTGGAGCTGCTTGCCGGGTTAGTCGTCGCCATAACAGGCATCGCCAATTTGTTCGGCGCGCCCTCCTTAGGGAGAATCGGCGACCGCATCGGCCAGCGCAAAACATTGGTGATCGCCTTAACCATGGCGGCGCTTGCCTTTATCCCGCAAGCTTTTGCCACCAGCATTACCATGCTTCTCGTGGGCAGATTTCTGCTTGGACTATTCATTGGAGGCATGATTCCTTCGTTGAACGTGCTCGTGAAGAAGCTGGCTCCTACGCAAATTCAAGGAACAGCCTACGGCTTCAACACATCCTCACTGTTCCTGGGCAATCTCATTGGCCCCTTGGTTGGCAGCCATCTTGCTGCAGCCTACGGCTTCCTATCTGTGTTCTATGTCACGATGGGCATCTTATTGCTATGCGCTTTGTTCGTGTATAACAACCCTAGTTTAGATGGGCGATCACAGCCAGACACCGTATAACGTTTTGCAAAAATTTGAATACAAATGGAGGATTACAATGAAACACGAAATTTTATATAAAGGCGCATTCCCGATGCTGAAAGTACAGCTCGAGCAGGGAGAGAATATTAAAGCGGAGGCAGGGGCCATGGTATCCATGTCGCCCAATGTTGAACTGAAGGGCACAGTGGATGGCGGGATTATGCGTGGATTAGGCCGCATGCTGAGCGGGGAAAAATTCTTTTTCCAAGAACTAACGCCTTCCAGAGGTCCCGGCGAGGTCCTGCTGGCACCTGCTGTCATTGGCGATATTGAGGCGGTCGAGCTTGATGGATCGTACAAGCTTTTAGTACAAAAAGACGGCTTTCTTGCTGGCACCTCCGGCATCCAGGTCAATACCAAAATGCAAAATCTCATGAGCGGGTTCATGTCCGGCGAAGGCTTCTTCATCGTTGAAATTAGTGGAAAAGGCACCGTCTTCCTCTCCTCTTATGGAGCCATTCATGCCATTAACTTGGGGCCTGGGGAAGAAGTTGTCATTGACAACGGGCATCTCGTCGCTTGGCCGGACTACACACAATACAAAATCGAAAAAGCCGCCAAAGGCTGGCTCTCCAGCTTCACGAGCGGCGAAGGCGTCGTCTGCCGATTCCGCGGCGAGGGTGTCGTGCTCATCCAAACCCGCAACCCGCAGAGCTTCGGCGGTTGGCTGAAGCAGTTCATCCCAGGCGGCAGGTAAGCATTAACGGACTATTAGGGACATGGGTGAGAGAACGGATTTAACCCGTCCAATCTCTACGAAGCAGGCCATATACAAGGTGATCAATATAATGATCGTATAACCACTCCGCTTCTCGGATATGGCCTTCTTGCCTAAACCCTAATTTCTCGGGAATCGCTTTACTTTTCAAATTGCCAACACCACATCTGATTTCCACCTGTTTAAATCTAGTTCATTAAAAGCATACTCCACTAATGTTTTGCAAGATTTGGTCATTATGCCGTTGCCTTGATAGTTTTCGCCTAACCAGTAGCCTATACTGGTTTTTTGGTTTGACCAATCAATGGCATGATACCCTATGCATCCTGCGATTTCCCCGTTAAACCAAATGCCTGTTTGAAACCCATTATTGGAAGCTTGTTGATTTTGGCAAAATTGGATGAAGGATTCGGTACTTTCTATCTGCTTAGTCCCGTCAACCCACGGCAGCCATTCTCTGAGATAGTGTCTCGAGCCATCCGTTAGTGCGAACAACGCTGGGGCATCCTCTTGTTCAAGCACTTTCAGCGTAAGCTCCTCGTCAATTTTCAAGAACATGGTATCCCTCTTTTCCATATGGATTACTGTCATTATAGCGGGTAACGAGGGAGTTAAACTAGCTTCATAAGTTACCTGTCCAGCAGCTAGGCTAATGATAAACAGTCCTTCGTTTCAGACATCTGGTTGCTGTATAGGGCGCCCTTCACGTAGGGGCTTTTTTACATATTTAAGCTTACGCTCCAGTTAACTACTTTGCTAGATACGAACATCAGCGGAAGAAAGCGACTTTTATGTAAAAGTAAACGTGCGATTGTGTAACTTTATCTTGTTGGGATCGCCTTTATCCAATAAAACTCTGTTATTGTGTAGGCTTTTACTTGCTGGTACAGCCTTATCGATAAATTCCTGCGATTGTGCAGGCTTTTTCATACTGGGACAGCCTTTATCCATAAATTCCTGCGATTGTGCAGGCTTTTTCATACTGGGACAGCCTTTATCCATAAATTCCTGCGATTGTGCAGGCTTTTGAGGTCTATTTAGGATGAAAGGGTGAAAAAGCAGAAAATACCTGCATAATTGCAGGCTTTTCTACTTTTTAGACGATTTCGCTTGAAAAAGCCTGCACTTTCGCAGGCTTTCACAGCCTTCGAAAGTTTTCGAAGGTCATCGAACCCTACTGATCGCTTGATGGGTTCCCAGAGCTCGGACACTAGGTGGCTGGCCTAAGGGAACTCCTCTTGGCATCATCCATGAAAGTTGTTGCCGAGCCCAAAACGGATAAAACAAAAGAGCCTGAGACAAATGATCTGGACCCTCTGTCAAGGACACTTTAAAAAACTCGATTTAACCTAGGCAGCTAACAAAAGATGATTCCTGTATTGCACAGGGGTCATCTTTTTTAATCCCCATTGGTATCGATTATT
>NZ_JABMKZ010000060.1 GCF_013204855.1 Paenibacillus alba | reverse complement strand
TGATCTACGGATTACGCAAATCCTATGCGCTGCAATTTTTTTAAAAGAGACTGAGCCGCGTCTTATTTAGTGATGTCTTTTTCTTCGACTGCCAGCTTTCTAATTTTCATGGTAGTTCAATCATAGGTATCCTTTCCAGGTATTTCTATATCCACCTCATTCACTCCCGAACCCATCTATCGGGAATGAGATCAAGTTCTTGTCATTGGCTCGTGACAAGAACTTGATCCCATAAAATAAAAAAACCGCGATTTACGCGGTAATTAATGAAATAATGTTCTTGTCACCCGACACTTGTCTAACGACACAAAACAAATTCCCCTACATTAAAATAAGATTTAAAAGCGCCTTCTAAATTTTTCGAAGGCGCTTTTAATTATTAGTTCGCGTGCTCCATCTCACAATTGTCGCAAAATGCTCCTATTGTTCCTTCCTCGAATAATCTCCCACATTCAGGGCAAGTCTGATACGAATAAGAGCATTGTTCACAAAGCTGATCATCATTATGTTTGAAATATTGAGCATTCGTCCTCCCACAATCGGAGCATCTGTCATCATCATCATAATCGGCATCCTCATGCGCATCATTGTCGTACAAACCAACAATTTCTACACTTCAAATCCACCTACCTCGATTGTGCATGTTTCATAATTAATAAAATCATCTTCTTGACTGAAGTCAACTGCAAATTCTAAGATGATTGAGCCGGTAATAGTAATTGGTCGTTTTTTTTCAGAGGAATAATTTCTTGAGTAACTTTCTGTAATTAGGGTTTCTAATTCTACTTCAAATTTCCCTTCGAAAATAACCTGATCTTCGTCTATGTCAACTGAATCAAAAGTAATATCTAGTGCTTCATATCCCTCAATCTCCACATCTCCTAAGGGATTATCCAACTTGTCTTGAAGATCACCATTATGGATAAGAAAACTAGTTAGATCAGAATCACCTAATACTACGGTGCGCCTCCGCCGCTTCTTGCTTAAAGCCTGTTTTGAAAGTAAAGTATAGGGAGTGAGTTGAGATCGAATATGCGATCTGCTGTCCCGCCGAATCGTAAACACTCGATACCCACCCTTTAATTGTCATATATTCAGACGAATTCCTTTTTAGAGAGGTTCAATCTTTATCCCTGCACACAATAAGAATAAGCAACCTTACGGGAATGGCGGGTATTCGAACTCAATACCCAGTTATTTTTCAAAATTTACGCTTCCGAATCCATGAGACCGATGAATTTCCGGATCGGCTGTCGTCTATATATACGAAGGCATAAATGAACACAAACTAATTTGACGAAGAGGTGTTTTGAAAATGGCATTAACGTCCGCATTCACGAGCTTCAACCTGCCTGTAAAAAACGTAGAACAATCGAAAGCGTTCTTCACCGGACTCGGATTCGAGCTCAACCCGCAATTCCCCGACAATGAGAATTCGGTAGCCATTGTGATCGGCGACAACCTGCAGGTCATGCTGATCAATCAAGCATTCTTTATTACGCTCACGGAGAAGGAATCCGTCGATACGAGCAAGTATGCGCAGATGACGATCGCATTGGCCTTCGAGAGCCGGGAAAAGGTCGATGAAATCGTGAATACCGCGGTCTCCTTGGGCGGGAAATTGCACGCGGAACCTGAAGAACATGGGTTCATGTATCATTGGGGCTTCGTGGACTTGGACGGCCATCTGTGGGCCATTAACTACATGAACATGGATACGGCACAAGGTTAAGGCTAACGGAGAATACGCTCGTACTAGGGTTCAAAAAGAAAGACGCCGGGCATCTTCCCTGGCGTCTTCTTCGCGATGATTAGTTTGGTTCGGTATAGGCTTTGAAATTGTCCATGATCGCTTGCCAGCCTGCTTGCTGGAACTCGACGGGATTGGAGCTTTCCGCGTCGAACGTTTCAATGACCTTCGTCTCATTCCCTTGATAGACGAAAGCAATATCCACTCTTCTTCCGTCTTCCACGGTGTAGCCGATCGCCTCATGCCGATTCACGACATCGTAGACGCCGCCAAAATCAAAGCCCATGCTGCCATCCTTCGCTTCCATCCGTGTCAGAAACTTGCCGCCGACCCGCAGATCGTTTACAGCTCTCGGCGCATGCCAGTCCTCGGACGCTTGATTCCACTTCGTGACGTGATCCGGCTCGGTCCAAAAGCGCCATACCTTCTCGACAGGGGCTTGAATGACGGCTTGCACGGTTACTTTCGTCGGTTGGCTCGTTTCCATTTTAAATAGACACCTCTCTCATGATATTCGTCGTTTGGTTATTCTCAATGATATAGACGTAAGCCAATGACGAAATTCATGGGTCAATTCGCTCAGGCAGCCCAAATCGCGAAAATAATGACGTATGAATGAAGTTTTGAACGTGCAGGATTTGATTTTCTTTGGTTTCGATGACGTGGATGCCCCAGGGTACCAGGCCAGAGCCCTCTTTGCCCGGCATATACTGGGCCAACGCCGGATAACCGCCATTCACCGTAATGGGCACAAATCGCGAACCTTCGCAATGCCAGCGAGTAAGCAAATAGAAGGCGGACAAATCTTCCTTGCCGCGGATCCACATCTCGAAGGGCGGCATCGACATGCAGCCTTCCTCGTGGAACAACGCGATGAGCGCAGCAATATCGAATTGCTCGAAGGCCTCCACATACCGGGACAGCAGCTGCTGCTCCGGTTGAACGTCCATGCTGCTGAGCTCATCCGAGCGAAGCTGCGCCCGGTCCATCGTCTCTCGGGCTCTTTGTAAGGCGCTGTTCACCGCTGCCGGCGACATCGCCAACGTTTCCGCGATCTGCTTGGAGGACCATTCAAATACATCCTTCAAAATGAGTACCGCGCGCTGCCGCGGAGGCAAGGTCTGCAGGAGAGCGATGAAGCACAGTTGAAGGGTATCTCTCCGGACGAGCCGATCCTCCGGATTGCCCCCAAAGTCGGGGGACGGCCAGATCCAGGCAGAGTCCGGCAGCGTGTCGCGCGGCTCGACGATGGCGACGGCCGGGTCGAACAAGTCAACGGGAAGCGCGCGGCGTTTGGATTGTCTCAGCTTGTCCAAGCACAGGTTGGAGGCAATCCGATAGACCCAAGTTTTGAACGAGGAATCCTGTCTGAACGTGGTCCAGCTCTGCCAGACCCGAATACTCGTCTCCTGAACGGCATCGTCCGCATCGTCCATGGAGCCTAGCATTCGGTAACAGAACGAGGTTAAGCCCGGCATCAAGCTTGCAAATAATGGTTCGTCAAATGCGGTCTCGTTCATCGCAGCCTCCCTTAACGATCTCCCCGAAGGGTGACTCATGAATAAAAATTTAGCACGATCGTACTAATAATTCAATAACCAATAAATTAACCCTTGTCTGTACTTTAGAAATAATTCGCAATACCTCACGCCAGGACCTGAATACTGGAACTATCCTCCCTTTAGATCAAGAGATCTGCGCTACGCATGTTGATTTAAAGATATCTTGGAATAGGAGTCCCAGATTGCCGCTGCTTTATTTACCCAACGATCAATGCGTACACAATACCGGGTCCGTGAACCCCAATGGTCAGGTCATTCTCGATATCAGCCGAACGACTTGGGCCAGAGATGAAATGAATGCCCGCAGGCAGGTTCTCTCTTCCTGTATGATCGAAATTAACTAATGTTTCGCCTAAACGTGTGTTTAGTCTTTCTACCGGAATAATAGCCATCAATACTGTCGGGAGCAAACTAACCGATCTTCCTTTGTCCCGAGATGACAGGACTGTCATGGAGCCGGTATACGCTGTAGCGTAATCCGCCATCACAATACCAAAATCCGCTTCAGCGGCGCGGGCTTTCCAGTGAGTCTCCGGCTCACGGTTCCAAACCGATACGTTAGTGCCTTTTAGCACTCCTTCCAAATCAAGAGCATCAAGCTCCGATTGGTTTTGCCGGATGATATATTTAGCGCTCATTTCCTGTGCTTTATTCACTATGAAATGTTTAACATCTTCCATGGAAGATAAACGAGCGACATATCCGCCAGCAGCTTGGAAATTTTCCGTAAATTTCTCAATTCTCTCTTCAAGAGGCCACTCGAATGCTTGCCAGAAATCAGGTGCTCCTCGGTAAGGCTGAGCCGGTTTCTCAGTCACCCGTGCTCTACCAAGCTTGCTAGCGATGCCATTTATAAATGATTTCTGTTTCGCACGTGACTCCGCTTCAAGCTGATCTAACCATTCCTGATGCGTATCAGCCATGTTCATGCCCTCCTCCGGTTTTTCTTTCCTTGACAATGGCTTCCATTCGTTGGCGCACTTGCGGATCCAGCTCCTTCAGCCCTTGGCGCAGTTCCGCTTCCAATGTCCCCCACCCCTCACGGAACGATTTCTTAGGCAAACTAGGCGTTACCCGATACGAATTCCAGCCTTTGAGCGGACCCAGCTTCGTACGGATCTCTCCGTTACGGACGACAAGTTTTTGACCAATCTTACCGAGCTTCAGCACACCTTTGAAACGGGACGAATTGCCCATAACCGCCGAGAAGCCTTTCATGCCAACCGCTTCAAGCTTGTTGCCATGACCGCTCTCCACTTTACGGCGCCGTAAAGAAACAAGCATATCGTGCAGAGGGATTTTGACGGGGCACGCTTCGTAGCAAGCCCCGCATAAGCTGGAGGCATTCGCAATATCGTCCCACTCGGCCACGTTTTTCTTTAACGCAGGAGTCAATACGGCGCCGATCGGGCCGCTGTACGTGCCCCCGTATGCATGGCCCCCGATATGACGGTACACCGGACAAGCGTTCAAGCACGCGCCGCAGCGGATACAGTTCAGCAATTCCTGAAATTCGGGATCTCCCAGCTGCAAAGAACGTCCGTTATCGACGATAATGATGTGCATTTCCTCAGGCCCATCAGCATCATGTTCTCTTCGTGGACCTGTAATCCCTGACATGTACACCGTCAGCTTCTGACCTGTTGCCGAACGCGGCAGAAGCGTTGCCATGACTTCCAAATCAGTCCAGGAAGGAATAATACGCTCCATACCCATTAGCGTAATTTGCGTCTTAGGAACCGTAGTTACCATCCGGGCGTTACCTTCATTCTCGAACAGCACCATGGATCCGGTCTCGGCAATCGCGAAGTTGCAGCCTGTCATCCCAATTTCGGTTTCAAGAAACTTCTCCCTCAGCTTCTTACGAACAAAACCTGCTAGAATCGAAGTATCCGGCGGCAGCGTCTCTCCCGCTTCTTTGGAGAGCAAATCCGCAATTTGATATCTGTTCTTATGAATAGCCGGAATGATAATATGGGAAGGCGTTTCTCCCGCGAGTTGAATGATATACTCACCTAGATCTGACTCGATAGCTTCTATCCCGATAGATTCAAGCGCGTGATTTAGATGAAGCTCTTCAGTTACCATTGACTTTGATTTTACAACCGACTTTGCAGATTTACGTTCCGCAATCGCCAGAGCAATTTTCACCGCATCAGCCGATGTATCAGCGAAATGGACATGAACTCCATTAGCACGAGCGTTATCCGCAAACAAATTCAAATAATAATCCAGATGAGCAATCGTATGCAGCCGAATTTGTCGACCTCTCTCTCTCCACTCATCCCAATTGCCATGTTCTTCAGCAGCTTTCTTCTTACCTCCGCGCAGCCGCTCAGTCGTGAAGCGCACGGCATTGCGCAAAAACTCATCGTTAAGCGCCAGATCAGCACGTTCTTTAACGCTTGAAGCAGCAGAATTAGTAGTACTCAAGCCCGATTCACTCCTTCATACAGCAGCTCTGCCAAATGCATCACTTTGACGGGTTCGTTTCGAAAGCGCAGGTTGCCAGCGATATTCATTAAGCATGCCATATCGAGACCGACGAGAACTTCCGCTTCCGTTTCTTTTACATGATTCACTTTCTCTGAGACCATAGCTCCTGAAATGTCTGCCATCTTGACAGCAAAAGTCCCGCCGAACCCGCAGCAATCTTCAGCAAAAGGAAGCGGAACAAATTGTAAACCTTGGACGTTTTTCAGTAATTCCAACGGCTCATCTTTGACACCAAGAAGCCTGCTTCCGTGGCATGATGGATGATAGGTGACTTTATGAGGAAACATCGCACCCAGATCAGTAACCCCCAACACCTGCACAAGGAACTGAGTAAACTCGTAAGTTTTTCTCTGAAGCTCTACCGCTTTCTCCAAGTTAACAGGATCATCTTGAAAGAGATTCGAATAGTGATGAATCATATAGGTGCATGAACCCGAAGGAGAGATAACAAAATCGCTATCTTCAAATGCTTTGAGAATTGTTCTGGCCGTTATACGTGCTTCATCCCAATATCCGCTATTATAAGCTGGTTGACCGCAGCAAGTTTGAACGCTTGGAAACTCCAACTGAATCCCATAGTTGGCTAAAAGCCGCACCATCGCTTCTCCTACTCGGGGATACATCGCATCGCTAAGACAAGTAATAAATAATGATACTTTCATGGTTCACCTCTCATCTTTATGACCTATATCTTTATCAGATTGTCAGATATGTAAAGTAAAAGAACCTCAACGATCGAGGTTCTTACTATTTATTCTACTATTTCTCGGCAACCATCGTATTGGTTAACGAACCCAATTTTTCAATCTCTATGGTTACAACATCGCCCGGTTTTAAATAGATCTGCTTCTCCTTTGGATAACCCAAAACAACGCCGGCAGGGGTTCCTGTTAGGATAATATCACCTGGAAGCAAGGTCATATGTTGCGAAATGTAGCTGACAATCTCGTTGCAATGAAAAATCATATCGGATGTATGGGAATGCTGTCTAACCTCGCCGTTGACGATGCAGCGAATATCCAGATTGTTCGGATCTCCTACTTCATCTGCGGTAACAAGGAATGGTCCTAACGGGCTGAAGCTATCGCATGATTTACCAAGCAGCCATTGCTGCGTTCTCATTTGCAAATCTCGAGCGGACAAGTCATTCACATTGCAATAGCCGAATACGTGATCTAATGCATGCTCCTTCTCCACATATTTAGCTTTTTTACCCATCACAATCACAAGCTCTGCTTCGTAATCAACCTGCGACGACACTTTCTCCGGCAGTGGAACTTCAGCGCCATGTCCAGTTAACGTGTTCGAAAATTTATTAAAAAGAATCGGATACTCCGGAATCGGCGCATTGGTTTCTTCAGCATGCTTGCGATAGTTAAGCCCTACACAAATAATTTTGCTTGGGTTCGTCACACAGGGTCCATATTGAATGTGAGTCTCATCCAGCAAATAAGCTTCTCCCTTTGAGCCTGCTTCCAGCACGAGGTTCACAAGACGCTGCAACTGCGCAACCGCCGCCATTCCGCCTTCTATGACAGCATGTAGCGTGGTTGACAAGCTACTCATTTGTTCCGTAGCCATTCCTTCGATTGCTGCGGCGACATCCAAAATGCCCTTTTCCGTTTTAATACCAAGCTTAAATTGGCCGTTGTCGTTAAATGTCAGTAGTTTCATTCGTAAATATTCTCCTCCATCTAGCTATTGTTAGGCGTTCTTACCGAAAACAACACCACCGTCAATATAGAGCGGAGAACCCATCATAAACTTGGAATCATCAGATGCCAAGAACAATGCCGCCTTAGCAACATCCTCTGACTTGCCCAGTTCACCGCTGAGCTGGCGTTGTTTTAAGGATTCGATGGCAGCTGTAGGATCATCATAGGAAGTCTTCAAATAGTTCTCTACGAACGGTGTAAAGATCGTACCCGGCAGAAGGGCATTCACCCGGATGTTGTAGGCTGCATAATCAACCTGCATCGATTTGGTTAAGGCGAGTACGGCTCCCTTCGTTGCAGCATAAGAAACTCTGCGCGCAAGTCCAATTTCCGCTACGCACGACGACATGTTGATAATCGAACCTGTTTTACGCTCCATCATGTAGGGCAATACATATTTCGAGGGCAGGAACACGCCTTTTACGTTAATGCTCATAATCCGGTCCCAAGCTTCCGGTTCAATTTCATGCACAGCTCCGACGCCACTGATTCCGGCATTGTTAAACAGAACGTCGATGCGACCAAATTCAGCAATAGCCGCTTCCACCATCGTCTTGACGTGCTCAGAATTTGTTACATCCGCGTGGAGAAATAGCGCTTCGCCACCCTTGTCCTTAATTTCGCTCACGGTTTCTTTGCCCTTGATTTCATCTAAGTCGTTCACGATAACTGTCGCGCCTTCTTGTGCAAAAAGCAAAGCCGTGCTTTTCCCGATACCTGATCCAGCTCCGGTGATTAAAGCTACCCTATCTTGTAATCGCATACTTCCACTCCTCTATGATTCAGCTTGAATACCATAAAATTTTGAAGCTGATCCGCCTAGTATGGCAGCTCTTTCATGTTCCGAATAATCGGAAATTGCCTGATTGGTTTGCTCCCAGACTTTCTCAAAGTCCCCCGCCAAGTTGGCTACTGGCCAATCGCTTCCAAACATAAGGCGATCCGCCCCAAAATGCGTTAACGCGTAGTCGATATAGGGTCTCAAATCATCTGAGTTCCAAGTATGCCAATCTGCTGCCGTATTCAATCCAGATACCTTGGCATACACGTTCGGGTACTGAGCCGCAGCAGCAAATTGTTCGGCCCATGCTCCCATTTGCTTTTCCTTGATCGGTGGTTTGGCGAAGTGGTCTATGACCATTCTAAGATCGGGTATTTGCTCAGCCAAATAAGGGACATGTTTCAAATGATTCGGGAACACGCCTACGATATCGAAGGTCAAGCCGAAAGATGAGAGAATCTTGAGTCCCTCAATCACCGAATCACGGATGACCCAATCTGGATCCTTCTCTTCGTGAATCAGATGGCGAACCCCTTTGAAGTAAGAATTGGCGGCATATGCCTGCAGCTTTTTATCTGCCACTTCCGGAATATTCAAGGGTACCCACCCAATAACCGCGCCTACCCATTCTCTTTCAGCGGCTACCTTTAACATATATTCGGTATCCTCATAAGAGTTCATAGCTTGTACGATGACCGTTTTGTTAATACCAGCCTTGCGAATCAGTGGTTCCAATTCATCCGCATCAAAGCTGCGGCATATCGATCCGTAAGACGGATCCAACCAAGGGTAAGCAACCTTCTCCAAATTCCAGAAATGCTGATGGGCGTCTATTATCATGGGCGGAAGCTCCTTTGTTTGAACTTATCTCACTCGGTACTCTAAGCAAAACGTTTCTCTTCGGGATCTTCCATATCATAGCCAAAGGCATCAAGCGCCGGCCATAGCTCAGAGGCAATCGGGTAATTCGCGAGTTCCAACGTTTGGGCTATCCGTTCCGGTTTACTCATGCCGACGACCGTACTCGCGATTCGCGGGTCGCGAAGCGAAAATTGAAGGGCGGCGGCGGCAAGCGGAACATCGTATTCCAAGCAAACCTTGGCGAACATACGCGCTCTCTCCAATAAGAGTGGCGGAGCTTCGCTATAGGCATAACGTGCGTATGCTTCCGGACCTTTAGCTAATATGCCGCTGCCATAAGGAGCAGCGTTAATAACCGCAATGCCCATACGACTCGCGACATCAAGCAAAGGTTCGGCAGCCCGATTGAGCAGCGTATATCGATTGTGGGTTTCAACGCTACTAAACGCTCCCGTTTCGACATAACGAATGAGCATATCGATCGGTCCGCCGGATATGCCGATGTGATCAATGACCCCCTGCTCTTGAAACTTTTGCAGTACTTCTAACGGTCCGCCAGATCCCATCACATTTTCGAAGGTGGTATGTTCAGGATCGTGGATGTAAACGTATTGCAGACGATCAAGTCCTAATCGTTCAAGACTTCCTTCGATGGAACGTTTAATCTGTTCGCCGCTAAAGTCGCCAGTCTTAAGATCGCGGTCGGCCTTGGTGGCCAACACGTAACCTGCGGGAAGACCACCATTCGCATGAATGGCCTTACCGATTCGCCGTTCGCTCTCGCCTTCGCCATAAGCCGCAGCCGTATCCAGAAAGTTGATTGGGCTTTCGAAGGCGGTCCGCAACGTTACCAATGCTTGTTCCTCCGACGTGCTGTATTGAAAGGTTTCCGGCATATCTCCAAGCGGAGCGGCTCCAAAACATAGCGGTGATATGAGTAGGCCCGTACTGCCAAGCGGTCTTTTGGATAATAATGCGTTCGTCATGGCGTGTTCCTCGCTTTCTGATATTGTCTGTATTATAACGACACACCCAAAAACCCCCGTGTCATTTGAAAACCGATATTACCTTGCTGATAGAGACTCGGTACATACGTATGTTCCAGAATTTCTTTACTGCGTTCGAGAATTTGATTCACCCAGAAGCTCGGATTGCCCTCGAGTACCAAATCGACATCTTGCTTATGGTTATGCACCACAGCCTGTTCCGACGTCACTTGCAGCATGGGGACGAAAGGATGCGTTTGCATCGGACGATCACCGAGCAGCGCGATGATTAATTCCACCCCCGTGGCGGCGAGTCCTGTAATCGTCTCCACGCCATGCGTCGTTGGAGTCTCCATAATGTGGAAGCCGTTTTGGCGGACGTGTTCCCCATAGGCAATGGACGGCCGAACTTGAGACGAGCCAAATAAAGGCTGACTGAATGCGTCTTCGGCAAGCAATCCGCTGTTCTCGGGAACAACGACCAAGCCTCCGGCCCCGACGATCATCCTGGTTAGCAGCCCCAGCTGTGCGCCGGCATTTTTGTTCATGGCACCAACGCTTACGATCCCGATGCGCAGTCCTTCCAGACCGACCGTCACCTTCTCCGCAGGTTCGGCGACAGTCAATTGATCGGCGAACCAGGCCTCAACCTTCTCGCTCACCTTGGCAATTCCCCCATCGAGCTGGATGCTGGCATAACCAAGACGGCTCGCATCGACCCCCATCACATCCATCTGATGGCGCATGTAGTCGTTATGCGTTTTCTCGCAGCCATGTTCCAGCAGCAAGCAATGCTCCACCATCGGATGCGTAATATACCCGATCAACGTGCGGGAAAACAGGGATTCAGCTGGCCCCCCCGAGGTGCCGCATCCTTCCGTGTGCGCCAAGGTGACAAAGCGCGAGAGCTCAGGCTTCCCTGCTCCTTGCTCGTTCAAGCGCCGTGTGATCATACCCGCTACCTGTCCGGCACAAAGACTGGTTGGCACGATCAAGCCGATATGATCACTGGACTGCCGATTGCGTTGCCGAGTAAAGGAGAATTGGATCGAGTTAGCCATCGTTACAGCATTATCTTCAATTGCGATCGGAGCTCCTGTCGGTACAGGAGTATGAAGCAGCGTCTCCAGCTGACTCGCATCGTTCTGCTGCCAGTTGCGCCAAATTTGTACTTGGGCATGGCCCGCCTTCTCGCCGACGCTCCGCTGACCGGAGGCAATTTGGATCGCCAACTCGAATACCTCTTGGCCCAGCTCATCCATCGACTTGCCTTCCAGATACTGCCCCGCGTTCACATCCATATCGTTGGACAGCAATTGGAAGCGGCGAGTTGTTGTGACTACCTTGACCGTAGGTACATACGGAAAGTTAGTGATTGAACCATTTCCTGTTGTAAAAAAGATCATGTTGCAGCTTGCGGCTATTTGTCCGGCGATGCTCTCCAGGTCATTTCCAGGGCTATCCATGAAATAGTAACCGCCATACTTCATGAGCTCCCCGTACTCCGTTGCATAGTCGATCCTCGTTGTCGGATCTTTCTTCATTGCGGCGCCTATAGATTTGAGATAGATATTGTACAAACCGCGATACATGTTGCCGCCTGAAGGGTTTCCTTCCGCACTGGTGCCATGCCAGGACGTACGCTCCTTAAATCGGTTCACAAGTTCCAGAAATTTGCGCGCGGTTTCCACGTTGCGTACTTTCGACAGGACATAAGGCTCCGCACCAATCAACTCATCCGTCTCAGCTAGACTAGCCGCACCGCCGTAGCGCACCAATTGTTCCGAAACCCAGCCAAGCAGCGGATTCGCGGATACTCCGGAAAATGCGTCCGAACCGCCGCACTGCAAGCCGATTCGCAAGTGGCTGATGGATTCAGGCGTCCGCTGCATCGAGCTAACCGCCTCCAGCCAATCCCGTACGATCGCTTCACCTTTAACCAACTCCTCTTCGAAGCTGCCTGTGAGCGATACGAACTTATGCAGCACTTCATCAATCGGATAGCTATGCTCACGTGCATAAGCCTCCACCATCTTGTTCGTAACCGATTCATTGCCATAATCGACAACCAATACGGCTCCCGCGTTCGGGTTAACCATGAAACCTGCGAGCGTCCGCAGCAGCAAGTCTACATTATTCGCTTTCTCTGTGCCGCCTTCCGTGTGAGCGACAGGAACGATACCATCTATATTCGAATCCTTGTTCCATTCGCCTTGCAGACGAGAAGCAAGCTCATTCACGTAGCTCCCCGTGTGCGAGGTGGTACCCAGCAGTACGACGTAGTTCCTGGTGCCAACCCCGCGATCTGCATGGCGGCGATATCCCATGAATGTACGCGTATCCTCATAAGCTGGCGATGCTTGAGCCGGCTGGAAGTTCTCCTCGTCAAGGATATAAGGAGAAACTTGATCAGCAAAATTGGGCTCCGCCGGCACCGCGAATGTCAACTGGCGCACACTGAGCGCTTCCCGTACCGTTTTGTTGATCACATAGTGACCGGGCAGAATGGGCTTAATCGCAACACCGAAAGGCAAATGCCACGAAAGCAGATCTTCGCCAGGAGCAATCGCTTTCACCGCGAATCGATGGCCTTCCATAACCGTATAATCCAAGACGAGGAATTGGCCTTCATACTGAATGACAGTACCGGAGTTCAATTGCTGAATCGCAACGGCGCAGTTATCCCCGGGCAAGGGAAGTCTTGCTACTTCTTCAAATTGGTAAACGACGTCCATTGATGACTGGCTCCTTTAATGAGATTTTCCGAACTTATAGAATAAATTGAGTTTCTTCAAGGTAAGTGCTGCTCATTAATATTGTATCAAGAATATGGCATTTGTTAATTCTTTACCTTTGCAAAAACATACTCTATTTTGATATTCTATAAATAAGAAAAATAACGACGTGAGATGATCTGGGGAGGTCTGGACAATGCAAAAACCGCTTATAAAGAACTTTATTAATGACCACCTCTTACCATTTGACATTGTATTTAAGGACAAAAAGACACCAAATCGTGAACTACCAGAGCATCTTCATGATCGCTTTGAATTGGTTTATATTTATAGTGGAAAAGGCACGTTTTTCTTAAACCAAATGCTCTATGAGATGAATGAAGGAGACCTCTTCATCATTCCTGGAAATACCGTTCATCAGGCA
This sequence comes from Paenibacillus alba, assembly GCF_013204855.1. Lineage (GTDB taxonomy): Bacteria > Bacillota > Bacilli > Paenibacillales > NBRC-103111 > Paenibacillus_E > Paenibacillus_E alba. The sequence goes on along the minus strand of NZ_JABMKZ010000060.1, from coordinate 20,054 downwards.
TTGCCAGATTCTGAATTTCCAATTACTGCCACCGCTGTCTATTTTGATTCGCAACTGATCGGACATTATTCAGCAGGTGATTCGTTTACGAATAGGCAAGTTTTTGAGCGAGCCCGAAAATATAAGAGCTATAAGCTAGTTGTCCCAGCAGCCATGCGCCCTCATCTCGAAGAAAAACTCAAACAAATGCATGAAGAATTGGAACGACACGAAGCTGGTTTTAGATACGCAGTTCAACTACATTTAAATAGCCTTCTCATCAGCATTAATCGTTTGATATTAAAAGAATCCCATCATCAACTGGCCGCGTCCGATATCGGCCCCCCCTGGCTACTAAACTTACTTCAACACTTAGATCAGTTTCACACTGAACAAATCGCTGGACTTTCGTATTTGGCTAAGCACACTTCAGTCTCAGCCGCTCATTTATCTAGGGTGTTTAAACAACTAACCGGGATGAACATCACCGACTATGTGAATGCCAAGCGAATTTCAACAGCAAAGGAGCTGCTTTTAACTACCGACTTAGGTATTGATACGATCGCCCACAATTGCGGTTATGAGAGCTTACCTTATTTTCATAAGTTATTTAAGAAGTTTACTGGCGTAACCCCAGGCGTATATCGAAGAAAATTAATTAATGAAATTAGCTTCCAATTAGACAACATGACATAAAAATGTGAAAGTATCTCAAGAGCAAATTATTGAAATATTACTCACCGAAGCTAATTACGAATAGCCTTATACCCTCTCCATTAGTGACAAGAATAAAAAATGACAAGAACTTGATCCGATAACAAAAAAAGCCCGCGGATTTCGCAGACTTCATTCAGACAATGTTCTTGTCAACCGACACCAATTCTCAGCAATCTCAGTGAATTTTTTAACTGCAGGTGAAATAGGCGTTCTGATGGCTAAACCTATGGTTCTAGTTTGTTCTAATTCAAGTGGTATGACCTTTATGGAATTCAATCCTTTAGGGATGATCATTTCCGGTAAAATGCTAATACCTAAATTATTCTCAACCATAGAGAAAATAGAATTTTCGTTCATATTTTCGAATCGAATATTTGGATGGATATTGTTCTCTTTAAAAAATAGCTGTAAATCGTCAAAACATTGATAAGTTGGCATGATGAAAGGAGCATTTTCAATATCCTCAACAGATATATGTTTTTTACTATGCAAAGGTGATTTGTCTGATACTACACATAAAAGTGGCTCAGTTTTTAACTGGACAATATCAAATGAACGTAAAGCAGTAGTTTTATTATTAACAAAACCACAATCTACTTTACTATCTAGTAACCATTTCTCTATCTCAGCATAATTTCCTTCGATTAGTTGAATTTCTATATTAGGATATGTCTTTTCCATTTCCTTGATCATATAAGGAATCCAGTTTGTTGATATACTACTAAATACCCCTACCTTTACTGTTCCTTTATTCAATCCATTAATAGCACTTACTTCCTGTTTTAACATATCGTTATAATATAGGATTTCTCGAATCGTGACTAATAAATCCTTACCATTCTGAGTTAGCTTAATAGTAGTGTTGTTACGAATAAATAAAGGAAAGTTAAACTCTTTTTCTAAACTTGTAATGGCATGACTCACAGCAGATTGCGTTAATCCCAATTCTTCAGCAGTTTTAGTAAAGCTATTTACCTCTGCTGCTTTACTAAAAATCTCATACTTAACTAAGCTCATCATTTACACTCCATGAATTTTTTTCATGTACTTCATTATACTTATTCGCTGTACTAATGGCAAACATGTACATATAATCAAGACATACTTTGCAACATTGATTTTAATTTTACAATGATTTAAAGGAGCGTGTAGTGTAATGAAGAAAATTTTAATAACAGGAGCTGCTGGAAAGATTGGTCAACATATTACCAATACATTAATGAAGCAAACAAACTATCAATTAAGATTGGCAGATATTAATTTATTGCCTTTAGAAAAATTTAAAAAGTCAGGTCATGAAATTATATATCTAAATGTATCTAGTTTAGAAGAATGTCAAGAAGCATGTAAAAATATAGATATTGTGATTCATCTAGCAGGAGACCCCTCACCAAATGCAGATTTTTATACTACTTTATTAGAGAGTCATATAAAAGGTTCATACAATATATTTAAAGCTGCATCGGACAACGGTATTTCTAAAGTCGTAGTTGCTTCCAGTGCTCAAACAGTTGAAGGATACCCACTAGACTTTCAAGTAACAGAATCATCACCCGTTAGACCAAAGAATATGTATGGGGTTAGTAAATGTTTTGTGGAAGCACTTGCATCATATTTCGCTTATGAGAAACAATTACAAAGTATCGCCATCCGTATTGGTGCTTATGACGATTACAAGACTGAGGGTCAGCCACTATCAGCTCGAGACATGAGTGCCTATATAAGTCCAGAAGATTTTAGTGAACTTCTACTGAAAACGATTTCAGCTAAATCCCTGCCACCTTTTTCAATTTTGCATGGTATATCTAATAATCGTTTTAAACGTTTAAATATTGAAGAAACTAAAAGGTTAGTAGAATACACACCGAATTCAGATGCATTTAAATTGTGCGGAATTCAGTTATTTGATTGTTAAACATGGATCCAAAGCATTTAACATGGAAGATTAATCCTACTCTGATTGTTGCACCAGCTCTCTTTACTGGTGGGCGCCGGTCCGTACTAGCCAATGCAATAATTGCTTATACACCGTAGAAATCCTTTATATTTAACCAAGTTTAACACTTTAAGTTGTTAGCCCGTTGTCTAGGCTATCGTTTTCCGAGGGAGCGTAACTAAATGCCACTAGAAACTAAATTTTCGAACTTCTTTTTTTCATGGGCTATTTAATTTGGCATGAAGCCTTACCAAATAAGGGGAATTAAATGATACCGTGTTTTCTTACAATAATCCTCATATCCTTTCAACTCTTTTAACAATACTTTTTCTTCATTTAACAGCCTTAGAACGATAAAAATGATTATAGAAATCGAGGGAATCAATGCCCAAATTGAACTTAATGCTAAAGGAGTGAAAAGTATAATAAATATAGCACCTGTATACATTGGATGCCGAACCAACGCGTATGGACCTGTTGATATAACTTTCTGGTTCTCGGTCACTTCAATTATGGCAGACGTATAAGAATTCTCTTTAAAAACTAAGAAAACAATCGAAAAGCCAAGTAAGATGATGACATCTGCAACAAATACAATAAATAAAGGAAAACTTGACCAACCAAATCGATAGTCTAAACCAGGAAGGACTAACAATCCGACAAAAAAAGTGATACCAGATATGGTTTGGAAAATTTTTTGTTCCTTTTCTTTTTCTTTAGAAATAGTTCTTCTCTCTATTAGTTTAGGATCTCTCTTCAAAAAATAGCCATTGATAAAGTACGTGGAACCTAAAAAGATCACAAAATAAATCCATGCCTCCCAAAAGTTAAGTGATCCTGCGGGCAAAAAGAGAAAAGTAAAGAAAACGATTGAAAATAGGAGAGTCCTAAAGTAGACTTTTTTCTTTAACAAAAATTACACCTCCCTCACCTTATGGGCTATCGCTTGATCAGGATCATAGATTATTCCTGAGTGGAAAGAGCGCGCTGATTCCTCAATAAACAACTATGCATGTTGTTCATAAGCCATGCATCTTATAACGTATGAAGGATATTTGTCACGGGTATGGGCATATATATGAAGTTAATAAAATACGATTTTTAGTAGCTAGGTGTCCTCGATCTAACCACGTGATAGGCATTACTAATGAGCAGTCCGATAAATAAATACATCAGTCCACCAAAAAAACCATAAATAACAACACCTACTATTGCACTCAGCAAACCAAAAATCACTTGATCCTTATTGGAGACTGGCGAAGTTGGTGGATCTGTCAACATAAATAAGGCAAAGAATAGTGAAGCATTTATAAAAGGAGGTCGAAAAGCATCGGCAGCTTCTCCGACATGCATGAACCCCATTAGAAACAATAACAAAAAATACACGCTAAGAAATGCAAACACTTGTGGAAATTTGTTCACGCGATTAGTAACCGCGTAACCCGCCAATAAGAGGAATCCAATTGTCCACACTGGAAGATCTCCAAAAGCGCCCCACCAGCTCTGTCCAGTTTGGAAAAAAAGAATAGATAAAAGTAGGCCGAAGGCCGCTGGATTAAATACCGGTTTTTTTTTATACACGAGAAGATGCTTAGATACAATAGCTATAATTGCAGTAATAGCCACAATATACCAGGAGGTTGCTGTGCTTAAAATTAAGGCAATAATAAGCCCAGTGATCACTGCACCATCCGGAAGCCATTTTTTTCTTTTGCCCAAACGAGAGCAAATCAAATCAATCCCTACTGCTGTAACTAGAGCAATAATAGTATTATAAATTCCCTTTATATCCGAAGAGAATATCGCGGCTATCATTAGCATGCCGACCAAGGAAATGATGACATAGCTCTTCGGTTTTTTATGCCAAGGATGGGTTGACACTTATATCCCTCCTACTCTATGCAGATGTAACTTCGACGTAATCAAAATACCCTTTAATTGCATGTCATTTATCAATCTTTTGCCTTGATCCAAGCCATATAAACATACGACCGTTGAGAAGACATCTGCCATCATGGCGTACGGAGCCACAATACTGCAACTTATCAACTCATGGGGAGACTGTTTGCTTTTCGGGTAAATAATATGATGGATATCTTCACGGACTTTACTTTTGCGCTCGTATCCGCCAGATGTACATACTGCTTCGTTGGATACTTCAATAGTGTCTATCATGTGATCCTTGTACGCCGGATGCTGAATTCCAATGCGCCAAGGATGGCCTGTTTCATCTAACCCACCAGCAAAAAGGTCTCCACCGGCATTAATTACAAAACCTTGGAAGTTAGATAACATCTGGGATGCTAAGTCAATAGCAAATCCTTTCGCAACCGCACCTAAATCAATCACCAGTGGTTTATGCAAGTACATCGTTTGATCATGATCGCTTAAGCCAATATCTAGATAGGACACGTTATCTGCAGATAGGTTTGAATTGGTTTCTCCGGTTAGATAATGTCGATTGAAGCCATACGCTTCCATTGTTTTTCCGATTGTTGGGTCAAATATCCCTTGTGTCCATTCCGCTATTTCCAAAGCAAACTTCAATGGTTGAAATAACCAAGAACTGATCTGAACATGAGTTTTAATCTGTTGACAGGCTTTCATTAGTTCACTCCCCAGCGTGAAACGGCTGCAAGCTTGTTCTACGTTCCGAAATGCATCAAAAGCTTGCGCTATCACAGGTTCAACCTCAGACAATGAAAGGGAAGTAACGACCTTAATTTCTACAACAGTATCCATCATTAACTTGGACTTTTTCACAATATGGACCATTATACATTCCGCGCTTGCGTAAGTGCGTCTTCAATTGCATCTTGGAATGCTTGTGTACTATACGTTGCTCCTGAAACATTCTGTACTTGAGCACTTTGCTTTTGTATAACTTCTTGAGGTAATCCAACAACATCGTTTTTAGAATAATGCATGGCAAAATGACTTATTTCCACATCGGTTATTTTATCATTGGTAATGCTCACTTTCACTCCAATGGACCCACGTCGATTACTTCCACTTCCTTCGAAAGTTCCATTCTTATATTGACTTTTGACCTGACTACTGACTGAATGAATATTGGTTTGTATGTGCTGCTGAGGCTCCTGTAATGTGGCTTGCGTTTCTGTTGTCAAATACCCAGCGCTATACATTACACCTATGGCTGTAGTACAAAGTACAATCCACTTTTTATCCATTTTGGCCATATCCATTCCTCCAACTTACACATATAGTACTTAGATGCTACTTCACTTATCATCTACTTGATTAATGATACATCAAGTAAATGAAATTAAGCTGAAATCAGCTATGCATTGAATTCGATTTCGAATATGCTCCCATTCCCTTCTTCACTCGTAACATGAATGTAAGCCCTGTGATTGTTTAAGATGTCTGCGGCAATAGACAGCCCTAATCCTGCACCACCTAATTCACGTGAACGTGCTTTGTCCACTCGATAGAAACGCTCAAATATGCGTGCGAGCTCATCCTTTGGTATGCCAATACCAGTATCAGCGATTTGCAGCGTTGTTCTACCTCTATGTGAAGCCCGATATGAAATCGTCACTTGTCCGCCAGGTGACGTATACTTTATGGCATTATCAAGTAAAATGTAAAGGAGTTGTTTTATTTGATCTACATTTCCAACAATGAAGTTAACTCCATGATCATTCTCAGGTAAATCCAGCTGTAAATGAACTCCTTTTTTGAGTGCCAAAGGCTGTATCGCCTGATACATTTGGTGGGAAACTTGAACTAAATCAACATTATCCAACTTCATTTGTAAAGATTGCGAATCGCTACGAGCTAAGGTTAGTAATGACTCTACAAGTCGGATCATCCTTTTCACTTCATCTTGTAAACTATCCAGAACATGCTGTTCAAATTCGGGCAATGTATCCTTGCACTCCTCTAATAGTTCTACGGAGGAATGAATAACACTCAGCGGTGTCCTTAGCTCATGAGATGCATTCGTTGTGAATTCAACCTGACGATAATAGGATTTTTTGATCGGAACCATGGCTTTGCCAGCAAAAAAATAAGCTAACCAGATCGCTAGGGACAATAAGACAAAGGTAGAAATCAAGAGGATTAGCCTGATTGTATCCAGAAGTGCTGCATTTGCGGAGATGTCTATGGCCATCCAATATACGCCGCCAGCGTCATTTAAGATTTGAGAGCTAACCAGAAATGTCTGCCTTTCCCCTCCTACTTCCACATAGAACCGTTCACCGTGCTCATTTTTCTTTTCGTTTTGTTGTGCCCAAATTAAGAGTTGATTGGACATTTCTGTGTAACGACTTGGAGAGATCTGAGTTTTCCCGTCTGGACTTACCCAAACAATTAATTCATCTGAAAGCAGGAAGATCCATTCGACATTCTTGGCTTCATGCTCCATCGGACGCTTGCCTTTTATTTGCTCCTCAATGCGATGCTCCCATTGCTGGGACATTTTATTCTTTAGATCTTCTAATTTCTGATTTTCATTGTGTTGAAGGGTTTCCTGCAGAATCAGATAAAAAAAAGCAGTTATGAGAATGATAACAACGCCAAGTATACTGCCGAAAAATATCGTCAGTTGCTTTCTTGTTCGTTCGAACATCATTTTCCTCCTTCTACAACCAAACGGTAACCTAGTCCACGTACATTTTGTATAATTTTATCGGGAAATGGGTCGTCCAGCTTCTTACGCAGTAATTTAATGGTGGCATCGACAGTATTAAGTGTAATTTCAGCATCTATGCCCCATACACGATCAATCAGCTGCTCTCTGCTTAATATTTGTTTTGGATGTTGTGACATAAACGATAACAATTGAAACTCGCGGCGTGAAAGAGGAATCGACACTCCGTTTCTACTCACTTCATATGTACTATGGTCAATGATAAGCGTATCTCCAAAAATTTTGGTATCCGCTTCCCAGTTCGTTTCTTTTCTACGATATAAGGCATGGAGACGAGCTATCAATTCCTCGAAAGCAAATGGCTTCACCAAATAATCATCTGCTCCTGCATTTAAACCTTGAACGCGGTCAGTAATGGAGTCTCGTGCTGTTAGCATAAGGATCGGTGTCCGATTCTTCTTCATTCGGATTTCTTTGCATAACTCAATTCCGGTTTTATGAGGAATCATCCAGTCTAAAATATAAATATCAAAGGTGGCTCGTTCCATGAATTCCAGTGCACTTTCCGCACTTAATGCCCATTCCACTTGGTACAGTTGCTTTTTAAGCTTATATTGGATCAGCTCGCCCAGCTTCGCATCATCCTCAACCAGTAAGATATGCATAGCATCCTACCACCTTCCTCAGATTTACTACTATAGAAATGAGTGAATCAGAAATAAGATAGCAAATACTAGTCCACATCTTAAATGCCATTTCTTATCGAGTCTTCTGTAACGGAATAAACCTGAAATCGGTACCGGTAACAGGACGATTAGTGCAAGAAGCCCGGTAATGTTGTTGAAATCCCATTTAAAACCATACATAAATACGGCAACCGCATGGAGAGTAATTAGTGCTGCCATATGATATAGATTGTTGACACGGCTTTCGCACCAAATACCCATATTCGTTCTTTCTTTGGAATCCATGATGGTTTTCCTTCTACATTTTGCTGAGAGCTCATCTAAACTCCTCCAACTCATATTTATAGTTGTAATATACCTCATTTTTCTGAAAATGAAATGAAAAGCTCAAAACCGATGCATTCCAGAAACATTGTTCCTCAGCTTCAGTAATAAATGTAAAGGTTGATTCACATACTACAAGAAAAATTAGACTTTTCCGATAGGGACATCGATCTAACATAACGCAAGCCGATGCTCTATTTACGATGTTCCCGAAGAGGATGTCCAAATCGGATTCAGCTCATTCAGAACTGTCTCACCTGCAAAATGTTTATTAAACTGATAAGAGGAAGATGGAGCATAACAAAGTGACGAATAAAATGTTAGATTTTATCAAATACAAAGGGGATGTATGGAAAACCCCATTAGCTGCAGCACTGTCTTGGGAGCTTGCTGAGTGGGCTGGATCTAAGCATCCTTACTTGGCTCCTCTAACGGTCATTTTGTGTATCCAATTAACAGTTGACAAATCCATACAATTTGCTTGGCAGCGCATCGTGGGGACCATAGCCGGCGTCCTTTTCACAGCTTCCATAGCACCTTATATTGGCTTAAACGGCTGGAGTATAGGATTCCTTCTTCTTGTCGGCGCTCTTATTTTAACGTGGCTGAAATTAGATCATGCCATAATGGTCCAATTTGCTCTCAGTATTTTATTGGTCATGTACTTTCAAAGCAAGATGCCGAGCTACTCGCTTGATCGGATACGCGATACTGTTATAGGTGCGATCGTAGCCATCCTGATCCATATCATGATATTCCCTCCCGATTCTGTTAACAAAGCTAAAAAAAAGATGATCCAATTTGCGGACCATCTATCCAATCATTTTATAAACACCGCTCTTTGGGTCACAGAGGGCTGTTCCTCAAGTAAAACACAAAATTTGCAAACTAAATTGCAAACATTATTTCAGGAACTTCATCAAGTGACCAACGAGTTGGATAAAGCGGAGCAAAGTCTGCGTTATAATCCAATAGGTGCCAATAAACGCAATACTTTGAAAGCGCTGAACCAGCAAATGCATCGACTTCGATCGGGCCATGCCAATCTTTCCGATATGATACGCATTTTGTTAAAGTGGTCCGAAAGCGGCAAGTTTGCAAAAGAGAATCAACGAATGTGGGCCGATCATTTGAACTCGCTAGGGAAACTTGTCAAGGAATGGAAAGAAGCATTGGATGACCCGGAAATATATAGCTTGGTTTCCAACGAATCAGCTTTGCAAATTAAAGTGCCTGATTTTATGGAGAACTATCAGTACCCGCTTGCATTATACATGAACGCTGAACAAATCATTCAAGATTTCCAAAATGCGAATTAATCTAATAATGATTTCTTTATTTCGCTGAAAAAACGTCCTTCACTGCATGGTGAATTTCTTCATAGGACGTACACCTGCAAATGTTGGATTCCAGCCAAACCCGAATGGTCTCTTCATCGGCATCAGGGTGAAGACTCAGCAAGCCTTCGCAGTTCATAATAAAACCAGGAGTGCAGTACCCGCATTGAAATGCCTGATTTTGAACAAAGGCATTTTGTACTGGTGAGTTCATTAACCCCTCAATCGTCGTGATTTGTTTTCCACTAGCTTCCACGGTGAGCATTAGGCACGATTTCATGGGCTGGCGGTCTACCCATATTGTACAGGCACCGCAGTCTCCGTTACCGCAACCGGGTTTACTCCCCGTGAGTCCGAGCTTGTCTCGAAGTGTATATAAGAGTACATCTGCAGCCCTAACTTGTATCGTTCGTTTATCTCCGTTAATTTCAAATTCAACTGGATAAACAGTCATGTCTCGAGATGACATTCATGCTTCACCTTCTCTGCAAAAGATATACCGCGTCTGCCATCGTTTGTTTAAGTACGAATTCCCGGTAAGAAGCGGAACCTTCTGTATTTTGTAGTAAAGGAGCAGGAAGCTTACCTACCGCCTGCGCAATTCTTGCTGTCAAAGGTAGCGAAGAGTCGTTCAACGACCGATCGATCTCAACGGATCGAAAGGGAAATGCGCAGACGCCGCTGTATGCCGTACGGATCTGGTTATCTATTTTAAGAGCAGCTAGTGTGACGAGAGGATAGCCTACGTTGCCTATTTGCCGTTTTTTATAATGAACGTACGGCAGTGACAAATAAGCGCGGTTTGTTAAGGTTTTTACAAGAAATTCTCCGTTTTCCAATCTCATTTGTTGTAAGAAAACATGATGAATCGAAACTTCTCTTCTTCCATGTATGCCGGCTATAACCATATGACTGTTTGCCAGCAGAAGCGGGAGTACGGCCTCACGATAATGAATTTTGCCGCAAATGTTTCCTCCTAGCGTGATCTTATTCCGGGCTGTTTGGTCTGCGACTCCCTGCGCCGATTCGCTGAGCAGAGGGAACGCGTTCGCCTCAGACAAAGCCGATAACGTGACACAGGCTCCGATAACCAGCTGATCTTTCCGCATATCCATTGCATTGCACTCCGGAATGGCCTTCAAATCGATGACTGCTCCCGGTTGGATGGCGTTTGTTCGAGCCCACGTGATGATCTCCGTACCTCCGGCGTAGTATATCGGATTCTTCCCTTGTTTTTGCAAATACTGAAATAATTCCACAGCCTGCTGGACAGAGGAAGGTTTGTAGTATTCAAAGTCAAAAGGTATCATGGATCGTCCCCCATATCATCTCGGGTGTCAGTGGCAGATGATTGAGCTCTACGCCAGCAGCAATGGTTAAGCTGTTCGCCAATGCGGCCGGCATTCCGATCAAGGCGTGCTCGCCGATCCCGCGCAATCCATAAGGCGCTTCCAAATGAGGCGTCTCGACGAAATCAACGATGTACGTTGGTTGCTCACCATAACGAATCAATTTATAGGTTCTAAATTGCGGATTTAATACAGCACCTTTCTCATTAAATACAAAAGCTTCCCGGCTGGCAAAATTTAAGCCCATACTCATTGCCCCTGTTATTTGGCTGCGGGCCATTCGGGGATTAATTACCTTGCCGGCATCGATGACGGTTGCCGCTTTAATGATTTTGTACGTATAATCTCTAGTATCTAATTCCACCTCTACTGCTTGAGCGCCAACTGTCCATTCAGGACCGGGATTTCCTTTACCGGTTTGAGGGTCTAATAAGGTTAAATTACGCATGGCATAGCTTCCGCGGCCGATAATTTGACCGCCAATCGTATTTCCATTTGGAAATATGTAGCCGTTAGCGATATTTTCAATGGCTATTCCTTTATCAGGGCGATCTTTCAAGTAAACCTTGCCCGCTCCGACATCCAAGTCTGTTGGCAAGCATTGCAAGACGATTGCAGCTATGTTTTTTAGCTGTGCGATGGCATCGTCAGCCGCATGCAGGATCGCATTGCCGACTAGAAAGGTACTGCGGCTCGCTACTGTTTTCCAAAAATAGGGATCTTTCTCGGTGTTGACATCCGTAGAGATATGGATCAACCGGTCATCCATACGCAGCTTTTCGGCTAACAGTTGAGTCAGAGACGTCCTGGTACCTTGGCCGATTTCTACAGCGCCACAGAGCAGATTAACGCTTCCATCCGGATTAAATGCGATAACGGCTCCCGCTCCGGCATCTGTTGGCGTATCGGAATTTTTCCAGAAACAGCATACCCCCACCGATTTGACGAGATGGCCATCGGTTTCACGCACTGGACGGTCGTCCCATTGGAGTAATGTTTTCAATTTGGCAATGCACATGGGCAGATCGCCTAAATTACTTCTATTGAGTAACGTTTGTGTCGGAGATGTATCCCCTGGCCCAATTGCGTTATTAAAGCGAAACTCTAAAGGATCCATGCCAACCCGGTCAGCCAGTAAATCCATTGCTCTTTCAATACCGAACGTCAGTTCGGGGTGCCCGAATCCTCGAAAGGAAGTGGAATAAGGGTGGTTCGTATACATGCATAATGAGTCGCACTGAACGTTCTCGATACGATAAGGTCCCGTACAATCGACCGCTCCTGCCCGGCTCATCACCGCACCTCGATCCGAATAGGCTCCGCCATCATACAGATACAAAATTTCGGCAGCCATCAATCTCCCTTCCTGCGTGCAGCCAAGTTTGATTGTCGCATCCAGTCCGATATGGACGGGAGAAGAGATCATGTCCACCTCTCGGGAATTCACCAATTTTACAGCTCTTCCACCAACCGCACGGGAAGCCATAAAAGCAAGAAATTCGATCTGAATCGCGGATTTCCCACCGAAACTACCTCCGACCAGAGGCGTGTGAACGATCACTTTATGAAGCGGGATATGAAAGGATTGGCTGAGAGTTCTTCGGATAACAAAAGGCGATTGAGAAGCGGAATGGATGATGACTCTACCGTCAGGTAAAATCTGTGTTGTACAGCAGCGCATTTCCATCGCTGCGTGATCCGATTGGGGAATAGTCACCTTAACTTCAATCGTATGATGGCTATTCTTCCATCCTTCTGCCATATTCCCCTTGCGTATTTTTGTCCGGTTCGCGATGTTCGTTCCCGGCTCCGGGTAAGCTTCTTCGTGTCGCTTGTACTCGGCAAGATGCTCATGGATGATAGGAGCGTTGCTCTGAAAAGCGTCGCTTGGAGAAAGGACGACCGGTAAAAGTTCGTATTCCACATTAATTCGGAGAGCCGCCATTTCTGCTATATATTCTTGCTCCGCAACAACTAGGGCGACGGGCTCGCCGTAATATCTCACTTTGTCGATGGCCAGTGGCGGACGGTCTGCCAGCGGCGAACCTGTCAAAATCGGCTCATTTCGACCTGTTATGACCGCTTTTACACCCGGAAGTTTCATGGCTTCTGAGTAATCAATTGATTTTATTTTCGCGTGAGCATGCGGACTGATGGCAATTTTGACATGTAATAGTTCCGGTCCTGAGACATCATTCATATATTTGGTAAGTCCTGTGACTTTCTCCCATGTTTCCTTTCTTGGAATGCTTTTCCCAATCGAGTGTCGGATCTTGCCCCCCTCCTTTTCTTGAAATGATCTTGTGACGTACTTTAATAATTGCTCATGTACAATAAAACGTCATGGAAACCACAGCACTTCATTGATAGCGTGAAGGGTAAATCATTCTCAATAGTATATGTTTAAGTTTATTTTTTTTCTTCACGATTTCAAATGGTCGCATCATCTCGTAATCTTCATGTTCGAGCATGTGACAATGCCATACAAAAAGTCCAGCGAAAGGATCGAAACGCCCGATAAATGAGGTAACGGAACCAGTGGAAGCACGAATCGTATCTTTAAATCCTCTTTCGTTAGGTTCAGGAGGAGTAGATGGCCCAGTAAATTTAAGTTCTCCTGTAGTTTGATAATGAGCAACGTCAAAAGGCTGGCGCTCTAAAATTTGCATGTCAACGACATGTAAATGAATGGGATGGTCGTCTTTGGAAAGATTGATTAGCTGCCATATTTCAATAGTTCCTAATTCTATTTTCTCAGATATAGGATCATTCCACATTTTACCGTCAAGTAAATTGAGCGATCTCCCGTATTCGTCGGCCACCCTGACGAGTGTGAGATTCCTTGTTCTTGTTGCCATCTCTCTAGTTAGGAAATTAATTGTCGTTAAATGATCTGGCAGGGAACTGGTATCTTTGCCTTTTAGCGGAGTGGTTACTCTAAACTGCATCACATCAGTTGTTTCTGGAGAGGCACCCTTGAATACATTTTTAAGAATGATCGTCTTACCATAGAATCGGGAAAAATCGACGATAACATCCGCACGTTCAGTCGTTAGAAGGAGAATCTCGTTCATTTTCACTGGTTTCTCCAATAATCCACGATCGGTTCCAATTTGATATAATGGCTGTCCAGAGTCCAGTTTGAATTTAATGGTGCGACTATTACAGTAATTTAATATGCGAAATCGGTATTTTCTCGGTTCTATTTCAAGATATGGGGATACTTTGCCGTTTACCAAAATGTAATCAGCGTCAAAAGGCGTGACAATTGAAGGATAAGGAAGACGATGATTGTTTTTATCCGGAGTAGCAGGGTAAAAGAGCGAACCATCCGGATTAAACGAGCGATCCTGAATCATAAGCGGGATTTCATATTTCCCTGCAGGTAAATTCAGAGATTGTTCATGTTCATCCCGAATGATAAAAAATCCTCCAAGTCCGGCATAATTGTTCAATCTTGTAATACCCATTGTGTGGTCATGATAAAATAACGTAGTAGCTTCAAGGTTGGGATACTCGCATACTTTTCTTTGAAACATAGGTCCGGTTTGTTCAAAATTCCTCGTAAACCAAGCATCCGGGTACCCATCACTATGGTCATGCTGTTTTCCGCCGTGTAAATGAACCACAGTCCTAACCTGAGGAACATCTTGTTCTGCACCATGAATGGTCGTATCGATGGGGAGAAAATGCTTTTCGGGCAAATCATTCATCCATTTGACATATGTCGTTTCACCTTTCATCACGTCGAAAGTAGGGCCCGGGTACATTGCGTTGTAGCCCCATAAGCGGGTAGGACCTAGATCACGATGTAGTTTTTGGGTAAATTCCCTCATTGTCACTTCAAAATACGAACCTTTCTTGTCTCGCTTGATCGGAGAAATGGTTTTGGGAATAGGCAGTTTATCGACGAATTTTTGAAGTCTTACTTTTACTGGCATATAAGTAGAGACCTCCTCACGTAGAGCCGCTTTAGTCAAATAAAATAAGGGAATATATTAGTTCGAAAAGTGTTTTCGAGTTGCAACTGCAATTGCACGTCCAAATCCACTATCGCCTCCAGTAATGATCGCAACCTTCCCTTTCAACTTGCAGCTACCGACATACCCAGGGTAATCTGATAAGTTCCGTTTAGATCCACATCTAAATCTATTCATGAGGTTTATGGGATATGTTATATCCAAGTTGAATCTTGGCGGTAAGTACAACCGCTCCCACAGCTGCAATAAGAATGCCCAAAATGGCTTGATTCTTATCCTTGGCAGGTGACTAACGCCATCTTCGAACTACTAAAGTCTATATAAATTTTTATTTAACAAATAGACTCTACTCCAAAATTCTGACCTTTATTTGAATATAATAAGGAGTACATTCAAATAAGGACCAGAGGGGAATTTCTTCAATATGCATATTCTGATAATTGTTCCTGAACAAATCCCCGTTCCGCCACCAGTGGGAGAGTTTGTGGAACATTGTATCTATCAATCGCTAGAGAAATATAGCCTAAACAAAAGGCAACTATTTTAAGTGGATTACGAAATAACTACCCCGAGAAAAGCCTGCAAGGCCAAATCAGCATTATTCGTGTCGAGTTACAGCAACCAAATTACAGAAAATATATGCTTAAAAAACCAAGTAAAGGTGTTGTGATTATTATGAACCGAGCGAGTACTCTAGGCAGTAAATGGGTCAAAACGAAGATTCTTTTATTAAACAAAGAGCTGCGCAAATTTGTTCCGGAAACAAAAATCTATAATCAAACGAACCTGCAGCAGATGTTAAATAAATATAAGATGGTTTATGTCAAACCCATCAATGGATCTTTCGGACAAGGCGTTATTCGCGTGGAGAAGAACGATAAAAAATACCTCTTTCAAGCTGGGAAAATCGCTAGATCATTTAGATCTTTTTTAGGCTTATATACATCACTTAATAAAGCAAAGTTAAACAGATCCTATTTAGTGCAGCAAGGAATAGATCTTCTAACCTATCAAAAGAACATATTCGATACACGCATTATGGTACAAAAAAGCCCAAGGAAGACTTGGGAAGCTACAGGGTATATCGGTCGAGTTGCCCATCCCAAAAAAATAGTGACGAACTTTCATAATAGCGGTAAACCACTACCCTTAGAATTATTACTTAATTCCTATTTAAAGAATCCGTTGAAAAAAGAATATATCAAAAACTTGCAACATTTAGGGTATCAAATTGCAAAGCACTACCAGAAGACTTATCCTAGATTTAAAGAAATTGGTGTTGACATCGGGATAGATAAACAATTGAAGCCATGGGTGCTTGAAGTAAACACAGCACCTGATCCATTCATATTTAATCAATTAAAAGATAAAAAAATGTTCTTTAAAGTTCTTCGTTATGCGAAAGCAAATGGCAGGTTTTTACGTGTGAAACGTAAGTAATACCTGCTAGAGGATCTTTTCCCGTTGCATGTTCAATTCGTTCTCTCCATTTTCTCCGCTTTAGCGCAAATAATGTCAGTTCGGATTTTTTGGTAACATAAGTTGTCAGGAAGGATAATTCCAATTTTTACCAAGTAATCCCTAATTTGCTCTTCTTGCTCCCATACACCATCCCCTGTTTCTCACTCATCCCAAACGCCACCTATGGGGATAAAACTGAAGAATTTCTGAAGGGAACCGTCATCATAACGACGAAAACCCCGTCATTATGTGTAAGCGTTACCGTTCCTTCGTGCATTTCAACAATGTTTCTGGTGATCGGAAGACCTAAACCGCTACCCGTTTGGATATCTTCGCTGCGCCGCGAGTGATCGCCTTTATAAAAACGGTCAAAGAGTTTTTCTTCTTGATCTTTTGTTATGGGTGTTCCTTCATTTTCGACCGTAATGTAAAAAAACTGTTCATCTGTTTTCATGGAGATACGGATTGTGCCCGGCTTAATGGAATACTTGAGCGCATTCATCAGCAAATTATCGATGGCTCTCCCGAATTTTTCGCTATCAATTGCCGAAACAACAGCGGTATTGCCGATATCTTTGTCTATGGATGCTCTATTTTCCAGAGCAATAGGCTCGAATTCAAAGATCATTTGGTCAAGCAGCTGACGAACATCAATTTGTTTCAGATTTAATTTAATGCTGCTAGATGTAAGACGAGTGTATTCAAACAAATCGTCTATGAGATTTTTCAAATGAATGGCTTTACTATATGTGTTTTGAAAAAAACGTTCATACTCATTCTGATCTTGAAATGAACTAGTTCTTAACAAATCTAAGTAACCAATGATGCTCGTAAGAGGCGTGCGCAAGTCATGGGATACACCTGTTATTAGCTCCATCTTGGATTTTTCAATCTTCCGCTCCATTTGAATCTGTCGATCTAATCGTTCAGTCATCGCATTAATGCTTAGTGCTACTCGCCCAAGTTCATCTTCTCGCAGTATGGGTACGCGATATTCCAAATTCCCTTCTGAAATGATATCGAGTCCTTCTGCTAAAGCAATGAGGTATCTGACCACACGGCCGGTTAGCAAATAAAAAGAGACGATGAATGTAGCCACAAAAAAAATAGTCGGCACATAAGTTTGATTAAAATTCGCGACGAACACCATGGAAAATACCGCAATAATAAGACTAAAAATAAATGCCCAAAACATCTCGACCCGGATGCTTTTTTTGCCTTTTATCAGGCTAAATAGTATATTTATCAATTTTATATCCCACTCCCCAAACCGTTTTGATATATTGCGGTTTTCTCGGATGTTCCTCCATTTTTTCACGCAAATTGCGGATATGCACCATGACCGTGTTATCGGAATAGCCGGAGGGTTCATTCCACAACGTTTCATAAATTTTATCGGCACTAAAAACTTGCCCAGAGTGGCTTGCCAATAACTCCAAAATAGAGAATTCAAGAGGTGTAAGGGAAACCTCTTTCCCCCTTATCGATACGAAATGTTTTGCTTTGTCGATAACAAGCTCTTGTATGGTAATCGCGGAATCGTTTGATTCTTTTGTGGTGTACGTTTGCCTCCGAAGTTGAGCTTTGACTCTTGCAAGCAGTTCTAAAGAATTAAAGGGCTTGGACACATAGTCATCAGCGCCAATAGAAAGACCCGTGATTTTATCGATATCCTCCTCTTTAGCTGAGAGCATAATGATGGGCGTTGTCCAAGTTTCCCTAATCTTCATGCACGTTAGGATACCATCTAAATTGGGCATCATAACGTCTAAAATAATGAGCTGTATGGAGTTTACATTTAATACATCTAACGCTTTCAGACCGTCCTCTGCTTCTAAAACCTTATATCCTTCGTTGCGCAAATAAACGTGAATAACATCGCGAATTTCTGAGTCGTCGTCTACAACTAATACTGTGTTCATCTTGCTTTCCCCCTTTTCTGGCTTCTGAATAATAAAACTATAAAAATGATTATCGTAAATGAAAGTCCTCCATATGTACCGTAATGATATACCATTGTCCCAATACTTTGCACATGGGCTCCTGCTAGTCAACCTAACACAAAAAAGACAAGTGTCCAGACAAGTCCAGCCGTGTAAGAATAAAGCACAAATGTACGATACGGCATTTTATTAATCCCAACTAAATAGGGAATAAGATGTCTTAAGACCGGAATGAAGTAACTAAAGCTTATAGCAAAATTTCCGTATTTGTTTAACATGTTTTCAGCTGCTATTAAATGCTTACCGATATTCTTTTTACGCCGAAGTTTATCAAGCACCGGTGATCCGAGAAATCTACCGAGAACATAACCAACTGATAGCCCAGAAATCACACCTAAATAAGTGACAATAAAAGCTGGAACCGTAAGAGAAATAAAATTGATCAGAAGCCATGAAACTCCCCACCCTTGTCCTTATTTTCTTCATATATTAAGTTGAAATTCTAAGGAACATACGGGGATAAAACTAAAGAATTTCTGAAGAGAAAAATTCGAAACAAAAACGCCCTATTTAATAGGACGCTTAATGAAAATTCTTTAACCATTGATTTCATGTTATCTTAAAGGAACGACGGCCTTTACTGGCTTCCGACTACACTTAAATTACAAGCCGGCACTCATGTGGTGCAAAGTTCTGATTCATGATAACATCATTGAAATGAAGTCATGGGAAACGTTTGTTATACAATTTTAGGAGGTTTGATATGCCTGATTTGTTGTTGTTGCTATTCTTGTTTAACTTGTCCTTATTTCTCCTGCACGAAATGGATGCAATTCGACGTTCGGAATGGAAACTATTTTTCGTTCTACAAGATATGGATGATGCAAAAGCCTATAAAGTGTTCACCTTTATCCATCTCCCCCTGTACACCATCATACTCGCTTTACTTTTTAGCCAATATCAGACGATTACGTTTTGGGTGTTAGACATCTTTCTCATGATCCATGCGATCCTGCACTTATTTTTCGAAAAGCACTCCCGCAACGAATTTAAAAATACATTCTCTCGTTTCATCATCTATCCGATGGGAACTCTTGCTGCTATCCATTTATTATTGATTGTGAATCTCTGATTTTCTCTTAACTTCCATCCAAATCGATTCTTGGTGATTGTACAAGGAAGGTATCTCCGGTATCTGTCATCCAGCTACCCAGCGTTTAACTTTAGGAATATGAGATTCGTCCAGGGGTATGATTTCTATTTCCAGTAAAAACCCTCCCGTCAAAATGATAATCTTCAATATAAATTAATCATGAAATTAAGTCAGTATCCTGCCCAGTCGTAATGAGGCTGCCGATCCTTAGGATTCTCATGAAAATCATCATTATTTATGTCTTTCGTCGGCGGTCTATGTTCTTGGCATGTATCGGCATTCGGAAAATGTTCTTGACACCCGACATCTCTTCTAATTAACCCTATAATCGTGCGCCTAGCAAGAAAATCGCCTTGCTCAATTTTCATTACTATCTTATCTTTTGCACATAAGTTAGTGGATAGCTGCCGCCGCTGCGGCGATTTACTCCCTGCTTTCAACTAAAGTTCACCCGTTAGCCGTTCATGCAGCGCAAGACCAGCGCTGCACCACAGAGGATGAAAATGGATAAAATCCGTCAATACTTCTACTACGGCTGGGTGAGGAAGGTCGATCAACTATGGTGCGTTAG
>NZ_JABMKZ010000059.1:14395-34961 GCF_013204855.1 Paenibacillus alba | reverse complement strand
GGGATAGTGAAGCAGACAGGTCTGTGTCTATAATCACTATCCCATTGGCCAGGTGGGAGTCTGAAGATACAGCCTGAGGGAAGGGGATAGTGCAGATAGGTCAGTGTCTATGCTCACTATCGCATGGCTCAGGGGGAGTTCTGGGAAACAACCTGAGGGAAAGGGATAGTGGTTGTTGGTGCCAAAGAACCCGAAACATTAGGTCTCGGGTTCTTTGTGCTGTGGCTGATCAATCCCAGCGTTACTTAGGATTTACTTTTGCTCGTTGGCCAGTTCGGCCAGTGACTTCACCTTGCCATGTGGATGCACGGCTTGTTTGCGGCTTTTCCAAGCAGATTCTTCGCGGCGTTTTGAGTGGCTCATGGTTGGAAACCTCCCTGGTCATATGGTGGGTGCTGCTCTTATAAAGTGTGAAACAACAACCGTTACTATGCAGCCGCGCGGCATGCAAAAAACGCCACAAGACCCGTGAAGGTCCTGTGGCGTTTGGAAAGATCTATTCCGTCGCAACGGATTGGTCAGCTTGCATGTTGACCGGAGAAATCCGGATGAAGTTAGCTTCCAGGTTGCTTAGCAAACCTTCAACTTTAGCTGCTGCTTCGGCTTGACCGGAGTTAGCAAGCTCAGCGTGGTAAGCTGTGAGCAATTCTGTCAGATCTTTTTTGCTTTGTACACCAATGGTCTCAAGTTTAACTTTAGCACCTTTGGCGATACGACGCTCGATTGCTGCTTGATCAAGACCCATTTCTGGTACGAGACGTTGGTAGATTACGCCACCTGTCATCCCTGCACAGATCCATGGACCCGGATCGCCCATAACGACGGCGCGGCCGTTTGTCATGTACTCAAATGCGAAGCCTTTGAGGTTGGCGCGAGCGGCAAGTCCGCCGAGCTCGTCTTGAAGTGGTGTCGTGATCTCGCCGCCAAATACAACGTCAGCACCGGAGAAACGGATACATGCACGCGTATCTGCGCTGCCTTGGATCAAGAACAAACCTTTTTGAGCGCCGTAACCGAAGGATTTACCAACGCTGCCATTGATGAAGGTGTTGTTTTTGCCAAGTGCTTTGACGATGGCGACTTTACCGCCGAAGGCCATTTTACCAAGACCGTCTTCAGCACCGCCGTGAACGGTAATGTCTACGCCGCGAGCATTGAACGCAGCCAGACCGTTACCTGGTACGGAACCATCGATAAAGTTCAATTTAACTGTCGGCAATGCATCGTAGCTGCCGTCGAAGCGGTCTCTTACGCGATGGCTGGAGTAACGAGCTCCGAGAATACGGGACTCGGCATCCACTTTGGACCAGTTGCGTACGATTGGAGCATCCAATGCCAAGGAATCCGGGAAGAATTCTTGACCTTCAGCGCCAGCCGCGATACGGATATCGGACGATACAGCCGCTTCTTCCATCGCTCGTTCTGCAGCCGAGATGAACTGCAGTGGAGCTGGACGAAGAATGTCGGACAAATCAATGCGATCAACGTGGCTGATTTGTTCCAATAGATCGGAACGGCCAACGAGTTCTTGTAAGCTTTTGAAACCAAGGGAAGCAACGACTTCACGAACTTCTTCGCCGATACCGCCGAACAAACGAACCAAGCTGTCAACAGCGACGTCGAATTGACGCGGTACGAAACGACGAAGACCTTTTTCTTCGGCTTCTTCCATGGAGTCGATTTGTGTTGCGATACCAACGTGACAAGTATCCAAGTGACAACCACGGCAAGTAGTACAACCGATCGATTGCATTGCGATACTGCCAAAGCCTGCGCGGTTTGCACCGAGCATAACCATTTTAACAACGTCAGCACCTGATTTCAGACCGCCATCGGACCACAGCTCCACGCGGTGACGAAGACCAGCTTCAATCAAAGCAACGTGTGCCAATTTCGTTCCGATTTCTGTTGGAAGACCAACGTGTGTCAAGGAGTGAATACGAGCCGCCCCTGTACCGCCGTCGAAGCCGGAGAGGGTGATTACGTCAGCGCCTGCTTTCGCGACACCAACTGCAATCGTACCGATACCAGGAACAACCGGAATTTTGACGATGATTTTGGCTTTACGACCGCTGCCTTCTTTAAGCTCGGAAATGATTTGTGCCAAATCCTCGATGGAATAAATATCGTGGTTGTTGGAAGGCGAGATCAAGTCAGAACCGATAGTTGCGTTACGAGCCGCAGCGATTTTCGCTGTTACTTTGGAACCTGGCAAGTGACCGCCTTCGCCTGGCTTTGCCCCTTGACCGATTTTGATCTCAAGGAAAGCTACGGCGTTAGCCAGCTCAATGTTAACACCGAAACGACCGGATGCAACTTGCGCACCACGTGTTGTTTTGTAACGGCCAAGCATATCTTTAATCTCTCCGCCCTCGCCGTTCATGGTCACCATGTTCAAGCGATCGCCGGCTTCAGCGTAGGCACGGAAAGCTGTTTCGTTTTGTGAACCGAAGGACATGGAAGAGATCAACATCGGCAAGGAATGACCGCCAATGGAGATATCAACTTGAGACGGGTCAAGTGCTTTGCGACCATCGCTCAAAGCTTTCTCTACATTAAATCCAGCAATATGACGAATGGAAATCGGGTTCTTCTTCTCTTCTTCACGCAGTTTGTCGCGGTAGTCGCTGTAAGGAGCTGTTCCGGAAGCCGCATCGCCTAATGCTTTCCACATACGTTGGAAGAAACGGAAGTTTTTCGCTGCTTTCGCTTTTGGATTCGTGAAGTCGTTGTAACGAGCTTCAGCATCCGCTTCAAGCACTGCGAAGCCTGTTCCTGCTTTTTCGCTGCCCAGGTAGTTCACGATATCCAGCACCTCAGCAACTTCCGGATGGAAGCCGATGGAGGAGAAGAAGCGTGTGTAACCGCGAAGCTCATGTGTACCGATGGTGGAGATGACTTTCTCCAAGCCTTTGGATAGAGCTGCGTATACTTTGCGTGCTGCTGCTGCGTTGCCTTCTTTGTCAGAAGCTGTTGAGAACAACAGATAAGGTGAAATAACGTCGGCTCCAAGTCCGCAAGCAACCGCGATATCATGCAGGCTGCGGATGGCAGCGGAACGCAGGATCAAAGTTACATGACGGCGAAGGTTGTCGCCAAAGCCTAGTTTTTCCGCGCGAAGTGCGATGTCGATTTTGGAAACAGCCAAGTGCGGCTCCAACCACAAGCGATCATTCTGGTGTGAGTCAGCATCGTCGAGAACGAGCAGCGCTGCGCCATTGCGAGCAGCGGAGATTGCGTCAGCAGCTAATTTATCCAATCCTTCGCTGAGCGAAGTTCCTCTTGCGAAAGTAGCGGAAAGAACGGCAACTTTGTTATCCCCTTGTGCACGGAACAAGGCAAGCAATTGCTCATACGATGGCTGGGACAAATGTTCTTCACTGTCGACACCGTTCGTACCTTCAAGCACGAGTGGAGCCAGCAGCTCAAAACGCAGGTTCTCATCTACTTGTGCATAAACAGGGGTACGCGTACCGGCAATAACACGTGTCGAGAAATGCTCCATCTCACGGTCACGGTCAATCGCAGGGTTGGTAACAACGGCTACGCTCTCTTTAATGAAGTCAGGCACATTCTGGCGCTCCCATGCAAGAGCAGCATGAGGTGAATCGTGACCTAGGGAACGGATCGGTTCAGCACCGGTTTCGGACATCGTTTCGATATGTTGAATACCGTCACGGTCCCAACCGAATGCACTGTACACTTGATCCGTTGCGACAATGTTATCGTTGAGCTCAGCTTGTGCATCTGTTTTGGTCGGATTCAGATATTTGCGAAGACCGCCAATATTCAGACGTTTGCTTGCGCGCTCGTAGACTAACGTTTGAACTTCATGGTAAGGAATGACTTGAACGTGTTCGCCTGGTGTCAGCACAACGCCCACTTTCTCACCTGGTGCAATCGGTTTTGGATCAGCCACCATCTCGCCAACCGTGATAACGCCTTGCTCAGAAGAGAAGTACAGGGAAGTATCGCTCTCTACCATCCATACCGGACGAAGACCGAGGGCGTCTACGCTGAAAATACATTCATTGCCGTAACGGGAAACGATCCCCGCAGGACCTTGAGCAAAATGGCCCCAGACTTGACGATAGTACACATATAAATCTTGAAGTTCCGGACGGAATTGTTTCATTTCATTAATAATAGGAGGGAATACCATTTCCATCGCTTCAAAAAGCGATAAACCAAAGCGGTGGATGAATGTTTCAATCGTTCTGTTCATGTCTTGGGAGTCAGAGCCGCCGCTAACGAGCGGAACGCCAACCATGTCGGCTTCAATACGAAGTTTTTTCACGGTATTGATTTCACCATTGTGTCCAAGAAGAGAGAACGGTTGAACACGGAAGAAACTGGATAAGGTGTTAGTGGAGTAACGGTTGTGACCGATGGTAACTTGGGAAGCAAATAAAGCATCGCGGGTATCGTTGAAATATTTCGGAAGAATGCTTGCGGCTCCAAGCACTTTGTAAGCAGAAGTTACATTGCTAAGGGTTGCTACGTGAACATTGTATTTGTCTTCAATGGCGATGTGCAGCTCAAAAAGGTGATCAGCTACTTGGCCTTCTGTTTTGTTGCTAATCCCGGCAATTTGCCAGAACGTAGGCTCATCGTTCAAACCGTTAGGTCCTAGAACGCTGCTGTCTACTTGGTTCTCTTGCTCGAGGATAATGGACACATCATGTGAAGCGAAGAGCTCCCGAATGCCATTTTGGATCTCGGTAACAGTCAGGTCAAGTTTGCGCGGAACAAAGATATGTCCAACAGAAAAACGGTTGTCGTAGGCAAGTTTGCCGTCTTGGCCCGCATCTGTTAATTTCTTTTCCCAAAGAGCACGCGGAATATCCGTTAAAATACCGCAACCATCGCCCTCGCCGTTGATAAAACCTGAACGATGTTCCATTTTTACAAGGGCATCAATCGTTTTTTGGATGTTATCACGGGAAGGATGGCCGTTCTTTTCAATAATACAAATAATACCGCAGCTGTCGTGTTCAGTTCCTAGTAAATCTTGAAAACGGCCTTCATTACGCATAATTTCATTCATTGCTCAGGTCAGTCGCCTGACCGTCACCTCCCATACATATTTAAACTCCTCTTGTACTGCATTTTTTGCATTCTGGCACTATTGAGCCCGCAACTCTAAGCATTTTCGAGGAATAACCACAAAAGGGTTAAAACCGAAATATGCACGAATATGAATAAAAATGCAATCTACCTGAATAGTATGTCAATTTCAAAGGGGTTACTCCTTTAAAATGAGACACTACTCGACCCGTCTTAAAGTAGGGCATCACACACAAAATTCAATCTTGAATTTGTAAATCATGCCCTAACTTTCTAGGAAAATACTGTGAAAACAAGACTTTTCAAGAAAAGGGTAAAAGTAATCTTAGAATAGCATGAAAAACTTGATCCGACAATAGTTGCAGAGCGAAAAGACGAATGTAAGCGTTACCTTTTGTGTATATTACTGAATAAAACCCAATAATTCCTAGCTTGGGGTGCTCTTAAAATACGAACGAACTATGATCAAGGTGGGATCATAGTTCGTTTTTGGGACATGTTGGCAGTTTCGGTAAATCATAATTGTTTGTGCAGGAAATCTTGCAGATTAGGAAACCGCAGAAATATAGGTTAGGTCTTTTATGGTTGATGTGCATACATTTGTCTGAATAATCCAATGGAAGCAAATCGTGCAGAAATGCGGATTTTTGCTAACGACAGTGCGCTGTTAGATGAATTTAGCGGGTTTTCATCGTTTTGAAAGCCTTATCGGCGGCATCCAGTGTTTGCGCAACATCGTCATCGGTATGGGCCAGCGTCATAAACCAAGCCTCATATTTGGAAGGTGCGAGATTAATGCCTTGTTCCAGCATGAGCCGGAAGAAATCTGCGAAGCGTTCGCCATCCGTATCCTGCGCTTCGTCGAAGTTCGTGACGGGGTGGTCGCAGAAGTGGGTGGAGAAGGCGCCGCCGATGCGATTCAGCGTCAGAGGGATGCCGTGACGGGCGGCGGATTCCGCGATGCCGCCCGCTAAGGTTGCGCCAAGCTGCTCAAGCTTGGCATAGACACCAGCCTGCTGGAGTACCTCCAGGCAGGCGATGCCGGCCGAGATGGAGGCGGGATTTCCCGCCATCGTGCCGGCCTGATATGCAGGTCCAAGCGGAGCGACCTGCTCCATCACGGCCTTGCGGCCCCCGTAGGCACCGATCGGCAGTCCGCCGCCGATCACTTTGCCGAGGGCCGTAAGGTCCGGCTCGACGGCGGCGAAGCGCGCCGCCGCCTCGGCTGTGCCGCCTTCCACAAGAGGGAGGCCGGCATAGGTTTGTGCCGCTCCATAATGGAAGCGGAACGCTGTGATGACCTCGTCGTAGATGACGAGGGCGCCGTGTTTGCGAGCAGCTGCGCAGAGCTGCTCGAGGTAGCCGGCATGGGGCATGACCATGCCGAAGTTGCCGACGATGGGTTCCACCATCACCGCGGCGATCTCTTCACCCCAACGCGCAAGCGCGGCTTCCAGTGCCGGAATGTCATTGAACGGCACGGTGATGACCTCTTGCGCGATGCTTGCCGGTACGCCGGCGCTGTCCGGCGTGCCCAGCGTGGACGGCCCGGAGCCCGCGGCCACGAGCACTAGGTCCGAGTGGCCGTGGTAGCACCCGGCGAACTTAATGAGCTTGGTGCGCTTCGTGAAAGCGCGCGCCACACGGATCGTCGTCATCACGGCCTCAGTGCCGGAGTTGACGAAGCGTACTTTGTCCAGCGAGGGAATCGCGGACTTCAGCATCTTGGCGAACTCGATTTCGAGTTCGGTCGGAGTGCCGTACAGCGTGCCGTTCTGTGCGGCGCGGCAAATCGCTTCGGTCACATGCGGGTGCGCGTGACCGGTAATGATAGGGCCGTAGGCGGCGAGGTAGTCAATGAAGCGATTTCCGTCTACATCCCAGAAGTGTGCGCCCTGCGCACGCTTCATGAAGACGGGAGCGCCGCCGCCGACAGCCTTGAATGAGCGGGAAGGCGAATTGACGCCGCCCACAATATGTTGAAGTGCCTCTTGATACAATTGTTCAGATTGTTTGCGTTCCATAAGAAGAATCATTCCTTTGCCTAATAAATCCTATTTAAGAAGCTATTGCTTCGTGGTCTTCACCGAAGACTTTGGTGTAGGGGATGGTGATGGCTTCGTCGGACCTGAATCGGCTTCCGCTGTTCCTGCGAATAAGTCCTTCACATATTGCTGCAGCTTGTCTTTATTCGCTGTAATGACTTCTGCGCCGCGGACGTTCTTCTCAATTAGCAAGTCGCTTGGCGGCAGTTGGGAACTGACAATGCCGTCTGCTTTGGCTTCATAGCCAAGTGAAGCCAGCTTGAGCATGTCCGCAACAGCGAGATTGGTATCAATGTAAGGGTCCATCGCATTGAGAATTTTTGGCAGCTTGATCAGCGAAGAGGTTGTCTGCATTTTCTGTACAACAGCGGTTAAGAACTTCCGTTGTCTTTCGGTGCGCGTGAAGTCAGACAAGGCATCATGACGGAATCGGACATATTGCAGGGCCGTTTTGCCATCGAGATGCTGCATCCCTTTTTTCAAATTAATATCATACACATGATCGTCCTCGGAATCGGAATATTTCATATCCTTTTCAACATCAATGTCGATGCCGCCAACGGCGTCAATAAGTGCGATGAAGCCTACGAAATCCGTGTACACATAGTACTGAATCGGGATGCCCAGCAGGTCGCTGACTGTTTTCATTGCCAAATTCGGGCCGCCTGTCGTAATCGCCGTATTGATCCGGTCCTCGCCTTCGCCCGGGATTTTGACATAGGTATCACGCAGGATGGAGAAAAGATAGGCTTTCTTGGTGACCGGGTCAATCGATGCGAGCATGATGCTGTCTGAGCGCGGAAGCTCATTTTTCTTCATTCCACGTGAATCTCCGCCTAAGAGGAGGATGTTCACGCGCTGTTTGCCCTCCCACTTCGGAGGGGTATATTTCTCGCCCTTGTCTTTGACGCTCTGGGCAATCATAGTGCCGCCACCAACCTTCGGTGTTTCGGATTTATGATTAATATTGTTCGCAAATTGATAAAAAGAATAGGAATAATAACCAGCTACTACGATAAGCAGCAAGGCTATCAGGAGCAAGGTTCGTTTTACGATTTTCAAATTATGTTTGGCTCCTTTCAAGGGTTATATAATCTGTACTTTTTTTTCTTACAGAATTCATGTATCATGAGTTTGGTGACTTTGTATTTATAATTCATCGTTATGATCCATATTATAGATGCTACGAAACTTCGATAGCAAGTTAAGGCGATTTTTGCCGCAATATGTAGCCGAGTCTACAAGGACAGGGGGGACGTTTATGTTAGCCATAGATGTTGATTTACTTCGCAAGGATTTTCAGGTTCAGCAAAGCCGCGGGGGCTTAAAAGGTGCTTTCCAAGATTTGTTTCATAGAGAATACAAACATATCACTGCTGTGAAAGACATCAGTTTCCAAATTCCAAAAGGCGAAATTTGTGGATATATTGGAGAAAATGGGGCGGGCAAGTCGACGACGATCAAGATGCTTACGGGCATTCTCGCACCCACCTCGGGACATATCAAAGTCAACGGCTTCGTTCCATTTAAAGAGCGTGAAAAGTTCGTGGCCGGGATCGGTGTTGTTTTCGGTCAGCGCAGCCAGCTTTGGTGGGATATTGGCGTTGTTGAATCTTTTCAATTATTGAAGAAAGTGTACCGTGTTTCGGAAGCTGATTACAAAAAAAGGCTGGATGAACTCGTTGATCGTCTGCAATTATCCGATTTATTGTCGCGGCCTGTACGCAAATTGAGCCTAGGACAGCGGATGCGCTGTGAACTAGCCGCCTCCCTTCTTCATAATCCAGCAATCTTGTTCTTGGATGAGCCAACCATTGGACTGGATATCGTTGTCAAAACCGAAATTCGCGAGTTTCTCAAATCACTGAATCAACGGTATGAAACGACGATTTTGCTAACCACGCACGATTTGCAAGACATTGAAGCTCTTTGCTCGCGTGTGATTATGCTGGATGATGGACGAATTATTTATGATGGCGGTCTGGAAGAACTGAAAGTGAAGTGGGGAAAAGGCAAAGAAGTCGTCCTCCAATTCGAAAATCCGATTACACTTGCCCGTCTTCAAGAGCTGACGCTAGGCATGGATGTCGCTTGGCAGCTAGAAAATGAATTATCCGCCAAAGTTTTCATTCCTCATGAGCGCGCCAATGTTTCGGAGGTCCTGAGCCGCGTCGTTGGCGTTTTACAAATCCAAGATATCAAGATCAATGAAACGAATACCGACGATATCGTCCGCGAAATCTACAAGTCTGGGTCTGCCGATGTGAAACGTCCGAAAGAAGCGGAACAGCCAGAGGGAGTCACTTCCCATGCTTAGTGCTTATTTAGAAGTTGTTCGCATGCGGTTTCTCATGATGCTGGCCTACCGTGTGAATTACTATAGCGGCATTTTGATCTATGCGCTTAATATTGGTTCTTATTATTTTGTTTATAAAGCGATTTATGGCGAGCAAGATATCCTTGGCGGCTTAACGCTGGGCCAGATGACGACTTATGTCGCCGTTTCTTGGATGGGCCGCGCTTTTTACTTCAATAATCTGGATCGCGAAATCGCAAGTGAAATCCGCGATGGCAGCGTAGCGATTCAATTCATTCGTCCATACAATTATGTTTTCGTGAAAATGATGCAGGGACTCGGCGAAGGCGTATTCCGCCTGCTTCTCTTCACAACACCAGGCATGCTCTTCATCTGGCTGCTGCTGCCGATTCAATTTCCGACAGACCCGGGATTATGGGCGATTTACTTCGTGATGTTGTTTTTCAGCTTCCTGATTAATACGCAGCTCAATATTATTACCGGCTTGTTTGCCTTCTTTTTGGAAAATAATGAAGGCTTGATGCGGATGAAACGCATTGCCGTAGATCTGTTCTCCGGTTTAATTATCCCGGTTACTTTCTTCCCAGGCTGGTTCGGATCACTTCTGAAGTGGCTGCCGTTTCAAGCGATTACTTACCTGCCGAGCGCTACGTTTACAGGGAAAATTACAGGCTCTGAGATCGTATCTAGCCTAGGCATCCAGGCTGCCTGGTTCTTGCTTTTAATCATTCCGATTTATGCCCTATGGGTGAAATCCAAAACACGTTTATTTGTACAGGGAGGGTAACCAAATGTTCTATATCTCCCTTGTTGCTGACTATCTCAAAAATTATATGAAGACTCGTCTCACCTACCGATCTGATTTCTGGATTGAGGTTATCTCCGATTTGTTGTTCAATGGTTTGAACCTTTTCTTTATTCTTGTCGTATTTCTCCAAACGCAATCGCTTGGCGGCTGGAATCAAGAACAAATTTTGTTCATCTACGGTTATTTTATGATCCCGTATGGCATATTTATTTCCTTTTTTAACTTATGGGGCTTTAGTGAGCGTTATATTGTTAAAGGGGAAATGGATCGCATCCTGACACGGCCTGCCTACAATTTATGGCAGCTGATGCTGGAGAATATGGATCCGGCTTCGCTGTTTAGTGCGGTAGCTGGGTTTGTTGTAATGATTTACTCCTGGGTTAAGCTGGAACTTCCGTTTCATTGGCACGATCCGCTGATCCTCCTGCTCATGGTGATTGGTTCTATTCTGATTTATGCAGGAGTATACATTTCGCTGACGGCGCTGGCCTTTTTCTCCGATGCGCCAACGGGTATTCTTCCGCTGATTTGGAATATCCAGAACTATGGCCGGTATCCGGCGACGATTTATAATAAATTGCTGCGCAGCATTTTGACGTGGATTCTTCCTTTTGCGTTTGTTGGCTTTTATCCAGCTGCGTACTTCATTGACCCAGCGAACTGGAAGTGGTTTGCGCTGCTGACCCCGATCATGGGTATTGTATTCAGCTTCATCGGCATTACAATTTGGAATATTGGCGTCAAACGTTACCGCGGTGCGGGATCGTAGGGGCTGCCCCAAGCATTCGCTATAAGCGCTTAATGGAAAAGGGACTGCATCCCAGGGTTGAATATAACCTTAGGTGCAGTCCCTTTTTGGCAGGCCTCTGTTCAAAGCGATTTGCGGATGACCTTTTTGTAGTGTTGCACGGATAGAATCCCGAATATCGAATACAGGGCTGTATAAAGCACCATGACGATCATCATAGGCGTCCAGAGCTCCCCACCGAATAGAAACCAGCCGGATTGGACGGCAAAATAGCTGTGCAGCAGCCCGACGATCAGCGGAATACCAAAATTAAATAGCTGTTTAAGCTTAATTCCTTTTAGTAAATCGTTTTGTGTAAAACCAAGCTTTCTAAGAATCGTGTACGTCGGTTTCTCATCTTCACTTTCATCCATTTGCTTGAAGTATAGAATACAACCGGATGTAATCAAGAAAGTGAGCCCTAGGAACCCCACGATAAACATGATGAGACCCATACTGTTCTTCTGGTCACTGGCAATCTTTTGACGGGAGTCATACGAGCGATTTTTGTCAAAGCCAAGCTCTTTGAAAATGTGATCGGCGGCTTGGAGCTCCGCTTCCTTCTCAATATCAATCCCCATATAAAGGGAATATTTTCTTTGAATCACAGGATCAAGGTCCTGCTTCAAGCGGTTGAAGACCGATTCGTCCACGATAGCTGTTGGGAGACTGCCATTTGAAAAGTACCAGGATATGACAGACTGCTTCTTCGAGCCGAGATACGTCTGGGGGATTACAACCTGCTGCCCGCTAAATTGAATTTGGCCGGAATTTTTGAAGCTCATGAATTTGTTCATCAGGTCATTTGTCCCCGTGAACAGTGTCTCATCAGCTGACAGGTCAATCCCTGGCGTATTCTTATCACTGATAACGGAAATCGTCATGGAGCTTGGATCTTGCAGAAGTCCTTTCATATTGGAGGCCATAATTCCTTTTAAATTAGCTTTGGTTTGGATGACCTCCATTGTCGTATCCGTATGTTTAATTCGTTGAGCATCTAAAGCAGCTTTAAATTTGTCGGCATCTTCAATGTTGGTGATAGAAAAGTTGGCTGGTACATTGTCTTTGGCTGTTTTTTCCGCAGAGTAATAGGAAATGTAGCTTAACGAAAGCAAGCCGATGGCGAGTGCGGATACCGTTGTAATTACCGTCAATAACAAAGCATTTGATTTCATGCGAAACATGATGGACGACAGCGACAAGACTTCCCGCACGTTTAAATATCCATTTTTATTTTTTCGAATGAGATTAAGAATCAAACGGACGGAGCCTTTATAGAACAGATACGTACCGATAATGACGGAGCCCAGGATAAAGATCATAGCCGAAAAAAGGGCCATCATGGTCGTGAAATCCCCGCTGAACAGCTTCGAGGACACGTAATACCCTGACAAAATAAGAAGTAACCCAAACATCCCAAGCAGCGCTTCCGAGAGGGACATCTTTTTCACTTTAATTTCTGTTGAAGTCGAAACACGGAACAACGAGAGAATGGTCTGTCTTTTAATGAACACGTAGTTGACCAGCATAATAAACACATAGACGGCGCCAAACACAAGGACGGTCTGAAGCAGGGCTTGTAAGGAAAAATGAAGCGAAGCGACAGCTTCAACGCCTGTTATATGGAATAAAATCATCAGGATAAGCTTGGATACGGAAAATCCGATGAACGTTCCGACAAGCAAGGACCCGAAATAAAGGATAAAGTTTTCCGCGCTTAGAATGCGAAAGATGGCCATTTTCGTCATTCCGATTAATTGCAATAAGCCAATTTCTTTGCTGCGCCTTTTTACGAAAATATTATTAGCGTATAGATTGAAGATGGCTACGATCGCGATAAGCAGGATAGAGGCGGCTTTGATCGCCGCGGCGCCTTTAATAGAGCCCTTGGCTTGATCCAAGGCGGGGTCAAACTGTAAGGTGACAAAGGCGAAATAAAGCGCAACGCTGAACATTAAGGCAAATACATAGAGGTAGTAATGCTTGATATTGGCTTTCAAATTTTGAAAAATCAGCTGGTTAATGCTCATCCTGCACCCCACCCAGGACGGCCTGCGTTTTCATGATCGCTTGAAAGAAGGTCTGTCTAGTTTCTTGACCTTTATAGAGCTGGGTATAAATTTGTCCGTCTTTAATGAAAATAACCCTGCTCCCGTAACTGGCCGCGACCGAATCGTGAGTGACCATGACGATCGTCGCATGACGTTTCTGATTGAGCTCGCTTAGCTTGTTAAGCAAGTCGGAAGCGGATTTGGAATCGAGCGCCCCGGTAGGCTCGTCAGCGAAAATAATGCTCGGCTCATGCACGAATGCTCTAGCCGCTGAGGTGCGTTGTTTCTGTCCGCCTGAGATCTCGTTAGGGTATTTATCCTTGATTTCATAGATGCCAAGCTCTGTGGCAACCGCCTCGAACTTGTGATGGGCTTCTTGCTTCGACGCTTTGGTAATGGACAACGGCAGCAGGATATTCTCCTTTACCGTTAGGGTATCGAGCAAATTGTAGTCTTGAAAAATAAAGCCCAGATGATGTTTGCGGAATTCAGCCAGCTCTTTCTCTTTCAGGGTAGTGATTTCCTTGCCTTCAATCTGGACGGAACCTTGACTTACTCTGTCGATCGAGGAGAGCACCTGAAGAAGGGTCGTCTTGCCTGAGCCAGAAGCACCCATGATACTGACGAATTCCCCTTTGGCAATGCTCATATCCAGACCTTTCAATACCTCTTGCTTATTGAATTTATTGCCGTAGCTTTTGTGAATCTTCACAGCTTCTAAGATATTCATCCCACACACTCCTTTATTCGATAGCTTTATTATAAAAAGCTGGGCTGCGTTTTTCCTGCGATTGGCCGAACAAAGCAGAAAGGCATGTGACAATAATGTCACATGCCCGTAATGCGCAAGGCTTCATTGGGTTGCGGGAACGTGAGTGTGAAGGTTGTTCCCACGCCGACTTCTGAATGGACTGCCATTTGAATGAGCATAGCTTCAGCGGCCTTTTTGGCTAAATATAAGCCCATTCCCGTTGCTGCATGGTCCTGATGCCAAGTCGTGGAAGTAAAACCTTTATCAAAGATACGCGGCAGATCTTTGGGATCAATGCCACGCCCATTATCTTGCACTTCCAGGAAGACCCGCTCATCCCGACGGAAACTCCGCACGACGATATCCGAAGAGTGGCTTTCACTGTACTTCACCGCATTCGTGATGAGCTGCCGCAGAATGAAAGCGAGCCATTTGGCATCGCTCAGCACATCGGTAATCTCGAATTGCAGGTCAAAGCCAATCCCTTTCTGAATACACCAGGATTTCAATGTCTTAATCTCTGCATAAGTAATGGTTTCCAAATCCATATGCTCGATATACAGATCGTTCTCCATGGAGGGCAAACGCTTCTGATGAAGCTGCTGGTCCAGCAGCAAATGAATCCGCAGCCACTCATAGGTCAAAGCGGCTTTCATCGTTTCATCGTCCAAGCGGTCTATCATTAAACGCATGGCGGTCAGCGGCGTCTTTACTTCGTGAATCCAAGACAACAGCTCGTCTTTCTCTTGTTCGAGTGTGAGCTGATGACCCGAGGCAGAAAGACTTAATCGTGCGGTTAGATTGCTCATGCTGGTCTCGACAATATGTTCAAAGGGGCTTTCTGCGTCGGCGGCAATGGAGAGATCGAGAGTACTCTCCCGCTCTTTCAGCTGCTTGAAGAATCTCGTTTCTTTGTTATAGCGAATAACCAGGAAGATAGCGAACAAGGTTGTTGTCAGAAAGACAATATAGAGTATAGGCAGGAAGGGAATCTCATAATCCAGATAAGCGATCAAGAGGAACAGCAGCTGCCCGAACAGAACGAGCAGAATCCAGCTAAGCCGTTCTTTCACATAGGCTCTAATCATGGAAATGAGCTTCTTCCGTAGCAAGATAGCCTTGTCCGACCTTTGTTTCGATAAAACGGCCTAAATCAAGCTCGTCCAACCTTTTCCGTAATCGATTAACATTCACGGTCAAGGTATTGTCGCTTACGAAACGCTGGTCATCCCATAAGCTGTTTATCATTTCTTCCCTGCTCACAATGTTGTTCTTGCGTTCTATGAGCAGCTTAAGAATATAAATTTCATTTTTGGTTAATTCAATTGCTCCCATCTGATTGGTGACCGTGTTTTTCTCATAATCAATCGTTGCGCCGCACCAGGTTTTGAGCTTCATGGGTTCCGTATTATAATTATAAACACGCCTAAGAATCGCGTGGAGCTTGGCAATGAGCACGTCGAAATGGAACGGTTTCTGGATGAAATCATCTGCGCCAAGCTGCATCGACATGACCATATCCGTAGGATGATCGCGAGAAGACAGGAATACGATCGGAACGTTGGAATGGGTTCGAATCATGCGGCACCAATGGAAGCCATCGAATTTGGGCAGCTGAATATCGATGATAACGAGATCCGGCTTCAAGGATATGAACTCTTCAACGACCCGGTTAAAATCTGTAATCCCATGGACATCATAGGACCATTGGGCCAGCCTGATTTTAATTTCAGCGAAGAGAGTAGCATCATCTTCAACGAGCATTATTTTAAACAAAAGGAATCCCCCGCTTTGAGCCAAATTTCTAAATCCCATTGTAATGGAAAAGAACGGCTTGTGCGAGTGTCGCCTGTTTCGCATCCCGCCATTTGGGTAATAATCATGTGGTTAACTAATTAAGATGAAGGAGAAGCTTGCTGCATGAGAACTGAATCTTTCCATCGCGTGCAACAGAGGTTTTTTTCCGCGAAACCGTTTCTATTTGCCCATTCGCTTTCTTCCAGTAGGTATGTAGGCATTGTCCTGCTTCTGGCGATAGGAGTTAGATTAGCCTGGGTGTTAGCGATTGATACGCAGCCTGCATCGGACTTTTTATTTATGCATACAGCCGCGTTGCAAGTGGCCGAAGGGAAGTATCTATTCCGTGACTCCGAGTATTTCCTCACCTGGGCTTACCAGATTGGTTTTACCCTCTATGAGGCTCTTATTATTCACTTATTGGGTACAAATCTTATTTTTCTCAAATTATTTAATATCCTATTTAGTGTGGGAACGGCCTATTTGTTATATGTAATCGCCACTCATGTATTTAACCCGGCTTGCGGACGAATTGCCATGCTTTTTTACGCGATGTACGTCCCTAATATTATTCTTTGCTCGGTTCTGACGAATCAGCATATTTCCACGTTTTTATTTGTTCTGGGATGTTACTTTGTCGTACGTAAAGGGCTGGCTGCTAAATATGATTGGCTGCTTGTCAGTGTATGCTGGGCACTTGGGAATATGTTCAGACCGCTGGGAAGCTTTTATCTTGTTGGATTTCTGGTGTATACCGCAGTGTTCCAAATCTACACCCGATATAAGAAGAACAAAAGGCCGCGAATGGCTAAGGCTCTGGGCGTGCTGCTCGTTTATTTGATCATGCAGCAGCTTATTAGTTATGCCTTTGTGAATACGAGCTTTATTCAGGTACCGCTAGCGAACAAGGAGCCTTACTGGAAATTTGTAGTTGGTCTCAATGAATCTACTTTGGGCAGCTGGTCTTTAGAGGATGATAGAGCTGTAGCCCTGTACTCTGTAGGGGAGGAGCGGAACCGCAAAGAGCTTCAGATGATTGGGGAGAGACTAGAGGATAACTCGCAGCTGTTCGTACTTTTCGCGAAAAAATTTGCTTTGTTCTGGGGCTCCGCGGATACCGCCGTTGATTGGAGCCTGAAGGACCTGGATAAGCCGAAGCTGAGTGTGGTGCTGATCATTATAGAGCGAGTATCCTATTTGGCGCTTACGCTTTTTGGATTCCTATCCGTTGTCTTTCTTTTACGAAAAAGGGAAAATCCGCAGGTGATGTTCTTTTTGTTATTACTTCTTGGCTATGCGGCGCTGCATTTGGTGATTGAAATTCAAGCGCGTTACCGTTTTGATATTATGCCTTGTCTGTTTATTCTGCAAAGCTATGGTGTGTATGTCTGCATGACATACAAAAAAGAGCGAAGCTGCTTTTAATATGAAATTTGAAACATTTGGTAAAAATGGGCGTCTAAGTGTATGAGAAATCACTTTTGGAAATGGAGAGCCCAAACATGAATACGATTCTTTTATTTCTGTTAGTCGCTTTTGGTATGACGGATTCTGGCACTGTGTCTGATGTGTTGAATCCTCCAGCGAAGGAAGAGGCAGGATATGAATTGCCGTATCCGAACCAAGAAGCGAAGCCTGCTGATTTGCAGAATCAAGTGTTCCAACTGGAGAGCGTATATAGCCGATTTTCTGTCGCACCGATGAATATGGAAGTGTCTATGAAAGGCCAACCTCGGGAAACTCTTCATTTGGAGCTGAGGATATTGGGGAAGCCGCGTGAGGAACTAAGTGATCAGGAAATTAGCCAAATTAGGGAAGCCATCTATAAGGCGGTTGGGAAAAGATTTAATCTGGAGATTACCACGAGGGTCATTCCTAAGGAAGCTGAAATCGTTGGAGCTATTTCCGAAATTGATTCGACCAATCGGCAGGTGCTTATCGTCAATTCGGATAGCGAGAACACAGAGAAGTACTGGGTGAATGTTGTTGATGATATTGTTATCCGTCGTGGTGAGGGGGATGCCAAGTTTGAAGATCTCAAGCTTGGGGATTGGCTTAATGTTTGGAGTACAGGGGCGGTGGCACAAAGCCTTCCGGCTCTAGCAACCGCCCTTGAAATAGAGATCGCAGAACCTCAGGATACAACGCCGAAGGCCCTTGCGACTTTAATGGGAACTGACTTTAAAGATATCAAGCAAATAGATATCCGATTCGGTGATGGGAAAAAGCTGGTCATAACGGATAATGCCATGATTGCCGACATTTCATCCAAGCTGCTTAACATAGAACTTATTCCGTCCCGAGATCAGAGAACAGTTCTTGGATTTCTCTTTTCGATGGAGCTAAGTGTTGGAGATCGCAAGGTGAAGTACGGAAATCCGTTATGGATAGATGGGGTGAAGTATCAACAAACCGTGCTTACGGAAGAACTGAATAAGGATATCGTCAAGTATGGAAGAGCCAATCTTCCGAACCTTCTGCCTGGTATAAAATAATAAAGAGAGCTGCTTGCGAAGTCTTGCGACTTGAAGCAGCTCTTTGCCTTATTCAGGCGTAGGCATCGGATAAGGCTTAGCAGATTTGGCTGCCGCTGGTAAAACAACGTCTACCGGTTGATTCACATCTTGATATGTCATAGACATCGTCATATCCATATGATCGATGGGAAGATCGAGGTCTTCGCCATAAGTAATGATATAGTCGCCGTCCATGCTGACTGGGAGCTTCGTTTGCTCATCTACTGTGACTACAGCGGAGAGGGAAACTGCCATTCCGGCCAGCGCCGGTGAGTCCAAAACCTCTTTGAAGGCGTTTTGACTTCCGCCAAGTCCGCCAAGTGTCTTCACGATATCAGCTGTATTCGTGAGCTTGCCCTGAATCGAAACCTTGCGCTGCTTCTTTCCGTCCTTCTCGGTAGTGCCAAGATCTTTGTAGAAGAAATACGGAGTAACCAGTGTTTTGTTCATCTCAAGACTTTTCTTCTGCAGCTCCATCAGCTGATCGAACGTAAATGGCATTTGCTTGGAGAAATCGTACCATTCGAAGCCGTCATTGGCGGCATTCGGCATATTCATATAAGTTCCTTGGCTGACGGTATATTGGTCTATCTTGATCGTTCTTGGCACCATATCCGAACCTGGGGCTGTTGTGATAATGCTTTGATGGATCCCCTGATCTTTGTTGAAAGTTATATCGGTGTTAGCTTCCGACTGAAGGCTGTCGCCTGGATAGCCGGCACTTGGTTTAAAGAAAATATGCATGTCCATGTTCATATGGGCACGGAACGATTTTAAGTCGGTTGGCGATGTGGGATCGGACACCAACCAAGTCGAAATGGACGAATCCGTGGCTAGCGCTTTTTTGATGGCTGCTCCTGCAACCTCGGTGCTAATGCCTCCGGTTTGGCCAAAATCAACAGCGAAATCGCTTTGCAATTTCGTGCGGGCCTTGCTGTCCGAAAGGCCAAGGAATCGTCCGAGAATGAGCGCGGCTTCATCCTTGCTGACAGCTTGGTCCATCCGGAAGGTACCATCCGAGTAGCCTTGCAGGATTTGACGTTCAAGCATAACGCGCACAACATTCGCATAAGGGGATTGTGTTGTGACATCCGAAGGCAGCTTGGTTTGCATGCTCAGCGGTGCCAGCTTGAGCTCATCCGCAATTTGTTTGATGAATTGCCCGCGTGTAATAGGCAAGCTGTCATTAGGGGATGCAGCCGATACAGAAAGGGTAGGGATTGCTAGAGTTAATCCCAGAATGGTAAGTAAAGATGTTCGTTTGATAGGTATCATGACGATGAATCACTCCTTCAACTTTTATAGCAACCTATATAAATTACCATATTTTTCTTAATGAATGCTAGTCTTGGCAATCATGGTTTGATGTAAAGGGGCAAATGCCGCATAATAGTTCTAGATATCCAAGGGATAAACAGAGGAGAGAGTTTGCAGATGGCCAAGAAGACAGAAATAGAGACAATTAAACGCCTTGCCCCTGATTTTACACTTCCAGCATCGAACGGGAGCAGCGTGTCTTTGCATGATTATAGAGGCAAAAAGCTTGTCATTTACTTTTACCCTCAGGACAATACCCCAACCTGTACACAAGAATCGTGCGATTTCCGCGACTATAACGGCAAATTCGCTGAGCTTGGTGTAGAAGTGATCGGGATCAGTCCGGATGAGCTGAAATCCCATGATAAATTCATTGCGAAGTATGAGCTGCCGTTCTTATTGCTCTCTGACCCTGACCATCAAGTGGCTGAGAAATTCGGAGTGTGGGCGCTCAAGAAACTGTACGGGCGTGAATATATGGGGATTATTCGCTCTACATTCCTCATCGACGAGGAAGGGTATATCGTGAAGGAATGGAGCAAGGTGAGGATTAAGAACCATGTGCAGTCGGTTTTGGAGGCAGTTATGGCATAAGAGAGGGAGCGGGCGGCATAGCTCCGTGCGGAATCTTCGGGGTTCCAGCTTGGTTTTCTTAGTGCGAGAAACCTGCAAGAAACCTGCGGAAAAACTGCGAAAAAACTGCGAAAGTGCAGGGATTTTCGGGTGAATTCGGTTGCAAAGTGGAAATGCCTGCAATTGTGCAGGCATTTTCTTCTTTTCCAGCCTCTTGGTCAGAAAAAGCCTCAAAAAGATGCACAAACGCAGGAATTTCATGTTTGAGGCTATTCTGAGCGTAAAAAGGATGCATAATTGCAGGCTTTTAACAAGCAACTGGAGCTGGACGGCATCAGGGCAACGAGGAAAAAACAAGAGCAAGAGCAAGAGCAAGAGTAAGAGTAAGAGCAAGAGTAAGAGTAAGAGTAAGAGTAAGAGTAAGAGTAAGAGTAAGAGTAAGAGTAAGAGTAAGAGTAAGAGTAAGAGTAAGAGTAAGAGTAAGAGTAAGAGTAAGAGTAAGAGTAAGAGTAAGAGTAAGAGTAAGAGTAAGAGTAA
>NZ_JABMKZ010000059.1:0-14296 GCF_013204855.1 Paenibacillus alba | reverse complement strand
AAAGCAAAAGCAAGAGCAAAAGCGAAGGAGCTGCCCGCAAGTAGGTTTATCTACTTAGGGGACAGCTCCTTTTGGCGCTTATATAAAGCTTGATTTACTCTGTAACCAACCGCAGCCCCTGTTCAGCTTCTTTGATGCGATCCAAGTTTTGGCGGTTATTGACGAGCAAGGATTGCAGCGTTGCCGACAACTCCTCAAGCGTCGCAGAAGCTTCTTGGCTGATAGCAGCCAGATTATTCGTGGAGTCGCTGATGGTAACCGATGAATCGCTGATGCGATCCATTAGGCCGCTGTAGCTGACGGAAAGCTCTTTAAGCATGGCAACAGAATCCGTAATGGATTCGAAGGCTTGCTTCGTTTGCCCGGTAATTTCATTGCTTTGCTGCATGCGCAGAGCAACTTGATCCATACGGGAGCGAGTCTGAGTAGACAATGACGTGAACTCCTCCAACTGCTCCGAGATCCGAATCGCAGATTTAGCCGTCATATCGGCTAGCTTCCGAATTTCGTTGGCGACGACGGCGAACCCTTTGCCGTGCTCACCGGCTCTTGCAGCCTCAATACTGGCGTTAAGCGAGAGCAGATTCGTTTGGTTTGCGATATCTTGGATCGTATCACTGAACTGACTCGTTTCGTTCAACCGTTCAATCAAAGATACCGTATCCTGAGAAACAGCTTCGATATCCTTGTTAAATATAGCGAATGTATCGGAGAGCAGCTCCATGCGGCCTCTTCCTTGATCAGATAGAGAGGCGGCTTCTGACGTTTTGCCTAATAAAGTGTGGATGGAATCGGACATTTCTTTGATAAGGCCATTCATATGATTCACCGAATCATTAATGGAAATGGTCGAATCCACCTGGTCCCCTGCGCCTGTTGCGATATCTTGGAAGGCATTGTGCATCTCATCGAAGGAGGAGCCATCCTCTTCGCCTGACTTGGTAATGGATTGCAGATGCTCCGTGACCATGCTGACCTGCTTTAATGCTTTGTGTCGCTGCTCCTGCTGTAGAGCCAGGAATTGTTCGGCCTGAGCGCGCGCCTCAGACATGCTTTTATTCATATAGCCGGAAACTTTCAGTGCGGCAAACATCAAAACGCTAATGAGAATGAAGTAAATAATGTACGTCGGAGCACTTTTGGGATCTACCAGAAGCGCATCCTTTTGGGCAATGAACAGGTAACCGACTAGGAAAAGTCCCCATGCGGCACTAATTAGCCACGGCACCATTTTCATGAAAATAAGCGCCATAATCATCATGTAGTAAATCGAGAATATATTGGAAATATCGGCTTTGCCAATCAGTTGAACTGTTGTGCTGATCCCGCTGGCAATAACAGCAAAATAACATAAATAATGAATAAACCTTTTGGTGAAATGCAAGTAACCGTAAATAACCCAAATCGCGGTTTCGAAGATCAGTGTAAATTTGAGATCCCTGTCAATGGCACCCCCGGATCCTAAGGCGAAAATACTCATGTACATCAATAAAGCAGTTGCTGTAATCGCGAGAAAGACTACGAAATTTCTGCGGATTATGTCTTGATCTTTAAGCGAGATGTGTGAATCGTTGTGCTGATTTTGTTTAAACACACTTGTCGAAAAACTCATGTGAACCCCTGCTTTCCTGTCGAAAAATGTCGGCGTATTCTATGACATGATCATTCTACGGGACGCTTTTGAATTCCTTTTCATTTGGTGCTAAGTAAGTGACATACTCTCGATCCTTCTCCCATATACTCTATCAGCAAAGCAAAATGATAGAATAAGCGGAGGGATCATCGGATGCGCTTCCCGGTTCAACGTGCAACCCATTGGCAGAAACGAATTCAACTGATTGTGGTAACTCTATTATTAGTTTCTCTCTTTCTCTCCACAATTCCCGCGCAAGCGGCGGAAGATCAGGGCGACTCCGCACCTGAGGGGCAGGACATTTATCAGAAGCTCAAGGCGGGCAAACGGTTGCTGGATGCCAAAAGTTATGAAACGCCAGAGCAGCCTACGGTGTATCTGACATTTGATGATGGTCCTAGCAAGCTGACCGGCAAAGTGCTGGATATTTTAGAAAAAGAGGGTGTGAAGGCTACATTTTTCGCACTTGGCGAACAGGCGCAGGCCCAGCCCGATATGGTCAAAAGAATTGTAAAAGAGGGACATTCCTTAGGCAATCATTCCTATAATCATGTATATAAAGAGCTGTACGGCGATTTTCAAACCTTCTGGGAACAAGTGCAGCACAGCGAAGACATTTTTGCCGATATCGCTGATGTGCGGCCGCAATTGGTGCGTGCTCCCGGAGGGACCTATACGAACTTTGATGCGTATTATTACTACTTGATGGATCAAGCAGGGTACACCATGGTCGACTGGAACGTAGACAGTGGCGATTCCAAAAGAGCGCATGTGCCTGCCGATGAAATTTGGCAAACGGTGAAAGCATCTCCGCTTGAGCATGAAATTACGATCCTGTTCCATGATGGCACCGGACATGAGTCGACGGTAGAGGTTTTGCCGAAGGTTATTGATTATTACAAGAAGCTGGGGTACGCATTCGCTCCCCTGACAACACAAGTCAAGCCTAGGCAATTTCCGCTAGGGAAGTCCAAATGGTCAAGAAGCATGAGCATGCCACATTTTCAATCGTTGCTCAAAGCCACACAGCAATATGCTTCGGCGCATTTGCCGCAGGCGGATCAAGATCAGAAAGAAGCGGAGCAACAGCTTGTTCAGATGACCAAAGTGGCGCGTGAGGAATCGGCGCAAATTCTATCTGCACGATCGTTAATACCGCTGCAAGTCCATATTGTGGGAGGCGGCACCTTCACGCTGCAATCCTCGGAGTACCAGTTTCGTTCGAATCGGATTGAACTGCCGCTCCGTTTTCTCATAGAGAAGATAGGCGGGCAAGTGGAGTGGCAAGCAGACAAGAAGATAGCTAATGCCCATTATGGCGTCTATGATTTGGAATACGATTTGTCTGCTAGAAGTATTAGATTGTACACCCTAGGTACTTGTGTAAATACTTACTTTCTAGCCGATATGGAGCTGCTGGACGGGAAGATTATGGTTCCTTTGCGCAAAACAGTCGACTTATTAGGCGGGGAAATTACGGAATCCATCATAGAACCAAGCAGAAGAGAAGTGTCTATGGCCTTCCGACAGTTCTATTTGTTCAACGAAAATAAAACTCTTGCAAAATACGCTCTATTTACTAGGGAGGGTAATGTCTAAAAGAGTAGACGGCTGGAAAAACTAGAAGCATACCCTTATAAAGGAGGCTTCTCGTCTATGCCGCCAGAAACCCGAATATTCGATCAGCCACAGCCTCTCGTGGAACGGATGATCATGAACGTAGAGAAAGTGATCGTTGGGAAGAGAGAAACGATAGAACATGCTTTCATTGCCATGTTGAGCGGTGGTCATCTTTTGCTTGAGGACGTACCTGGTGTGGGGAAAACAATGCTTGTACGCGCTTTGGCGAGGACGATCGGATGCGAGTTTAAGAGAATTCAATGTACCCCCGATCTATTGCCTTCCGATGTGACCGGAGTATCAGTGTTCAATACCAAAACAGGGGACTTTGAATTTCGCCCTGGACCTTTAATGACCCCGATCGTACTGGCGGACGAATGCAACAGAACTTCGCCCAAGACGCAGTCGGCTTTCCTGGAAGCTATGGAGGAGAAGCGGGTAACGGTCGACGGA
Source organism: Paenibacillus alba (assembly GCF_013204855.1). Lineage (GTDB taxonomy): Bacteria > Bacillota > Bacilli > Paenibacillales > NBRC-103111 > Paenibacillus_E > Paenibacillus_E alba. Next base: position 10,590 of record NZ_JABMKZ010000059.1, on the reverse strand, counting down.
GTTGGCTATGAGCTGCCGAAGCCCTTTGTACTGCTAGCTACGCAAAATCCTGTGGATTACGAAGGCACTTATGCACTTCCAGAAGCTCAAATGGATCGGTTTATGATGAGGCTGTCACTCGGGTATCCATCCCCGGAGCAAGAAATTCTCATGCTGGATCGTCTTCAGGATCGGCAGCCATTGGAACATTTGAAGCCTGTCATTGTGCAGGATGAGTTTGTCCAATTGCAGAAAGAAGCGGCCCTGGTACATGTGGATAACACGTTAAAAGAATTCATTGTACGTCTTGCTGTAGCAACCAGGGATCACTCCGATCTGTATTTGGGTGCAAGTCCACGGGCTTCCTATGCGTTAATGCGTGCCGCGCAAACATCGGCGTATATGAAGGGCAGAAGTTTTGTCGTGCCTGATGATATTAAGAATTTGGTGCTTCCGCTATGGACGCATCGACTCATTTTAACCTCAGAGGCGAGGATGACTGGCAAGTCAGCGGAATTGATACTAACGGCTTTGATTGCTTCTTTGCAAGCGCCTGTTCTTCGCTATGTTTCGGCGAATTAGGGGGCTGACTATGAAAAGCTGGGGTAAATCATTGCTGCTTTTTGCAGGGTGCGTGCTAGCCGTCTGTTTGGCCTATTGGCAGGGTGGATTCGCTGCATGGTATCTGGGGATTTGTTTGCTGCTCATTTGGCTTCAGGCCGGATTATTTTATGTTTTTGCACTAAAAGGATTATCTGTTAACCGGCAGCTTTCAGGGGAAGTGTTCCTCTCCGGGGAAGAGGTGACGATTCGACTTGGGGTTGATCATCTGACACGGATACCGCTGCCGTGGATCGTCATCAGAGAGAATTGGGTACATGAAGGAAGCGGTGTGAAATTAAGCTATAGCAAGCTGCTGTTTCCTTGGTTTCGTTCGACCTTATTGCTTCATTACAAAATCACGGGACTGATGCGCGGCGTTTATCGGTTCACAGGCTTCGAGGCGGTGACCGGAGACCTGTTTGGCTTTGCTATTCGAAAAGTACATCGTGACGACCTTGAACGGTGTATCGTTTATCCGCGGCCGGATGCTTTGGATCGATCCGGCATGACTTTCCAGGCAGAGGACGGCGATGTGCCTACCGTCCGCGGGCCCAAGTCCGAAATGCCGCTGGTCAGCGGCGTTCGTGAGTACGTCAGCGGTGATCCCTATCACCGCATTCACTGGAAATCCACAGCCCGGCTCAGCCGGCTGATGACCAAGGACCCCGAGCAGGCCGCCTCCGCGAAGCGGATGCTGCTGCTCGATGCCACGCCTGCGGCGAGTCCAGCCGGAGCGGCACAGCCGCTGCTGGAGAAGGGCGTGGCCCTCGCGGCGGGCTTCTTCGAAGTCGCTGCGGGCCGGCGCGAGAGCTGCGGCTTCGCCAGCAGCTCGAACAGCAGGCGAATCGCGCCGACGATTCGCCCGGATTTGCCGCTCGCGTACGAAGTACTCGCGAGCGTGGGCGGCAAGCCCGCCCTATCCTTTCCTGACCTCGTCAGGAAGGAGGCGGCGGCCTTGCCGCCGGATACGTCGATGCTGTGCATCACATCGACGCTGGATTTGGCGCTGGTGCGCGCGATCGCAGATAGCGGCACCAGACGCCGCTCTGTGCACGTGATCTACGTGCACGCGCGGCCCTCGCTCTCGGTCGCCGAGCGAGAGGGGGCTTCCCAGCTGCAGGCCGCAGGCTGCAGCTTCACGGAAGTGCCGCATCCGCTGAGCCAGTGGCCGAAGCAAGGAGGTGTTGCGGATGCAACCGCTTGAACCGCGCCGCGCAGGCTCGCCTTCCCGCTCTCGCTCTTTAGGATCAAACCTATCCATCCCATCACGTCCAATCTTCCGAGCGGGCTCTATCCCAAGCACGTCATCAGCGCTCACTACCCCTACCAGTTTTGTCCGAGACAGCCTGATCTCCCTGCTGCTCTTTCTCCTCATCTCAGAATGGCTGCGCCCTTTGGTGTGGATGGCGGATGCTTCGATAGAAATCGGACCGATCCTTGTGGTTTTTGCGATCTGCATCCTCATAGATTGCTGTAAAGTTCCTTTGGCTTGGGGCTGGACTGCCAAAATCGTCGTTATCCTGCTCTTCATCGGATTTATGTTCGATAGGGAGGGATTTCTGACAGGCCTATGGTGTATTGATTTAGTAAGAGTGATTGCCCAAGATATCGGATACCTTGTTGGCGCTCATTTTGAATTAATTAGCGGTCAACTGCGTACGTTATTATTTCTTTTGGGCTGGTCACTCCTCATCTCAGTAGTGCAAGCTCTAATGCTGCAAAGACAGCACAGTCTTTGGTTTGTTGGGGCTACACTGGTCTATCTGGTTTTCTTACAGCTCGTTTTGGGCGCAGATACGGTGCCTGGTATCATGCGTACAGTTGGATATGGGCTGCTGCTTATGGCTTTACTCAATCTTTCGCGAATCGAACAAACCTACGGCTTTTCTTCGGTGCGTCCAAGCCATCTATTTCAATGGATTGCCGTGAGTATGGTTATTGTTGGGGCACTGGCTGGAGTGGGCTGGTTATCGGCCAAGCAGGCAGAACCTGCGCATTTGATGAAGCCAGTGAGCTGGGGCTATTTATATGATCGCATATTTGAGCTTTACAACGGAGATTTGGAAGTTGGCGGTGCTGCTGCCAAATCCGGCTACGGCCAGAACGATTCTGCGCTGGGCGGTCCACTCCAAGTGGACACGACGCCGGTATTCACCGCTAAGACCTCGGAATTAACCTATTGGCGCGGAGAATCCAAAAATTTCTATAATGGAAAGGGCTGGATACAAACCAACCAAGCGCTGGAGCCATTTTCCGCGGGTCATCAGACAGGGACAGGCCGAATCATTACACAGGAAATATTGTGGAACAGCAATTCGACGAATAAACAATTATTTCTAGGTGGAAACTTAAAGCAGGTAGATATGCTATTGACCGAAAAAGGGAAGCCATTGTCGTCTGATTTCTTATTGGCCTCTTCGTTCAGCGGCAAAGTAACGCTGCCAGAAGTGATGGACCCGTTATCGTATTACAAAATAACCGTCCAGCCAGCGCAGTCGGATTCCTCTTTGCTGAATGCCGAGACCAATCGTTATCCTGCTGATATCGTGGGGGATTATCTTCAACTGCCGACAAGCCTGCCGCGGTCTGTTCGCAGCTTGGCTGAGCAAGTGACAGCGAATAGCTCCACGCCTTATCTGAAAGCCGTAGCTATAGAGCAGTATTTAAGCCGAACCTATACATACAGCTTGGAAAAGCCGACCCATCCCAGCCGCAATGAGGATTTCGTCAGTCATTTTCTGTTCGTAGATCAAACAGGATATTGTGACCACTTCTCAACCTCGATGGTCGTCATGCTCCGTGCTATTGGCATTCCTGCCCGTTGGGTCAAAGGGTTCGCGCCAGGTTCCCTGCAAGCAGCGAACGATGGGGATCAACTTCAGGAGGTCAAAGTGCGCAATCAAGATGCCCATTCGTGGGTGGAAGTTTACTTCCCTAGCGCGGGGTGGGTGCCTTTTGAGCCGACACCGGGATTCTCAGGCATGTCCTCTGACCATGCTCAGTTGACGTTGACGACGGCTGCTATGGCGCAGGCCGAGATGACGGCTTCCCTGGCAACCATACCGAAGTCGGATAGATTTACAGCCAATCCAAGAGAATGGCTTCAAGCGGCCAAGGATACACTCGTTGATTTTGCGTTTCGTTATCGTCAAGTTTTCAATGTTATAATCGGAGGCGGGCTCCTAATTGCGGGTCTTCTGCTCTTCCTTAGACGCAAAGGGTTCCTTTACAAAGGTAGGCTTCAGCCGCCATTTTACAAATATGGACCGAACAATGCTCATCCACTAATTCCCTATATGGATCGTTTGTGGATGCAGTTATTTCGCAAATACGGCTTAAAATCCAAGGATCAAACTGTTCGTGAGTATGTGAAAGCTCTGAAAATTCCGCATTACGCCCAACAGAAGGCACTGCTGGAATTTGCTTTGATCTATGAAAGTGTCCGCTATGACACGGCTCATTCACTCCCTTATTCGAAGCGGGAAATCTTGGCAATTTGGAAAGCCATTCAAAAGACACATTAAACCCCTTTACATCCTAGGTACCTAATGTTTAAAATTAGTACCTATAAATAGCGGTTAGTGGACAAGCGGTCCCCAAGAAGTGAAGATAGGCTTTGAAGTCAATTCCGATTACTTTTTGGGGAGCCCCAGATGCTTCAACCGCTATGAAAATAGGAGGAACGGATAATGAGTAAACCGAGTGAAATGATCGTCGTTTTAGATTTTGGAGGCCAATATAACCAACTGATTGCAAGAAGGATCCGTGATTTGGGCGTGTACAGCGAATTGCTTCCGCACAACACCACGGTTGATAAAATCCGTGAGCTTCAGCCAAAGGGGATTGTGTTCTCAGGCGGTCCGGCAAGTGTATACGGAGAAGGAGCTCCAGCTGTAGATTCAGCCATTTTCGATTTGGGCATTCCGATTTTGGGAATTTGCTACGGCATGCAGCTGATTGCTCATCAATTGAATGGTAAAGTAGAACGCGCGCATACGCGTGAATACGGGAAAGCCGATCTTTCCTTTTCGAATGAAAGCCCGCTGGTCAAAGGTTTGGATGCGAAGCAAACGGTCTGGATGAGCCACGGAGACCACGTTTCTGTTCTTCCGGATGGCTTCGTGATCGAAGCGAGCACGGATTCCCTGCCGATTGCGGCCATGAGCAACCGTGAGCGCAACATTCACGCGGTTCAATTCCACCCGGAAGTTCGTCACTCCCTGCAAGGGAACGAAATGATCCATAACTTCATCTATGACGTTTGCGGTTGCGAAGGCGACTGGACGATGTCCTCTTTCGTGGAAGATATGATCAAAGAGCTTCGCCAAGAAGTTGGCGACAAAAAAGTGCTATGTGCGCTCAGCGGCGGCGTAGACTCATCCGTTGTAGCTATTTTGCTGCATAAAGCCATTGGTGCACAGCTGACGTGTATGTTCATTGATCATGGCTTGCTGCGCCAAGGCGAGGCAGAGAGCGTTATGGATACATTTGTCGGCAAGTTCGATATGAAAGTAGTTAAAATAGATGCGCGCGATCGTTTCCTTGGCAAGCTTGCCGGTGTGGACGATCCAGAACAAAAACGTAAAATCATCGGCACGGAGTTCATCCGTGTATTCGAAGAAGAGTCCGCTCAATTCGACGACTTCACGTTCTTGGCGCAAGGCACGCTTTACACGGACATCGTAGAGAGCGGTACAGCTACGGCTCAAACGATCAAATCCCATCATAATGTCGGCGGCCTGCCGAAAGATATGAAGTTCAAACTGATCGAGCCACTCAAAACCCTGTTCAAAGACGAAGTGCGTAAAGTCGGCGAAGAGTGCGGCCTTCCTTCCGCGATCGTCTGGAGACAGCCTTTCCCAGGTCCAGGTCTAGCGATCCGTGTGCTTGGTGAAGTAACCGAGGACAAGCTGAAAATCGTCCGTGAATCCGACGCCATCCTGCGCGATGAAATCGCCAAAGCCGGCTTGGACCGCGAGATCTGGCAGTACTTCACAGCCCTTCCTGGCATGAAAAGCGTTGGCGTTATGGGCGATGCCCGAACATACTCCTACACCGTAGGTATCCGCGCCGTAACTTCCATCGACGGAATGACCGCCGACTGGGCGCGTATTCCGTGGGATGTGCTTGAGAAAATTTCGGTTCGTATCGTCAACGAAGTTGAGAATGTGAACCGTATTGTGTACGACATTACGTCCAAACCGCCTGCTACGATTGAGTGGGAATAGGTTGCAACAATAGAATGCAAAAATACTCCCTTTTACTTGCGTTGTTTAGCGAATAGAAGGGAGTTTTTTTATGACCAAAATTATAGAACTGATCGAGGAAAAGAAAACAGTCATTTTTCATCATTAGAAAGGATTAACTCCTTCACGCGTAAAGTTGTATTATCTACACATAAATAAACTTCATTGCAGGCTTTGGAAAAATACTTCATGACGTTTGAATTTAGTAATTGGTTAGAGAATAACCAATTAGGATAAAGTTGCACATATTTCTTATCAGAATACATTCCTTTTATATGATTCCATATTTCACCGAATTCCTGAATATGATTTGGGGTTACCAAATCTCCATAAATAGGCGCCTCAAATTTGCGGCTTAATTTTACATGCCTAATATTACCGGATGAAATAGATACTCCGTGAAAATGATATAAATCCAAAATAAAGGGATTCATTTTTTTTTGACTTATCAGCAAATTAAACATTTCTTTAGACTCATTTTTAAGATTTTCTAATCTAACTTCAATTGGAATACTCTTCGATGTTACGATACGCACATTTTGAAAATGACCAAGTAGTTTTCTTATTGTTTCTTCATTTAGATTTATATAATCTGTCAGTGTTATGATGATACATATTTCCGTTGTTTTAAATATATATGGAGCGATGTAATATTCTGATAATGGGGATAAGTTATCTTCTATTTCACTTGTTGGTGGAACAGCTGAAAAGTTAATGTCTACTAATTTTGAATAATTGGTTCTAGTTTTTTGTTTTAAAAGACTGGTATCCATATCTTCAAAATAAATCATTAATGCATCTCCTTAATTTGTGGTGAAAGGAACATAGATACTGAATCTTTCCAGTATCTATGCTCCTTTATATAGATGTTATCTGGCAATCGTATAGCCTAATTCAACTACGTTCGAATATGCAGTTCTTGTAGGAGATGATCCCAATTCAGCACCAGTAAGGTAGCCTGTTACCTTAATGCGATAATCTTGATGATTAGCATTCGGATACTCTACTTGTATTTGTTCAGAGACATGGGGAACGGATTGAAAGTAGGACTTATTAAGAGGGATACTATTCATTGTAACCCACATTTGGTCAAAAGAATCATACCTTTGCACTTCTACTGTAAAGTTAATTGCTTCTATGTTATCCGCTGGTTGTAAAAAAACATTACTAATGCCTGCATCGATATTACACTTCAAGAAGGTATGATTAAATCCCTCCGAAAAACACTCTGCTTCATGCCAAGCAACTGCGTTGCCAAATGATGCTGTAGAGGCATGAGAAGATGGGGCGGCTGATGCAGTTATCGGAATACTAATTACTAATACAATTAAAGACAACCAAACTAATGATAGTCTTTTCATTTTTAATAACTCCTTTTTTATCATTAATGAATACCGAGTGTTAAAACGGCATTTAAATGAAAAGAAGGTGTTCAGATGAAAAATTCTATAATTTTAATCTTACTCATTCTTATTTTTATATTGACTGGATGTAAGCAAGTAGAGAACGAAAATTTAGTTACAACGTCTCCAAAATGGAGTAGTAATAGAATCAACAGAAAAGACGAACGTTGTGGGAAAAATTACCCCATTAATGTTCGTCTTTTTTATTGACAGCAGCTTAGTTCCCTACTAAAATGTGATATGGATAACAGTTTTTCGTATAATCTTGGGGATTGGCCCGAGAGTTTCTACGAGATCACCGCAAATGATCTGGCTACGAAAAAAAGGAACGGTATCTGTATGAGTTACTACTACACTTTGCACCTAGCATCGAAGGAAGCTCTCATATAGAAGCTCCTTTTTCGTACCCGGAATCAGCATTACGATTCCGGGTTTTTTGCTGTCCCACCATACGTCTAGGAGGAGTAGGAAAATGGATCGCTTTTTTAAACTGAAACAAAACGGTACGACCGTAAGAACCGAAATCATGGCAGGGATTACAACGTTCATGACGATGGCTTACATCTTAGCAGTAAACCCTGACGTGCTTAGTGCTTTTAAATCGGGGGCTACCGGCGGTGACTGGACTTCGATTTTCTTGGCTACAGCGATTGCGGCGGGTGTAATGACGATTGCGATGGGGTTGTTCGTTAATTTTCCTGTTGCGTTGGCTCCGGGAATGGGCTTAAATGCGTATTTTGCAACGATCATTTTAACTTCTCAAGGTAAATTTACGTTTTCCATGGCTCTAACCGCCGTGTTTATTTCGGGGATTATTTTTATCATATTAACGGTTACCAAAGTTCGTCAGATGCTTCTCGTTGCTGTACCGGACAGTTTGAAACACGCGATTACGGTAGGTATCGGATTGTTTATTGCAATGATCGGTTTCAAAAATAGCGGTATTCTAAGCGTTGCTGTCGAAAGCGGCAAAGATCTTAAAGCGCATCAGTACACCGATGTCCTTTCCTTTGAAACGATCTTCCACTTAGGTTCTTTACATGATAAGGGTGTTATTTTAACGATCATCGGGATCCTGTTGATTTCCATCTTTATGGTGCTGCGTCTTCGTGGAGCGATTTTGATCGGTATTTTGGCAACTACGGTTATCGGTTATTTCATGGGTCTGGTTAACTTGAGTACGCTGACTAGTGCAGATACGACATGGGTTCCGGATTTGTCCAAGCTTCGTTTCGCGGATTTTGACTTTGCTGGCATTATGACAACGGGGATTGTATCTGTCATTGCTACGTTTACGTTTGTTGAACTATTCGATACCTTCGGTACGATGGTTGGAACAGCTAACCGTGCAGGGATGATGAAGAACAAAGAAGAAGGCAACAAACGTGTTGGTAAAGCAATGTTCGTAGATGCGATTGGTGTTAGTGGCGGTGCACTTGTTGGAACAAGTACTGTTACGGCTTTCGTTGAGAGCGCGGCAGGTGTTGCTGAAGGTGGACGTACAGGTTTAACGGCAGTAACAACAGGCGTATGTTTCTTGCTTGCTTTGTTCTTGGCTCCAATTGCTATGTTGATTCCTGGTTCCGCTACTGCGGCTGCTCTGATCGTTGTTGGTGTGCTGATGGTTCAATCCATTCGTGAGATCGACTTCCAAGACTTTGTTGTTGCGATTCCAGCTTTCCTTACAATTGTTTTGATGCCTTTCACTTACAATATTGCCAACGGAATTTCTTTTGGTATTGTGACATATGTTGTTCTTGCAACAGCTTCTAACTTAAGCGGCAAAAGTCAGACGAAATATCCGATCCACTGGTTAATGTGGGTTCTTGCTATTCTGGTTGTAGCCCGGTATGTTTTTATTGGAAGCCAAGGTTAATAAAATAAATGGAATGACCGTCGAGCTGTGGGAGTGATCTCATAGCTTTTTTTATTTCCTTGAAGCGATATTTGTAACAGGCCTACCAACTCATTTATGATAGAAAGAGAATGAAGAGAACAGGGGAAATGAAGTGTTAAAAGAAATCCTATTTAGAGGCAAAAAAATCGATGTCACAACGCTCGTTATCTTGCTATGTTTCATGGCTATCAGCACGATGGCCATTTATAGCGCTACTAGTAACACGAAATACGCGGGGCTTCATATAAACAATCTGGTCATGTTTTTTGTGTTTTTTATCGTTATGCTTGCCATAGCTCTCATTGATTACAAAGGAATAGTTCAGCACTTTTCAATTTACTTATATGCTGTCGGCATACTTATGCTTCTCTTTGTTAAGTTCAAAGGAATGACAATTAATGGCTCCACGCGTTGGATTAACCTTCACTTTATGCAATTCCAGCCTTCAGAGCTCGTCAAAATCTTCGTTATTTTACTTCTTGCCAAGATGCTGAGTGCTAGGCAAGGAGAGTACTTGCGTCTGATTCGTGATATCTTACCGATGATTGTTTTAGTAGGAGTTCCTTTTTTTATCGTTCTGGAACAGCCGGATCTAGGTACTTCCATTGTGTTTGTCTGTATTTTAATCGGGATGATGTGGATTGGTAAAATACCTATTAAACTCGCTTTAGTCGGGGGAAGTGTGATTGTTGGGGTAATTGGCATCGTCACAGCTCTTTATTTTTACAATTTGTCTTTGTTTAATAAAATCGTCAAGCCTCATCAACTGCACAGAATCCAAACGTTCCTGAACCCTGCCACCGATCCAGACCAAAGTTATCATGTTCTTAATTCAATAAAGGCAGTAAGTTCCGGACAATTGATGGGTGAGGGCTATATGCACGGGACCATGATTCATGGCGGTTATATACCTTATGATTATGCAGATTCCATTTATGTTGTAATTGGAGAAGAGTTTGGCTTTGTAGGATCGTCCTTGCTGCTTTTCTTGTATTTTTTCCTGATTTATCGAATGATCCATATTGCGATAGCATCTAAAGATCTCGCAGGGTCTTATATCATTATTGGTGTAATCTCCATGTTTACTTTGCAAATCTTCGAGAATATTGCCATGCATACGGGGTTAATGCCGCTTACAGGGATTGCACTTCCTTTCGTTAGTTATGGAGGCAGCTCCTTGATGACTAATATGCTTTGTATGGGTTTAGTACTGAGTGTGAAAATTCATAATGATTAGTAGTGAATAGGAGGGCGCGAATGAATACGCGTTCCTATTCATTTTTATTTATATAGAAAAAGCTTGCATTCTGTTTTTAGTTTTGTTATATTACTCCTTGTCGTTTCGGCGGTCGAACGAAAGAACGAAAGAAATTGAAAAAAAGTTCTTGCAATCGAATAGGCCGATGTGGTATATTGATCAGGTCGCCTTTGAGGGGCGAAGGATGAATATGGAAGACATTGA
>NZ_JABMKZ010000058.1 GCF_013204855.1 Paenibacillus alba | reverse complement strand
TCCGTTTCTTTCAATACCACCTTTGCTCCGTTTTCCTCTAATTCCTTGATTCTTTCTCGAACACTTGCTTTATTCGGGGTTCGACTGCTTAATATCAATACGGGTTTTTTCACCTTACGAGCGATCTCTTTCGCAAATATTAATCCAAGTCCACCTGTTCCGCCGGTTATGACGTACACACCGTTGTCTTTCCACGGTATCGCTCCTTGATCCTCCTCTGCACTGATTTCGTTTAAGCGGGATACATAACGGATACCATCTTGATAGCGCACCTGATTTTCTACGCTATTCCGATTTTCTTTTACTACCTCTGTCATGCTCTCCTTACGATCCACTTCGATTAATTGGGCTGTTAAGCTCGGATTCTCCAATTGCGCCGTTTTCAACAGTCCCGATAAACCTGCAGCAAGTTTCTCCGCATTACTAAACACAAACTGCAGCAGTATCTTTTCCCGGCTGTTTTCCCGGGCTATCGATTTTATAATTTCGAAGGTTTCCTCCGCATATGCAGTAAACCGCTCTTCAACATTTATTGAACTGGCTTTTAATACACGACAGTCTGCGTGGGGGATTTCGGCTTGCATATCCCCCACCACACTTTCCAGTTCTTGGCTTAATAGAACAATTTGCCGGTCATAAATAATATTCTCTTCATGCTCCGTAACGTTATGCTCTATCCAAACAGGCTGGAGCAATAGCGTTTCTGAACTCTGCTGCAGTTCTTCCTTCTTAATTCTATCCTCCAGCTCCCTGGTGGAAATCCCTCTTATTTGTACACCGACATTTCCTTCATCATCCAATAGGTCGATATCAAATTTCCTCATTTTATCTTCTTCAGAGCTGCCCTCACTATATCGAATGTATGCCCATTTCATAGAAGCGGTTTCCCGGAAAATCCTTATATTCTGCAACAGAAATGGGACTGAAGGCTTCGGAGTCCCCGAACTGTTGATCATGCTGAATAAGGTTTGGAATGCCGCGTCCAACATGCTAGGGTGCAAATAATAAGCATTGGTGACGCTCGAATCGTTAACTGGTAATTTCAGTTCCGCCAAAGCCATGTTATTTCCTAGCCATACTGTCGTTATTCCTTGGAAGGAAGGGCCATATTCGATTCCAATCTCTTTGAATGCCTTATAATACTCGTCCGCAGAAACAACTTTCTGCTTCGAGCACTCCTTTTTTATTTCCTCCATGTCCATCGCTGGACTTAGGTGATCCTCCATGAGGATCGCTTGGCCTTGAGCCAGCACTTGATTCGTTTGGTTATCGGATTCCTGATTCACTTCAAAGCGAATTCCCCCCTCTTGCTCAGGGTACAGCGATAGGCTTACTCTTTCCGGTTGATCATTCACTACAAGGGGGTGTTTCCATATGATTTTCTTAAGTTCAATCCTTTGATTGCCCGTTATACATGTTGAATACGCGACTGCTGCACGTACCATTTCGATATATACGGCTCCTGGCAAAACCTTTTGTCCGTTTATCCTATGATCCAATAAAAAAAACTCCTGACCCGTGAGGGCAGAAGTAAACCGCTGCTCCATAAAATTCAAATTGTTCGAATTTAGTAGCGGATGGATGATTGTAGGCTGAATTGTTGAACTAGTGTTACTCTCATTTGGTATCCAACATAAAACTCTTTCAAAAGAATAGGTAGGCAAACTGATTCTATTCGGAGTCAATCCGTTATAAAGATTTTCCCATTTTACGTTATTACCACTCACCCAATATTCACAAATCTTATCATAACTATCGATTAGATAATTAATCGTTAATTCTTTGTCAATCATCCTTTCAATTTTTCCAATAAATAAATCCGGTATTTCCTGATGCCCATTTATAAAGCTTTGTAGTTTTTCTTTCAATTTTTCCAATGATTCCACAATTATTGCTAAGCGATATTTCATCGCATTACGACCAATTTGTAGTGTATATGCCATATCAACCAGATCAAGATTTGAAAATTTATCTCTATGAATAGCGTCTACTAATTTTTCTGCATTTTTCTTTAAACTCCATTTACTTTTGGCTGATAGCACAATAATAACCGGCTTCATTTGAACACTACTATTGGGTTGTTCCGGGACGTGCTTCATATATTCCTCTATGATCAAATGTGTATTTGTTCCACCCGCACCAAAACTACTAATACCTGCCCTACGTGGTTGCACTTCCCCCTCAATGACAGGTCTCTCCCAATTTCGAAGTTCATGATTCAGCATAAAGGGTGTATCGGCAAGATTGATTTCTGGATTGACTACTCGAGAATGTAAAGTGGGCGCAATTTTCCCATAACGCATCTGATTCAATACTTTTGTAATACCTGCGACACCTGCCGCGGCTTCACAATGACCAATATTTGATTTTACTGAACCTATCCAACAATACTGTTTTTGATCCGTAAATTCTTCAAAAGCATTCTTAAGCCCCTGAATTTCAATAGGATCGCCTAGCTTTGTCCCCGTACCATGAGCCTCAATATAAGTAATGCTTTTTGGATCAATTTGGGATTCAACTATTGCTTTTGAAATAACATCACTTTGAGACTTTATATTGGGAACTGTATAACCGCCCGATCTTCCCCCATGATTAATTGCAGCTCCTTTAATAACTGCATATATGTGATCTTTATCCCGTATTGCATCCTCTAATCTTTTTAAAAATAATACGCCTACACCTTCACCCGGTATATATCCATCCCCATCCTCACCAAAACTAGCGCAACGCCCCTTTGGAGAGATGAAATGTCTTTGACTCAACATCAAATACTTACTGGGGTGAAGCGATAAGTTAACGCCACCTATAAGGGCTGCATCAATTTGCTTTCCCTTCAAAGCCTGACATGCTAAATAAACTGCGGACATGGAGCTAGAACACATGGTATCTACAACCATACTTGGTCCAGAAAAATCAAAGAAATAAGAAACCCTGGTTGCGATAGAAGATGCTGCTCCACCAATTCCAATCCTATTTCCATCAATTGTTGACTCCGCAGCCAACAAAGGGTATTCGTGATGCATAACCCCTACATATACACCAACTTGGGATCGAATAGCAGAATCAGAACCAAGCATTTCTTTCGTATATCCAGCATCCTCCAATGCCATCCAGCAGTGTTCCAAATATAGCCGTTCCTGCGGATCCATTAATTCTGCTTCACGTTGTGAAATGTTAAAGAATCGAGAATCAAATCGATCTACATCCTCAATAAATCCTCCCCATTTACTATGTATCCTACCTACTTCGGATAAATCCGAAGTAAATAAGCCTTCCCAATTCCAACGTTCCTTGGGGATCTCGGATATACAATTTTTCCCTGAAGCAAGTTTCAGCCAGAAATCTTCTATATCATAAGCCATCGGATATCTACCGGAGACTCCAACGATAGCAATATCTAACGGCATTTCTGCACCTTGTTCCACCTCCATTTTTTCCCTCTTAATCTGCAACGAAGATAGAGGAAAAGAGGCATTTTCAAGTTTTTGCGGATTGGTTGCCTCTTTAAGAGATGCATTAATTATTTCTGCAAGAATAACGCCATCTTGATTGGTTATTAAAGCGTCAAATGAATGGAAATCAGGCTTCTCAAAACGTGATTTCTTAATTATGTACACATTGTTGGATAATTTATTATAGATTTTTATCTTCTCTATCGTAAATGGCACATAAATGCTATCCTTGGTTTCAAACTTGAGATCATTATTCATTAAGAAACAGGCATTTAATAGTAAAGGGTCGAATGAGAAATCAACCTGATCCCCTTTCTTTTCTTTCCATTCTAAACAAGCATGGCTAATAGTAGTTAATTTGTCATACTGATAGGCCGATTTAATAACCTCTAACATCGGGCCTATCTTAAAGTTGTTAAAAGCTTCATACCACCTTATAACGGCATCATTATTTAATGGTTTTGATTGTTCGATTAATCCTTTTATGTTTAACCTTTCAACACTTTCATTAATGGCACCGATATATTCTCCGGAGCAGCAGGTTTTTAAATTGGCAGGGTTATCTACAAAAAAATGGGTTTTAAAAGTAGCGCGATTGTTTTTTTCCTCAAACTCCACCTTAACAGTGGCAGTTTCGTTATCTTCCAACGTTACGGGGCCACCCTGAAAAATAATATTTCTTAGTTCAAGGGGCCAGGAAATTTCGCTTTGCGCTAATAAACTTTCGATTGCCAAACATGGGTGAGTGACTCCCATTAAGGCCGGTTGACCATAAACCAAATGATCATGTAAAAATCTTTCGTTTCCATAAAACATATATTGATTCATGATTGATCTTGGCTTTGCCGATATTGGCTCTTCTTCATCCTTTTTTTGCATCATCTCAAGAACCCTACAATCAAGCAAATTGTCTAAATAACCTACTAATTCTTTCAAATTACTATATTCGAATAATAATGTGGGACTTAGTGATAATTGTAATGTATCTTCCAAATCATTTACTAGTCTCAATAACTGCTGTGATTCCAACCCAGATTCAAAAAATCCCGCATCCAATTCAATTTGATAAGCTAGCTCATCCATGTATTTTGACAATACTTTTCTAATAATGCCCTCACAGCCGATTTCCGTTTCATCGTTTGCTATTTCATTAAACCCGAAATCTGGAGTATGGTTTTCAACATCGCTGTCTGTAGTAAAATGATTGATATCCCTTACTTTTTTGGCGGTCATTTTTTTCAGCGTTCCAACTTTTATCCCTTTTGAATTATAAAGCTCCATGTCCATGGTCAGTATATCATTAGCTTGGCTTAGGGATGAATGTTCAATAATCGCATAACAATTTGTTTTTAAAGCTTTTGAACATGAAAATGACTCAAAATATAGCGGCAAAAAGAGGTCCGTATTATCATTGGATCCAATCCTACTTTCAATTTCCCCCCATGCCATAGCAGCTCCATCTAGGAGTGTCGGACTGAAAATAAACCCTTCTGCTTCAACCAAAAATTCATCATCCATCTTAACTTCCACTAAACAATTTTGATCAGTAATATAAACTTTTCCACGTGCTTTGATGATCCCTTGATGAACCAGTCCTTTTTTTTGGGCACTGTTATATACCTCATTTAAATCAACGACTTTATTAGTGTTATTCTTCAAATGAAAGAGATCCTTTTGTCCCTCAACAGACACATGTTTAGGATGAAATTCTGCTTTAATATAAGTCTTAAGAATGCCTTCGTTAGCTTCCAATCCGTTCTCTACACCTGTTATCTTTACCTTCCAATGATGGTTGGATTGTTTAAATACAACTTTAAGATGAACTGATGACTTCTCATCGATCAGCATTGGATTATAAATTGTTAAATGGTTTAAACTATGGGTATAGTATTCTATTCCGATAACTTCCCGTGCCAATTGATAGAGCAAGTCAATATAGGCTAATCCCGGGAGTACACTATTTCCATACACCGTATGGTTCCCAATTATAGGATGTTCCTTCGTAAAACTTAGATTAATTATTTTTTCCATAGATATCTCCCCATATGTTTTTTTTCCTAGGGAATATTCCGAAATTCTCTTTAATCTTTCCAAAGTCTGTCTCTTCAGCAGCGGTATTAACAGTCGTCTTTTCCATGAATGAGACGATTTGCTTTGCTTCAAGTTGACAAAGATTAATTTTTTCCAGAGTGGGTACTTGCTTCGGAAAATATCTCCTTATGTAACTGCCCTCCGGGATAAATTCACTTATTATCGCATGACAATTCGTACCCCCATCAGGAAAAGAGTTTAACGCAGCAATTCTTTTCTTTCCTTCGTCAACTTCCCAAGGAATAGTTTCTCTATTAAAGGTGATTCGCGATGTTGAAAAGTTATAATAATCAAATGGTTCTACAGCTGATATAAAGGGGGGGATCTTCTTGTAATACACACTTAAAATACATCTAATTAAACCAGCTATACTGGATGAAAGCAGTAAATGGCCAATGTTGGGTTTAACAGATCCAAGATAGCACTTTGGCAATCCATTATTCTGTAATTTATACACTTCATTAAGGGACTTTATTTCGGCTGTATCTCCAAAATGAGTTCCTCCTCCATTCACTTCAATGTATCGAACATCTTCAAGATCTACACCTGACATTGAAAGTGCTTGGGACATCACTTGCTGTTGTGCTTTCATATTGGGGGAACCTGGTCCTAATGTTCGTCCATCATTGTTAACCGAAACGGCCTTTATTACCCCATAGATGTGGTTACCATCTTTAATTGCATCTTCCAGACGCTTTAGGATAAGTACACCGGTACCCTCGCCTAAAACTTCACCATTAGAACGTTTATCAAAAATATGGAATTCGCCGTTACTACTTAAAATATCTCGAGCCGAAAATAAGTCATGTGCAAACGAGTCCTTAATGACATTTGTTGTACCTGTTAGCGCCATACTAATCCGCTTTTCGCGTAAGGCATCTGAAGCTATCTGAAAAGCGGTTAGACCTGAAGAACAAGCTGAATCAATCACAAAGCTGGGGCCGGCAAAATTAAAAAATCTTGAGATGTTAGTCGCCATATAATTTTGTCCTGCCCCTAATATTGGATTATTAGCTTTCAGTACTTCTTCCTGATTGTTCATTTGATGTCGGCCACCGATATACACACCAACACTTTGACCAGAAAGCTCACCTTTGTCGTACCCAGCATCAAAAAATGCTTTCAGGCTTTCCTCAAGGACAATTCGTGCTTGTGGGTCCATGACACGCGCATCTTCTTCCTTTATACCAAAATACTTTGCATCGAACCAATCGATATCATCAATCCACCCAGCGTATACGTCTTGGATATCGCCGGTCTTCCGTCGACTATCATGCATTGATTGAATCGCACGTTTTCCCGCGCATAGCAATTCCCAATATTCTTCTTTAGTAGATGAACCAGGAAAACGGCAAGACAATCCTACTATTGCGATATCATTATTAATAGTGTTTTCCGCATTTTGAAATTGGTCGTTTGGCTTTATTGGCATTCCAACTGGAATCTCATCCTGTTTTGTACTTGAAGAAACTTGCAATGTAATTTCTTTTGCACCTTCAAAATTTGCAATTTGATCAACATGATTTGACAAGAAATACTTAACCAATTGGCTTAAAGTGTTATATTCAATAAGTATTGTAGGTTCTAATGTGATATTTAGTTTTTCACTCATAGTTTGAATCAGCTGAGCTATTATAATAGAGTCGATTCCATAATCATCAAAAGTTTTGTCATCCTCTATTTGATCCGGTCTCAACTTCAACTCGGAGACAAATATGTTACTAATCCAGCTTTCTACTATTGATTTTTCTGGAAATGATTTACGAAGTTTGGGTTCTTGTATTTTAGGGATTCCTTCCGAAGAATATGGTCGTGCCGGTTTATTCTTCAGGAAGTGCCCGTAATCCGTCTTGTCTATTTCCACTATGCAAGGTAAGCTTACTGCGTTTGTACTCCCAATAATCCAGTCAACAAATGACAAACCATCTTTGGTTGATAGAGACAAGATCCCTGTGTTTTCATAGATGCTTGACTGATGCTTATCGGCTGCCATCCCTACTTCTCCCCAAGCCGGCCATTGAATAGATCTAAAGGAAGTTTTTCCATGGCTGGCTTGATGCATTGCATAATAATCCATGTATGCATTCGCCATAGTATACTCACTCTGACCGGAAGCCAGTGCCAAGATTGTGCTTGAAAGTGAAGAACACATGACAAAAAAGCTTAATGGTTCCTTTATTAAAGCTTGATGTAAATTTACGAGCCCCAAAATTTTGGGTTGACATACATCTGCAATATCAGTGGTTTTTTTCTTTATGAAAGCAGGATTTTCACCTACTATTCCCGCACAATGAAAAACACCGCTTATATGTCCGATCTCTTTCCCTATTTCATCTATCATTTTTTCTAAGTTATTCAGATCGGATAAAGACGTAGAATAATAACGAATCCGGGTACCACAATTCACTAAGTGTTGCAAATTTTTTATTCTGTAAACGATCTGAGACGATGTATCATTGTGTTCAATAATTCTCTTCCATTCCGATTGGGGAGGTAATTCCTGTACGCCCATAATAATAAGATTTTTGACCCCTTGTGATACTAATTGTTCGGCAATGGAAAAACCTATACCACGGGAGCCTCCCGTAATTAAGATAACATCATTATCTGTATATCTTCTTCTGAAATGTAGATCCGTATCATTGAGCTTTGTTACTTTCAAGCTCGGCTTATATCGAACACCTTCACGATAGCAAAATTCTGTATACTCATGAACAGTACCAGATAGAAACTCCGATTCGATTAGCTTGCTTAAAGGGTCGATTGAATGTATTGAATAATCCGTATCCATTGTTACCGAAGTTATCTGTCTATACTCCGTTTCCAACATTCTATAAAGTCCTGCAAGACGAGCCCCTTGTAAGGTCGTTTCCGGCACCATAAAACTATTTAGCCGATACGTCACCTGTAAAATTTTGAAACCGCAATTTCTCTCATGCTCAATAAATTCTTGGATAAGCTTGATTTTTCCGCTTTCAATCCATAGAGATTGCTCATATTTTTCGTCAAATGCCGCAATATCGATAATTCCCATGAATTCGTGATCTTTTAATAAATGACTAATCTGCTGAAACAGGAGTTTTCCAGCAGATTCTGAGTAGTAGTCGCATGGCAGATAAGCGGGCAAATCGCAATCCCCATGAATAACATGAATTAACTTGACTGAAGTCATTTTCTCAAACAACTTCCTTGCTAACTCTTTTGTATTTGCTGTGCCTAAGATAACAACAATTCCTTTTGCTTCCTCTTTCATGATGTCCAAATGACAAGGGACCCAGTTTTTGGTTAATATTAACTTCCTATTTTCGTCTTCTCCCGATTCATTATCAATAATCATGTCTAGATGATTGGACTTTTGCAAAAGATCTGTTCGTGGCGCCCAATATCGCTCTTGTGCAAAAGGATAAGTGGGTAAACTTATTTTCAGAGGTTTCGTTTCCCCATATAACTTATTCCAATCAAAACTAAGACCCTTTGACCATAAATTTAAAAGCTTTGAATATTTACCGCGAAGAATCCACTTATTAATTCCTTCCATTAATTCTTCATCCGATATAAATAAATCTAAAGTTTCTTTATTTTTTCTAATTTGTCCTCTGTACATTTCTTCGCTTTCTACGTTTCCTGCAATGAAGCTACTCAACATTTTCTCAAGTTCATTGTGCGACTTTACAACAAACGCTAGACGTTCTTCCATAGCCTCGCGCCCAACTTGAAGTGTATACGCAATGTCTAATAATGATTGATCGTTATCTTCTCGAATATATTCGAATAATTGCTGTGCCCTTCTTTTGAGCTGTTCGTCTGTCCTTGCTGACAGCACAATAATTATTGGAATATTTCTAAATTTCTTTTCAACGGTCTTCCTAGGAATGAATTCTTCGAGAATGATATGAGCGTTTGACCCTCCCGCCCCAAAAGATGAAACTCCTGCAAGCCTAGGATATTCTTTCATTTCCCCTTCAATATTTAATACAGGCCTGTTCCAATCTGCAAGTTTTTGTTGAACAACAAAAGGAGACCTTTCGAAATCGATATTAGGATTAAGCGTTTCCGAATGTAGAGAAGGTACAAGCTTCTGGTATTTCATCTGCAATAATACCTTTGTCATGGCTGCTATGCCTGCTGCCCCTTCACAATGACCAATATTTGACTTTACCGACCCAATTGAGCAATAATGCTTATCTTCTGTATATTGAGTAAAGGCTTTCGACAATCCTATTATTTCTATAGGATCTCCTAATTTCGTACCAGTGCCGTGGGCTTCAATATAACTTATAGTCCTAGGGTGCACGTTTGCCCGCTTTAAAGTCCGGCTAATCAAAGATGCCTGAGAATTGGGGTTCGGTACAGTATATCCGTTGGTTTTGCCCCCATGATTAATTGAGGTTCCCTTAATGATTCCGTAAATCTGATCCCCATCCGCAATAGCCTTTGCCAAAGGTTTAAGCAGAATCGCTCCTACTCCTTCTCCCGGGACATATCCATCTCCACCCTCTCCGAAACTCTCACATCTCCCATTACTGGAGGCAAATTTCCCTTGAGAAAGGAAAAGATACTTATTTGGATGAATGGAAACGTTTACTCCTCCTGCAATGGCTAGTTCACAGTCTCCCATTTTCATACTCTGATAGGCTAAATGAATCGCTGTTAATGAAGATGAACACATTGTATCAACAGCAATGCTTGGCCCATTAAAATTACAGAAATACGAGACCCTGTTGGCAATTGAGGAGGGGCTTCCCCAAAGTGAAATAGATCTACCCTGTATTTGTTCCTGGGCTCCATAAAGTTGATATTCTTCATACATAACACCTACAAAAACGCCTACATTTCCGCCAATCTCCTTACTAGTCAATACTTCTCTAGTGTACCCGGAATCTTCTAGAACTTCATAAGAACACTCTAAGAAGAGGCGTTCTTGGGGATCCATTATCTCTGCTTCTTTTGGTGTGATATTAAAGAAAAGGGGATCAAAATAATCAACCCCTTCAATAAACCCTCCCCACTTACTGTAAATTTTCCCTGACTTCGTCTTATTGGAATCGTAATACATTTTATAATCCCAACGATGCTCAGGAATTTCAGTTATGCAATCTCTTCCTTCTTTTAAAATCTCCCAAAATTCTTTGATATTTTGTGCCTGGGGATATCGACCTGCTACTCCAATTATTGCTATATCAAAATCGTTTTCACTTTCTTCAGACTGGAAAATGGAGTAATTTCCATCAATTTTATTTCCTTGACGTTTGATATTTGATTCTACCATTAATTCTGGAGCAGAAATTGCTGTATTCTCTCGAATCATTCCTTTTGGAACAATATCCAGAAGTTCCTTAAGTTTAGATCCATGGGAACTCATCAAATAATCTGTCAATTGATTTATCTTCTGATATTCAAAAAATAATGTCTTTGACAAAGGTCCTACATCTTTCTCAAATTCATTTACCAACTGCATGGCTAAAATCGAATCCATCCCGTATTTATCCATATCCATATGTGCTTCAATTTTACTTTTGGGCAATTTCGTAACCGACGATATAACTCCCTTTATATAATCAATTACTCTCTCCTTAAAGAAGAGATCTTCTTTATTGCTTTCACATTTTTGAATTTCGTTCGTCTGTTCAGGATAAAACAATTTACTTAGTTCTGTTTTATTTTTATTAAGCAAATACAATAACAAATTTCGGAGGTTCTTTAACTCGTAGATCGTTGCTGCGTTAACGTGAATGTTAAAATTCTCGTTTATAGTATCCACAAATTCACTTATTAAAATAGGGTCGAAACCCATTTCAACTAAATCGGCTTTTATATCTACATCTATTTCTTTAACCTTTATAATTTTTGATACTGTCTTAACAAGATAGGATTCACCAATATTTAATAATTCCTCATCAAAAGCAGTCCTGCCTGGTTGTTGTGATAGCAACTTCTGTCTAATTTCATTAGCTATACCTTCGATTACAAACACTTGATCCTTTCCTGTTGCCAAGCTTTGATAAAGGGCTTGGATACCTGTCTCAGTTTCCAGAGGAATCATACCAATTTGGTTTCTTAAAGCCTTTTCAATCTCTTTATGAACATGCATACCGCCTTCGTGCCATAATGGCCAATTAATTGAAATTGTTCGACCATAACATTCATTCAAAGCAACACATTGATTACGATATGTTGCATATTCATTCATGTAAGCATTTCCTGCAATATAATCAATTTGTCCAGGATTACCTAGCACAACTGAAATGGATGAAAATAAAACAAACACATCAAGTTTAATATTTCTTGTTGCAATATCCAGATTAGTCAGTCCTGTTACCTTCGGTTCCAGAACTTCCAAAAATTCACTTCTGGTCTTTTTGATAATATAATTATCTTTAATAATCCCTGCGCTATGAATAATACCATTAAGTTGTCCGTAATTTTCCAATAAACTCTGTACGATATGAACAACCTGATCTAATTGTGTTACGTCAACTTGCCTATATTCAATAATGGCATTAGTTACAGAACACTCTTCTTCAAGGAGTGCTACCTTTTTCCTATCAATTTCCGATCTTCCAATCAAAATAATCTTCGCATTTTTTGATCGCTTTATGATTTCCTTGGCAAAAATTAGTCCTAAGCCTCCACTACCACCACTAATTAGATAAACGCCTTCATCCTTCCATGGA
Organism: Paenibacillus alba; assembly: GCF_013204855.1. Lineage (GTDB taxonomy): Bacteria > Bacillota > Bacilli > Paenibacillales > NBRC-103111 > Paenibacillus_E > Paenibacillus_E alba. The sequence goes on along the minus strand of NZ_JABMKZ010000058.1, from coordinate 23,219 downwards.
ATAGTAATTCCTGTTGTGCTTATTTCTTCCCACGACGCAATCAATTTTTCATCATTATGGTACTTCACATGAACAGATTCTTGAATAATACTATTATCATTCATTTTTTCTATTATTCCGGTTGCATCATCATTTGACGCAACTTCAATTAATTGGCCGGTCAGTTTTGGGTTTTCTGAATGGGCTGTTTTTAACATCCCATATAATGCGTGTAATAGACACTGATCTGCATTGGATTTAATGACAACTTGTACTAACACAGGTTCCTTTGGATTAGTATTAAGAATAGTCTTGATATCTTCAAATAATTTTGCAGCATATTGTGTGAATACCTCTGAAAGTCTTTCATTGATAAAACTATAGTTTTTGACAATAACCTTATTTAAACTTGGTTTAATTTCCTGCAAAATATAATCACTAAAATCGCAAAAAAATACATGATGGTTTTTGTGATCCCATGTATCATTTTCCCGTACAATACTTAAAGGACTTGGAGTAAATTTGGGATAAAACATTAACAGCTGGGTATTTGCATTTTCGTTCAATTCCAACTGGTTAGACAAAAGCTTTTTCACCATAACCTCTCTCATTTTTACGCATAAATTTCCGTCTTTATCATAAATGTCAATATTAAATCTCCTTACTTTATCTCCTGAAGCAATCCCACAATGTTGGATTAATGCCCAAACTTCGTTTGAACATTCGGAATAAAGCTCCAGACTACCTAATGAAAAAATGATTGCTTTCTCTAATACGTCCACGTTTTGGTTTTGATCATAATCTGACATCAACAATAACGTAGCCTGAAGAGAAGAATCCAATAGACTCGGATGAAGAACATATTGATCTTTCGTATTAGCAATTGATGATGGTACCGCAAGTTTCGCCAATATCTGACCTTTGCGAATATAAATCGAAACTATTCCTCGATGTCCCAAACCGTAATCGATGCCTATGCGCCTAAAAGAATCATAAAGAATATCCGGACTTAACCCGCAAAAGAAAAATTGATTCGGCATCACGTTCAAATCTATAGAATCCCTTGTGTTCTTGACCTCCAAAAATGCTATTCCTTTACAGTGAATTACTTTCTTTTCATTTATAGTGGATTGACTGTATATTTTGAAAGAGATATGATTGTTCTCTTCTTGCAGAAGACCAATATATAGAGTTACCGCTTCTGATTCCACAACGAAGGACTCGATCCAAGTTACATCTCTGATTTGAATTTGGGTTAAACTCCCTTTAACTCTACCCAGAGCCTGTTCAATGGATACCCGTACCATTTCAAGATAAGCGGCCCCAGGCAATAAGTGCTTTGAATTAATGCAATGATCTTTAAAGAAAAATTCTTCCCCGGAAAATGTTGACATAAATCTAAGTTCCGTAAAATCAGAACTATTTTGTTGAACAAGTGGATGAATCATTTCTACTTCTCTAAAACATGCAGTAGTAGGATTCAGCACTTCTTTGCTTTGAACCCAGTAGCTCTCTGTAGAAAAGGGGTACTTTGGTAAAGATATTTTTTTATAATCACCACTTCTAAACAATTGATCAAATTCCAACTCGTATCCCTTTATATAGAAATCAGCTAATGCAGTGATTTGTTCCAAATAAGGGAGGTGATCAAAATCAATCTTTTTATCATTAATCTGCTGGGCCTCAAAACGACCTAGTTTTTCTTGCTCTTCATAAGAGTCATATTCATTTTCAAACCAATCATTTAAAGAACATTTAAGTTCGAATATATTGCTTACAATAAATGCAATCCGAGAACGATGATGCTTTCTTCCTAATAATAAGGTGTGGCTGATATCCCCAATATTTACATCAGGATTTATTTCACAATACTTCAAGAGTTGTTCAGCTATTGTTATAAGCTGTTTTCTCGAACGCGCCGATAGTGCGATCAGATATTTAGACTTGCTTTCAATATTTCTTTTTAATTCTGGGGCTTCTTCAATAACGATATGTGCGTTCGTTCCACTTGCTCCAAATGAACTAACTACAGCGCAACGTTTCAGACCATTTTCAACTTTCCAATCAACTAGTTTCCTATTTACATAAAACGGGCTTCCCTCAAATTGAATATTTTGATTTCCTGATAAGAAATTAAGCGAAGGAGGTATTTTTTTATGCTTTAATGATAATAACACTTTGGTCAATCCAGCAATTCCAGCAGTAATTTGAGTATGCCCAATATTTGTTTTTATAGATCCTATTGCGCAGAACTCTTCTTTATCCGTATACTTTCTAAAGGCTCTGGTTAATGCATTAAACTCAATGGGATCACCTAACTTCGTGCCTGTTCCATGTGCTTCAACCATTTGTATATGAGCTGGATTTATATGATAACCCTCATAGACGGTTTGCAATAATCTTTCCTGTGAAACTGCACTTGGGGCTGTAATTCCGTTAGTCGTACCATCTTGATTTATACCCGACCCTTTAATTACACCATAAATGTTATCTCCATCCGCAACCGCATCACTTAAGCGTTTTAATATTACTGCTCCTGCTCCCTCTCCCGGGACAAATCCATCTGCACGGTCATCAAACGTATAACAATGGCCGGTCGAAGACAGCATACCCGCTTTACCAGCAGAGTAAAGAAAAGCAGGCGTACTTTGAACAAATACGCCTCCCGCCAAAGCCATTTCAGATTCGCGTGCCCATAGGCTTAAACATGCATGATGAATCGCCACAAGCGAACTGGAACAAGCAGTATCAATTGAAACTGCAGCACCCTGCAGGTTCAAATAATAAGCAATTCTTGATGGTATAATAGAGGCCATATTCCCCCAAAAGGCTTGTGCCGGTGCATCCTGGTCAAACAACTGATGATAATCACCGTTTGTACATCCTACATATACACTACAATTAGACCCTTCTATACTCTTTCCGGCATATCCGGCATCCTCTAACGCTTTCCATGCTTCTTCCAAAAACAGTCGTTGTTGCGGATCCATATATGTTGCTTCAATCCCTGAAATATTAAAAAACATGGGGTCAAATGAGTCAATATTTTCGAGAAGCCCACCTTTAATACCATGTTGTGGATTGTTCGGGGAAACGGTAGTATTCCATCGATCAATCTCTGAAATTAACTCTCCGCCAATCTCCAGCTGTTCCCATAATTCATCAACGTTTTTTGCTTTTGAAAAACGTCCGCTTACACCGATTATTGCAATAGGTTCTTTTCCAAAAGAATCATTCGATTTTGGGGTTAATTTTTCAATATTGATATTGGTTTTATCATGGATTTCCCCATCTAATCCATTTATAAATTTACCTATATTTAAAATATTCCCTTTGTTGTTTAACTGGAAGGAGATGTTGTTTTTGTATTGTTTGCCTATGTACCTTGACAGTTGATGAATTGATGTATAGTCAAATAAAATAGTTGTATCTAATGGAATCGATAAAGATTGATTCAATTTCTTTACTATATTGATCCCAACTATAGAGTCTACTCCATAATCAGCAAAAGATTTATTTGGATCAATCATATCGATACTCATATTCAGTGATTCGGACAATATATCTAAAATTACCGTTGAGATATGATGGATGATGAATATTTCCGAATCCGTATCATTAGTACTTTCTAATCTGTTGTCATAATCGTTTTCTTTCAAAAATAATGGATGCTCTGAATAACTCTCATTCGATTTCGATACCAGTTGAACAGCCTTATTATTAGTCGCATAAATAATCTGTTGACCCAGTACATGAGCTTCATATGCAGGAAACTGAATATAATGAAAGCCTAAATCCCCCAACACTTCACTCCATTTTTCTGAGGATAATGCCGGACACCCTGCCATACGTAGTGAATGATCCTTAAATCGCCACCAACCTTCTAAGAGTCCAAAAGTCATATGTAAGAAAAGAGAATTTTTACTAATTTCGTTTAATAAGAGAATTCCACCTTCACGTAAATAGGACTTCACATTTTGAAGCGCTAACATAATATCAGATGTTGCATGCAGGACATTAGCTGCTATCACAATATCAAAATTCCCGTTAACTTGACCAATGGATGACACTGTTTCAATATTCAAAAGATCGTAAGTAAGATAGGGGAATGTTGGTCCATAGTTTTCTTCAGCATATATTAAAAAGGCTTTTGAGATATCCGTATAATAATATTCTTCAATATCATTTTGATATGGTATCAGTTTATTAAAAATAAACTTACTCGTTCCACCTGTTCCAGCCCCAATCTCCATAATTCTAACTGTCGCATTATGGTCCCCTTTTTTCTTTTCAAGGATATATTCAATCACATGATCTGCCAATATCCCATTAAAAAAATCAGCGACAATATTGTCTTTGTAAACTCCCTCCACAAGACTGAGCGATGAATTGGGAAACATGATTTCCGTTGCTGGGACTTTTCCCATTATAATTTGTGGTAATCCTTTGATTGTTTCCTCAACCAAAGTAACCTGTGCTCTCATACTAGATTCAATTATCCAACTCCGCTTTAATTCTTTCCATTCACTCCATAAATCCCTCATATTTATGTGAATAGGATTTATTATTGAATATTTCCCTTCCTCACAACGAAGTATTTGATGTCTTGTCAATATTTCCAGACTTTCCCTTAACCATTTCCTATAAAATGTACCGGTTTGGAGCAGATCTTCACAAAATATTAAATCATCGTTAAATATCCCCATGGAATCCAACTGTCCGTATAACATTTTCACAAGAATGGGTTCCATGCTCTTGACTTGCAAACCGCCTTTTTCAGTCAACCGCTTAAGATCAATTACGGATCCCATTTTGGTTACTGACTGAACTCCCGCATTTTGTTCTTCAATTTTATGTTTTTGATACATCTTTGGTAACCAATAGTGTTCACCAATGAACGAATACGTTGGTAAAGGAACCCGACAGCATATATTGTTTTTGAACAAGTCCTTCCATGGAATATTAATTCCATCGTTGTATGCTTGTACTAATTGGGTAAGTGCCTTATTATATTCTTCTTTAGATAGATTGCCTTCATCTTCTGCCAATACTTCCAAAATAGTATTGATCTGCCGGCTGCCATTGGCCTGATCTTTGTTTACGTTTCTTTTGTTATCTCCTGTATTAACAAGCTCTTTAACACTTGTTTGAACTAGTATTTTATTGAGTTCTTCTAGATCAGAAACAATTAGAGCAATACGATATGGAAAATGATTGCGGCCTGTTAATAGGGAATACGAAATATCTTTAATGGAGTAGTGATGTGATTCGTTTGTTAACCAATTGCTCATCTTGGCTATCATTTGTTCAAGTGCTTTAATTGTCTTTGCAGAAAACGCAAAAACGTAATACGGCTTTAAATCACCCATCTCATCGTCAGCTCTTACCGGAGGTTGTTCTATGATCATGTGGCAATTCGTACCGCCAGAGCCTAATGCATTTATACCAGCCCTAAGTGGTGCGCCGTTACCGTCCCAATCGATCATTTTTTTATTTATATGAAATGCACTATTTTCAAGATCAATAAGTTCATTAACTTCTTTTATCCCCTTAATGGCTGGTATTTTCTTATATTTCATGGATAACAATACTTTAAATACACTTGCCATGCCTGATGCCAGCGTACTGTGACCAAAATTTGCTTTACTACTTCCTATTGCGCAAAAATTTCTTTTATTAGTAAATATATCAAATATTTCGGTTAAAGCCTTTACTTCCATCGAGTCCCCTAGTTTCGTTCCAGTACCATGTGCTTCAATCAGACTGATCGTTTCCGGGTGAATATTAACTTTATTATATGTTTCATAAAGTAATGCTTTTTGGGAAAGTACACTAGGCGAAGTAATCCCATTCGTTTTGCCATCATGATTAATATTAGACCCTTTAATAACCCCATAAATATGGTCACCGTCACTAATTGCGGTATTTAAAGATTTTAATATGACTGCGCCAACACCCTCACCTAATACCATCCCATTCGCGCGATTATCAAAAGGAAAACATTGCCCCTCTGGGGATAACATACCAGTATTTGATGTTAGTATCATAAAATCAGGTGAACTGTTAACAAACACTCCGCCCGCTAAAGCAATTTCTGATTCTCCGCTATTTATGCTCGTACAAGCTAAGTGGATGGCAACCAGTGAGGAGGAACATGCTGTATCTATTACAAGACTAACCCCTTTTAAATTTAAAAAATATGAGATTCTCGATGAAAGCATCGAATTCTCGGTTCCGATAAATAACCGGCTATCTATATCGTTGTCCATCAATACTTTCTCTTTATAGTTCGATGCCCTTGCACCAACGAAAACACCAATGTTTCTTCCATTCAAACAATCCGCAGAGTATCCCGCATCCTCAAAAGCTTTATATGATTCTTCTAAAAACAATCTTTGCTGTGGGTCCATTCTTTCAGCTTCTTCAGGGGAAATGTTAAAAAATGCAGCATCGAATTTGTCAATATTATTTAGCATTCCACCCCATTTACTTATAGATTTATTTTTTTTCATTGGGTCGGGATGGTAATATTGGTTTTCGTCCCACCCTTCCCGCATAATTTCACCGATACTCCCGGCCCCGGGCTGAAGATAGTCCCAAAATTGATCAATGGATTCCGCACCTGCAAATTTCCCCGACATTCCAATAATTGCTATATCCGTACTTTTAGGTTTTTCAGCTGTATATGTAGTATGAACTTTCTCTATTGAGGATTGTGTTACATGTTCATCGATACTTTTTGCTTGTAAGGATTTGTATTCGGTCTCGATAAGTCCAATCAATTGTGAAATACTTCCACACTCAAACAATACTTCAATACCTAGTTTAATCTTAAGTACTTCATTGATATATTCAATAACTTCAACCGCTAAAATAGAATTTATTCCCATATTCAACAAATTAATGTCACTATTTAAAGGGAGTTCCATTTTTTGGCCTGTTTTAGTTTCAATGATCTCTTTGAGTACAATTTCGACATACTCTCTTGTTTCAATATCCTTTGTTTCGCAGAACGCTTCCTTATTTTCGTCGGCCCACTTTGGGGGAACTTGAAGATTATTAGCTATATATAAAACTAGATCATCAACATTTTGAAAATCAAATAATGCCTCAACTCCTAATTCTGTACCTATTGTCTCATTAAGTTTTTCTATTAATTCAACAGCCAAAATTGAGCTAATCCCCTGCTCAAGGAGGCTTTTTTCAAACATTATATTTTTTATATTATTACCTGACACTTCAGATACTGCCTCTGTAAATAACTTCTTTATTTCCATAGTATCTATCTTCACAATTCTTCCACCTTCCAATTACATCCTATGTAGTTTGAAATAACCTTGGTAATTCAAGGCCAGTGCGACCAAAAACTTGGCACAACACAATAAAAGGCAGATCGCTGACAAATTTCGTGTTATATATCAGCATTGAAAAGCAGGGTCGAATTTACATACAGCCATCTTTTCCATATTCCCTGATTATTGCTACTGTAATGTTTTTTCCCCAACTGCCATATACAATTGTCTAATAATCGAATGATTATTATTTTTCAACATATTTCTCCAATCGATTAATATCTCTCCTAAATCCTTGCTTGATAAAACCCCTTCTTGCACCAACTTAGAAGGTATGCCCAATCCCTCTGATTTAAAAAACTTTTCATCTCCATCTACTTCACTATGTGCATTTATTATTTCGAAATCTATGTTGACGAACCCACCTTTTTTTAATAGACTTGGCAGTTCCCTTCCTATTTTGGGATTCCCGCCTTCAGAATAACGAGACTGGCAGTAGGCATCATAAAGTTTTCTTAACTTAGGAATATGGGGGCAAGTCATTAAATGCATTTCGAAGTCATTATCGATAAAAATTGCTTTTCCACCAGGTTTTAGTATTCTATGGATTTCTCTTATAGCATTTAGCGGGTCAGGCAAATGTTCCAAAACTAGACGGGTTATAGCTAAATCAAAGTTATTATTCTTCAATCCTGTTTCCATTATGGATTTTTTAATCACTTTTACATTTTCAATTTTTTTATTCTTAAAATAGTTTTTGGCATAATTGACTAAGACAGAATCAATTTCAACAGCTGTGACTTGTATATTGGGGAAGCTCTCTTTGACTTTTTCGATAACAAAGCCAGGACCGGATCCCAGTTCAACTAACGAAATGCCATCCCGTAATCCAAACTCTATATATCGCTTTAATTCCTTTCTCCAAAACAATTCAACCTGGCCTTTTAATCTTTCGATTTCATTTTCTACATTGCTAGCAATTTTCGTTACTTGATATGATCCAGTGTTCACTCTGAATCCCCCCTAATTGTTTCGTCCGCGGATATTTTCTGTATAAAATGAAGGATCACCTCTGCAGCCTTATACCAGTTGGCATCCAACATCATGTCATGACTTAAGTTAGGAAGAATTATGGGTTTAACTTTATAAAACATTGCAGTAGATTTGCAGGTTCTTACTGTAAAAATTTTATCTTTATTTGATCCCAAAACGAGAATCGGGATGTCCGTGACCATTGTCTTTGGAACAATTCGTTTAAGAAGGCCTAACATCACTTTTCGGGATTCGGGCTGCATTTGTTGAACAAAGTGTTCCAATCTTTCTCTAGAAATTTCGTTCGATAGAAACAAGTCTGATGGATAAGGTACATTTTGGCCTTTATTAAATGAATTCAACTGAGCGCACTTACCGTAATGTCTAATCAAGAGTTTTAAATAATCATTTAACATTCCGAATGGCGAAACAGATGCCAGTAAAACAACTGCCTTTATCTTGTTCGGACAACTATTTAAAATCTTTTGCGCTATTGCCCCCCCCATTGAATGGCCTATTAAAACAGGTTGTATTTTCAGTTGATTTATAGTTGAAATCACATCTCTCACATAGTCATCTAAAGAAAATGAATTAATCTTCTCGCCCCCCTCACTTTTACCGTGACCACGATAGCTTACCGCATAAGAAGGGTACCCATTTTTAGAAAAATAAGGAAGGAAATGTTCCTCCCAACACCATGCCCCATGATTTGTCCCGTGTAAAAAGAGTAATGAAGGTGTTTTGGAATCTGTTTCCGGTATGAACTTCAAATTTTCTAACCACACCTTCGTTTTCACCCTTTCATAAACATTGTTACTTTATAATTAAGATATTCCGCAGTCTCTAACATTATTTTCTCCCCAATTGTATCGACATGTCTTTCTTTCCAATCTTCCAACTTCGTCCCTTTAACCCACTGGTTGAAAGCTCCTAACGCCGGGCCGCAATGAACTTGAAAATCCACTTTGCTTTCTTCTTTACCCTCTAATGCAAGCTGTGTCGTATAAGCAAAATACCATTTAAATATTAAAGCCATTTTCAATTTAGGGTCTGCTTCTGCCTTTTGAAGTTCACTTTCCGGTTTATATTTTTGTACTTCTTCAAACACCTTTTCAAAGCTACGTTTAAAATATCTGTCCTCCAATTGGGACTTTGTTTGTTTATCGAGCTCACTTATTGAATTGTATCTACGATATAGTTCGAATAATTTGTTGGCCCGAGCAGGGAAGAACACCCCCCTCTTCAACACTTGTACTTTTGCTCCCAATTCAAACATATCCCCGGCAGGGGCATACTCCGTATCCTGAACATTTATTTGCTGCAGCATTTCTTTTACAGCATCACTTGTCCCTGCCTCTACAGTACATTGGTTAATTGAACCAGTAAGTATAAAATCAGCACCTAATATAAATGCAGCTGCAGCCGAACTTGGGGTTCCTATTCCACCCGCAGATCCGACCCTTACAATCTTTTTATATCCATATTTATCCATCATATCATCACGTAACCTAATCATTGCGGGCATTAGAGTATATGCTATTCCACCGTCGGTATGGCCTCCGGAATCTGCTTCTACACATATATCGTCAGCAATCGGTACTGTCACTAATAACTCGGCTTCATCTTTTGTGATTTTGTTTAAAGATAATAATTTTTCTACAATTCTATTTGGCGCAGGCATTAAGAAACTTTCAGCCACCTCAGGCCTGGATACTTTCGCGATAATTTTATTGTTCGCAACAACATTTCCAAATGCATCTTTTTTCAGACCTTTCGCACGATACATTACTAAGGCGGGAGTAATAGTGACAAAAGCGGCAGCTTCTATTACCTTAATTCCATATTTCAAATAAAGTTGTATAATTTTTTCTTCATGTTCCAAATCATACGGGTGGTGTATAAAATTCATTCCATACGCTTGATTTTGAGTCAGGCTGTTTTGAATTCGAATTACTGCTTTCTCAATATCCTGTAACCTTTTACCTCCGGTCCCATAAAACCCCATCATTCCTGCCTTGCCCATTTGTATAACTAATTCCTCAGATGAAATGCCCCTGTACATCCCGCCACTTAAATAAGCATACTTTAAATTGTAATCCTTTTTGAATTCAGAACTACCCAAATCAGTTGGCACGATTTTTTGTGTTTCAGCTGTTTTTATATGATTATCCGCCTCATTTGATGTTTGGCCGCCTTTGTTCACATAAAAACTAGGTACTGGTCTTGTGTCCGTTCTTTCTACCTTCCCATCACCCCAGTTCTCTTCATTTACAATAAGAGGTTCTGCTTCTGCTTGGATTCTACGAATTAACGATTTTAGAACGTTCCCTGGCCCAACCTCCACGAATTCCATATTCCCTCTTCCCATCAAATAGCAGATACTGTCTGTCCAATTCACTGATGAGGTAAGCTGAGAAACTAATGTTTCTTTTAATTTTGAATCCACGTACGGGCGAGCAAAAACGTTTGAGATTACAGGTATTTGTAATGGAGAAAATTTGAATCCATTTATGAATATTTCAAACTCCCTCATCGCATCACTCATATATCTTGAATGAAATGCCCCACTGACATTTAATACAGAAAATAGTTGTACCTTCTCGTTTGCCTCGAAAATGGACTTCGCTCTATTTATCAACTCTTTGTTACCTGCAATAACAATTTGTTTCGGACTGTTTAAATTTGCAATATCAATACCATCAAAATGGTTCTCGCTCAAGATATTATCGACTTGCTCCTTTGTTAATCCAATGACAGCGGCCATACCTCCTCCTTTGACCCTCTGCATAAGTTCGCCTCTTTTTTTTACTATTTTTAGTCCAGACTCAAAATCAAAAGCTCCGGCAGCAAACAATGCATTATATTCGCCAAGACTATGTCCCGCAACATAATCAGGTTTTCTTCCAGTCTCATTCAGTTTTTTCAAATAGCTTAATGCATTTACCGTATATATGGCTGGTTGCGTATATTGCGTTTGATTTAACCGTGCACCAGAGACCTCCAAACAAAGTTCTTTTACTGAAAAGCCTAATATATCATCCGCATTTTTCTCTAATTCTTTAAACTCCTCAAACAGGTTGGTTCCCATGCCTATATATTGAGATCCCTGTCCTGGAAAAACGTATGTTAGCATTTCATTCCCTCCCAATTCATAATTAATCTTAATCATTGATCCACTATCGCGATTAACGTCTATAACATCCATAAAACAAAAAAAGAGGCTCTGATTGACAGCCCCCGACAAAAGTAAACCTATTTAAAGTTCCAAAAAAATAGATTCAATAATTTTTTGATGCATCTGAATATCATCTATATTTAGTTTTAATTTCTTAGGAAATGTTATCGAACAAATATATCCCATTGAAACTACGGAAACTGAGCAAAACTGCGAAAAATTCTCAAAACAGCTATGATATACTGCACTATGCTGAGTGAGTTCTTTTACCTCTAATAATTCCAACGGGAGTGTTAAACCCGTTTTTAGAACTTTTGATAGAGATTCTTTTATGGTCCAAAACATGAACAGTATATCTTCCTCAGAATTAAACTTCTTCAATATATCCATTTCCTTAGGCGTAAGACTGCTCTTAAGAAATACAAACTTGGATGGATCTATTTTCTCTATGTCTATCCCCATTAATAACTCATCAGGAAAAGCTATTGCTACACCTAAATCATTACAATGACTTATACTAATTTGAACATTTCTAATGGAATCACTGATAATATACGGTTGATTAATAATCCCATTATGAATGGCTATTTTTCTAAAATCCTCTTCTGCTGAAAATTCTGAAACAGCCAATTTTCCTGCATATCTTCCCACAACATAACTATTCATTCTTCTTTCGTATTTAATTTCATCGAATTTATTTTGTTCACTCTTGTGAAAATGCCACTTTATCATTTCTTTTGCATTACCATCTTTTATTTTACAAATTCCAAACGAACAACGATATTTTCCATCAGTTGATTCCAGTATTAAAGGCCCTGAATATGTTAGGGCGTATACCAAATTTTTGAGATCATGATTATGCATTACATCCAAGATATCACCACCATAGATAATAAAAAAGTTTGCAGCTTACTAGAAAGAGAGAGAAAGAACCCTGATCTGGTAAGCTACAAACTGTACAAGGACATCCAAGAATATGGGCATAGCAAGTTAATACACTTCTTGTCGAGGTGTATTTATGTTCAAACCTGACCGCTTCGCCAGTCTGACATGCCGAAACATTATCAGAATAACTAAGCTTTTTTACAATATATACCATACGTTTTATAATGTCAATATATTATAATACCTCCTATTTTTCGACATTTATTTCATTAAAATCAAATTTTCATTGCAAATAGAGTGATATATACATATAATTCCATTGTAATATATATTTTATATATTTTCTTGATTGAGCATTTTGCATAAATCGGAGCCCAAGTGTTGTAAGGATTTCCGGGCACAAAAAAGGGACTTCACCCCAACTTTGCGAAGTTTTCAAGCGACTAAACCCAAAAACGACCAAGGAAGTGAAGTCACTTGTATATTCTCCAAGAAAGTCTATCTTTCTTCGAGGAACTGTAAAAACTCGAATCAAAAAATCGATTACCGATCTTCTTCAGCTCTCTTAACCTACGTCCTTATGCTAAGGAATTGAAAAGTCGCTCACCTCGAGACACTGACGGGCATTGCAGACAAGGGATCATTCGTGCCCTGCTTGTAGCACCACTCAATAATATCGATACGTTCACTGGTTTGCATCACCGCTTAGATGTCGACTTTTGTTTCCATTATCAATGTAGCCTTAGTCTTGAACCTGAAGCTCCTTCGATCTCAGCGTTAAGCCGTTTCTTTGCTGAGTTGACGAAAAAAAGACTTAGCTAAGCGTCTCTTCGAAGATCTCGTTGCTCGATGTAAACAAGAAAGGATCATGCATGGGAAGCCACGTAGCAATTGACAGTGCCGCCATCCACGCTTACGAGAAGAAGCAGCCAAAACGAAAAAGCGAATTAACCGAAAATGCCCACTGGGGGCAAAGTTTGACTCCTTCGGCAATAAGGTCAAATGGTTCGGATACAAGCTTTATTTCGCCATAGACACCGTAAGTGAACTGCCTATGGCACTCGTGGTTACAGTCGACCATGTCAATGACGGCGATAAAGATTCTGAATTGATGGAACAAGTAACTGCCAGCACCAAAGTGGATTTCTTAATCCTGGACGCCGGCTATGACCAACTCAAAAATTATGAGGCGGCAAGAAACGTAAAGGCACAGGCCATTATTCCGATTAACCTTCGTAACGAAAAGGCCCCTCCAGCCGATTTGACATCTAACGGTACGCCATGCTGCTCCATGGGGTTTTCCATGACGAATTGGCGGGCAGATGGCGATTATATTAATTTCCGTTGTCCCCATGCCACGGGTAAGTTGGATTGCCCGCTCGGTATGGCTGCTTGTTTAACTTCCAACTATGGGATGGTTGTAAAGCTGGATTCGAAAAGCGATTTGCGCCGCTATTCAAGTCCCCATCGAGCTTCGAAACACTGGAATGAACTGTACAACGAAAGGACAAGTGTGGAACGCTGTAATTCTCGGATGAAAACCTACTTAACAGCGGATGACCTGCACGTATGGGGGAATCGCAAGGTAACGACTCATCAATACCTGAATGCGATCGTACTGCTGGCTTCAGCGCTTGCGATGGCTCGGAAGTCGAATAACACTGCGGCATAAAAACATCTAATACAAACAAAAATTCTGTAGATCTGTCTATTTGTGTATTTATTGCCGGCTCAAGAAAAAATAGATGGATTCTGAGCCTTAGATTCTGCATTCTAAATTTGTAATATGGAATTTTGCAAAATGCACGATTTAATAATATAAACTCAGAAGGTGATTTTATGGACTGGTATGTTCTTTTTGTGGAGACAGGTAAAGAGGAGATCACCAAAGATTTTATTAATAAAAAATTATCAAAAAGTAACATTCGATGCATTATTCCAAAAAGAAAAGTACCTGAAAAAAAGCAAGGTATTACATACCATTGCATCAAATTGATGTTTCCTGGTTATGTACTAATTGAGTTAAAATTAGATTACAAAATATATTACCAACTAAAAGAGATTCCAACATTAATTAGACTTCTAAATTATAATTCGCCAAAGTACTACTATACGCCAGATGAAGACGAAGGTTTTGACGAATCTGATTGTTTTAAGAAAATTAATTCTAAAGAAATGCAATTCTTAATAAAATTAATCGGTGATGAAGGGATTCTTGATTATTCAGAATTATTTATTGAAAATTCAAATGTTACCGTACTTTCTGGTCCTTTAAAAAACCGTGAGGGGATCATTAAGAGAGTTGATAAACATAAGAATAGAGCGAAAGTCGAGTTTAATTTTTTAGATAGAGTATGTATATTGGACGTTGGAGTCCAGATATTATATACAAAAGATGATCGCTTGTAATAATGCAAGCTTATGCTGTACTAATGCTCAATTTCACGGACTCCACCCCCTATCTCTAGGCTCAGATCAAGCTGCCAATCTAGGATGTAACGGAAATACCAGTCCATGATGTCACACAACCCATGTTTCGTTTGGAAATACATGCCCAAACTCAACATCTGATCTGAATGTGCTTTAGCATATTTCGTGGCATTTAAGAGTTTTTGAAGTGGCACTCCGGGTATGATATAATTCATTAGGATGTTGAAATTTTGGGTAAATTTAGTAATCTAACTTTATTCACGTAATTAATTGAAGTAGATTCTCTTAGCATAGCTATGTTAATTGACTTTTTCGGCGTATCATAGAATATTTCTTCAATCACAATTTTGCACCGGAGCAAACGTTATCGGTGATTCGTCTGTCTTGTAAGCAAATCCTACTCTAGTGTAGACAAGTAAACTTTTTAGGCTCTTCACTCTACCGGGTGTGTATGAGAGCCTACATCGATTCGTAACCCTTTCCGCCATTAAGAGATTTTCAGATGTTGAAACAGCCCTCAAGGAGAGTGCTTTGACCGCTGTTTCAACATCTGAAGCCGGGTAAGAAGGCGGAAAGAGATATGATACTCGACGTGCCGCAAGCGTCGGAAAACGAAGCTTGTTCGCGGTCATATAGACCCATACAATCAAGTTTTCTACGGGTATCCCCTTGCTTTTCGTTTGACTGGTTGCAGCTGACCGTTACTTCCTTCAAGCAAACCATTCGTCATCTTGCAATGAAACCAACGGAGGCTGCCTTCCTCATCTTGCTTTATGGTTTTGGACACTTTCATCATAGGGGCAAGTTGTGAACGAGTCGCACAGCTGATCTATTGACGATGATACACATAAGCGAGTATATGCGGTATTGTACAGAAGTTCTGCATCACTAGCTTTAAGCGATACTTACAATCGGTTTGCAGATTCTTTCCTTGAGCCGCATCAAGGTTTCTTTCTGCTCTGCCTTGAGATACTCTTCGTTTTTCAGCCATATGTACTTAGTTCGTTTCAGTTAGGGCTTCTGCTTTTGTTCCTGAATCCGTACTTCGTCGACCGCTTCACCAACCAGCTTCATCACATTAATTTTTTTAAATGTGATCTCGGCTCCCTGAAAGAATTCTTCGATGCCACGGATAAAAGACGGCGACATATCACATCCTATTTCCTTGATTTGCTCGGCTGGAATGTTCTTTTCAGCTAGAGGAACATGGAATCGCTCCAGAGTATCCATGCCTTTTCCTTCCGTCGCGAATAAAACGGTTTTCCGGTCAACATCGACGAACAAGGTAATATACCGAGGTCCGCGTCTGGAAGAGGTTTCACCAAGGGCGATCCGTTTCACGGCCCAATAAGTCCAGTTCTGACATGGTTTTATCCCTGCTTTCGAAGCTCTCGGGCTGTTGAATTAAGGGGCATTTCAGCCATTAATCACTTGGCCAACGCTTCGAACAGCATGGTGAAATTGAGAGAGCTACCTGGCCAATTTTACTTGTACTTGCGTCACTTTTCTGAAATTCTGGCATGCATATAAGTTTTCCACTCCCAGAAATACAAATGCCGCCAATCTTTCGGTTCTGTATCATGAGATTTACAGGCTTTCCCGCACAAGGGGCAAGCGGGTACAGCTCCACGTTCGACGACAAGAAGCAAATGCTAGGCTTGTTCTTTGTTGTCGAATTCAACAAAGGCCAACTTCCATTTTTTTTAATTACGATGCAGCTTTAACATTTCTACTAGATATATTGTCCTTACTGCTAAAATGAAGTTCACATCGTCAATCCGCTCCTATCCTATTAACATATCATTAAGAAGTATTGACTATTTTTCTATAATGTAGACTTTAACCATGCACTATAACGAGGAAGCATTTTTTATGTCTTAGAATTTTCCGAAAATTTTTTTTTTAGAAAAAACAATAAGCAAGTCAATTAAAATTATTGGGGGAAATCACCATGCGAATTGCCATTGATATTATGGGAGGGGACTTTGCCCCTAAAATGAACGTTGAAGGAGCAATTTTAGCGGCTAAAGAACTAAAAGATGTGGAACTAATATTAGTTGGCGATGAAAATCAAGCCAAGCCTTATTTGAAAGAGAATCTTCCTAATATCCAATTGTTTCATACTTCTGAAATTATTACAGCACATGATGATCCTGTTAGTTCAGTGCGACGGAAAAAAAAATCTTCGTTAGTTATCGCAGGAAACCTTATTCGGGAAGGTAAAGCAGATGCTATGGTTTCCGCGGGCAATACAGGTGCTTTAGTTGCGATGGGAATACTTATTATAGGTAGATTACAAGAAATTGAACGCCCCGCACTTGCACAGTTAATACCCACTTATGACGGAAATGATGTCCTCATATTAGATCTAGGAGCAAATATTGATGCCAAACCTGAAAATCTTATTCAATACGCTAAAATGGGAAGTTTATATGTGAATAAAATGAAGGGGGTAACTAATCCAAAGATTGGCCTTCTTAATGTTGGAACTGAAAAAGGCAAAGGGAATGAGTTGATTAGGACCACATTTAACATGTTACTTAAAGAAGAAATAAATTTTATTGGTAACGTTGAAGCAAGAGATGTTTTAAAAGGACATTGTGATGTAATAATTTGTGATGCCTTTAGCGGAAATATACTTTTGAAATCTTTCGAAGGTGTTATTGAAACGTTCTTCTCATTACTCAAAGAGCAAGTTAATAAGAATATGATAACAAAAATAGCTATGCTAACTTTGTTACCTACTCTCAGAGATTTCAAGAAAAAGATGGACTATAGAGAGTTTGGTGGCGCTCCCCTCTTGGGGATTAACGGAGTGTGTATCAAGAGCCATGGATCTTCAAACTCAACTGCTATTAAGAATGCAATTATTCAAGCCCAAAAGTTGGTCGTAAACAATTACATAAATTTCATTAAATAAATCGCCTTGAACAGCTCGATGGTTTGGGTTCCGAACAAATATTCTAATTATTCCCATTTTATTTCTATTAGGAATAAACATGCCTTGTTCTCAAGCTTCGAACTTATTCGATATATACCGTAAATTAAAATGCCTATAAATAAACTTTCGACAGACTGATAATATTCACTGGCAAGAATTAATCCGGTTCCCCATCATATGAATATGACACTTAATATTTTTAATATAAGCTATTCATTTTTATACAACCATTCCATCACCTACTGTATCTTATGTCGATATGCATTACTTTCTTGCTGTGCCCTGAGCATCCAGTCGTAGCGGAGCCTTATATCCCTCTCCATAAAGATTTCATCTGGATCGGCTTCAGTCAGTTGCGACATACTCAATTGATTGATCATCAGCATATTTCGAACTAGTTAATCTAAAGGCAGCAGAAAAATTATTAGGTTTTGCCCATTCTCCCATAAAGCACCTCTCTTCAAAGTGAAAATGTGTACATTTCATTTTATCAATCGTCCAATTCACATTGGGCGGTTTTTATATCTTCATTTTTACCACATCAAAAAAAAGAAATAAACATCCAAATGTAATTTGATAGGAACCCTTCCCACTATGGCACACAATAGCACAACAAACACGGTTGATTTTATAACCAAAAAGCGGGTTAAGTATAATGGCCTTGTTCCCCGATATTATGTTGAAAACAACCACGAGGCTTTTATCCCGTTTGAAATTTTCATGCAGGTGCAAGTAGAATCGATCAGACGCCGCGTCGTGCATACCAAAAACTGCAGCTTCGCCCAGATGATTATTAGTGGCAACTAAGGCGAGGTGCTCCGCCGGAGGAAATCTACCATCTGCGCGAGCAGAAGCAAAAGGTTCAAGTAGAAAACGCAGGTCGGGACGAGCTTCGCAATCGAATCGCCGACATGAGCGCATTTCTACAGGAGCAGCCCACCACCATTACCAAATACGACGAGCAACTGGTCAGGCGGCTGATTGAGAAAGTCACGGTTCCACGGGGACAAGTTCACCGTAGAATTCAAGTACGGCGTGACGGTGGATGTAGAAGGATAACGATAAAGCAAGCAAGGCACTCTACGAAGTTTGGGCGTAGGGTGCCTTGCTTTATTTGGCTGAGAAACGTTCAACTCTTTATATTTAGCTTTATTGTTACGAGCAAACGCCTTTGTTTTTGTTAATCTCTTTTCTGATTTCGTAATCACCTTCCGCATCCATATATATACTAATCTTCTCCATTTGTATATCTTTTTCAAATTTATCGGTTAATTTCCCTGAAATTCTATCTTTCTTATAAAGATCGAGTATATCCTGCTTTATATTAAAAGTCCTAGCTCCCGAAGAATTGCTAATTTTAATGTTTACCTGTACGGGTTTTACTAAAACCCAATAACCATTTCGGGATTCTTTGATATAGTAGCCCTGTTTTAGATACTTCTCAATAGAACTCCTTTTTCCTTGTTTCTCAATAGTATCTGATGGCTCGTACTTTACATAAATAACACTACATTTTTCCATGGCATTACACTCCAGTCTCTTATTTTTTCATTATCACTAAGCCACAGTGTTGAAGCTTGATTCTAATGTAAATAAGTTAAGTGTTATTGCCAAAGGAAATATCTCATTCAGGGGTTGTCCAGTGGTGGAGTCCTCTGAGTTCATTAATTCTTCTCAGTTCCCGAATTGTTTTATCATTCGCCCACTCATCGTTGCAATACAACTTTCGCAGCACATCCCATTTATCATTAGAGATAGCATTTTCTGTAAATTTTATTATATTTTTATAATCGTCATCATCTACTAATGGCATAAGGTAATATGCAGCTGACAATCTTATTATATCCTTGAACATAAAAAATTCTCGTGGATCATCAAGGTTGAGTATCTCCTTTGCTTTTTTTACAAGAGTTTTAAATTTCTCATTATCTGATATAGCAGCACTGATTT
Source organism: Paenibacillus alba (assembly GCF_013204855.1). Taxonomy (GTDB): domain Bacteria; phylum Bacillota; class Bacilli; order Paenibacillales; family NBRC-103111; genus Paenibacillus_E; species Paenibacillus_E alba. Next base: position 3,535 of record NZ_JABMKZ010000058.1, on the reverse strand, counting down.
TGTTAAGTTCTTTTCCCGCATCAGTTTCTGGCTTAATTTCAAAATCATACATTTGTGCTGCTGCCCAAAGTGCTGGATAACTAAGTTTTTCATCATCACTTAGATCTTCATACTTTTCACCATGCATCTTCAAACCTAAGAGTTGAATAATGAATTGTGCCAGCCCATCGGCTTGAAGCATGTTCTTCTTATACTCACCATCAGCACTTTCATCGAAAGCGCGCCCATAAACTAATTTTGACGAAGAAATACGCGTCTCCTGCTTCATAAAAATTCGATTTAGTTCAATCAAAGTGTCAAGTGTTTTCTCCATCAACTTATACCGCAATACTTCATCTGAATGAAACAGATTTTGCATTAATATTAAAATTTGCCTATTAATGCTCTCCGATAGCAGACACTCCAATTTAGCATTCATAAACGCTGGATTTGATTCGATTATTTTTAAATCTTTTTCAGACATATAAGTTTCAAGATTAACTACTAGATCACTGTACAATTCTTCTCTCGTACTGAGCTTTCTGTCGTTTTTATTGTCAAGCAAATATCTAGAATCTATTAATGGAAGAATAAACCCTTGGTATTCTGGCTGGATTAAATACATAGCTTCATTGTTATCTCTAGAAACCTGAAAATCTGTAACTTTTAAGATCCCAGCACTTAAATCACATATTTTATTGATTAGCCTCCTAATTGTTTTCCCGCTAAATGTAACACCCCTTCTAGAATACTTTGTAAGGTAAGCCGCAATTTCGTCAGCATTAATTGCCTCTTTACCAATTCTCCCCTTAATAATATCCGGGTCTATTTCATATGGATTCGAATTTAGATTGTTATGATAATCAGATTGCCTTCCTATATTCAACACCTCCAAAAATCAAATCACAAAAATATCGCCTAATAGGGTGCACGTCTAATCTACTCTCTCATAAGAGCCTTACATCTAACCTTTTCTGTCAGCAAGCAATGACATCTAATCCACTCTGTATGCCGCTCAATCCACCCAGTTACATGTTCCTGCGGGTAATAAAAAGGGATTTTAGAGCCACCAGATTCCAACCCGTAAACCCCAAAATCCCTTACCTACAAGGCTTTTAAGCCCGTGACATCCATACCTCGCACTTAACATGGGCGGGTTTCGTAATTTATTGATTTTGCCGTTTGATTGATAAAATCAACTTCATACTGCCGCTCACCGTATTTTTTTCATTGTCAGTAATATAGGAGTGTTGTTCGATCATGTGTTCAGTTAAAATCAAGGCCGTATTACCCTGTATATCAAGAATGCGCCAATGATACCTGCCAAATGGCAAGATGAGCCGATATTAAAGTCCCTCATTCTCTTTCTCCTCGTCCCCTTACTTTTTCGAATCAGGGCGCCGCGGATTGACCATGCCAAAGATATGATACGGTGTTATCCCATTTGCAAATAGGCTATCTACCAACTTGACCAATTCTTCCGATGATAGATCTTTGCCGTTGCGTATCCAAAGGCGAAACATAGATATTAATGTTGATATGTAAAACTCAATTATGTATGGTGCTAAGACATCATTTGTTGGAAAGTCCACAATCAATCTCTCAAAGGGAATTTCTCTTTTCAGGCGTTCAACAAAATGAACAGAACCATAGTCGCCCAAGAGGGCTTTAAGAACTGAAATTTCCTCTGCATTTTCCAAGCATTGAAGTGCATCTTGTAAAGTATGTGTAGAAAACTCTCTGCCTGCCATTTCCTCGTTAATGGATTTCAAGACACGCTCTTCAACGCAGTCCAACAACTCATAGATATCCGTAAAGTATTGATAAAATGTACTGCGATTATATCCTGATTGGTTAGCAATCTCTTGAATGGATATTTTTTCAATTGGTTTTTGGCTATATAAATCACAGAATACATTTATAAATGTTTGCCTTGTTTTGTCCGTAATTTCAGGTTGCTTATTCATTATGATCTCATTATTGTGAGTGTCAACACGGAACAACTTCCAGAAGCAGCACAATTACTATCGACTGCTGCTGGAAACACCCCTGTCCTAATATTCAATAACGTTTGGCAAGATTTGAAATCATCGATCTCACCATTATCTATGAACAATGTTGTCTTTGGGTTCCCAGGAGGAGGCGGCGGCATCACGGACAATAGGCTTAGAGGTGGCTTTTTGAAAATGCTATTTCTGGAAAAACCACGGGTAGGCACTGAACAGATTAACAACAAGGTCAAAGAACTATTTGAAAGTGCCCATTTTAAAATTAGTTGGATAAAGGATATGCAAAACTGGCTATGGAATCACTTTGCCATGAATGCGGCTATAGAGACCGAGGTGTTAAAACTGGGAAGTTTTCCAGCACTCATGAATCATAGTGACTCATTCGCAAATGTTGGTAAGAATATGAGAGGAATTATCCCTGTACTTAAAGCAAGAGGTGCAAAGATTGATACGATTTCTCTACTGTTAACTAAGATTCCACCAGCACTTCTCGGTACGCTTTTTAACAAGGTTATTTTTGCAAAGGGCAGCTTACCACGACTTTTCATCGAATACAACAATACTAAAGCAGGTTTTGCGGTACTTGAAGTTGTGAGAGAAGCAAAAAAGTTAGGTATACCTTTACCACGTCTTACTGTGGCATTTGAAAACAATGAACAACACAAAGCTATTGAAAATTCCATATCATAAAAATTTGCAGGATCCTCTGTCATCATGCGGATAATTTTGGCCTTAGATTCTATTTTGTTCCAAGCCTTTCCTTCATTGAGCTTAGCTTTTGATTATCGTGGTATGCACCCGCCCGTATCACAGCGTTAATACCATGAAGATTTTGTACGCTTTCTATAGGGTTGGCGTCCAGATGGACCAAATCGGCGTTTCTGCCAGTATCCACGGTCCCCCTATCATTCATCCGGTCCAGAAATCCAGCCCCTTTCAGGGTTGTCATCTGAAGAACATGAAGCGGCGGGATACCGGCCTTCTCCAACTCGTCAAATTCCTAGTGGAGCGAATAGCCTGCCGTGTTCCAGCTGTCTCCGGAGCCCCCGTCTGTGCCCGTCATCATCTTGATGTTTATGATCAAATAGAAATAAGGAACTCCTACGCTTCGACGCCTCACACGAAGCGCTGGCGTAAGAGTTACCATCCGTTGCTCGTTTATGAAGGGCAGTCGAGAACCTTCCTGAATGCCTCGCTTGCAGTCCTTTCACGTCAATGAAATTGACCTGTCTTGATATTGTTCGGATGAACATCAACTCTACTAATGATTATATAAAACTATTCTCCATCCGACGAACGGAAGCCTCATCAAATGCCCTGCGCTGAATTAATTACTTTGGTTATAACAAATATAGCCCGAACTTTAGAAACTTCGGGCAAAGTAGCTATTTATTAAAGCAGGTAAATGTGGCTCCAAAACACTACTCCTAACCAACAACACACAGCACTCCACATGTGTCGAGTAGGTGAAAGGGATATCATGGTTTTCAAGTAACGTGATTTATTAAATGAGCAATTTCTTTTACTCTCTCCATTGTAATTCCTTC
>NZ_JABMKZ010000057.1 GCF_013204855.1 Paenibacillus alba | reverse complement strand
TGTTTGGTGATGATGGCGGAGGGGACCCACGCGTTCCCATCTCGAACACGACCGTTAAGCCCTCCAGCGTCGATGGTACTTGAACCGCAGGGTTCTGGGAGAGTAGAACGTTGCCAAGCAGGTTTCCCTTATGGGGTATTTTTTTTGCCACCTCCGAAGGGTTCATTGTTAGAAAATCAGGCCCGTTGGTCAAGTGGTTAAGACACCTCCCTTTCACGGAGGTAACAGGGGTTCGAGTCCCCTACGGGTCACCATCTAATCCCCACAAAGTGACGTATTGCTGACGAAGCATATTCCGATTACTTTGCGTGGGCCCGGTACAACAATTCCCATGAACGCTTAGCTCAGCTGGGAGAGCACTACCTTGACAGGGTAGGGGTCGGCGGTTCGATCCCGTCAGCGTTCACCATAAATTCGCCTTAACAAGTTTTCATGTGGAGCTGTGGTGTAGTGGCCTAACATGCCTGCCTGTCACGCAGGAGACCGCGGGTTCGAATCCCGTCAGCTCCGCCACCCAACCCCAAAAAGTGACGTGAAGCTTTGAAGCAATTTCCGAATACTTTCCGGGGACCCCAATTAACAACATCAAGGCTTTGTAGCTCAGTCGGTAGAGCAGAGGACTGAAAATCCTCGTGTCGGCGGTTCGATTCCGTCCAAAGCCACCATTTCTTAATTAAATAAGCCGTTGTAGCTCAACTGGTAGAGCAACTGACTTGTAATCAGTAGGTTGGGGGTTCAAGTCCTCTCGACGGCACCATGAACGCATTAGGCCGGCGTGGCGGAATGGCAGACGCGCTCGACTCAAAATCGAGTGGGAAACCGTGGAGGTTCGAGTCCTCTCGCCGGTATCTAAGATCATAAAAAAAGAGTTAAGCAAATCGCTTAACTCTTTTTTTATTTACCCGGAATAAACAGCCTAAAAGGGAAATTGCAGGCGGCATACTTGTTGACACATTTACTTGCTAGTAATATAATTGCTATAGCATCTAAATTTACAGGAGTGAAATGGTATGAAAATGGAAAGCTCTTTTGGATTTGTTTTGAACCACGCAGGGCGTAGAATGACCCAACTGTTGAATGGTAGTTTTCAACCTTACGATATCACAACTGAGCAATGGGTCGTACTCAGCCGCTTGGTGGAGGAGGATGGCATTACGCAGAAGCTGCTGGCGATTCGAGCAGAAAAGGATCAAACGAATATTACGCGTATTCTCGATCAACTGGAGAGAAAAGGCTTAGTAGAGAGAAGAGCCAATGAGACGGATAGAAGATCTTTTTTGACGTATATTACAGATCAAGGAAGAGCCTTGAATGACATTCTTACCCCGATTGAACGTAGGGTTATTGCTTCTCTGCTGAGTCAATTTTCGGAAGAGCAGGTGCAGCTACTGCGCAATATGCTTAGCCAGGTTACGAATAAAGCTAACGAAGGCATCAAGGAACTGGAGGCTCGGCAATGAGCGAAGAGAACAGATTATGGAACCGTGGCTTTGTTGCTGTCTGTTTCAGCAGCTTTTTTTTGTTTATGACTTTTTACATTCTGGCCGTCACCCTGCCGATATTTGTTACGGAAACGCTGCACGGAGGTCAGCAGCAGGTTGGCTTGGTGATGACGGTATTTATTTTCTCAACCGTGATCTTTCGACCTTTAACTGGCAAATGGATGGATGAATGGGATCGGAAAAAGATTGTTATTGCCGGGCTTAGCTTATTTATCTTATGTGCGGCTATGTATCCATTCGTGCATCAATACTATGTATTGTTAGGCTTAAGACTTATCCATGGCATCAGCTTTGGTATGGCAGCCACCGCTACGGGGGCTATTGCGATTGAGTTAGTGCCCGAATCCCGCAAGGGTGAGGGGATTGGGTATTTTAGTCTTTTTATGAGTCTGGCGATGGTCGTGGGCCCGTTTATTGGTTTGACAATTACGCAAACTCATAATAATAACCTCTTGTTTGGCGTTTGCATCCTGCTTGGATTTCTGGCCTTTATTTGCGGGCTGTTCATCCGCCTTCCCAAAAGAGTCGTTAACACCAAAGCGATCGCAGCCAAAGGCTGGAGGAAATTTATCGAACCAAGCGCTTTGCCGATTTCATTGACGGGCAGTGTATTAGCCTTTTCCTATGGGGCGATTACTACGTTTCTTTCCGTTTATGCGAAGGCTATTGGTTTAGAATCGTATGCCAGCTATTTTTTCATGGTATTTGCCTTGGCTATTGTCATATCTAGACCTTTTATTGGTAAATGGTTTGATCGTTATGGTCCCAATCGGCTAGTGTATCCAGGCATTATTTTATTTACAGTGGGTATGATCGGGCTTAGCTTGACGCAATCCGCCCTCCTCTTTTTGCTGGTAGCTGTGTTGCTTGGACTTGGATTCGGCGCACTTCTTCCGAGTTTTCAAACTATCGCGATACAAGCAGCGCCTGCTCATCGCAGAGGGCTTGCCACAGGCACGTATTACGTTCTTTTTGACGTTGGCTATGGGATCGGATCCTACATTCTCGGCACGATTGCTTCCAAAACAAACTACCATACGATGTATTTTGTCGCGGGACTTGTCGTTGCTTGTTCTTCGATCCTTTACTATGGGCTCTATCATCGGAAACCAGCAGCGTTGAATTCGAAAGAGAAGCATGTACTACAGCAGGAATAAATCATTGAAGAGGGCTGCCCAGCAGGTCATGTGACCTATGGGAAAGGCCCTTTTTTTCTCATGGAAGGCTATAGTTTTCTTCGTAGTTTGCGAATTATCCTATATAATAGGAGAGAACATATTCTACCTTGTTTACGTTAACAAAATGGGAGAGTGTACCATGCGCATTTTGGTTACCGGCGGAGCCGGCTTTATAGGCTCTCATATCGTCGATGAATTAATTCAATTCGGGCATCACGTACATATTTTGGATAACTTGACGACTGGTCGTCAAGAAAATCTTAATTCACAGGCGATCTTCCATCATGGCGATTTGCTTGATCATGGATTAGCTGAGGCGTTCGCTGCTTCACAACCGGAAGTGGTTATACATCATGCAGCTCAAATCGATATTCAAACTTCACTTGCGAATCCTATGCTGGATGCGCAGATTAATATTCTCGGCACGATTGCGGTGCTGGAGCAATGTCGCGTGCACGGTGTGCGAAAGATCATTTACGCATCCTCTGCAGCCGTATATGGTACACCGCAGTACTTGGGCTTGGACGAAGTCCACCCGTTAAGACCGCTTTCTTTCTATGGAATATCGAAGCAAGCGCCAGAGCAGTATATTGAAACCTATGCCTCCCTCTATGGACTGGATTATACGATATTGCGCTATGCGAATGTATATGGCATTCGGCAGGATCCGAAGGGCGAGGGTGGTGTAGTTTCCATTTTCGTAGACAAGCTTCTGGAGGGCAAACAACCGTTGATTTATGGCGATGGGGAGCAGACGAGAGATTTTGTATATGTCAAAGATATTGTTCGCGCGAATATAGCCGCTCTGAACAATGGCAGTCATGGACTCTATAATATTAGCTGCAATGAACAAACGAGTGTCAATGTGCTTTTGAGGGAAATGTGCGAAATTAGCGGTACACACTTCGATCCAGTTTATGTACCCGTTCGAATGGGAGATATCGTCCACAGCAGATTGGATAATCAGGCCGCTCTCGCTGGGTTAGACTGGAGTCCGTTATATAGCCTAAGGGATGGCTTGAGAGAAACATTGGACTATTACAGAAAGCAATATTGTCTGAGGAAACGAACGAATCCAATGGATCTAAGCTGATCTGAATGCTGGAGCCTTGGGCTTATCTCATGGCCTTTCTCGCAGCAGCCGGCGTCATGCCGAGCATTCTTTTGAACATGGCGTGGAAATGAGGCAGACTTTCGAAGCCGCACATTTCGGCGATAATACCGATGTTGACGTCACTTTCGCTCAGCAACTGCTTCGCACGAATGATTCTTTTGGTCATCAGGTAGGTGGTAATATTCATCCCAATCAACTGCTTGAATACCCGGCTGAAATGGGCAGGAGAGACAGAAGCTTGCTTCGCTAGGGACGTTAAACGGATGTCGTCGCAAAAATGCAGCTCAATATAAAGCAAAATATCTCGCATCCATAGGGGACCAACCGAGGAGTCTCCATTGCTTGTTTTGCGTTCAGGCCCCAGCTCACGCTGCAAATAGAGCAGAAGCTCCAAAAGCTTCAAGTAAATGGCTTGGCGTTGGCCTAAATGCGAATGCTTCAGTTCTATCTGTATGGACTCCAACGTAAATTCGATCTGCCGACGTTGAGGAAGCAGCGTTTCAAATTTGTAATTGCGCAGCTCCGCGGCTTGCTCAAAATTGCGTAAATACGAGAATGCCTCATCAAGATTAGGGGCCTGCGCCAGACTTGGGCTGAAATAAATCGCTGTAGACGTAACAGGCATTTCTTTGTCCGGCGTTGCTCGGTGAATCGTGTTGCCTGGGATGAGAAACAGATCGCCTTGCTTCATATCATAAAAAGTGTGATCAATGAAGAACGTACCTTGCCCACGATACACATACACAATTTCATACCAGTCGTGAAAATGGTCAGGCAGCTCGCTTAGCGAGCTTTTTGTGTTTTTATAAGCAAAAGAGAACGGGAAGGACTCGTTCGTATCGAATGTTTTACGTATGGGATGCATGGTGAGCTCCTTCTGGATACAGATTTACTTCATGATATCAAAAAAACGTATAAATGTGCTAGATATCAATATTTCATATGATTTTATTGATGATACAATAGAAGAAAGCGATACCATAATAAGGTTATGAAAAGGAGCGCGCTATGAGAATTGATGCACACCAGCACTACTGGAAAATAGATCGAGGCGATTATGGGTGGTTAACGACGGATTTGCCGGTCTTGTATCGTGATTTTCTGCCAGACGATTTGTTGCCCATCTTGCATCAACAGGATGTGAGTCAAACGATTGTCGTTCAAGCGGCGCCAACCTTAGAAGAAACAGACTATTTATTAAACTTAAGCGAAGAAACAGATACGATTGCAGGTGTGGTAGGTTGGCTTGATTTAAATGATCCCGACGTTCTTACGCAGTATAAAAGAATCAGCCAGCATCCCAAATATGTGGGCTTCCGAATCATGATTCAAGAAATGCCGGATGCGAACCGAATACTAGAGCCTCATTTTGTTGAAGCCCTGCAATATTTTGCCGAGGAGGATGTTCCCGTAGATCTGCTTGTAAAATCAGAGCAATTAGCGGCGGTTGTTGAGCTTTTGGGCCAGGTCCCGAGGTTGCGGGCAGTCATTGATCATATCGCGAAACCTCGGATTGGGGATGGCTCTACGGAGCCTTGGAAAAGCCAGATGGCAGCTATCGCCAAGCATCCGAACGTGTACTGTAAGCTTTCGGGCATGGTGACGGAAGCGAACCATACGAGCTGGGTCAAAGAAGATTTTACGGTATACATCCGGCATGTTTTGGAAGTATTCGGAGCGCAGCGGGTATTATTTGGCAGCGATTGGCCTGTATGCTTGCTAGCGGCTGATTATGATGAAGTCGTCGGAGTACTGACGCACGCCTTGCCGGAATCTTGGACACAGCACGATAATGACCGTCTATTTGGACTAAATGCAAAGGAGTTCTATAAACTATGAAATATCGTAAACTGGGCAAAACAGGGCTGGATGTCTCGGTATTGAGCTTCGGCGCCTCCTCGCTGGGCTCCCTCTTCCGTGAAACCAACGAGGAAGAAAGCATTCGGACGGTTCACACAGCAGTTGATCTAGGAATGAATTTAATTGATGTGTCCCCCTATTACGGTTTAACCAAGGCGGAAACGGTATTAGGCAAAGCTATTGCGCAAATAGACAGAGATCGTTTTATTTTGACAACGAAAGCAGGGCGTTACGGCGACGCCGAGTTCGACTTCTCGAAGGAGCGAATCATTCGCAGCGTCGATGAAAGCTTAAAACGGCTTTATACGGATTATATCGATATTTTATATTTGCATGATATTGAATTTGTGGCTTTTGATGAGGTTGCTGAGGGAGCCTTCCCTGCATTGGATGCATTAAAGCAATCTGGAAAAATTCGCTTTTTCGGCGTATCCGGATTGCCGCTGTCTGTGTTTGAGAAGTCGCTGGCTGTGAAAGAGTTCGATTCTGTCTTGTCCTATTGTCATTATGCTTTGAATGACACGTCCTTGCTGGATGTAGTTCCACTATTGGAGCAGCACGGGGTTGGATTGGTGAATGCATCGCCGCTATCTATGGGACTGCTGAGCACTAGACCCGCTGCTGTCTGGCATCCTGCACCGGCTGACATTCAGAGGCTCTGCAAGGAGGCGGCGGAGCACTGCGCAAGCAAGGGCGCTGACATCGCGAAGCTGGCGGTGCAATACACAACGGCGAACGAGCGGATTCCAACGACACTCGTCAGTACGGCCAGCCCGGAGAATATTCGCAAAAACATCGCATGGACGGATGAGCCTATGGATAACGAGCTGCTGCAAGAAGTGCTGGACATTTTGGAGCCAATTCGCAACAAGTCATGGATAAGCGGAAGACCTGAATATAACGAGAACACTTACGTGTAAGGGGGAGGTTTGGATGAAAGCGATCGTATGTGATCAGATTGAGCAGCTTAACCTTGTAGAGATGCAGGAGCCTACTGTAAAAGCGGGCGAAGCCATCGTTCGCATCAAAAGAATCGGCATCTGCGGGACGGATTTACACGCCTATAAAGGGAATCAGCCATTTTTCAGCTACCCGCGTGTGCTTGGTCATGAACTCTCCGGTTATGTCGAGGAGATTGGCGAAGGAGTCCTGGGACTGAAGGCTGGCGATCTAGTCAGCGTCGTCCCGTATATGCACTGCGGAACATGCATTGCTTGCCGCAATGGCAATACGAACTGCTGCACCGATATGAAAGTGCTTGGCGTGCATATGGATGGAGGAATGAGAGAGCTGGTTGCTATTCCTGCCAGCCATCTCATTAAGACTGAAGGGCTGACACTGGATCAAGCAGCGATGCTGGAGCCGCTTAGCATCGGAGCTCACGCTTTGCGAAGATCGGGGCTTCGCGCCGGTGAAACTGCGCTCGTCATTGGCGCAGGGCCGATCGGACTTGGCGTCATGATCCTGGCGAAGCAGTTTGGCGCGACCGTCATCGCGATGGACATCAACGACGAGCGGTTGGCATTTTGCCGCAAGTGGGCAGGCGTCGATCAGACCGTGAATGCGCTGCAGCAGCCGAAGGAGCAGCTTGCTGAGCTAACGAACGGCGATATGCCGACGGTGGTCTTCGATGCGACTGGCAACGCGCGGTCGATGACGGACTCCTTCGGACTTGTCGCGCATGGCGGCAAGCTGGTGTACGTTGGCCTCGTGAAGGCGGATATCACGTTCCATGATCCGGATTTCCATAAGCGGGAGCTGACGCTTATGGGCAGCCGCAACGCAACGATGGAAGATTTCGACACCGTATGTGAAGCGATGCAGACGGGAGTCATTGACATTGAGAGCTACATCACGCACCGTGCTTCCTTCGAGGACATGATCGGGGAGTTTGAGACTTGGCTCAAGCCGGAGTCTAAGGTGATTAAAGCGATCGTTTGTTTGTAAAGGCGCGCCCAGCTGCTTGTAGGCAGATGGGCGTGTTTTTTTCGCATTTTTAAGTGCAAAGGTGCGGATTCTCCCGAATTAGCGGCTGAGAGGCTGAAAAACAGCCCTAAGGTGGGTGGAGAGCTTGAGCTGAGTTCCGTAAGGCTGAAAAACAGCCCTAAGGTGGGCGGAAAGCGCGAACTGAGCTCCGTAAGGCTGAAAAACAGCCTTATTGGAGGGGAAAGGAGCGGATTCTCCATAATTGTCGGCTGAGAGGCTGAAAAACAGTCCTAAGGTGGGCGGAAAGCGCGAGCTGGTCTTCTTAAGGATGAAAAACAGCCTTAAAGGAGGAGAAAAGAGCGAATTCTTCATAATTGGAGGCTGAGAGGCTGAAATTCAGCGCTCGGGTGAGACTACTGGATGCGCGTGATGACCTACATAAGATCGAAAACGGCCAAAAGGTTGAGGAATGTTTCATATCCGTCTTCCTTTTTTTATTCTTTTCAGATCAGTATCGACAAGCTACTGCGTGAACCTAAGGAGCGCCGCATACCGGACGGTACGTAAATTGGTGTGGGAGGTCGCTGCTTAATGGGAAGTTATCTGACACGATTGATCTAGATTGATTCCGGTTATTCTGTCAACAATCCGATCAAGTAATAAATTGGTAATGAAATGTTCGTGTATATGTTATGTATGTTAACAATAATTTAACAAAGAATTTACACTGCGAGAATGTTGTTATAATATAATAGAAACAACTAAAAACAAATAAATCAAATAAATAACATTAAATTAATTTGGTTTTGTTTGTTTCTTAGGCTTGGAAATATTATTTTAAACGAATTGGAGGCATTAGGATGTTTATTCATTTTAAAAAAGTGCTATTTATTACGCTAGCAACTACGGTCGTCGCAACGCCAAACATTCCTCTGTTTGGAAACTCTCTCACTGCATCTGCCGCAATCACCCCCTCTGATTATGCCCTGCACATGCTTTTTGAGGACAATTTGACGGATAGTTCGCAAAATCCTTTAACTGCAACCCCTGTAGGGAGCTTGTCTTATGCCCTAGGACGGATCGGCCGTGCGCTGAATATTGATTCTTCAAACGGAGCTAAGCAATATGTGAACTTAGGTAATCCGGGCAATCTTCAGTTTGGAACCGGAACGAGTTTCACTTTTTCTTTCTGGGTGAAATCGAATGGTGTTTCATCAGACCCTCCGATTATCTCGAATAAAGACTGGAATGGCGGAAGCAATGTCGGCTATATCCTCGCTTTAAAGGACACGCGCCTAATGTGGAACTATAATACGGCTGGCGGTTCAAGAATGGATGCATCTATTCCTAACGTTGTGGACGGGGCTTGGCATCACATCGCAATTTCGCACGATAGAACTTCTGGACGCGTTGATTTTTATAAAGACGGAAACCCTGTAACGGTGAACATAACGAATGGAAGTAAATATAACAACATTTCAAGCGCAGTAGACATTTCTGGACGGACAGGAACGCTGGATTCCGGGCTGTCGACGATGCTTGGCAATGACGGTACCGGCAATTATGAGGCCAATTTGAAAGCTCAACTTGATGATTTTCAGATTTTGCGAAGAGCTGTTACCGCGCAAGAAGTTTTAGATGCCTATAACGCTATTCCTCCCCTTGCCCCTGAAAAATTCAATGGCTCTCTGAACTTGATAGGCGCACAGCATACCGTTCAGGGCTCGCAATTCAACTACAACTTGGATCTTCGTACACCGGACATGACCAAAGTGATTGATAAAGCAGATGTTGAACTCGCGTATGACAGTCATTTATTTGAGTTCGTCAGTGCGTCGCGCGCCACTTCCATTGACACTTCCGTGCCGGGAATCGTGAAGCTGAGTTTGCCTGGGGGGATCGTTTACAGCAACACCAATCCGCTTGAATTCGCCAATTCCAGAATTTCCGAGCTGATCTTCAAAACGAAAGCCCCTTCAGGTCAAGGAACCATTGAAGTGAAGAACGCGGATTTCTATAATGGTGGGAATAAAATAGAAATTGAATCTTTGAATAAGCTGGCTGGTACTGTTCAAATCCACTCCAAAGCGGCTGAAGATCTCAATAAGGACGGCCATGTGACGGTTGGGGATATTGTTTTGGCCCAAGTCCGAGGCAACTCTGACGAAGTTTTACAAAAAATCGCCGACAAAGCCAAATTTACTCCTTATAAACGTGTTGTTGTCATTGGGATCGACGGTGGAGGCGTTTCGGTTTCGCCCAATGCGCCATATTGGGAAACCGCAAGTTCCGTCAAGGAGACAGTCGGAAGCCGCCTAAATATCCCATCGATTAGAAACATCATTGATCATGGCGCTGTCTCCTATACCGTCAAAACAACGCTGCCATCCAGTTCTTCACCGAACTGGGGCGCGATGATATCTGGCGTCGATTACAGTAAACATAAGATTGATAATGACATCAGCGAAGCTTATACCTATGATGAAGCCTCCCCTTATCCGTCATTCTTTAAAAAAGTAAGATCAGTTATGCCTGAAACGAAGCTAGCCGCTTTTTTAACTTGGAACAACATTTTTGCTGGTCATATTGAACCGTCTGTCGGTGTTGAGGACTACCCCTCGGACGATGAAGGCAATGCGGCTGCCTTCGCTCAGTATGCAGCAGGCGGGAAAGCCGTCGATGCATCCGTCATTTTCATACATTTGGATGATATGGATCATGAGGCGGGGCACAAATACGGTTTTTATACGAAAAAATATTATGAGCAATTAACGAAAACCGACTTGAACGTAGGCGTGATTTACAATGCTTTGAAAGATAATGATCTGCTCGAAGATACGCTCCTGGTGATTCTGCCTGACCATGGAGGAGGCACAGAGAATGCCAATCGTACGTTAGGAAGCTCCACCTCGCACGGTCAAGATTCACCGCTGTCAACGACTACATTCATGACGGCGAACGGAAGAACGGTAGCTACGGATGTCGGGAAGGAGAAACTGCTGCAAGGCGGCACGACCAAGGATTTGGCGGCAACTGTTCTCACAGGCTTGGGCATCAATTCGACGATTGGAGATTCCAAGGTAATTAACGGCATGTTTATCCAGCAAAAAGATCAAAACAAGCCGGATGCTGCAAATTTGAAATTAACCAAAGTCATCTCTTCAACTACGCAGCAATTAAAAAGATACGAGCTGTCCATCAGTGAGCTGAAATCGGATGCCAAAGCGATGGACCTTGAGATCCAGACAAATGACTTGTCGGTCACATCCGTGGAACCTGCTCAACCCGGCGTCAAAGTGCTGCGCAATGAGACGGCAAATGGCGTGACGAGAATCATTCTTTCCTCGGATGCAGCCATTGCTGCAGATCAGTCCATTGTGAATATCCTTGTTGGATCGCAGGGAGCCAATCCCTCCGCCGCTCTTAAAGACGCCATGGTTGCCGATTCGCAGGCAAAAGAAACAATGCCGAACTTGATCGGCGCAGAAAAGGAAGATAGCGATGCTATTCCAGTTACAGGCGTAGAAGTCACGAATGCGAATCTAACGATCTATGAAGGACAGACCGCCGAGCTTACCGCAAAAGTACTGCCTGCTACAGCGAGCAATCAGGCGGTCACATGGAACACAAGCGATTCTGCGGTCGCAGCACTTGTATCCAGAGGTGACAAGGCTGTTATTACTGGTATCAAATCAGGTACGGCAACGATTACGGCGACTGCAGTGGATGGAAACTTTACATCGCAAAGCACTGTCACTGTGCAAGCTAAACCTGTAGAAACGACATTATACTCTATCAAATTGGATGGGAAAACTTCACTGAATATCGGCCAGCAGAACCAAACCGTCATTCAAGCGACGTACAGTGATAACAGCGTGAGTCAGCCTGCTTCCGGTGTCGTTTTCAGCAGTACGGTTCCAACAGTGGCTACTGTTAATCCGCAAGGTTTAGTAAGCGCGCTTGGGGAGGGGACGACAGTCATTGGAGCAACATATGGTGGATTCATGGATCAGTATACACTTACGGTCATTCACTCGAAACCTGCTGAAACGACATTGTCTTCGATTACATTGAACGGAAAATCTCTACTAAATATAGGCCAGCAGGATCAAGCAACGGTTAAGGCGAAATACAGTGATAACAGCGAGACCCAACCTGTGGCCGGCGTCACTTTCAGCAGCAGTGCTCCATCTGTGGCTTCCGTTAACTCGCAAGGTTTAGTAAGTGCGCTCGGGGAGGGTACGACAGTCATTGGAGCAACGTATGACGGATTGATGGATCAGTATACACTTATGATCATTAGACATAACGCTGATGACGGTGATTCTTCATCGACAGAGACAGACGGTCAACCTGCGCCAACCGCGCTGCAAGAGCAGACTAAGCCTGCGGAACCTGCAAAACCGGTTGAACCGACAAAACCGGCGCTTCCAGAAGTATTTAATCAAGAGCTTGTCAAAATGGACACGTTGATCAA
Organism: Paenibacillus alba; assembly: GCF_013204855.1. Classification (GTDB taxonomy): domain Bacteria; phylum Bacillota; class Bacilli; order Paenibacillales; family NBRC-103111; genus Paenibacillus_E; species Paenibacillus_E alba. The sequence goes on along the minus strand of NZ_JABMKZ010000057.1, from coordinate 27,155 downwards.
GAACCTGAAGTCCAAAGTCGAAGAAGCGAGAAAGCAAAACAATACCATTTCTTTCACAGATTTGCCTGCTGCGCATTGGGCAGGGAACCTCATTCACAAATTCGCAGCGATAGGTATCGTTCAAGGGTATGAGAACGGAACCTTCGAGCCAGATGGCAAAGTAACGCGTGCAGAGTTCGCGACTCTCATTTCCCGTGTATTCGAAATTGACGGCAAGCCTGTTCGAGACCTGACACTGAATGATCTGAACACGCACTGGGCGAAAACAGTGATCGAAAAACTGGCCAATCTTGGCATCCTGAACGGTTACGAAGATTCTTCGTTCAAACCAGATGCAACGATCAGCCGTGCTGAGATGGTAGCCATCGTCAGCCGCATTGTAAATATGCGCTCGGTTCAACAGGAAAGCACATTAAGCTTTGCCGATATTCATAGCTCTTTTGCCGAGGAGCAAATCAAAGAAGCCTCCAAAGCGGGAATCATTAGCGGATTAGGCGATGGCCAGTTCCATCCGAATAACCCTGCGACCCGCGCCGAGGCGCTTACGACCATCATGAATATCCTAAATCTGAATCCACAAATTAAGCAGTTGTTGGACAGCTTGAAATAAGTGATTCTGAGAATGTAGATAGCTTGTATCTGACATTTCGTACCTTAGTTTTGGAAAATACCCCGCTGATCAACGAGATCAGCAGGGTATTTTTATTTCTGACTTACCCGCTCATCCAAGCGCAGGATTCTCAAGCTTTGCAATAAATGCAGCAGCAGCCGTCGAAAGCGGCATATTTCGCAAAGTAATAATGCCTATTTTGGTTGATGGGATCGTAGCGTCCAAGTTTACTTCAAACAAACTGCCCTCGGCGAGTTCCTTCGCGACGAATTCCTTTGTGACGAAGGAGACGCCAAACCCAATCTTCGCAAATTCAATCAGCAGATCCACGCTGCCCAGCTCGATCTCCGGCTCCAGCATGAGGTTATGGTCGCTGAATAGACGGGTGACGAATTTCCGCGAGGAGCTGTTGCTCGAAAATAAGATGATCGGGTATTTCAGCAGATCAGCAAGCGACACCTTACCTAAAGCCAGCTCGCGGTATTTCGGTCCGGTCACGAAGCAATCTTGAATGGTAATGCCCTCACGGACTTGCATCTGCTCATCCAGAATAGGCGTCCTGACGATCCCAATATCGATCTTCCCTTCCTTTAATTGTTTCACAATTTCCGGTGTGGTACCGTTTACCAGATTGATTTGCACATGTGGATATTGGTCATGGAAAGACTCCAGGAAAGGAAGCAGGTAGTGCTTGCACAAAGAGTCGCTGCCGCCGATTTTGATTTCCCCGCTGGAAAAGGTTCGAAGTTCATGCAGTTTTGCTTCCGCGAGTGAAATGAAATTGTACGCTTGCTCGATATAGGAAAATAAAACGGAACCTTCCTTGGTCAGTTCAACTCCTTTGGACGTACGGGCAAATAATTGCAGCTTCAATTGATCCTCTAATAATTTAATCGAGTGAGAGACGCTGGGCTGGGTAATGTACAGCTCTTTGGCGGCTTTGGAAAGGCTTCCAGATTTGGCGGTCAAATAAAATACTTTGTACAGCTCAAAATTAACCATATAGACACCTTCTATACCTAGTATCGAAACTATCAATTATTTGAATGGCAGATCTACTCTTATAATAAGGAGTAGTTCCAGCAATTACAACTTAAATGATGGAGGCGAACTTCTGTTGAAACAAGCCACAGCCAGTCTAGAAACATTAAGTATTAATACGATCCGGACCTTGACGATCGACGCTGTTGAAAAAGCAGCGATGGGTCATCCCGGTATGCCGATGGGAGCAGCGCCTATGGCGTATGCGCTTTGGACGCAGCACTTGAAGCATAATCCGGCTAATCCCAAGTGGGTGGATCGCGATCGCTTCGTATTATCAGCCGGTCACGGCTCGATGCTGCTCTACAGCCTGCTGCATTTAAGCGGTTACGATGTGACGATTGAAGACATTAAGGAATTCCGCCAATGGGGAAGCCGGACACCTGGGCACCCAGAGTACGGACATACAGCAGGCGTGGAAGCTACAACGGGGCCTCTGGGTCAAGGCGTTGCCATGGCTGTAGGTATGGCGATGGCTGAAGCGCATCAAGCATCCGTTTATAATAAACCGAGCTTTCCGATCGTTGATCATTACACCTATGCAATTTGCGGTGATGGTGATTTAATGGAAGGCGTTTCATCTGAGGCTGCCTCCCTGGCGGGGCATCTGAAATTGGGCAAATTAATCGTGCTCTACGATTCCAACGATATTTCACTTGACGGTGAATTGAATATGTCGTTCTCCGAGAATGTTAAGACGCGTATTGAATCCTACGGATGGCAATACTTACGTGTGGAAGAACAGAACAACGTCGAGGCGATTTCCGCTGCAATCGCCGAGGGCAAGGCGGATCTCGAGCGTCCAACGCTGATCGAGATCAAAACAACGATCGGGTACGGCAGCCCGAACAAAGCCGGCAAAGGCGGCCACGGCGGCACGCACGGCTCGCCGCTTGGCAAAGAAGAGCTGCTGCTGACGAAGCAAGCGCTCGGCTGGCCTTTGGAGCCGGACTTCTATGTGCCGGCTGAGGTTTACGGCCATTTCGCCCACTTCAAGCAGCTGGGCGGAGAAGCTCAAACTGCCTGGGAGCAGCTGTGGAACAGCTACCAGGCAGCTTACCCAGAGCTCGCGCAGCAGTTCTTGCTCGCGAGCAGCGGCGAGCTGCCGGCCGATTGGAAGGCCGATCTGCCGCGCTTTACCCCGGAGAGCGGCGCGATCTCGACGCGCACGGCATCCGGCAAAGTGATTAACGGCTTGGCGAAGCGGGTACCTTATCTTGTAGGCGGCTCAGCCGACCTGGCAAGCTCCAACTTCACCATGATTAATGACGCCGCGGCGTTTAGCAGCGCGGATTATAGCGGCCGCAACTTCTGGTTCGGCGTCCGTGAATTCGCCATGGGCGCAGCGCTGAACGGCATGCTGCTGCACGGCGGTGTACGTGCCTTCGGCGGAACGTTCCTCGTGTTCAGCGACTACCTGCGCGGCGCAATTCGCTTGTCCGCGCTGATGAAGCTGCCGGTCGCGTACGTCTTCACGCACGACAGCATCGCTGTCGGGGAAGACGGCCCGACGCATCAGCCAATCGAACAAATCCCATCCCTGCGGATGATTCCGGATTTGACGTTGTTCCGTCCTGCGGATGCGAACGAAACAGCAGCAGCTTGGCAGTATGTGCTGGAGGCGAAGGAAGGTCCTTTCGTATTCGCACTTTCGCGGCAAAATCTGCCCGTCCTTCCAGGAACGGATACGCTTGCTTTTGCGCATATTCATCAAGGGGCTTACGTGTTATCCGATGTGGCTGCAGGCGAAACCACCGCTGTACAGCTTATCGCGACAGGTTCTGAAGTAAGCCTTGCCCTTGACGTGAAGAAGCAGTTGGCGCAATATGGAATTGGGGCTCGTGTTATTTCCATGCCAAGCCGCGAATTGTTCGAACAGCAGCCTGAAGAAGTGCGAGATGCCGTCCTTTTACCGAATGTGCAAGCGAATGTTGTCATGGAGATGGCTTATCCTGCAGGTTGGGAAGAGATTACGGGAGGCAGCGGCTTCGTCGTGGGCATCCGTAAATTCGGGGCATCCGCCAAGGCCGATCGCGTCATTCGTGAATATGGCTTTACCGCAGAAGCAATCGTAGAACAAATCAGACAGAAGTATTTCCAATAACAGCCCATCAAGGGAGAAAAGGTAGGGATACAGGATGAAATTGTTTATCGACACAGCCAATGTAGAAGAAATTCGTAAAGCGCACGCGTTAGGTGTTGTTGCAGGAGTAACAACGAACCCTTCGCTGATTGCCAAAGAAGGAAGAGACTTTTTTGAAACGGTCAAAGAGATCATCTCCATTGTCGGTGATGTGCCGATTAGCGCAGAAGTCGTTTCATTGAAAGCTGACGAAATGGTTGAGCAAGGCAAAAAGCTTGCTAAGCTTAGTCCTAATGTCGTCATTAAGCTTCCAATGACTTTGGATGGCCTTCAAGCAACTAGTGTATTCCGCTCTCTGGGAATTCCAACGAATGTAACGTTGATCTTCAGTTCGACACAAGCTTTATTAGCTGCACGTGCCGGAGCTACGTATGTATCGCCGTTTATCGGACGTTTGGATGACATCAACCAAGTGGGAATGAATTTGATCAAAGAGATCAGCCAAATTTTCCAAGTACACGGCATTAAATCTGAAATTATCTCTGCAAGCGTGCGCCACTCCGCACACGTCATTGAGGCTGCTCTTGCAGGGTCGCATATTGCGACTGTGCCTTACAAAGTGATCGAGTCCATGAGCAAACACCCTTTGACAGACGCGGGAATTGAGAAATTTTTGGCCGATTGGGAAGGCGCTAATCAAGAGAAATTTTAATAGGCAAGCTGAATCGCAGAATGGAAGACTCACCCTAAAAAGTGGGTCTTTTTTGCTGTTATGAGCTATAGTAGAAGTAGGTTTTTGAAATGGAATGATAAAGGAGAGCTCGAAGTATGATCATCAGTAATTTGGAGCATTTTCAAGAGGAGCGCCATTTATGGCCTGCAGCGGTGCAAAGAGGAATCGACTACATTGTAAATCGCAAGCTAGGGGAAGAGGAACTGGGTAGATACGATCTCGAAGGCGATAACGGAGTATTGATGTATGCCAATGTGCAGGAATCGGTGACTCGTCCATTCGAAGAGCAAGTGCCGGAATCCCATGCTGTGTATACGGACATACAGTTCCTTGTAAGCGGGGAGGAGAAAATTTGTTTCTACAAGCTTCATGCTGGTGCCAAGGTGCTGGATAACAAGTTTGAAACGCATGACATTGCATTCTATGAGTCAGATCCTGCTGAACAGGAAACGGCAATTCTGCTGAAACCGGGCATGTTTGCGGTTTGTTTTCCTTCAGATATTCATAGACCCAATTGCGCAATTCATGAGGGACAAACGATCAAGAAAATCGTCGTTAAAGTACATAAAGATTTACTATAATTGCTATTCAGCTTTAAAAGGCGGGTTTCCCTCCAATTAGCGGATCGTAGCAGTTCCTTTTGCTCTATAAACATACTCTCTGCGTCATTTTGCAATTCAAAGGGAACTATGGTCCGCTAATATGCTGAAAACTGCCAAATCACAGTCCAAAGGGAACTACGATCCTCTATTTCACTATTTTGTGCTCGGAATCAGTATTTTTCGCTTCAATAGCGGACCTCAGTTCCGTTACATGCTGCTTTTCCCCCGATTCCCCTCAATTAGCGGATCATAGTTCCTTTTCGTCCATAAACATACACTCTCTCCAACTCATAAGACCCAAAAAACCGTCAGGATGTCATTCATCCTAACGGTTTTTTCATTTAGCCAGAAGCGATGACATAAAAATAGCAGCCTCTGGAAAATCATATTATTTGACCAGTTAATCGTAATATATGTCATCGTCAAAGGTGTGGACACTCCGTATAATTTGCAATAGGTACCATTCAAATTTAGCAATAAAAGCCAAATTTTAGAAGGGGGTGTGACTTCATTAGGTACGGTGTTTAGGCATATGAAAGCGTGTACTTTAGGAAGGGAGGGTTATAACTAAAGAAGGGTTGTTGCAATTCGCTTGTAGTCCGATGTATTCACAACACACATCAACTTGGAGGTGCAAGGCATGTCTATCCGTAGAGCTTTTTGGAAAAATAAATCGGTCCTTATCTGTACGCTTATTGCGGTAATCATTCTCACCCAGTTTATTGCTTCGGGCCATTCCTCGGCCGCTACGAATCTGGCTTCAGGCAAGGGAACTGCGGCAAGTGGCTATAATCAAAATTATGTCGCCAGCAATGTGACGGACGGCGATCAAGGGACTTATTGGGAGAGCAGCAATAATGCCTTTCCACAGTGGATTCGCGTTGATTTGGCGACTGTCAGTGCAGTCAACCAGCTCGTCTTGAAGCTTCCTACCTCTAATTGGGGAACACGTACTCAAACTCTTTCCGTTTTGGGCAGCACGGATGATGTGAACTATACGACGATTCAAGCTTCCCAAACGTATACTTTTGATGCCAACAGCGCTAATACGGTTACAATCAATTTAACAAGTTCCAATGTTCGTTATATTAAACTAAACTTCACTGCCAACTCAGCTTGGCCAGCAGCACAATTGTCAGAGCTTGAGGTATATGGCACTACAGGCTCCACACCAACGCCAACAGCGACTCCAACGGCTACACCGACGGCAACGCCAACAGCCACACCAACAGCAACGCCAACGCCAACGCCTTCACCTGGCACAGGTTCGAATTTGGCTATCGGTAAAACGATTACCGGCTCGTCCTCGATTTTTACGTTCGTGCCAACGAATGCCAATGACGGCAGTGTGACAACGTACTGGGAAGGCAATGCCAACAGCTATCCGAATACATTATCGGTAAGCTTGGGGGCGAATGCCAACATGACTTCGATTGTGTTGAAGCTGAACCCTGACGCAGCTTGGGCGACGCGTACGCAAACGATTCAGGTTCTCGGGCATGATCAGTATTCGACGAGTTTTACGAACCTGGTCGCCGCAGCAGTTTACACATTCAATCCGGCAACCGGCAATACGGTGACTATTCCTGTCACGGCTACAGTCAGTGATGTGCAGCTGAAAATCACGACCAATTCCGGTTCAACAGGCGGGCAAATTGCTGAATTTCAAGTTATCGGAACGCCAGCTCCCAATCCGGACTTAAGCATCACGGGTACGACTTGGACACCAGGTTCCCCGATTGAAACAGATGCGATTACCCTGACTTCTACGGTTAAAAATATCGGATCAGCGGCCTCGGGCGCTACAACCGTTAATTTCTACTTAGGCACGACAGCGGTCGGATCAGCTCCGGTCGGCGCATTAGCCGCGGGTGCAGCTGCGAATGTCTCCGTAAACATCGGCGCCAAGGATGCCGGGACGTATACGGTAACATCCAAAGTGGATGAAGCTAATGTCGTGATTGAACAGAATGAAGCGAACAACAGCTTTACGAGTGCTTCACCTTTGACGGTCAATCAGGTATCGAGCTCTGATTTAGTCGCCTCTGCGATAAGCTGGTCGCCTGGCAATCCATCAGCGGGCAACACGGTCAGCTTCTCCGCAGCGATCAAAAACCAAGGGATCGCAGCCTCCGCAGGTGGAGCGCATACCGTAACGCTAACGCTTAAGGATGCGACGACCAACGCAGTTGTCAAAACAGCAACAGGCACATACACGGGCGTAATTGCTAGCGGTGCAACGACAAGCACCATCAATCTCGGAACATGGACAGCGGCGAATGGAAAATACAATCTCCAGATTCAAGTTGCTGTTGACGGCAACGAACTGCCTGTGAAACAAGCCAATAATACAACGACACAATCCTTCTTCGTAGGACGCGGAGCGAATATGCCTTACGACATGTATGAAGCGGAGGATGGCGTCATTGGCGGCGGTGCTGCGATTGTTGGTCCGAACCGTACGATCGGCGATTTGGCCGGCGAAGCTTCAGGCCGTAAAGCGGTAACCTTGAACACGACAGGCAGCTATGTGCAATTCACGACAAAAGCGAGCACCAATACGCTCGTGACACGCTTCTCTATTCCGGATGCAGCTGGCGGCGATGGTCAATCGAATACACTGAACATTTATGTGAACGGTGTTTTCACCAAAGCAATCAACCTGACCTCCAAGTATGCTTGGTTGTATGGCTCCGAAACATCGCCTGGCAATTCCCCTGGCAGCGGGTCGCCAAGACATATTTATGATGAAGCCAATATCATGTTCGATACAACAATTCCTGCTGGCAGCACCATTAAGCTGCAAAAGGATGCAGCGAATACGACCAACTATGCGATCGACTTTATTAATCTGGAGCAGGTAGCACCTATCGCTAATCCAGATCCGGCGAAGTACGTCATTCCTGCGGGCTTTACCCATCAAGACGTTCAAAATGCCTTGAATCAAGTTCGTATGGACACAACCGGTAATTTGGTAGGGGTTTATCTGCCTGCCGGAAACTATGAGACATCGAATAAGTTCCAAGTATATGGCAAATCAATCAAGGTCATTGGGGCAGGTCCATGGTATACGCGCTTTGTTGCACCACAGGGCCAATCGAATACAGATATAGGTTTCTCCGTAACTTCTACGGCGAATGGATCTACGTTTGCCAACTTTGCTTACTTCGGAAACTATACATCGCGTATTGACGGTCCAGGCAAAGTGTTTGATTTGTCGAATGTCTCGAACATGACGATCGACAATATTTGGGTAGAGCATCAAGTTTGTTTCTACTGGGGTGCCAACACCGACTATATGACGATCAAAAATTCGCGGATTCGCGATACGTTCGCAGACGGCATCAACATGACGAATGGCAGTACGAACAATCTCGTTACGAATATTGAAGCTCGTTCTACTGGCGATGACAGCTTTGCATTATTCTCTGCTATTGATGCAGGGGGAGCTGACGAGAAGGATAACATTTTTGAAAATCTGACTTCTCTGCTTACTTGGCGCGCGGCTGGCCTTGCCGTCTATGGCGGGTATGGCAACACGTTCAGAAATATTTATATTGCCGATACGCTATGCTATTCAGGCATCACAATTAGCTCCTTGGATTTCGGATATCCAATGAACGGATTTGGCGCATCCCCGACCACGAATCTGCAGAATATTTCTATTGTGCGTGCAGGCGGTCATTTCTGGGGCTCCCAAACGTTCCCGGCTATCTGGGTCTTCTCAGCCTCCAAGGTATTCCAGGGAATTCGCGTAAGCGACGTGGATATTATTGACCCTACGTACCACGGCATTATGTTCCAAACGAATTACAGTGGAAGCACGGCGCAAAATCCGGTTACGGATACGATCTTCACCAATGTTTCAATCTCGGGCGCTCAAAAGAGCGGCGATGCTTTTGATGCCAAATCGGGAGTCGCGATCTGGGCTAACGATATGCCGGAAGCGGGTCAAGGGCCAGCGGTTGGCACAGCGGTTTTCAATCATTTGACGTTAAGCAACAATGTGACAAATATCAAAAATACGACTTCAACGTTTACAATTACCGTTAATCCTTAAGGTCTAATTACAAGGCCGCTTATCCTGCCATAGGGCGGGGTGGGCGGCTTTTTGCCTTGCGTGTGGAGGTTGTCCGTCTTTACGAAAAAAGCAGCCTGGGAGCCCATTGTTAGGCTCAGCAGACTGCTTTTGGATTGGTTCTTTACGCTTTGCTTGGCATCATTCGTGCTTTGCGCCAGTTGCCGAACTGATAGTACAGTACATTCAGAATGACCGCTACTGTAAAGCTGATCGGGAAGCTCCACCAAATCACATCAAACCCATAGGAGTGAGCCAAGACGGTAGCAAGTGGAATCCGTACGATCAACAATGCGATGAAAGATACGATAAGCGGGAATATCACGGCTCCTGCGGATCGAACGACACCTGCGACGACATTGAAAATGCCAAAAATGATAAATGACCATAAGGTTATATTGTTAATATGGACGCCAATATCAATCGCTTTGCCTTCCGTGGGCAGGAAGAGTCCGACGACCTGACGGTTGAACAGATGCAGGAAGACGACGATAATCCCCGTCATGATGATGTTCATTGCCACGCCCGACCATGTAATGCGGGTCACTCGATCCCATTTCCCGGCGCCAATGTTCTGGGCGGCCATCGAGGTAACGGCTCCGCCGATCGCCATTGCGGGCATCTGCACATAGCTCGATATTTGCGTCGCTACACCAAATGCAGCTGTCGATTCGGAACCAAACGAGTTGACCAAATGGATAAGGATCAAATTGCTCAGTGAAACAACAACCATATTTAATCCCATAGGCAGCCCTTTTTGAAACAGCGCACGAATAATCGTGAAGTTCAGGCGAAGCAGGTGGGTATCCGATTTGGTGATCCGCAGAAAATATTTCTTTTGATACAAATACACAACCAGAAGTACAAAGCTGATCAATTGCGCGATAAACGTAGCAACAGCCGAGCCGGCAATGCCCATTTTTGGAAAAGGCCCCATACCTTGAATGAGCAGTGGATTGAGGACAACGTCCAAAATAGCCGATAGCAGCAAGAAATAAAACGGTGTCTTGGCATCCCCAGAGCCGCGCAAAATGGCCATAATCAGGTTAAAGCCAAACATAAAAGGGACGCCAGCAAAAATAATGCGCGTATACGTTACCGCGAGATCCTTCACGTCCGTTGGAGTGTTCATCCAATCGAGAATCGTGGAAGAGAAAAGCAGTCCCAATAAAGCGACAATTAAGGAAAGCGTGAAGAAAAAGACGGCGCTTGTTCCGACGACTTTCTTGGCATCATCCACTCTTTTGGCCCCGAGATTCTGACCAATCATAATAACCGCGGCCATGGCAAATCCGAATATCGCACTGATCAGGAAAAACATAATCAGATTGGCATTGGACGTAGCGGCAAGTCCTCTTTCTCCCAGATACTTGCCTATCCATATGGCATTGATAGATCCATTCAACGTCTGCAGCACATTTCCAAATAGAATAGGCAATGAAAATAAAAATAATGTCTTCGCGATAGGACCTTCCGTTAAAGAAGGCCGCACCTTCTGCGTTGCGGCTTCACTCATGTCGATCTCCTTATCTTAACTAACGAAATAACAACCTTTCGTTATTATACCAGTTTCCTTCGACATGCTGAAACTTTCTTCATTAACGAAGACGACGATCCAGCAGAAATGGACCAAAAGGGATAAAGGCGGCAATGAATGCAACAAACACACGCCCAATGGACCAGCGATGAAGCAGCGTTACCCAAGCGAGCGATAAGAGATAAAGGACGAATAGAGCGCCGTGCGCCATGCCTACAAATAGGACAGCTTTCGGCATATCGAAGAAGTATTTTAGCGGCATCGCGATGAGCAGTAAAATAAGAAAGGATGATCCTTCCGCCCAGCCGATATAACGCAAAGTATGTAACGATTTTTTAAGCATAGTAAGCAACTCCTTAAATTAAGTAAATGTAATTGTAGTATAGGCGAGAAATATGTATGGAGTATGAACAACGCATTTCAATTGTTTCAATTGGACACAAACTATCTTTTTTAGTACGATAGGACTAGTAAGCTTTCAATCTACTAATCTAGGTAGCTTCATACAGGTGGGAGGAACTCAAATGCTTCGTCTAGGTGAGAAAATCATCGTGATTGCCGATAGTTTAGAACAAAATCTGCCGATAGGCGGATATGGATATATTATAGCTTATGATCGAAATAACGATAACATCTTCGATTACGTTGTTCGTGTTCCTAGAGACAACAAACACTATTATGTGCCAGCTTCGGACATAGAGCTCGAAGAAGTTCTTCTTCATCAGGAAGCGGACCAAATCGAGCGGGAAGCGCTGATTGATTTCGCATTGGCTACGAGGAATGAAGAGTTGTTTCGCAGAGTTATGAACGGCGGCTCCAGCGAAGAAGCGGATATCGAACGGGACAAAGAAGTTCAATCCACTGAAGATTTCATCAAACAAATCGGCCTGAAGGCCTGGATTTAATAGGCAATTGAAAAAAGAAGCTGTCCAAAAGTAGATACATCTACTTGGCAGCTTCTTTTCTGTTTTCACAGCTTGGGAGCAGAGTCTGCAAAGACTTCTATTCGTGAACAATAACCGATTTTTGTGCAAATAGGAGTTCATGGGAAAAACTGCGATAATGCAGGCTTTTTAAGCTTTTCCATCCTGATATCGAAAAAAGGGCTCTAAAAGATGCATAATTGCAGGCTTTTCGCTCATTTGCTAATTTCCAAGACGAAAAGGATGCACAATCGCAGGCTTTTCATCCTTTTACTGATCTCTAAGACGATCAAGATTGCGAACAGTTATGGCAGGATGTCAAGTCTATCCGGTATTTTTTAGTTGATAAAAAGACGAAATGGTGTTACATTAATATCCGAATACAAAACTGTTTTAGTATTTTAGTTCTGAGGTGAGAAAATGGATCCCAAAAAATTGCTTATTATGGAATCGGCGAAGAAATCATTTTCGCTTTTCGGTTATAAAGGTACGACGATGGATCAAATTGCAAAAATTGCGGGCGTTGGCAAAGCGACGATCTATATATTTTTTGCAAATAAAGAAGAGCTCCTGCACGAGATTATACAGTCGTTAATTACTGAAATGAAAACTGTCGCACAGAAAGCCATTGTCGAAGGGGCGACGCCTTTTGAGAAACTTCATGGCGCGCTTTACGGTATTCTCGTTTTTCGCAAAGAGCATGAACTGCTCATTCAATTGGCCCATGAGGTTCAGCAATATGGCAGTCAGGTTACGATTGAGGCTATGGCTAGCATTGAGACGGAAGTCGTTCAATTCATTTCAGAGCATATGGAGCGTGCGATACATAACGGTACGATGAAAAGTTGCGATCCGAAGATGACGGCTTTCATTTTATTCAAGTTGTATGTGGCATTAGTCTTCGATTGGGAGAAGCAGAACGAGCCCTTATCGGATGAGCGTATTTTGAGCCTGCTGCAAGAGTATTTCGGTAATTTCATGAACTCGTAATTTTTATTTGTTTAATAGTGGAGGGGTATTTATGCGCTTTATTCGACCAATGGTATATTCTGCGATGGCGGTTGTCATCGGAACAAGTACATTTCTTTTAACATCCAAACAGGCAATTAGCCAAACGGATGCGGCCAATCAAGTTCATCCGACGGCTTATATTGAAACAAACGAAGTCAGCGCCAGCTTTAAGGTAGGAGGAAGGGTTACAGAAATCCTTGTCAAAGAGGGCGAGGCCGTAAAGAAAGGGCAAGTTCTGGCCCGCCTCCAGAGCACGGAAATTGAAGCCAAGGTTCAACAGGCCAAGGCAGCCGTCGCTTTGGCACAAGGGAAAATCGCTGAAGCCCAGGGCGCAACAGCTACCGCTGAAGCCAAGAAGCAGCAAGGGATTGCTGGTGTGAACGTAACGGCGGATACCGCTGAACAGCAAGTAGCCCAAGCTCAAGCTGCTGTAAGTGCAGCTCAAGCGAAGGTAGACGGACTTCATAACGGAGCGCGTCCGGAAGAGAAGAAGCAAGCGGAGATTCAGTTCCAAGCAGCGTCGGAAGTTTACGCCATTGCCGAGCAGAACTTGAACCGCATGAATGCGATGCTGGCGCAAGGGCTCGTCGCGCAAGCGGACGTGGATAAAGTGAAAGTGAGCTTCGAGGAAGCGAAGACCAAACGTGATTTAGCTCAGCAGCAGCTAAACATGGCGAATCAAGGTCCACGCGAGGAAGAGATTCGCGGAGCGGAAGCCTTGCTCGAACAGGCGAATGCTTCTTTGAAGCTGGCTGAAGCGAACCGTGGAACTGTGAAGGTCAGACAAGGGGATGTAGCAGCAGCGGATGCAGCTGTTCAGCAAGCACAAGGCGCGATCAAATCGGCTCAATCCGGTGAATTGCAAGCCAAAGCGGCTCAGCTGGAAGCCGAAACGTACTTGAGCTATACAGAGCTGTTAGCACCGACCGATGGCGTTGTGCTTTACCAATCGGCGCAAGTTGGCGAGTTGGTTGGTTCTGGTTTTCCGGTTTTCTCCATGGAGTCAACAGAGCAGCGCTGGGCGAAATTCTATATGCCGGAAACTTCCGTAGCAGGCCTCAAAGTGGGCAACAAAATCAGTATGACGATGCTTTCAACGGGTGAGAAAGTCGAGGGTACGATAACGACTTTGGCGGCAGCGCCGGATTTTGCCATTAAGAAAGCAACACAAACCTCAGGTGAAACGGACATCCGCTCGTTTGGCATCAAAATTGAATTTAATCAACTGCCTGAGACAGCAACAACCGGCATGACGCTGCAATGGATCGGTAAAACGGAAGGATGATGAAAGAGATGGATCTTCGGATTGGCAAGTTAATAACAGAAGAATGGATGCACATTCTGAAGGACCGACGTCTTTTTCTGATCTTGTTCTTCGTTCCGATCATGTACACGGTGCTGTTTGGCTCGATATATGTGCATCACAAAGTAACCGAAATGGCTACGGTCGTGATAGATGAAGACCAGAGTCCGTTAAGTCGGCAAGTGATTCAAGCCTTCGAACAGAGTGAGTCGTTCCAAATTAAGAAGGAATATCACTCGGAGGAAGAAGTGAAGCGGGCGCTGGAAACGGGGGAAGCCAAGGTAGGTTTAATCATTCCTTCCAATTTTGAAGCGAAGCTGAAGCATGGGGAAACATTGCCACTGCTCACCTTGATTGACGGCAGCAACATGATGATCTCGAACTCGGCTACCAAAGGCGCCAATGAGGTGATCACGACCTTCAGCATGGGATATTCGCAGAAAAAGCTGCAGCTGCAGCAAGGACTGCAGAATGAACAAATCATGAACACCCTTTCTCCGATTCCGTATCGGTACCGTATCATGTACAACTCTACTTTCAACTATAGTGATTTCATGCTATACGGGCTGGTAGGAGCGATTTTGCAGCAAGTTTTATTTCTGGGCATCGCCTTGACGATCACACGTGAAAAGGATGCCGGGACATGGCAGCGGTTCGAAGCTTGGAAACGGAATCCGTGGCGCATCGCTTACGTGAAGACAGCGCCCTATTTCCTAATCAACCTATTTAACACGTCGGTCACCTTTGTTATTGCTTTATATGCGTTTGGCGCGCCAATGAGCGGCAGTTTGCTGGTCGGCTTGGCGATTATTCTCAGCTTTACCTTTGCCGTCAGCGGGATCGGTTACTTGATCAGCTTGTTCTCTGGGAACCAGCTGGGGGCGACACAGACGGCTATGTTAATTGCTGTTCCGTCCTTCATGCTCTCGGGCTTCACATGGCCCTTTGAGGCGATGCCCAAAGCGCTCCAAGTGTTCGGTCATATGCTTCCACTTACCTATTTCCTAGACGGAGTTCGTAATGTCTTCGTGAAAGGCAATGAATTCTCGGTCATTTGGCATGATTGCCTATCACTCATTTTGACTGGCGCCTTGACCTATTTCATCGCTATGATCTTAACGCGTTTCGTTGTCTTTTCGAAAAAGAAACAACAAGATGCCACTGTTGGCGCGCAGCCTATGCTGCCGTCAGGCTCGAATATTTCCGTATAACCATCAAGGAAGGAAGCGATTTTTTTGAAAAAAACGCTCATCAGCTTATCAGCAGCCCTGTTGCTCTTTTCAAGCACGCAAGCCATTAGCTATGCTGATACGGACGAAGAACCTATTCAAAATGTTTATATCAACACAGATATACTAGAGACAGTATCATCTGTAGATTTACCTTATGTGCTGGATAAAGCACTGAAGGATAACCATAACTTAGCTTTGCTGGCGCTGAAATATGCTGCCCAAGGCAGTAAAAAAGCCGATTTGGAGTCGCAAATGGAGGCGATGGGCTCTGCTTCTTTTACCCCTGGGCATTTGCCAAGTACGCCTGCTGAAGTCACCTCCACCGGCAATCCGCAGCTGCCTAACCTCACAGATCCAACGGATATTGCTTGGACTGTGATGCAGAACAACGTCATCAATCAAATGATGCAGGGGATGGGGGCACTAGCCGGAGGGATGAACACGATCATTTCTGCGCAGCGAGCGCAAATGAAGACCGCAGCGCACCAACTCGGCACAGATCAACGGAACTCACAACTGCAAACCGATGAGGCCAAGGAAGGAATTCGCCTTCAGACGATTGCACAGTATGTGCAGCTGCTGGGTCAGAAGAAGCAACTGGATTTCATGAATGAGTACGAAGCTGTGATGGAAAAAGACTTGCTTCGGGCATCGCTGTTCTCGCAGCAGGGCTTAGCTTCAGCGGACGATGTTCAGACCGTTCAAAAAGCCATTAACAAGCAAAAAGATGATATCGCTACACTGCTTAACAACTATCGCTTGGGGCTTGTACAGCTTTCGACGGACATCGGCATTTCTTATGATCCTAATCTTGTCCTGAAGGATATCGCCAACATGTCGACTGACCCGATCACGGAAACCGATACAACTACGCTATTGAAATCTTCCTATCAAATGAAATCTTCGGGAAATAACATAGATGAGGCGCTATGGGAAACCGACTTTTCGGTAACTCAGAATACGTATGGGAATACGTATTTGGGTGCGAATTTGGCCATCAATGGACAGAAAAACGAGCAAACCAAACTCGATCTCACGAAAAAAATTCAAACAACCTATCATGATGCCCACAATGCTTATCAGACTGTCCTGAGCGAGCAGCGGAACTTAACAGATGTCCAGGCCGATTTTACGAAAATGAAGTTTCGTTTCGATGTTGGCGTCATTTCCAAGCATGACTTGAACAAGTTTCAAGTGAAGGTTCGTCAAAATGAGACAACCTTAGCCGCCGCCAAGCTCAAATATTATGTTTTAAAGGAAAAAGCCAAAGCGATGGATACGGGCTTTATCCAATAATGCGCAAGCTTTTATCCGCAATCAACCACAGTTTTCTGCCATGTGCCAGGTTTGCAGCCTGAACGGGAAGGAGCTGTGGTTTTTTCTGGATTGAGTTCGCAAAATTTCTGGGATATAATGAAAAGAATGACTAAATGCTGATACAAGGGGTGTAGAAAACTTGAGCATAACCAAAACAGATGTCGATCACGTCGCAAAGTTGGCTAGACTCGATTTAAGTGATACGGAGAAAGAGCTATTTACGGAACAGCTGAATGCGATTTTAAAATATGCCGAACAGCTGAATGGACTGAATACGGAAGGTGTTGTTCCGACAAGTCATGCGATGCCCATGGTGAACGTCATGCGTGAAGATGTTACGGCACCGTCGCTGCCGATCGAAAAGGTTTTACTGAACGCACCCGATCATGAAGACGGGCAATTCAAAGTTCCGGCTGTTTTAGAATAGAGAACCAGATGAAAGGGAGTGCCTGTCGTTGTCTTTGTTTGATCTAAACCTACAACAAATTCACGCGAAGCTTCAAGGCAAAGAACTGAAAGTTGCCGATCTCGTGGATCAATCCTATACAAGAATCCAGCAAGTAGAAAGCAAGGTTCGCGCTTTCCTTACTTTAGATGAAGAAAATGCCCGATTAACGGCTGCCAGATTGGACGAGCAGCTCGCAAGCAGTGCGACTACGAGCGATCTATTCGGTTTGCCGATCGGGATCAAGGATAACATGGTGACAGAAGGATTGCGCACAACATGTGCCAGCAAGTTCCTGTCCAACTATAATCCAATTTACGACGCTACTGTCGTCACGAAGCTGAAAGAAGCGCAAACCGTTACGATTGGCAAGCTCAACATGGATGAATTCGCCATGGGCGGCTCCAATGAGAACTCCGCTTACCATCCGTCCCACAATCCGTGGAACACGGATTATGTACCCGGCGGCTCCAGCGGCGGTTCCGCTGCGGCGGTTGCTGCAGGCGAAGTATACTTCGCGCTGGGCTCCGACACCGGCGGCTCGATTCGCCAGCCGGCTGCTTACTGCGGCATCGTCGGTCTCAAGCCGACGTACGGGCTTGTGTCCCGCTATGGTCTCGTCGCGTTCGCGTCTTCCCTCGATCAGATCGGGCCGCTGACGAAGAACGTCGAAGACTCTGCCTACTTGCTGCAAGCTATCGCAGGCTATGATGCCAAAGATTCCACTTCTGCGAAAGTGGACATCCCTGATTACCTCAGCGCCTTGACTGGAGATATCAAAGGTCTGCGCATCGGTGTACCGAAGGAATACATGGGCAAGGGAATCGACCCGGCTGTCAAAGAGAAAGTGCTCGAAGCGCTCAAAGTGCTGGAAGGCTTAGGCGCTGTATGGGAAGAAGTCACGCTGCCGCATTCCGAATATGCGGTTGCTACCTATTACTTGCTCGCTTCGTCGGAAGCGTCCTCCAACCTTGCCCGCTTTGACGGCGTGCGTTACGGTGTGCGTTCCGACAATGCGAACAACTTGCTTGATCTCTACCATATGTCCCGCAGCGAAGGCTTTGGCCCTGAGGTCAAACGCCGCATCATGCTGGGAACATACGCCTTAAGCTCAGGCTACTATGATGCTTATTATTTGAAAGCACAGCAAGTACGTACGTTGATCAAGCAAGATTTTGATCAAGTATTTGAGAAATTCGATATCATTATCGGACCAACGGCTCCGACGCCTGCTTTCCGAATTGGCGAGCAAAGCAATGATCCGCTTACGATGTATTTGAACGATATTATGACCATTCCGGTCAGCTTGGCGGGTATTCCTGCGATTAGCGTACCTTGCGGTTTCGTGAACGAACTTCCGGTTGGCCTGCAAGTCATCGGCAAAGCGCTGGATGAAGCTACCCTTCTGCGTGTAGCCCACGCTTTTGAGCAGCATACAGATCACCACAAACAGCGCCCGCAATTGTAAGTTCATAGTTCATGAGTCACGAAGGAGGCATTCATTTTGTCGGCAACAGATACCCAATTTGAAACGGTCGTTGGTCTTGAAGTTCATGTTGAGCTTCATACCGCTTCCAAAATATTTTGCGGATGCGCAACCTCATTCGGAGCACCTCCGAATACGAATACATGTCCGGTATGCTTAGGCCACCCGGGCGTACTGCCTGTACTGAATCGTCAGGCGGTTGAATACGCGATGAAGGCCGCTATGGCGCTGAATTGCACCATTTCTACACATAGTAAATTTGATCGTAAAAACTATTTTTATCCGGATTCGCCGGATGCTTACCAAACTTCGCAATATGATCAGCCGATTGGCTTGAACGGCTATGTGGATATTGAAGTGAATGGTGTAAGCAAACGAATCGGTGTAACTCGCGTTCACCTAGAGGAAGATGCAGGGAAGCTAACGCACGTCGATGGCGGCTACGCCTCACTTGTTGACCTCAATCGAGCGGGAACGCCGCTCATTGAGATTGTGTCTGAGCCTGATTTGCGATCTCCTGAAGAGGCGCGAGCCTATTTGGAGAAAGTCAGAGCGATCATGATCTACTGTGATGTGTCCGACGTGAAAATGGAAGAAGGCTCGATGCGCTGCGATGCCAACGTCAGCTTGCGTCCTTTCGGGCAAGAGAAGTTCGGCACGAGAGCCGAGCTGAAGAACATGAACTCGTTCCGCGGAGTCCAAAAAGGGCTCGAGTACGAGGAATTCCGCCAAGCGGACATTCTCCGCAGCGGCGGCGAAGTGGATCAAGAAACGCGTCGCTGGGATGAAGCCCAAGGCAAGACAGTTGCGATGCGAGGCAAAGAAGATGCGCATGACTACCGCTATTTCCCGGATCCGGATCTGGTGAGCTTGTACATCGACGATGCTTGGAAAGCTAGTGTCAAAGCATCCATTCCGGAGCTGCCGGACGCTCGCAAAGCGCGCTATAGCAGTGAATACGGACTGCCTAGCTACGATGCGGAAGTTATCACTTCTTCGATGAAGCTCGCTAACTTCTTCGAAGAGAGCTTGCAGTATACACAGGATGCCAAAGCGGTCTCCAACTGGATCATGGGTGATTTGCTCGGTTATTTGAATGCGAATAGCCTTGAATTCACAGATGTGAAAGTCACTGGCAAAGGTCTTGGCGAAATGATCGGCCTGATTGAGAAAGGCACCATCTCCAACAAGATTGCCAAAACAGTCTTCAAGGAAATGCTCGAATCCGGCAAAGAGCCGCAGAAGATCGTAGAAGAGCAAGGACTTGTACAAATCAGTGACGAGGGTGCGATCAAGGCCGTCGTTGAGCAGGTAGTGGCGAACAGTCCGCAATCCGTAGCTGATTTCAAAGCTGGCAAAGAGAAAGCCGTAGGCTTCCTTGTCGGGCAAGTCATGAAAGAAACCAAAGGTAAAGCCAACCCAGGCCTCGTCAATAAATTAATTGTGGAGTGCCTGAATAGCAAGTGATAAAGTATGAAGTGGTGATCCGATCCCAAGGACACCACTTTTTTTCAATTATATGGAGGGGGCACACGATGTCTATACAACGACTACCTTTACAAACGAACGCGGAGATCCTGCTCCTACTATCTTTGCAAATCGCCTCCTACCGCGTAGAAGCTGAGTTGATTGGCTTTGAGGATATTCCTCCCCTGAAGGATGGCATTGATTCTATACGTAAGGCAGAGGAAACATTTTATGGTTACTTTGTTCAGGATGAGAACGAAACGAAGCTGGCTGGCGCTATTTCCTTCGCTCGCGAAGGCTCCGTTATTACGATTTGCCGGATGATGGTGCATCCGAATTTTTTTCGCCGTGGGATTGCTAGGTCACTTTTGCAACATATACTAATGGATCAGGAGAAAGAGGGGGCTCTACTCTTCCTTGTGTCTACCGGCACAGCCAATTTGCCCGCCATTCAGTTATACCAAAGCTTTGGTTTCACGTTGAAGCGGGTATTTACGGTACCCCCTGGTGTATGTTTGAGTACCTTTGAGCGTCCGGCAAGCCATTCTTAGTTCGTTAAGGGAGCGATTCCATCATGAGTAATCCATGGGTCATTGATCAGGTTCACATTACGATACGGTTAGTTCTTGCGCTTTTTCTTGGCGGTTTGATTGGGTTTGAGAGGGAGGTTAGCAGCCATGCGGCAGGGCTTCGCACCCATATTTTGGTGTGTGTCGGCTCTTCGCTCGTTATGCTGCTGTCCATGTATGGGTTTAGCGCTTTTGTGAACGAAGTCAATGTACGTCTTGACCCTTCGCGTTTGGCAGCCCAAGTGATCAGCGGTATCGGCTTTCTGGGCGCTGGAACGATTATGTTTAATGGAAGGTCCATAACGGGTCTAACGACGGCCGCTTCGCTGTGGGTTGTGGCTGGGATTGGGCTCGCCGTTGGAGCGGGCTTTTATTATCCGGCAATTTTAGTTTGTTTTATGGTACTTATTTCCTTATGGATTCTTAATAAAGTAGAGCATAAGTATTTTAATGGAAAAAAAGTGCGGGTTCTCAAAATACAGGCAGCAGATCAGCCGGGGACCCTTGGTGTAATTACGACTCTCCTTGGCAAGCAAAATGTGGATATTCGCAAAATTACCTTGGAAGAGCACGAGGATCCAGATAAACCGAATCAAGTGCAAATCACATTTCACGTGACCATTCCGAAGCCTCCGATTATCGCCGTTGTCCTTGAAGGAATCAATCAAATTCAGGGAGTCACCGGCGTTACCATTGAAAAAAGCAAAAATTGAAGGGGTGCGCACATAGGGAGCGTCTAAGATTGTGGACGAACAGAAAGGGGGAGTCAGGCATGGACAATATGACGGATGAGCAGCTGATCGATCGGATCCGTCATGGTCATTCCGATGCCTATCGTGTACTGGTAGAGCGTCATAAGAGCTATATCTATACAATTATCTACCGTATGGTCGGGCATAAGGAAACTGCTGAAGACTTAACCCAAGATGTGTTCGTTAAGCTGTTTCGTTCGTTGGCTCATTTTCGCGGCGATGCGAAATTCACAACGTGGCTCTACCGAATGACAACGAATCTCGTGACAGATTATCGGCGTTCTCAGAAGAGACGGCCATACGAAGCACTGCTTGATAAAATGAAGGGCTGGTTTACTGACGCCCGCGAGCAGCCAGAGGAATTGGCCTTGCGGAAGGATGAGCAGGAGCGCATGCAGGCACTTTTGGCGGAGCTCCCGGACAAGTATCGGTTGATTATGTATTTGTTCCACTATAAGCAGCTTTCCTATCAAGAAATGTCCTTGGCAACCGGGTTGCCGGTCAAAACGCTCGAAACCAGATTATACCGTGGAAAAGCTATGCTCAAAGAGAAATGGTTGGAGGTGAATTCGCATGACGCCAAAGGCGCAGGAGGACATCCGGCTCACGCAATACCTAAATAAGCTGCTGGACGATATGCCAATAAGTGAACCCAGTTCTGAGCTGACGGACCGTATCATGAGCGGGATTCAAGAGAAAGAACAAGCAGTTCTCGCATCTAAGACGCAAATTCGCCGGCAAACCTATTTGCTCAACAGCTCCATCGCTATCGCAGCTACCGTTGTTCTTATTCAATCCGGTATTATTAACAAAATCATGAATATAGATGCTGGGATTTTGCAGCTGACTTCTTTTATCCAGCATTTGTCCCAATAAATGATAATTCACTAATAGAACGGAGGCTTTTCTATGAATGTACCACAGGATCACACTCATATCCCCTCGTACACGGGGGAACCTAGCTACTCGCATTTTGCCCCTTATTATCAAATTCCAAAAAAGCGCAAATGGATGGCAGGAATTCTGTCGTTCATCGTTCCGGGAACCGGACATTTCTATTTAGGGCTCATGCAGCGTGGCTTATTTATTATGATGCTGCTCATCCTAGACATCTTCATCATCACTTCGCTTGCTAGTCAAAGTAACGCAAGTGTTGCTGCAGTCACTTTGTTTGCCCTATTTCTCCCAGTCATTTACTTCTATAATCTGTTCGATGCGCTCCAGGCGACAGATCATGTGAATCGGCGTATGGAACTAGGTGAATTCTCTGGGGTTCAGGACATTGAATTCCGCGATCCGCTGCAGAAACTGATCAAGGGGACCAATATGGGCGTCATCTTGATCGCCGCGGGAGCTGTTTTCTTTCTGCTCAGCAACAAACCGCTTTGGGTGACAGGGCTTTTTAATTTAATGGGCTCCTATCTGGGATCGGTCGTCCTCGTACTTGCAGGTATTGCGATGTATTTGCTGGATTCCCGCAAAAATAAATAAACCATCATGCACGTAATTGCCATAACCATCATTGACAAAAGTCAATTAACACACGTACAATATAGTGTAAGGTTTTAATGACTAACATCAGGTGGTGAGTACCATGGCTGTACATTTAGAACAGGCACTAGCGAAGTTGAAGACAACCGGTGTTCGGATGACGCCACAGCGGCATGCGATCCTTGCTTTCTTATTGGATTCCATGACTCATCCGACCGCAGATGACATTTACAAATCTCTAGAATCGAAATTTCCTAACATGAGCGTAGCGACTGTTTATAATAATCTCAAAGTATTTATAGAATCGGGACTCGTTCGAGAACTGACGTATGGAGACAGCTCCAGTCGCTTTGATGCGGATATGACGGACCATTATCATGCGGTTTGTGAAGGCTGCGGGAAGATTTCGGACTTTGAATATCCGCCACTTCATGATATTGAGAATACCGCGGCTGGGCAAACTGGCTTTCGAGTGAGTGGCTATCGGCTAGAGGTATATGGTGTTTGCCCGGACTGCATAGGGATTACCAAGCATTAACTTGCGCAGAATTCCTCATTCGCTGTTCCTATGATGTATAATGAAACGTGATCGAACTTCTTGTTAGTGAGAAGTAAGAGCACGTTTTTTTCTTTTTATATCGCATAAAGGAAGTGAAATTTTGCAACGACCACCCGCAGATCCGCAGCAACCGAAACCCAAAAGATCATCGAAAAAAATTCTTCTTATCAGTTCCCTTTTTATTGGCATAGTTGCGGCCGGGGCAGCAGCATTCTTATGGGAAGAGCTGGCGCCTAACCGGATGAAGGTAGACCCGGAATACCATGAATTGAGCAAGCCGGTTTTTTATCAAGGCAATTATTATAAAGCAAGCGCCATTGGTGAAAAGGAGGGGCTGAAACTCCCGCTGGAGCTTATTCAGGAGTGGATAGACCCAACCATTATATATGAAAAAAGCAGTGATTCAGTGATCATCACCACCAAAGAAAAAGTGCTTCGCCTAAAGACAACCGAGCTATCCGCATTTATGAATGAGAAACCTATCACGTTGTCTTTTCCCGTAGAAAAGAAAGGGAACGATATTTATGTGCCGATCGAGCCTCTACGTGAGCTGTACCCTTTTGAAATTAGGGAATCAGAGAAGTCTGGTGCTGTTCTTTTATTTAAAAAAGGCGATCTTCTCAAGTGGGGAAAATATAACGGTACAGAGGAAGCGCAATTGCGCACCTTTGCGTCGATTAAAGCACCAATTCTTTCTGCCCTTGCAAGCAATGAGCAAGTCATGATTTTAAGCGAGGAAGAGGATTGGTACAAGGTTCAGCAGCAAAGTGGTCCGATTGGTTATGTGAAAAAGGCGGATCTCGTGCTGGATCATGAAGAAACGATTCCTACTCAGCCGCAGCCAACCTCTTATGTCCCTTGGAAACCTCTGAATGGCAAACTAAATATGACTTGGGAGCATGTCATTACCAAGAACCCCGATACTTCGAAGCTGGGGGACATGCCCGGATTGCAAGTGGTTAGCCCAACGTGGTTCTCTCTGGCAGACGGAGAGGGGCGCATTAAGAATCTTGCCGATGCTTCCTATGTCAAATGGGCACAAACGCGCGATTATCAGGTCTGGGCGCTGTTCAGCAACGGGTTTGAAGCAGACCGAACGTCCCAAGCGCTCTCGACCTATGACCGTCGGATGAAAATCATCAAGCAATTGCTTGGCTTCGCCCAGACCTACAAGCTGCAAGGCATTAATATTGATTTTGAAAATGTTTATATCAAAGATAAAGACAATCTCGTTCAATTTGTCCGTGAGATGACGCCATTTATGCATGAACAGGGGTTATCTGTTTCTATCGATGTTACCCCTAAATCAACCAATGAGATGTGGTCCATGTTCTATGACAGACCTGCGCTTGCTGAAGTGGTGGATTATATGATGTTGATGGCTTATGACGAGTACTGGGCTACCAGCCCTAAGTCTGGTTCTGTTTCATCGCTTCCATGGACAGATCGGTCCATTGCGCAATTGCTGAACACAGATAAGGTGCCACCATCTAAGCTTGTCCTCGGAATACCATTCTATACGCGGCAATGGACAGAAGAAACCAAAAATGGTAAAACGACAGCCACCTCCAAAACCTTAACAATGGAAGCTGCGCAAGCCATAATCAAAGATAAGAAGCTCACGCCGACTTTCTTGCCGGAAACAGGGCAGAATTATGTGGAGTACAAAGACGGAGAGAAGCTGATCCGCATCTGGCTGGAAGATGAAACTTCGGTGAAGGCAAGGATCGAGCTGGTTAAGAAATATGATTTGGCTGGCATCGCCTCATGGCGTAGAGGCTTTGAGCAAGCCCCAATGTGGAAAACCATGCAGGATGCATTAGTGCCTGCGAAGCCATAAATAGACGAAGGAGCTTCCCTACAAGTAGAAAATACTTGAGGAAAGCTCCTTTTGGTTTAGCCGATAATGGATAGCCTATTTCCTGATTTAATGAGGCTTGTGCTCATGATCACGATTAAGCTCGATCTGAGCAGCTTGTGCGGCTGCGGCTGTTTCGCTTTCTGCCGTAGGCTCGAACTGAGGGTCGACAGTTAGAATGGTTTTACAGAACATGCAGCGATCCGTTTTGCCTAGCATTTTCGTTCTTCTCCCGCATTCGGGACAATCCAAAGCAATTGCCGATGTCGACAGCATACCAGCCCAGAAGTAGATGCCCATGCTGACCATCATCGTGATCATTCCGAGGATCATGAAGACCACTGCGATGATGCGGCCGGCTTTCCCCCAATCAAAGACGATACCTGCCAAACCTATAATCATAAGCAGCATTCCGCCCATAGTCAGAGCAAGACCCCATAAGCGAAATTCATTTACTTTACTTGATCTGAAACGCAATTCTTGTTCCTCCCCATCATTTAGCCATCATGTTTTGTATGATTTGTCACAGAAATCAGCAGGAAACTCCGTCACCATTGTAGAACTAAGATATAAACATTTTGGAGACAGGAGCTTTGGATACCCATGGGAATCGATAAAGGGCAGTTTTTGCTTAAATTTCGAAACGACCAGCGGATCATAAGTGTCATGGCGGTTGATAATCCTAAGCAACTTCCCTCATTGACAGATGGTTTTGATACGCTATTTCTTATCGTAACGAACGACCTGAACCTGAACAATCATACGACTAATTATATAAGAGACGATTCGAGGATACAAGAAAGATGGGTAGATCCTTCATCACTCGAGCTATGGGTACGGCAAGGTCTCAATCGAAATATCCTTCACTGGCTGCTAAAAGGGGAGATACTTCTGGATCAGAACACTTATTTAGAAGGCCTGCGCCATCGTATACTGGAATTTCCAAGTGATCAGCGTGAGCATAAGCTGCTTGTTGAATTCTCACATTTTCTGCGCAAATATCTGCAAAGCAAGGAATATGTACTTGATGAGCATCTATTGGATGCTTACAATAATATTCTCGAAGCTCTGCATCATTGGGCGCGTATCGTCATTATTGAAGATGGCTACCACCCGGAAATCACGGTTTGGAGACAGATTCGTGCTATTAATCCTGGTGTATATAAGCTCTATGAAGAATTGACCACGAGTAAGGAGACTCTGAAACAAAGAGTTCAGCTTGTTTTGCTTGCTTGCGAATTTTCGGTTATGTCCAAAATGGAGCGTTGTTGTGAGGCATTTATTCAAATCCTCAGAGAAAGTGAGCGGCCTCTAAGCTCAGATGAACTTCAGCAGCATGTTCAATTAGTAGAAGTGAAGGCTGAACTTCCTTTATTATTGAACAAACTTGTCAAAAAAGGTTTAATCAAAGAAGTAGCCATTCTCATGGACGAGGAAATTTCCGAAATTGAGCTCAAATATACAAGTATTTAAGGGGATAAACCCGCGAAGAATCAGGACTTATTCTGATTCTTTTTTTATTCTTATTTTATTGCTTGACTTTGATTGCGATTCTATGATAAATTAACTCTCGCCGCTAAAAACGGTTTGCATTTAAAACCAAATGAAATACACGATGTAAGCCAAGCTTGAAAAAAAGAAAAATAAAAAAAGCTTGCATTGAATGGTTCGAATGTGATATATTATAAAAGTCGCCGCTAAACGGATGGCGAAGAAAACGTAAGAAATTGATCTTTGAAAACTGAACAACGAGTGAGTAAGCACGAATGAGCAATCGTTCAAAAAGAGATTGTAAAATCTCGCTAGCAAGTCAATTGAGCATTTCAGCTTTCAAATATACGGACGAGCAATCGTTCGCTACAATGGAGAGTTTGATCCTGGCTCAGGACGAACGCTGGCGGCGTGCCTAATACATGCAAGTCGAGCGGAGTATTTCCTTCGGGAAATGCTTAGCGGCGGACGGGTGAGTAACACGTAGGTAACCTGCCTATTAGATCGGGATAACTATCGGAAACGATAGCTAAGACCGGATAACTGGTTTTCTCGCATGAGAGAATT
>NZ_JABMKZ010000056.1 GCF_013204855.1 Paenibacillus alba | reverse complement strand
AACAAAGAGTGAGGCGAATGGACGAGGAATGCCTTTTTGCAGCTAAAAAGTTTGCGTTTTAGCTGTGGAGAGGATGGGTGGGGGTTTGTTGAGGAGTTGTTCGACGGTCTCGAAAAAGCAGCCTCAACGCGCGAAGAAGGCTGCATCCCCGCGAAAGCACGCTGAGCCTGCCAAAAAGGAGGCTATCTCCAAAGGTCTAAAAAGACCTAAGAGTAGAAGCCATAAACAAAGGAGCTAAGCAGTTACAAGCTGCTCAGCTCCTTTTTCAATTAATTATTATCTTTTCCAACGGTGAATCTGTTGCCGATCAACAACAATAGTTACTTTTGGGACAGCCTGTTTTGATGTGGAGAGAGAGCCGGCCTAGACCGAGTTGCAAATGATGGTAGCTAGCAGCTTACGCATGGATCGGGTCCCAGCTTTAACCATAATTTTATCGATATGTACTTTGACGGTTTTCTCGCTAATGTTACAGTGGTCAGCGATTTCTTTGTTGCTGTAGCCGTTCATTGCGATTAGGCCAATGATTTCGGATTCACGATTGGTGAGTTGATGGATAGCGGCGAATTGGGTAATGACCGAATGTACTCCTTTATGGTGAATGATTCGGACGGAATTCTCTTGGACATGCGGCATGCTTGAACGACCTCAATATCTGTATATAAAATGTAAGACATATAACGTTCATTGTAGCAGAGTTATTCCCTATTTCATCCAATTGATTTGTCGAATTTGAAAATTTTTCTCAATCTTTGCTTTGAATGACGAGCAATAAGCCAGTTTCAAGCTCAATCATGCCCTGCGATGCTGCAAGAACATTACTGATCCCTAAGGATTGTCCGATTTGGAGAGTGGCGTTATGAAGCGGATATTGAAAGCCATGCAACGTGATGCCGGTCACTTCCATACTAAGCGGAAGCAGGGATATATGCGTATAGTTCCCCCTCGCGATGGAGGTGGATTGCTGGATGACGATGATTTGATTATTGGCATCAACGATGGCGCATGAAATTCCTTGCTCCAATCCTTTGCGAAGCAAATGGACGTTGGCTAATGAATGATCGAATCGAGTGCCTATCGCGCCTAGCAACGTAATGTGAGCAGGCTGCTGCGCCAAGGCCCAGTTAAAAGCCATTTCGGTATCTGTTAAATCCTTGAAAATGGGGTCGCAGTCCACGAAAGTGTGGCTGGACGCGCGAATTAATTCAAGCTCATCCTTGGTGACGGAGTCGAAATCGCCCATCGCGATATCGGGTTTGTAGCCATGTTGAATTAAGTATAAAGCGCCCCGATCGGAGCCTACGAGGATATCATCCGATTGAATGTCTCCGAGAGCCCAATCTCCCAAAGTGCCTCCTGTGACAATGATGATTCGTTTTCCGTTCATACCTATTTCCCCCAGCCGCTTAATTTCATCCCTCTAGTATACCATATAGAGGCAAAAAACCGAGCTGCATCCCTCACAGCCCGGTTCATCATTAAGTTCGTGTATCTACACGTTTGCGCAGTGGATTAAGCTCCGTTTGGTCATGATCAATCTCCGCTTCACTCGCGAAGCCCTGCAATTCCCAAGTCGTTCGGCCCAAGACGAGATCAGCGGGAAACTCGTCGCCACGCTTCAGTGTAACCTCTTGTCCTGCTTCATTGGCATAAATGCCATCAGTTTCCACTGTATCACCTGTCATGGGTTCCATGGATTTGTCTTTCGACATGCCGTATTCCTCCTTTCCTGTTGCTAATCCATACCATTTCCAATGAGGGAGGAAATTATGAGCAGATTCATGTAGAATGAAAAGGTTGTCACAGATTGGCCAGACAGAAAGGAAATGAAACGAATGGCTTTATGGGGGACGATTGTGAATGCAATCGCCATTATCATTGGGGGCTTATTAGGCATGATGCTGCCCCGCATCTCGGAGGGCATAAAAAACACAGTTATGCAGGGCTTGGGGCTCGCAATAACTGTGCTTGGTATTACTATGGCTTTAAAGTCGAACCAAATTGTACTCATCATTATGAGTGTAGTGATAGGCGGCATTCTTGGTGAGCTTCTCCGCATTGAATATAGGCTGGAGCAATTGGGCGACTGGCTGCAGTCTGCTCTGCGCAAAGGCGATTCATCGACCGCTCCTGGGAGCAGGATTTCAGAAGGTTTCGTGACGTGTACCCTGATTTATTGCATAGGGGCGATGGCGATTCTAGGTCCACTTGATGGCGGACTTCGCCATAATCATGATATTTTGTATACGAAGTCGCTGCTGGACGGCTTCTTGTCGATTATTTTCGCATCGACCCTAGGCGTAGGTGTTGTTTTCTCAGCCGGTTCGGTGTTCCTTATGCAGGGAGCTATCGCACTTAGTGCAACCTTGATTGCCATGGCTTTCAGTCAAGCATCCTTGGATGCGATGATCGTCCAAATTACAGCGGTTGGCGGCATTCTGGTTATTGGTGTAGGCATGAACATTTTGCAAATTAAGAAAATCAATGTCGCGAATATGCTGCCAGCTTTGGTGATCGCTGCGATAGCCGTTCCCTTGCAGCAGTACTTCACGTCATGGTTCAGCCGATTCTTCTAGATGTTTCTAAAGGCTAGCGCCGTTAAATTTATAGCCAACTCCGCGAACCGTAATAATGTAGCGAGGCTCCGCTGGATTCGTTTCTATCTTCTTCCGCAAGTTGCTGATATGTACGATAAGGGTGCGTGGGTCGCCCATGCTGTCCAGGCTCCATATAAGTTCAAAGAGCTGCTCGATTTTGTATACGCGGTTCGGCGTTTTGGCCATCAGGGAAAGCAGGTCGAACTCTTTGGCTGATAGGGAGATACTTTGTCCATTCACACGGACGATATGACTGACGAGATCGATTTCGAGGCCAGGGAATTTGACCAGCTGCGGATCGTCCTGATGCTGCTCGCGAATCGAGTTGCGGCGCAAATGTGCTTTGACTCTCGCGACAAGCTGACTTGGACTAAAGGGCTTCGTCAAATAGTCATCGCCGCCCATGCTAAGTCCGAGAATAATATCAATGTCCTCGCTTTTGCAAGAGATGAATAGAATAGGTGTATTGTTCGTTTTGCGGAGCTGGCGGCACACTTCGATACCATCCAGTCCTGGCAAAAGGATATCCAGAATAATTAAATCGGGTCTGTGTTCTTTCACGATGGCGAAGACATCATGTCCATTATTGGCACTGATGACCTTGTACCCTTCTCTAGCTAAATATAGTTGAATCAACTGGACGATTTCTTGCTCGTCATCAACGATTAAAATTGTTTCTCCTGCCATAAAATGAATCCTCCTCAGTCACGGAACGGCTCTGTTGAGAGAAAATGGTGTCCCCATTCTCAGCGGTTACCTTCATTATAGAACGATTCTCCCGGAAAACTCTATCCATTTATTTACAAACTGACAGAAATAGTGTAGTTCTTGCTTGGAAGTAGGTACTTTGCCCTGTTGGTAAATATCGAATGTTGGCGAATATTGTCGTAAAATACAAAAAAGTGCAGAAAACATCAAATATTAGACAGGAATTGACTTAAAGTTAATGTGATCTTTATAAAAAATTTATGTTCTCATGCTAAGCTACCTAAGTCTCTATGCAGAAATCAAGAGGGGGCGACGAAAGACATGAGTCAAAAGACTGATTTGGACCTTGCTACACTTTCATGGTTTCAGAACAATGCATTCGTACGCCAATTCATTGAGCAAGCCTGGGATTACTTCTGCACGTTTGATGTTCATGGGAATTTGACATACGCATCCAAAAGCTTTGGTCAAGTAGTCGGTTTCATTCCTAAAGATTTTCAACAAATAGTAGACTTCATTGATTCCGAATATCGAATGGATTTATATAAAATGTTCATCAAAGCACTGCAGACTTACCGCAGCAACAAGCTCGAATTTCGTGCGAAAAGTGCCAAAGAGGAATGCATCTGGTTAGAATGCACAGCGATTCCGATTAAGAATGAGCAGGGGGAATTAGCTGAAATTTCGTTTGTTCTTCATGATATTACACTGCGCAAAAACGAGGAAAGCCGACTTGTGGCCATGGCCTTTCATGATCCTTTGACAGGTTTGCCAAACCGGCGGTTGTTCAAGGATCATCTGCAACAGATGCTTGTCCAGTCCAAACAGACGAATCGGGCGTTTGCTCTTTTATATTTGGATATCGATGATTTTAAAATCGTTAATGATACGATGGGCCATGATGTCGGGGACGCGTTCTTGCAAGAATTCGCACAGCGGATTCAGGGCTGTCTTCGTGAGGTGGACATGTTCGCCCGCATGGGCGGCGATGAGTTCACGATTATTCTGCCAACTGTCGATTGCGAGGAGCATGTAAGCAGTGTGGCCGAGCGAATCATTCAATGCGTGGAGCAGCCATGGAAAGTACACGGACGGATTTTCCGATCAACGGTCAGCATGGGAATTACGATGTGCCACTCCGGTGTGGCGGATGCAGCTACCCTGTTGAAAGAAGTGGATATTGCGCTGTACCAAGTGAAGGGGAAAGGCCGCAATCATTATCAATTTTTCCGCCCAATCAAAGATAAATAAGAAGACCGCTAGTAGGAGCAAATGGCTCTGGCTAGCGGTTTTTTCGTATTCTCCAATATTTACACCTAGCACATTTCTTGCCTTTCTAAGATGATAGAAGAAGCGGAAACCGATCAGATAAGGGGAGATGAGGGATGAAAACCACCAAGAGACTATGGCGGAAATGTTTGATGATACTAGGGACGACTGGGTTATTGATCGCTGCTGCGAACTCCGAAACCTCCGTTACACAAGCTCAGGCAAGCTCGGCACAGGGTGCCTTTGCCATGTCCTATCTATACTTTGGCAATTCAAGCTCCTATACGTCCCAAGTGGACAAAAGCGGTCAAACCTTAGATGAGGTTTCACCCAGCTATTTTCATATTAAAGCAGATGGCAGTTTGCTAATAGACGATTCCTTTCAAGCTTCTTTTGTCACGGATATGCACCAAAGAGGGAAAAAGGTTGTTCCTTTTCTGAGTAATGATTTTGATCAGGCACTTGGGGAAAAAGCGATTGATAATCGGGAGAATTTGGCCAATCAAATCGTGCAAGCGATTCAAACGAATCAATTGGATGGTATTAATCTGGATATCGAGAATGTTGGCGCGGACTTTCGGGATAAATACACGGATTTCGTTAAACTGCTGCGCGATAAACTTCCGAGTACGAAAGAAGTTTCCGTCGCGGTTGCGGCGAATCCGACAGGAGCCACCACGAGCTGGATTGCTTTATATGACTATAAGGCCTTAGCTGCGGTGAGCGATTATTTGATGGTCATGGCTTATGATGAAAGCTTCCCAGGAGATCCGACTCCGGGGCCTGTCGCTAGCTTGCCCTTTGTTGAGAAATCCATTCAATATGCGATCAAGCAGGCGCCGGCGAATAAAATTGTACTCGGTCTTCCCTTCTACGGAAGGTACTGGAATCAAGATCCAGCGGCAGATGGCGCAGGCTTGTCAGCCCAGACGATCACGAAGCTGGTGAATGCGTATCAGGGAACGGTACGGTATGATACCGCAAGCCAGTCGCCTGTAGCGACTTTTTCGATTGGCCCTACGGATCCCGCTTACAGCATCAATGGCAAAAACCTGGATATCGGCGACTACACCGTTTGGTTTGAAAACGAACAGTCGCTCAAGGCAAAGTTAAAGCTGGTCAGCAAATATAAGCTGAAAGGGACTGGCAGCTGGAGTCTCAATCAGGAAACCTCAGATACCTGGGATTACTACAGTCTGTGGGCGGACGGTTTCTACTTCACCGATATGCAGAAGCACTGGGCCCAAGCCGACGTGCTTGCCGCGGCGAACCGCGGCTGGATGCTTGGCACAGCCGCAGACCGGTTCGCGCCCGACGCGGCGCTTACCAGAGCCGAAGCCGCGACGATTATCGTGCGCGTGCTGGGCTTGACTGGCGAGGCGCCGTCAGGCAGCGCCTCGTTCCGTGATGTGCCTGCCACCCACTGGGCGTGGCAGTCGATTCAGCTCGCGAAGCAGAACGGGCTGATCCAAGGGATCAGCGACGATCGCTTCGCGCCGGATCAGATCATGACGCGGGAGCAGATGAGTGTGCTGCTCTCCCGCGCTTTGCACTTAACTTCGCAGTCCGGCGGAGCTACGGCGAAGGTCTTCTCTGACGTGCCAGCGGGAAGCTGGTCGGCAGAGGCCATTGCTGCGATGAGCAGCTATGGCCTTGTCGACGGCTACGCGAGCGGCACGTTCCGCCCCAGCGCGTCGCTGACGCGCGCGGAGATGGCGGCGCTGCTCAGCCGCGCCCAGCCGCTGCTCACGAAGTGAGCCGGCAGCAAACGACCCCTCGCTTAAACAAGCGGGGGGTCGTTTGCTGTTTGGTCATGCCGAGTGTTAGCTAGAGGGACAAGCGGCGATTTGAGGAAATCCTGGAAGTTGCCGATGCCGTCCACGGAGCCCAGTTTGACGAAGGTTGTTTGTTCTTTCGGCCCAGGTTTGTCAGTGACGAACTGCCGGATGTTTTTGATTCTGGTTTCAGCGCTTGTGATGCGGTTGGAGCCGATCTGGAGCACAGCGGAGGAGGATATGCCTAGAATGCGGATGCCCTTCACTCGAATGAAAGAGCCTAAGTTATCCACACACATTGTGAAAGGCTCTGGAGGCTGAGGGATCGGGAAGGGTCTCTGGAAAAGAGGATGAGCAGCGAAGCTGCCCTCGTTCCCATAATAAAAAGGGACTTCGCGCTGCAGCGCGAAGACTCTGGTTTGAAGCACGGTACTCACGTTATCTCCGACATGCATGACGCTGCTTGAAGATAAATCATTGATGTAGACGTAACCGACGATGGATAATCGGGCCATCGCTCATCGCTCCGAGGCTGTAGGGATGAATGGAGAGATAATCACGGATTCTGGCGGTGTGTCGAACATAGAAGACAAGGAAACCACTTCTGTATCCCCAATGAGAAAAATGGAAGAACTGGATACCCCGATAATGCGTACATCTCCGACAAAAAGCTGTTTGTTTTCCACATTCAAGTTAAACATCGCTATCCCTCTTTCCTCGGCAGGCTTGATATGTAGCTCTCAATTGCACTAAGTATGTCTTGTTTGGTTCTCTCTGTGATGCTCGTCGTTACAGCTTCCATGGGCTCTTTGAACCCGACACCGCGGTATTGGTTGACATAATGCTGAATGCGGGTGTCAAGTTGCTTGCGAATATCTTCGATAATGAGGTCTTTGTAGTCCTCATCCAGCACGTACTTATATTTATTCTCTATATTTTGCATATCTGCCTGAAGACCAAATTGCAAATAATGCTCAATCCCGCTCGATACCTCCTGCTGAATGCCAAAAGACGGATTTCCTTGCTTCTGTCCTTCAGCTTGCCCTTGTCTTACGCCTTGCCCTTGCCAAGTGCTTTGTCCCTGCCCACTCCCCATCTCCTGCCCCGGAGTCTGGGCAAATACGTTCGCCTCAGTCCCTGCATCTTTGCCCATTGGCGAGCCGTTCACGGTGAAGTCTTCAATATTGTCCAGCGCGCTTGGACTGATGCCGATTGTCAGCGTTCCATCCAGCTTTTCGACTTTAAGCTGATCGAAATTATACTCGATTTTATCAATATGGAAGCGTTTCTGGTCCTTCATGGCCGTTAAGTCTGTTTGTAGCTTGGCTACGGTTTCCTCAAGCTTGTCGATGCGCTGCTTCTGCATTTCAATATAGGCGGAGAGCTGCTGGGCCCATTGCTGCCATGTAATAGAGTTATGCATCTAGGATAGGCACCTCCTTCCGGTTTCCATAAGGGAACCTTGATCTGCAAACAAAGCAAATTTGTGTGCCTCCCAGCGGCGACTACAGGCGAGATTAAGTTGGAGGAGGCAGAGGTACAAGAGAAACTGGATTCGTTGTAGATGTTCCAAGCTGTGGCGTAGGTTCTACAAAGCCGCCTGTATTATATAGATTAGACAACGAGCGGATAGAGCCAGCGGTGCCAATTTGCAGAACGGAGGAGTTGGAGACAGAGTCCACTTTCAAATGCTGAATCATAATTGTCTGGTGAATATACCAGTTCATTGGTCATGAACACCTCGCTCTACTTCGCCTAATTCCCGGATAGAAGTTCCTAACAGAACATTTATCCTAGATAATCAATCCACTGGCATTGTTTTCGATAAGGTCGGAATCGTTGGTGACGGTGGTGCTATAAGCATTATAGACGCGCGGGAAGTCTCCGGTATTGAATGAGCCTGCTCCAGCGAATGTTTTGGAGGAGCTGGTTGGCGCGATGATGAAGGAGTCGCCGAAGTGGACGACGGAACTGGGTCCCACGCTGATGATTTTGACATTCCCTACGATTGAAGGCATAGTCGATCTCCCTTGTTTCTGTCAGTCTTATCACACTCCAGTATATGTGGGTATTCGCCCAGAGGTGCCCTGTTTTTCAGTGGGGTATCACATCAGGGTGTAGGCACATATACTGCTAGGGAAAATGAGGTGATGGGCTTGAGCGGGTTTAATCGCCATCCTTGGCTGAAGTGGGAGCAGGTTGAGAAGTTCCTTGGGCAGAAGCTGCCTTTTGGTGAAAATGGGCAGACCTTTCTAGATAATATGACGTGGGTTGAGGGATATGTACAGGACATGCTGAAAAAAGCGATGCCGGGTGTTGATTCTGGCATTTCTGCTCATAACGCCGCCGGAGCGGAAATCTTTGAGACGCATGAACACGTCATCATCAAAGTGAAGATTGCCAAAGATGAAGATCCACGAGCGCTTCAAGTGTATGTCAAATCGAATCAGATCAAGCTAACCGGCTTTCTAAGCGGCAAGAACCAGATTGTGAAGCTTCCGACCTTAGTCATGCCTAGAACGGCTAGAGTAAGCTACAAGCAGCGTCTGCTTCAGATCAGGGTGCGCAAACGAGGACTGAAAGAGAATTATGTTGAGGCGTATATTCGTTATTAGGAGAACAATCGCGATGGATTAAACAACGAATAACCCTCAAGCCGGATGGCTGAGGGTTATCTCTGTTATTCTATAGCACGCGGCGAGCGGTCATGTAACGGGATGACCAAGTTCCGCTTTGAATGTTGGTGATGCGTACGCCGCCTGCACCATACGTTTGCAGCAGGTTGCCATTGCCCATGTAGATGGCGACGTGGTTAATCACGCCAGGCTTGCCTGGAATCGAGAAGAAAACGAGATCCCCTGCACGAAGGTTGCTTCTGGACACGTAGCTGCCTACTTTGGCTTGCTGCTTAGAGGTCCGCGGCAAGCTAACGCCAATCCGCTGGAACACATATTGCGTAAAGGAAGAACAGTCAAAGGTCCGTGTTTGACCTGCTTTTGCGCCGAATTGATAAGGTCGCCCTAAGTAGTTTTTACCGATCGAAATCACTTGATTCGCACGAGAAGTTGCTGTAATAGCTGCATCTGCTGTCGCCGCCTCTGCTTGATGGGGCGAACTGACGATTCCTGTTGAAAGTCCTATGGAAACGGTCAAAGCCGCTACGACTAGTTTCTTGTGCCATGTTTGTTGATTTTTCATCTGGTTTGCCTCCTTAGTGTTTATCGCCATTCACAAGAAAGTTTTATGGACTGACTTGTGTGTGGTCGTTCACTAAACCCAGTATACCAAATGAAATTTCGCCTATTATTTACCTTGCAACCTTGATTCCCTTGCTGTCACAGGGGTTCTTAGGGTTTCTGAGAAAATGATGGGAATCTCATTATAATGTTTTCATTGACAGGTTTGTGGGAGCGTAATCAATGCCATTGTTCCATGGCCCAAACGGCTTTGGAGTGCTATTTGCCCCCCATGCTGCTGGACGATATGATGGGCGATAGCTAGTCCAAGGCCGGCTCCGCCCTGTTTGCGATTCCTCGCTTTATCCGTCCGATAGAAACGGTCAAAGAGGTGAGGCAGCTCGTTTTCGGCTATGCCAATGCCTTGATCCGTGACCTTGATTTCAACCCATTTGTTGTCCTTGAGGTCTACGCTAAGCTCAACCCTTTCCTGGCTGTACTTGAGCGCATTATCCACCAAAATGATGATCAGCTGCCTGATCTTATGCGGATCCCCCGTCATAAGAAGCTCTTTTAAGCCTGCTGCGATTTGAACCTGAATCTCTCTGCCGGAGGTAAGCCTTAGCGAAGCTGCCGTTTGTTCTAGGATCGGAAGAAGATTGAAGGAGACGCTGTTCTCACAGTTTTCCTGCTCGATCTTGGTGAGGGAAAGCAGGTTCTGGGTAAGCATCTTCAGCTGTGCAGATTCGGAGATAATCGCTTCGAGAGCTTCCTCGCGTAATTTATCATCCCGGAACGCCCATCTTCGCAGCAGGCTGGCATAGCTCTCGATGATGGTGAGCGGCGTACGCAGCTCATGCGAGGCATCTGCGAGGAATTGCTCCTGCTTTTGAAACATGTCCTGCAATCGATCAATCATCCTGTTGAAAGTCGCTCCAAGCATCGTTAATTCATCATTGGTCCTCTTGGCGGGCATGCTGATATGCCGGAAAGAGCCGCTTTTTTCAATGTTTTGCATGGTAGTTACAAGCTGCTGGAGCGGACGAAAGAGCACATTCGTGTAGAAATAACCCCCAAGGAGAGCTAGAATCAGCGCACCGGTGGAAGTTAGTAAAAGTATGGATATGAGCATGCTCGAGTATTCGCCAAGCCTTCGCAAGTTTCGCCCAATTTCTAACGTAGCGACCTGATGCCCTTCTTGGTACACAGGCATTTGCACAAAGATAAAAATGCCGTCTGCTGCCGTTTCTAAAACAACGGTTTCTTTGTTTACATAACTTGCAGGGTAGCTAATGAGCTTCTCATCGGAATAAATTTGATGAACAATCTTCGAATCCGGAGCGATATATCGCAGCATCTCTTGCGGGATAAGGAGCTCATCCATCTGTGAGTTGTTCTGCCAGTACTCAGGATGGGTAGGCAAATCCTTCAGCAGCAAAGTTCGAGCCTTCTCTTTCAGCAGCTCCACCTCGCCTTTGGTTGTAACCCGAATGAACATGTAATAAACGAAGGTGAAGCTGAAAAAAAGGATCAGCATAAGTCCGGCGGAAACCGATAAAGTGATTTTGAGCTTAAGGCTCATATAGGCTTCTGCTCGTCTTTGGGGGGAGCGTCCCCAGCGGCTTCTTCGCTGTCTTTGTTCGAAGAGGAGGAGTCACACTTCAATAAATAGCCGACCCCTCGTATGGTCTGTATCAGCTTGCAGGAGAAGGGCTTGTCGACCTTTTGGCGCAAATAACGGATATACACATCAACTACGTTGGTATCGCCGACGAAATCGTATCCCCATACTTCCGAAATAATCTGTTCCCGTGACATGACTTCATCTTGATGCTGAATGAGGAAGCGCAGCAAATCAAACTCAGTAGGTGTTAATTCAATAGGGATGCCCTCGCGGACAACGGCTCTGCTTTTCAAATCCATGGTGAGATCATCGACTTTGAGCAAATGGGGCTGCTCGGCCGGCTGCTCTTGCAAACTTCTTTGCCGGAGCAAGCTGCGAATGCGGGCGAGCAGCTCAATCGTGGCGAAAGGCTTCGTAACATAGTCATTAGCCCCCTGGTCCAATCCGCTGACTCGATCCCTGACCGCATCGCGTGCCGTCAATAAAATAATAGGAATACTGGCATTCACCTGACGTATGCGGCGGAGCACCTCCAGACCGCTAAGCTCAGGCAGCATGACATCCAGCAGAATCAGCTCCCAGTCAGACCCATCCAAAGCGGTATTCAGTCCGGAACGCCCATCTGATCGGGTATGTACCTCATAGCCTTCATGCTCCAGCTCCAGTTGAAGCACGCGGGCGATTCGTTCCTCATCTTCGATTAGTAATATGCGGCTCATTGCGTTCGTCATCCCCGTTCGCTTGCTTTGACTTGCATTTGATCGTGCCGTTTACCATACTATTTTCAGATATGAGCAGAAATATCCCCAAGCCTAGAAGCGAGGAAGTATTTCAATAGCGTTCATATGCCTAGTCCGCGTTCGTCCTTCGTGACATAAAATAGCACAGAGAAGACTAATGAAGGAGTAGGACAGATGAGTATATCTCCGAAAAAGAAGGTGCGTATCAAAGCGAACGCCAAAGTCGTGATCCTCCTGCAAGATCATGATGCTATTGGCAGAGTCTATGTGGAGATTCAAGGTGACCTAAAATCGCGTGAGGTTATGGTTGAGGCGCTTAAACGCTTGGAAGATGGGTTGATTTACTCAGACGAAGATTGTACGGAGCTCATTGAGAGCGAATATATTGAGGTGTTCCGCAAAAAAAACTCATCTCGCCGTGATGAAGAGGAGTTTATCTTTCTCATTGATCGGGCTTATGCCGAAGATTATGTGGTATCTGCTAAGCTTATTAAATAACAGCAAAAAAACCCCTTATCGAACGCTCAAAGGGCTTCAGAAGCCTTCAGAACGGTCAATAAGGGGTTTAAGTTATCTAAGCGGCAAATTAGTCTTTGTTAATAGAAGGAGCTGTTTCCACGGAAGTCAAACGGTCATAGAAATCTACGAAGTTATTTCTCTCCTTGGAGTTCAACAATGCCATTGCCGTACGTGGATGCTCATCAAGCGCACCTACGATCATGTAAGGAATGAGGTAGCCCCAATCCCATTTTTGACGCATGGTGATCATGTGCTTCTCAATAATTTCGAGCACTGGACGAATGTCGTAACGTGCCCCTTTCAAGTAGCTAAGAAGCAGTTCTGTTGTACAGTTTCCTGCAGCGCGTCCCATCCCGTATACGGAAGAGTCCAAGAACGATACACCTTTTGCAGCACCGGCAATCGTGTTGGCGAAAGCAAGCTGCATGTTATTGTGCATATGCAAACCAAGCTCTTTCTCAGGTAGCAAACGTTGGAACTTCGTTACGAGGTAATCAATATCTTTGTGATCCATGCTGCCGTAAGAGTCTACAATGTAGACAACGTCAACTGGACTTTTGTTAATTTCTTCGAAAGCTTCAACCAGCTCATTTTCCATTACATGAGAAAGCGCCATAATGTTCAGGGACGTTTCGTAACCCATGTCATTGAACTTTTGGACAAGCTCGAGGCCTTTATCTACATCTTTGATGTAACAAGCAACGCGAATCAAGTCAAGCAAGCTGTCTTCACGAGGCAAAATGTCTTTCTCATCGACACGGCCGATATCTACGAGAGCAGACAGCTTTGTATCGGTTTTTTTGGTAATCACGTCACGCAAGAACTCTTCGTTCAAGAATCTCCATGGACCGGAAGCTCCGCCTTTCAGCAGCTTTTCCGAATTTTTGTAACCAATTTCCATATATTCCACGCCAGCTGCGCTTAAGCCGCGATACATGTCTTGGACAAACTCCACGCTAAAATCCCAATCGTTCACCAAACCGCCGTCCCGAATCGTGCAATCCAATATCTTGTGTTGATGATGCTTTACCATGCTCGTAGTGCCCCTTTCGACTGCTCATATCGCTTAAGATTT
The DNA here is from genome assembly GCF_013204855.1 of Paenibacillus alba. Classification (GTDB taxonomy): domain Bacteria; phylum Bacillota; class Bacilli; order Paenibacillales; family NBRC-103111; genus Paenibacillus_E; species Paenibacillus_E alba. The sequence continues at coordinate 28,531 of NZ_JABMKZ010000056.1, read as the reverse complement.
TGCTATATTATGACTTATGAATAGGCAGCTTGTCAATCTAACAGCCTTCACAAACGACAATAATCGTAGGAACATATGGTAATATATGAGAGAGAACTACTAGATTGCTTGAAGGGGCTGAGCAAATGGATCGTAATGAATGGTCACTGGCAAAAGAAGTTGCGGGAAATGCTGCGCGCAAAGCAGGAGAACTTGCCAAGGAACGTTTCGGGAGCAAGCTGACGACCCTCCATAAAGACGAACGCGGTGATCTGGTGACCGAAGTGGATGTCGAGGCCGATCGTTTAATCGTAGAGACGATTATGGCCGTATTTCCGACTCATCGTATATATAGTGAAGAAGCGGGTGAAGGCGGAGTAGAGAGCGACTGGGTATGGCATGTGGATCCGTTGGATGGGACGAATAATTTCGCTCTGGGGATTCCTCTGTACGGCGTATCCATTTCACTTAGCTATCAGGGACGAATCGTCGTAGGCGTCGTTTATGATTCCGTGATGGGCTTGAACTATGTGGCTGTGAAAGGCGAAGGCGCGTGGCAAGAGGAAACTCGGCTGGAGGCGAAGCCCCAAGGTGTGTTGACGAAATCTACTCTTTCCTGGATTCAGGGCCATGCTGTTGGCAAAGATGATCGCAAGGCGTTGGCCTTAAGGCATCATCTCGAGCATTCGGTCAAAAGAGTACTGCGCATGTGGGCACCATCCTTAACTTGGGCGATGCTGGCCAGAGGTGATCTTCATGGCATCGTGCTGTATAACTCGGAAGGGGAAGATCTGTATGCAGGCCTGCTGCTCGCTCGGGAGGCCGGAGTGAAGGTGACGGATTTCTACGGTCAGCCTGTTTCGTGGTTAGAGGATAGCACGCAGGATGCTGAAGGAAGTAGTCAACAAGGCGGGGCGGCTGCTGCAGCCAAAGGCAACGAATTGGAGAAAGGCGTTTATTTAGTCGCTGCTGTCCCTGCCTACCATGAAGAACTGCTCAAAATCGTCCAAGCCGGGATTTAAGAGGAGAGGAATAGGCGAGGAACAATTTGTAAAAGCTAATGGCAGACTTTTCATTTGGAGAAAGGATGCTGGGCGATGAACAACTTTGTTCCGATCTTTTTTGAATTTGAGCACGAGCGCGATGCGCTTCTTGCTCTGGATACGCTGGAAGAGCTTGGCTATAAGCCGGAGCTGTTGGATGGGGAGCGGGCGACGCTGCACATCCACTTGGACGAGCAGGAAGTTACCTCTGCGCTGGAGATTGCGCAGTCCCACGGCGGACGCTTCGTGGAAAGCAAGTCCGCTCAGGCAGAGCCAGCGACGTTCGCCATGGCGTACGATCTGGAGGGCTCCATCCGCATTCCGGCCCATACGGTGAATGAGGATTGGCCCGACAGCTACGCCGAGGCGCAGGCATCCACGAACAACGATGCCGTCCCAAGTGAGGAAGAGGCGGTGTTCGACCCGTCCTCGGACGATTACAACCATTTCAGCCCTGGCATCCGGATATGAAATGGGGCTGGCGCAGTGTGCTCGCTTCCTCCGGCAGCAAGCGGAAGCGGAGAGCTAGCGCGGACAAGCGGCGCTAACAGCTGGCGCGTCGCTAGGAGGCGTCGAGGCGGATGGGTAGCATTGTGCGGCGGCGTGGGGGCTAAGCGGGCGAGTGCGAAGCGGCCGGTAGTGGGCGGGTGCGAAGCCGCTGATTGCCAGTGCGAAGTGGCATTATCGAGTGAGTGCGAAGCTGATGGTTGACGAGTGCGAAGCGGTGGTTAGCGAGTGAGTGCGAAGCCGATGGTTGACGAGTGCGAAGCGGTCGTTATCGGGTGAGACTAATACAGAGGCTGTCCCCGAAAACTCGGGGACAGCCTCTTGCTGTTTCGACCTTGGCTGGAGGTTGGGCGGTGCGCCAGGGTCCTTTTGCCCACTGTTTAGGCACGAAAGGGAACTGAGATACGCTATTTCGGAGATTTCGTCCATATTTCGTTCCAAACGGAACTACAGTCCTCTATATGGTCTTCAAATACGATTTTAGAGGGCAAAACCGCGAAATAACGCACTGTAGTTCCCTTTCATCATGGTTTTAGATGGTTTACGCCAAAATAGCGTACCGTAGTTCCCCTAACTTTTCAGCCACGGAGGTCCAACTGCCTGCAAATCTAGCAGTAGGCCGCCTAAGCTACTTAACAACTATCCGCCCGAGCGACTAATCCGTGGTGCTACCTAAGCTACTTAACAACTACCCGCCCGAGCGACTAATCCGTGGTGCTACCTAAGCTACTTAACAACTACCCGCCCGAGCGACTAATCCGTGGTGCTACCTAAGCTACTTAACAACTATCCGCCCGAGCGACTAATCCGTGGTGCTACCTAAGCTACTTAACAACTATCCACCCGAGCGACTAATCCGTGGTGCTATGTAAGCTACTTAACAACTATCCTCTCGAGCGACTAATCCGTGGTGCTACCTAAGCTACTTAACAACTATCCGCCCGAGCGACTAATCCGTGGTGCTACCTAAGCTACTTAACAACTATCCGCCCGAGCGACTAATCCGTGGTGCTACCTAAGCTACTTAACAACTATCCACCCGAGCGACTAATCCGTGCTGCTATCTAAGCTCCTTAACAACTATTCTCCTGAGCAACTAAACCACGATTCCCAAGTAACTAATCCCCACAAGAACCCAAGCTAATTAGAATACTTATCCACCCTAGCAACAAATCTTCATCGCCGCCCAGACATGCCTTATTATTGTAGATACCACAGAAACCGAAACTTTTAGCTGAGGGAGAAGGAGAGGAGAAAGGCAATGTGATGGAGGAGTGGTAGGGATGGGAAGACGAGTAGTACAGTTTGTTGTTGTTTCGTTGGTAAGTGTAATGGCAGGATGTACGAGTAAGCTGGTAAAAGAAGGCGCTGAAACTACAACGGCACCCGCAACGACAGTCAGTAATGAAAGCTTACCTTCGCCAATGCCAGCAGCTTCACCCGTAGAGCCTCCAACAAATTCACCTATATTCACCTCCAAGCCTACTTCTGCCATCGAGAGCCGGGAGTGCATCCATCGCCAACAGCACCAGCCTCCTACGGCTATAGTGCATGATCAGCATACGATGTAATTTTATTATGAGTTTAGACATAGTTATATAGAACATACAAAGCCGCGCCAGTTCTCAGAAAAGTTGACATTGGAGCGACTTTTGGCATATGACTTGAAAATTAACCGTTGACAGGTAACGTCATATGTCATATTCTTAACCCATAAAACCAAGTGACATTATAGGGATTAAGGGGATGATTCTAGTGAAAAACAACCTAGTGACGGCATTTCAATCAAACTGGGTCAGCTTAGTTGTATCATTGATAATTATTGCGGGGCTCGTGTTTCTGGCGAGAAAGAGAGTCAGCTTCGGCAACCGCGTTTTCATCGCGTTAGGTCTTGGCTTAGTGGCCGGAATTGTGTTCAACCAAACACACTTGGAGTTCAAGAGTGTAAGCACAATCGGTACGATTTATGTTAATTTGATCAAAATGCTCGTTATGCCTCTCGTACTTATTCTGGTTATTAACAGTATTTCATCGTTATCCAGTTTGGGTCAGCTTCGTAAATTAGGACTCAAAACGATTGGTTGGTTCTTGCTCACAACAGGGATTGCCGCATTGATCGGGCTTCTGGTTGCTCTGGCATTTGATCCGGGCAACGGCATTGCGCAAGCTGTACCGAAGGATTTTAAAGCAAGAGAAATCCCTACGTTCTCGCAGGTTATTCTGGACTTGGTACCATCCAATCCAATTAATGATATGGCAACAGGGAAAGTTGTACCGGTGCTGATTTTCGCGATTTTCGTGGCAGTAGCGATTGTCCATGTGGGCTCCAAAAAGCCGGAAACTGTAGCGCCAATCAAAGCGTTTATCACGTCAGCAACAGCTGTCATTCACCAAGTAGTTAAGTATGTTATTCGTCTCACACCTTATGGGGTGTATGCTTTGATCGCGGCTATGGCGGCTAAATACGGTCTGGACACATTGGCTCCTTTGGCTAAAATTATCCTAACGTCCTATGTCGCTCTGATCATCCACTTCGTGTTGATTTTCGGTGGTTTGGTTCTTCTCGTGGCAAAAGTAAACCCAATCAAGTTCTTCAAAAAGGCTTATCCGACGATTGCAGTCGCATTCACAACACGCAGCAGCTATGCGACGCTGCCTGTGAATCTGGAAGTGATCACGAAACGTCTTCGCATATCACCACGTATTGCAAGCTTCGTAGCACCGCTTGGCGCAACGATGAATTTCAATGGCTGCGGCGGGGTATGGCCGGCAGTTGTGGCAATTTTCGTCGCGAAGGTTTACAATTTGCCGCTTAGCGTGTCTGAATATGCATTGTTGATCTTGGTCAGCGTGGTTTCCTCCATCGGCGTAGCCGGCGTTCCGGGTCCCGCAGCGATCTCGACGACTGTCGTATTGACGGCTCTGGGCTTGCCGCTGGAAGGTATGGGTCTTGTACTTGGCGTTGAAGCGCTGATCGACATGGGCCGTACTGCGGTGAACGCAACAGGAACAACCGTAACGGCTCTGCTTGTGGCAGAATCCGAAGGGGAATTCGATCGCGCTGCTTTTGATCGCGACGAGGAAGATGATCTTGAGCTGGCTACAGCTTAAGTTAGTGAAATTGAAAGAAGGACCCAGCATCTCGGTATGCGGGTCCTTCTTTTTTTATGCCTGCTCCGCCGCGCTTTTGCCAGCCATAAAGCCGGTAGAGAAAGCTGCGGTAATGTTATAACCGCCCGTATAGCCGTGAATATCGAGGATTTCACCGCAGAAATAAAGCCCATTCACAAGCTTCGACTGCATCGTGCTGGGGTCGACCTCCTTGAGCTGGACGCCGCCGCCGGTGACGAAGGCTTCTTCAATAGACAGCGTGCCTTTGATGGTCACGGGGAAGGCTTTCATCAGCTTGCAGAGCTCGAGCCATTTCTGCTTGGGAATGTTGTCGTAGGTCAATTGCTCATCCAAATCGGATTTTTCCAGAAGAATGGGGATGAGACGTTCCGAGAGGAGCGTCTTTAGTACATTCTTAATGGCTTTTTTGGCGTCAGCTTTGGCAAGCGCCATGCTTTCACTATATACCTCGTCCATGCTTTGATCCGGAAAGAGATCCACGGTGAGCAGGACTTCTTTACGCTCCGATTTATTAAGCTCTTTGACGACGAACTGGCTGCAGCGCAGGGCAATCGGACCGGACAAGCCGAAATGGGTGAACAGCATGTCCCCCCGATGCGAAATGACCGGCTTGCCTTTGGCATTCCATACGGAGAGACTGACGTCCCGTAAGGATAGCCCCTGCAGCTCGCGGCTGCGGATGAATGCTTCTTTCGAGGTTAACGGCACCTCGGTCGGAAATAGCTGCGTGATGGTGTGCCCACCCGCCTCCGCCCATGCATAACCGTCTCCCGTGGAGCCGGTGTGTGGGACAGAGCATCCGCCGGATGCGATGATCACAGCGCGGCTGTGCAGCGTTTCGCCGGAGCGGAGCTGGACGCCTTGGACGCTGCCTGCCTGGTACAAAACCTTTTTGACCGGACTGTTCGTCCGGATCTCCACGCCCTGCTTGCGAACTTGGCCGATCAGCGCGTCTACGACGGTTTTGGCCTTGTCGCTGACGGGAAACATCCGACCATTGTCTTCTTCCTTCAGGCGAATGCCGAGATTTTCAAAGAAATCAATAATGTCCTTATTGCTGAAATGTGTGAAAGCACTATATAGAAAGCGGCCGTTGCCCGGGATATGCTTGATTAGTTCATCCATCTCTTTATTGTTCGTGACGTTGCATCGTCCGCCCCCGGAAATGCCCAGCTTGCGACCGAGCTTATCCCCTTTATCCAAGAGAAGAACCTTGGCGCCGTGACGGCTGGCTGCGATGCTGGCCATCAATCCTGCGGATCCTCCGCCTATTACAATGACTTCATAGTCCATAGTAAACTCCTTCATTATTTTCGAAGATTGTAACAGATTCAATCTCCCATTGCTAGTAAGCTAGCAATAATACATCAGCAACGGCTAAAGCGGAATTGCCTCAGGATGATTATGATCCTCAGGTATTTTCGCTTTTTTGTGCTGCTTGGGCGCAGTGATTCGGATACGGTTCATTTTCAGCAAACAATCAGCTTCTGTTCAACTTACTTTCAGCCTTCGTTCAGATGGGATTCAGCGTGGCGCGTTACACTTTGGTTTGTGGCAAAGCCGTTCAGTCTTTAAACTCCAGCCGCGTGAGTCGTCTATTGGCTTGGCACATGTAGTCGATTCTGCTCCCAAAGGGAGGAATAGAAAAGGAGATCACATATGGCACGCATTCTTCTCATCGACGAAGAAAATCCTGCTCGTCATTCGCTTCGCTACACGCTGCAGCGTGAAGGTTTTGACGTTGTTTGTACGGATGACGTTGCACAAGTTCAGACACTTATAGAACAGTCCCAGATGGAGCTGATCATCCTCGATATCACGGCAGCGCATCTAGATGGTTGCCAGCTCGCGCGCCAGCTTAGACAGGATGCGGATTTGCCGATGCTGCTCCTAGGACCTGACGGCGATTACACTGATGTAGTCAAAGGATTTCAGCTTGGAGCAGACGATTATATGGCTAAGCCGTTTCACCCGGAGGAGCTGGTCATGCGTGTAAGATCGCTGCTCAAACGCAATCGCGCAGTCTCCTGCACCAAGATTCATATCGGCGATTTTATGATTGATAAAGCTATGCATGAAGTTCAAGTGGAGGGACATAGCCTCTTCCTGCCGCTTAAGGAGTTTCAATTGCTCTTTACACTAGCAAGCTAACCGAATCATATTCTAACCAGAAGCCAACTGATTGAACAGGTCTGGGGCGTTAATTATGAGGGAGGCGAACGGACCGTCGATGTACATATCAAAAGGCTGCGGAACAAGCTGGGCGTAATCTCCCAGGCAATTCGGTTCACAACGGTGCGTGGGCTGGGCTATCGCTTCGAAGTGAAGACTGCTCGACATTAGGCATGTTTAAGCCTTGTCGGGCAGTTTTTGTATATCGTCCTGTATGTGAAAATAGTAGAGTCCCTCCTACTTACTTCGTGTATGATAGCAATATGAAATGGGAAAGCTGACTTTCACATTCAGGAGGACGATACCCGCATGAAACGATTTGATGAACAAGGCTTCGATACTTGGATCAGTGAAGCTACGGCAGACAATGTGTTTGCTATGGAAGACTACCATGTCAGTTGCGGCAGCATCACCCGCGCGCCTGACGGGCAGTATTGTTTAGTTTTCACGCGCTGGCCGGAATCGGTTGGCTTCGAGGGAAGGCTGACGCACGCTGAAATTGCGGCAGCCGTCTCTGATCATCCGGCAGGTCCCTATACATTTGACCGAGTGCTTCTGGAAAGAGGTGAGCCGGGCTGGGACTGTGATGTGACGCATAATCCAGCGGTGTTGGAAGTAGAAGGCACCTACTATTTATATTATGTGGGAACGCAAGGTCCAGGGGTCTCCGAAGCGGCATCCGACGAGGCCATAGTTGGGGAAAAGCGGTTGGTCTACCGCAATAATCAAAGAATTGGTATCGCGATGGCCGACCATCCGCTTGGACCTTGGCAGCGGTTTGACGAGCCTATACTGGACGTTACACCTGGGGCTTGGGACGCTGTGATGACCAGTAGTCCGGCAATCTGTCGAGCACAGGGCAGAAATATCCTTATGTTGTATACAGGTGCTGCTGAAGGCGACGCGGTGAAAGCGGGAATTGCCCGGGCTGAGCGGCCGATTGGCCCTTTTGCCAAAATCGGAACGCTGGATATTGACCAGCTGGACAATGGATTAGCGGTCGAGGACACGTGCATTTGGTTTCAGGATGAGCGTTTCTATGCCCTCATGAAGGATGATCGCGGTTATGTCACTAAGAGTGAACCGGGAGCTTTTGCTTTGCTTGAATCCGAGGATGGATTGTCCTGGCAAGCCGCGGATCAGCCTCTTGCGCTGCGCAAGGAGATGGCATGGACAGCACGGGGGATTCAGCCAGTCGCCTGCTTGGCACGGCCGCAGATTTATTTGGAAGAGGGCAAGCCCCTTGTGCTCAGCTGCACTGTCGTGGAGGCGGAGGGGACAAGAGCCTATACAATGCAAATTCCTTTGCAGACATAAGCAAATGGTGACAAAACAATAGCGCCTTTGGATTCTCGGAATCCTAGGCGTTATTGTTTTGTCTGTTCAGCCGGTGAGCAAAAGGAACTCTGATCCGCTATGTTGCTCTAAAAAGGGGAATTAGCCAGTGAAGAGGAACTACGATCCTCTATTTATGGCAAATGGGGCCCTAAGAAGGGGAAAACAGCCGAATAACGGATTGTAGTTCCCCTTGGTCACTCCAACTGGTCATTTTCTGAAAAATAGCGTATCTGAGTTCCGTTTGAGCTTGGAAGTGTGTATTCTCCACAGATCGAGCGAAAAAGGAGCGATGATTTCCACAGCTCAAGCTAGTCGCTGCCTGCCAAAACACAAATGCATGCACAGGCTGTGGGTAACATGTTGATAAAATCGACTGTTTTGTGGGTAAATCACAATTCCATTGTGGATAATGTGTGGATAAATGTGGATAACTTCGTGAATCTCGATCCACAAGCCCTTTTCTTGCCTAATAAATATCCACAACGAAAGAGTAATCGATTTTCAGTCCAGCAGCTGAACTTGTGAGTCGCTAAGAAGCAAGACAGAGGTGGAACTTCATGTTTACCAAGGTGAAGACGGCTTCCGCCGCGATCCTTCCATGAATGGAGGCCGTTTGCGTCCTCTTCCTCAAGATACCAGATCCTGAAAATGATAATGGTCAATCTTCATATCGAGCCATCTGCGACGAAGCGATGCTTCTCTGCCGAAATAATGCAGCTCCTGATTCGCAGTTAGAACGACAGCTTCGCAGGCAGACGTGCGCTTGGCCATTAGCGCAAAGCCTTCTGCCATACCCAGCCTGCACAGCAGCCTTGCCCAAACCTGACACTCAATCAGGTCCTGACCGACAACCGTACATTGCACAATATCATTGCTGGAATGCGCGTTAGCAGACTCTTCAAAGATATTGTAAGTGGAAAGCGAGCCTTCCGGCATAGCGATGGCGCCGAGCTTGGCGTTAGTTTGCCAAGGATTTTGAATCCCTATGATCCAAGGGTCGAGCTCCTGTGTATCCCGCCCCCACACGGTCATATCTCCGCCGGCAAGAATAAGGCCTTGCTGGAGGGCTAGGTTTTTGCGGATATATTCGGCTAGCCGTTTAATGGACCAGCTTTTTTCGATGCCTCGCAAATCTATATTGGTATGCGCGGGAAGCTTAATTGATTTCATAGCGGGATCCACTTTCCATTCCAAACCAACCGAAGCCTCCTCGAAGGCGGCCTGCACCCCGTTAGGCAGGAGAGGACTATAGTAGCCATCCGTAACAGCCTGATACAACTCGGCTAGAAAAAGCACTTCAAGCATGGTATTCGAGACCATGCAGTTCTCGCCGGCTAATGTATTCAGCAGACTGAGTTCACTATCGGCGAGTAGAAGGCTGAAACGTTTATCTACCTTTTGAAACCAGTCAATAGCCAGTTTCTTGATATGGGTGTGGTCCTTTTCTTCACAGCTGAGCAACAGCTCGACATCCGATTCGATAGCTTGGAATTGAAAGGAATAAAAGGATGGTGTAATAGGCTCCATAAGGTTCCCTCTTTTCTTCGTGTCCTTACGTTAATGAATCTAATTATAAAGAGGTTAACTGAGATTCAATTGATAGTTAGCTGAAAGAATACTGAAAGATCAAGTCGATGTAAGGATGCATTCAGCAACCTTTCAGCCACCGCTCAGGTTGTTTTTAGGCAGGATATGGGATACTGAGTATAGAACACTACTAGGCAGGAAATATAATCGGGAGGATACACCCCATGCGCCAATTAAAAGGAATCAAAATACTTCTCGTTGATGACGAGCCTCATATTTTAGAATTTTTGGAATTAGGACTGACGAATGAAGGCTTCGAGGTCATGACTGCGACGGATGGGCTTTCGGCCATTACGACATGCAATAAATTTCAGCCGCATATCGCTATTTTGGATGTGATGATGCCAGGGATGGACGGGTTCGAGGTTTGCCGGATGATCAAAAAGACAGAAAACGTCGCCGTCATTATGTTAACCGCTAAGGATGAAGTCGAGGATCGCGTGAAGGGACTTACCTTGGGAGCGGACGATTATATGGTGAAGCCGTTCAGCTTTGAGGAGCTGCTTGCTCGAATCTATGCGCGGATCCGCAATCATTTTCCCAACTTATTCGGCGAAGTTGTCATAGGACCGCTTCGGATGGATGACCGCCGCAAAGAGATCAGTCTGCATGACAAGGTGCTGGAACTGTCGCCAACCGAGTATGAACTGCTTAAATTTATGGCGATTAACCACGGACTGGTGCTCAGCAAATCAATGATTCTCGACAAAGTGTGGGGTTATGATTTCGGAGGCGAGGAGAACATCGTCGAAGTGTATATCCGTTCCTTGCGCGACAAGCTGGGAGATAAGGAACATAAGTTGATCCGCACGATTCGCGGCGCCGGTTACCGGATGGATTTGACATGAAGAAGCGGGGCTGGTTTGCCGATCTCTTCGTAATGGGCTCCCTGAAATTTCAGCTATTATCGAGATCATTATTAGTCATGTCTGCCCTGCTTTTGCTTATCGGTATTTTTCAATATGTCGTCATGCAGCAGTTCATGTATCAAAATAAAGCGGAGACCATTCGCAATCAGTTGGCGGCGCTTCCCCCTAACATGTGGCGTGCGGCAGTGGGAGAGTTCTCAGGCTCATTTGCGAATCCGTCTTTCCCCAAACAAGAGCCAGACCGCAATAATCGTTCTGATAATGGGGGGGACCCTCAACGCATTTTCGTTTCCGATTTATCCCTTGCTGTGATTGATGCGAGCGGGAATTATAAACTGATGCCCTCCCAAAATGAACAGCACACACCGCAACTGTCCCAAGCGGAGTACTTGGCGCTTATGGATAAGCGAATGAAACTGCCATATCAAATTATAAACGAGCAGTTGGTCGTTTTTCATCAAATTGGCGAACCAGAGCGATCACGTGGTAATGCTGGCATTCAAGGGCTTATTCAAGCCAGCACGAGCACGGCTCCTTTGAAAGATGTACTCCTCCAGCAGCTGGTTACCTTTATATTTCTCTCCTTGCTGGCGCTTATCTTCGGTTTGCTAGGTTTCCTCCCTGTACTGCGCCGTACGTTGGTGCCGCTATCGAATATGGTGGGCACCGTAAAACAAATTGACGCAGGGAACCTCAATGAACGGTTTCCGGCACATCAAGGACAAGTGGAAATTGATCAATTGGCTGTTTCCTTCAACAGCATGCTGGAACGTTTGGAATTTTCATTTGAGGCGGAAAAGGAAGCCAAGGAGCAGATGCGCCGTTTTGCCGCGGATGCTTCGCATGAGCTTCGCACGCCGCTGACTTCCATCCACGGGTTTCTGGAAGTGCTGCTCCGCGGAGCGTATCAACAGCCGGAACAGCTGCTGAAAGCACTCAAAAGCATGCACGGTGAGTCCGTGCGGATTAATAAACTAGTCGAGGATCTTCTGATGCTCGCTCGGTTGGATCGCACACCGTCTTTTCACAAAACGGAAGGAGTTCTCGATGACATGCTGCATGATATGGAGCATCAGCTTCGTTTGCTGGCAGGAGACAGAACCGTTACATTCACCTTGGAGCCTAACACGCATTGTCTGTTTGATCCGGATAAAATCAAGCAAGTTGTGCTTAACTTGTTTCACAACGCCGTTCAGCACACACATCCGGAAACCGGTAATCTGAGGCTGTCATTGGCCAAAACGAGTGCGGGTGTCGAAATCGCGATTCACGACAATGGCCCGGGGATCGCGGCCGAGCATCTCCCGCACCTGTTCGACCGATTCTACCGCATCGATTCCTCGCGGGCTAGACGCAGCGGCGGCGCCGGACTGGGCTTGTCGATCACGCGTTCCATCGTCGAGCTTCACGGCGGATCGATTGGAGTTGAAAGTGAATTGGGGGTAGGCAGCACATTTAAGGTGCTTCTGCCTGTTGGTAAATGAATTATGAGTCATACCCGCGGAGTGCTGGGGTATGGCTTTTTTTGATCGATTGGTACGAGCGGCGTCTCTGCTATGAGTGATACAAAGGGTCAAAGTAGCAAAACCATCGCTGAGGTCCGAAAGGACCGTCTCAGAGTAAGAGTGGTGGAAGTCTCTGCAAGTGTAAGGTGAGAGCGCTAAAAGGGAGGGGGAGGTAGTCAAAGTAACAAAACCTTGCTGAGAAGCCCAAAGGGCAGTCTCAAAGTAAGAGTGGTGAAAGTCTCTGCAAGTGTAAGGTGAGAGCGCTAAAAGGGAGGGGTAGGTAGTCAAAGTAGCAAAACCATCGCTGAGGTCCGAAAAGACTGTCTCAGAGTAAGAATGGTGGAAGTCTCCGCAAGTGTAAGGTGAGAGCACCACAAAGGGAGGGGGAGGTAATCAAAGTAGCGAATCATCGCTGAGAGGCCCAAAGGGCCGTCTCAGGGTAAGAATGGTGGAAGTCTCCGCAAGTGTAAGGTGAGAGCGCCACAGAGGGAGAGTTGGGTAGTCCAAGTAGCAAATCATCGCTGAGAGGCCCAAAGGGCAGTCTCAGCACTAAATTGCCACTCCCCGAATGGGAGTGAGCCGTAAAAGTGCCAAAAAAACAACGAAACGGAACTACGGTCCGCTATTTCGAGGAATTAGCCTCAAAAGCAGCTCAAAGGGAACGTCGTTCCCTTATTTGCTCCATTTCACACCAAATTGTGGTCTAAACAAGGAATTAGCGGATCACAGTTCCCTTTGAGCATGAAAAGTAGCATTTTACCTAAAAATAGCGTACCATAGTTCCGCTTCCTCCTAGCTAACGCCGGATTATTCTCACATTTGCTCACACGGAGCTCACCAGCTTCTATTTCACCGTGACCATCCACTACATTTCGCCACCGTCCGCCCACCATCGTCCAGTCGTGACCCACCACTCCGCTGTTCGTCCATCATCCTTCCCCCATGTCTCTCACCCTTAGCCCTTGTCTTGATCCCTTCGTCCTCCGCCCATCGTCCTCCGCCCATCGTCCTTCGTCCTTCGTCCTTCGCCCTTCGTCCTCCGCCCTTCGCCCTTCGTCCTTCGCCCTTCGCCCTTCGTCCTTCGCCCCTCATCCATCCACGCCCCAACAGTCCTACCATTTTCAGCCAACCCTCAGAAACTTCTCAACGAACCTTCAGTTTACACTCAGATGGGTTTCAGGTAAGGGGGCTATACTTGGTTTTGTAAGGAAGAAACAAACAAAATAATAAAGGAAAAGGTGGAAACAAATTATGAAAAACATCGGCAGAAAAATTCTTACAGGTTCATTGGTAGCTTCTTTTGTACTCGGAGTTGGTTTTGTTGGCGCCCTACATAATCAGGCATTTGCAGATACGGTAACAGGTACGACGAAGAGCGCGACGACGCAAAAAGCAGGTCCAGGCAAAGGGCGTGGAGATTTTGGGAACCGCGGCGGCTTCCGTGGAAACAATGTCGTGAAAGAAACGGCGACGATCCTTGGGGTTGAGGAAAGTGCAGTTCAAGAAGCGTTGAAAGCTGACAAAACCTTAGCTGCCTTTGCAGAGGAAAAGGGACTGGCGCAAACTGATTATCTAGCCAAGCTAGTCGCAGCAGAAACGGCTTCGATCACAGCTGAGGTAACCGCAGGTAAATTGACCCAAGAGCAAGCAGATAAAATCATCAGTGGTCTTTCTGATCAATTGACTAAGCAAATCGAAGGCAAGGGCTTCGGAGGCGGCTTCGCTGGTAAGGGGCAAGGCCAGTTCCCAGGCGGAGATCGCGGCGGCAAAGGTCACGGCAGCAATTTGGTAGAGCAAACAGCAACGATCCTTGGTGTGGAACAAAGTGTGGTGCAGGATGCGGTGAAATCCGGTAAAACTCTGGCAGCTTTTGCAGTGGAGAAAGGGATTACTGAAGCGGACTATGTAGCTAAGCTGGCAGCAGCAGAGACGACTTCCATCAACGCTGAGGTGACGGCTGGCAAACTGACGCAAGATCAGGCTGACAAAATGTTGTCCGGTCTATCCGAACGCATCACCAAACAAGTGGAAAGCACTCGTCCTGAGGGCGGTCCAGAAGGAAGAGGCGGCGGTCACGGAGGCCCAGGCGGGCAATTCGGAAACCCTGAACTGTTGACGACAATTCTCGGTGTTACACAGGATGAGCTGAGAACAGAGCTGGAAGCGGGCAAATCTATTGCTGATATTGCAGCAGCTAAAGGGATCAGTGAAGATGATTTGATCAGTAAAATTAAAGATGGCATGACAGACAGCATCAAGAAGCAAGTGGAGCAAAAAGGCACTGATCATAAACGTCCAGAGGGTAAATTCGGCAAAAACGCAGATGCTCCGTCTGCAGCATCCTCTACGACATCCACAACAACGAACTAATTGTTATAAAATAAAGCGAAAGTCGGCTGGCGGATCCTCTACTTGAGGGGAAGTCGGTCGGCTTTTTTTTATCATTGACAGCTATTAGGAGATGAACTATAGTAATAACAACCTAAAACCAAGTTTGTTTATCGGAATTATTAAAATTAAATGAATCTTCACAAAAGGGGGCCTAACGTTGAACATCGAGAATATTGAAGCATTCATCTATGTGATCCACTATGGCAGCTTTAATAAGGCGGCAGAAGTGTTGTTCTTATCGCAGCCATCAGTTACCGCGCGCATACAATCACTTGAACGCGAGCTGGATTGCCGAATGTTCGATCGTATAGGAAAGCAGATTTCCTTGACGGATGACGGGAAAAAGTTTCTGCCCTATGCCCAGGAGCTTTTGCAAACCTTTCAGAAGAGCAAAATTCAACTAAAACAGAAAAGAACATTGCCCAATGAGCTGCGCGTCGGCTGTACGGTCTCTGTTTCCAACTATGTCATTCCAACGATTATTCCAAAAATGAAGTACAAATATCCGGATGTCAACTACAAGCTCAGCACGGCGGTTTCCGAAGATATCGTGAATAAAGTGCTGAATCGCGAGCTGGATCTAGGCTTTGTGCGCAACATAAGCCACCCCAATCTTCTTTCGGCCAAAGCCTATGAAGACCCAATACGTCTATATGTCTATAAAGATCATCCGTTTATTGATAAGACGGTTTCCATCGATGATATAGGTGAATATCCTTTGGTTTTTTTCGAGTGTGGTTCACTGGACTGGATGCGAATTCACCGATTATTTGCCAGTATGAGCCGGCCGCCGAACATTGAATTCCAGACCGATAATTTGGAGACGGCGAAGAAATTAGTGCTTCAAGGCGTAGGAATCGCGTTTCTGCCCAGTTTATGCGTAGCGCAGGAAGTAAGGGAAAATAAGCTGTTTCCTATCGAATTTCCGCAGACAGCAGGCATTTCCCTTCAGACGAATATGATCGCTCTGAATGGGGAGAACGCAATATTTTTCAACAGTGCATTGGATCTCTGCAAGGGGATTGCCCAGAGCATTCGAGATCATATTTGACTTTTGAATATGCATATAGAAAAACTCTATTATCCAGTTCGTGAACTTGATGATAAATTAAAAGCATAGCTTTAATTCATACTTAACAGGTAGGAATTATTAACATTAAAATAAAAGAGAGATCATATGGAGGGGTTCATCATGAAACGATTTACTACACTTGCAGTATCCACATTAACTTTAGCTCTGGTGGTTGCGGGCTGCGGTTCCAAAAGCACGGCGGCGGACGCTTCCCCGAAAGCACCTGCTGCAAGCACGGCAGCGACGGCTGCGCCTGTGAAAGTGAAGAAAATCATCGTAGGCACAGGAACACAGTTCCCTAACGTAGCCTTTCTGGATAAAGACGGTAAACTCACTGGTTACGATATTGAATTAGTCAAAGAATTGGATAAACGTCTGCCGGAATACGAATTTGAGTTTAAAACGATGGATTTCGCCAACCTGCTGCTCAGCTTGGAAACGAATAAAGTCGACTTCGTCGCACATGAAATTGAGAAAAACAAGGAGAGAGAGCAGAAATATCTTTTCAATAATGAGCCTTATGCCTATTGGAAAACCAAAGTCATCGTAGCCAAAGATAACACAACGGTTAAATCGATTGATGATTTGAAAGGGAAGAAGGCTTTAACTACGGCAACGAGTGCTGAAGCAACGCTGCTGGAGAATTACAATAAAGCGCATGATAATGCGATCAAAATTGTTTATCAAAGCGGCGCAGCGAACGACTTAGTGAGTCAGCTGACGTCGGGACGTGCGGATGGCGCGCTTGGCGCGGATTTCTTGCTTCCGCTAGTTGATCCTCAAAGTAAACTTAAGGCAATTGGTCCAATTATTGAAGAAGCCGAGGTTCGTTTCTTATTCCGCAAAAATGATAAAGACGGGCAAGAGCTGGCTGATAAAATCGATGCTGCACTGAAGGCTATCAAGGCTGATGGCACGCTTTCGAAGCTGAGTGTTCAATGGCTGGGCGGAGATTTTACGAAAAAAGAAGATACCAAATAAGCGATTATCCAACGTATAAAGGAAGGGTGAGATCGCCGTCATGGCCAACCAATTCGAGATCACCTATGTATTCGAGTTTCTTCCCAAATTACTCTCCTATATCAACATCACTTTATTCATTGTGGCTTGCTCGATGCTGCTCGGGATTATCTTTGGATTTCTCATTGCATTGCCCCGGCTGTATAAAATACCTGTTGTTCAGCGGTTATCCCAGATCTACGTATCCTTCTTCCGCGGGACGCCCATTCTGATTCAGCTGTTTCTAATCTATTACGGGCTCCCCGAAATGTTAAAAGCGATCCACGTGGATGTCTCCAAAGCACCGGTGCTGACATTCGTCATCCTGACGTTCGCCCTTCACTCAGGAGCCTATATCTCCGAAGTGATCAGGGCAGCAGTCAAGGCTGTAGACAAGGGCCAGGTCGAGGGCGCTTACTCCGTCGGCATGACAGGCTACCAAGCTTTTACCCGGATTGTGATGCCGCAGGCGCTCGCTATTTCGCTTCCTAACTTTACGAACCTGCTGATCGCTAACTTGAAGGATACTTCGCTGGCTTTCTCGCTTGGGGCTATGGAGCTAATGGGCAAAGCGCAGACATTAGGGGCTGCTACACAACACTTTTTGGAAACTTACGTGTCCTTATCCATCATTTATTTTATTATCTGCTTTGGACTTGAGAAGCTGTTTATCTACATTGAGAAACGACTGCTCCAGCACGAGCAGCCGCTGGTCAAAGAGGAGCGTCAGCCGCTTTCTCGTCGATGGTTCAAGGGCGTCTGGTCTTCTCAGCCGGATAAAGGAGGCTTTCAAGCATGAAAATCGATCCTGGATTCATATGGACCGCCTTTGTTCAATTGCTTTCAGCCTTGCCTACAACATTGATTATTACAGTGGTTTCCGTCTTCTTTGGTTTCTTGATCGGAACAGCCGTAGCTTTAATCCGACTATATCGAGTGCCTTTTATTCATTACATTGCAACAGCTTATGTGACTTTTGTTCGCGGCACACCGATGCTTATGCATCTGCTGCTGATTTACTTCGGATTGCCGATGATCCTGGATTCGATATCCATCGCGATGGGCTGGAGCTTCCGATCGGTTTCGATTCCGATGATCGGCTTCGCCTTCCTATCCTTCTCCATCACAGCAGGGGCTTACCTCTCGGAGGTTGTGAGATCAGGGATCGTGGCTATTAATCGGGGGCAAATGGAAGCCGCCTACTCCATCGGGATGACCACGTCGCAGGCACTACGGCGCGTTATTCTGCCACAAGCGCTGGCAGTTAGTTTGCCGAACCTTTCCAACACGTTGATCGGGATGCTGCATGGCTCTACGCTGGCTTTTACCGTATCCGTGGTCGAAATTAATGCCAAGGCGCAAATTGTCGCAACGACAAACTGGAAATTTTTCGAAGCTTATATCGCAGCTGCCGCCCTGTTCTGGGGAGTTACGTTCCTGATCGAAAGAGCGACAGGTTTGCTGGAGAAACGAATCAATCTGTATAACCGGGGGGGCGTATCATGATTCAAATGGCCAATATCACCAAATCATTCGGAAAAAACGAGGTATTGAAAGGCATTAACCTAACTGTGAAAAAGGGCGAGGTCGTCTGTATTCTTGGCCCCAGTGGTTCGGGCAAAACGACCCTTCTGCGCTGCATGAATTACTTGGAGAAGCCGAATAACGGCGAAGTGACAATCGGGGATTTCACGGTGAATTGCAAGCGCCCCAGCAAGCAGGAGATTCATACACTTCGGCAAAAAACAGCGATGGTCTTTCAGCATTACAATCTCTTTAAGCATAAAACAGTGCTTGAGAATGTGATGGAAGGGCTTGTTATCGTACAGAAGCAGCCCAAAGACAAAGCACGGGAAACCAGCGTGAAGGTGCTGGAGAAGGTTGGACTAGGCAATAAGCTGGATGCATATCCAAGTCAGCTGTCCGGCGGACAGCAGCAGCGGGTGGGCATTGCGCGTGCGTTGGCTTTGAATCCTGAGGTTATTTTATTCGATGAACCGACGTCGGCGCTCGATCCTGAGCTGGTTGGCGAGGTGCTTGATGTCATTCAGAAGATTGCCAAGGAAGGCATTACGATGATCGTCGTCACGCATGAGATGGGCTTCGCCCGTGAAGTTTCCAATCACGTGGTGTTTATGGATGAAGGCGTGATCGTTGAGGAAGGCAAGCCGCAAGAGATTTTTGGCGCTGCCAAAGAAGAACGCACGAGACAATTTTTGAAACGAATTACGCCCGAGTGGAGCTATAACATATAAAACCATAGTAGAATGGAGCGAACGAGCATGGGGATTAAGCTTAGTATTTTGGACCAAAGTGTTGTTTTTCCGGGAGAAAACGCAACGGATGCTTTTAAACATACGATTGAGCTTGTACAGTTGGCAGAACAATTGGATTATCACCGTTTTTGGGTATCCGAGCATCATGATTCAGAGCAAGTTGCGGGCTCATCGCCCGAAGTATTGATCTCACATCTTTTGGCCAAAACAGAGCGCATTCGCATCGGCTCCGGCGGCATCATGCTGCAGCATTACAGCCCCTACAAGGTAGCTGAGAATTTCAATGTTTTGGCTTCTCTCGCACCGGGGCGGGTAGATCTTGGCGTAGGCCGCGCACCGGGCGGACTGCCTCGCTCAACCAAAGCGCTGCAGCAGGGGATAACAGAAGCTGCTTCGCTGGCGGACAAAGTAAGCGAGCTGCAGCAATTCGTGCATAATCAGCTGCATGACGACCATCCGCTGAAAGGCTTGCGCGTTTCGCCAATTCCAACAGTACCTGTGGATATCTATATCCTCGGGGCCAGCGTGGCAAGTGCGCAATCCGCAGCGGAAGCCGGTCTTCCCTATGTATTCGCGCAATTCATTAATGGCGATCATGCCATAGCTGAAGCGGCGTTCGAGGCTTATCGAGAGCATTTTAATACGACAAAAGGCACACAGCCAAGGCTGCTGCTGGCGCTGTCCCTTATCGTAGCAGATACGGAAGAGGAAGCGATCGAGCTTGCGGGCGAGTATAAGAATGTCAAAATCCATTTGGAAAATGGCAAAACCTTAACCGTAGGCACGCTGGAGCAAGCTGAGGAATATGGTCGCCAGACACAAGCGAAGTTTACCGTAGAAGAGAAACAAGCGGAGATTACCAAAGGTACGAAAGAAACCGTCCGTCAGAAACTGCTGGAGATCCAGCTCAAATATGGTGTTGAAGAATTTATTGTCACTACATCCGTAAAGGATTTTGCCAAACGCCTGCGTTCATTCGAGCTGCTTAACGAGGCATTCTCGGAATCACTGGTCTAGGCTCCAAGGAGGCATTTTAATGAGCATATCAGCTTCGGAACGGACGTTGCCGGATTTTGAACAGAAATTAATCGAGATTCGGCGTCATTTGCATCAGAATCCTGAATTGTCGCACGAGGAAGTCCAAACGACTGCTTCAATCCGCGCTTGGCTGACGGAAGCTGGCATTCGCATTGCGGATTTCCCTCTCCGCACGGGCGTTATTGCCGAGGTTGGCGGAAAGCAGGCTGGACCGATCATTGCGATTCGCGCAGATATAGATGCGCTGCCTATTCAAGAAGAGACAGGACTTCCTTATGCTTCGCAGGTTGCAGGAAAAATGCACGCCTGCGGACATGATTTCCACACAGCGGCTGTCCTCGGCGCAGCGATTTTGCTGAAATCACGGGAAAGCGAGCTGCAGGGCACGGTTCGTTTTGTCTTTCAACCTGCGGAGGAGAAGGCGCAAGGCGCAGAGCAGGTTATCAAAAGCGGAGCGCTGGGTGGGGTGCGGGCGATTTATGGCATGCACAACAAACCCGATCTTCCGGTAGGAACGATAGGGATTAAATCAGGGCCATTAATGGCGGCTGCGGACGGTTTTGTGATCGAAGTCGAGGGACTTGGCACACATGCCGCTGTTCCTGAAGCAGGAATTGATCCCATTGTAACAGGGGCGCATATCGTAACGGCACTCCAGTCCATTATTAGCCGCAACATCAGCTCCCTTCAGAGCGCAGTCATCAGTGTAACGCGTATCCACAGCGGTACCGCTTGGAATGTGATTCCGGACAAAGCCATTCTCGATGGTACGCTGCGTACTTTTGAAGAGAGTGTAAGATCGCTCATTATCACGCGTTTTGAGCAGGTCGTGCATGGTGTAGCTGCTGCTTATGGGACGAAAGCGACTGTACGCTGGGTCAAAGGACCACCCTCGGTGTTCAATGACAGCGAATTAGCGCAACTGGCTTCCGAGGCTGCCGTGGAGGCGGGCTTGAATGTTATTACACCTGTGCCTTCCCCGGCGGGCGAGGATTTCGCATTTTATCAAAAGCAAATTCCTGGCGTGTTCGTATTCATGGGCACCTCGGGTTCACAAGAATGGCACCATCCGGCTTTTGATTTGGACGAACGAGCTTTGCCGATTAGTGCTAACTATTTTGCCGTTTTGGCTGAAAAAGCATTAAAAGAGCTATCAACGGACATTCCACTGGAGGTATCGAAATGAGTCAACCTATCCCTGATTTAGGAGCCTATTTGTATACACACGACCAACTGCAGGAAGCTATCCAAGGGTTAAATGAAGCTCAGTTGACTTGGAAAGCTGCACCGGAGAAATGGAGTGTGACGGAGGTTCTCTCCCATTTGGCCGACCATAACATTGTGGTCTCCTTCCGTATTCGTGCAATTATTTCTGCTGCATCGGCTCAATTGCCGGCTTTTGACCAAGATCCATGGGTAAGCAGCGCCAAAGCGAATGAAGGCTCGGCTTCTGATATTTTAGCCGTTTTTCAGGCTTTATTAGTTTATAACCATCTGTTGTTTAAGCGATTATCCGCCGAAGATTGGCAGAAAACGGGTGTTAATTTCAAAGGACAAACACTGGCGTTAACGGATGTTGTTCAGTCTTTTGTAGCCCATGTTCAAGTTCATTTGGCTCAAATTGCACGGATTAAGAACGAATTGGAAGCACGGGTATAAGGAGGGGTTAGGTATGGCGGATGCACTAGAGATTCAAATTCGGGATGCTACTGAGGCTGATCGGGAGGCCATTCGGAAGGTTCTGGAAGAAGCATACGGGCAATATCAGTCCGTGCTGCCTCCAGATGGCTGGGAGCAATATAGGGAAAATATTGTCGCTTCGGTCGATAGCGATAAGCCTACCGCTCGCATTATTGCCTTATTGGATGGCGAAATCGTAGGAAGCTCGCTGTTATTTATTTCTTCAGAAGCGGCCTATGGGCTGCCGGAGCTCGATATCCAATCGCCGATCATCCGTTTATTAGCGGTTTCGCCAAGGGCCAGAGGGCGGGGCATCGCTACGGCACTAATTAAAGAAAACGTTAGACGTGCTGTTGAGCTAGGAGCATCGACACTGCATTTGCATACCTCGGATATGATGGATTCTGCGGTGAAGCTCTATGAACGACTGGGCTTTGAACGCGCTTATGAGAAAGATATACGAAAAGGTGAGACACTCGTAAAAAGCTATCGGCTGCATTTGCAGACCACAGCTAATCTGTGAAAGGCGGAGATGACCATGGCTAAGCAAAAACAATTGAAATTGGGTGCCATCATTCATGGCGTAGGCGGTAATGTTTCGGGCTGGAGACACCCGGAGGCGATTACGGATGCAAGTGTGAATTTTGGCTTTTATAAACAGCAGGCTCAGAAAGCGGAATCCGGTAAATTTGATCTCGTATTTATCGCGGATGGCTTGTATATTACGGAAAAATCGATTCCTCACTTCCTCAATCGTTTCGAACCGATTACCATCTTGTCTGCCTTGGCTTCGGTCACAACGCATATTGGACTTGTAGGTACGCTATCGACATCCTACAGTGAACCGTTCACAGTTGCTCGGCAATTCGCGTCTATTGATATGATTAGCGATGGCCGTTCCGGCTGGAATATTGTGACATCTCCACTGGAAGGCTCAGCGAAAAATTACAGCAAAGAGCAGCATCCTTCTCACCCTGAACGCTATCGCATCGCGAATGAATATTTGGAAGTGACGCGCGGACTATGGGATTCCTGGGAAGATGATGCGTTCGTTCGCGATAAAGAGAGCGGCGTGTTTTTTGACCCTAGCAAGCTGCACACCTTGAATCACAAGGGAGAGTTTTTCTCCGTGCAGGGTCCGCTGAATATTGCTCGTTCCCGACAAGGGCAGCCGGTTATTTTCCAAGCCGGAGCCTCCGAGGATGGCCGGGCATTTGCCGCCAAAGTAGCCGATGCGATTTTTGCCGGACATGAAAATATGGAAGAGGCCAAAGCCTATTATGCGGATATCAAAAAGAGAGCCGCCGCGGAAGGCCGCAATCCCGACGAAGTCGTGATCCTGCCAGGAATCTCTCCGATTATCGGCCGTACGGAAGAGGAAGCGGAGCGCAAATATCAAGAAGTCGCCAATCTGGTTACGATCGACAAGGCGCTTGATTTCTTGGGCCGCTTCTTCGAACATCACGACTTCTCCCAGTATCCGCTCGATGAGCCATTCCCGGAACTAGGTGATTTCGGCAGCAACAGCTTCCGCAGCGGTACCGACAAAATCAAGCAAAATGCCAAAGAGAAAGACCTAACACTGCGCCAAGTCGCACTGAATGTGGCAACGCCAAGAACCGAGTTCACCGGAACAGCTGAACAAGTGGCCGATCGCGTTCAAGCTTGGTTCGAAGAAAATGCCGCCGATGGCTTCATCATCGCAGCAGCCCTGCCCAAAGGCTTGGACGACTTCGTAGACCTCGTGGTGCCAATCCTGCAGGAACGCGGCATCTACCGGACCGACTACGAATCCGACACGCTTCGCGGGAACTTGGGTGTCCCGATTCCAGCAAACCGGTACACGAAGGTTAAGGTATAGGAGTAAGAGGGATTTGTTAAAAGACTGCTCGACAGGCTGATTCAGCTTTGTCGGGCGGTTTTTTGGTTTAGCGGTAAGGTGTGGGGAGTGCTGGGGAGGATGTCTGTAGGGGTGGAAGACATGCTTAGGAGAGGAGAAAGGTGAGGATTTCTGGGAGTGGTGGTGGGAACTCGAGATGATATCCATGAGGCTGGAAAACATGCTTAATAGGAGGAGAATGGGTGGATTCTCCGTGAGTGGTGGCTGAGAGGCTGAAAAACAGCCCTAAGGTGTGCGGAAAGCTGGAGATGGGCCTCTGTAAGGCTGAAAAACAGCCCTAAAGTGGGCGGAAAGCTGGAGATGACCTCGGTAAGGCTGAAAAACAGCCTTACCGAAGTAGAAATGCGCGCACTCGCCCAAATTGGTGGCTGAAAGGCCGAAAAACAGCCCTAAAGTGGGCGGAAAGCTGGAGATGATCTCCGTAAGGCTGAAAAACAGCCTTACGGAAGTAGAAATGCGCGCACTCGCCCAAATTGGTGGCTGAGAGGCCGAAAAACAGCCCTAAAGTGGGCGGGGAGCTGGAGATGATCTCCGTAAGGCTGAAAAACAGCCTTACGGAAGTAGAAATGCGCGCACTCGCCCAAATTGTTGGCTGAGAGGCCGAAAAACAGCCCTAAAGTGGGCGGGGAGCTGGAGATGATCTCCGTAAGGCTGAAAAACAGCCCTAAAGTGCGCGGATAGCTGGATGACCTCTGTAAGATCTAAAAACGACCAAAAGGTTGAAGGATGCTTCCTATCCCTCAACCTTATTTAACGTCATGCGATAAATTTACTTTTTTTGTGTTTACGTTGAAGCCGAAACCGGTCTGGGGCCTGTCGGTGTCCTGGTTTGTACGCCTAGTTGACGTCGTATCCTTTGGCGATGGAGGGCTCGATCCATCGCTTCCGGGAGTGCTCGCGGCGCATGATGACGACGCGGTCTTTGTAGACGTCGACCACGAGACTTTGGCTGATGGCCATCGTCTCGGGCTCGTTCTGGCTGCTCCATACCTCACGGATGGAGGCGCTTGAAGTGGCAAGGAATTTCAGCTGCTTCACTTGCTGGGTCGTTTCCAGATTCCAGTGGGTGTGACCACTGAAGAAGATGACATTCGGGTGCGCATCGAGCAGCGCCCGCAGCTCCTGGTGCTGGATGACGCCCAGCTCCCGATCCGTGCCATCCAGCGTCTGCGGCAGCGGCTGGTGCAGGAACACGAACACGGGCTTGCCGGCATCCGCCGCGCCCGCGCTCGTTAACCGCTCGCGCAGCCAAGCAAGCTGCTCGGGAGAGAGGAACGCGTTCTCCGCATAGGAGGCGTTCACGTCCCGGTACGCTTCCCCGCTCAGGAAGAGGAAGCGGTAGCCCTCCACGATAAGCTCGTGATACGGCTTATCGTAGCCCCACATGCGGTCGAATAAGGCGACCGCTTGTTTGCTGGACCAGGCTGGATTCATCTTCGATGTATCCATGCCACCCTCCGGCGTGCGCCACACGCCGTAGTAATCGTGGTTGCCCATGGTCGCATGCACAGGGGCATGGGGCTGGCTGCTGAGCAGCGTCTGCAAGCTGCGATAGTCGGCCTCACTCCCATTGGTGAGGTCCCCGTTCATCACGAGCAGCTTGCTGTTCGGGCGCAGCGCGTGATGATCCGCCAGCGCACGGCTGAGCAGCAATTGAGCCTCTGTATCCGAGGCGATGATGTGTGCATCGCTCAACACGGAGAATGAAAACAGGGGAGCTGCCACCGGTTGCGCATTATTTTTGAACTTCGTGTTCTTCATGAACTTCGCATGAATTCCCGCATGAAGCATGTCTTGAGTGTCTTGAGACGATTCCATATTTTCCGCACTATTCACAGCCTGACTCGGAGCGAGTAGAAGCATCAGGCTTACGAAAGCGATACGCATTTTAGAAGAGATCATGTTGGATATACCTTTCCTGCGAATGAATGTTTTGGGCGATTGTACTAGTGGTATTCCCAGTTGCAAGGAGATTTATGTTGAACAGGCGGCCCAAATTGCTCGAAGCGTATTGACATCTAAGTGAGTTGGTTGTATGGTTAATTACATGAGTAACTAACCAATGTGGTGGTGAGAAGAAATGGGAGTCATGATGGACGACAGCCGCCCGATTTTCGTGCAAATCGCGGAACGAATTGAGGATGACATTATTGAAGCAAGAATGCTGGAAGAGACGCAGGTGCCTTCAACAAATCAGTTCGCATCATTTTATCAAATTAATCCGGCGACAGCCGCCAAAGGCGTAAACCTGCTGGTTGATCAAGGAATTTTGTACAAAAAACGCGGAATTGGCATGTTTGTAGCGGAAGGAGCGCGAGCGAAACTGATGGAAAAGCGAAAAGAACTATTCTATGAGCAATATATCGTAACGATGGTGAAAGAGGCAGCGAAGCTTGGAATTACGGTGGAGCAATTAACGGAAATGGTGCGCAGAGGGGAGAAAGCGTAATGGCCAACATTGTGGAAGTGAAAGGGCTGACCAAGTCCTATGGGAAAATAACAGCGGTTGATCATGTCAGCTTCACCATGGAACCGAATAAAATTTACGGTTTATTAGGTCGAAATGGTGCAGGGAAAACGACCATCATGCATATGATCTCAGCCCAGCAGTTTGCGACGAGCGGGGAGTTAAAGGTATTTGGCGAAGAGCCGTTTGAGAACAGCCGTGTGCTGAATCAGATTTGTTTCATTAAGGAAAGTCAGAAATATCCGGATACGTTCCGTGTCGTTGATGTCATAGAAGTAGCCAAATCCCTCTATCCCAACTGGGATGATGACTATGCTCATGCCTTAGTTGAAGATTTCCGTCTGCCTTTGAAAAGAAAAATTAAAAAGCTGTCCAGAGGAATGCTCTCCTCGGTGGGGATCGTCGTGGGTCTGGCTAGCCGTGCGCCGTTGACCATTTTTGATGAGCCTTACCTAGGGCTTGATGCCGTAGCTAGAGTACTTTTCTATGATCGCTTGCTTGAGGACTACGCAGAGTACCCGAGAACTGTCATCCTCTCTACGCACCTGATTGACGAAGTGAGCCGGTTGCTGGAGCATGTCATGGTAATTGATCAAGGCAAATTGATTCTCAATGAAGATGCAGACGCCCTTCGCGGCCGTGCTTGCACGGTTTCCGGCTTAGCAACAGTTGTAGATTCGTTCACTAGAGGCAGAGAGGTGCTGGAACGCACAGCGATTGGCGCAGCTGCATCGGCTACCTTGCTAGGTGCGCCGAATGAACGTGAGCGGAAGGAAGCTGAGGCTTTGGGGCTAACATTTACACCCGTATCGATGCAGCAGTTAATCATTCATTTGACACGTATACCAAGTGCTGGAAAGGGGACTGAAGGCGCATGAATCGAGCCGAGCAAGTCATTAAGCTTCATTTGAGAAATAAATTGACGTGGTTCTATGTTCCTTGGATCATTTTGCTAGCTAATTTCCTGATCAATATGATTATTGCTTCTTCGCTCAACCTAGGGGAGACCATGCACACTGGAGCGATTTCCTCCATTTTCGTTTACACATTCGTAGTAGGTACGATCACGCTGAAGGAGACCTTCCCGTTTGCTGTGGGACTCAGCATTCGCAGAAAAGATTATTTCTTCGGAACCGTTGGGACCGCCCTCATTGTCAATGGCTTGTCCGCCTTAATACTTACCGTATTGTCGGTTATTGAAGGAGCAACGAATGGATGGGGAGTCCGCTTGAATCTATTTAAAGTTGCGTTTCTTAGCGATGTTTCTGTGATCAGCGTACTGGGGATTTATTTGATTCTGCTGCTTAACATGTACTTTCTGGGGTTTGCGATTTCAAGTATACACCGTAGATTTGGCAGTACGGGATTATATATCTTTTTTACGACCCTGCTGCTCATTGGCACACTTGTATCTTTGTATTTGACTCACTTTAGCCTGTGGGGAGATCTTATCCTGGGAGGAATAGCGCATCACTATCTGGAAATTTTCTGGTGGATGGCACCATTGACAGCTGTCTACTTGGCAGCGGCTTATGGTTTGTTGCGGAGAGCATCTGTTTAGTTTACTTAAAATGCTAAAGCCTAAGGCAAAGTGCCTTGGGCTTTTTTAACTACACAATATTGTTATTATTGTTATCAATTAAATCAGGGTCAATGGTATTTGTATTTCCGATCTGGGGATTAAATCCAAAATTGTCCCCTGGAGAAAATGAATTAGCCCCCCCATAGTATTTGGCACTGCTGGATAGCCTGATAATAGCGGTATCACCGATCTGGACATTCGAACCGGAATTTACACTATTGATTTTGATACCTCCATAAACAACTGCAGGCATTTGTTCGACACCCCTTCCCGCTCTTAGCCATTGTATGTATTGATCAGCCTAACTGCCACCATCCTCCTGCTCTATGTTTCCCCTTTCAAATGTACAGGCGATTCCTACTCACCATATTTCTTTACAAAAGGTGTTCCCAGCCATTTCTTATCGGAATGTTCACGGCCTTGGATCGCAATCCGATCCGCGAAGACGTCCACGACCAGACTTTGGCTAGCCGCGCTGCCCTCGGGTTCATTCTTTGCGTTCCATACTTCTCTGACAGAGGAACTGCCTACGGCAAGAAACGTAAGCTGTTTGATCTGCTCTGTTGTTTCAAGGTTCCAATGCGTATGACCCGTGAAGAAAACCACATTCGGATATTGGTTAAGTATAGCTCGCAGTTCCTCATGTTGAACAACGCCCAGCTCTTGATCGGAGCCTCCCAGCGTATGAACCAACGGTTGATGCAGAAATACGAAGATAGGCTTGTCCGCATCCGCTGTTGAGGCAAGTGCTAGTCTATCTTTGAACCAGGTGAGCTGTTCAGGGGATAGGTAGGCATCTTCTTTGACATTGGCATCCACATCTCGATATGCCTCTCCGCTCAGGAACAGAAAATGATAATCCTCCATGACTAGTTACACTGGTACCCATAGTCTGGACACTTTGAAAAAGTGTTCAGACTGTGGGTATCTTTTTTTGTATACTAGAGTAAGCACCGGAGGGGATTACAATATGTCTAAGAAAATGTTTAGTGAG
>NZ_JABMKZ010000055.1 GCF_013204855.1 Paenibacillus alba | reverse complement strand
GAGCTACCTTGATCCGTTGCTCATCATAAAGGATATTGCTTTTCATACATCTCATTCCCCCTCACCAATATTGTACCTTATTGCATATTGATGACTCCAATCTAATTAGGGGGCTTCAGAGCACATTGTTAAATAAAATAGTTAAGGAACCATATCGCTCTACTGTATAATCAACCGCATCCTTGATCGAATCCGCTTGTGAAGCATCTAGAAATAGGCCTTTAGCTTCTCCGCCCTCATT
The DNA here is from genome assembly GCF_013204855.1 of Paenibacillus alba. Taxonomy (GTDB): domain Bacteria; phylum Bacillota; class Bacilli; order Paenibacillales; family NBRC-103111; genus Paenibacillus_E; species Paenibacillus_E alba. The sequence goes on along the minus strand of NZ_JABMKZ010000055.1, from coordinate 41,920 downwards.
TACAATATGTTCAGCTGCTTCTTTCGCCGCGTCCACATGATAATCTGCAATGACGATTTTGGCACCTTCTCTGGCCATTAATCTGGCAGCAGACAAGCCGATACCAGAAGCTCCACCCGTTACTAACGCTACTTTTCCGCTTACCCGACCCATAATCACTCACTCCTTCTAGACAAAATTGCCTTGCATTGAAACATTATTTAGCAGTAACTCCGCCGTCAACGGGCAGTTCAACACCCGTTATATAGGCTGACTCATCTGAGGCGAGGAACAGTACGGCTTCTGCCACTTCTGATGCACGTCCTACTCTAGGCAATGCGGTTTGAGACAAGAACCACTGCAGCATCTGTTTGTTATTTACAAATTCTGAGCTCATCGGCGTTTCAATAAAGCCTGGATGAACGGAATTGACGCGAATATGATCCTTGCCAAAATCGACTGCAGCAGCTTTGCTCAGCATCCGAACTCCGCCTTTGGAAGCTGTGTAGGCTCCTGCCCCACTGCTCCCGGTCAACCCAGCAATCGAAGAAATATTGACAATAGAACCACCTTTATTTTCTTGCATGTGCGGAATAACATGCTTCATTCCAAGGAAAGTGCTTGTCAGGTTGATGTTAATGACTTTATTCCATTGGTCAATCGTCGTATCCAGCAGTCCCACTGCAAGAGAAATCCCCGCATTGTTGACCAGAACATCAACTTTGCCGTAACGCTCGACCGCTCCAGTGACAACCTTAATCCAATCTTCTTCTACAACAACATTGTGCGCATAAGCTGCAGCCTGTCCACCTGCGGCTTCAATTTCTTTCACTACCGCTTGCACCGCGGCTTCGTTAATATCAGTCGCAACAACCTTAGCTCCTTCTTTTGCAAACAAAAGTGCTTCTTCACGCCCCATGCCACTGCCTGCACCAGTAATAATTGCAACTTTATCGGTTAAACGAGTCATATTAATTTCTCCTTTGCTTTTTGGTATGATAGTTTAACTATCACTATGATATTAACTATATCAGATCGTTTTTACGAATTCAATTCCTTGCTTAAATTACCATCGGTCGATATAATACTAATAATTGAAATAGCTAATTTGAAAGGTTTATCCTCTTATGGACCCCAAAAAAAGATACGAAAAAGAACGGTTGGACGGCAAACAGCAACGGCTATTGATCATTCTTGAGGCGGCTGAACGCGTGCTTACTCTAAAAGGTATCGAGAAAACGACCATGCAGGATATCGCGAATGACGCGAATATCGGGATTGCCACCCTGTTCAGATACTTTCCGAAGAAAGAGAAGCTGATCGTTGCACTCGCGACCAAGCTGCTTGAACCCATGCTCGAACGGTTCCAATCTGTTGCTGAACTCCCGTTATCCTGCCTTGAGAAGCTTGAAAAGCTATTCGACTTCTTTATCGAAGATCATAACAATTTGAGCGTCAAATTTATGGTTGATTTCGAGAGCTATGCCTCCCACTCGTCAGATCCGCTGGAGGATATCCTTACTTTCAACTCATTGAATCGTCAAATATCGCGTGAGTACTCGAGAATTATTCAAAATGGTATCGAGGACGGCTCGATCCGATCTGATATCTCCGTCAAAGACACCTTAACCACGGTGATCAACACCTTTGGTCTTTTTTCCAAAAAATTATCCTTACAGAAAAATATTTTGCTGCTTGAATCAGATTTAGAAACCGATTATCAGCTTGCCATTCTCAAAAAAATTCTAATGGATTACTTGAGGGCTTGAAATGAATAACAACGAAAAGAGCCAAACTCCTCCTTGAGGAATTTGACTCTTTTTTTACTATTATCGCATAGAGAACTCTACTTGCCAATGTTAAAAGCATTCAGTCCTAACGCAGCGGCTGTCGTCAGAACAGCACTCCAGAAGACGATACCGATCGTCATCCAAATAAACAATTTGCGTGGTTCTGCCCCGAAAGAAATACCAATGGCAGCACCGAGTGGCGCTCCTGTAAGAAGCGGCGATAAGAATCCGATGCCAGGGATGCCGTATTTGTCCCAAATGCGACTCATTCGGCTTGATCTTCCACCACTTTTCTTTTGAGTTCGGCGTACAAGCCAATTCCTAATCGATGCACCGAAGAAAATCACGATGATTGCGCTGAGCATCGAGCCGGCTGCACTTAGAATACCCGTGACTAATGGATGCAGCTTGAGGGTAAACCCGAGGGGGATCGCTGCCCATAATTCTAAAATCCCGGTCCCAAGGACTGAAGCCCATGCTAATAAACTATGCATTCAAATCACCATTCACCATGTTCGTTTTGATATTTTTCAATTTCCCTTCCATCCTCTCGTACTGTATGTATGTGTTCCTTCGAGAAGTACTATACGTTCTTACAGCAAGAAAGTTACAAAATCTAGCAAACAAAAGCAGGATCTAGTGACATACCCCCAAAATCAACCAGCTTTGAAAGCTTTTATTTTTATCATAATGAATAAAAAAGCAAGCATTGAGAAACCAATCCCACTCCAGAGGAGTTGATGTATACCCAAGTGAGAAATAAACCAACCACCGACTAATGTCCCTAACGTAATGCCAAGATTGGAAAAGGAGACGAACAAGCTGTTGCCAAATTCGGGAGCTTCTTTCGCCTCAGTGGTTAACCATGTTTGACTGATAATAAGACCGCCAGAATGCACGGCTCCCCATATGAACACAACAACAATCATCGGAATGAAATAAGAACCCAAATAATCAGTGATTAAATAAACTACCGCGTACAGCAGCGGAAACAGGATAACGGTCTTCGTCATACTTGTATGCAACAATCCCCCAAATATATAATTCCCTAGAATCATAATTAGACCAAACACCATCAACATCAGACTAATCACCGATCCGTCCATATGTGTGACTTGTCCCAGATATTCAGCAAAGTAGCTGTACACAGCAAACATGGCTGCAAAGATGAAAATAACCGTCACGATATTGAGCCACAATTGAGGCTTGCGTAATATGCGAAGCTGTTTGCCATAAGACATTTTATCCGTAACAGGCATTGAGGGCAGCCCAATTAGTATCCCTAAGAAAGCAATCACGCTTACCACTGCCCCAAACAAGAAAGCAGCTTCCAACGAAAATTGTTCCGCAAGATAAGAAGTCAAAGGCACGCCAAAAGCAAATCCGACCGTGATTCCGGCAAAAACGTTGGTTACCGCTTTGCTGCTTTTATCGGCAGGGACAAGCTTAGCGGCAGTTACAAGCGCGACTGAAAAAAAGACAGGGTGGAAAATCGCAGGGAGAATACGGAAAGCTAGCATAACCTCAAATTTCGTGGTATACGCATAAACAATATTCGAAATAGCAAAAATAAGTACGGAAGCCAATAGAATAACTTTCCGATTCATACTGGAAGCAAGCAAAGTCATGAATGGACCTGAAACCGCAACGACCAAAGCAAATATACTTACAAGCCCTCCAGCCTCTGATGCGGATATATGAAATTTCTGAGTGACCTGCGGCAGAACCCCTATAATCCCCATTTCCGTTGTAATAATACCAAATACGCCTAATGCCAAAATAATAATAAGTGCAGAATTAACCTTCTTCATGATACATTTAAGTCTCCGATCGTATTTATATATTTAGATATATAGATTTGATAAAATAAAAAAACTAGCTCCTCTCCCTTTATAGTTCCTTTCCGATGTACTCAGCAAATTCCTGAATAATTTTCTCGTTCCGACGATAATACGTCCATTTCCCGATTCGTTCAGATTCCAACAAACCAGCTTTTTGCATACTTAATAAATAACTCGAGATAACCGACTGCGCAAGCCCCGACTTAGCCTGAATATCTCCCACGCATACACCAATTCGAATATTAAGCCCTTGCTGCAAATAGGGCTTTTCATCAAAGTATGCCTCTGGATTTTTTAACCATAGCATAATTTGACTGCGCGTCTCGTTAGACAAAGCTTTATAAATCGCTAAAGGTTCCATAACGTTTATTATATCTATTTTTATAGATTTGTAAATATAAAGCCGCCATTACTGCCTGAGGAATCTTTCTAAAGTGACAGTAATGCGACTCTCCTAATTTAGCTCTAAGCAGATTTTTTCAGAAACCGATTTAGTAAACTAAATGCAACTATGAGCAGACCTATCCAAAAAAAGCCATATGGGAAAATGACAGGAAAGAAAATAGTCGGATACAAATAACGTAAATTTGATTTATAACCGATTCCCCCTAAACTTGTTCCTCCTACCATGATTTCTTTAATAGCAACTGGATCATGACTTTTACGATTGTTAAACGTGATATGTTCTGTTTGAATGTTTTTATTTTCATCGATATGATAAAGATTCCATTCTTTATTTTTGATATTGATTGGCGGCATATTCTCGCTATATGGATCTAATCTTTGTACAATAATCGTATCATTTTTACCAGATTTTTTGTCTTTGACATTTAAAAAACCAATCCAACCATAGTATAAATCCATGGGACTATTTATCAATTTCGCATCCCGAGTACTTCCGATTATTTGGTCGTTTACCTTTATTTGAAGATTAGATAAGTCTCCTTTTTTTTCCTCAATGATTTCTACTTTGTTTTCATTGAGAACTAATTGATTTGTTGGAGCTTTAATTGAAATAATCGAATATTTTTTGTTTAAAGCAGCCTCAATATGGCCTTCTTGCCAAATTAGAAAATAGGGATAAATGGAAAGTAAAATAAGCATTAAGCCAACTAATATATATCTATTTTTTGTCATGAACCCCCCTGATCTACTTCATCCGTTTGGAAATGTGGCCTCCGCGCATATCATCCATTCAGTTTTATCATTGCTTCCTACAAAGGATTGTGAAATTGAACCTCCGACACGCGAAACGAGAAGTTTTTGACGCTCGCATCCACTTGGCCGAGAACAACAGTAAAAGCAACCTCGTCGTTTTGTCTCACGCCTGGGATAAAACCTTCTCCGTTCGTAAGAACATTCCCTTTTTCGTCAATCATCTCCAAAGTGAAGCTCAAATCATTGTAATCGATATATCGGGGCATGTTTGCAACATACAGACGCCCTGAAACAGTATGACTGTTGCCGGAGATCACTTTCGGGAAAACTTGAATGTAGCCATCCGTATCAGTTGCGATATGCGTGCTAGGATTTATGCCCCCGTTATTATTGCGTATAATCCATGCGTCTCCAAGCCAAGTACTGATTCTATACCAAGTATTCTCCCATATGTCTTGAACTTTCGCATTCGCATGAACGGTTTGAGCTGCCAAGGGATCTAAGAAGCTTTGAAGGTTCGGATAGCTGTAGATCGCTGTTTTCTCTGTTAATACAATATCCTCACTGACTGGGGTCGTCACGGCAGGTTGTGAGAAACGGGGGCTAACCCATGCATATTGACCAGTTTCTGTTTTTACTTTATAGAAATCGCCATAACGAGCAGTGGACGTGAACTCTTGGGGTTTAAATGTTGTGGTGTTGTATTTGAAAAGTGGCTGATTGCTTGGATTATCAAAAAAAGAACCTTCCCCCTCTATATTCACCTTTTCCTCCGTTGGGATGACACCCTCGATGACCATTACATTAGATGGTGTGAACCATTTGTCGCCAATCCAAGATTCAACGAGATACGCAGGCATTTGCATAGGGCGATAAAATATACCCTTCATATGAACAATTTGGCTTGTGATCGTTGCTCCCGTATACCCGTATTCAGGCTCATTATACAAAGGCATCTCTCCCGAAACATCCGCGAATTCATCTTTGGGCACCAACCAGCCAATTTCGTGCCAATCAATATGAACCCATTGATCCCCCATCCAACTTGTATGAATTTTCACCCATTTTTGCTCACCAAACATCGGCCTATACCAATCTTTTTCGGCGCCTGCCGTTTGAACATCTTGAGGGGACAACGTCGCCCAAGAAGCAGATGACTCGCTTGCCTCGGCATACAATTTTGTTTCATGCAAAAGCGTTATTTTCTGTGGCAAATTAGGCGACCATTCCTCAGCATCGACCGCAGGAAAATAAGAAAAAAACATTACTGCACCTAATAAAGCTGCAAAAGTTTTAATCCCAACCATTGTTAACACCATCTCCCTTTAAAAAGACTGGGTAATCTACGGACTCTTCACCAATAAATTAGACGCTACGATGTTCAAAAAGTTACATTATTTTCTAATCGTTCCCTTTCCTTGAAAAATAACTTGGAATAAAATGTAATATGTAAGGGAGGTTATGTATGAAACAATGACAAAACAGGGTTGCTCCCCTCAGGTTTCCCTGTGAGAAACAACCCTGTTTCTTTACGCTGCTGGATTAGTTGCTGATGAATTCCTGTACCCATTCACCATTGTAATAGGCTACGCCTATTTGCGTATAGTTGGGGCTTAGAATATTTTGACGGTGACCCGCGCTGTTCATCCATGCCTTCATAACGGCTTCAGGCGTTTGCTGGCCTTTAGCAATGTTTTCACCAGCATAGGAATAATTAATGCCATAAGTGCTCATCATATCAAAAGGAGACCCGTAGGTCGGAGACGTATGATCGAAATAACCATTGTTGTACATATCCTTCGCTTTATCCAATGCCATAGCGGTCAGTGCGCTGTTGCTTGTTAATGGGCGGAGTCCTGCATTAGCTCGCTCCTGATTAACTAAGCTAACCACTTGGCTGGCGAATGCTGATTGCGATGGAGGAGTCGTAACCGGAGTTTTGGATCCTGCATTCGTGTTCGTGCTGCCTGGGATATTCAAGACCATGCCAGACCAGATCACATTAGGATTCGCGACCTGAGGATTCGCTTGAATAAGCGATGTAAGGCTGACTCCATACTTCTTGGAAATGACCCACATCGTATCATTGCCTGATACCGTATGAGTGGCCGTTGCAGCCATTGCTGCATTTGCACCTATAAGGACACTTAGTCCTAATGCGCTGGTTACCAAAAGCTTTTTGTATCTCTTCAAAAGAAACCTCTCCTTTTTGCGGCCTGCGAGGTTAGCTGTCGGATTCGGATCAAAGAGTAATCACCCGGCCGCTGTCGCGGCTTCACCCCTAATCGTGGGTCCCCCGTGCTTCATAAAAGCTTCGGCCTTCTAAGTTGTTTGATCCACAAAGGATCTCATAAATTGTAACACGTGACCTCCTTGAATTCATGGTGCAAAATTTTCCACGTAAGATCCATCATAAACTCTGTCATTTGGAAGCCGCAATAAATGAATCCTTCGTTAACCAAGTGTCCCTAGTCGTAAATCGTTATAGCATAGAGATTTGCTTTAATTAAAGTCTCCTTTTCACCAAACACAAAAAGGCTACCGATGAAATCGGTAACCTTACGTCGCTCGTGACATGACCCGTCAACGAAACTTACAATCCTTTGGTCATAAATACACTATTGGGGTCTTCCTTATAATTAGCAAAGGGCTCGCAATATTCAAATCCTAGACTCGCATACAATTTAATAGCTGGGTCGAATGATGCCATGGAGCCCGTCTCCAAGCTAAGACGCTGGTAGCCACGCCTTTTGGCCTCATCAATAATATGCAAGAGGAGTTGCCTAGCAACACCTTTTCTTAAATGCGAAGATGAGGTACGCATTGATTTAATCTCTCCATGCTGATCGTCAAGTTCTTTAAGTGCCCCGCAGCCCATCAATTCCTCTTGTTCCCAAACACTCCAAAATGTAATTTCAGGTTTCTTCAATCCGTCCAGATTTAAAGCATGCATACTTTCTGCTGGAGATTGTGCGGACATACTCTGCAAATGCTCTCCTATTAAGGCAATTACTTGGGATCCAGTTAAATCATCAATTTTAATATCCATATTCAATCACTCCACTGTCTCTATAGTATACAGTAATAGTATACTTGCCCTTTAACCCTACGTCGATGTGCATTTAAAATAAGACTGATTTCTACGCTATTTTAGCCGATTGACACGATCACAATTCCTATAAAAGTCAGCACAACCCCCGCCCATTGCTTCATCGCTAAGCGTTCATTGTTGATCAGTATGCCCCATACCAGCGTAAAGACGGCGAATAACGAGGCTGCCGTGATGACAATTGAGGTCATCTCGTAGATCAATCCAATGTTGTAACTGAGAATAGCCAACGTATCTAGAACCCCAACAAGGATTAAATAGTTAAGCTCCTTCTTCTTTGGGATGACTGTCTTGCGCTTGACCCCCAATGCAATAAAAGCAAGCAGTACACTGCCTTGGAGCCTGCCTATCCAAACAGTAGCAAGCCCTCCTATTTCCTCGACTGGATAACGAAGTCCAAAAAAGGCCACGCCAAGGCATAAAGATGCTAGAATCGCCCATATCACACCTTTCGCCAGCTTAACGCGTTGCGATTGAAGATCGTCCGTCTCTGGTCCTGATAAGGTCACACCCATGACACCAACAACGGTCAACACAATGCCAACAAAAGTGATCCAGCTTTCACGCTCTCCAAACGAAATTGCTAGAATAACCGTCACGACAGAGAAGCTTGAAACAATGGGTGCAACAACGGATGTTTTGCCAACCTGAAGACCTCGATAAAGCATTAAAATTCCTGCTAAATCAACAAACATCCATAAACTAGCCTTTGCAAGGCTGGAGTATGAGCTTAGAAATTGCCATTTACCAGTAACAACTAAAAAAATAGTCAGCAGCACAACACCAACAATTTGCATGTAAAGCAATGTTGCATATACGCCGATCTGTTTGCTCGATTTGGCTGCAACAAAATCAGCGCTTCCGAAGAATAAAGCAGATAAGAGCCCTAAGAGTAATCCCATTTGTCTTCGCCCCCATTTATTTGCGTAATCAAATATTGCATCAACAACAAAATAACATGATTTATTTGCACAGTCAAATAAATTTCGCTATCATGTAAAGACATAGATCGCTCGGAAGGAGCAAGATTTCATGAAGAAATTACAGGAAGATCAGCTTGCGGTTTGGCGAACCTTTTTAAATACCCACTCTACGGTCATCCGATTAATCGAGAAGGATCTCCTTGACCAAGATCAGGTCCCTCTTATTTGGTATGATGTGCTGGTCGCTTTATATCAAACACCATCGAAAAAGATGCGAATGAGCGAACTTGCCGATAAGGTCGTTCTGACCCCAAGCGGCATAACACGGTTAGTCGAACGCTTGGAGAAAGAGGGCTATGTCCGTCGAGAGCGGACCGAGGAGGATCGCCGCGGCTCTTATGCCGTGCTCACACGCGAAGGGAAACGAGCCTTTCTGAAAGCCTGGCCGATATATGAACAAGGGATTCTTTCCTATTTCATCCGTCATTTAGAAGAAGATGAACTTCGCATTATTCAAAAAGGCTTAGCACGCATCCATACAGAGTCTACCTCGCTCGCTAAGACTTGATCTCATATTCAACCACAGATAAGGCTGCCTTTCGGCAACCCTTGTGGCATAACCCTCCTCTAATTCTTTAAGGTTAGGAGCAAAATTGACCGTGGCAAATGGATCTGAAACCCCAAAACGCAAGCTCATTGCCTATGCCGAGAAGTACTTGCATGTTGCTTTATTTGGTGCTTTGCTGAAATGGTTATTCTATGGCAGCCTTGTAGGCATTCTAACCGGCTCCGCCTCTGCGCTATTTCTTGCAAGCCTAGACGAGGCCACGATACAGCGTGAAAGTCACCCTTGGCTGCTATTTCTTCTGCCGCTTGGCGGGGCATTTATGAGTTATTTATATGTCAAATACGGCAAAAATTCAGCAAAAGGCAATAATCTGATTTTAGAACAAATCCAACATGGACAAGAAACAATCCCCTTTCGCATGGCTCCTCTGGTTCTGCTTGGGACGATCCTAACTCACTTATTTGGCGGTTCAGCAGGCCGGGAAGGCACTGCGGTACAGATGGGCGGAAGCTTTTCCGAATTCATTGGCAAAGTATTCAAAGTGGATGAAACGGACCGCAAAATTCTATTGATGTGTGGCATTAGCAGCGGATTTGGTTCCATATTTGGCACCCCTCTGGCAGGAACGATCTTCGGTATGGAAGTTGTTGCATTAGGGCTAGTCCGATATCAAGCACTCATCCCTTGCTTCATCGCAAGCTTTGTCGGCAATCTGATTACTATGGCGTGGGGCATTCAGCATATCCATTATCATATGGGAACCATTCCTCCATTCACCACAATGCTCCTAATAAAAGTAGTGATCGCTTCTATTCTATTCGGATTGACAAGTCTTTTGTTCAGCGAACTCACGCATTGGTTGAGAAAAATCTACACTCTGCTCTTTAAAAATCCTGTCATAAAGACTTTCATGGGCGGAATAGTCATTATTGCTTTAGTAGTTATTTTTGGCACGAGAGACTATCTGGGATTGGGGATTCCGCTACTCCAGGACTCATTTGAACAACCAGTCGCACCCTTGGCTTTTCTTTGGAAAATCTTGTTTACGACCCTGACACTTGGAGCCGGCTTTCAAGGCGGCGAAGTCACACCTCTTTTCGTTATCGGGGGAACGCTTGGAAATTCCCTGTCCAGTATTTTGCATGTCTCCGCCCCATTTTTGGCCGGCCTTGGATTTATTGCTGTTTTCAGTGGTGCAACGAACACACCTCTCGCCTGCTTTATTATGGGGATTGAGCTTTTCGGCTCGGAAGGCGCCGTCTATCTATTCATGGCTTGCATCATTAGTTATTTATTTTCAGGTCATTCCGGTATTTACACTTCACAACAAATTGGGGTGTCGAAATCTAAGCTTTATTTCTTACCTGCCAACGCAACGTTAGCGTCAATTAAAAACAAACCAAAAGATAAGTAAGCGCATCGTTCTACTTTTCAATTTCACCGTCCTTGGACGAAAATCAATAAGGGCTGTCCAATGGTCGCATGACTAGTGGGCAGCCCTTTCCTATTTTGCCAAGCTTTGAAAAACAGAAAAAGGCGCCGCCAAGTAGGAGTTTCTACCTGGGACAGCCCATTTCGTTGTGGAAGCTCGCCTTCCAAAACCTGCGATTATGCATCTTTATTCTGGTCGGAGCAGCCAAGATCATTAGATTCCTGCAATTCTGCAGGTTTTCGTGACCTTTCCTTGATTTTCGAGTGGAAAATCAAGAAATGCCTGCTTATTTGCAGGTATTACTACTTTTCACTCGATTTCGTTGAAAAAGCCTGCACAATCGCAGGTATTCGCACTCAACGAGCAACGCAGCTCAGTCGTTTTTGTCATTTTAAAGCCATTGTGAGAAAAAAGAATGTCCAGCCGAGTAATAGCCAACAGGCATAGAATGCCCCATAAATGGATGAACCTCAAGCGATTTCTGCGAGGAAGCGATCCGATTATAGGCAGCGAAAACTGTCTCTGGCAAGCAGGTCGTATCTTTCAACCCTACCGTCACATGAACAGGCAGACTGATTTGGTGCGCCAAATTCATAATATCGAAGTAGCTTAGTGTCTGGAACACTTCCTTCTGGAAGTGGGGGAAGCGGGTTACGAATTCCGCGGCTTCGCTGAGCGAACTCACCGACTGAAGCATGCCCAAATCCATATGACACATATTCGGGATATGAGCAATTGCCGCGCGAATTCTAGGCTCAAGAGCTGAGACTAGAAGCACCAAGCCCCCGCCTTGACTCGCTCCAAAAACAAAAACTTTATCAGGATCGATCTCTGGCATATCCATCGCACACCTTACGGCGCATAAACCATCGATAGCCAAAGCCCGATAATAGGATGTCTCTGGATCAAGAATGCCTTGTGTTATCCATCCTTTGGTCATTCCGTTAAGCTGGGGTAATCCGTTGCCGGTTTCCCCTCCTTGCCCGCGCACATCAATCGCAAGTACCGCATACCCCATAAGCAGCCAAGCTGCGTGATCCTCGGGTTCTCCCTTAGAACCGGTATAGCCATGGTAAATGACTACACACGGGATCGGTTGATCCAACTGAGCAGATGGCAGCATGTACCAAGCGTGAAGCGGCGTGTTCGCTGCCCCTTCGATCACGACCTTATAAACTTCGGCCTGAAGGAACGGTGAGTCGACCAGATTGCGTGTATAACGGACGGATTCAGCAGCTTCCAGTTGAACTCGATCCCAAAAATCTCCAAGATCTGATGGTTTCGTTAGTTCTGGCCTATATTGATGCAGCATCTGAATTCGGGCTTCTATTGCATTCATCGAATGAATGACCTCCTGCTTTTGATAAGAATTAATAAACGTTACGAGTCCAACCCAATTTAACACGAGTTATTACACGTAATCAATTGTAAATTTACTAGAATTTAGTAGGAAAGAACAACAAAAGCGCAATCTCTCAAAAAGAGCTGCGCCTTTGTTGTTCCCCACTCGGGCACGCCCACTGGGTTTGATTAATTGGCAGAATAAGGCCGCGCAAACTTGGCGATGAAGCGGTTCGGATATTCGGAAGGAAGAGCGCTCGCTTCGTCTAACAAATCCCATATTTCTTTGGGCATTGTCCAACCTACAGCCCCCATGTTATCGCTAAATTGCTCAAGTGTACTGGCTCCGAAAATTGGCGAGGTAATTCCTTCTCTTTGCAAAAGCCAAGCAAGTGCAATTTGGGCCGGTGTTTTATTCAGTTCTCGTGCAGCAGTATGTACGGCATCCAGAATGGCGAAATTTCGCTCAGTTCCACGCAGTGCCCAGGAGCTCTCGCCAACTTTAGACGTTAAGCGTCCCGTTGTGGGCTCTTCCTTCGTATAACGCCCCGTAAGAAATCCGCCTCCAAGCGGCGCCCAAGGAATAACCCCTACCTTCTCTTCCAGGCACAGTGACATCATTTCGCGGTCCATTTCACGGCTGACAAGGCTATATTGCGGTTGAATCGAAATAAATCGGACATACCGATTGGCATCACTGCAAGCAAGGGATTTCATCAGCTGCCAAGCAAAAAAGTTGGAACATCCGATATATCGGACTTTTCCCGAAGTGACCAGATCATCCAGAGCTCGCAGTGTCTCCTCAATTGGTGTTAGATGGTCCCATACATGGACCTGATACAAATCAATATAGTCCGTGTTCAGCCTTGCAAGGCTTTCTTCCACGCTTTGCATAATGTGCTTGCGCGAAACACCTGCGCCATTGGGATGATTTGCTGTATTCATTCGCACTTTGGTGGCCAAAACAACCTCAGAACGACATTCCTTGATGGCTTGCCCTACAATTTCTTCGGAGCGACCGGATACATAGACATTCGCCGTGTCCAGAAAATTGCCGCCCTGCTCCCTGAATTGATGAATCATCCGAATTGAATCACTCTCATTGGTTGTATTCCCGAAAGTCATTGTCCCCAGACAAAGCTCCGATACGGCAAGTCCGCTTCGTCCAAGCATTTTAATTTGCATCCGACTATTCCTCCCTACATTTGGTTATTTAAATCATACCACAGGCAGAAGAGTTAAGGATAGTTTGGATAAGTCTAACATGTACTCGCACATTACAAACGGACTTTTTGAATAGCAAGTTTGGCTTGCTCTAAACCCTGTCTGCAATCAACAGATGTTTGAATCCCATCGTAATGCTGCAGCATGAAGGAATGAACAGTATCCCAAAAATCTTTCGACCTTTCCAAACTCAATCCGAATGCTTCTTCAGCACTAATGAGCGTATACGCTTCATCCAGTTGTCGCAACTCATATATGTCTTTATCCAAACAGTGATATAAATGATATCTTTTCGCGTTCAACTTCAGCTCTAACATAAATAACCGAGCATTCACGTTCAATTTTGTCGTATTTGTTATTGTTATAAGCTCCTGAAAACCGTTCGTTTTCAAATGGGTCAACCATTGATGATTGATTTTGTCTAAATACATGGCATCACCCTCCACGCCGATTTATCAATTGAGACAAAAAAACAGTGTTTCCCCTATTGGAAAAACACCATTTTAAGTTAGAAACTATTCGTTAACAGCGGCCGGTTCTGCAACGGCTTTATATTTGGACGAAACATAAGTGACAGCTTTAGGCTCTGTAATAACCATCGCATTCATGGAATCCGGTTTAGGATCCGTCAGTGTATAAGAAATGACCGCATTTCCATCCTCATTGAATGTGATACCTGAGATAGCAATCCCATATCCGGAGCTTGGCTTGGATTCACGGGAGAGCGTTATTTTATTGACGTCATCATTGACTTTCTCAACAGATACCGTCACATTCTCCTTGATTACCGGCTGCTCGGAATGGGCTGCGAGTACTTTCGCTGCATTGTACACCCAAGTCGCTGCTTCGCCGCGCGTAAGCTCGGCCTTCGGATTCAACTTGCCATCTTTATCAAGCGAAGTAATTTTGTAATGGATCATGCGCAGTAAAGTTCCTTGGAATTCAGGAGTCATTTGCTCTTCATCCTTGACCTCGAGCTTGATGTTGATCATAGGAAAGTTGCCTTTCTTCTCTAATGCTTGCATCAGCATATGTCCGAACTGTTCACGCGTAATTGTCGCATTCGGGTTCACATCTTTCGGAATATCTACTCCGTTATATTGGGCGATGACGAAAGCATTGGCAAACCAAGCATCATTCGGCACATTTTTAAAAGTATCTGAAGCCAGCGGCTGTTTCACGAAATCAATCAGTTCCAGGTTTAAATCCAAGCCCTTCACAATAAGCTGCACGCTTTGCGCATAACTAATTTTACCCTTTGGCGCAAAATGCTCACTGTCTATCCCGCTGACGACACCTTGCTTATATAGGGCTGAGATCGCTTCTGCTTGTCCGCTTTCCACATCAGAAAAGGCAAAAGCCGTGTTAAACGTCAAGCTTCCCAGTAAGATAGACGACAAAGTCAATGTAGCTAATTTATTCATAGTTTCTAATCTCCTTTTAATAAGTTATTTTTAATTACTCGTATCGAGTTAACTTATTAACGGGCTGATCATATAAAATGTTGCATAAGTTTCCAAGAAAAACGCTAAGAGTGAGTTTGATAGGATTGCTCCGTATTCGTAGTTGACATTAAAATTCCAGCAGGCAGAGCTGATGCTGAAGGCTCTATTCTTGCATAATGAGAAGTTTGAAGCGACACGAGTCCTCGCACAAGCCCCACAAATCCGCGTATGGTAAACAACGTAAAATTAATTGAGGCAAAAGTATGCAGGATCGTCCATGAATTCCATTTAAATAATCTTGTTTTCTTTTCAAGCGCCCACTGGAGAATAGACATTGGCACACTGAAATATAAGCTGCGAGTGATCATCTCTAAGGGTTTGCTTTGATAGGTCCATCTCACCCAAATGACGCTTAGCAGCGGATAAAACAATAAATCGTACAGCACATTGGTATCAAACGTTTTGGGAAAAGGACGAACCGGATAGGCAATTCTCTTTCTCTTGATGAAATACGAGTCCATCGCAGTGGAAAGAACGCCTTTTGCGAAAAAAATCGTTAAGTTCATCAGCAAGTTTTTTCGTTTTAATATAAATGGCGCTGCGGCCACTGAACCCATGAACAGCATTCTTAGCAATATTTTTTCCACCATCGTGCCTCCTTCATGTTGTCACTGCATGCTTCCTACCTAATATTCCCCGTAGTCACCCGCACGATTCCAAAAAAAGAAGACTCACAACAAAAAAAAGAGGCCAAGAATTGGCCTCTCTGCTGCTTTATGAGATTGTATTATGCCTGTAACCCAGCAATGATCTCTTTCAGAACTTGACGCAATGGAGTTGCCTCACGGTCAAGAAGGGTCTGTAAATCGCTGCTTGTCACATCCAGAACTTGATCGCGAATCGCACTTTGAATAGCGACAAGTATAGGAGCGACCTGCTCCGGAACACCAGCACCAACCATGATTTTCGCGTAAGTTTCATCATCAACCTGCTGCACTGGAATCTCACGACCAAGCACTTCAGACACAATCCCTGCGAGGTCTGCATACGTGATCGGCACGCCAGAAAGTTCATAAATTGTATTCTCATGACCGCTTCCCAGTAAAACATTAGCAGCCGCTTGCGCGTAGTCGCCGCGGGATGCCCAGCCCACTTTTCCTTGGCCTGCAGAAGTGACTAATGGCGCTCCTGCCAAAATGCCTTGGATCGTACCCACTTCATTCTCAATGTACCAGTTGTTCCGTAAGAATGAATAAGGAATGCCCGTTCCTCGGATTGCTTCTTCAGTCGCCCGGTGAACCGGTGCTAGGAACAGTTCCGTTTCTTCCGCATTTGTAACACTTGTATAGGCGATAAAACCAACACCGGCTTGTTTCGCTGCGGAAACAGCAGCCAGATGCTGGCGAATCCGAGTTTCATTATCCCCTTGTGTCGAAACGATCAACAGACGATCCACACCTTGGAAAGCCTCTGCTAAGGTTGCTGGTTGATCAAAATCACCATGACGTACATCCACACCAAGCGCACGCAGATCACTCGCTTTATCCGTATCCCGCACACTAATTGCTAACTGTTCTGCCGGCGCAGAGGCAAGCAATGCCTCAACCACTTTCGAACCCAATTGACCTGTCGCACCCGTTACTAAAATTTTCATCTAAATAACCTCCATCGTTTTCATATATTTGGTTAGAATCATTATAGTTATAACTATAATGGTTACAACTAATTTATAAAAAATAGCTCATTTAAGAGCTTTTTTTATTCAAACTTTGTGATCAAATGCTGCAAGGAAACTTGAGATAATTTCTGTTCCATCGCGGTTTGAGCCTCACGCAATTCTGCGCGCAAAACTGACTCAATATTTCTGCCTACCGTACATAGCGGATTAGGATGGTTATGGAAGTTAAACAATTCCCCATTCTCAATAACTTCTACAGCACGGTAAACATCAAGCAAAGTAATCTGATCTATGTCCTTCGTCAACCTCGTCCCCCCAACTCCAGCTCGGACTTCAACAAGTCCGGCCTTCTTCAGGAGACCGATAATTTTGCGAATGATCACAGGATTCGTATTCACGCTGCCGGCAATGAAATCACCTGTACACTCAGATGGTACTGTCGCGACCAGAGATAAAATATGGACGGCAATTGAAAATCGACTGCTGATTTGTTTCATTGTTTATCACCCACCGGTTGTAACCAGTATAGTTCTAACGAAAAAGAATGTCAATTTCATATTTTTAGCAGGTGGCTATTTTATTTAATTGCTCCTGAATTTGAGCTCTGATTTCCAAGGGGTTGTCAATCTGAAAAATGACTTTGGCAAACTCATGTTCATCCAGCTCCAGCGATACTACATCATTATGATTTTCATAGGAAATAAAGCACCATCTATTCCCTATGAGAAAGCGCCCTTCTCGAATATCTGCAATCGAAGTGCCAACACGGAATTGAAACATCGAAACCTTATGATCTTCCACCGATACGCGCGAAATCTTCGAATAGGGAATCTCGACACGACGTTTTAACGCGGCTGCACTGACAATTCCCGATAAATGCAGGATGAGCATATCCTTCGCAAACTCAATTGTTCTCGACATTTGAACGACCTCCGTTTATAAGTTTGTCGGGGTTAATCCCCTTGTATGTTCCCACATTCATTTGGAAACACCTATAATACGTCCGAGAGTTCCATATCGTTCACAGCATATCTATCTAAGAATGAGATTGATTTCATCTAATATCGATTTTGTTTTTAACCCTTTAATTCTTTAGAATGAATAAATTCGCTCTTTAAACACATCGTAAAGAAGGAAACTATATGCCTTTTCTCAGATTCAAAGGTTTTCAAAAGGATTTCATTACTTCCGTTTCACCTGACATCATCCAAGAATTCTCCAAACTTACAGGGGTTGTTCCAGAAAAAGTGAAAATTGAGCTTCTTCTTATTGAACAACTGAACAATTCTCCGTTATCCTTAGAAATTCTTATGTTTCCTAGAGAACAAGAGATGCACGATCGTATTGTCCAAGCACTCTATGACTTATTACATGCGCATGGCTTTGGTGATGTCCATATCTTCTTTATCCTTCTATCCCCTCATCTGTACTACAAGGAAGGTCAGCCTTTGAAAACAATTCAGTCCGAATCAATGTCCATTACGTAAGCAGTCGTTGAGACATGCGACGGAATTTCGTAAAGCTCGCTAGCCGCCATACAACAATGTAGCTAAAAGTGACTAAGTTAAAGAAAAAAGCAAGCGTTGAGGCGTCCATACTCGTTATGGTTTCCACGAACACAAAACGAAGTGCAAAGATACCAATCAAGATGACAATTACCGTTTTATTGTTCTTAAAATAAGTACCGTCTGATCGAACTTCGAAATTGGTCGTTATAATAAGCGGGATCGCAACGACAAGCCCAATTAAGATGGCTGTGATGGCTTGATTTCCTTGGATATGCAGCTTGGGATCGAACAATTGAAATAACGACGTCGAAATGTACAAAATCGGCAATAATAAAGGGATGCCCGTTTTCTTAATCGGCTTGTGCATCCCTCGCATTAATCCGCGCAGGATCATCAGAAAAATCAAAATTGAAATACATAGAGATATGGTTGCGTTCATATTATTTCCTCCTAAAGTGTTTATCGAATAATCTAAGTATCACTGATTTAGGATTCATCTAACAGTGCATATAGTAACCTAAATCGGGTGACTTATGTCATTCAATCAACCTCATACTTCAAGAGGCAACAACAGACAGTCAAGACTCGATAGCATTCAGTCCTGATCTGTCTGTTTCTTTTCATTGTCAAAATTTCAATGCTTGTATGGCTTTCTTGTACTTATCTATTCTGGCATAATCATGCTCAGTTGGATTCGTAATTCGATTGATATTACTATTGTCTTCTAAGTCCAGAAGCTTTACTTTCGTCGCTAACGGATTCAATTTGATCCTCTGGATAAAAGCCTCATAGGACTCATTTGCTCTTCTTGTCAAACAATCAAGCGCCTCAATAATAAGCTGGGAGAATCCTTCTTTTTTCAAGTCGAATAAGGTTATACTGGAATCTTCAACGACATCGTGCAGCACGGCTACAATGGATTCATCCGTCGTTTCTGCCTTGCTTGCGAGTCGAATCGGGTGCAAAATATACGCATTTCCGCCTTTATCAGTTTGACCGTCATGGGCTTTGGCCGCAATGAGAATAGCTTTGGTTAATGTGCTCATTTCTGATGACTCCTTATCTATCGTCGATTGAAGGCAATAGGCTTCTCAATCGCATGGAGATCATCTTCCAGAGCAACCATTTTATCGCCAACCAGCTTCAGCGCATCCTGAATTGCTTGGTTATAGATATAGGGGCCGAGCTCAGCTATCATATAATCAATCAGGAACTCCGCAGAAAGCTCCCCGATCTCTTCTGATCTCTCTTTGTAAAAATAATCCTGCACACGGCTTACGAGCTCGTTTTTCTGTTCCTTCTCTAATTTCAGCTTTAACATAATAACATCCTCTTCCTATGGTAATTGACTAAAATGAAACATGAATGATGAAGCTTCACTAACCAGTTTACCAAGTTTCGGAAAATCCGTAAAATGCCAAGCTTATTGCAAACTTGCTGAGCCTGCTTTTTGGCAGGCTCGGCGGCCTTTCGCGGAGAAACGGCCTCTTTCTCGAGCTGAGCCTGCCTTTTTGGCAGGCTCGGCGACCATAGTTCGGCATCCAACTATCAAGGGTATTCCAAGAACAAAAAGAAGCTGCCCCCAAGTAGATTATCTACTTATGGGACAGCCCCTTTCTGCCTAGTTTTTAGTTATACGTAATTTTCAACTCTAGCTCCGCAGCACGAAGCAAAGCACCGTCCGAAAACTTAGGCTTCTTATATCTTTGCTCGAAATCTTCTTTTGACAGAGGTACCCACTTGAAATCTTTATTCTGATAGATCCAAGTTTTCTTTCCCCAATCTACATGAACAGTTCGATTCGTCACCTTTTTAACGACGCCAATTTCAATGATGACACCGGTTTTGCCGAATATTTTCGCACAGTATTTGTTCAGCATTTCGCTCATTGCAACACCCCATTTCTCTAACACTCGCTCTATTCTCTTATAAATGACGGGTTATTGCAACAGGTTTCACCCTAGCAATCCAATGGTTTGCAAGGAATGGATGATCGCGACAGCGATATCCTCACAGGCATCATCTTCCTGGAATTCATCCAGAAACGATTTGTGGAATACGCTGCGAATCGCGGCACTAAGCGAAGCTATCTCTAAATCAGCCAAATGCTTGGTTATGTAAATGGTAAGCGTGCGCGCTTCTCCTTCATACTCATCATCAGAAGAATTGGCATCCAATAAGGCAATGGGGTCCCATGCGTCAAAATAGTGCTTCACAATCTGCATAATCGGTGTCGGATCGTAAGAAAGGGTGCTCAAATACGCATTTTCCTTCAGAATTTCCCTCTTAATGCTCCACATCAAATAATTCATTTTCGTTTGTTCCGAAACGGCTCTAAATTTCAATGCCAAAAGCCTCCTTTATTGGACGCTTTCACGATCTTCCGGTATCTCTATGGTAGTAGACCGCTCAATGATCGCCCCATTGAAGTTTAGCATTTTCCCCGTGCCCAGGGCAATACATGCCATCGGATGTTCGGCAAGATGAACCGGCACACCTAATTCTTGTTGCAGCCGCTTATCTAATCCTACGAGCAGTGATCCTCCACCACATAAAAGAATTCCCTGTTCCATCACATCACCAGCAAGCTCAGGCGGGCATTTCTCCATCGTCAGACGAATGCATTCCACCAAAGATTGCATGAAATCGTCCAGAATCTCATAAATTTCATCGGAAGAAATCGTGATGCTTCGGGGAAGTCCCTCCATAAGGTCACGACCTCGAATGTTCATTTCAACATTTTTGACAGGCTTCATGACAGCTGCGACATTTTTCTTAATATCTTCTGCCGTCCGCTCTCCAATGATCATGTTGTGGGTTCTTTTTACATACTCAATAATATCTTGATCAATGGACATGCCGCCGCGCCGAATGGATTCGCTCACGACGATACCTCCAAGAGATATGATCGCAACTTGACTAGTGCCACCACCGATATCAAGCACCATACTGCCGATGGGTTCTGCAACAGGCAACCCCGCTCCCATAGCAGCTGCCAAAGGCTCTTCGACCGTAATCGATCTTCTCGCACCTTTGTGTACAATCATCTCTTCCACAGCCCGTTTCTGCACATTCGTAATGCCGCAAGGCACAGAAATCAATACATGGAAGCTTCGGAACCAATTGAACCCACTTTTTATTTTGCCGATAAAATATTTAAGCATCGCTAACGTCATATCGAAATTGGCGATAACGCCATCCTTCAAAGGATACACGACCTCCACATTCGCTGGCGTTCTTCCAATCATTTCATAGGCTTCCTGACCAAAGGCTTTAATTTCCCCCGTATCCGTTTGAATGGCGACAACAGATGGCTCTTGCAGAACAATACCCTTGCGCTGTTGATAAATAAGCGTATTACACGTGCCCAGATCAACACCGAACAGTTCTTCCATTCTCTTTAACATGACTCGCTCCTTCTCGCTGTTCAATAGACGTTGCCCATAGTAGCGTGTATATTAGTTGATTATGATTTGACTGCATCTTAATAGTTGTTCGCACACAACAGCCGTTCTACGGGGGTATGACAAAAAGCACTGCCCACCTGTGCGGTAAGCAGCCCGCTTCGATCATCCATATATTCCGCTGCCTGCAGAACAGAGAAATTTTATCTGGCTTTCTTTCCAAGCAAATAAATCAATACAAAATAAACCGGAAATATGATTAAACCAAGGAACATGATCCAAATGGTCCAAAACATGCGAAGATCACCCTGAACTTCATTATACGTTATAAAGCCATACATCACACCGACCAGCCAAATACATACAAACATATATCCGATCGTGTAGGATCGTTTCACATCATTTCAGTCCTTTGCCTGCATAGTTGTACTAACTCTTTCTTCAAATACCATAATATTCCTCCTTTTTGAATAAAAAAAGACAGCCTCATTGAATCTAGACTGTCTCATCTACAAATTTAATAGGAATAAAATCCTTGCCCTGACTTCCGTCCTAACCTCCCTGCCTTCACATATTTGCGCAGCAATGGACAAGGACGATATTTGGGATCCTTAAAGCCTTCATACAAGATTTCCATGATGGAAAGACAAGTATCCAGTCCAATGAAATCCGCTAGCTCTAAAGGGCCCATCGGATGATGCATGCCGAGTTTCATGACTTTATCAACCGACTCCACAGTTGCAACGCCTTCATATACCGTAAAAACAGCCTCATTAATCATCGGCATCAGAATACGATTGGAGACGAACCCAGGAAAATCATTCACTTCCACAGGAGTCTTCCCCATTCTCTCGCTCAAGTGGTAGATCTCCTCGAACACCTCCTGCGAGGTCTCCAGCCCTCGAATCACTTCAACCAAGGGCATAACAGGTACAGGGTTCATAAAATGCATGCCGATTACTTGGGAGGGACGTTCTGTCACAGCGGCGATTTCCGAAATCGGAAGTGAGGACGTATTCGATGCCAGAATAGCGGATGGGCGGCAAATGCTGTCCAGTCTATGAAATAAGAGGGCTTTCAAAGCCATATTCTCGGAGATGGCTTCGATAACAAGATCTGCTTGCTCTGCAAGCTCTAAAGATTCAGTCAGCTGAATGCGGCTCAAAATATCTGCCATCCTATCTGCTGTTAGCTTTCCCTTCTCCACACTTCTGTAAAGATGAGTGTTAATCGAAGCCATTCCTTTGTTCAGCATATCCAAGGAATTATCGTGCAAAAGCACCCTAATTCCTGAAACCGCAGCAACCTGTGCAATCCCGCTTCCCATTTGACCTGCACCAACAACCATCAGGGTCTGAATGCTCATTGAATCTACCTCCAGCCAGTGGGATTACTGATCCACTTTAATAAGTATTGCGTCCCCTTGAGCAGTTCCGCTGCAAATCGCCGCAATTCCATAACCTCCGCCAATTCGGCGCAGTTCGTGGACTAGGGTCAGAATGATGCGAGTACCACTAGCACCAAGAGGATGACCCAAGGCGATCGCTCCCCCATTCACGTTGACAAGATTTGTATTCCAACCAAGCATTCGCTCGCAGGTTAACATGACCGCTGCAAATGCCTCGTTGACTTCAAATCTGGCAATTTGATGAAGTTGGAAGCCTGTTTTGTGCAGCAGCTTCTGAATAGCAATCGCAGGTGTAGTCGCAATATATGGCGCACGTTCACCAACAGATGCATGCCCAACAATCGTTGCAAGTGGTGTTATTCCTCTTGCTCTCGCCTTCTCACTGGACATCATAATCAGAGCCGCTGCTCCGTCGTTCACACCAGGAGCATTTCCTGCGGTGATCGTGCCGTCCTTCATTAAGGATGGCAGTGCAGCCAGCTTCTCAAGACTTGAATCCTGACGGGGACCTTCGTCACTTGTTATCTCTCGCACAGGAACAATTTCTTCAGCCAAATATCCTTTACGGGCTGCCTCATTAGCAAGCACATGGCTGCGCAGCGCCCACTCATCTTGGGCTTGACGACTTATGGCCAATTCATCGGCCACATGGCTTCCGTGAACATGCATAGGTACATGATGAAAAGCGCACATGAGACCATCGTGCATCATCAGATCAATGATCTGCTCATTGCCCATTCGCGCCCCCCACCGAGTGCTTGGCAGCAAATACGGGGCACTGCTCATACTCTCCATTCCGCCTGCAACAATGGTTTCAGCATCTCCCGCGCGGATAATTTGGTCGGCTAAAGTGACGCTTCGCATCCCTGAAGCGCACACTTTGTTTATTGTCTCCGTCGTAACAGACCAATCCAAGCCTGCCCACCGAGCCGCTTGTCGGGAAGGAATTTGGCCAGCTCCTCCTTGGAGCACCATCCCCATAATCACTTCGTCAATCTCTGTGGGGTCCAATGCAGAACGTTTAATCGCTTCTTGAATCGCCGTTCCACCAAGAGTAGAAGCGGGAATTTCTTTCAGAACCCCTCCAAATTTACCGAATGGCGTCCGGGCACCTCCTACAATGACACTTTCTCTCATGATGCAGTCCTCCGTCTCGTCCTACACTACTCCTTGTCAGGCAGAACAGATTTCGCTATCTGCTTATCCAGAGCTTCATAATCGAAATATCGAATCGTCTCGTATAATTCATGACGAGTCTGCATGTATTCAAGGGAGGCTTGCTGTGTCCCTGTCTGCTGAATTTCATCAAAAACCTTCTCATAAGCTTTGGCAGCAACTCGCAAGGAAGTGACGGGGTAGATAACCATCCGGTAGCCCCAACTTTCAAACTGATCTGCTGTCAAATAGGGGGTTCTTCCAAACTCCGTCATATTAGCAAGTAACGGACAGTTCACTTCAAGACTGAACCGTTGGAATTCGGCTGGATGCTCCAGCGCTTCCGGAAAGATAGCGTCTGCGCCAGCGGCGGCATACTGCTTCGCACGCATAATTGCTTCCTCTATCCCATCCACACTTTTGGCATCCGTACGAGCAACAAGATATAACGTTGGTGCGACCGTTTTAATCGTTTGGATTTTTTGAATCATTTCTTCGGTGGAAATAAGCTTCTTGCCGCTCAAGTGTCCACATTTCTTCGGCAGTTCTTGATCCTCAAGCTGAACGGCAGCAACCTTCGCCTCCACCATTTCCTTCGCGGTTCGCGCCACGTTAAGAATTCCTCCGAAGCCTGTATCAATATCAACCAACAGAGGAAGTCCAGAAGCTCGAATCAAATCACGCGCACGTTCAGCGACCTCACTTGAGTATATGATGCCAAGATCAGGTAATCCCCGACTGGCCGTGTACGCTGCACCAGATAAATAGATAGCCTTGAAATGAGCTTGCTTAGCTATTCTAGCAGCCATCCCGTCATGTGTTCCAGGAATTTTGACAATTGGACCCGCTTCAATAAGCTGACGAAACGAGGCTGCCAACTGCTGTTGACTGGGTTCATTTTCAATCAGCCATGACATAGTAACCTCCCTAAAGCTAGATTTCATTACCTTGGCGAAAGCTCAACCTACAAACAGTGACATGAATTCATGAAAAGGCGTTTGAATCAAGCGTTCGTAATCAAGCGTTTTATTTAAAATTTCTGCTGTTCTTTTCTGAGGGAACCGGGTCAACAGATGGGCTTCAAACTTGTCTCTTACCTTCGGCAAGCCTTCTTCTCTTCGTTTGCGATGTCCAAGGGGATATTCACAAGCTACATTCTCAGTCGCCGTCCCATCTTTGAATTGGATTTGAATCCGATTCGTAATCGATCGTTTATCCGGATCCAAATAGTCTTTGCTGTACTGCTCATCTTCAACGACAACCATTTTCTCTCTTAGCTCATCTATTCGCGGGTCCTTCGCGACCGAGTCTTCATAATGCTCCGCAGTCAACGTGCCAAACAGAAGTCCAATAGCAACCATGTATTGCAAACAATGGTCACGATCGGCTGGGTTATGCAGCGGTCCTTTCTTATCAATGATCCGTATCGCTGATTGATGGGTTGTCAACGTAATGGTAGCGATCTCTTGCCAGCGGTTCTGCACCAAAGAATGCAGCTCAAAGGCACATTCAACAGCGGTTTGAGCGTGGAATTCGGCGGGAAATGATATTTTGAATAAAATATGCTCCATCACATAGGAGCCCAGTGGCCGTCCTAAGGTGAGTGGCTTCCCTCTGAATAAGACATCCTGAAATCCCCACGTTTTAGCGGAAAGCGCCGATCCATACCCCATTTCTCCTCCAACTGCCATAAGCGCTAATCGCACCGCTCGGCTTGTTGCATCTCCGGCTGCCCACGATTTGCGCGAGCCCGTATTTGGCGCATGCCGATAAGTTCTAAGGCTAGCACCGTCAATCCAAGCATTAGAAAGGGCGTTGCCTATCTCCTCCTTGCTTCCTCCAAGCATGGCGGTTGCTACGGCAGTAGATGCGATTTTCACCAGGTGTACATGATCTAAACCAACCCGGTTCAGGCTATTCTCCAGAGCCAGCACACCTTGAATCTCATGAGCTTTGATCGACATCGTAAGCACATCTTTGACCAAGAGTGGCTTCTTGCCTACGGCCACCCTGCTGCGGCTAATATAGTCAGCGAGTGCGAGAATACTGCCCAAATTATCTGAAGGATGCCCCCATTCGGCTGCAAGCCACGTATCATTATAATCAAGCCAGCGGATCATGCAGCCAATATTAAAAGCCGCTTGAACGGGGTCCAGCTCATAACTCGTTCCTGGCACACGTGCTCCTCCCGGTAATGTAGCCCCCAGTACAATCGGGCCCAAATGCTTAGTGCAATCGGGAAAACGCAAGGCAAGGAGTCCCGTTCCTATGGAATCAAGCAGCACAAACTGGGCAATTCGATAAGCTTCCTCACTCTCTATCTCCGTATTAAGTGTATAATCGGCAATTTCCTCTATTAATGAGTCAAACGCCACAGCCCTGTTAACAGGGGAACCCGAGCCGCTCATTCGCATTCCTCCTTTCTGCTTAGTGACTCTCAGTGACAGTAGGATGTAGATCTCGAGGTCCTGTGTAATGAACACGAGGTCGAAAAAGCCGATTGTGATTATGCTGTTCAATGACATGTGCGCTAATCCCAACCGTACGAGCTGCAAAAAAGACCGGCGTAAACAAATCAATCGGAATACCCAGCAAATAGTAAACCGGCGCTGCATAATAATCCAAATTCGGGTGCAAATTTTTCTCCCTGAGCATGACTTCTTCGCCTAATACGCACATATTGTAAAGCTCAGGTCGTTTCTTGATGATTGCGAGCTCGGCTAATGCCTTTTTCATCAGCAGGGCGCGCGGGTCCGCTTTATTCATATACACGCGATGGCCGAAACCCATGATCCGTTCACGCTTATGCAGCTTCGAGAGCAGATGGGCTTCCAGCTTTTCTTCGGAACCCGCTTCCAGAAGCATCATCATCACCGCTTCATTGGCGCCCCCATGCAATGTGCCTTTCAGGGAAGCCACAGCTCCGGTTAGCGCGCCATACAGATCAGATTGTGTTGAGGCGATAACTCGCGCAGCAAACGTAGAATTTGGCATTTCGTGTTCACTGTATACAATCAAGGATTGATCAAATATATCCTCCTCTAATTGAGTTGGTATTTGCCCTGTTATCATGTACAAGAAATTAGCGCTGTACGATAAATCCAAATCAGGCTCGATAAATGGTTGTTTCATCTTGGAACGATACGCATAGGCTGCAATTTGCGGCACTTTTGCCAGCAGTCGAATCGCTTTGCGATCATTCGCTTCTAGAGACCGATCATCCAGCTCTGGCTCATAGCTGGCTAGAGCAGATATGCCGGTACGAAGGCTATCCATGACATTGGCTTGTTCTGGCAGCAGCTCGATCATAGAACGTATGTTCTCTGGCAATCCATAAGCCTCCTGGATTCTCATTTCCAAGTCTCTTCGTTCACTTAACGTGGGCAAACCGCCCTCAAGCAGCAATCCAACGATATCGAGATAGGTGACCTTTTGAGCCAGTTCGATGAGATCATAGCCACGGATTACGATCTCTTCTTTTTCCACATCCAAATAAGAAATTGCCGTTTCACTGGCTATGACGTTTTCAAGTCCAGGTCGGTGCAAATCACTCATTTCATCGCACTCCCTTTCTCTACTTCAGCTATTTGGTTTCATCCATAAGCAGCATACGGGAAATGACAATTCGCTGTATTTCGTTCGTCCCTTCATAGATTTGGGTTACTTTCGCATCGCGTAAATAGCGCTCAACCGGATATTCTTTCGTATAGCCGTATCCTCCGAAAATTTGTACGGCTTCAATCGTCACCTGCATGGCCGTATCACTGGCAAAAAGCTTCGCCATCGCAGCCTCCTTGCCATATGGCAGGCCCGTGCTTTCCCTCCATGCCGCCTGATATGTAAGCAGTCTGGCCGCTTCAATCTTCGTCGCCATATCAGCGATCTTAAAAGAGATCGCTTGCTGCTTGCTAATCGACTTGCCGAATTGCTTCCGCTCCTTCGCATAGGCAACTGAAGCATCCATGGCTCCTTGGGCAATTCCGAGCGCCTGCGCAGCAATGCCAATACGCCCTCCTTCGAGGCATTTCATTGCGATCTGAAATCCATCACCAACCTGCCCCAGCAAATTATCGGCTGGGATACGGCAGTTGTCGAATCTCATTTCGATCGTCGGAGAGGAACGGATGCCCAGTTTTTTTTCCTTATGGCCGAAAATAAAGCCGGGAGTGCCCTTTTCGACGATGAAGGCACTGCATCCTTTCTGCCGCTGCAGCAGATCCGTCATCGCAAACACAATATACACGTCCGCTTCTCCGCCATTCGTAACAAACAGCTTCGAGCCATTGAGGAGAAAGCTGTCTTCCTCTTGTTTCGCGGTTGTGCGCATCGCACTGGCATCTGAACCTGAACCGCTTTCAGTCAAACTGTAAGCTCCAAGCTTCTTACCTTCCGCTAGAGGACGCAGATACCTATTCTTCTGGTTTTCCGTTCCATACTTGTAGATCGCCCAGCTAGTAAGGGAGGTATGCACGGATAACATAACACCGGTAGACGCGCACACGCGGGAAATCTCCTCAATCACGATGGCATACGTCATGAAATCAGAAGCAAGCCCGCCATAAGCTTCCGGCCATGGGATACCTGTTAAGCCGAGCTGACCCATTTTATCGAACAAGCTGCGGTCAAATCGCTCTTCCTCATCTCGCTGCGCAGCCGATGGTTCTATCTCGTTCTCGGCAAATTCGCGCACCACTGAACGAACCATGACCTGCTCCTCCGTGTAGGACATTTGCATGCGCCCACCACCTTCCACATGGCTGACTGTACCTGCTGGGTCTGCCTTGGACAAGCTCTGTCATTTGCCTTAGTATCGGACAAGTTGCAACCGTTTTCGCTGTAATAATTTATATATACACCCCACTTCGAGGGCTTATTCCTTGGGAAAAGCCTGAAATTTCGACAGATGCGAATGCAATTGCTTATCGCTGATTTAGTCGGGCAAACATGGAGTGTAACATGCCACTTTTCGCCATACCAAACATCTGTTCTCATTCACTTCAACACATCATCTTGCTGGATGGAATCCCCTTTTTTGGAACAAAAAAAGCCCATTCCCTATCACTAGAGAATGAGCACCCTTTCTATTCTATTTAGTCCACATCCACACTGACAGTTGCATAGGCGTTTTCGCTATAAATCGTGACTTGGTGCGTGCTTTGCTTATCTGGCTTCCCAATCAATTTCACTTCGAAACGGGGATTTCCATTTGTATCAAAAAGATCAGTAGGGCTTAAGTCAGCTCCTGCTTTGACGATCTCAAGGTTCGGGTTATCCGGCATGATATCGGGCATCATGCTTTTCGCTGTGACTTCACCGTTATCCCACTGCTTCTTGGTAACAGGGTTCCCATACTGATCGAACAAGTTCAGCGTAACCGTAGCCGTATCCCCAATATTAATCAGCCTCGTTTTGCCACCAGAGTAAGTTAATTTATTAGGTTCCAAGTAGCTTAAAATAGGCGCATTTCCGACTTTAAAGCTTCTGGAAACATTAAGGTTTTGATTTTTCAGATACACCGTGACAGGAATATAATCCTTCATTTGCGAGTTAACTACAAGAACTAGATTGCCCCACTCGTCCTTCGTGATATCCGTTGGAGCAGAGCCTGCTGCCGTTGCTGTGAAATTGGAAGCATCTTGGGAAGCCGTTTCCCCATATTGGTTCAATGCTTTTACTTTAATAGAAGCAGAAGTACTGCTGGCGATCGTATCACTCGGATTAACGAATTTGAGTTCTGTGACCTGCTCTTTTTGAACACTGAAATGAACATCCTTCCTTAACACGGAAGTGGTGTCTATGCCAGATATTTCAGCTGTGTAATCGCCTTCGCTCAAAGGAGAAGAGGCTTCTAAGATTGCCCATTTCCCATCATCCGACCAAGTTGCCTGTACAGGTACACTCATCGTTCCTTTGCTTAACATAAAGCTCGCTTTTTTCGTATCGAGGAGGTCGTTCACCCACACCTTCACTTTGCTTGCCCCAATGGCTTGAGCACCGATTAAGGAAACTTTGTCAGGTACATATTGCTGCTTCGCCTCATAGGCGCCTGTTACAAGCAATTCGCGTGTTGCCGGCATTTGGCCCTCGAACGCACCAACGGTTTCAGGCACTAATTTCAACTGCTGCGCCAAAGCTACATACCCTTTCGCCCAATTCGATACAGAACCATCCGTTAATGTCATGGACTCTGCTTCTGTTTGTTTACCTAAGATTCTTACTAGGAAAGCAGCTAACTCCTGCTTCGTCACTTGGCCTGCAGGATCATATGTCCATGCACTTGTGCCTTCGGTTATCCCGGCTGTTTTCAAGGCTTCAATATAAGGAAGTGCGTAGCCATTCGCTTGATCGTATGTACTCACATCCGTATAAGAGGAGACTCTTAGTCCGGAATTCACCGGAAGCTTCAACAGCAGTGCAGCTACCTTAGCGAACTGTGCACGATTCATTTGGCTTTTCAAGCCGAACGTCGTTTCTGTCATGCCATCGAAGATTCCTGCGCTGATCATGGCATCGAATTTCGCTTTGGTCGCGGAATCCAGTTGGCTTAGATCGGAGTAATCAGATGATGTTTTGCCGAATGCGACAGATGAGAACATGGATACTGCCATTGCCGAAGTAAGTGCGATTGATAATGTTTTTTTCATAGTTTGTTTCCTCCTAAATGTTGGGGTTATGTATGGATAGGAATTTATACCCAGCAATTTGGAGTTCGAAACTCAAGGCTTTCATTTTCTTTACAAATTATTCTTTTTACCGCCTCGCCAGATAGCTGGACAAGTTCCAGGAAGGCCATGACGAATGGCTATCATTAGCCTTGACATGATCAATTGCAGATTGAATTTCTGTCATATTGGCATGTCGTGTTTGCATCTCTCGCAAAGTTGGAACGACGTCTGTTGACAGTCGACTCAGGTAATCAAGGTCAATTATTCCTGTTCTTTCATAACGGTCCATGTTGTTCACGGCGATGCGTTCATCCATATTGATATAATTCATGACCAGATAAGCTAAGATCCCTGTTGTAATATAAGCTTTGGATAACGAAATTCTCTCGACCCATATTCGAAATAAAGCAATGACGCACATGATCGCCAAGAATATCATAAAGCCATGAACAAGCAACCTTGTTTGGGTAAAGCCATAGGCTTCCTCATACAAAGACAATCGGCTATAGGCAGATGCAAGCATCACGATCGTACAGGCAACTAGCATCGTGAGATTTGCTTTCCGTGTGATTTCCCCTGCTTGACCACTCTGGCGAATCCAGTGGAGACCAGGAAATAACAGGAACACATTAATTAAAGCGACAGCAACCAGTTCAGCAAATCCTCTCCGGGCATATTCCGCATAAGCCACGCCGCTCGGCAGCATGCCATCGGCAGCTCCAAACAAATAACTGAACTGAATGATCGCAAACAATACATAGACCACATTGACGCATACGAGCAAAGTACCTGCCGTTACGGGATCAAACTGAATCTTGCCGCTAGCTGCCAAGCGCTCTTGGTCAACCTCAGAAGGCGGAGCAGCCGCTTCCATCACATTGGGAAATAGGAGGCCCCACATATAGCAAAAGGTGTAGACCGATATACATAAAGCCAAAACTGTCCGCAAGATGCCTTCAACCATATTCCCCCCATCAAGCCAATGCGGGATTTCAGCCAGCCATGACAGAAAAATGCGGTCGGCCGAGGCTAACAGGCCGATAATGACGAACAGAATCGGCGATGCCAGCAGCAAGCCTGCCCCAATCTTCCCGATCTTCCCCCAATGTGAATTCTCAGCACTGCCTCTAGCTGGCAGCCAAGCTCTGATCATCTCTAGCGGAACCGACACATAGCCAAACGGTCTGCCAAAAACATGTCTTGCCATATCCTGCAAAAACGTGGCATGATACCACGCATGTTTGCTATTGCGAGATAACACAATGGTCTGCATAACAATGAGAATCGGAAGTGCTAACACATTCAGGGCATGGAAGAAGCTATTCGCAAACAATGCGTATGTAAGAGCAATTAATGCTACGGGCACGAGCATCAGCCAACCAGCCTTGCTCTGCCCTTCCCATGGCTCAAATCCGCCTAATCTCCCCTTAATTGCATAAAAATATAGGCCATAAAAGCCAGCTACACTTAATAAAACCGATATTCCAGGCGCATAGCCAACAAATAAATATTGCATCATGAAACCAAACAAACAGGCATATCCAAGCATCATGCCATATTTCTTTTGCCATGGAGCAGGATCTCTCATGAACGTTCTCTCCTTTATTGAATAACTTAGGGTCAGCGTCTGCAAAACATTGTTAGTTCCTGCCTTTTATTGTATCCTTTAAAACAAGAACAAAAAGTGTAAGTTTAGTTTTCAGAATTTCATATTTTACAAATGGAGGCTTGTCGTTGAAAATTCGCAAGCATTACTTAACGCTTCGGCGTTCTTTCCCTCATGTTCAGGAAGAAACCCCGATGGAAATTACGATTGAAGAGCTGGCCGCCTATTTGGAATGTACGCACCGTAATATGGTGCTGGTACTTAAGCGCATGCAGCAGGAATCATGGCTTACTTGGCTGCCCAAAAAAGGCCGCAGCAACCGCTCGACCTTAATCTTTCACGTACGCAAAGAAGATATGCTGATGGAAGAAGCCAAAGAATTAGTAGCCAAGCAGGACTTGCACTCCGCTTTGGATTTGCTGCAAGCTTCTGAACACTCCGCTTCTCTGCGAGAATTTCAAGATTGGCTCTCCGGCCAATTCGGGTTTCGTTCGGAGCTGCAAGGACAACATAGAACAGACGTTCTGCGCTTCCCTCTAACGCAAGCCATACATGACTTGGACCCGGCTGCCATTCATTATTCAGGCGAGTCTCATTTGGTCAATCAGTTGTTCGATAGCCTTGTCCGCATGGATGCCAAAGGCGATGAGATCTTGCCGCATCTTGCGCATGCTTGGGAAGTAGATGACACACGCACGCTATGGACCTTCTATCTGCGCAAAGGCGTCTCTTTTCATCACGGGCGTGAAATGACCGCAAGTGATGTGAAATATTCGCTTGAACGGCTTCAGCGGCTAGCGCCGCGCGGCCTCTACAGCTGGGCTTATGCAAATATAGTGGAAATCGAGACGCCGAATGAAACGACCCTTCGTATTCAACTAGCGGAACGGAATGAATTGTTTCTGGGGTTTCTATCTACGAATCGCGCCTCAATCGTACCTGCCGACATTGTCGAAAAGTCAGGCGGCCTGATGCATAAGAGCCCAGTGGGGACAGGCCCTTTCCGTTTAACCGGACAAGATCAAGGGATTTGGATTCTGGAAGCATTCCCCGCTTATTTTCAGGGCAGAGGATTTCTGGATCGCGTTGAAGTCTGGACATTGCCGGAGAAGGAGCATACGGAATTATCGGATACAAGGCAGCCTTTTCAAGTTATGCATAATGTAAGAATATCAGACATGGATGCAGAAAGATGGCAGCAAGTCCGGCAGTCCGGCATGACGACTAAATTTCTGACTGTGAATGAACTCAAAGAAGGCCCCTTAAGGAATCCCCTTATGCGTGAAGCGCTGCATGTAGCATTGAATCGATGCATCCTGCTTGAACAGCTGTCGGGCGATGTTATTGAGGCAGCTAACAGCTTCTTCCCTCAGTCCCAGCAAGATAGGGACGATCAACAACAAGCTGGATTACTTGAAGCTGGCAAGCTGGAAGCCATGCTCTATGCGGCAGGTTATCAGGGTGAAACGATCAAACTGGCAACCATTCCGCAATACGAAAAGGATGCGTTGATTTTGCAGAAGATATACGCCGAAGCCGGCATCCATCTGGACATTATGCTCATTCCCGCTGAAGAATTCAAAGGTGAGCAGCGCATGACGGCAGACTTATTGCTCTTCGCGATCATGTTAGATGAACATCGGGAGCTGCGGCTCTACGATATGTACAAGAGTATGCGTCAGCATGCGGCCAGCGAAATCCAGCTGCTGATCGATGACAGCCTGCGCAAGCTGCGGTTCGAAACAGACGCGCAGCACAGAAAAGCGCTGCTTGAGCAGTTGGAATCCCAGCTCAAGCAGCGCCATAGCCTGCTTTTTCTATATCGGAAGCATCTCAAAACCGCCTTCCATCCTTCTATTCGAGGAATTTCTCTTGATTCCCTTGGATGGGTGCGATTTCGCGACATTTGGTTTACCTAATCGATGATGTCTGTCAATTTATTTCCTGCTTCAACGCAACGCCGTCTGGCAAAATTCTCACGATATGTTCCCGTAATTGAGTGTTATGGTGCAGATCGTCGCTGAAAATTGCAATTAAGCCGCTATCTTCTCGGGTACGGATTAATCGGCCAATTCCTTGCCTCAATCTGAGCAGCATATAAGGAATATCCACCTCTTCATACGGGTTGGACGCGGCTTGTCTTTTGGCCATAAACACCGGGTCTTGTGGAGGAAAAGGCAGCGCCCAGACGATCACGTTCGACAAGGATGGCCCAGGGACATCCAGACCTTCCCATAGGCTTACAGCAGCTAAAACCGTATGTTCATCTCCCTGGAAAGTCTCGATCAAATGACTGATTTCTTGATCTCCTTCGAATAAAAAGCGCAGTTCCGCACAATCAGATCGGCTCTGAATCTCACGTTTGAACTGTCTTAAATCTTCATACGTCGGAAACAGGATCAGAGCCCGACCTTCTGTTCTTTTTAACAAATGAACGGCTGTGTCCATTTTCTCTTCAAAGGTACCGCCTGACGCCCACTTGGGTGCGATCACTTCCATCCGCTCTGCATAATCATAAGGGGATGCGACGGAGAAGGATAAATACTTATCAAGCCCCAAGCTATCCGCCACATAGTCAAAAGAACCTTCGACAGAAAGCGTAGCGGAGGAGAACACGATTGGCATTTTCGATGAGAATACTTGCTCCTTCAACACTTCTTTCACGGTCCTTGGCATAATGACCAGACTCAAGCCCGTAATACTCTCCGTTGCCCAGCAGATGAACGCTTGATCATTGCGGAACAAAGCTAACGCCTTTTGCATCATTTCCAGATGCTCCTCAACAATTTTAAGCTGGTAGTCGTTCAAGGTAAACATTTCGCTTTCAAACACAAGCTCTTCCTCAATCTCAGATAAAATATCGCAGAGACGATGAATTTCGCGCAGCAATCTATCGTTCATCACGATCTGTTTGCGGTCTGAGCCCGGGATCGGCTGACAACAGCTTTCGAGAATGTCGAACATCAGTTCGCTTTGTTCAATCGCTTGATCGATACATACGGCTAACGACTCGCGAACTTCCCCTTTTAACAGGCGAACGACTAATTCTTCAAATACAATGTGCTTCAATTTATACGTTAAAGCTTTCTGAGCGGCAGATTCCATCAAATGGCCTTCATCGAAAACAACTGTGCAATGCTCCGGCAGCAAAGGAAGCTGTCCTTCACGCTTTCTTCCCTCATATGTCCACACATGCTCCATATAGAAATCGTGCGAGCAGATAATTAAATCCGTCGAACGTCGGTAGGATTCCCGAGAAAGCGTTTGACCGCAGCGATGCCGCTTATCACAGACGAAACAATCCTGGAAAGCATCCCAGCTTACCTTGTCCCACTGTTCGTTATTCAGATGCGGGTAGTTCTTACGATCCCCATAAGCATAAAAGGATTGCATCGCTTCACGCGTATGAACGAAATCCGGAAGTCCTTCATACAGCTCGCGGAATAAACCAATATCTTCATGTCCGAATCGTGCCTCATCCAATTTGACCAGACAAACGTATTTATCCGGTGATTTGGCAAGTCTTGCATCAATAACAAGATCCAGATGGCGGGTAATCTTCTCAATATCGCCGCCCGGCTTGACCAATTGTTCAATCAAAGACTCGTCCGCACAGGCGATAATGGCCGGTTTCTTCGTCAATCGTGCGTAGCAAATCGCATATAATAAATAAACAAGCGTCTTCCCTGTGCCAACACCCGCTTCCGCGAAAATCGTCTGCTTTTCGGCAAACGCACGCTCGAGCTGGAACGCCATGTAAATTTGCTCGTCCCGCACCTCAAACCCGGCTTCAGGCAAAATTTCATAAAATATATCAGCAATCCAGTCAGAGACCTGCTGCATGTATGGTTGTGCATGATCGTACGCGAATGGATAACGTCCCACAGTTTGTGCCCCCAACAATTAGAATCGAATCAAACTTATATTATCTCATGAATGATAAGTAAAAGCAAAAGACCTCTCGCTTGCTTTCAGGAAGTCAAAAGCAGCAAGAAAAAAAGCCCCTTTCTCAGTCTATTAACTGATCAAGCAGCTTTAGGATATTTACATGCTGAACCGTTCACGATAGCCGCATTTGCGACATAATTCCTCAACAACTTCCCGCCTCGAGAATCCTTCAAACAAGCGGTTAGCCCGCTCCCCCTCGACGATTTCGGAGAAAGGCGTATGATTGATATTGCCCAGATTAATCACGCCCTCCCCATCTAAGCAGCAAGGGATGACGGTACCATCCACAAGAATACCCGCTTGATTGCGTAAGGCATGACAGAAACCTGGTCCTGAAATCTCCTCCGCTTTGAGATCGGGCCACTGGAACTCATGATCCTGATTCAGATAGACGCGATCCGCTAGTTTAACACCGGTGCCTCTTACAAACTTCTCATCAATTTTGTAATCCAGATTGAACTCTTGCTCCAGCAGATCCAGTACTTCACGGTTTCGTTGACGCTCCAAGTTCGTCTGGTTGTCCGTATCCAAATTCCATAAGCGGAACGAGATAATCACGTTGGACTTAGCCACGATTTCTTTGGCGAACCGCAGAATGCTCGTTACATACCCTTCCTTATCTTCGGAGCCTTCATGTCCATCGAAACTGTGCAGGGAGAAATTCATCTGCCGCAGCGCCGGTTTATCTAACAGCTTATGTCTATTTTTGTTAATCAGCGTACCGTTCGTAGTGATATTCACTTTAAAGCCTTTGTCATGGCTTACATCCAGCAGCTCATCAATCTTGGGATGCAGCAAAGGCTCCCCTTTGACATGCAGATAAATATGATCCGTATGCGGTTTGATTTGATCCAATATATTCGTGAAGGTGTCCATTTTGATAAAATTGGCTTGACGTTTAGTTTGTGGACAGAAAGTGCAAGCCAAATTGCAAACACTTGTAATTTCAATATAAAATTTCTTAAACTTCTTCATTCCATGGCTCCGTTTCTAGCTGCGCTACGTTGATTGTAGCTATTATACCATTTAGAAAAACAATTTGACCATCCAGCCAATAAAATGCGCAGACGGAATGAGAAACACTTGGGCAAGCAGAGTACCCAAAAACCGTGAAGTCATGAGCAGTGCATATATTTTACCAAGCTGTCTGCGCTGCGTCTCATCTCTTAGTGCTTTGTCCGTAATAAGGCCAAGCTGTGGATCTATGAATATCGTGAGTAGAATCGTTGCAATCCCATTAATCAAACCCGAAGCTTGCGATGCCGTCGTTGCTGATTCAGGCACTAGATGCGCTGCATATAAGGAAGAAAGCACCCCAACAGAGTAAAACGCCGTCACCACAATGTTAATGAGCAAAAATCGTTTCGGAATACCCAAATAGCGAAATTGGCTTAATTTAACTCGCGGCTTTTTCCAGTAGCTTTTTGAATTCTTCAACTGATCTACCGTCACGCTCGAAATCAGCCTAGGAATGGAACCTGCGATTTCCAAACGGGCAATAATCCGAACACTGAAATTGATAAAAGAGGGAAATAAGGCGATCGCAATCAACGTGCCTATCGACGAGGCGAATAAACTGATGCGCAAGGTTCTCTCCAGATCAAACGCCGGCTCCACCTTAGCAAAATCAACAAAATGCGCCGTCATTGGCGCCTGAATTAAATTCGCCGTTCGCGATACAAGGACAACGATGCCAACCAGAGAAAGCGCCACCGCAAGCTTGTTCACTCGAACACCAGCGTAGCGAATCGAGTAAGATAACGTCTCTGCCGTATGAATAATCATTGTCAAAATGAAAACTAGTACAAGCGTTCCTGTCATGGTGTAGATCCATTATCTGCAATGGCCTGCAGACCCGCAATAACGTCTTCCCAATGCGTTTTCATCACTTCTCTGCGTTCTGCATTATCAAGTTTTTCTTGATGAAAGCTTATTGTTGTTTTACCGGGGTGAGCCGTAGGAAGCAACCGAATTTGCAAGGTCGAGGCGTCCAGCCAGCCAGCAGGCTGCCAAGTCAATCGAAGCTGTTCCAGCGGCTTCACCACACGAAACTCCCCAGAATGCCCTTCTTCTGTTTCAAATGTGGAACCCTTGCTGAACTCAACGTTCGTAATTTCCCCTAGCCAAAGCTTACGCCCTTGAGGTGAAAGCAAAAGGGCCCATGCCTCCTCTTGAAACAAAGGGAGCGTCCTTCTAACCCCAATTTGAAAACCTGCTGCTGCCGTTTGACCGACTACTCGCTGCGCGCTCATCTGATCTCCTCCTCGTGACCTCTTATATGGAATAAAAGAAATGCTTACCCTGGGATTCGTTTTCTCATCCACCGAATTTGTCCGCGATGATTGATTTCATCTTCCAACACGTGAAACCACATGAAATAATGGTTAGCTTGTTTACCGTACCAGAACGGATATTCTTCATCTAACCACTCATCCGACTTCGTCTTGAAAACCTCGTATGTTTTATTGCGAATTTCACGCAACTGGTTGAGATAAAAGTCAAGATTGTGACCCTTTATCTGTTCTCGTGCCGCATCGCCCAGCTCAAGTGCAGCTCCCCAAGTCCGCATCTCCTCCTCATTCAATTCGCGATGCTCAAACGTCTCCAACTGATAGGCATACTCAACAGCCGCGAAGTGCAGCAGCAACGCTCCTATCGAATTACTCGTCTCATCCACTCTATAATCCAATTGTTCCGTCGTTAACCCCTCCACACTATGGAGCGTTGTATACCTAGCGTAATTCATCATTGACATCAATCTGCTTATTTGCGGTGTGTAGCCTGAGATATCAGTAACTAATGTGTTTGGTGTTAAGTTCATAAGTGTTCGTCTCCTTGTGTAGAAGTCTGCGAGTGTATGTGTATATGTATGTGTTCTGTATGAACATTCGCGGAGGACCCATAATTTCCCTTTCGAATTATAAATAATTTCGATTAAGTATGAAATCTCTCAGCAGCTGTACAGTTGAAACTCTGTAACCTTCATCATTTTGCGGAAGTCTTTTGTTGGGGATGCTTTCTGGAGTAGGCGAAAGACGTTATTTTGTTGGCTTTTCTTCATAACCGCAATAGCATATCTTCACAACCGCATCAGCTTATTAAGTTTAAGCTCATGCCGCCTGTGGCTTCCTCTCCAACCCATAAAAACTGCAAAAAAAGTCAATTTCATAATTCAATAACTCACTAAACATACTGCACCAAATTTATGACATCGTAATTTTAAAATTACACTGCGTGTTTTTCCAGCTTCATCTTCTTGTTGACCTTGTCGAGTGCATATTTGCACAAATTGTACGTTAAGCAACTGAGATCATAATACACAAATGCACGCTTTCCGCGTCTACGTGTTGAATTTAATCCAAAATAGAGTTTCAGATAAGCGAAGACTCGTTCAATAGCTGTTCGCTGTTTAAATAATTCGGCAGCCTTCTCGCTTCCTCGTCCAGGCACCGTGTACTTGCGGACGTCCGTAGCTACTCGGAATTTGTAAACTTTCTGGCATTTGTTATTTAGTAACGGACACGTTGCGCACTCTTTAGGGCTCGTAAATTTTATCGTTTCTCTTTTAGCATCATAGCTGTCGTAGCAATACGCTTTTCCTTTTACACAAACTGGCCGAAAATGTTTATCGACTCCTTTTGGGAGCTTGCTTCGATGAATGAGAGGGATGTGTGGGAACGCCCCCAATTTCCGAATTTGTTTGTACACAGGCTCGCCATCATAGCCTTTATCGGCCAACACATATCTAACCTTCAATGTCGGAAACCGCTCTTGTAATCGCTTCAGCAATACGATCGCAGGTCTTTGGTCACTGACGTGAGCAGAGCATGTTACTCCCACCACAATGTATTGACTGGTCGTATCCACTAGTAAATTTAACTTGTAGCCGTACCAATATTTCACGCGACGGTTTCCTCGCGGGTCCCCCTTTACACCCGTGCTCGGGTGCTGAGGCATATCGCGAATAAGTTCCTCATAGCTGGCAGGCAACATATCAGCTACTTCTCGTTGAAAAAGGTTTAATGACGCTTCGTAAGCTTCAACTTTTTTGCGCCACTCGGCCTTTTCCGCGTTCGGGATTCTGCCTCGTTTATGGCGTTTTGGTTTTTCGGGTTTTGGTTTTGCTGGTTGTGAACAGAGATCTGCAGGGAGTAAGGCCGGCTCTTCGGAAACGGAGGGCACAGCAGACTCGGCTGTATTCTTTTCATCTAGCTTAGGGTTACGATCAAACGCCCCCAAATGGGATGAATCTAAAGCGAGAACCTCGCCCGTCAGGAATCCGTGGGTAATTGCCTTGTCCACCAAGAGATTTTGTACTAGTTGAAGTGCTCCCGTTTGTTCTAGCTTTGTTATAAGACGGGAATAAGCTGCTTCGCTTGGCAAGCGATCCGAGTCGGTAAAACGGCAAAGTTTTCTAAACGTCGAACTGGTTTTTAGACGATGAACCAAATCCTTTGTAAAAAGGATATGCTGGACAGTTCCAATAATTAGAGAGTAAATCATCGCACGTGTATTCAAAGATTCGGGACGGCCACGCACACTCTTTTTGTTAACCGCATGAAGAATACTCTCGATTGGCAAGTGGTTTAGAATGGCACTAAATTTCAGTTCATCCGCCATTTCCATCAATTGCTCGAAGGAAAACAGCTCTTCTTGTTGAATATCATACATGGGAGTACTCCTTTCTTTGGTTTTTGGTGTGGTAACCTAAACTTCGAGAAAATGGGGAGGTACTCCTTTTTTTTATGTATGAAAATCCTTTTACAATAAGGGTTTGCGAATTATGAAATTGACTTAAAATGCAGGCTTTTTAAAATAAACGCTTAAAAAGTAGAAAAAGATGCAATTGTGCAGGCTTTTTATGCATCTCGAGCCTGAAATGGAAAATATGCCAGAAAAAGATGCATTATCACAGGAATTTGCCTCCAAGAGATGAAATCAAGCGAAAAAGGATGCACTATCGCAGGAGTATGCCAGAAACAGATGGAATCAATCATAAAGAGATGCACTATCGCAGACTTTCCTTCACAACCGAAGTAACTTTCAATAGCTCCAGTAACTCATCAAGTCCAAGCTCGTGCTGCTTCTCTCCCACTCCACCCCATAAAAACTGCAAAAATGCAGGTTTTCTCTGAAATAATCGCTTAAAAAGTAAAAAAGATGCAATTGTGCAGGCTTTTTAGGCATCTTGAGCCTGAACTGGGAATTATACCAGAAAAAGATGCATTATCGCAGGAATTTGCTTCCGACAGATGAAATCGAGCGAAAAAGGATGCACAATCGCAGGCTTTTCTCTACAACAGCAGTAACTCATCTTTTCAATCGCAACCGCAACAGCTTTCCTTTACAACAGCAGTAGATCTTCTTCACAACCGCCAGCAGCTTATCAAGTTAAAAGCTCATGCCGCCTGCGGCTTCCTCTCCAACCCATAAAAACTGCAAAAATGCAGGCTTTCTTTGAAATAATCCCTTGAAAAGTAGAAAAAGATGCAATTGTGGTTACTACTCAGGACCTTATTCAAATTCTAAAATTTGGTTTAATAGATAGTACCAATACTTAGAGTGAACGAGGTGAGAGGCATAATGAATATAGAAGAAATTGATCGGATTATGCTCCGTGACTTGGCATCCATTAAGGCACTCATTCTGTCTCTGGTTGCCAAGGTTGAATACCTCGAAAACGAAAATAAGGAGCTTAAGCGGCAACTTGGCCAAAACTCGCAAAACAGTAGCTGGCC
>NZ_JABMKZ010000054.1 GCF_013204855.1 Paenibacillus alba | reverse complement strand
AAAAGGAACTGGAGTCCCCTATTTAGGGAATTTCAACTCGTTTTAGAGCCAAATTCACCAAATAAGGGACCACAGTTCCGTCTGACCTGCTGATTCACCACTTTTAAGCCAATTAACGTACCACAGTTCCGTTTCAGCTCATTTCTGACTTGCCATGCACGTGCACATGCATATTCATACTCACATACTCTCACTCATACGCATACTCTCATACTCTCTCACGTATACTCATACTCATACTCTTACTCTCTACTCTCTCACGCATACGCATACGCATACTCTTACTCTCTCACTCTCACGCATTCGCATACTCTTACTCTCACTCACGCCGAAGCCGAAGCCCGACTCCCCACCGCAGCCTCACTCACCTATTCGGACCTTGCCCGCAATGTCAGATCCAGCCATTCAAACGCATCGCTAAGCACCTGTTTAGGGATATGCCCATACCGGTCGCCCAGTGATACTTCAAACGAACAGCTTGATTCGTCGCTTTCTCTGAGATAAGCAGTTAAACCAACCCCGCAAGTTTCGTACATGGCGATCAAAATGGCTTCCAGCTCCTCCTTCGGGACGTGGATATGGACATGAAACATGTTCGTTACCGGAAGTAGCGGCAGTGTTTCAACAGCATGACAGTGATTGTATCGCTTCGCTAATTCTTTCGCTTCTTCGTAGTATTGACCCATTTTCGTTTGGCGCTGCTTGAAGTAATATTCAGCACTTAAAATATACGGATATAAGCTGATTAAATCTCCGCCATGCCGCCTTTTCCATATCTTAGACTCTTCCGTGAATGCCTCATCACCGGCAAGAACAGCTCCCGCGATTCCGCCAATCCCTTTGTAGAACGACATATAGACACTATCAAAAAGCGCACATATCTCGGCTGCTGACCTCTGGTAATAAGGGAGAATCTCCAACAGTCTAGCACCGTCGAGATGCAGCTTGATGCCTTTCTCGCGACAATAGCTCGAAATAGCTTCTAATTCCTCATAGGCCGGCAGTTGTCCACCGATCTCGCGTTGAGGCAGCTCCAGCAGTAAGCAGGCGATGTCCTCCTTTAGCTCACGCACATCCTCGAGCCGGATCAGCTTGTCCTTATCTGTCAATAAGACGGCTTCAATCTGATGCAACTGCTTTAACCCGTCTTCTTCGTGGATCTCCAGATGACATAACGGGTGATAGGCCACTCGTTTGATCCCTTTGGCATCGCACCAAATTCGCAAAGCGATTTGCTGCGCCATCGTGCCGCTAGGGAAAAATACGGCGGACTCTTTGCCGAAGAAAGCAGCCATTTCCGCTTGAAAGTCTTCAATCACTTTCCCTTTGCCATACTGGTCACTGTCCAGCTCATCTGCATAGTGATTCAAAACTTCTTTTAACACTTGAATATTTCTTTTGCCGTGGCCGCCGATCGGATAAGCCGTTTGCAGAAATGCTTGCTGTAAGGAATTCGTTGTCGTCATTTGTTAATTTCTCCTTTATGGTAGCCTTGCTCCTCCGACTTGGGTTAAAATGAACGTTAGCTTGCAAAATGAGCTTATTCTATGCAAAAAGGGGATTCCCATCATGAAAGAAATCCTGCTCGGAACCAAAGATCAATTTACAACCTTCCCAGCGGAGGTGCATGTACAAGGCAGAGCCTATTTTCTTACAGAGGTTGACGGTACTTATCAACTGCTATCGAGTGTCTGCCCCCATTCCGGTTACACGATAGAACTAGAGAACGGTGAGCTGGAGTGTCCGATGCATGGGTGGACATTCGAACTGCATACGGGTCGCTGTCATAATGTCCCCAGTGCTCGACTAGCCTCCTATGACGTAATCCATAAAGATAGCAGCCTTTTCGCCATAATGGCCTAATAAGCCTCTCCAGTATATTTTACCAATGGTCAAGCTATAATAACAGCTGTTATTATCCTTTATCTGCGTATAGGAGAGCTATGACGAAACAAAAGAAAAATAAATCCACCGCCAAGCTGGCTTGGTGGCAATTGTCTTTGCTGGGCGTGGCTTGTACGATTGGCACCGGTTTTTTTCTGGGCTCGGGCATCGGCATGACAATGGGCGGCGGGTCCGTCATTTTCATGTTTGTACTCGCGGCCTTTGGCACTTATATGGTCTATGATGTTCTGGCGAAAATGACGCAAGCGGACCCACAGCAAGGTTCCTTTCAAACATATGCCAAAAAAGCCTTTGGCCGCTCGGCAGGCTTTGCCAATGGTTGGGTCTACTGGAGTTCAGAACTTCTGATTATGGGAAGCCAGCTTACTGCCTTATCACTCTTCTCCCGTTTCTGGCTGCCAGCGATCCCCATGTGGGTATTCGCCTGTCTCTATGCCATCTTAGGCTTAGGTGTCATCTTGGCCGGGAATCAAGCTTTTGAGCGCACAGAGCGCGTCTTTGCCTTAATTAAAATATCCGCTATCCTCCTGTTT
Source organism: Paenibacillus alba (assembly GCF_013204855.1). Taxonomy (GTDB): domain Bacteria; phylum Bacillota; class Bacilli; order Paenibacillales; family NBRC-103111; genus Paenibacillus_E; species Paenibacillus_E alba. The sequence continues at coordinate 40,006 of NZ_JABMKZ010000054.1, read as the reverse complement.
CTCGTCATTGCAGGTGCCGCGGTATTTGGATTTATCTCCGGAAGTCATCATCAACCTCATTTTCCTACGACAAAAGAAGCCTTTCTGCCTTCAGGTCAGCTTGGGGCTTGGTCCTCTTTCATTTATGCCTATTATGCTTTTGGCGGCATTGAAATCTTGGGACTGATGGCCACAAGGCTGAAGCGGCCTGAGGAGGCTCAGAAAGCAGGAAATGTGATGCTTCTCGTATTAACTGCCCTCTATATCGCATCGCTCATTCTGGCTTTAACGCTGCTGCCCCTAGGTGCCGTGCAAGACAAAGAGAGCCCTTTTCAGGCGGCTCTTGGCGCTTACCGACTTCCTTTCGTCCCTCATGTATTCAATGCCATTCTGATCATAGCTGGCTTCTCAACCATGGTCGCCTCTTTGTTTGCCGTAACCACCATTCTCGTTACTATGGCGCAAGATCAAGATGCCCCTTCTATATTTGCCAAAAGAACCAAAGGGATTCGACAAATGCCGCTTCCAGCCATTGGATTTACGACTGGCGGTATTGCGCTTGCTGTTCTTATGGCCCTTCTATTGCCCGAGAAGCTGTATGCTTATGTCAGTACGGCGGCTAGTATTATGCTGCTTTTGAACTGGCTTTTTATCCTGCTCTCTTCGGGTCGGTTGTTGCAGCTCACCCGTTGGGGCAAGCTGAAACGGTATATCGGGATGCTTCTAATCCTCACTGCAATCACAGGAACCCTATTTCATTCGACTAGCCGCCCCGGTTTCTGGGTTAGTCTTCTTTTTATCGTGATCATCGGCCTAGTCACCTTCGGCATGAGCTTCAAATGGAGGAAACAATCGCCACGCCATTAGCCAAAGAGGACATGAAAGGCTTTGAATCCGAAATGCAGGCCAAAGCCAATTAAAGATAATCCTGAAATGATCGAGATGACAGAAAGTGAGCGGGGTGTAAGAAAATGTTTAAAGGTGCTCGCCAAAGAAGCCATAAAGAGATCCCATAGAATAATTCCTATGAATAACATCCCCGTATACAACAGAACGTGATTTCTATCAAATTCAGCAATAGTTTCTGCTAAAACAGATCCGTAAATCCCCACCCAAAAGAGAATAGACAGCGGGCTGGTAATTGACATAATAAACCCGGCGAAGAACGATTTGGCCATCGTTTCTTCTGACTTGTAGTCTTCCTTCTGGAGCTTCCCGGCTCCGATTAAGCTTTCAATTCCCGTGTATAACAAAATAAAGCAGCCAAAAATCCATAGAAAAGTTTTCATGAACGGCGTTGTCAGAAAATGCACGAGTCCGAAATAAATCAGGATGATCAAAATGACATCAGCCAACATGCCTCCAATCCCGACAAGCCAAGCATGAAGAAATCCCCGCTTTATTCCTCTATCCAGCATAGCGGCATTAATGGGCCCAATCGGTGCCGACAGAGATATGCCCAAAAGCAAAAAACTAAGCATCGTTTGCAATTCACTCACCCACTCATTGGTTGATTCACAGCTTGTATCATCCTATTCTAAGGCAATAGCTTGTATAACCAATTGGCACTAAAAAAGTGGTTGACATTCACGTCCTATTGGAACAAATATACCAAAGAAGCGCAGCATTATTTGTAGCATCTACGACATGTCATAACCAAACCAAAAAACACAGATCCCCGATAAAAGGGTCTGTGTTTTGGGGAATACTATTCAGTAAGAACCACGCCAACGGGCTTAACGAGCGCTTTGCTTTTCCAAGCTCCACTTTTCCAGCGAAGATACATCAGGATACCTCGCAGCCATTCATCGACTACAAAAGCAATCCAAATCCCAAACAATCCCATGCCCAGATGAATTCCGAGCCAATAAGCGAGCGGTACGGCAACACCCCACATGGAGATAACGCCCATAAAAACAGGGAATTTAGCATCTCCGGCGGCCCGCAGGGAATTGATAACCACGAGGTTGAAGGTACGCCCAGGCTCTAAGATGATTGAAAGCAGCAAGATCGTTGATCCCATTGCGATAATGTCTGGATTGTCCGTGAATAATCCAAGCAGATTTTTGCGAAAAATAGCAGCAATGCCAACCACGACAAAAGTGACAACAAAACAAATCCGCAGGCTTTTTAGCAAGCGATGATATGCCGCTTTGAATTCACCCGCTCCGACCATATGACCGATAATGATCTCAGTCCCCATGCCGATCGCCATCCCCAGTGCCATGAAATAATTTGTTACGTTCATGACATAGACATGCGTGCTCAAAGCAACCTGCCCAATAATATTCACAAAGCTGACGATCATCAAGTACTGCGACTGCCAAGACAAATGCTCACCCGCTGACGGCAGCCCAATGCTTAGAATCTGTTTCACAATCCGGCTGTCAAAGGTGATGTAGTCTTTTAACCGAATCGGTGCAGGGATTCTACGATATAAAATGACAATGAGTACGATAAGTCCAAGCAACCGACTTACGATGGTTGATACCGCGGCACCAGTGACTCCTAGTTCAGGAAATCCTAAATTACCGAAGATGAGCAGACTGTTTCCCACGACATGAATGATGTTGACCCCAAGCGTAACATACATAACATCTCTAGTTTGCCCGTTCGAACGCAAGACAGAAGAAATGGCGTAGGATAATGCTTCAACCCAAATGAATGCACCAATTAAAGTTAAATATTTCTTGGCAATGTCAACCTGACCTGGGTCCAAATTCATCAAACGCATTAATGATTCACCAAAAACAACTAAGACAACACTTACGATAATACCAAAAATCAAGTTAATTGTGATTGCCAGCGCTGAAATACGGCTCGCTTCTTTCTTGCGGCCTGCCCCCAGATTCTGAGCGACTGCGACGCTAGTTCCGATGCCAACGAAACCAAACATCAGAATACAAAACACAATAATTTCATTCGCCAAGCCAACCGCGCCAGTGACTTGATCCGATATTCGACTTAGCATAAACACATCGGCAGTTCCCAGCATCATCCGCAGAACGGAATCAACGAAGATCGGCCATGTGACCGCGAACAGACTAAGCTTTTTCCAAGATGCTATTGATTCTGTGTCTTTCACTTCGTATGCTCCTTACTTTCAAATGCTTTTAGTTTAGGTTACGTAAGCGATTTCAGTCAAATGCTAGTAATAACCATAAAAAAACCATCAACCCATTCCGCATGGCATTGATGGTTCGTATTCAGCTGTTGCGTTTTATTTGACTTGTACCCAAGCACCGCGGCTGTCTGCTGATGCAATCTCTGCAACGGCAATTTCAATGCTGTCAAGCGTGCTGTAAGCCGTTTCCGTTGGAATAACTGCACCTTGAATCAACGTTTCAACGAAATACTTGATTTCTTGGTAATAACCCATTTCCGCAGAAATCTCTGGTTGAAAGCCTCCGCCTTCATTCAAATTCACTTTCAGAGCATTTCCTTGGAAAATGATATTTCCTTTTTCAAAATTAACGCGGAACTGCATATCGAATCCATAATCGCCTTCGAGTGTCCAGTCGGCTTGCGCATTAATAACTTTGCCATCCTCGTACAAATAGTTGGTGGAGACAACATCGTAACCGCTGCCAGGCACGACATTTTTCGCCAAGCACGAAACCGATTCCGGTTTGCCAAACAACCAATTGATTGTATCAATATCATGGACATGCATATCCAACAAAGCTCCGCCGCTCTTATCCTTCTCGATCAGCCACGGCCCCCAAGTTGGCGTAGCGCCGCCACGGTAGAAATAACCGGATAACGCTTTGCCATACGTTTGTTCTTCCACGGCTTGCTTCAGATAGACGTAAGCAGGCCAGAATCGCAAGCATTGTCCGATCAATAACTGTTTCCCATTAGCTTCTGCAGCTTGGATCATTTCCTGACATTCTTCCGCATTCAGTGCCATCGGCTTCTCACATAGTACATGAACACCGTGATTCAGACATTGAACTGAAATTTCTTTGTGCAAATACGTAGGCAATGTAATGCTGACACAATCCAATTGCTCTTTCTCGAGCATGTTAGCAACACTTGTATATTTATGAAACTGGCTGAAATCAACGCTTGAACCTGTCGTCTCAATATTGCCGCCAGCTCCTTGACCTGAGAGCTTAGTCTCATCGATATCACATAAAGCGACAAGTTTGATCGGAACGCCTTCCGCTTCAAGGCGAACATAATTATCAATGTGCGTGCGTCCCATAAAACCTACTCCGATTAATCCGACTCTCAGCATGATTAGTTCCTCCCTAAGATTGCATTCATAGCACCTGATGTATTGAAAATGATTTGTTCGCCGTAATGGGTATACCCCGGAATCATTTCTGCAATAACATAATCGTCATAACCGATCGCTTCTAGCGCTTTCACGACTTCTGGATAATTCACATCACCGGCAAGCAAATCTACAAAGCCATGCAAGCCTCCAGCTGTGCGGCGATAATCTTTGAAATGTACTTTTTTGATTCGTTTATTCAAAATAGCAATCCAATGCTCAGGGTAACCGGAATAAAGCACGTTCCCTACATCAAAGTAAGCGCCAACAAATGGGGAGTTGATTTTATCAATAAAGTCTCTCATTTCTAAAGGAGACAGCAAAAATTTGTTCCATACATTTTCGATTCCAATTGAAACGTTTTGCGCTTTGGCTTCTGCAGACAGCTCCTGCAGCGCTTCCAAAGCATAGTCGTAAGCCTGATCATAAGGTACGACCTCCGCATCGGGGATGAAATCTACCCCAACGGCTCCTGGCACCACAAGGATCGTATCCACACCAAGAATCGCAGCAAACTCAAGCTGTTTTTTGACGATCGCTTTCGCTTTCTCACGGATCTGCGGATTGCTGCTTGTTAAGGAATAAGTCCAATATAAACCACTAGCTAGGCTGCTGATGGCAATACCCGTTTCATCCGCTAGCTGACGGTAACCTTTGATTTCTTCTGCTGTGCTTTCCAGACTCAACTCACCAGTCTCATTCAATGCGAGCTCAATCCCATCGAATCCAGCGTTTTTCGCTAATACAATCGCTTCTTTCACTTTCAGTGAACTTGGAAATGACCAAATATTGATTCCTTTTTTCATCGTTATCTCCTCCGTCTCTATCATTTATTATAGAAGAGTACATAACGAGAATATTTACCTAAAAAGCCGATTTATTTGCACTTTCCAAAAACGAGTATGGTAAAATTGAGGATGGATTCATTAACCTGAAACAGAAAGGTCGGACAGCATGAAATTTCCACGCTTGCAGCTTCAAGAGTCACTAATCATTCAAAACCTTATTTCCTTTCATTATTTCGAATATGCCAAAGGGTATGTTTTTGAGGGAGAGCAGCATGACTTCTGGGAGTTGCTGTACGTCGATAAAGGCGAAGTTGAGGTGCGTGCCGATGATCAGGTCCATACGCTGCGCCAGGGGAATATGATCTTTCATAAACCAGAGGAATTCCATACCGTTAGTGTGAAGCATGAGCATAAGCCGCCAAATCTGATTGTCATATCATTCGAATGCATATCCCCGGCGATGTCCCATTTTGAGAATAAAATCATTGCTTTAGGCGATCGGGAACGCAATATGCTTTCTTTAATTATCCAAGAAGGATTTCAAGCTTTCCTTCCCCCTTTTGATCAATCTGCCGTTCATCACTTGGCGAGGAATCCGTCTGCACCATTTGGCTCTGAGCAAGTCATCAAATCCAACTTAGAGCTGCTGCTCATTACTTTAATCAGGCATCAAGACCAGTCATTTATCCAAGAGACTGTGAAACAATCTTCTCTACAAAAAGAAAAAGCTGAACAACGAATTGTTCAGCAAATTATTACCTATATGCAAGCCAATCTCTCGCAATCTTTCACCCAAGACCACTTATGTCAAACTTTTCACTTGGGCAAAAGCCGCTTAAAGGAGCTCTTCCAAACGCAATTGCAAACCAGTGTCATGGAAACCTTCAAGTCTCTCAAGATCGAGCAAGCGAAAACATTGATTCGCGAAGAGCCCTACAATTTCACAGAAATTGCTGCAATGCTTGGCTATACGAGCATACACTATTTCTCGAGGGACTTTAAGAAAGCGGTTGGCATGTCTCCCTCTGATTACGCCAAATCGGTGAAAGCCCGTGTTCAGCGGGATCAGAATTAACCCTTAATCACTTTCACCAATCGTTTCGAAGTCCCATTTGGCGTTTCAATCGTTTCATACACGTTCACAGTGTAAGGGTAGCTAACTTGATCAGTCGTAATGTTCGATGCATCAATCGTTTGAACACCGCTAATTAATTTATTCGGTCCTGTGAACGTCGCATCCTTCGAACCTACCACACGTCCGGCACTATCCACGATTTCAAATCTTAATTTGGAGAAATTGTTGTCTACGACAACATTCTCTTTTTGCGTAATCCCCAAATCAAGTCGGAACTTGTACGAATACGTCAATTGTGGCGTCGTCTGCGTGCTTACAGTGACATCGTTGAAAACCAGATCAAACGGATACAAGGAAATCGTTGAATCTGTTCCTTCTTTCTGAACATCCGTTTGCAGAGCAGCAATCGTCGTTGTATAAGGTGCCGCGGCTGCTGCATCAAGCAGCTTCAGGGAGAAGCTTGTGCCCGCTTCTGTTTGCGGAACCACATAAGCATAGCTGACCACGTAGCTTAAGCCTGGATTCAACATCGTCGTCACATTCGTTTGACGTGCTCCTTGATACGTAACCCCTTGTGAACTGACCAATTCAGATTGGAAATTCGGTGTCGCGATAGGCGCACTGCTCGTATTCGTTAATTTGAACTTAGCCACCGCTGTTTGATAACCCTCGCCTGGATTCTCGTGAAGATGAAGTTCCATCAACGATACTTGTGTTTGCTTATCGACAACTTTCGTTAATGGATCAAATGCAATCGGTTGGCCGATCGTATAAGGCACAGCAGTTGATTTCTCTTGATCCGCTTTTGGCCAGCTAATTGCTAGTTTACCCGTTGCTAGAGTCGTTGCTGGACCTTGACCTTCACCTTTAGACGCGAATGAATCCGTAGACAACACAACCAAGTTCGTTAAGGTCACACCATTTTCAACCGGGATCGCATAATGCAGGTATTTCTTCTCTCCGGCTTCCAAGGTTACAGGCTCTGCTTCGGAACGTTTGCCTTCATAGTTTTTCTGTTCGGATTGAGCATCCACGCGGAAAGCAGGTACCGTTTCTCTTCCTTCACCAGGATTGCTAGCCAAGAGCGTAATTACGGCTACGCGGCCTGTTGCCGTATCCTGCATGGACGTTTCAACTGTGGAATAGCTTAAACCGGAATTAACACCTGGAATCGTAAAGGATTGGCCCCAAGCCAAGTTGCCCAAATTTTGCAAAGCGGCTGCTCCTGTCCCGCCATACCAAACGGATGCCGTAGGCATAGTAAGCAGCGTAGTTTCTACTTTAGGGTAGGAATAGATATCTACATTTACAAAAGAAAGCTGGCTGACTTGACCGATTTCTTTGCTGTCAATCGAAGTCATATATACAAGCTCGCCGATTTCTTTGGGCTGCAAGGTTTCTTTGTTCCCTGCGCTAGGTTTCAGTGTATAGGAAACACCGCTCGTTGTTTGCAAACGCAGCTCATGTTCAGGCACTCTGTTCTGAGTCGTACCTCCGTTATACAGTCGAACAGTAACAGCAAGCTGAGAGCCGGACGCTGTTGGCGTCACGGCTACACTTTTAATCGCTGCACGGATATCACTAGTCAGTCCGTAATTTACAGTAGGAGCCGAAGTTACAGCCGATCCCGTATCAGCTGCCCAAACGGTCATACCACCTTGAACGAGCATCGTACCCAGTACAATGGCAGTCAGGCTTGTTTTCCATGGATTCTTTTTCATTTATATACTCTCCTTCATATGAAATGTTCACAGATGTCTATTCGTTCTCTGATGTTTATTTCTTGGCTTCAGGTGTCGCAGACGGAGCTGCTGAAGCAGCAGCACTATCTACTTTTTGCCCGTCTTTCAACGTGTTTTGCCCCGTTACAACTAGATTCTCGCCATCTTTTACGCCTTCAATCACTTCCTGATACTCTCCATTAATACGACCCAATTTTACTTTCCGTTTCGCATATTGATCGCCTTGTTTAACAAAAACATACGTATCTGACTCTTCACGAATGACGCTCAACGTAGGAATCGCCACTACTTTCTCTTCCGTTTCGGTCGTCAACTGTACCATGAACCGGGTACCTGGCTGCAGCTGATGATCTGCGTTGGCTACCTCCAGCTCTAACGTGTACGTTTTGGTTGCAGCACTCATAATGGGTGCTAAGTAGCTGATTTTGGCTGTTCCCTTTTTCTCGGGTTGATCCGGATTATAGTAAACAAGCTCTTGTTTACCTTTCACAAGCTGGTAGTTGGTTTCGGATAGCTCCGTTTTAATTTTAATAGGATCAATCTGCTGTACTTGACCTACTTTGCCTGCCGCGGCATTCACCGATTGTCCAACTACGACATTGAAGTCCGTTAAAATACCGCTGCTTGGCGCTTTGATTTCATAATTTTCTAAGGAACGAGTTGCGTCATCCAGAGCTAGGGTTGCTGATTCAGCTTGCGTCAGAATGGATGAGATTGAATCTGAGTTGTCAAATGCGGACAGCTTGCTTCGAGCCGCGTCCAAATTCATCTGCGCGTTGTCCAGCGCTTGTTTCACTTGATCCACTTGATGCTGAACGACAAGTCCTGCGTCATAATCATTGCGAGTTTTATTATAATCTTGCTGAGCATTGGTAAGGGCTGTTTGCGAACGCGTCACGTTGTCCGCCAAATCTTTGCGGTTATTTACTTTGTTGTCTTTGGCTTGCTGCAAGGACTCTTGTGCGCTTCTTAAGGAAAGCTCGCTCTTGCGCTTGTTTGACACGGCATCCTTATTATCAAGAACGAAGAGGACGTCGCCCTTTTGTACATACTCACCGCGGTTTTTCAGAACTTCGGTTACCTCGCCATTCGCTTTGGCTACGACATCCAGCGTCGTACCTGCCGCTACATCTGCAACCTGTTCAATCGGATTGCTGATTTTCTGTTTCTTAATTTCTTCCGTTTTAATCGTTCGTGGCGCTAATTGAACGGTTGCCGCTCCTTTTGCCCCTGGTGCTGAACAAGCTGAGGCGAGGACCGCGGCTGCTGTAAGCAGTGCGATCACTCCCATCGAGCGATATTTGAATTTACGTTTCCGAGAACTATCGTTAATCATCTATGTGCCTCCTATACCTCTAACGTACTTGTTGTTGTTTGTTCGGAACCTTTTTTGCGTTTGAACATACGACCAAAACGATTCTTCATGCTTTCTATCAATTCATAAATGATAGGCACGACAACGAGTGTCAGCAAAGTTGAAGTAATCAAACCACCGATAACAACAACGCCCAATCCTTTACCGATTAACCCGCCTTCAGCGGAAATTCCTAAAGCTAAAGGCACGAGGGCCATAATCGTAGCGCCTGCGGTCATAATAATCGGACGAAGTCTTACTTTCCCTGCTTCGATCAATGCATGACGTACGGTATAACCTTCTTCGCGCAACTGCTGCGCTCGGTCGATTAAGACAATGGCGTTCGTCACGACGATACCGATCAGCATGAGGAATCCGATCATGGAGGTTACAGTGAGCGGTTCTCTCGCAATAACAAGCCCGAGCAGTCCTCCAATAACAGCGAGCGGTAAAGAGAATAGAATCGCGAAAGGTGCGCTGGCATTGCCAAAAGCCAGTACCATGATCAAGTAAACAACGAATATGGCAGCTGCCATAGCAACGAACAATTGTTTGAAGCTGTCGTTAACATCATCCGACACGCCTGTGACTTTCGTCGTTACGCCTTCTGGCAATTGAACGTCTTTCAATGCAGTGCCTATTTTAGCACTGACGGCTGTTTTATTCTTATCGTTAATTTTCGCTGTAACTTTGACAAGCTGCTGCTGATCTTCACGCGCCAGCGAAGCAGCGCCTTTAGTTTCATTGATTTTCGCAACCTCTTTGAGCAACACTTTAGAGCCGTTTGTAGCGGTTAATGGGATATTACCCAACTTCTCAAGGGTATCTTTATCCACTTTTTCCAGAGATACTGTCGTTGTATAGACAATATTGTCAAACTTCATGTCGCCCAAACTTTGTTTCTGAATCCATGCACGCGCTGTATCTCGAACTGAGGATGAGCTCAAGCCATACGCTCTTGCTTTCTTCTGATCCACAGCGATTTCAATTTCGGTTTTCGCATCACTTAAATTATCGGCAATCTCGCTAAGCTCTGGGAAAGTTTGCAGCTTCTCCTTCACCAGGCTTGCCGCTTTTTCTAATTGCAATTGGTCTTCACCTTGCAAGGTGTAAGCAAAGTCTGTCGATGCACCGCCAAAGTCACCTTCCATGGACTTGGACTCCACTTCTGAGCCGTTTGGCAATTCAGATAAAATGTATGCCTTCATTTCAGCAGTTACCAGTGTAGGATCAACTTTATCATTCAACTGAACGAAAATTTGCGAAGCGTACGGTGTCCGTTCATCATCTTTCCCGGCGTAACCGACTAAGCCTTCAACAAATTTAAACACGGGCTCACCCGTAGAATCCTTCGCACCTAGGAAGAAAGTCTCGATTTCTTTGGTTTTCGCATCTGTCGCTTCAAAAGAAGTGGCATAGGGCAATTTCAATTGGAAGTACAGCGTTGTCGAAGGTGCAGCAGCTGGCAAGAAAGCAACAGACAGGAACGGTACGGTTCCTGCGACCGTGACAACGAGCAGCAGCAATGAAATAAGCAGTGTTTTAATACGATTTGTCAAGCTCCAAGTTAATACTTTTTCATAGAATGTTGTCAAACGTGTCGGTTTGTTTTCATCATGATGCCCCTTGCCTGGCTTACTTCGAAGCACAAGCAGTTTGGACAGCATCGGAATCACGGTTAAGGCAACAATTAAGGAAGATAATAGAGCACAAGCGATCGTTAATGCAAAAGGTCTAAAGAATCCGCCGATTACACCTGTTACCAAAGCTAGTGGAGCAAAAACCCCTACAGTGGCAAGCGTTGAAGATGTAATGGCCATGGAAACTTGTTTCGTTGCTAACGCGATAACAGATTCTTTGCGTTCTTGCGCTTTTTCCAAGGAAGCATAAATATTCTCAATAACGACAATCGAGTCATCGACGACACGTCCTACTGCGATAAATATACCGCCAAGCGTCATCGTATTCAGGGTTAAGCCCAACTGGGACATTAACAGCAAGGTAATCAAAATCGATAACGGAATCGAGACGAGAACAATTAACGTCATCCTTACGTTTCTTAGGAAAACCAGAATCATCAAGGATGCCAGAATGGCCCCAACGATACCTTCACGCACAAGTCCAGCAATCGATTCTTTAATTTGATCGGCACTGTTATAGGTATTTTTGAAAGTAATATTCGGAAGCGTGTGCTCCCATTCGCCAATCATTTTCTCAATAGAACTTGAGAATTCGACGGCATTGGCACTGCCAGCTTTGTACAAAATCATACCGATCGCTGGTTTGCCATCCAATCGACCATTGAAATCTGACTCCGTAATGGCCTTAACTTTGGCCACTTGGTTGAGCAGCACGATATCGCCCTTCGGCGTAGTAATCTCCACCTGTTCTAGGTCGAATAAGCTGGATAAATTACCGGTAACACGGGTCATTTTGTTATTGCCGCTGATTTCGACACTGCCAATCGGACTTGCGGCCGCGGCAGAAGTAATGGCGTTACTCACCATGCCAGGTGATAGTCCATAAACATCGAGAGCAGAAGCATCCAGCTCGATATCAAGGGACGTGCTTCTGGCACCAATAACGTCCATATGGTCAATCCCTTTAATGCCTTCAAGTCCTGGTTTGATTTTATCTTTGAAAGACTTATCAAGCTCGGTTTGACTGACCCCATCATTTGCATAAGCAACTAAATAGTTGGATGGGAAGGATGCTGCCCCAAATGTGGAGGCCTTCGGCGCTCCTGCTGTGGCTGGAAGCTTAACTTCGGCTAGCATGTCTTGCACAGCTTGCTTTTTCTTATCAACGTCGACATTTTGTTTGAACATGATGATAACCATCGAAAAGTTATCACTCGACGTTGATTGCATCGAATCCAAATCTTCTAGATTAGCTAGTTTTTCTTCGATTGGATCCGTAATTTCATCCATGACATCCTTCGGCGCTCCGGTATACGTCGTAGTTACCGCAACTACCGGGAAGGAGACGTTAGGCATGTTCTCAACTTTAAGTTGTGTAGCTGAATAAAGTCCGCCTACAAAAAGCATGATCATGATTATGAATAATGCCGAAACATTTTTCATAGAAAAGTGTGTAAGTCGATTCATTCCTTTACTCCCCTCATCAAGTGATTCTATGTATAAGATACAGGTACAATATGAACCCAATATGAACAAACCAAAAAAACCTTGGAAATAATAATAGCCTCCAAGGTTTTTCAGCTTATTTCTTATGAGAATTGAACATCACGGGGATCGTAACCGTAAATTGTGTGCCTTGATCCATTTCACTATGTACTTCAATGGTACCATGATGAAGCTCAACAATTTTACGGACAATCGCCAGACCCAAGCCGCTTCCATCTGTCTCTCGCTGCCTGGCCGAATCAGCCTTATAGAACCGGTCGAAAATCCGTTCTTGATCCGCAGCCGCGATGCCCCTGCCGCTATCCTGAATCCGAACTCGCACCCGATCATTGAGGGGCTCCAAGCGAATGCGAATCGTGCCTTCTGGCGGCGTGAATTTAATCGCATTACCCAATAAATTCATCCAGACCTGACTTAATTGATCGGCATCTGCTGTTATTTTCACGCGTGGAAGCTCCAAATCCAGCTCCAACTGCTTACTTGTCCATTGCGGTTCATAGAAAACAGCCACTCTGCGCAATTGTTCGTCCAAATCAAATAGGGTTGGGTGAAAAGGATGGTGTTCGGATTCGAGAGAGGCTAGCTTCAATAGATTTTCACTTAGGCGGGACAAGCGTTCACTTTCACGTTCAATGATTTCCAAATAAAAGCCCCGCTCGGACTCATCAATTTCGGAACCTCGCAATGCTTTCGAGAAGCCACGTATCGACGTTAACGGTGACTGAATCTCATGCGAAACATTCGAAACAAAGTCCTGTCTCATCTGTTCCAGCTGTTTCAACTCGCCTGCCATATGATTGAAGCTTTGTGCAAGCTTCCCTAATTCATCTTTCTGATTGGAGGAAACATGCACGTTGAAATTGCCGCGGGATAGCCGTTCAGTAGCCAGAGTCAGCTTCTTCAGCGGATTTACCAAGTAACGCGAAGCGATCAGAATCAGCAAACTGCCCACAGCAAGAACGATGACAAGGACGGAAATAATGATGGTCTGCGCTTGGTGTTTGGCCATTTCATTGAAATTGGGATGAATGAATATCGCATAGGTTTTATCTCCGACATGCAGCGGCAGTCCGATTTTCATGCGATTAAAGGGATCTTTCGGCATCTCATAATCCAAGCTTTTATAAATATTTCCGGCTAGGACATCAGCAACCTCCCACTCCTGAATGCGTGGAACTCCCTTTTTGTCCAATTTAATTGGGGTTGTAGACTCCCCTTTTTCATTAAATAAAGTAAAGCTGTAATTCTCATTGAGCCGATTGCTCCCAGACAGAAAAGAGTCCAAATTCTTCGGTTGTACGTCCTGGCTTAAGGTAATAATTTGCTTGCCCATCGCTAACATTTCCGCTTGGACGTCACTGGAAATCCAATTCGTGAATAGCACCGTAGCAAGAGGAAAAGCGACTAACAAACTGATCACAACGACAGCTAAAAAAGTCAGGACAACTCTCGTATACAGGGACTTAATCATGCTCTCACCTCAAGCCTGTAGCCAAGTCCACGTATCGTTGCAATTCGAAACTCCTCCGTTACAGGTTCGAAGCGTTCACGCAACCGTTTAATATGAACATCCACTGTACGTTCATCGCCTTCATAATCCATTCCCCAGATTTGCTCGATCAGTTGGGTACGAGTGAAAATTTGTCCTGGGTAGCTTGCCAGCTTATATAGCAGTTCGAACTCTTTTAAAGGCAGCAATAGACGTTGATCTTGCAACCGAACCTCTAGACTAGTACGATCAATCGTTAACTGGCCCAGTGCAATCGTCTGAGAAACATTGATGCGGTAGCGTTTCAACAATGCTTTGACACGCATGACCAGCTCAACAGGGTCAAAAGGCTTCACTAGGTAATCGTCCGTGCCCAGCTGGAAGCCTTTCACTTTATGGACAGACTCACTTTTGGCTGTCACCATTAAGAGAGGAAGATCGCTGTACTGCGCCCTTAACTCGCGGCATAGCTCCCAACCATCCATCAAAGGCATCATTACATCCAGGACGACAAGATCCGCTTGCGTCGTTTCAAGCATTTTAAGTGCTTCTTGCCCATTCTTGGCTTGTATGACAGTCAAGCCTTCTCCAACCAAATAAACGCGAATCAGCTCCCTGATATCTGCGTCATCATCCACCACCATCACTCTGGTCATGCAACGCTCCGCCTTTCCACCTGCAGGTGCTTGTACGATATTAAATGAGATATGGGATAGGGTCCTTAGAACCTGCTTCTTCAAAACCTTTCAAGCGCAAGCGACAGCTGTCACAGACGCCACAAGCCTCAGCTTTTCCGTTATAACAAGATGTCGTCAGTTCATAAGGCACGCCAATTTTCAAGCCTTCTTCAATAATCTTGGCTTTGGTCCAATCAATCAGAGGGGTTTCGATCGTGATGCCTTTGCCTTCCACGCCAACCTTCGTCGCAAGGGCGATCACTTCTTCTACTTTATGAATAAACGCTGGACGGCAATCGGGATAGCCGCTGTAATCCAGCGCATTGACTCCGATATAAATGGCTTCTGAACCCGTCACTTCCGCATAGGATGTGGCAATGGAAAGAAACAGCAAATTGCGCCCTGGGACATACGTAACTGGAATTTCTGATTCACCTGCATCTGGATGTGCACCATCCATCACATTAGGCACTTCAATCGTATCATCCGTTAAGGCACTTCCGCCAAAATCGCGCAAGAAATCCAGCTTGATGATCTTATGATGATTGCTCACACCATAATGTTCAGCCACTTGCTTGGCATTCTCGATTTCAATCTTATGACGCTGGCCATAGTCAAAAGATAGCGGATATAACTCATATCCGGCTTCCTTGGCAAGTCCCATGCAGGTTGTACTATCTAATCCGCCACTTAAAATAATAACGGCTCTTTTCTTCGTCACTTCGCTGCTGCTCATATCGACACCTCTTTTGTATTCTTGTGTGGCACAAATCTTAAGCGATGCTCCCGTTACACTCCGCGCATCGCTGGATCCCAAATAATTTTGTGAAGCTGCATGTTCAGCTTCACCTTGGACAACCCTGCAGCCAGCATATGCTCGACAAGCTTATGCGGCGGCATCGTCTCCCACACGGGGCTGAACATCGGCAGCGCCTTCGTCGGATGCTGCTCCAGCACCTCTACCGCGGTGCGGAAGTCCAACTCGCTGCCGATGACGAACTTCAGCTCGTCCTGCTCGCGCAGCAGCGCGAAGTTGCTCATGATCATCTGCTCCATCTCGCCTGAATCCGGCAGCTTAAAGTCCATAATGTAGCGCACCTTCGGCGAAGCGACCCGCTCCACGAACAGGGCAAGATCGATCGCGCCGTTCGTCTCGATATGCAGGTCATCGACCTGCTCAAGCTCAGCGAGCGCCTCAATCAAGGCAAGCGACTTCTCGCCGTACAAGAGCGGCTCGCCGCCGGTCAAACAAATATGCCGGGAGCGGAACGAACTGACCTTGCTGACAATCTCAGCAATGGTCATGACGTTCTCTGCCTCGGCGGGCGGGTAGCTGTACTTGGTGTCACACCAGGAACAGCGCAGGTTGCAACCAAAAAGACGGACGAAGACTGTCGGGAACCCTGCACGGGTTCCCTCCCCTTCAACCGTCTCGAAGATTTCCACCATCGGAATGCGGATATCTCGCATTACAGATCCTCCTCCATCATTGCGCGCGTAATCGCCGCGTAGCTGGTCGGCGTCTCCCACAAGCGAATTTCTTCCAGCTTAATCGCAGGGAAA
The DNA here is from genome assembly GCF_013204855.1 of Paenibacillus alba. Classification (GTDB taxonomy): domain Bacteria; phylum Bacillota; class Bacilli; order Paenibacillales; family NBRC-103111; genus Paenibacillus_E; species Paenibacillus_E alba. The sequence goes on along the minus strand of NZ_JABMKZ010000054.1, from coordinate 23,914 downwards.
AGCTGCTCATCCACAAGCGCTTGATGAATTTCTTCGTACATCCAGACGACCATATTTTCAGCCGTCGTATTCATAGCCGGCAGCACATCGTTCAAATATTTATGGTCCAAGCGATCTATGACGCGTTCCTTGGCAATGCGTTTAATATCTCCAAAATCTATCGCGATCCCTCGGCTATCTACTTGTCCGCGCATGATAACTTGCAGCTTATAGGTGTGGCCGTGCAGATTTTTACATTTTCCCTCATAACAATGCAAATGATGCGCACTGTCAAACGTAAACTCTTTGGAAATCAAAACAAATTTGTTGTGATATTTTAATTGGTTCTCTTGGATGTCGCGCCCCAACATTTGCACATCTCTGGGGATGTCGTAGCTCATATCTATCACCTCATAAATTATGAAAAAACAGTACTCTACATGATATCACGAGGAGCACCCTTCTCACAATCCATCTGTCGGATTCCTTCTTCCTTTGTGTGTCCAGTCCAAATGACTGCGAATTTCCTGAATGCGTTCATTTTCACTGCGCAAATCCATTTCAATCAGCGCCGTTAGTGTTTCAATTTGACTTACCACCGTTTCGGGAAGTTCCACCTCTTCAACTGATTTCACAATATACAGCAAGCATTGCAAAGTCTCGTCCATTAGACTCTTTTTCTTCCCTGTTAGAACAACTTCTGACAAAAAAATAAGGTGGCTCAGCTCTTTTTGCGTCAATTTCAAGAGGAACATCCCCTTTCTTCTTTTCATTATCCAACATTTTCCGACATCGCGGAAGACTCTCTTGACAACAATAACTATAACATTTATGATTACAGTATTAATTGTTATAGAAATGTTTACAGTTAAGCAGCTTTTGTACTAATATTTACATGCATGCTTTCTAACCAGATAAAACACACTAAAAAGAATTTATTATCTTTCCTGGAGGGAAACCAAATGAGCACACAAGTTCAAAATGAAGTATTAAAAGTATTAGAAGAGCGTCATTCCGTTAAGCAGTACCAAGTAGGACACCAAATTCCAAAAGAAGTGCTTGAGCAAATTCTAACCGCAACATCCCAAGCTCCATCAGCTTGGAACCTCCAACACTGGAAGCTTCTCGTTATTGACGATCAAGCACAAAAAGAGAAATTGCTTCCTATCGCTTATGGACAAAAACAAATCGTTGAAAGCTCCGTAGTTATCGCTATTCTGGGTGATCTTGAAGCAAACAAAAATGCTGATGCCGTGTTCGGTCCAGCCGTAGACGCAGGTTTCATGCCGCAAGCGATGAAAGACAACCTTGTTGCTCAAATCGAAGGCGCTTATCAACACCCGCAAGTTGCTCGCGACGAAGCTATTCGCAACGCTTCCCTCGCTGCGATGCAGCTTATGGTTGCCGCTAAATCCCTTGGCTATGATACTTGCCCAATGGGCGGCTATGACGCAGGCAAATTCGTCGAGGCGTTCAACGTGCCATCCCGTTATGTGCCTGTTATGCTAATCAGCTTAGGCCTGGCAGCTACTCCTGCAAGATCCGCAGGTCGTTTCTCCTTAGATCAAGTTGTTGTTTCCAACTCTTTCTAAGTTCAAATAAGAAAAGGCATGCCTTCCATCTACTTATGGAAGTCCATGCCTTTTTATATGTTTATATAAGCATCTATCAATGAAATTGATCGGTCTCGAACCAGATTTCATCAATAAGCTTATTTCTGTAAAGCATCGAGACATTGAAGGTTTCATAGTCTTTTTCCTTATCCAGCTCATCCAGCAGCAAAGAAGCTATCAGCTCCCGATCATCCGAATCTCCTGGCTCGCGGAAATCAATGAACCCGGTTAATTGTCGTGAACTAACATCAACAGTTGCAGTACCAATGGGTAACCCACCGTAGGATTGCTGATAAATTTCATACGTCAATGTATCTCCATCATCCCTGGCCATTACGATCGTATAATCCTCTGGATTGGGTGGAGTCAGGGCATCCACTTGGATCTCATCAGCCAAGTCTAATAAATCAATATGTGTCAATTCGATTGTATCAATCGTTTCTCCCTTATAAATCATGTTGAAAACAAAGGAATCCGTCTCATCCTCATTGAAATCAGCGACGATCAGCTCCGTTACCAAATCCATCTCTTCCACAAAAGGATCAAACTTCCACTTCACATCTCCTACCACATCTGAACCATACACATGGGTTGCCACTTCAGCAACCAGCTCCGATTCTTTATCATACACATGGTACTCCACACGATTTCTGTTCTCGCCAACAATCACAAGCTCATAGCCTTGATTCTTCTTGCGCTCCTCAATCATATCCATTTGATCCAGCCCATAATCCGCATCAATATCCTCAAAGCGGTTCTCATCACTTACCCACTCAAATTCGACTTCATCCTGATGCAAATCGGCTAAAGCATCCACTTCGAAGATAGCTGGTTGCAAAGCATGATCTGTGGCAATCACAAAATCATACTCACTATAGCTGACTAACACCTCGCAATCCTTTATGCTGTATGCATCAATCACATCCTGAATATAAGACTGTACGAACTCGTACACCTTATTTTTGTTTGTAATCGTTATAGACTGCTGCTCCAGATGAATCGAGCCTTTAAGTCGATCCGATTCCCTGTAGACTAGCGTTAACGTACCGACAAACTCTCCATTATACATAATATCGCAGACTTCACCGCCTGCTGTTTTCAGGTCAGGTCTAAGCATAATATCGGCCACGACTTTATTCGCCTCCTCTACAGATCTTATGATTCTTCCGTAGATTCCCCCAACATCGGCCAAATTATGAGTAATCAGGATAAACGTCTATACACATTTGTCCCCGGGTTCATATCCTATCTTATAAACAGTAGTTAAAAGGAGGAATTCATACATGTCCGCTGTCGGAGGTTACTCATCGGCTGGTGCCATTCTGGTACTTTTCATTTTGTTGGTCATTATTACTAGTGCTTTTGTACTCTAAGATAAAAGCAAAGAGACGGTTTCCACCACGTGGAGGCCGTCTCTTCTTATTTAAGCATGATCCTTATTTAAACGTTGACGCTCGGATTCGATTGCTGTGATCTTGGATTTCATTCCTTCTGTTATGTCCGGGTGATTCAGATGTTTGTTGAAAATCCCTCTGGCTCTGGATAATTTCCCGGCACGCATCGCAAGCTCTCCTAACGCAACCTCAGCTTTCCATTCTCCGATCTGGTAATCAGCACTTACGCTGCCGCGATAGTTTGGCAAACAGGTTAGCGATTTCTTAATACTACTCTCCGCTAATCGGAGTAAAGCATCTGCTTGTTTCATCCGTACCTGAGCCAAATTAAAATGCATATCTGGGAAATCCGGATTTAAGGTTATCGCTTTAAGACAATATGTCTCAGCTTGCGAATAGTCCTTGCGTACCATCATCATTTGAACAAGGAATTTGTATACGTCAGGCATCCTGCCGAATGAAGGCGTTTGAAGCCCTAATCGTTCTGCTTCCAGCAGCGCAGCTAATGCCTGTTCCTCTTCCCCTGCTCCAAGTGACTCACGACCGTAATATAACCAATGTCCGGGATTATCAGGTTCTTCCTGCGTCATAAGCTTCAATAAGCGAAGATTTCGCTCAAATTTGGCTCTGCTTTGCATAACAGACGGCTCATATCCGTGATGCTGCAGTCTGATTTTAACCGCTCGTCGGTAGATGTCATTGTGAAATATCCCTTTGCTAGTTCCAATCTGCTCATGAACACGTCCAAGAAATCTAAGTCCTCTCCGTACTGGGAACATACGAATTTGCGAGAAATCATGGTACACCGTGCCACTTACCTGATTCAGATGCCAAACATGCAGAGCAGGAACGATGTCCAGATGATGAAATACACCAGCTGCTTCTCGGACTGAAGCAACGTCTTCAGGCACTAGAATATCATCAGCATCTACCCATATGACCCAGTCCGATTCCACATGTGGAAGTCCACTATTTCGAGCTCCCGCGAAATCGTCCTCCCATGTAATGGGAATCACCTTTACTTTCGGATAGCGAGCTGCAATCCTTCGTGTTTCATCCGTTGAGGAATCAACGACAAGAATTTCATCAACCGCACCTTGCAGAGCCATGATGCAATTGGCAATGTTCGCGGCTTCATTTTGAGCCAGAATGGCCGCTGCAACAGTTACCTTCGGCACCTTCAGCAGTTCATCTATATCTTCGCGTCTCTGGGCAGAAGAAACTTGTCCCAGCTTCTTGTAAATATGATTCACCCATTGGGCTTGAGGATCAAGCAGCCAGGCACGATCGAATACGCGCTTGGCCGCTTGGCCTTGATTCTGAAGGAGGAGAGCTTCACCTAACATGACCCAGAGTTGGGCATCTAACGGATTTTTACTTATGGCTTGTTTTAAAACATTTTCGGCCTCTGTGAATTGCTGCTGCTGGAATAACGCAATGATGGATTCTTGTAGTTGCTGCATATTTACTCCGTTGGCTTAACAAATGGGACGATAAACTCCCGACTTTCGCTCTCTGGTGTACCTTTTTCAGGATCAATAATGAATATGGTGTTGGTATGTGTGGTTTCCGCATCTGAAATCCTCATCGTGTAACCACCCGTTTCATATGTAATTTCTGAAACAGTCGTTACCGTTAAATAGTTGAAGAAATTACCGGCAAGCGTATTTGCGTCAAATGCTGGGTATAGACGCTTAAAACTTATGGCTGGTTTGCTTGTCCCATCTTCAGGAGTACTGCTTGGCGAGATCACGTTGATTTTAAAATCGTTTTGATACCAATCATACCCTCTGAAACTTGCAGACAAGATTTTCATAGAAGAACTTGTACCAGCACCGGAAACGGCAGCATCGAATTTCAAATAATTATTTTCATAAACAGCAGCAGTTACCGAAGAAACATTACTTGATTTGGCACTGAGCAAAGTTTTATCTGAACCTAACCCCCAATAGCTATTGATATCCAAAATAAAGCTGCTGGTCCCCGCTGCATTTGATTCATACATATCCATTTCATTATTGATTTGAGGGAATAAAGTATTTTTATTATCAATCTGAACTTTTAATATCGTGGGAACTTGGTGTATAGCGTCATAAGCTTGTATTTCTCGAATGACAGATGAAGAATTGACTACTGAACTTTTTAACATACTTCCTGTAACAGGCATTTCGTAAACCGATCCACTGAATGGCACAATCTTAACTTTATAATGCATTTCATCAGCTTCAGGATCTGTAAAAATTTCGCTTAAATCAATCTCTGATCCACCAGATAAATGAAGTGCCGCGACACTTGGATCATAATCAGGGTTAGAGGCATCATTTGAAAAGTGTTTGACTAGCTCATTTCCAACATTTAATGCAGGAGCTTGGTTAGGAGTACCAGGCGATTCACTAACAGTAACTTTAAAAGTTTCTGCCTCAGAATAACCACCATAGTTATCCATCCCTCGCACAGTAAACGTGGTCTCACCTGCACTAATCGGCTTTATGTACCAATTATGATTATCTTCATTGCGATAAAGCTTAACATTATTATTATCCGAAACAATATCAAGGGATATGGAATCTTCATCTTCATCGATAAAATAGTCTTCTAAAATGCCTAAACTTATTTCCCCGCTTGTTTGTTCGATCGTCCGATCTACAAATGGATTTGGCAGTCCATCGAGTACCAAAACAGGACTATGGTTTTCCCTTACTGTTACCTGAAAAGAATGAGGTTCCCCTATTCCGCCGCTGTTATCTTTTGCAGTTACTGTAAGCGTGGCAGTACCTGCTTCCTTCGATCTTAGACGTAAAGTCCCTTCAATATCGACAATGTCGGCAACTTCCGGATTGCTGGAAACTTTCTCAACGGTTATCGGATCGGCATTAGGATCAATAAACAGCTCTTCGATTCTTCCTAAATCTACAAATTGCCATTCAATTGTACTTCTATTAGTAAACGAATGCCCTTCTTGTAAAATAGGCGCCCCATTCACTTTCACTCTAAACGAAAGCGGAATGGAACTACCGCCATGATTATCGTTGGCAGTAACTGTGATTATTGCTTCTCCTGCTGTATTTGCTTTTAAATACCAACGATTATCTACTTTTCTAACCAATTCTGCATGATTATTATCCGTAGTTACAGATAGAGTAATAGGATCCTCGTCTGGATCAGTAAAAAATTGTTCCAATACGCCTAAATCTATTTCCACCGTACCATTCTGTATCGTGCGATCCTTAAATGGATTGGCTTGACCATTCAAAGTAAACACTGGAACGTGATTCTGCGTAGCAGTTTGAACCGATACTGTAAATGGAGGCAATACTACACTATTTCCATGATTATCAGTTGCTGTAATTGTAAATTCTGTTATCCCAATACGATTAGCCTTGATGCTCATACCTGGGGGTTTGGCTTGAAGTTCAGCGGCATGATCACCTTCCACGTTAACTGCCGATGAACTTACAGAAATGATATCGCCTTCATCCGGGTCAGTAAAATAACTGGCAAGACTATCTAAATCAATCTCTTCCCCTATAGTAAGATCTTGATCATGAAATGGATTGGTTTGATTTACAAAAGGAGGATGGTTGCCTTCGGTTGTTCCAGGAATTTTGGCGGGGCCGATTGTGGAGAGAAGATTCTTAACAGAAGCAGCATCCGTGTAATGAGATGGATTGGCAATCATTTTTTGGACTGTATCTACAATGTTGAAACTTCTTGGTTCTGCAGCCAATGCATCTACGATCACGTCAAAAACTTCTTTAAATCGTGCTCCATCGTTCCTATAATTTATCGTAAAAGTTGCTGTCCCGACTGAACCAGGATGAATTTTCAACAAACCCGCTGATTGGTAACTAGCTTCAAAACCGGCAATGCGTGGATCACTCGAGGTAATCTCAAAATTAGAGGCATACGTACCTAAAATAGATTTCAAATCGATTATTTTCAACCTGTCGGATAGCGGAACGACCAGATTGCTCATCTCATCGACTAATGTAGGTTCTGTTTCATAGGCAGATACATTCAGCTCAAAAGGCGTTCCTGCCACAAACGGCATGCTTGCCAGAACAGAAGTCAATGCTACTGTAGCCGCTTTCCTCTTCTTGCTTGGCCTTATCTTGTTTCCCAAAATCATCACATCCCTGACTAGTATTCATGCTCTCATTCTATCATACGCTATAATATGGAAACACCCCTGAAACGACAAAAATCCCCAAAAAGCGAGGATTTTATCCAAATTTAATATGATAAACAATATTTAACTAAAGCTTCATGCACACCTTGTTCATTATTAGAAGATGTGACAGCATCCGCGGCTTTCAACACACCCTCAGGAGAATTGGCCACAGCGATACCTAAGCCGGCAAAATCCATCATTTCCAAATCATTATAATAATTGCCGATGGCCATAATTTCGCTCGGATCAATCTCCAGAGACGCTGCCAATGCTTTTAGAGCGTTGCCTTTATTAGCGGCTGGGCTCATGACATCAATAAATAAATCCCCGCTTCTAATCATCCGCAAATGACCATATAATTGCTGCTCTTCCCATTCCTTCTGAACTCGGTCCAAAATATCCGATTGACTAAAAAGCGTATATTTCACAATTGGAAGTCCAAGCTCTGATACATCGGTTACCAGTTTGGGGGTTATCAGGAACTTCTTGTACATCTGCTTCTCATATGCACTAATCCGTTCAATATACATATTAAAAGAGGTGCACACATCGAAATGAATCCCCTCTTTTCTCACATAGCCTAACATAGATTCAATTTCTGGTAATGTAAAAGCAAACTCATTGACTAAGGTGAGTCCACGTTCATCTGCATAAACCGTTGCAGCACCGTTATGCGTAATCATCGTTCCTTCTAAACCAAGCTGCTGAAGAAGAGGCAGCGTACTGTCAGGAGCCCTTCCAGTGCACAGCACAATGTGTGCTCCTTGATCATGCACTTCACGAATGGTTTGAATCGTTTGAGCCGTCAGTTCATGCTCATCCGTTAAAAGCGTTCCGTCTACGTCCAGAGCAATTAGTCGATATGTCAAAGTATTCTCTCTCCTTGTCTCCCATTTAGATCGTTTAATTGTACCATAGGCCAACAGGTTATTCACCGATTTCATGTTAAAAGCAGCTATCCGAAGATAACTGCTTATTATTATTGTACTCTATGAACGCCGATTGATTTATTGACATTACCAATGATATGGACAGGAATATCCTCCGTTTTGACGGTTCCATTGTGATAACGAATTCGAAAATGGATCGTTTGCAAGCCTTGTGGCAAGCCCTCCGTAAAAGATTGAAATTTCGAGTCAAAAACTTCGCCGATAAACTTAGTCTCGTCCCCAGAGGCAGCAACTAGTTGCTCAGATACATAAAGCGATTTGCCATCTAATCCTACTGTATCTAACCAAGCAGTAACTTCATCCACAGGAGCAGGCGAGCTTCTACTGGATACCATGAAAATTTCTCCGGAATAAAAGTCTTTTGGTGCTGCCGAGGTTTGATGTCCACTTTTTTCGTGTATCGCATGCCAATTAGCGGTGTATGTTACATCAGATTGGATCGTTAACGGGAGTACGCTAATTATTTTGGCAGCAGTACTGGATACATAACCATCTGAAACGGTTAATGAAATTCGGTAGCTGCCAGGATCAAGGAAACGATCCGTCACATTTGTATCGGAAAATGACTTCACCATCCCGTTCGGTTGCTCTATTTTCCACGAATAAGTTAGTGCATCGCCATCCGGATCATAAGAGGAATTAGTCGTTTGTACGCGATCCCCTTCCCAAACCGGTTTTGGAGACCAATCAAAGTCCGCGATAGGCGCCCGATTGATATAAAACCATGTTTGTGGCGAATAATCAGACCAAATAAACCCATCAAAAACTCTTGCGCGAACACGCAGCTTTTCTCCCGCAGGAAGATTTTGCGTTGCTGCCCAACTTCCCGAATTTGAAGTCGTTCCTTGGTACAACGGCCCAGAGTCCAACACCATGACATCGTTCGTTTCATTTGTAATTTGAAGCTGAAAATAAGTGAATGTTGTATTGGGATCAGGATCATTTTGATGCCATCCAAAAGTTGGCTTTAGTTCTGAAAAAAGAGTTGGCGCTCCCTGAGTCCCACTCGGAACAATCATAGTGGCAGAAGGCGGACTATTGGTAAGAAACCAACCTGTGTTTGACCATTCCGACCAATACTTTCCATCATGTACACGAACTTGCACCTGCATCGGTTTACCATCATTCGGTAAATAGGCAATGGGAAATGGATTCTCTGCCGTCCAAGATGTATGGCGTGTGTAATAGGAACACCTGTATTTCAAACCAGAATCTGAATCAATACTACACCCATGTTCATAGGAGCCGCTTTTCAGTGAATCATAGAAATAGCCATCTCCGGAAGTATATTTAAGTTGTATCCCATTTTCATCTAAAATACGATATTGCCAGTTTTGGAATAGGGTGTCAGTATCAACATCCGTTTGGACCCAAGCAGGTATCAACGAATTCCCTGTAATAGCTGTCGGATTCGCTTGCGTTCCAGAAGGGTAGGTTAACACGGCCTTTGGCGGAGAACCGCTGCTGAAATATTTTTCATCCCAATCGGACCACAATCCATACTCATCTTGAACTCTTACCCTCACCTTGTATACTTGATCGCTGTTCAACGTCATATAATATGTCTCGGACATAGGAACAACGACTCCATCACTTTTCAAATGGGTAGCTCTCGCAACATTCGGATACGTGTAGCTAACCCAGCGATACTGTGGTGTGCTGTAATAATCATACAAATAAAGCTGTACATCCATCTCATAAGCTCTAATGACGCTTTCTGCATCATAATCTATGGCATTCCACGTAAAGAGAGGGTTGGATGAAGCGGAACCCGTTGGATGATCATAATCAACACCTGTTGGGGAAGTCAGTTGAACAAATGGTGCATGATTAACTAGAGGCGCATTTAACCAAATAAAGGCTTCCGCCCAATCAGACCATGCTCCATATTCATCTTTTGCAGCGACTCGGAACGTATACATGCCCATTTCTTTCACACGATGTAATTGTCCATCAACCGAAGTACCGTCTGGCAAAATATATTCGTATCTTCGATCAACGATCCCACGATTAGAGCAATAGTTAATTCCCGTTGGTTCAGTAGAACACGATCCGCTGGGCAGCCATCGATCAGGATCATAACTTTGATCAACGTAAGTAACATTGTAATAAATATCTTGATTAACCTGAAGAACAGCAATGGGGCGCCTGTGGATCAATACATTCCTTGCATAAGGATCAGATTCTGCTTGATACATAGCAAATGTCGGATTGGGATAAGCGTAGCCTGCAGGTGCTGGATCATCCTCTCCGATCAAAGTCATCTTATAGATTCCGACTTTATCAAGAATTTGCACTGGGCTTCCAGTTACAGTCTGGTTGTGGAAAGCAGAAATGCCACTTTTTCCATCTTCGGCATCCAGAAATTTGGTTGAGCCCCTATGTTCGTACGTCCATTTATCCTTAACAGCCAAATGTGCATCTGCTTCAGGATCATTAAACGCTGTTGTATAAGTTAGCTCTTCCCCCACAATACCTCTGTCACTTATTTTTGTATGATCAACAATAGGAATTTTGACAGAAACATTTCGAAACTGTGAACCAAAACCTCCGATGAATGCCCCGTAAGTACCTGAAGTAAACGTAGAATCCGTTACATCAAATATAGGTGTTGCTCCTAGCCTAACTTTTATTTTAGATCCTCGAACGGATATTTTAAAATTAGTAAAATCGGTTGTGTTTAAAGCAATAGGACTTACTCGCAGCTCTGTTCGTACACCGTTTACGATCTTAGATAACGACAATCGGTTTGAAATAACTTCAAGCCTGTACATATTATTGTTATTTTGCGCTCTAAAGCTCATACCGGATGGTGTATGAATACTATAGTTTGGACTTGTTTGCAGGAAGTCAAAGTAATAATCAGCATCCGTTACATTCGTATCTTTCTTCATAATTTGACCCAGCTCGTTTGCACCATAATCAGCATTCGTCGCTACTGTGCCTTTAATGGTGTAATAGTAATATTTCTCATAAGAACCTGAATAATCATCGTCATAACTTGATATGTAGCTGCCAGCACTACAAGACCCGCAAGATGTGCGGACGATGTTGTATCGCCGGTCCTTGAAATGGCGCTCATGTGCGATGACATAAAACTCCCCATCTGATCCAAAACCCGCACCATCAATCGTAAATTGATAATCTTCGTACAAAACAGAATAACTTTTCGTACTAACAGGCCTTATTCCGGCAGTCGTGTATTCTGCAATTTTAACAGCGTATTTGTCTGTTACGACAATTTTATTTAGCCCGTCAACGATAAACACATACCCATCGGCTGATACGGTAAAGCGAATATCACGTAAAGATTTTCTTTCTGTATATTCCCCGCCATTCAAATAATTACTACCGCTATATCTCTCTGCGTCATCGTAAGGAACCGAACTGATATCAAGCCTTGTAGTTACACCCGTATGCTTATTGTAGGAAGTCAAGTAGTTAATCATCGTACCTTTGTTGCTCATATTGTAATTACTGCTGTTACTGCTGTTGTTATAATTGTAATACGTATTAACATCATCACTATGACCAGTAATGACAACGTCAGCATCTTCGAATACAGCACCACTCGCCTGCGGCGGTCTAACAATAGATGCTGTTGGCACTACCACCCCTGTTTCAACATCTATCCAATCGGAAGTATCTGAACCACCACAGTACCAACAAACATTTGGTTTAAACAATACCGCTGGAAGCTTGATTTTCGTTCCATCCTCATTAATTTCCATGATCGATGAAGTACCTACTTGATAAGCATGTGCAGGAAGCTGCATGTAATTCAAAACACCACTATTGCCATATTCAAAACTTTTTACCCAAGAGACGTTCCCACTTGCATTCTTTCGGGTGTAATCACACCAATAGCGATACACATCATCATCACTAGAATCATAGTAATAATATCTACACGACAACGAGTATGTCCCACCTTTAGCGTCATAAGACAAATAGTTGCCCGTATTACTTGCAGTTGATACTGAGTTAAGACCTGTTTCATACGAAACCTTTGGATCAGAATAAAGCTTTCCAGTGTAAGCATTTATCGTTCCACCACCTGAATCAGCTGTAAGGATTGTTACAGGTATTCCGCCTATCGATGCAACACCGTACCTTTTGCCTAGATATTGTGTACTAAAAAGCTGTGGTACATAGTAGCTATGTCCAGCATCTTTGCCCAAAGTTATCGTAGTGGGAGTAAATGTCAAATTTGTAACCGGAGCATTGTAGGGAGCTTTGCCATAGTGTGAGGTAAAACCTTTTGTCACCGTGTTGTAAGTAAGACCAATATTCTTCACTTTATCTAAGATTTGGTTCGTCAAACTAGAGCCCTGCCATTGATCACCAAATGCCATGAGCATTTCACTCTCATTCATCGTGTTGAAAAGTGGAGGTTCAGGGTTTGCACTAGTTACCGTAAATGAAACTTCAGGAGAATCATTTGTAATGGAAATAAAAAACGGTTTCGTATCCGTAAGCCCCCAATCTTCCGTTGTTTTAACTGTAATTCGATAATTGCCAATCACAGCTGCTGGTAATGATGTGTACCCACCAACAGTCAAAGGAATATGTACACTGGAATGTTCATCGAAATTACCGTCATTATCACTATCATACTGGTAGCTGGCCGTTGTAGAAACGATGAGATCACCATCAGGACTATATGACATATCCTTAAAAGGCACGCTCCCCCGAACTGCTACAAGCGGTAAATTAATTAAAGCTACTGGTGCTTTGTCTTCGACAACATTGATTTGTTTGATCGCCATATTCTCAGGCAAACTTCTTACACCACGATTGTCACTAACTTCTAGCGTTATTGTTTCAAAACCGACATTCGGATAAACCGTCCGTTTATTCGTCCAAAATTCCTGCTCAATTGTTCTGTTTTTTGCAGGTTTACTGCATGCGCCATTGATTGCGTTGGCTGTCAAAGGTCTGTTTTGAACTACACGACTGGGGACGTTAATACAAGGAATTGGCTCGGGGCGCATAATATGGATGGTTGCGTCTTTTTGTGTACAAGCACCTAGTTGATCGCACATACGGGCTGTGATTGTATGATCACCGACGGAATGGGGAGCGGTTAACCAAGTTAACTTATCTTCTCCTTTTAAATAACCTTGTGATGGGAAGCTTTTGATCCATGCACTTGTGCTTTCTGCAAATCGCCATTCAAAATTAACCAGATCATCATCAGGATCGTAATGGTTAGGAGCTACTTCTGGTAATAGTCTCACGTTAAGTCTATCTCCAACAATGGCATCCGGAATCGGTGTCCGACTGTAATAATCCGCATCCGGGAACCACCCAATTTCAAACTGTGGCGGGCGGTTCGGAGGCTTTGGACCAATAGTAAATGTACCTGTTCCAAAATAGGAGGTTCCTCCGCAGCTGTCTTCCAGCTTGTATTCAATCCGTACACTGCCACTTTCCATATTCCCTGGGTATCCAAGATAACCCATCATCCCATAAGCAAAAATGGACATATCGTTGGTAGAAGCTGCTGTTAAACTACTCCAACCATACTGGACATAACCACCTGTCGATTGTGATAGAACGAACCTTCCTCGCACAGGCGTACAACCTGAAGGAATCGTCCAATCCGCTCGAATGATGTTGCTTTCTTTCCAAGTTATTGAGGGCTTATCCGCTCTAGTGGTACCACTAAAATTGCCACCACTTGGTGAACATGATGCTTGTGGGGTTATAATTTGATTCAACGTGTTGTTAGATGAACTGGTTTCGGAGATTGTATCACTGGAATCAACCACGAGTGTTAAACTCTTGGTTCCACTGAACGTGTAGGGGATCGTTTCGGTAATTATCTGCCCAGAGCTAACTCCAGAGGTGTAGGTGAAAGTTTTGAAAACTGTGCCATCAGCGGCTAGAGTCACATTAAAAGTGGAGCCACTCGGGATGTCTATGCCGAGATTTTTGAACTTGATTGAGACATTAGTGCTGATATTGACGACGACGCAAGAACCAGCGTCGATGGAAATGGAAGCGAGGTCGGGTTTGACTGGTGGGGTGTAGGTTACATCTATGGACATTTGGTATTTGTAGGTGGTTCCTTGCCAGATGGCTGTAGCGAACATTTCATAATTTCTTAGTAATCCTCCTGAACCATCCGAATCTGGAGATTCTTGAATTTGATCTGCTGGAACGGATGCATCTAATAACATTATAGTTCGTATCATTCCTTGGCCATCCAAATCACCTTTGCCAAAAGCCAAAGGCTCTGCTCCATAACTAGTTCTTGGTTTCACAGCATCAATAATACTGATAGTATTTTGATCTAGCTTACCTCCATCATTTATCTCTGAACCCACACCAGAAATGTTAGCTGAAGTTTCCGATAAAAACCAATTATCAGGTCTATTAACGGCATAAGCAGTTGTGACAGAATAACCTTCTTTGTTATAATCAGCTATCCTATCACCACTAGCACCATTATTGGAGTATAGTGAGGACTGATAAGCATACCTCAAATCTGGCCCAAATGTGTTCGCATTTGTGTAATCAAATGTGGTGGATGTGTACCTTTTACGACCATATAGAGGAATCTTTCCTGGGTATAGGGACGGAGTACCCCCAGCACCTTCGAATTCAATTGGATAAGGAGTTTTCGTTGCATTATGTTCCCATATATTCCCTAATGGTTGCCGGTAAATTTGATGCATTGGTTTAGTTTCTGTCTTCCCATATACAAGGGTGCTTCCTCCACTCAAATTTGTAATAGTTATTGTATTTCCACTATTTGTTGCGACACCTCCAGAACCTCCTTGATTACTTAAGGTAATATTAGTAATTGTACCAGCGACAAATGAACTAATATCCTTAACAATTATTTTTGTTTGAGAAGCAGAGTATTGTGGTGACACAATTGAGGGACTAAAAATACCTTGTTCGAAATTGTAATATAATTTTACTATTGAAGAAGCCTGCGCACCCTTGGGATCGAAGAACTGTAATAACAACTCCATTAATATTAAGAAAAGCATTGCTCTGTTTATAAAAGTCCGCAATTCAATTCTCCCCTTATTTAACTGCCAATTTAGTATGTTTTCCTAGAATGTCGAAGACAATCATTTCACTTGCTATCTTTTTCGGAAGTGCGTATGCTACATAACCTTCATTTACTTGATCTCTTGTAAATCTCATCCATCGTGTTAACTGATGACTTGCATTAAGGAGTAATTGATCTGAAGCATCAAGTTGTGATAATAGTTGTGAAGGATGCAAGTCCGGTGCCCCTACCCCTGTCTCAGTTGCCACAACAATGAAATTAGCAAAGACTACAACATTATCTATGTTGCTCGTTGTCTTGTCCCAAGTACTCATATCCACCAACTTCATATAAGGATCATCCACATCCGCAGGATCAGCCACAATCAACTTATTCAACCTAACCGTAACACCCTCTGCATAAGTCCAGGTGGTTCCTATTTCTTTGGGCTTCAAACCCAACATCGTCCCAACGTTGCTTCCCGTTTCATCGATCTCAGCTCTACTCGCCGCATGCTTGTCAACAGGCAGCTTGTCACCCCGTTTTACAGAAAGAATACGTTCAATCATTGTAATTGCCTGCGCACGTGTACTTGTTCCATATGTATCCAAATCCGTTGTACTTACACCATGTATCAATCCAAACGAAGTCGCTTCGCGCATTGTACCCTTTAATGCTTTATTCGTGCTTTTTACAGAAAGCATGGCCATTTCGTAGCGCTGCAAAGGCTCAGCGTATCCTTCCGGGAATATATCAGGGATAACCCCCTTCTCTTTGAGTCGCTCCACATAGGGTTTGTACCAACCATCGCCATCAACTTTGGTTACTTCCTCTCCTGTTGCAACTGCTGCCATCTTAATAAACTCAGCTCGAGTAATGGGGGAATCCGGTTTAAAACTGCCATTAGCATATCCATCCACATAGCCTGATTTGACAGCTGCTTGAATGGCTTGCTCGGACCAATGACCAGAGATATCCTTGAATCGATCCCCTTCTTGTGCCAGAGAACTATAAACATCATACCCAAGAGATAGCATACTGAGAACTACAACTACAATTAAAATAAAGCCTTTCTTCTTCACTTTATATCCCCTCTTTCTTCTTGATTCATAAATTTAAATATACAAAATATGACTTCATCATTATCGGTAGTATCTCATTATTTCGCCACCAACGTCCACCTTATTTATCCATAAATGCCAAATTAAACAACAAAAAACCGCCCTGCAATCGCATAACACTCAGCGAGAGTACAGGCGGTTCTTCCGCACGTTCACAACCAAAATCTTCTAAACCAAAAATACCATATGTTCGTATTTTTGTAAATCTAAAATTTTAGCCTTCAAGCGTTGTGTGAGCATGCTGCAAAGCAAGAAGCTCTTCCTTCGTCAGCTCTCTCGCCTGACCCAACGCCAAATTCGGATCAAGGACAAGCGGACCCATGGAGATACGTTTCAAGTAAGACACCCTTTTGCCAACTGCTTGAAACATACGCTTTACTTGATGGAACTTGCCTTCCATAATCGTAAGCTCAATTTCGGAGAGTTCACCATTCGACTCGTTCCCGCTCTGCAAAATTTTCAAAATACCAGGCAGCGTTTCATAGCCATCATCTAAGGTGACACCTTGGGAAAAAGCTTCGCGATCTGTTTCTGTAACTTCCCACTCCACTTTGGCAAAGTAGGTTTTGGGAACATGTTTACGCGGCGAAAGAAGATTATGCGCGAGTTTGCCATCATTGGTTAACAGAAGGAAGCCTTCTGTATCTTTATCCAGGCGCCCGACCGGAAAAACTTCGAATGGCGCATAAACGTCATCTAACAGATCAACAACCGTGCGATCACGATTATCTTCAGTAGCAGATACAACTCCTTGCGGCTTGTTCATCATCAGATAGACGAACTCACGGTAAAGCACGGCCTCCCCATTCACCTTGATGACATCCGTTTCAGGATTCACTTGCATGCCGCTGTCTTTGACTTTCACACCATTGACATAGATCGCGCCTTCTTTGGCCAGGCGTTTGAGTTCAGAGCGCGTGCCGATGCCCACATGGGCGAGTATTTTATCGAGCCTTTGTGTTTGTTTCATGACCGCTTAGGTCCACCTCCAGCCGGGCGGGTATTCGTTCTTCAGCATCCCGTCGTGCCATTTGCCCCAGCCGACGGGATGGTCGTCAATGCAGACCAGGCAGTAGCCTTTGGCTGCCTGGGTCACTTCCGGGTCGCGTACGATCTCGCTCTCCGCGACTTCGAGCGTCTCGCCCTTCAGGTAACGAAGGGCTCGCTCGTCGCGCGAAGCCAAGCTCAGCGCTCGCTTGGCTTCGCGCAAGCGCAGTCCCATGGCTAGCGCATGGGACGGTTCGAATCGGCCGCGATGCAGCGCGCCGATGTACCAGCCTGGCCGCACGACTTTCAGTCCGTGCAGCTCGGGCAAGCCCTCCGGCGACGCATACGCATGCTCGCCGTAACAGACGAGCCGCCCAGCGGCAAAGGGCTCACTGCGCAGCAGCTCGCCCTCGAACGCCTGCAGCGGCTCCAAGCTTACAGCCGGCCGCGGCGTTGCATCAGCGCGGCTCTTCCCCCGCAGTGCCTCACGGCCGCCGCGCTTCCTGCCACTCGACGCCGACACGAAGTCGGCGTCACGCCCTCCACTGCCCACATCACCACCCGCAGCGCCATTTCCAAGACCCCGCTGCAAAACGGCAACATAATGCCCCTCGCCCTTTAGGCGATGCGGCCACAATCTTGCTGTTCCGGCAACGGCCTCCATAGAGCGAGATGAATAGGCGCCTTCTTCACACCAAGGAGCTCTCAGCCAATCCGGCCGTCCCGCACTGAACTGATCAACCGGTACCACGTTGAAATCCAGATGTTTATCCAGAAATTCAGCAATCTGGGCTTCGTTCTCCTCTGGTGAAAACGTACAGGTCGAATAGACAATTCTGCCTCCAGGGGCAAGCATCTGAGCTGCTTGTTCAAGCAGTTCCCGCTGCATCTCAGCAAATTCCTGAACGGAATGACGTTCCCATTGCTGCATCATTTCTTCTTCCTTGCGGAACATGCCTTCTCCTGAACAAGGGGCATCAATTAATATTTTATCAAAATACCCGCTAAAAGCAGATGACATACGCCCTGGCTTCTCATTCAAAACAACTGCATTCCTGACACCTAGCAGCTCCAAATTTTTCACTAATGCCTTGACTCGATCGGAATGGATATCATTCACAACGAGCACGCCTTCGCCTTGCATTTTGGCTGCAATCTGTGTAGACTTGCCGCCTGGCGCTGCGCAAAGGTCAAGCACACGCTCTCCTGGTTCTACCTGTAGCAGCTCAACCGGCGCCATAGCGCTTGGCTCTTGGATGTAGTATAAACCCGCATGATAATAAGGATGCTTCCCCGGACGTTCACCTTCTTGATAATAGAAGCCGTCAGCAGCCCAAGGCACCTTGCTCAGCGTGAATGGACTTCGGGCCGCGAACTCTTCCTTGCTGATTTTAGCCGTGTTCACTCGTAACCCGAACAATCTCGCTTGATCATAGGATGCCAGAAATTGTTCGAATTCCTCTGCCCCTAATAAATCCATCATTTTAGTCTTAAATAGATCAGGTAACTGCTTCGTCATTCAACATCTTCGCTTTCCTAGTTAATCTATATCTGTTCAATCTATCA
The DNA here is from genome assembly GCF_013204855.1 of Paenibacillus alba. GTDB lineage: Bacteria > Bacillota > Bacilli > Paenibacillales > NBRC-103111 > Paenibacillus_E > Paenibacillus_E alba. The sequence continues at coordinate 5,124 of NZ_JABMKZ010000054.1, read as the reverse complement.
TACTCGCACAGATGATTCTTTTTCCATTCTTTCAATAACCTATCGGTATTATAGCTGAACTGTCACGAAACAGCCAATAATTTTCAAAATCCAAACAGGATATGCTATACTTTTCATAGAAGATATGTAGATAGTAAACATCATAAAGAGGTGCATGAATGAAGAAGCTGCTTATTTATCTTGGCATTGTTATCGTTTTATTCGGGGGCTTATATTTGGTTAATCAGCAATCGACCAAAACATCGGACAAAGCAAATGCGGGCAATCCTTATGGCGTCGCGGCGTCCAAACTCAATCCGGAAACAGTGAAGCAATTGAACGACCCTAATTATCAGAACTTGATTCTTCCCAAAGATTTGGATCAAAGACTGAAGAACAAAGAAACATTTTTCCAATATTATTACGCATCAACCTGCCCTCACTGCAAAATTACCACACCTGTACTTGTTCCATTGGAAAAAGAGCTCAATATTGACGTAAAACAGTTCAATTTAGAGGAATTCAAGGATGGTTGGCAAAAATATAACATCGAATCCACACCTACCCTCGTCTATTACAAAAATGGTGTAGAAGTTGATCGTATGGTTGGCGGCGTTCCTGAACAAGGCGCCACAGGCGGCAACACACCTGAAATGTTCAAAGCTTTTTTCCAAAAGTATAAAGGCTAATAGATGAACAAAAGCAGCGGATATCCGCTGCTTTTTCATTTGCCAAGCTTCTTCGTTTTTTTTCGATAATAAGCTAAAGCCAATAAAATCAAAGGAATAAGCAGACCGAAGGTTCCTGAATAGAAAACCCAAATTTTCGAGACGAACTGAATAAAGTACGCAACATCCGGAAAAGAAACAATCGAAAGAACAATTAAAACCATCCCCAAAGGCAGATAAAGTTGTTTAACCTCCTTCAGCTTAAAAATTTCGCCAAATGTCATTGTAGCGGCATAGAAGCATATCGTTAATTTAAAGTAGATCGTAATGAACCAAATCCCCGCCATAATAACTTCCAGACGCTCGAGGAAAGAACCGATGCTAATTTTTTTAGCCAAACTAAAGCTTGGGTACATTTGTACGGCCGTTAATTTGTCACCCAACACAAGAATAGAAAAAAGGGAAATGAGAACTAGCAAACTTCCTCCGATCGAAACGCCAATGAGAAATGACTTGCCTAGCTTTTTGGTTGTTTTCACAAAAGGGATGATCATTAAGAAGACAACAAGCTCCAAATACGGCGTACCGATCAGAGGGAATGAGGCCCGAATAATAGGCTTCAACCCATAGCCAAACACGGGCAGCACGAATTTGGGATCAAATTGGAAAGGCAGGAATATGAACATAAGAAAGAAAAACAACAGGACCCAAGGCAGGAAAATTTCTGATGTTCGCGTAAATGTCTCCAGACCATTTCGGATACCGAGTATAACAATCGTTAAGAAAAAGATATGCGTAAATTGCAAGGGTGTATCCACCAATACCTGTGTTGTGATGAAATCCCCCAAATTCCGCAAGACAAGCGCAGCCAGAATAAAGAAAAAGCAAAAATACAGAAAAGAGACTGCTTTTCCAAGCCATTTCCCCATCAACTCTTCACAATACGCAACAAGGGTTTTGCCAGCAAACCGACTTCCCAATGTGTAGAATAGGATCACCAAAAGCAATCCTACAAGCAAACCCAAGAGTGCTGCAATCCAAGCATCTGTCTTGGCCTCATAGGCAAGTCCCGAAGGTGCAATAAGAATGGAGCTGCCGACAGTAAATAGAATCGTGAGGATCGTGAATTGATGAACACCTATTTGGCCTTTCTCGATCATTGGATACACCTCTACTTTAAGATACCGAAAACAAAATCACTAATTGGCTTATAAATAAACGTAAGCCAATCCAAGGGATTAGGAATTGGCATACGCAATTCTAACAAGATACTTAGCAGGATTCCCATAAGAAGGAGCGCAAAAAAGATCCAAATCTCCCTTCTTAGCTTTTTTCGAAATAAAGCAGGACCTTCAATGAAAGCAATCATGGAACCGATTAATATCGTCGTGATGGACGTTAACACAATGAATTCACTCCTCAGGCCGCTCAATCAAAGAGTTATTGATTGTTCCTACGCGGCGAATCTGGATGTCAACATCAATTTTCACCTTTAACTTTGCAAACTCATTGCCCCAATCTGACTTCATGAGGGTCCACGTTTTAGGGGCTACATCTTCAATTGCTTCGCCAAATCCGAAAATGTCGGCTTTATTTTGTTTCGCTTTTTGGATGACAGCATACATGATCTTGGTCAAATTTGCTTCGGCAATCCCCTCTAATTCCGGAATGGTTTGTGGATCAAGTAAATTAATATGACATTGAACCTCACTCACATTCTCTTCCACAAAGACATGGATATTAATTTCAGGCTTGCCATTAACCATTTTCCCTTTCATTTTTGTTTTTTCTCTTATGATTTCAAGAGATAATGTTCCGCCTTCGGGGCAAGTTAGATGCCCCATTGTGCTTTTTACATTTCCCATGATGTAGTTATATCCCTTGCTTTCATCCTCATTCAGCCAATCAACTAACTTATCTTGTTTGAAGAGGGCTAATCCCGAATATTCCAATATGGACAAAGGCGAGGTTTCATTTAAATTGGTTCTGGACTCTCCTTTTTTACTATAGCCTTTGATCACAAGTCCCGTAAGCACGGCTTCTCTTGTTGGATCTCCCAAATTCGTTAAAAACCGATCCAATTGAACACTCACGGTAGGTGACCAAGATTTTTCGGAAGTTTCCAAAGTCTTAAACATTTTATTTGCCGGAATTCGTTCAATTGGCGTCAACACTTTCAGCACTTTGCTAGCCGTAGTGCCTTTGGCCACAATGATATAGAAATCTGATCGGACTTCGTGATCTCTGGATATACCATCCATCACTTTATTGATGCCTTGACGTGCTAGATCTTCTCCAATGACTAAAATACGCAAATGAGAAGCAAAAATTTTCCGAGGAGCCATCGTTGTCAGCTTGCGAACAGCCTCTAACGTCGAAACTCCCGTAGCTGAAAGTGTCGTAACTGGCGTGCTGTAGCCGCTCCCCTTTTTGGCAGCAACTTCGTTCGGATTCACAATTTGTGCTGTCACCAAATATTGCTTGCCGCTCGTATCAAACCCAATACCTACCGTAATAGCCAAATCATTCAACTCATGCCGATCCCAGCAGCCAGATAGTACAAAACCAAGTAAGATGAGTATGCAACTCATACACCCCAATCTCTTCATATGGCAATGACCTCCTTTTTTACTTCCGCTTCGGCTTAGAGAGTGGAGCATTGTTCTCACGAATTTGATTCTTAGGACTGATGAAACGCGGTCTAGAGAAAAGTCCCCACTGCGGAAGTCTTAAAATCGTATCTTTCTGATCCGCTAGAACGAAGGGAGCCATTGGCGACATATAGGGCACACCAAAGGACCGTAAACTGCACAAATGCTGGACCATTCCGATTAAGCCAACTGTGATTCCGAATAATCCAAAGGTTGCTGCAAAGATCATCAGAATGAATCGCAAAATACGAATAGGAATCCCCATACTGAATGCAGGAATAACAAAATTCGATATCGCTGTAATCGCAACAACAATAACCATGGCCGGTGATACTAATCCCGCATCCACCGCTCCTTGACCGATGACTAGAGCGCCTACGATTGAGACAGCTTGACCTACCGTTTTGGGAAGACGAACACCAGCTTCACGCAAGATCTCGAAGGTCACTTCCATCAAGAGGGCCTCAACAAAGGCAGGGAATGGAATCCCCTCACGCTGGGCCGCCAAGTTAAAAAGCAAAGAGCTCGGCACCAGTTCTTGATGAAACGTAGTTACCGCGATATAGAAGGAAGGGGCCATCAAGGAGATAAAAAAACAAATATACCGCAAAATGCGAATCAGTGTGGCGAATTCTGCCCGTTGATAATAATCTTCCGAGGATTGAAAAAACTGAACAAACAAGGCAGGTGCTTCCAGAACGAAGGGTGTCCCATCGACAAATATGGCTACCCGGCCTTCCAAAAGTCCTGCAGCAATGACATCGGGTCGTTCTGTGTTATATATGGTAGGAAATGGTGTGAACGTTTCATCCTGAATAAGCTCTTCGATATTTCCGCTTTCCAATATCCCGTCAATATCAATGCGATGAAGTCGGAGACGTACTTCTTCCACGATTTTGTCGTTCGCTATGCCATGAATGTGCATCATCGAAACGCTCGTTTGTGTGACTCGGCCGATACTCATTGTTTCCAACCACAAATTGGGACTTTTAATACGTTTGCGAATGAGCGATATGTTAGTCCCAATAGATTCTGTGAAGCCATCGCGTGGTCCTCTTACAACAGATTGGGTGGTAGGCTCCTCCACGGAACGTTGATCCCCTCCTCCTGTGTTTACCGACAACGCAAGAGAGTATCCGTTCATGAAAATAATCGTGGCACCGTTTAACATGCTTTGGCAAATGTCATTAAACGTCTCCAGCGTATTTACTTCTCCACTGGTATGAAGAATGTTCTTCACTAAGTCGGGATACAGATAAAAGCCCGTGTTCATTTCTTCTATCAATTGAGCTGATCGCGTATTCAGCATCGACATCATTTCTTGAAAAAACGTTTTGTTCACCAGCTGTTCAAGAAATACGTAGCCAAAGGTATGGTTGGTCTCAACATCTATGCACAATTCGCCAGAACTAATATCCGAGCTGTTCCCGAAAATCGTTCTAACTTCCGCAATATTCAATCCGATATCCTGAAATAGACTCATTTGCAGCAGCGGCTGCTCGATATCTTCGGAAGTATCCGTTGGTATTCGCTCACGATTAAATATTTGATGTAGCGTTTTCTTCCAGGTTAGCATTTGTTCGCCACCACCAAACTTCATGGAATTACATATGTCTTATGGGAAAGTTTTCCCTAACTCCGGGAAATTATGTATCTATTTTCTCCCCAGCCGTCTCCTGTACGAACAAAAAGACCCCACACCTTGTGATCTGGACCCTCTGTCAAGGACACTTTAAAAAACTCGATTTAACCTAGGCAGCTAACAAAAGATGATTCCTGTATTGCACAGGGGTCATCTTTTTTAATCCCCATTGGTATCGATTATT
>NZ_JABMKZ010000053.1 GCF_013204855.1 Paenibacillus alba | reverse complement strand
CTACCTTGATCCGTTGCTCATCATAAAGGATATTGCTTTTCATACATCTCATTCCCCCTCACCAATATTGTACCTTATTGCATATTGATGACTCCAATCTAATTAGGGGGCTTCAGAGAAAGGATGTAAAAATGAAAAATTCCTGCACATTTGCAGGCTTTTTCATTTTTCACGCCATTTCATTGAAAAAGCCTGCATTTTCGCAGGTTTTCATAGGCTCTCAGCATCCGGGAAAACAGCTGTGCTAAGCTTTGCTTCGTGCCGTCCATCTCCCAGACCTTGAGCAAAATTCCTGCGATTATGCATCTTTTTGCGCTTGGTTTAACCCAAAATCGGTGAATTCCTGCAAAAATGCATCTTTTTGTAGCGATTTCTGGAGTAAAGGATGAAAAAATGAAAAATTCCTGCACATTTGCAGGCTTTTTCATTTTTCACGCGATTTCGTTGAAAAAGCCTGCATTTTCGCAGGTTTTCTGGCACGGTGCCACCGTGCCACTATGCCTCGCGCCACCGTGCCTGACACTGTAGCCAAAAACACACGTTAAAAGACGCTGCTGGACAACGATAGTGTGCGAGCGACGCAATAATATCAAACTAGGTAGGGACGTGGATGGTATTCCATTTGCCGAGGTACTCCCCCTATCGCCAATGTTCTACAGAGACGCGACATAAAATACCGATTGATTTTTCCAAAGACGTTGCTTAAAATTTGTGAAACAACATGAATTCACAATAATCAACATTATGAAAGAACAATAAACATTTTAGGGGGAGTGAAGCTGACATGCCGCTTGTTTCTAATCCTGCAATTTGGCATATTGATTATTGGGAGTTAACGTTTCGTTTGGTTCTTGCGCTGGTTTTGGGCGGGTTAGTTGGATTTGAGAGGGAAATGGGAGGACATTCGGCAGGGTTTCGCACTCATATTCTCGTATGCATCGGTTCGACCATGATTGTCCTGTTATCGATGTACGGCTTCGCTGAATTTGCGAACGAACCCAATGTGAGATTGGACCCTGCTCGTCTCGCGGCCCAAGTCATCAGCGGAATCGGTTTCCTCGGTGCGGGGACGATTATGAGAAATGGCTTTTCCGTATCGGGCTTGACGACGGCGGCTTCGCTTTGGGTTGTTGCGGCTATTGGTTTGTCTGTCGGGGCTGGTTTTTATTTCGGCGCTTCTGTTGCGACGGCGCTTGTTGTGATTTGCTTGTTTTTTCTAAACAAGCTGGAGTCGGTTTTCTCGAAATCGAAAACAAGCCGTGAAATTTTATTGAATATTGAGCAAAAGACAGCCCGGCTTCATCACATCATTGATCAAATGAATGGTTATGGCATTCGGATTCACAAAATCGTCGTTGAAAATGAAAACAATCCTACTAGCGAAGAATATGTTCAGTTGGTTAAAATCCGCATGCAAATTAAAATAAAGCAGCCAAAACGTTTCGAAGAAGCCTTGATGTTTCTAACTTCACTCGAGGGTGTTCAAGGCTTGGAAACGGTCTCATTTGCCTCATAGCCTTCCGTTTTTTGCTGCTTCTGCAAATTCTATAATTTTCCTGGTAAATCCGTTATAATAAACTTGGCATACTTGGTTTTTTTAATTTAATTGATGGTGGTGTTTGCTTTGTCGCTTCTTGCCCAGGAAAGAAAAGAATTGATCCTGCAGGTTTTATTTCGCGAAGGTAAAGTAAAAGTTCTTCCAATGGCTGAACAGCTGGGCGTTTCCTCGGAAACGATTCGCCGCGATCTGGATATTTTGGAATCGGAAGGCAAGCTGAGTCGGGTATACGGCGGGGCCGTACGTTCTGGCTATGAGCATGGAGAACCTCCTTATCAGCAAAGAACACAATTATATACCGACGCCAAAAAGAAAATCGGTGTACGGGCTGCCGAGTTGATCGAAAATGGCGATACGATCGCGCTGGACGTCGGGACAACGGTATTAGAAGTAGCAAAAGCTTTAACAGGCAAGCGGAACTTGACGATTCTTACTCATTCCTTATCCATCGCTTCTTATTTATCGGAAGCACTTAACAATCATCTTTTCTCGGGAAAAGTATTCATGCTGGGGGGGCAGTTGAATCCTGAACAGCAATCGGTTACAGGCCCTTTGTGCGAGCAAATGATGGGGAATTTCTTCCTGAACAAAGCCTTTCTGTCGGTAGGGGGGCTGTCGCTCTCCGGCGGTATTACCGATTACGACATGAATGAAGCTTATATCTCCAAACAGTTCGCCAAATCGGCGCAGGAAGTTATTGTACTTGCCGATCAATCGAAAATCGGCGTTCAAGCATTTTCCCTAATCGCCCCCTTGGAAGACGTGGATATCATCGTATCTGACCAACCGTATCCGAAGGATTGGAAAGATATCATGGAGCAGAAGGGTGTGCACTGGATTGTCAGCGAAGCATGAAAAAAGGTTCGGCCGATAACTCATCTGGCTGAACCTTTTTTGTGTGTTATGCAGCTTTGGCTGAACTATATGGTCTGGATAGTAGCGGGGAGCTCGGAAATACATCTAATTTCAAAAGTAGGCTTGCGATCTGCCGGCGCTTCTGCATGATGATGATTGATCCAAACCGTCGACATGCCGACACTTTGGGCTCCGAGGATATCCGTATTTAGATTGTCGCCGATCATGATCGTTTCTTGAGGGGTTAGGCCAAGCAGTTTCAAGGCATGTTCGAATATAGATGAGTCAGGCTTTCCAACGCCGAACGTACCCGAGATGATAATGTGATCAAAATAGTCGGATAAGCCTGGGATGCTGTCTATTTTTTCTTGCTGCAAATCGGGCGAGCCATTCGTCATCATGACCAGCGAGTAGCGGCTGCGCAATACATGTAATACCTCTAGGGTATCCGCGTATACGAGTGGCCTCTTCCTTCTTTCCGCAGCAAACATTCGTGCCAAACGCACATCGAGGCCAGGGTGTTCAATTCCTGCTTGCTGCAAACTTAGAAACCAGGTCTCTCTTTGGTATTCCGGGGCCATTTCGCTTAATTTTTTCAAGGGAGCCGTATGCTGCGCAGTAAAGTTGCCCCAAAGTGCTTCAAGATCAGTGACCTCAATCATGTCCGCCCAGGCAAAAATATCAGATTGCTCGAATAATTGCTTCGCCGTTTGGCGAACGATGTGTTCAAAGTGTTCAGCGCTGACACCTGTTTCTTGTTCAACTACCCCACAGGTTGCTTGAAACGCCTCATCAATGCTTCGTTCATCCCAAAGCAAGGTATTATCGAGATCAAAAATAATTGATTTCAAGGTACTCACGTCATCATTCCTTTCTTGCCATTACTTTCAATTTACAACACGATATCGTAATAATCAACAACAAAATAAAAGAAGATTAAAGAAGAATAAACAATTAATTTGTTTCTAGCATCCTTCAATGAGAGTTTGATTCTTTCATGAAAATAAGCTTTGACAGCATGTCTGGACTTTGTTTTTGCATTTTAGAGGTTGACAATTCAACGAAATTTAAAATATGATTAAACCACATTATAATGAATAAACGGTCAACAAACAACAATTACAAAGGGGATGCAACATGCCTGCTCAACTAACTTTTTGCGAGGATCGTACCTTTACGATTGCCCAATTTACAGACATCCATTGGAAAGAGGGTGGAAATGAAGACCAGCTGTCAAGGAAGCTGATGGAACAAGTGCTGGATGCAGAACGTCCGGATCTTGTCGTGTTCACGGGCGATGTGATTTATACAGGATATATCAAGCCAGGAGATTCTGCCTGCGAAGAGCCTGCTAAGGCGTTTCGAGAGGCTGTTCAGGCTGTGGAATCACGCGGCATCAAATGGGCTGTTGTTTTTGGCAATCATGATACAGAAAGCCGCATAACCAGAGAACAGCTCATGGAAGTTGTATGTGAGCATAACCATACTGTTGCTCAAGCGGGACTAGAGGAGCTTCATGGTGTAGGCAATTATTCGATTCAAGTGAAGAATAGCCAGGGTGAGACTGGTGCTGTGATGTATTTCTTTGATTCAGGCAATTTATCTCCGTATCCTCATATTGGCGGGTATGACTGGATTCAGCGGGATCAAATCCACTGGTATACAGAAGAATCCCTGAGAATTATGCCGCAGGACCGCTCAGCTTCTGTGCCTGCGTTGGCGTTTTTTCATATTCCACTTCCGGAATACAAGGAAGTATGGGAAAGCCAAACGTGCTATGGCAATAAGTTTGAGCCTGTATGCTGCGCCAAGGTGAATGCGGGCATGTTCGCAGCTATGCTGGAAATGGGCGATGTCGTGGGGACGTTTGCCGGACATGATCATGTGAATGATTACTGGGGAAATCTTCACGGCATTCGCCTCTGTTATGGCAGAGCGACGGGGTATAACACGTATGGCCAAGAGGGTTTTGCCAGAGGTGCGAGACTGATTCGTTTGACAGAAGGACAACGCGAGTTTGAAACTTGGCTGCGCTTGGCGGATGGCAGCGTCATTGAACAGCAGCCGGAGCATGTACACGGCAGTTAGTAGGCAAAGATCAGCATTTAAATCATTTCAGGGAGTTATGACCAAAATACGGGAGATTTGCTCCAATAAATGCGTGAAAGCTTGGCCGAAAGAGAGGATTTAAACCCAGTGGCCGCTTGTTGGCTTTGCGGGTATACGAGAGTAGTGATGACTATAACGCAGTGGGTTTATGAGAATGGTGATGGCTTGTGAACGCTGCTGGTATATGAAGACTGCGACGGTGATTGGAGAAAACCTGCAAAAGTGCATGCTTTTACGGCTCGATAGCTCCAAAACTTCGATATTCCTGCGATTATACAGGCTTTTGAGACTGTTTTGGGATTTCGGGACGAATTGGCTGGAAAAGCCTGCACTTTAGCAGGCTTTTCCTCTTTCTAGGTAATTTCATTGAAAAAGCCTGCATTTTCGCAGGCTTTCAAAACCGATGAGCGGCAGCGCGCCTGTTATATGGGCAAACGACAGGAAACCTATCTCCTGACTGTTTAAACAAACTTCGAAAATCTCGAAAAACGCTCAAACAGGTGCTGGAAACCCATAAACAAGCGGAAACCCCAGACAGACTCCCGCCAAAGTCTCCAAAAGCCCACTAACATGCCATCAAGACACTATCGAGATTCTACTAAAACCCGCCAACCCCAAGCAACAGTCAGCCAACAGCCAACTAATATCCGCAACCCCAGCCAACAGTCCGCTAACAACCAACAAATATCCGCAAGCCCAGCCAACAGTCAGGCAACAGCCAACGAATATCCGCAAACCCCAAGCAACCGCCCGCCACCAGCCAACAAATATCCATCAACCCCAACCAACAGTCAGCTAATAGTCAACGAATATGTGGCAACCCCAACCAACAGTCCGCCAACAGCCGAATATCCGCCAAACCCCAAGCAACCGTCCGCCACCAGCCAACAAATATCCATCAACCCCAAGCAACCGTCCGCCAACAGCCAACAAATATCCATCAACCCCAAGCAACCGTCCGCCAACAGCCAACAAATATCCATCAACCCCAAGCAACCGTCCGCTAACAGCCAACGAATATGCGGCAACCCCAACCAACCGTCCGTTCAACAGTCAACGAATATCCGAGCACCCCAACCAACAGTCCTCCAGTAACCAACTATCCGCCAACCCCCAACCAACTAGAAACTCCTTCCGAAGACAAGACTCCCTTCACAACGTCTCGTATTTCTTCCTGTACTGAGTGAGCGCAATAAGCGGCCAAATGTGGCGGTAGCTGTGATAATGCGTATAGACGCTGCCGGGTAATCCGGCTCCGGTTGGATAGCGAGTGGTCCAGTCATCCTTGTGCAGCTGGTGAAGCAATTGCTCAAGGCCGCGTTCCATGGCTGGCAGGGGTTTTGGATGTACAGCCGTGAGGGCATCCAGCGCCCAAGCGGTTTGGGAAGGCGTGCTGGCGCCGAGCGGAACATAGCGCTCTAGACAATCGCTGCTGCAGGATTCGCCCCAGCCACCGTCATCATTCTGGATGCTGAGCAGCCAGTCGACGGCTTTCCTCACTGCTGGCAGCTCGGGGTCTGCTTTGACGGCCATTAAGCCGGTTAATGCTGACCATGTGCCATAAATGTAGCAAATTCCCCAGCGGCCGAACCAAGAACCATCTGCTTCCTGGTTCTCCAGCAGCCAATCTGTTCCTCTGCGTATGAATCGGTGCCGCATGTCAAGACCGGCCGTCGCGCCGAGAAATTCCAACGTTCTTCCCGTCAAATCGGCGGTCGACGGATCAATAGCTGCCGCGGAGGCGCCGTCAACAGGCAGCTTGGCGAGCAGCTTATTGGTGATGCCTTTCTCAAATGCCGGCCAGCCTCCATCTCTATTCTGCATGGACAATACCCAGTTCAAGCCGCGGTTCCAGGCATCTTGGTAGGTAGGCTCATGGAGCACTGTACCGTGAATAGCCCGCAAAGCAGCAGTCGTGTCATCGACGTCTGGATTGATCGTATTAGACTCGGAGAACCCCCAGCCGCCCGGAACCGTGTACGGTGCATGGATGCTCCAGTCTCCCTTTTTTGTATGCTGCCTATGACGCAGGTAATGGACCGATTGGCGGATAGCAGCATGGTTGGGCGAAGTACCAGCCTGCTGCAAGGCATAGGAAAGCAAGGCGGTATCCCAGATGGTCGAAGGCGAATTCTGAAGGTGAACTTCTGTGATGGTATGTGCATCGGAATACCACATCATCGACAAAAGTCCGCGCAGGGCGGCTGTCATAACGGGATGATGCTTGTCGTAGCCAAGCATGGCGAGTGCCATCATCATCAGCAGGGTGCTGCTCGCATAGCTGAACAGTGTTCCATTTGATTCAATACGCTCAAGCATATATTGTTCGGCGTACTTAACAGCCTGCTTATGAAGTTGTCCGGGCAGGCTGGCTAAATGCTTGATTCCGTTGTGAATTTCATCGAAAAGCCGGTACAGTTCAGGTGTCGTCTCCTTGTTCTCCTTCATAGGATGATGCCTTGAGGGAGAACCTGTGTAGTTATTGGATAAGTTCGATAAATCGGGTGTAGCTTTCGTCCTCAACGGGGATTGGAGACTCACCATGAGCAAGATAGGCACAAAGTGAATGCGAGCATAATTAGAGAAATCAAAGAAGCTAATGGGCGAGGAGGCTGGCAATAAAAGAAACTCCAGAGGAATCCTGAGCGTAGCCGGCCATGGGGACTGTCCCGTAGCTGCCAAAAAAGCTTGTGTCAGCAAGTTCTTCACTTGGCCAAGCCCGCCCTTGGATCTGATAAACTGTGCCGCTTTCTCCATGGTTTCGTCTGTTTTTGAGCTATAACCGGCAAACAGCAGCGCGTAGTAGGCATACACAGTGGTATCAAGATTGCCATCTTCTTCGTCGGCATAAACCTTCCAAGCGCCATTCTTCTCCTGCTTGCTGATAATCCTTGCGTGCAATTGTTGGATCAGCTCTTCATGCGGAAGCTCCAACGTGCGGAGCACAATAATTAGATAAGCATCGGTCAAAATGCCATTTTCGAAGCAAAATCGCCAACTGCCGTCATCCCGCTGCATACCCGAAAGCATCTCGGTCATACGGTGAATTTCCTCATTCACTTGAGCCCAAACAGGCATGAACGTTCCTCCTGCCATTTCCGAACGGATTTATGGATCTTTACATGATATGAGGAGTGGAGGGTGCCGATTCCTGAGACTTAATATCAAATTGAATAGAGGTTCCTGCATGCAGGGAGCTTTCCAGTGTAACTCGGCAATTCTCCTCATAAGTGAGCAGTAATCTGCGAATCACATTTTCCAGACCAGAGTAACGCTGAACCGACGCGGGTCTAGGGATCGAGCCGTCGGATGCAATGAACTCGCGGAATTCTTCGAGCACGTGAGGCGCCATGCCAACTCCGTTGTCTCTGACAACGATTCTCAATTGATCGTCAAGCAAACGTGCTTCTACATCAATGATGCCTTTTCCCAGATTGGGCTCAACGCCATGAAAATAAGCATTTTCAACCAAAGGTTGAATAGTTAATTTTGGAATAAGCATCTGATGGATAGATGGGGGGACATCCCAATTCACTTCGATCCGATCACCATGGCGTTCATTTTGAATATGGACGAAGGAATGAACTAATTGCAGTTCCTCGTAGAGGGGAACCATGCGTTCTCTCCCGGAGAGTGAAGCTCGCAATAAATCTGACAAGTTGCCGATGACAGAGCGTATGCGCGTCTGGCCTTCTTGTTCGGCCAAGCTGTCAATGCAGGATAAGGTGTTATACAGAAAATGCGGATTGATTTGGGCTTGCAGCTGGATAAGTTCGGCTTCCTTCTCTCTAAGCTCAACTTCTTGCTTCTTGATCAAATCCTCGGTTAATTGTTTTAATTTGCGGATCGACAGATTATAGCGTTCTACAAGGATGGTTAGCTCTTTGGGAATGCCGGTGGGTTCCAAAGGGCTGAAATCCCCTTTACCGAGCAGATTCAAGGCTCGATTAATTTTTTGGAGCGGCTTAAGAATGTAAGAGCTTAGCAGCATGGCAACTAGCAAAACGATAAGCAGCGAAAGGGTGCCAATCAGAAAAAGCGGCTTGAGAATTCCGGCGGCGCCTTGATGAATAATCGTCTCAGGAAGCAGGCCGATGGTTGTCCATCCGGTGAGCTTGGACGTTTGGGCAGCATAAATATGTTGTTCCCCTAAGTAGTGGACAGAGTGGCTGCTTTTCTTTTGGATGTCCTGGACCATAGCGCTGTCCAGCTGCTGACCAATATAGCGGGAATCAGGATGATAAACGATCCGGTTCTCGGCATCGATAGCCAAGTAAAAGCTGGCATCGCTGGAACCGTTATTTTCGAATAAGGAATTGATGACTTTGGTTTCATAATCCAATCGAATGATGCCAGACCAAGTGCGGTAAGGACCGCTGAAAAGGGCGCGTGTTACAGAGAAAACGGGTGTTCCGTTCACATAGCTTTGAGGCTCGGGACCGGTTAGGAAAGCATCATAATAGTGCTGGGCTTTTTGATAAAAAGGGGTCTGCACATATGGGAAGTCCGTTTTGATCGCAGAAGATGTGAATTCGTGTATGATGCCGCCATCACTAGTTATTACGAACAATCCGGCGATTCCTTGTCTCCAACCGAGTACATTGTTAATGCTTTGGGAGAGATGCAAATATTCATTCGTATGTTGATTCCATTCATTTGGGGGTGATTTCAACAGGTTTTGCATGTCCTCATTCAGCCACAGACTGATGAGAGAGCTATTGCTTTCTGAGTACAGTTTATCCATGTCGCCACTTAATTTTTGAACCAAATCATCCATGTGCTTGAAAGATTCTTCCTCAAAGTTCTTGGAATAGTTATGATAGACATACACGCTGGAGATCATAAGCGGAATTAGCACCAAAATGCTGAAGGTTACAAAGATTCGTTGGGTTAACGATTTGGATGAAAATCGGGTCCGGATGGTTGGACCAATGACATGGCTGTTCATTTCAGGGCCTCCTGATTCGGTGTTGGTCCTTTAAGCTTTGCACGCTTTTTAGGGAAAAGGGGATTTCTATGACGATCAACATACTAATTGTAGAAGATGAGAAGCTGTTTCGGGAAAGTTTGATACGCAGACTGCAGCTTTTTCATGATTTGGAAGTAACCGCTACAGCGGAAAATGGGATTGAAGCACAGCTGCTTATGGAAAAACAGAAATTTGACTTGATCTTGTGTGATATCCGCATGCCAGGCATGGACGGCTTAGTGTTCCTGGAACAGATTCGCAAAGACTACGGGCAGCTGCCTGTTGTGTTTATTTCCGGCTATGCTGATTTTGATTATGCGCGCAGAGCTTTGCAATTGCAAGCCTCTGATTTTCTTACCAAACCTCTGAATGATGAACAATTAAAACAAACGATTGAGCGTATGAAAGCATTGATTGCTAAACAAGAGGAAGATAGCCAGCATGCGGCAAGGACCACGGCAGCCAAGCCGGAATCGGTTTCTTTTGTGGAATTGACGCAAGCTTGGATCATGCAGCATCTCAAAGAATCTTCCCTGGATAAATTAGCTGACTATACACGCATGCACCCCGCTGCGTTTAGCCGTAAATTCAAGCAAGAAGCTGGCGTCAGCTTCATTCAATTTCTGACTCAAGTCAGATTGGAGGAAGCCAAACGGCTGCTTTCGGATCCTTTTATCAAAATTTATGAGGTAGCGGAAGCGGTTGGGTACTTGGATACTAGGCATTTTACAGAAGTGTTTAAGAAATATGAGGGCAAAGCCCCGAATGAATATCGGATGCTGAAAGTCGGAGAAGCGAGCGACGGCTCATGTTAAAAAAAACGGCATGAATGCAAAAAATGACGCAATGTTCGATGTTGGCGCTTTCATATAGACTTATGAATGTAGGCCAATGATATTAGGGGGATATAGAAATGAGAATGATGAAAACGATTTTGCCCGTACTTGCAGCGTTAACTGTATTGGCAGGATGCAGTGAGAAGAGCGCCTCGCCGCCAAAGGCTGAAAAAGCTGGTACAGAACCAGTGAAATTAAGCATGTGGGTGAGAACGCCGGAAACGTTGGATTTAATTAAGAAATCAGCCGAAGCTTTTCATCAAAAATACACAAATATTAGCATTGAAGTCGTTAATTATGCGCCAGAACAATATTCGGCTGCGATTCAGGCGGCTGTTTCCGGAGATTCCCTGCCGGATATTTTTCAATATCATAACTCCCTGACTCTCTCTGCTCTAGACAAGTTGAATCTCATTCAACCTATTCCGTTCACGGATGATTTCAAACAGAAATTTGATCCAGGTACTTGGCTGGAAGGAAGCACAACATTAAGCGGCAAAGTGTATGCATGGCCGGATCGTTCTTTTGTTCGTGGCCCTGTCATCTTGTTTTACAATAAAAAGCTGCTCGCTGACGCCGGTCTGGCCGGCAAAACGCCAGCTACTTGGGATGATCTGATTGCACAAGCGAAGCAAGTGAAAGAGCATAGTGCAACACTCGTGCCTATTGTCAGCGGATTAAAAGCGCCATGGGCTGCAGGAAGAATCGTTGCTCAATTAGCAACGACGACAGGCAAAGCAGGACTTGCTTCGGAGGTGTATCCGGACAAGCAGTTTGATTGGAAAACAGGTTCAACGTACCAAGCGGAGCCGACTTTGGAAAGTATCCAATTCCTCAAACAATTGATAATAGGGAATTTAATGAGTGCAGATTCCATCATCAAGGATCCCCCACAGGCGAACGCAGACTTCGGAGATGGCAAATCTGCTTATATGATTAACGGCCATTGGTTTGTGAAAACGCTGCTGGACAACTATAAAAATTTGGATTTCGGTGTTACTACTTTGCCGTCCAAAAGCGGTGTTTTACCTTATTTCGGAGTTAACGGCGGCTCTGCGAATGGTTATCTCATTTCCAAAAAGAGCAAGCATACGAATGAAGCGGCAAAATGGTTTGAATTTTTAACAGAAAACTATTACCCGGAGCTGCTTAAGCAATCCATTGATCTTACGCCGATTCAATCGCTGAATAGCGCAAGCAATGTGGATATGAAACCTCAGTTTAAAGAACTGATTCAGATTATGAACCAAACGGTTAGAGTCCAGCCGACGCCTGCTTTGATTAATTCGGTGGAGCTGGAAACGACGAATAAGCTGCTTTCTGTTTCTTCCAAACTTCCTATCGGCAATATCGCGCAAGCCTACTTGGCAGGAGGTTCGCAGGACGTCAAAGCGGCCGTGGATAATTTCGTGAAAGAGCAGGAGAATGCATTCAGCAATGCCCTCAAAGCGGTAGAAGGATCCAGCAAGGATCGTTGGACTTTCCCGGACTGGACTGTGGATCAAAATTATTTGGCCGAAAAATATAAAAATAAGAAATAAAGGAGCTCGCTTTCGGCCCCTTTGCGGGGCTGGAAGCGTTTCAAGGGAGTGGAGCAGCCATGCAAAGCAAGTCGTTGTATCAGGTTCGAAATGAACCCTTAGGAACACTCGGGATGTCCCGTACTGCCAAGCGGAAGCTATGGGCATACGTGTTCATTTTTCCTCAGCTAATCCTTTTTCTAGTATTTACGATCTATCCGATTGCCATGAGCTATGTGTATTCGATGTTTGAATGGAGCGGGCTTGGTCCTTTGGAAAATTTTGCGGGCTTGAGGAACTTTAGGGAGCTTATCGCGGAACCTAACTTCTGGAACGCATTTCGAAACAGCTTTATTTTTATGAGTGGAACGGTCATTCTTCAATTGCCGTTTGCTTTGGTGCTTGCGATTATCCTGAATGGGAAATTGAAGGGAAAGACCTTCTACAGGACGATTTATTTCCTGCCCGTGGTGACAACAACGGCTGTGGTAGGCGCTGTCATGCAAAATATTTTTGCCACAGACAGTGGGTTGGTGAACCATCTTTTATTAAAAATAAGCTTGATCGGTGAGGCGATTCCTTGGTTGGGGAATGGCAGCTACGCGCTGGCGGTGTTAATTTTCGTCAGTTCCTGGAAATGGTTCGGTGTGAAAATGATCTATTGGCTTGCCGGTCTTCAATCGATCCCGCAAGAGGTCTACGAAGCAGCGACGATTGATGGAGCGGGGAACTGGAAAGCTTTTCGATTTATTACACTTCCACTGCTCATGCCTGTAGCGGCCGTCATTCTTCTATTATCTGTTGTCGATGGATTGCACGCATTCGATCTCGTGAAGGTCATGACGAACGGGGGACCAGGGGTAGCTACCGAAATGGTTGATTTGTACATCTACCGTTTTGCTTTCAGCGGTGTAGGAAGCGGGCTGCCGCAGATCGGTTATGCCTCCGCAGCTGGCATTTTCTTCGGAATTACCGTTTTTGTCATCTCGATCGTGCTGGGGCTTTTGGTGAAATGGACGAATGGGAGGAACGGATAATGGGCCGGAATTTGCGAGCGGTTGTACCGCACATTGTGTTGATGGGCATAGGATTGATTTGGATTTATCCGTTCTTTTGGATGCTGGCCTCTTCTTTCAAAACGAATCAGGAATATTTAGGCCAGGGCTTGAAGCTGCTTCCGGAATCGATGCAATGGGAGAACTACACGCGTGCGTGGGAGGTAGCTAATTTTTCCACTTATTTTGCAAACTCCGTTGTATTAACGGTCTCTACGGTCATCATCGTTGTCGTTGTCTGTTCGATGACAGGCTATGCGCTGGGCAGAGTGGATTTCTTCGGTAAAAATGTGCTGATCGCAATTATAACGGCAACTTTGTTTATTCCCAAGGGCTATACGATTATTCCTGTCTATCAGGTTGTGAAGGGACTGGGGCTTCTTAACACCATGCCTGGCGTCATTCTGGCTGAAGCAGGCGGGGCTCATGTCTTGTTCATTTTATTGTTTACAACGTATTTCAAAGGGCTGCCCAAGGAATTGGAGGAATCGTCTGAGATGGACGGATCCGGTTTTCTTCGCACCTTTTGGTCTGTCATGCTGCCGCTCAGCAAGCCGATTATTGCGACCGTTGTCGTTATGCAATTCATGTGGACGTGGAATTCGTTTTTTACTCCGCTCGTTTTCACTTTAAACAATCCAGGTCTGAGAACCTTGAGCGTAGGTATTTTCTCTTTCATCGGAGAGCACTCAGCTGATTATACAGGCATGGCTGCAGCGGCATGTATCTCCATTATTCCGATTATTCTTGTCTTTATTTTATTGCAAAAATATTTCGTGGATGGAATTGCAGGCGCTATCAAAGGATAGAAATGATGCAATTCTAAAACAGCAGGATACTGTGAATAATTTCCAGCTCGCCGGTTTCGAAAAAGCTGCATAAGTGCAGGCTTTTTCGATCAAATCGTGTGAAAACGAGAGAAAACCTGCGATTATGCAGGCTTTATAAGCTTTTCCGTTCTGGAATCGAAAAAGGGTCGAGAAAGGATGCATATTCGCAGGCTTTTTGCGATTATGTTGATTCCGAAGAAGAAAAGGATGCATAATCGCAGGAATTAGCCGAAATATACGGAAGGTCTGAGGCTAGTCTGCCAGTATAAGCAAACTCATGCAACTCAAGCCAACCTACCATGAAAGTGTGTATAAACAGAAGGTTTAACAAACTAAAAAGATTTATGGGACAGCCGCTTTTTCAGACAAGTAAAATGTAAGCGTTTTAGTGAGGTTGATTTTGTGAGGGGGGTGATGTGGGATCTAATAGGGAAGTCGATAGAGGAAGACGGATCGTTCGAGATGGAAACTGAGGCAGTGCTGCATGTCTATCAACTAATTTCAATTAAAAGAGGAGTGTTATGATGACTGTTTATCAAGAAACGAACTATGCAAGGAAAATTATCATGGCTTTATTGTCCATGTTATTGCTTCTGGGTTCGCTGCTTATTGCGCAAAAGGCCAATGCGGCACCTGCAGACATTACGAATAACTCGAATTGGAACGATACGGATGGCAATCCGATTTGGGCTCAAGGTGGGTACATCATACAGCAAGGGAATACCTTTTATTGGTATGGCATGGATTACTCCGTTTCAGGTGTGAAGAACGTGAACCTATACACGTCCACAGATATGAAAACATGGGCAAACCATGGGAATGTGGTGAATTTATCCTCGATTCCGGGATATGCCGGCACGCATTGGATTGGCAGACCTGTGGTGGCTTATAACAGTTCAACGGCTAAATATGTCATGCTGTTAGAGTGGAATAACAGCGATGGCAATGGTCGTAATAAGCTGACCTATTTCACGAGCTCATCCATCACCGGGCCATATACGTATGAACGGTTTGATGCTTACCCTAGCGGGAGCTCTATGGGCGATCTTGGATCTATTTTCCAAGACGATGATGGCAGCACATACATTACGTATACAAGTGATAATCCTGGGACCAATGGTGCCATTCAGATCAGCAAGCTGGCATCCGACTATTTAAGCATCGCCGCCAATACGAAGTGGCTGCCTTCCACTTATCCGAATAAGGAGGCTTCAACGTTAATTAAACGGGGTTCCCAGTATCTGTTGTTTACTTCAGCAACGAACGGCTGGTACTCAAGTCAGACTTATTGTTCCACGGCAGCGAGCTTATCAGGCACATGGTCAACGGCAAGTGTTTGTTCTACGAGTCCAAGCACGACCAACTCTTTTGACACGCAGGTAGATCAGGTACTGCCGATTGTAGGGACATCAGGAACTATATATGTGTACTTGGGTGATCGTTGGAACAACAAAGGGGGAAGTACGGGCGTTGGAAGAAATCAGTGGTATCCCATTTCGTTCGACGGTGCTGGGATACCAACCATTAACGGATATGGACAATGGCGCATAGATACGGTAACAGGCACGTGGAGTCCAATCGTTGACGTCGATGTTACGAAAACATATTCAATCGGCAATCGAAATAGCGGTAAAGTTTTAGGTATTGTAGGCGATTCTACGGCAGATGGCGGAAAGATTGAACAGCGGTCTTACTCTGCAGCAGCGAGTCAAACATGGCAATTTATTAACGCTGGTTCAGGGTTATATAAGATTAAAAACGTGAATAGCGGAAAACTCATGGATATTACAGGAGCTTCTGTGGCGGATGGCGCGCAAAATATTCAATGGACAGCGAATAACGGGACGAATCAACTCTGGCAGCTGATCTCTGTCGGCAGTGGTTATTTTAAAATCAAAAATCAAAACAGCGGTAAATTTCTGGGGATCAGCGCAGGATCAACGGCGGATGGCGGATTAAATATCCAATGGGCGGACACCGGTTCTTTAAATCAAAACTGGAGCTTTACAGAAAGATAACGTTCAAGAGTCCTGACCATCTTTCAATAAGGTGGTCAGGTTTTTCCGTGTTAATCTCAACGGCTGCTGCCAGGTTCAAATCTAACATAATGACAATAGGGGACAACATGTTGCTATTGGCAAAAACTCAGATAGACGGATAAGATAGACACATTGGGAGGCGATGATACGATGAAGAAACCTAATATATTGCTAATAACGAGTGATCAACAGCATTGGAACACGATTGGAGCTTTTAATCATGAAGTTTCTACCCCTAATTTGGATCGTTTGGTTCGTGAAGGCACAACGTTCAATCGGGCTTACTGCCCGAATCCGACCTGTACCCCGACACGAGCGTCTATTATAACGGGAATGTATCCGAGTCAGCACGGGGCATGGACCCTTGGAACCAAGCTTCTTGAGGATCGCCATGTGGTGACAGAGGATTTCCGTGAGGGTGGCTATCAATCCGCATTAATCGGCAAAGCCCATTTCCAGCAGTTGCAATCAACCGAAGAATATCCGTCTCTTGAATCGTATCCGATTATGCAGGACTTGGAATTTTGGCGAAACTATAAAGAGTCGTTCTATGGCTTCGACCATGTCGAACTCGCCAGAAATCATACGAACGAAGCACATGTTGGACAGCACTACGCGTTATGGCTGGAGGAAAAAGGCTGTCTGAATTGGCGGGATTATTTCTTGCCGCCAACAGGGACAATGGATAGCTCCACGACGTATAAATGGCCAATCCCGGAAGAATTTCACTATAATACTTGGATTGCGGAACGTTCCAACGCTATGCTGGAGACTTACAAAGAGCAGGATGAGAGCTTCTTCCTCTGGAGCAGCTTCTTCGATCCGCATCCGGAATATTTGGTTCCCGAGCCTTGGGATACGATGTATGATCCGTCCAAGCTGACGATTCCTGCTGTGACGCCGGGAGAACATGACAACAATCCGCCGCATTTTGGATTAACGCAGGAAGACGATCCGGACTTTTCTTATTTGCAGGAGCCAGGTGGAAATAATGCTCATGGATATCATTCACATCATTATTACGGCTATGGGGATAAGTTCCGCTTGACCGAAGAGCATAAGGCGAAGCAGGTAGCGGTGTATTATGGCATGATCAGTTTGATGGACAAGTATATCGGCAATATTTTGGATAAGCTCGATGAGCTTGGACTTGCTGAGAATACGATCGTGATCTTTACAACAGATCATGGGCATTTCTTTGGGCAGCATGGTTTGCAGGCAAAAGGCGGCTTTCATTACGAAGATCTCATTAAGCTTCCTTTTATCGTTCGTTACCCTGGTCACATTCCGCAAGGCAAAGAGAGCTCATCGATTCAATCCTTGGTTGATTTGGCTCCGACTTTCCTTTCTTTCTGTGACATTCCTATCCCAAGGACGATGACAGGCGTCGATCAGAGAGAGGTCTGGCTAGGTACGAAAGAAAGTGCGCGAGACCACGCCTTATGCGAGTTTCATCATCAGCCAACGACAATTCACCAGAAAACGTATGTGAATGAGAGATACAAGATCACCGTTTATTATAATCAAACATACGGAGAAATCTTCGATCTTCAGAACGATCCCGGAGAAATCAACAATTTATGGGATCAGAAGGAATTTGCAGATCTGAAATCCGAGTTATTGCTGAAATACGCTTGGGCGGAGCTTGGCAAGGAACCGATGCCTATGCCGAGAGTTTGCGGAGCTTAATTGGGGATTAAATAAAGTGAACAAGCTGCTGAGTGTTGCCGGCGCTTGTTCTTTTTTGCCAGAAAGTATAAGGTGCCCGAAATTGTCTTTCTATTTGGTTATAAAATCTGCCTCTAAACGCGGTCGCTCCCCTTCGCATAGCCGCTAGAGGTGTGGAAGGGATTGTTGCAGCATCATGCAGGAATATGTATGAGTATGCGGATTTCTGGTACTCGATTCTTCAAAGGCAGAATAAAGCAAAGCCGACTTATCATATTGGACCTAAACTGATAGCAGATCTGGGCCTTTCCCCCTCTTTATTTTGGGCCACCATGAAGTGAATGAAGCCATTCACCGCATTCTTGACTTATTTAAGAGACATAAGCCCGATTCCTTGAGAGAGCAAAGCTTGTTATTTGATTTATTTTGGAAGATGAAGATATGTACAGAAACGGGAGCAAGTTTGATAAGAAGCAATTGGCTTGAGAATATGAAGAACTACTTGGATTTGCATTTTACGGAGAACATACGCATTGAGGATGCATCCCGCCAGGTAGGTATACATCGTTCTCATGTAGCATTCGTCAAAAAGTTTGGCTGTTCACCTCAGTGCTATTTGCAAAAGCTAAGAATGGACAAAGGCGCTCGTTTGCTGCGAGAGAGTGACCTGTCTGTGACCGAAATCGCCTTATCGCTCGGTTATCCAGAGCTGTATTCGTTTACCCGAGCGTTCACGAAGTTTCGCCGAAGGCATACCGAGTTAACTGATATCCCGAGCGTATCCAGCGCTTGACGAAGGAATAAGCTGGGGGGCGGAACGGGACACCTACGGGCATCTTGCAGCTCCGCGTGTTTCAGGATTGTGCTTCGAGGAGTCAGAAGCCTGCAAAAATGCAGGTATTTTCGGCGAAATCGTATAAAAATCCGAAATGCCTGCGATAATGCAGGTATTTTGGATTTTTTCGCCTTGCCATCAGGAAATGGCCTCAAAAGGATGCATAATGGCAGGAATTTACTGCTGAAGGCGGTAGAGGCGAGAAAAAGGATGCATAATCGCAGGTTTGTAGAAAGCATTGTTGCAATACATAGGAAAAACGCCTCCATCCCCACTTGGTTAGTGGTGTTGGAGGCGTTTTTTTTGCATGGTATGAGGGACTTGTGCTTACAATTTCACCCAAGCTACCAATCCGTCGGGCTGGTCTGGATTCATGCCTTGGCGCTCGGCGCTGGTCAACGCAACGATTTGGGGAATGAACATAAAGGGAATACCTTGTGCAGCGATATCTAACGGGTTATCTGAGATCACGGCAAGATCGACATGCTCGGTGGAGATGAGATCAGCTCGATCGGCGAATGCGATAATCGTTGCACCTCTTTGTTTGATATCGCGCATCAAATTGTTCTGATGTTCGGTGCCATTGCCGGTTATCGCTGCGATAACGAGTGTATCCGGTCCGATGGTTACCATCGGGCCATGACGAACATCCAACAGATGATGGGAATTGGCTTGAACTTTGGCGATCTCCGTTAGGGCAATCGCCCCTTCGGACGCGAGTCCATACAACTCTCCATCGGCAAGTACGACAGCGTTAGTCCAGGAAAAATCGGCTGTTGTGCGGATATCCTGCTCGACTCGTGTCATAAAGGCTTCGCCTTGCTGGATCGCTGTTTGAATATCCGCGATGACGGCTTCGTCGTTGCTGAGGAAGGCGGCCAATAATAGATTGGCGGTATAAAGATTAGTTACAGTTCGTGTCTGGCATACACTGTGATCGAAAGCCCAAGGCAATTCCAGCGAAAAGTCAGCCTGCTGGGAAAGTGGTGAATTCGTCACACATGAAAGAGCGAGCACAGGAATAGGGGAAGCCTGTTGAATGAGACGAACGGCTTCGACAATTTCGCTCGTGCTGCCGGACCGTGAGGGTGCAATTAATAAAGTGCCTGCTAATAAAGCGCGATATCGCTCCGGATTTAACATAAGGTCGCCTCCCGCCAAGGCGCTTGAAGGAAGACCGGTCCGCAACCGGAAGGAAAATGCAGCGGATTCGCTCAAGCAGTAGCTGGAGCCACAGCCAATGAAGGTGACGGATTGTGCCTGCGCAAAAGCAGTAACTTCCGCTCTTTGAGCTAGCATGTAATCGTACGTTTGCTGCAAAGCTGTATACTGCTGTTTAATTTCACGATAGGTTAAACTCATGAATGATAACCTCCTTAAATATGGATCTGCCACATAAGCTTAAATCATATTTTGTACTTTTTCAATCACAATTTGATTTTTACAATCAAATTTGAGTGTAATCATTCAGTTTACTGCGTGTTTTTAGCAAATTAATGATTTTAAATACTTTTACAATCAAAAAAAAGATTGAAAAAATCATAAACTGAGATTATGATGATCAATAATACGGCATGGCAATCATTTCACATATCATTATGTTCAGTATGCCAGTTGTTTGGCGAAACCCAGAAGGAGGAACTCATTATGCCACTTATTTCATCGACTCACATGCTTCAAATTGCCCGCAAAAACAAGTATGCCATCGGTGCGTTCAACGTACACACACTTGAAATGCTTCAAGCTGTCATTGAAGCAGCCGTGGAAACGCAATCCCCGCTAATTATTCAATCAACGGTTGGTACTGTTAAACATTTAGGTCCCGATTATTTAGCAGCTGCGGCTACGGTTGCCGCGAATCGCACAGGGCTGCCGATTGCTCTGCATTTGGACCATTGCACAGATTTCCAGCTCATCGTTCAATGTATTCGGGCGGGCTATACGTCAGTTATGATTGATGCTTCCATGTATCCGTTCGAAGAGAATGTGGAGCGCACGCGCAAAGTGATGGAAGTCGCCCTTGCCGCTGGTGTAAATGTGGAAGCTGAGCTTGGCAAGGTTGGAGGCGTTGAGGATGACATCGTTGTAGACGAACGTGATGCGCTTTTGGCGGATCCGGAAGAGTGCAGCCAATTTATTGAGCGTACGGGCGTGTTAACCTTGGCTCCAGCGATTGGTACTGCTCATGGCATTTATAAAGGGGAACCGAATATTGATTTTGCCCGGATTGCGCAAATTGCCGATCGCGTCGCAGCTCCATTGGTTTTGCATGGGGGATCGGGTATTCCTGCTGAACAGGTAAGAAGAGCGGTTGCGCTGGGAATGGCCAAAATGAATATTGCCACAGAACTACGTATTGCTTTCACGGATGCGATAAAACAAGTGTTCACGGCGAATCCGGAGGAAAATGATCCTCGGAAATATATGGTTCCAGCGAAAGAGGCGGCAAAGCGCCTGGCCATTGAGAAGATGCAGCTGTGCGGGTGTGTGGGCAAAGCCGGCGAAGTTCGATGATTACCACGGTTACACTGAATGCAGCCATCGACAAAACGTACTATGTCAATTCCTTTCGAATAGGTGAAGTACAGCGTGTTGGTAGGCAAATCGCAGAACCGGGTGGGAAAGGCAATAATGTCGCCAAAGTGATTCGACTGCTAGGCGGAGATGTCACGGCTTCCGGAATTGTTGCTGGCAGCAGTGGTTCTTTTATTGAGGAAAACTTGAAGGAGCGGGGCATCGAAACTTCTTTCGTTCGTGTGCCGGGGGAATCCCGTGTTTGTTTGAATATCCTCGAGGAGTCTAACCGCAAATCGACGGAACTGCTGGAAGCTGGTCCTGAAATCAATGGGATTCACATCGCGGAGATGAAAGAAGTTGTACACAGGCTGGCGCTGCGATCTACCGTTGTCGTACTCTCTGGGAGCTTGCCGCCAGGTGCCCCTGCCGATTTGTACGTGGAACTTATACACGTTATTCGATCTACGCAAGCACGCGTATATTTAGACACGAGTGGAGCTGCTTTGAGCAGCGGACTGTTGGCGTGCCCGCATTTTGTGAAGCCAAACGAGCAAGAGTTGGCTCAGTGGATGGGGCGGGAGCGATGGGGGGACGCGGATTGGGTGGAAGCAGCGGAGAAATTAGCTGGTGTTGGGATCGAGCAAGTATGCGTTACTTTGGGCAGCCGAGGGGCGATTGCCTTCATAGGAGGCGAAGGATATCTGGTTTCGCCCCCTTTGATTAAAGCGGTCAATACGGTTGGCTGCGGCGATTCATTCGTTGCGGGTATGGCTTTTGCGGACGATCGGGGAGATACACCTGCCGAAAGATTGCGCATTGCTGCGGCAGCCGCCGCTGCTAACGCGATGTCGGATAAAGCTGGTCATGTCGACTATTCGCTTTTCCAAGCATATATGGAGCAAGTGAAGGTCATTACTTTGTAAGCTGTAATCGTGGTATTTCTGCAGGCTACTTGCAATCTTGCTCTTTGTCCTCCAAAATTAGGAATAGCAGGGAAGACGGCGCTGATAGCGTCAAAGGAGAGACATATGGAATATTCAAAGAGCGAGTTGCGCAGGTCGAAACTTCTGGAGCTCATTAAATTGCACGGCAAAATATCGGTTCAGGAAATTATTGAAGCTATCGGCTGCTCGGAAGCTACGGCCAGACGTGATTTGGACTTGTTAGAGAAATCAGGGCCCATCATTCGCACCATTGGAGGAGCAATCTACGAAGGAGCTATCCTGCAATCTGCTGTTGAATTGCCGTTTGCGGATAAGCGTTTTTTTCAGCAGCAAGGGAAAGAACGAATTGCCGAAGCCGCAGCGAATTTGGTGGAAGAAGGGGACATTGTCTGCCTGACTGGGGGAACGACAACGTTTTTCATCGCTAGAGCCTTGAAAAAGCATCGCCATATTACGATCGTTACGAATGCCGTGAACATTGCCGCTGAGCTAGCGGATGCCGACGGTGTGCAAGTTGTTGTGATTGGCGGCGTTATGCGGGCGAAAAGCTATGAACTGAGCGGACCGCTGGCGGAAAGTGTCATTGATAAAATAAACGTCACGAAGATGTTTCTTGGGGTAGACGGGGTGTCTTTGGAGCATGGATTTACGATGCATTCCGAGCTCGAAGCCCGAATTGCTCAATTGTTGATCGAACGATCCAGACAAGTGTATGCTGTTTTCGATCAGAGCAAGCTTGAAAAAAGCGCTCTGTTCACCATTATCCCCCTCCACCAAGCAACGGGGGTTATTATGAATGAACAGCCGGAAGGCTGGTTCGCGCAAGCTTGCGAAGAGCGGCATGTTGCGATACATACAGCGGTACCTGTTGCTGAGTGAGGTATAAAGGATCTAAGGACCTGACCATTATCTAAGGACCTAGCCATCACTTAAGGACCTAGCCATTTGTGGCTGGGTCCTTTTGGTCTGAGGAAGTAGGCACGAGCCTGCCTTTTTGGCAGGCTCAGAAGCAAGAAAGCCGCCGCCCCGCCCCGAGTCGGCGAAAAAGGCAGTCTCAGCGCGCGAAAAGGCGGAATCCGCGCGAAGGGCAAGCCGAGCCTGCCTTTTTGGCAGGCTCAGAAGCAGAAAAGCTGCCGCCTCGCCCTGAGCCGGCGAAAAAGACAGTCTCAGCGCGCGAAAAGGCAGAATCCGCGCGAAGGGCAAGCCGAGCCTGCCAAAAAGGCAGGCTCGGAAGCAAGAAAGCCGTCGCCCCGCCCCGAGCCGGCGAAAAAGGCAGTCTCAGCGCGCGAAAAGGCAGAATCCGCGCGAAGGGCAAGCCGAGCCTGCCAAAAAGGCAGGCTCGTAAGCAGAAAAGCCGCCAACCGGCCCCGAGCCGGCGAAAAAGGCAGTCTCTCAGCGCGCGAAAAGGCAGAATCCGCGCGAAGGGCAAGCCGAGCCTGCCAAAAAGGCAGGCTCATAAGCAAGCAAGCCGCCATCTCGGCCCGAGCCGGCGAAAAAGGCAGGCTCGTAAGCAGAAAAGCCGCCAACCCGCCAACCCGCCAACCCGCCCCGAGCCGGCGAAAAAAGCAGTCTCAGCGCGTGAAAAGGCAGTCTCACTCGCCCAAGCGCGGCAGATCAATATTCCATGTGCCCGAACACAAGTGTTCCGAGCACAAGAAACCTAAAAGGACCGCAAGGGAGAACCCTTGCGATCCTTTACTGTGGATCCTTCACTGTGGATCCTTCACTGTGGATCCTCCACTATGGCACACGCCAATCACTCGATTGGCGGAAGATGGGCTCGAACGGCAGCAATATTTTGATTGGCAGCGGGTAGGGGAACTGTATGCACTGCAGTACGGTTCGGGCAGCGACAATCCCAATTTCGAAGGTTGGGATATGAATGGTTGAGAGCGGAGGCACCGTGTAACGGGACGGCTCGTTGTCATCGAAGCCCACAATCGCGAAATCTTGAGGAGTGCGGAAGCCCTTCTCCGAGATCGCGCGCATAGCAGCCATCGCCATGATGTCGCTTGCTGCAAACACAGCGGTCGGGAGCTTGCCGTGATGATCCTCGATGTACTTCAAAACAAGACGATAGGCTTTGTCGGGTTCCCATTCGGCATTCAATACATGCTGGGGGTCGATGGCGATGCCAGATTGCTCTAAGGCAGCCTGATACCCGCGGTATCTTTTCTCCCGATGGAATTGACCGGATAAGCCAGTGCCGCCGATAAACAAAATATCGCGGTGCCCTTGATCGATAAGATGCTGGACTGCAATCCGCGCGGCTTCAACGCGGTCATAGGTAATCGTTGGGATCGTAGGATCGGAGACATCGATCCCGACGACGTGTTTTACATGTTTTTTCAAATAGGTGTACAGCTTGCTCTCAATGCCTTCGATGACGATGATGCCTTCCACTTGATTCTCATTCGTAATTTGATGCAAAATTTCGGGTCTTTTCAGATCTTCTTGCGTATGCGTGAAGGCAATTTTGTACCCGTTGCGGGACAGTTCCTTCTCAATCCCATCGAAGATCACCGAGAAGTAAGGGTGGTAATGCCGATCCTGCATGGTGGAGACGACACACCCAATGCCTTTGGTTACCGGGTTTGCCTCGTGCGATGCGGGTTTAATTACGTACCCGAGCTCCCGGGCTGTATCCCAGATCTTTTGCTTCGTTTCACTGTTCACAGCACGATTGGAATCATTGGCCAGGATGCGGGAGACGGTGGAAATCGAGACGCCTACGCGTTCGGCTATATCTTTTAATGTGGGCATGACACAACCTGCCTTCAGTTTCATATAGGATAAATAATTTGCCGCAAATTCTTACTCTCTATGTTAAGTAAAAAAAATCCTAAGGTCAACTCGAAAAACGATGAAAATATTTGAAAATTAAATAATAATTTGCCGCAAATTATTGAAAATTATTTATTGACTGGTTCCACATTTTAGGTTATATTTTTAGTATTAACGAGAGGATACAACCTAATACATCGTTTTTGAGGGGGATAAGCATGAATTTATCGAGAAAAGGTGCAATTTTATCAATTTTTTGCATTATTTTTGCAACTGTTGGTTGTACCAGTGGTAATGAACCTGATGCAACAGCACCTGCAACAACAGATGGTCACGTTAAGCTTACTTTCTGGAGTCACCAAGAAGATGCGATGGTAGGCGCCTATAAGAAGCAGATTGACAATTATCGCGCTTTGCATCCGAATGTCGAGATCGACTATCAATCTTTCCCTTATGATATCTACAATCCCAAACTGAAAGCCGCCTACTCGGCCAAAAATCCTCCTGATATCGCAGAAGTGTTCGGCACATGGGTTCCAGAGTATTCCCAAAACGGATTGCTCGCCGAAATACCTGATAGCGAAAATGTGAAAAAAGCCTATTATGATGCCCCGATCGGCGGTTATACGCTGAATAATAAGCTGTACGGTTTGCCGCTGGAATATAACATTGAAAATGGCGGAATGCTGATACACCCGCAAATGCTGAAAGACAAAGGCATTGCTGCTCCGCCAGCGACATGGGCTGAATTGGTTGAAGATGCGAAGAAGCTAACGATTCGAGATAGCAATGGGATTAAAGTAAAAGGCTTTGATTTCGTATCGAGCGACAATATTACGTTCACCTTCCTATCGTTGATTTTGCAGCAAAAAGGTACTTATTGGGGGGAGAAAGACCATGTGAACTTCCAAACGCCGGAAGCTTTGAAAGCGATGTCAACTTTGAAAAGCCTAGTGGCAGATGATAAAGTAGCTGACCTCACGACGTTTGGCGGCGAGCTCGACACATCGGATTATTTTTACCGAGGAAATTCAGCTATGACATATCGTGGGCCTTGGACCATTGCAGCGGGGCTTAATAATTATAAAGTCAACGACTTTGAATATGTGTCCGTTCCTTCCTTCACAACTAATCCACCAACGTTCGCAGCGGAGTCTGGCTGGGGTGTGGTCGTTTCCCAGAAGAGCAAGCAGCGCCAGGCTGCCCTTGATTTCATTCAATTCATGTCACAGAAGGATAATCTGCGCACCTGGAACCTAGACACCTTCACCGTTCCCGCCAAAAAAGAGGTAGCCGAAGATCCGGAATTCCTGAAAGCGAATCCTTATATGAAGACTTCCTTAAGCGTTCTGTCCTTAGGTCAATGGATCGGTCCCATAGCGGATCGCGACTTTTTCTTTAAGCAGGTGAATGATAATTTTCAAGTCATTGCAGCGGGGCAAGTGAGTGTCGAAGAGGGGCTCAAAAAGATAGAAAAAGCGGTTAACGATAGTCAGGATCAACACAAGTGATCGGAGTGTTTGAGCATGAACAAAAGTGCAGTATCTATCGGAAGCAAGAAAGCTAAATCAGATCAGAATCTCGTGGAATACAAGGGTGAAAGAAAATTCGTGCTTTTCTCGCTTATTCCCATCTTGTTGTTGTTTGGTGTATTTGCTTTTATTCCCATTGGATGGAGCTTGGGGTTGTCTGTATTCAAATATAATCCGCTTAGTGCGAGTGCGCTGTTCGTAGGCGCAGACAACTATATTCGCATGCTGGGTGATGCCGTATTTCTCAAGTCGCTTTGGGTAACGTTTAAATTCGTAACGATAGCCGTGCTTGCCAACATCGTGATCACCTTGCTCATTGCAATGGCTATCCAGCGTGTCAGAGTTCGTTGGTTAAAAGATTTATTTCGAACGGTGTTTTTTCTACCGACGATTGCTCCGCTCGCAGGGACTGCCATCGTATGGAGCACGATGTTTAACTACCATAACGGCTTGTTCAATCTGCTGCTCTCCAAGCTTCATATCGCACCGATCCAATGGCTGAGCGATCCGCATTATGCGCTTTTCTCGGTTATCATGATGACTTTGTGGGCGGATATTGGCTATAACGTCGTTCTTTTCATGGCAGGACTGGATTCGATTCCGGATTTGTACTATGAAGCGGCTATATTAGACGGCGCAAACCGTTGGCACCTGTTCCGGCATGTGACAGTACCGCTGCTTCGCAGAACGACGTTGTTCGTCTCGGTGACAACCGTCGTCTCGTACTTCCAAGCTTTTCCCCAGTTCCAGATCATGACGAAGGGGGAGCCTTTTAATGAAACGCGGGTTCTGGCCCTGCACATTTACGAGCAAGCTTTTTCCAATTCCAACATGGGCTACGCCTCGGCAATGGCTACCGTATTCCTCATCATCATT
This sequence comes from Paenibacillus alba, assembly GCF_013204855.1. GTDB lineage: Bacteria > Bacillota > Bacilli > Paenibacillales > NBRC-103111 > Paenibacillus_E > Paenibacillus_E alba. The sequence goes on along the minus strand of NZ_JABMKZ010000053.1, from coordinate 17,157 downwards.
TTATTGGTTACGCTGCTGCAGTTAAAATGGGGACGCACCCAATGGGAATATTGACAGGAGGCTTAAACACATGCAACGCAGAAGTGTCTGGTTCGATGGCGTCATCATAGCTGTCATTAGTGTGCTTGCCTGCATCATGCTCATGCCCTATGTATGGATGGTGCTTTCATCGCTGAAGAGCAATATGGAAATTGTGGCGGGTTCAGGCGGTTTCTTTCCGCAGCATCCCAGCTTGGATGGTTATCGTACCGTTCTGAAGGATACGCCATTTATGAAATGGCTGCTGAATAGTGCGTTCACCTCGGTTGTTATTACGGCTGTGACGCTGTTTACAAGTGCGCTGTCGGGCTACATTTTTGCCAAGCATCAATTCAGAGGGAAGAAGCTGCTGTTCATTCTGATTTTGGCAACGATGATGATTCCTTTCCAAGTGATTATGATTCCGACTTATTTAATTACGGCGAAGCTTGGACTAATCAATCATTTGTTCGCGATCATTTTGCCCAACTTAGTCAGCTCATACGGCGTATTTCTCGCCAAGCAATTTATCGAGGAAATTCCGCAAGATCTTCTGGATGCAGCGCGAATAGACGGGGCTGGCGAGCTTAAATTAATGCTTCGCATCATTGCGCCGCTTATTCTTCCGATGCTTTCGGCTTTAGGGATATTCACGTTCATGAATTCATGGAACAATTATTTGTGGCCGCTGATTGTGTTGAATGATACGAGTAAAATGACGGTCCCTTTGGCCCTGGTTTACTTCAACGGCACTCATATGGTTAATTACAACGTTGTGATGTCTGCTGCTGTTCTCATTACAACACCGGTTATTATCGTTTTCTTGATTTTCCAAAAACAATTTATTAAAGGCTTGACGATGACAGGCATGAAATAACATACAAGGAGAACACATATGACAAAAATATCGATTATCGGGGCTGGCAGTACTTTTACACAAGAAATTGTTATGGATATTATGCTGATTCAAGGCATAGAAGGCGGCACAATTGCCTTGGTGGATATTGACGAGAAACGTCTGGAGATCGCCCGCAAGCTGGTGCTCAAAATTATCGAGGTATCCGGGAAAAATTGGGAAGTTATTGCGTCGGTTAATCGCAGAGAAGTTATTGCAGGCTCCCAATTCGTCATTAACCAGATCGAAGTAGGCGGATTGCAAACGGTTCGATATGAATACGAAATTCCTTTGAAATACGGCGTGAATCAATGTATTGGCGATACGATGGGTCCGGGTGGCCTCTTCAAAACGTTGCGAACGCTGCCGAGCTGGATGGCGATTGTTCGCGATATTGAGGACTTGTGCCCAGAGAGCATGATCCTCAATTATACGAATCCGATGTCTGCCGTTACGCTGCTGACCTCCCGCATGACAGAAATTCCTGTGGTTGGGCTTTGTCATTCGATCCAGAATACGTCTCGCCAATTAGCGAAATACGCGGGTGTTCCCTATGAGGAATTGAAATGGAGAGCCGGCGGCATTAATCATATGTCCTGGTTCGTAGAATTGACCCATCAGGGGCAAGATCTATATCCCGTGCTCCGTGAAAAGATTCAGAATCCGGATTTATTGAAGAAAGATCCCGTGCGCTTTGATACGATGAAATATTTGGGGGCTTTCGTTTCGGAATCAAGCGGTCATTTCTCGGAGTACATCCCTTACTACCGCAAACGTCAATCGTTGATTGATCTTCACTGCAATGCTGGCTACAACGGAGCTACAGGCTATTATGCCGATAACTGGCCTACATGGCGTCAAGATAATGACGATAAGATTCAACAACAGCTGGAAGGTACGCTTCCGCTTGAACTGAAGTCCAGCAACGAGTATGCGGCGATTATTATTGAAGCTGTGCTGAAGAACGAATCCAAGGTTATTTATGGCAATGTACCGAATCAAGGCTTAATTCATAATTTGCCGCAAAATGGGGTCGTGGAAGTGGCATGCATGGTTGATCGCAATGGCATCAATCCTTGCCGATTCGGCAGTTTGCCTGAGCATCTGGCAGCGCTTTGTCGGTCCAATATGGCCTTCTTCGATCTCGCTGTGGGCGCTGTGCTGAACAATGATAAAGAAATGGCGAGACATGCGCTCATGGTTGATCCACTTTCTGCTGCTGTATGCTCCTTGGCAGAGATTGGAGATATGTTTGAAGAACTTTACGAAGCGGAGCGGGATTTCATCCCTGTCATGAAATGATGGAAGCTAAGACGAAAAAGCGAAAGGTTGTCGTAGTCGGGGAATTGAATGTGGACATTATTTTGTCCGGAGAAGATGTGGTGCCTCAGTGGAATCGCGAGAAAATGATCAATGGATTTGAAGTCGTTCTCGGTTCCTCCTCGGCAATTACAGCCTGTGCTTTGGCGAGTTTGGGATTGGATGTATGGTTCGTAAGTGTCGTAGGTGATGATGACTTTGGCAAATTGTGCTTAGCGGAGCTGCAGCGAATGGGGGTCAATACGGACCATGTCACTTCCGAGCCAGAGATGAAGACGGGGGTTACCCTTTCGTTCTCAACCCCATCTGATCGAGGTTTGCTAACCTATCCAGGCAGTATTCCTATGCTGACGCCGAAGTATATTCCTGAGCGACTACTGCATGAAGCGTGTCATCTCCATTTCGGTTCCTATTATTTGCAGGACAGTATGAGGCCTCATTGGAATACGCTGTTTGAACGCGCGCGTGCTCAAGGGATTAGCACTTCCTTCGATACGGGATGGGATGTCCGCAATCAATGGGATCGGGAAGGCATTGACCTGCTGCTGGGGCAGACTGATTTGTTCATCCCGAGCGAGGAGGAAGCGCTGCATATTTATTCCTCAGAGAAATTAAGTGAAGTCTGGGAGCAGCTTCCTTCAACACCGGGGATTGTGGCAATTAAGCAAGGCTCTAAAGGGGCATCCCTGCGTAATTTGGATGGACATATCGTGTCGGCCGCTCCTTACCAGGTATCTCCTGTAGATACAACAGGAGCGGGGGATTGCTTCAATGCGGGGATCATTTATGCCTTTTTGCATGGCTATTCGGGAGAAAACCTCCTCCGCTATGCCAATGCCTGCGGAGCGCTGTCAACACTGGGAGTAGGCGGCACGGGAAGCCTCCCTACCGCTGAGGCAGTAGCTCATATGCAAGCTGAGGCGTAAAAGCGCCAATTTATTACGTGAAGGGGGTGATAGCAGAAAGCTTTATGTATGCTGTCAGGGAGACTGAACAAGCTTCAAGCATGGCCAAATTCAATCTAGGGAGATGATGTTTGTGTTGAAAGCGAAGAAAGGTTTCGTACTTGGAATGAGTGTTGCTGCATTGATTGTTACTGCTGGTGGGGCGCATACCCCGGCGGCTTCTGCGGCAGGAACGACCTACTATGTGGCAACAACCGGAAGCGATGCGAATGCAGGTACAATCAGTGCACCTTGGAAAACGCTGCAGCACGCAGCGGATGTTGCGGCAGCGGGAGATACGGTCTATGTACGCGGTGGCGTATATAATCAGAAGCTGAAACTGACCCACTCCGGTACGGCGGGTAATCCGATTACATTCTCAAATTACAGCACCGAAGTAGCGACCATCGATGGCACGGGGCTTTCGGTAAGCGGTATTGAAGGAATCGTAGATATTACGGACAAAGATTATGTGAAAATCAATGGATTTGAAATTCGCAATTATACAACATCGGCTTCGAACGTCATGCCGGTCGGTATTTATGTTCATGGCTCCGGCAGCTTCATCGAGCTGACGAACAATAAGGTGCACGATATTAAAAATACAGCAACCCCAACGGGTTCAGACCTTCTTGGCCGGGATGCCCACGGTATTGCCGTGTATGGGACGAAGGCGCCAGCTTCTATTCATGACGTTACCATTAGCGGGAATGAAGTGTATAACCTCGTTCTTGGATCGAGTGAGTCCGTTGTTTTAAATGGCAATGTCGATACGTTCTCTGTTCTTAACAATATTGTTCACGATAATGATAACATCGGTATTGATATTATCGGTTTTGAAAAAAAATCGCCAACGGAAGCCTACGATCAGGCGCGTAATGGCATCGTAAGAGGGAACCGCGTCTACAATATTACTTCCAATAACAATCCGTCCTATGGCAAAAAGCTGCCAAATAAAAGCTATGGAGCAGATGGTATTTATGTCGATGGCGGCAAAGATACTATTATTGAACAAAACTACAGTTACAATAATGATATTGGCATCGAAATTGCGTCTGAGCATCCAGGTAAATCCACGAGCAATATTACGGTGCGCAGCAATATGGTTTATAAAAATAGCGCTTCCGGCATTTCACTCGGGGGCTCATCCAGTGGAAATGGCTCCGCTGACAATAATAAAGTTGTCAACAACACGCTGTACAAAAACGATGCAGCGAATCAGGGCAGCGGTCAAATGAATTTCCAGTACAAAACCAACAACAATATCATTAAAAACAACATTATGGTAGCTAGCTCTAATAATTTACTGATTATGAACGATAACACACAAAATTCGGGCAACATTGTGGATTACAATCTTTATTTTGCGCCAGGCGGCACCTCCAATGCCACATGGGGCTGGAAAGGTACGGAGTACACAGGGTTCGCTTCGTACAAATCAGGCACCGCCAACGATGCGCATTCTTTATTCATTGATCCGCTATTCGTAAATGTCACGACAAACGATTTCCATCTGCAGTCCACTTCCCCGGCAATTAATGCGGGTTCGACCGATACGGCAATTATTGGCACACAGGATATTGACGGTCAAGCCAGAGTACAGGGGTCGGCTGTGAATATCGGTGCGGATGAATAATCGTTAAGACCAGGCTTAGACGAGCAAGGCCTTGATTTTCCCGGATTTTACGGGGGGATCAGGGTCTTTTTCACTGTTAATGACGATAATATTTGGGCAATCTGACGAATGTTCGGAATGTAGTTGTTGATGTGCACAAAATTTGCTATGCTATCAAAAGGAAATGATAAATTTTGGCGCAAATTTTGGCTGCGGGGGGTCGCGAGTTGTCCACATTAAAAGATATAGCGGAGCATGTAGGTGTCTCGATATCCACGGTATCCCGCGTTGTAAATAATGATACGAGCAGAGCTGTTCACCCGGATACCCGTCAGAAAATATGGGAAGCCGTAGCCAAGCTCGGTTACCAGTCCAACAAGGGCACAAGGGAAATGATCGTTCGTGGGAAGCAAAAGAAGCCGAACAAAAAGGTGGGCTGCATTGTTGCGGTTCCGCAAAATAAATATAATCACCCGTATTTCTCTTCCATTCTGGAAGGAATTGAACGAGGGCTTGAGGATCATGGCTTCGATTTGGCTTACATTCATTCCGGTGAAGAGCTGAAGAAGCCGAATATGCTGCATAAAATTGTAAAGGAAAGCGAGATCAGCGGCATTATTCTTGTCGAAGGGATCGAAGCTGCTTCCTATGAATATATTAAAGCGCATGTCCCTTATGTCGTTGGCATTGACATCCCGGATAAGGAAGTGCCTCGCGTGGGCTATGATCGGCTCTCCGCTGCTAAACATGCCGTTGCTCATCTAATTGAACGAGGGCATAAACGCATAGGCTATATTGGCGGCTCGGGACTTTCTTTGAATATGGAAAAGGAAAAGCGTTTCCGAGGCTATCAGGAAATGATGCGCGAGGCAGGTTTGCCGATTCCGAAGGAATGGGTGCTTGACACGCAATGGGATGTGGAAAAAAGCTATGAACTGATGAAGCAGTCGCTTGAGCAGCATAAGGAAGTGCCTACGGCAATGTTCGCAGCCAGCGATATGATGGCCATCTCTGCCATGCGGGCAGCGCTAGAGCTGAATTACCGAATACCGCAGGACATTGCGTTCGCCTCGATTGATAATATTGAATTCTCACAATATTGTTCACCGCCGCTGACGACCGTCGATATGCCCAAATTCGAAATCGGTTGGATCGCCGCCAAAACGCTCATTGATTATATTGATGAGAAAATGCCCGTTCCCGTCACGATTACGCTGCCGTTTAAATTAATCGAACGAGGTTCATCCTGACGGATTGCTTTCGAAGAAGTGAAAACTAGAAACCGTTTGCCTTTGTTTTCTACGCAAAGGCAAACGGTTTTTTGCTGTCCGAAGGCTGGGACGCGGGAAATACGCAAATTTGGATGAATAATCCGACAAGTTTGGATTAATTTAATATAATTTGGCGCAAAAACTAATCCAAATTAAGGCGTGAAAACCATTGACAAAGAGTTCATAAACCCTTAATATTCAGTGTGTAGAGAATATTGGCGCAAACAATTATAGTTTGGACAAATTGACGCCAAACATTCATTCATACTTAAACAAGGGAGACAGACAGCATATGAGTAAAATTCGTCTTGCATTAATCGGTGTTGGTGACATGGGCACAGGCCATGCTATGGGATTTGACCAAATTGAACAATGTGAAATTACGTGGGTAGCAGATCCGAGTAAGAGCAACTTGGAGAGGGCGCTTCCATACATTAAAAAAAATCAACCGAAAATTGTTTCGGACTATAAGGATATTTTGGGGCAAACGGATACATTCGACGCCGTCGTTATTTCGGTTCCTAATTATATGCACAGAGAAGTAGCGCTAGCTTTCCTGGAACGCGGCAAGCACGTTTTCCTGGAAAAACCGGTAGCTCCAACCTTAGCTGATTGCGACGCGATTCTGGAAGCGGCCCATAAGGCGAAAGTGATCCTCCAGATCGGACTTGTTTACCGATACTCCAACCTCTATCGTCGCATGGAGAAAGAGTTAAGCGGAGGACGCCTGGATGATGTCACCATGATGTGGTGCAAGGAGTTTAGAGATCCGTTCCCGCCAGTGGATTGGTTCTATGACAGTACGAAGTCCGGCGGAGCGCTTGTCGAGAAGGATTGCCATCATTTTGATATCTTTAATTGGATGATTGGAGCAAAACCGGTTCGGGTATTTGCTTCTGGCGGCCAGCATGTGATCAAAGATGGACAGAATAATTTGATCACCAATTCTTATACCCATTATCCAGCCAAACATATTACTTCGACCAATATTGTTGATCATGCGTGGGTAACGATTGATTACGAAAATGGCAGCAAAGCTAATTTAGGGTTGTGCATGTATTTGAAGCCAAGAAATTTGATGGATGAAGGTTTGGAGATTGGTTTAATCGGCAGCAATGGGGCGCAGATGGTCGCCAAACAGGATCGCACGATTGATATTTCCGGAGGCCCTGATATGACCAAGGAACATATTGATACGGATGTCGTTTCCGATACGTACAGCGGAGGACATACGGGCAGCCAGAAACAACGATACGAATTTTTGGATTCCGTCCGCACGGGCAAAGAGCCTTTTGCCAGCGGAGAAGTGGGGCGGCAGGCACTGCTTGTTGCGCTTGCAGCTGAGAAATCGATTAAAGAAGAGCGCTATGTGTATCTGGACGAAATTAAGTAGAGACCATAGAGGGGAGATACAATATGGCGTCAAAATGGAAAGAGGAGCTGAAATTTCTAAGTTTCATCTCGCCTTGGATCATCGGTTTTCTTATCTTCTTCGTCGTACCCGCTCTGACAAGTCTATTGTACAGCTTTGCGGATTACAATTCAGTAGCTGAACCCGTATGGATCGGATTTAAAAATTACGTGGACTTATTGCATGATCACATTTATCTCAAAAGCTTCGGCAACACCTTGTACTTCGTCATTATAGCCGTTCCTGTTACGGTGACCTTTCAGATCTTGACTTCTCTCGTGCTGAATGTAGATGTGAAAGGCGTTCATTTCTTTCGAACCTTCTATTACTTGCCGTATCTCGTTCCGCCCGTGGCTACCGTCATTCTGTGGGTTATGCTGTTCGGGACCGACAGCGGGATGGTCAATCAGCTGCTTTCGCTGGTAGGATTGCCTAAATTTGATTGGTTCGGCACAGAGTCGCTTATGAAACCAATCATTATTACAATCGGAATTTGGATGTCCGGCGGCCCGGTACTTGTTTTCCTGGCTGCCCTCAAAGGGATTCCCGGACATTTGTACGAAGCTGCCAAAATTGATGGAGCGAATGTGATCAGCCGCTTTTTCAGGATTACGCTTCCAATGCTGTCGCCTTCGATTCTGTTCGCCGTAGTGATGCAGATGATCTACTACTTCCAAATGTTCACCGAATCCATGCTGCTCAATAATGGCGGTCCGAACTATGCCTCTCGTACGTATATGTTCAATACGTTTCAAACGGCCTTCCGTGATTTTAAATTTGGATACGCGATGGCCCAATCGTGGATTTTATTTCTGATCATTCTTATTTTAACCTTGCTGCTCATGAAGACGTCCAAACGTTGGGTCTATTATGAGTCAGAGAAAGGAAACGGATAGCGATGCGACTGACGAATCTTTCCAAACAGCTTAGCCAATACTTCTTTCTGATTCTCGGACTCGGGATATTCTCAGGACCTCTTCTATGGCTCATATCGACGATGCTGAAGACGCAGGAACAGACGTTTCAGTTTCCGCCGACCTTTATTCCTAATCCGATCACATTGGATGCTTTCCCTCGATTATTTGAATCAATGCCCTTGATGGGACGCTGGATTGCCAACTCCTTCGCCATCTCCGGCTCCGTTGGTGCAGGGACGCTCCTCTTCGCATCCTTGGTTGCATTCGGCTTCGCTCGAACGAAGGGGCGGTCACGTGGCGTACTCTTTGCTATCGTGCTTGCAACGCTCATGATACCTTCGCAAATTACACTTATCCCCCTTTACATCATGTACAAGAAAATTGGCTGGTATAACACATGGTTTCCGCTTATCGTACCGCAAGTTTTGGCAAGCCCTTATTTTATCTTCATGTTCCGGCAGTTTTTTATGACCATTCCGCGTGAGCTGGATGAAGCCACTCAAATGGATGGCGGCGGCTACTGGACGATTTATAGCCGAGTCATTGTTCCGCTTTCCCGACCAACCATGATCACTGGATTTATTTTTGCTTTCGTCTTCTCCTGGACGGATTTCTTTTCCCCGCTGATTTATATTCAATCCGAGAAATTGCAGACGCTCAGTGTCGGATTGCAGATGATTATGGGGCAAACCTCGCATGATTTCCCTGTTTTGGCTGCTGGGTCTTTTATCGCTTTGCTGCCGATCGGATGCATTTACTTCTTCGCGCAACGTTACTTTATTGAGGGGGTGGTCATGTCGGGTATTAAGTAAAAGCCAGCCTAGTTGTACGGTTTGTGAAGTGAACAGATAAATCTGAGGAGGGTTCAAATGAAAGCGATTAAATTGCTTACCGGTGTGACATCTATTGCGGTGTTAGGTTCCTTAGTGTTGACTGCTTGCGGCAAAAGTGAAACAACAGTGACGCCTGCTCCAACAACGACAGCAAGTACAACAGGTGCTCCTAAAGAGACAGCGAAGGCTGCAGAGGAAATTTCCGGCAAAATTGTCTACTCCCAATGGGGAACGAACGTTGAAACCGAGCAAACCAAAACACTGCTTAAGGAATTCAACAAGAAATATCCGAAAATCGAAGTGGAAGTCGTCAGTAAAGACTGGGGGACGTATTGGACATCTTTGACGGCTCAATCTGCTTCCAAAGATTTGCCTGATGTGTATAAAATCAGTTTCGCCTACGTAGATAAATACGCCAAGCTTGGAGCTATGAAAGATCTGACTGATATCATCAAAACGAATAATTTCAATGTAGGCGACTTTGAGCCAGGCGTATTGGCTACACACCAAGTAGGCGGCAAGCAGTACTCGCTTCCGAGAGATGCAAATACCATTGTCACCTATTATAATAAAGCTCTGTTCACAGATGCCAAGAAGAATCCGGCAGGCGCACCTCAGCCTAAAGGTGAAATGACGTGGGAGCAAGTTCTCGATATCGCCAAGAAAATGACTTTGGATAAAAATGGTAAAAATGCTTCCGAAGCCGGGTTTGATGATAAGAACATCGTGCAGTGGGGAATGACCGTCGATGCCGCAGGTTCAGCGGATTCCGTTCTGGAGCCTCAAGTCATTTCCAACGGTGGGAAAATCGTCAATGACGACCAAACTTTGGCGCTGGAATCACCGGAGTCGAAGCAAGTGCTTGAATTCTACCGCGATCTTGTTACCAAATATCATGTAACGCCTTCATCCAGCCAAAGCCAGTCCTTATCCAAAGATCCCTTCTTAACGTTAACGACAGGCAAAGTGGCGATGAGCTTTGCAGGTTCTTGGTCAGCCGCTGAATTCAAAAAGGCAAACATTCAGTTTGATACCTTCCTTCCTCCAAAATTCAAAGACACGAAAACAGTTGTACAGGTCGCAGGGAATGCATTAAGTCCTTATACAAAAAATGAAAAAGCGGCATGGGCGCTGCTCAGCTGGCTTGCGGGTCCAGACGGCCAAATCGCGCTTGCGAAGCAAGGACAGTCCATTCCTGCAAATAAACAGGCAGCACAAACGTACCTTGGCATTGACGAGGGGTATAACAAGCAAACGTTTATTGATTCCCAAAAGTATGCGATTCCTGTTCCTTTCTTCGACGGGAAGGACAAATTGCTGTGGGATATTATCCCGCAAAAGCTGGCGCTGCCACTTTCCGGCAAGGGCGATTTGGATGCAACTTTGAAAGAAATCAAAACACTTTACGGTAAATAAAAGCAAGATAAGCATCCATCTGGCATCTAGATATGCAAGCTCAGAGTGAGATCCATGAATTGACATGATAACCGTCAACGCAATGGGTCTCCTTTTTTATGGCCTAATTCGTATATTTGAAAGGAGTTTTGAAAAGAAATGAAGAGTTTAAGTCAGTGGCGAAAGCTATCTGTTCAATTATCGATAGCATCTATCATCCTGAGTATGTGCGTATTGCCTGCTTCTATTTCGGCGCAGGACAGCGGGCAAACCTCCGTGAAATTCACGGGTGCACCGGGAGAATGGGCAGCGATCCAGCATGACACAATTTCCTATGAGCAAAGTTTGAATCTGCTTAAAGCTGTGCAAAAAAACGGTAAACTGTACCTCCTTGCGACAGGTACCGGAATGAATGTTGGCAGCAGCACGTTCTATATTGACAGTGATAATAACGACGAATCAGGGGCTCCAGAAGCTTCATGGTCCCACAGCTCAGGTATTGATTATAAAATTGCGGATGACCAGCTCTACCAATTTGTTAATCAACAGTGGGAGCCGAGAGGTTCAGCAGTGATCAGCAAAACAGCATCAGCCTTCGAGGCAGCTATCGATTTATCCAAGCTCGGGCTCAGCGCCTCAGCGAAGCTGAAAGTAGGATATACCAAAAACGGCAACAGCTTTATGCCGGAAGCGGGAAAAACGATGCTGGATGTCGAAGCAGAAGCTTCTTTATTTGCGCCGGGAATCGAGGTGACTGTAGATGGCACAGCAGCTGATTGGGCTGGAGTTACTCCGCTTGGGCAATCTGCAGATGGCAGCACGAAGCTGTATGCCTCGCAGAACAATACGACGTTATCTATCTTGGTGACCGGCAGGCTTAGTGGAAGCAATGATGTGTTTATCGACACGGATAAAAGCAATGACACCGGATTTGCCTCGTGGGCTTGGCCCAAAGCGGGGGCTGACTATTTGTTCGAGAACGGTGCTTTGTACCGAAATACAGGGATCGGCTGGTCATGGACGGCTGTATCCGTTCCCCAAATTCAATATGCGGCCAGCGGATCTGGCGATAATCAAGTTATTGAAATGTCTGTACCGTTAAGTGCGCTTGGATTAGCAAAGCCAAAACCGATTTATGTTGCTTTCAACGGAGGCGATTATTATGCACCTGCGCCTGGCAGCAATCCTGGTCTTGTGGTGCCTTCCTTGCCTGATATTACGTTAGACGGGAATGATGCTGACTGGGCGGGGCTGGATCCTGTCGGGATTAGTCAGAGCAGTGATTTGCAAGACTTGTATGCAGTTGTCAAAGGCACCAAGCTGTACGTCCTTGCTCATGGAACGAATCTATCAGGTGAGATAAATTTGTTCATCAACAGCGATAATGATCCTGCTACTGGACATCAAGGTTGGCAGTATGTCCATACGGGAGCCGATTATTTAATCCAAAACGGAAACGTTTACAAAAGTACCGGTCCAGGCTGGGTATGGGCTGCGGCAGGTGCTGCTGAGACCGTTATCAGCTCAACCTATGCAGCTGCGGGTCACAGCATCATGGAAGCTGCAATTGATATGAGCAGCTGGAACGATGTTTCAAGTACGGTAAGAGTGGCTTTGGGGGTCGGAGATAGCTATGCCCCGCAAGCACAAACAGCGGCCAACTATCCGGCAGCCACTTCGCTCTCTGGGTCCGTGATAATGGTCGACGGTCAAATCGATGATTGGGCTCAGATTGATAATCAAGCTGCAGCTGGCAATACGAATTTGTCGCTGCATGCGGTACAAGACGACAGGAAATTGTATTTTCTCGTTCAAGGGGCGAATTTAGATACGCAAAATGAGTTTTTCTTGGATAGCGACAATGATGGAGGAACAGGTTATGCAGACCCAAGATGGGCTGGAGCTGGAATTGACTACCGCATCGACCGCAATTCGTTATATCGGTATGAGGGCGCTCAAGCGGGGTGGAGCCGTGTTGGCTCCGTATTCTATAAGCCGACGCCAGATGCGGTTCAGGTTTACCTTTATTTGGAGCAAATTGGCCGAATAAATCCCGGAGCGATGAAAGTTGGTTGTGTCTCCAAGCAGGCTATTGCACTTCCAGAGCCTGGGCAAACGCTTCTGGCAACATCAGCCGTTTATCATCAGCCGGCAGTTTCTGATGCTTTCGTTCCGAAGGAATCGTTCGATGTGCTGAATAACCCTTACATGGGCTGGGTTGCGTGGGCGAGGGATGATGATAAGAAGCCTCTTGGTGAACCGTATGTCCAGCCCAACAGCTTGATGTATGTCGGGATTTCTTGGCGGGAGCTTGAACCGGTCAAAGGACAGTTCGACTGGGCAGGCATTGAAGCCAAATATCAATTTGCTTATTGGAGCAGTTTGGGCAAGAAGCTGAATCTGCGTCTTGTTATGGATACGCCAACAGAGGATCCAACGCACAAAGATATTCCGGATTGGCTATATGATGAGCTGGTGCAAGCGGAAGGCAGCGCTGGTGCAGGGAAGTGGTACAACACGGAATCCATCGGCTCCGGTTTCGCGCCCAACTACAGCAGTCCTGTGCTTGTAAGCGAGCATGAACGAATGATTCAAGCCTACGCTGAACACTATGATAACGATCCGCGTGTTGCGTTTATTCAAATTGGATCGCTGGGGCACTGGGGCGAATTTCATAACTGGCCAGAGGACGTTTCCGGGAAGTTCCCGCAGCTGACAATTTCCAATCAATATGTTTCCCATTATATAAACAATTTTCATCATAAATTGATTGGCATGAGGAAGCCTTTTCCAATTGCAGCCGAGCATCACTTTGGGTTGTTTAACGATGTGTTTGGCGATAAAGGCTCCACGAAGTCCTTTTTGGATTGGACGATCAATGGCTGGAATGAAATTAACTTGTATCTGGAGCCGGGAGAAAATGCGCCGGACGTTCAGGCTGCTTCCAAAATGCCAGATTTCTGGAAGGTGAACTATTCTGGAGGGGAATTTACTAGCGGCAATCCACTACAGTCGCTCAAAGATGAAGTCATGATGGAATCGCTTTATGAGACGTATGCATCGCATACTTCGTGGCTGGGGCCTTCTTCGCCGGCCGACTATCAAGTCGGGAAAGACGGTGTGACACAAGCGGTTCAGGAAAATATGGATACGATGCTCAAAACGATGGGCTATCGCTTCGTGCTTGAATCAGCCTCTCATCAAGCCTCTGCCCAAGCAGGAGATAGCGTTACTCTAGCAACTTATTGGAACAACAAAGGTGTGGCTCCCTTTTATATGGATTGGCCTGTTGCGGCTGCGCTTGCTGATGCATCGGGGCAGATTGTCGCTTCATCGATAACCAAAGCATCAGAGACGGATATTCGCAGTTGGCTGCCAGGCGGTCATCCAGCGGAACTTCCTCTTACATTGCCAAGCAGCCTGATGACGGGTACTTATTCCGTGCTGATTGGCATCTTGGATCCGCAAATGAATCAACCAGACATACAGCTGGCGATTGAAGGCAAACGGAGCGATGGCTGGTATGCTTTGGACACAATAGCTGTACAAGGGGAGGATCCCTCAGCTTCAGCGCCTTCCAGCTCATCAGATTCTGGTTATGGCGGAAGCTTAGAAGGAACCATTCAGCTTGTTGCACAAGCAGATTTGGTCAACGGTCATGTGGCTATTGCGCTAGATGGCAGCAAATCTGAACTCAGGGTGCCTCTGGCGGCTTTGCCTGACAAAGACGCACAGTTAGATATAACAGGCCCAGCATTTTCACTGCAAATTCCTAAGGAGGTGATGGAAGAAGTAAAGAGCCTTCAGAAGCTGAAGGGCTATCAGGGAGCGCAATTGTCTCTTGCTTGGAAAGAAGTGAAGGACATGGCCTTGCAGAATATGCTTGCCGGATTGCCTTCAGCAGCAGGTTCAAATTTGTGGAGCTCAGCCGGAAGCGCAATCCGTCTGGAGCTGTCACTGAAAGGGGGAGACGGTCAGAGTGAAGTATTGAAACAGTTTACAGCGCCTTTAATTCTGACGCTACCGCTGAGCGCCGGTTCGGATCATGCATTGGCTGGTGTTTATTATTTGGCGGACAACGGTACTCCTGTGTTCGTTGACAGCAGCGAGGACAAGGGCCAACTTATTGCGAAGGTCTGGCATTTCAGCTCCTATGCCGTGCTTGCGCTTCACAAGTCGTTTCGTGATGTCCCTAGCGAGCACTGGGCGTTTGCCGATATTCAGCGGATGGCGGCGAGGCACATCATCGAAGGGGAGAGTGATACCGATTTTGCGCCGGATCGCAGTGTGAATAGAGCTGAGTTTACGGCTATGCTCGTAAGACAACTAGGATTGACAGCTAAGAAAGCCTCGACGGACGCCCGGTTTATGGATGTAGAGCCTCAAGCATGGTACGCAGAGGCCATACAAATTGCGGTACAAAACGGGCTCGTAACGGGTCTAGGCGAAGGATGGTTCGGGCCGGATCAGCTCATTTCGAGACAGCAGGCAGCCGTGCTGCTGCAGCGTGCGAAGGGGGCTAACCTGACCGTGCCAGCTGCCGCAGGAAATGCTTCGTACGAGGCATTCGCGGACAAAGAAGAAGGAGCCGTTTGGGCGCAGGATGCGCTGCGTGCCAGTGTAGAGCAAGGATTGCTTCAAGGTCTTGATGACCACATGCTTGCGCCTGCTGAACACATGTCGCGAGCACAAGCAAGTGTCATACTTTCACGCTTTAAGGACTTGGGGAAATAGTAAAATCATCTCGCGTATAGCGCGAAAAGGAGCGATTTTCTATGAAAAAAGTATTGGCTGGTTTAGTAGGCAGTGCTCTTGTTTTACAAATGTTTGCCGCAGCGGCATCCGCCACGGAGCCGACCGGGGCTCTGCCTCATTTGGCGATTTATTATGGCTGGCCTTCGGCTGTAAACGGCGCAGGCGGAAATGTAACGACAGCCACGAATACGTTTAATCAATTCGATGTGATTGTTTTCGCCGATGGGATTGAGCATGCCACGCACGGAGATCATGCCAATACCGCAACGATCATGACCAATTTGAAGAATGCAGGCAAAAAAGTGTTCGGATACGTGGACTTAGGTGTCAGCACCCAGAACCTGTCAACGACCGTGATGAAGCAATACGTAGACGAGTGGTACGCCATGGGGGCATATGGCATCTTCCTCGATGACTATGGTTTTGATTACGGCGTCACCCGCGCCAGACAAAATACGATGCTTGATTACATCCATGGAAAAGGCATGAAAGTCTTCATGAATTCATGGAACGTCGATGATGCCAGCGGCGATAAGGATGAAACCGGGGCAGCCAGCACTACACATGCTCAGTCGGGAGATTGGTACTTAGCCGAGAGTTGGCTCGTTTCCGGCAATGCGTATCAATCTACTACGGATTGGTATGCCAAAGCCAACAAAGCGCTTGCTTACAAGCGGAACAAAGGAATTAATACAGCCGTAGTATCGACAGCGGCCAGCGGGGCGGCTGGCTCTTCCGATCATACGTCAGATAAGTATAAAATGGCTTGGTGGGGAGCCGCTATGTACAACTTCCCATTCCAATGGACGGATCTTAACTATTCAGCTAGTAACGGCACGTTGTACTATTACAATAATTTAAGTACATCGTATGGAAGCACGTATTCGGCAGATCCTACGAACCCAAGCTCAGGGCAGTATCAAAGAACGACGAATACAGGCCAAATCGTTATGACCGGCAATGGGTCCACGACAGGAACCGGCTCCTTTACGACAAGCGGCAGTGGAGGAGGGGGCGGAGGATCGGCGATTACCGTTGATGGTAATACTGCGGACTGGAGTTCTGTCTCTACACTGGCAAGCACAGCGACAACAGCGCAAACGCTGAAAGTCACCAATGACAGCACCAATTTGTATATCCTCGTTCAAGGGAGCGGACTTAATGTGAAAAGTCAGTTCTATATCAATAAGGATAACAATAATGCAACAGGCTTTAATGTAGGAAGTTGGACGACTTCCGGCACAGATGTCCTGGTGGAAAACAATAGTGTTTACACCTATAGCGGTAGCTCGAATAGTTGGGCATGGACTGGACCGGTTCTTACCTTATCCGCCTCCCAACTCGTGAATACCAGCACCGTAATTGAGGTCGCGATTCCCTTGCAAACGCTAGGTGTGAGCGCAGGGCAAAGCATTAAACTCGGTTATATTCAAAATGACTCCACAACGGCTCGTCTGCCTGGCGCGAATGCTTCTTTGCCTACGTATACGTTGCAATGAATATTTAAGCTCGGCGAGACAGTGGCTTATATTTTCGTTGCAAAGGGTTATAGCCGATGAATCGGCTATAACCTGCGATTGTGCATCTTTTTTCGCTTGAAATCCCAATAATGATGATAATTCCTGCAAATGTGCATCTTTTTAGGGCTTAATTTGGTTATCTCTCTGAAGCCCCCTAATTAGATTGGAGTCATCAATATGCAATAAGGTACAATATTGGTGAGGGGGAATGAGATATATGAAAAGCAATATCCTTTATGATGAGCAACGGATCAAGGTAGCTC
>NZ_JABMKZ010000052.1 GCF_013204855.1 Paenibacillus alba | reverse complement strand
CACCATAGTTGATCGACCTTCCTCACCCAGCCGTAGTAGAAGTATTGACGGATTTTATCCATTTTCATCCTCTGTGGTGCAGCGCTGGTCTTGCGCTGCATGAACGGCTAACGGGCAGGATTGTTCAATTGTTCCACGAATACCTCCGCTTTCCTAAACAAAAAACCGTCCTTTAGAGGAACGGATTATTTTGTGTTTTTTACCTTCCAACAAGTAATCCCTGACTTATGTCCAATCAATCACTATGTACCGAGCATATGATTATACCGTAATGAAAATTTACTTGAGGGGAATGAGTAAACATGGCCTTAGGTTATGGTGGAGTAGGCGGAGTAGGCGGAGTAGGTTATGGTGGAAGTTGTGCAGGTTACGGTTCAAGCGCAGCAGCTATTTTGGTTCTTTTTATTCTTTTGGTTATCATCACATCTGCTTTTGTATGGTAATTCCTTAAACCAACTTATCGAGAAAAACAAAAACGGTCTTATCGCGAAATAGATGCGAATACAGACCGTTTTTTTCTCGTTGTTGGGGTGACGAGTGAGTTGCGTGTGCTGGCAATATCAATATACGGTCAAGTGGATGGTTTCGCACTAGGTCTATATCCCCATTTCAACTATTCCTTCCAACAAGCGGCTGTGTACATTAACTGCAAGCGATTTCTGAAACACAAGTTTGTTACGTTAACGGGAACGTTTGTTCAATACACAGCAATGGGAGGCTGCCGGCACGATCGGCAGCCTTTCGCTCACCTAACGGGACAGAATAGCATGGTGAATGATGAAATAGGTGGGGCTCGAGACTTCGTTTTTATAACAGTTTATTACCAATCTTTAATGGTATGATAATGGGGGGATTTCCCATTATTGAAGGGAGTGATGTGGTATGAAGAATATCTTTGCTGTGGTGATTGTAATGGAGGAAGGTCAATTATAGTCACAGAGGAATGAGTTCCTCTGTGATATCAAACTCGGGAGGAATTTCTGTGGTTATTGAATTAATGCCAGTATCAATTGAAAATTGGTATAGTTGTACCAAGTTAAAAGTTAAGCAAGAACAAATTAGTGTTTTTCCAGCCCCTGTAGTTTATTGGATTGCAGAATCTAAATACGTTGATGGTTTTGAGTTGCGTGCAATATATTCGGAGAGGTTACTAGTCGGATTTATTGTCTTTTGTAAAAACCCAGATGAAGACGGTAATCATTGGATACCTGCGCTAATGATTGATGAGAATCATCAAGGAAATGGGTATGGCAAAACAGCAATGAAAATGCTGATTGAGCTTATGGGACAAAATGGTTGTAAAAGATTAATGATCGGACACAGACCCAATAACTTGATTGCTGGGAGCCTATATGAATCCTTAGGGTTTCAAAAGGCTAGCGAAGAAATAATTGATGGAGAACTCATACGTTTACTACGACTTAATTAAAAGATACCCTTAGTAAAAAAATGGCTGTCAGTGAATTACTGACAGCCATCTTTCGGAAGTCCTTCAAAGAGAATTTCTAGAGGAAGTAGGATGTCTTATAGAAGTAATTAGGGAGTACATTGGTAAAAATCATCATGGGAATAATTTGATTGACCCAAAAACTCATGTGGTAGACCACGTTTTTATTTGTGAAATAATGGATGAGAATAACTTGGGAAATGGAATAGCTCCAGATGAGGACTACATTGGAATTGAGTGGATTCCAATAACAAGTCTTAATGAATATAGGTTTTTCCCAAAAGGATTGATCAATCACATAATTGGAATTGCAAATGGTGAAATACCACAGGGAGTGTATACAGGAGATATAAATTAAATCTTCAACTAATTATTCCGTTAACGAGGAACAATAAGGAAAGAAGTTCTATTGAGTTGCTTGGGGGACAGAACTAATGGGTATTTTTGATTTCAACATGGATTTTGAGCAGAGAGACAGATTGCTAGATATTTCTGGAGAGTGGATTGCAAAAAGAGGTTCTGGAAGTATTAGGCGCTTTGAATTTATTGATTTTAATACTTTAAAAGAACTAATTGAGAACAAATACATTAATCCACTAGAGAGTCATAACACTTCTCCTACAATAGCAAAAATATATAATGAAGGAAGATTTTGTTGCATTCTGTGTTAAGAGCGATGAGCTTGTAACAGAAGAACACTTATACGCGTGGTGGGATTAAATCTAATAACGTAGAAGAGAACTGAATGGTTTTTATAAGCTATCGGAGAACTATAGCTCAACAAGTTACTGAGGGTGTTGACCGAAAGAGGATTCCATTACTTATAAGGTGGGATGTTAGTGAAAGCTAAGGTTTTGTTCTCAATACTTGGGATTATTATTATTGTTCTTTCGAGTACATATATTTACAATCACTCATCACCAGAAAAGGCAATTATGAGCCATTTAAATAGTGCTAATTTTAATTACTATATTGTTAAAGATGATTACTTTGACACTTCTTACGGTCAAAGGTATTACGTTAAAGAGAAGGATGGGAATTTTCGCAATAACTTTCCACATATTCTCTACTTGAAATTCACTGTTTTTGGGTGGCAAATTGTATCTGGTGGTAATGCTCCTTAATATACTCTGTTTTAGTGGAAGTCTGGGGCTCCCAACAGTTACATATCGGGATTAGCGCAATGATTTTCGGCAGCTTCGTTTGGTTAACGGGGGTAGTTTAAGTAAATGTTAATATTTACTAGCGAACTAATGTTCGGTATAATGAACTTGATTCCATTACAAAAAGGAGATGTTGGATATGTATAAACACATTAAAGATTTTGCCGCAACTTGGCAGAATGAAACGGAAGCAACAATGCGGATACTGGAGATGCTGACCGACGAGTCTCTTGGCCAACAGATAACAAGCGATCATAGAACGCTTGGACGTGTTGCATGGCACCTTGTACAGACGTTGCACGAAATGCCATCTCGGACGGGACTGTCTTTCGAAGGACCGGGCGAAGATATGCCGGTGCCAGCTTCGGCAGCAGACATCGCGTCAGTCTATAAGAGGACCTCACAAGCGCTCCTTGATGCTATACAGTCCAGTTGGAAAGATGAGAATCTGCTTATCATGAGCGATATGTATGGTGATCAATGGCCAAACGGCTTAATGCTGGATATTCTCGTAAAGCATGAGATTCATCATCGTGGTCAGATGACAGTCCTGATGCGTCAGGCAGGCCTTCGTGTGCCGGATCTTTACGGCCCGACAAAAGAGCAGTGGGCCGAGTACGGAGCGCTACCTCCAGTAATTTAGAGTAAGATTATACTAACGGGTACGATAGTGGAATACTAACACATTGGAGCAGCCGGCCAGATCGGCTGCTTTTTCATTGTAAGAGCAGGTTAGTGACTGAAGGAGAAGGGGACGGACAGAATTGCTCCATCTTCACGGGAAATTGTTCACTTTTCCATTGGCTTTCCATATCTCACTAAAACATGCCAGAGTAATTTTAATTCTTGCAGAACTTCTTTGTAGGTTCCTCTATCGCTCCAATTACTTGGATTTCGTTTCAAGTCCATAGCTGCGGAGCCAATCATATTTACATCAATAAAATCACTTTGCGCAATTCTTTTGGCTAGTGAAGGCATCGAAGGACTTCTAAAATTCATAGGAACCTCATCAACCAAAAGTGTAAAGCCCATGTGCCAGTTAAGATCGACTGAATATTTTAAACATATCTGTTCTAAGATTCGTCCAGTATGGGTGCCCTTAAATGATGGATCGGCAACAAGCATCTTTACGTCTTCTTTAAGAGAAATATCACCATGAACCTGAGCTTAGATATAGTGGTTAAGATTTCGGTTTGGCTCTTTGTTTGATGGATTTTGGAATGGTTTCTCAAGATTGACGAGCATATGATCGATTAACTTTTGAACCGTTAGATTTCTTTCACCAATGGCAAAATCACTATAGAACGCATCCCTCATGAGAGCAGCCAAAATGAGGTCAAATTCCTCATACGTCCCCTTATAAATTCCCTGCTCAAGTAGTGCTTCAGCAATGCTTTTCATGTTCGGATCTAATCTATCTGGGTGAAAGTGTAGCGCAATACTTGCGTGAGATTTTAGTTTAGTGATAGCATTTTCAAATCGATGAAAAAAAACAAAGTGAATCGAGATAACTTACCTTCCAAGAGTGACCCGCAGAATGCTCTAGTCATCGCAGATTTGTAAGCCGTGGTTATTACTATGGATTCATACTGCTTACATTTAAATAAATCCAATTTGGTTCCAATAGTAACTTACTCCATCCCATGACTTCATTATCAGTTACGTTATTATGAATTAGAGCTTTGCACGACAACCGATAAATCTGATATTAAGTTGAACTTAAACTTTTCAAATTGAGTAATGAGTCTATTCCAGTCAACGTTTATCCTCATACTTTATTTGTATGGAGGTGACAGTGTTGACTCTTTTCTGTTCAGTAGAAAAAAAGAAATCGTTACCCAAATATCTAAAATCCAAACATCAAAAAAAAAAAAAGCCGGGCAAAAGAAAGTCAACCGATTATCATAAGCAGAAAAAAAAGCAAAAAACATGTATCAAGTTGTGTTTTGAATGCCGTGAAGTAAATTGTAAATGCAAAAGAAAAAAAAAGATGGTCAGGAATACAAGTTGTAAAAGAGGTCCAAGAGGTCCAAGAGGTGTACGAGGGCCTCATGGGTTTAAAGGAAGTGCAGGCGAACAAGGGCCGATCGGGGCAATTGGTGCTACAGGGGGAACTGGCACTACTGGCGTAACAGGGGCTACTGGCGTAACGGGTGCAATTGGCGTAACAGGAGCTATGGGTGAAACTGGGGCAACTGGAGTAACTGGGGCTACTGGCGTAACGGGGGCAATTGGTGCAACTGGAATAACAGGAGTAACAGGGGCTACAGGGGGAACTGGCACTACTGGAGTAACTGGAATAACAGGAGTAACAGGGGCTACTGGTGTAACGGGGGCAATTGGTGCTACAGGGGGAACGGGCGCTACAGGGACTACTGGCGAAACTGGAGCTATGGGTGAAACTGGAGCAACTGGTGCAACTGGAATAACAGGAGTAACAGGAGTAACAGGGGCTACTGGTGTAACGGGGGCAATTGGTGCTACAGGTGTAACGGGCGCTACAGGGGCTACTGGAGTAACAGGGGCAGATGGCGCTACGGGGGCAATTGGTGCTACAGGTGTAACGGGCGCTACGGGTGCTACTGGCGTAACAGGAGCTATGGGTGAAACTGGAGCAACGGGTGAAACTGGAATAACAGGAGTAACAGGGGCTACTGGAGTAACTGGAGCTACAGGGGGAACTGGGGCAATAGGGGCTACTGGAGCAACGGGAGCTACGGGTGAAACTGGCGTAACGGGGGCAATTGGTGCTACAGGAGCAACGGGCGCTACGGGTGCTACTGGCGTAACAGGAGCTATGGGTGAAACTGGAGCAACTGGTGCAACTGGAATAACAGGAGTAACAGGAGTAACAGGGGCTACTGGTGTAACGGGGGCAATTGGTGCTACAGGTGTAACGGGGGCAATTGGTGCTACAGGTGTAACGGGCGCTACGGGCGTAACAGGAGCTATGGGTGAAACTGGAGCAACTGGTGCAACTGGAATAACAGGAGTAACAGGAGTAACAGGAGTAACAGGAGTAACAGGAGTAACAGGGGCTACTGGTGTAACGGGGGCAATTGGTGCTACTGGTGTAACGGGCGCTACAGGGACTACTGGCGAAACTGGAGCTATGGGTGAAACTGGGGCAATTGGAGTAACTGGAATAACAGGAGTAACAGGAGTAACAGGGGCTACTGGTGTAACGGGGGCAATTGGTGCTACAGGTGTAACGAGCGCTACAGGGACTACTGGCGAAACTGGAGCTATGGGTGAAACTGGAGCAACTGGTGCAACTGGAATAACAGGAGTAACAGGGGCAGATGGCGCTACGGGGGCAATTGGTGCTACAGGTGTAACGGGCGCTACGGGTGCTACTGGCGTAACAGGAGCTATGGGTGAAACTGGAGTAACAGGAGTAACAGGGGCTACAGGTGTAACGGGCGCTACGGGCGCTACTGGCGTAACAGGAGCTATGGGTGAAACTGGAGCAACGGGTGAAACTGGAATAACAGGAGTAACAGGGGCTACTGGAGTAACTGGAGCTACAGGGGGAACTGGGGCAATAGGGGCTACTGGAGCAACGGGCGCTACGGGTGCTACTGGCGTAACAGGAGCTATGGGTGAAACTGGAGCAACTGGTGCAACTGGAATAACAGGAGCAACAGGAGTAACTGGGACTACTGGCGTAACGGGGGCAATTGGTGCTACAGGTGTAACGGGCGCTACGGGTGCTACGGGCGTAACAGGAGCTATGGGTGAAACTGGAGCTACTGGTGCAACTGGAATAACAGGAGTAACAGGGGCTACTGGAGCAACAGGAGTAACAGGAGTAACAGGGACTACTGGCGTAACGGGGGCAATTGGTGCTACAGGGGTAACAGGAGCTACGGGTGAAACTGGGGCAATTGGAGTAACTGGAGTAACTGGAGCTACTGGCGTAACGGGGGCAATTGGTGCTACAGGGGTAACGGGCGCTACGGGCGTAACAGGAGCTATGGGTGAAACTGGGGCAATTGGAGTAACTGGAGTAACTGGCGTAACGGGGGCAATTGGTGCTACAGGGGTAACAGGAGCTACGGGTGAAACTGGGGCAACAGGAGCTACTGGAGCAACTGGAGTAACAGGGGCAGATGGCGCTACGGGGGCTACGGGCGTAACAGGAGCTATGGGTGAAACTGGAGCAACTGGAGCAACTGGTGCAAGTGGAATAACAGGAGTAACAGGGGCTACTGGAGTAACTGGAGCTACAGGGGGAACTGGGGCAATTGGTGCTACAGGGGTAACGGGCGCTACGGGTGCTACTGGAGTAACAGGAGCTACGGGTGAAACTGGGGCAATTGGAGTAACTGGAGCTACTGGCGTAACAGGGGCAATTGGTGCTACAGGTGTAACGGGCGCTACGGGCGCTACGGGCGTAACAGGAGCTATGGGTGAAACTGGAGTAACAGGAGTAACAGGGGCTACAGGTGTAACGGGCGCTACGGGGACTACTGGCGTAACAGGAGCTACGGGTGAAACTGGGGCAATTGGAGTAACTGGAGCTACTGGCGTAACGGGGGCAATTGGTGCTACAGGTGTAATGGGCGTTACGGGCGTAACAGGAGCTACAGGGGGAACTGGGGCAATAGGGGCTACTGGAGCAACAGGAGTAACTGGGACTACTGGCGTAACGGGGGCAATTGGTGCTACAGGGGTAACGGGCGCTACGGGTGCTACGGGCGTAACAGGAGCTATGGGTGAAACTGGAATAACAGGAGTAACAGGGGCTACTGGAGTAACAGGAGCTACAGGGGGAACTGGGGCAATAGGGACTACTGGCGTATCGGGGGCAATTGGTGCTACAGGGGTAACGGGCGCTACGGGTGCTACGGGCGTAACAGGAGTAACAGGAGTAACTGGAGTAACTGGAGTAACTGGAGTAACTGGTGCAAATGGTACAACAGGCGCTACGGGAGTAACAGGAGCAACAGGAGTAACAGGAGTAACAGGAGTAACTGGTGCAAATGGTACAACTGGAGCTACTGGCGCTACGGGAGTAACAGGAGCAACAGGAGTAACAGGAGTAACAGGAGTAACTGGTGCAAATGGTACAACAGGAGCAACGGGAGCAACGGGAGCAACTGGCGCTACGGGAGTAACAGGAGCAACAGGAGTAACTGGTGCAAATGGTACAACAGGAGCTACTGGAGCAACGGGGTTAGGTGTAACAGGAGCAACCGGCCCCACTGGCCCACCTCCTACGTTTGTAGATGCATACTTTAACGGTAATATTCAACCTCAGACAATTGCTTCGGGATCAAATATTTTAAATATTACTCCAAACCAATTTACTGCACTTACTTATAACGCAGTAACAAGTGTTTTCACAATACAAACTGCGGGTTTGTACAACATTAGTGTTGTTGTAAATCTTGCAGCTGCCACACTACCAGAATCAACAATTGGGTTATCACTAAATAATTCTACTGCATATCTCGCTCCTGCTGTAACCTCAGCAACAAGTGGTCAATTGGTTTTAGTTCAAGTTGAGGCCTTTGCTGTTGGAGATACAATTCAGTTTAGAAATATATCTGGGTTTCCTATTACTATTGCTAATTCACCAGTAATAGCAAACAGCGCAGGTCATGTCACTATTTCAAGATTCTCAGCATTCTTCTAAACTGTACTCTATAGAGTCGTTTCGTAAAGTTAACAAACATCATTAAATGTTTTATTCTAAACAATCTCAAACAGAGGTTGTTTTTTTGTATGGAAGCGCCGGTGTCTGGTGACTGGGGGAATACCGGTTATCTGTTGTAGCGCTTCACTATAAAAATGGTGCTTCTCTCCGTAACGTCCTCCTGTTGGAGAACGTGGAAAATAAGAGGGTAAACGGCAAGGTTGTTCAAACCGTGAGAGCCAACCTCGGCCCTGTAACTGAAGAACAAATCCCCTATCTTAAGGCTGCCTATGCTAAAGTGAAGCCACGATTGGTATATGATGATTGAAACGGGGTGAGTGTAGTAAGAAATTCAGAATCTCGTATCTCTGAAGACATGATTTACGCAAAAACGTCTGCCTTTGTTAATTTGTGTAGAGCATTGAAAGAAACTCACTTCACTTGTATTAGAAAAATGTCATTGGATAACTTGATGCTCAGCGTACTATTCAGAAAAGGAAGAACACTTCACATGGAATTGCAAAGTCTCAAAAAATTGCTGGCTTTAAAAGAGACTATATCTAAAGTTGGCTATTTAAAGCAGCGGCTAAAATTGAATCCTGTTTGGGAATGCTTCAAAAACAAATGTAAAGCCACAGGCTCAGTTGGGCATTTCCTGTTTGTACGATACGATCAACAAAATGATCGTTGACTGTAGCATTAATCGTTGGAAGTTTAGTGAGCGGGAGCAGGCACTCCTACATATTGAAAATATGGCCAAAGTGATTGGCATCCATCCTTGTGTGATTATTTTCGATCGAGGTTACCCGTCTGCTGAATTTTTTATCGATCTGATGGATCGGCGACAAAAATTTCTGGTCAGATTGTAAGCTACCACCTTCAAGCGAGAACAAAAACAAATGGAAAGTGATGATTGCCTAGTTGAGATTGTATTTGACAAGACTAGAATTCATCCACATAGAGACACTTCTACCGCAGATAAACTGATGAAAGCAGGTAGCATACATCTTAGGTTGTGCGTGTATTGCTGCAAAGTGGTGAATACGAATATCTGGCAACGAACATCATTCCTGAAGAATTCTCAACAAAAGAAATTGGTGAGCTCTACAGCATGCGTTTGGATCTAGAAACCGCCTATGATGACCTTAAAAACAAACTTGGCATTGAGAATTTCATAGGTACAAAGCCGATCTTGTTAGAACAGGATATTTATGCCACGATCTATCTCTGCAACATTATGAATGACATCATGCTCGAAGCACAAATGGAACTGGAACAAGAAAAAGGACATGACGGTAAACACGTTATGGCCATAAACAAAAATATTGCTATAGGCATTATGAAAAAGGATCTCATTCATTTCATTCTAGAGAAGAGTGACCAGGAGCGAAAGGCACGAATGGTTGCAATTGTTGATGAAATCAAACGCAATCTACTTCCCGTCCGTAAAGACCGGCACTATCCAAGAACGAAAGGACTACTCGCAGGAAAATACGCCAACTCAAGAAAGAAGAGCTATTAGTCAGCCGACATGAAATGATGACGGCTACAATAATTAACTGGATTTACTATGTTCAAATATCAGAATTCCAAAACTATCACTAACTACATAAAAGCAAATATCTTTAATAAACAGCGATTGCCCCCTTTGCAAATCGTGTAGGCGACAAGAAAGTCCCTATAATTAAAACGGATAAAAAGAAAATCCCTTATATTATCAATTTCGAAACGATATTGAGCTATTAACGAATCTCCATTTAGGTATTCTCGTGAGTAATCTTCATTAAATCGAACATTTCATCATGACCGAAAACCTGTAATAGATTGTCAAGTTGAGCTTTTGAAGTAATCTAGGATAACCCCGTTGTCAGGGATTATCCATAGAAAAACACACAAACATATAAGATTATGCCATTTGCTTGCACGATCTTTGTTTGTATCATTTTAAATGTATCCAAATACTTTTGTGTGGGGGGGATGATTCTTATGTTGTAAACGCTTACAGTTATATCTGAAACGCACTCATGACTCCGGCAACGTCCTCAAACGGCATGACAGACTCGATTTTTAGACGTTTTCGTGACTCAGCAATTACAAAAGGAGGAAGTTATCTATGGCGGGAATCAGGAAAAGTAAAATCAGCCTATTTGCAGCGGGTATTGCGGCAAGTTTATTGTGCGCGTTGGTCTCCCCATTATTTGGAACAGCGGGAAAAGCGCACGCCGCCACAGCCGGGATTATCTCCGGAGAGACCTACACCATTACAGCGAAACAAAGCGGCTTAGCCATCGGCGTATCGGGGACATCCGATACCCAAGAAGGCACGCCGGTTATTCAAGGGTCGGATGCCAGCATGGACGAAGCGAAGTGGGAAATTACGAATCTGGACGGCAACTACTATAAAGTCATCAACAAGAATAGCGGCAAAGCGTTAAGTGTTATGGATGCTTCCACCTCCAACAATGCCAGCGTTGTTCAAACTACGTATGCCCCCGGGGGTGTTGCAAATGATGAATGGCTGATAACGGACGCAGAATCGGGATATTATCAACTGATTAACCGAAACAGCGGCAAAGCGCTCAATATTCCAGACGAAAGTCAAATGGCCGGGACTCCGTTGACTCAATTGAGTAAAACAAACATAGATAATCAGAAATTTCTGATCAAACAAGTATCTCCACCGGCTTACAAATTTGTTGTCGTCCACTCAGGCATGGCGCTTGATGTGGAGGGAAACAGTTCGAGCGATCTCGCTCGGGTTATTCAAAAACCGTATAATGGCTCGTCTAGTCAGCTTTGGAACGTAGTTAAATTAGACGGAGGATATGTCAAGATTATTAACCAAAACAGCGGCAAAGCGCTTGCGGTTTGGGGCTATTCTACTTCCGATGGAGCCAAAATTATCCAAAGGTCTTACACGGCAGGGATTGCGGCTGATGATGAATGGAAATTGGATGACCTCGGCGGAGGTCATTATCAGCTGCTGAACAGCAATAGCGGCAAGGAGATCAGTATACCCGGTGCATCCCAAACGAGTGCAACCCAATTTATTCAGTCAACCGTAGATAACGGAGATAACTCGAAGTTTGAAGTTGTTTTGGTTCCGAATGGAGAAACAGGGATCACACTGCCTAATTTCTTCACGACAAATATGGTGCTGCAGCGCAACAAAAACCATGTCATTTGGGGAAAAGGAGTTGCTGGGGTACAACTTAACGTTAGCTTAAGCAATGGAAGTTCCATGTCACAACAGAACGCAGTAGTTGATGCCAACGGGAATTGGGATGCCTCATTATCCCCACTGCCTGCAGGAGGGCCATACAAGCTTACAATTGCAGGCGGCGGCAATACGAAGACGATTGAAGGCGTGTATGTGGGCGACGTATTCGTACTTGCAGGACAGTCCAACATGGCTTGGAGATATTCCAATTCGGCGAGTAACCCGACATACTACCCCTCCCTTCCCACGAACCCAATGATTAAACACTTCACTCTAGCTAGCATCGCTGCGAGCGAAGCTCGTTTCAATGTTCCGTTTAGAGACAGCAGCAACTCGTGGTTGAGCTTATCTGAAAATAATAACAAGGAGCTGTCTCTGATCGGCCTATTTTTTGCAGACCAACTGTTGCAAGAAAATCCGAATGTCCCCATCGGCCTTATATCGACTGCCTGGGGCGGCACTGATATTACGAAATGGATTCGCAGCACATCGGAAAACGACTCGCCGAATTACACGGCAAATGATGGAGTCATTTATAATAATCATATAGCCCCGATAACTAAGTATAAAATAGCCGGGGTATTATGGTTTCAAGGGGAGAATGACTACCAGCGAGGAACCATGTATACGGAAGCCTTTCCTACCTTAATCAATGATTGGCGGAAGCAATGGGCGGAAGCCGATCTGCCCTTTTTCTATGCGCAGTTGGCGCGTTACACGGTCTCCGATTTCACGGCTGTGCGTGAAGCTCAACGACTTGCGTTGAAGAATGTAACCAATCCATCACAAATCGGTATGGTCGTTACATTAGACACCGACCATCAAACATCTACGAACATTCATCCGCCCGGCAAAGATACGGTCGGCAAGCGTATGTCTTTGATGGCAAAGAATATGATTCTGGGTCAGTCCTCGGTCGTGTTCACAGGTCCGTTATTCAAGAACGCAACCATAAACGGTAACAAAATGATTGTTGAGTTTGAAGCGAACTCACTCGGCGGCGGCCTCATGATCAAAGACGTATACGGACAGACGAGCGGCGGCACCCTGAAAGAGTTTGAGATTGCGGGTGCGAATGGGATCTTCACATCGGCTGCGGCGACGATCAATCAGTCAAACAACACCATCGAGGTAACATCCGCTTCTGTTCCATCCCCGGTGTACGTGCGTTATGCGTACAGTAAGGCACCTCAAAATCCTAATTTGTTCAATCAGGCGGGTCTTCCGGCCAGTCCGTTTACAACGAAGCATTAACGAAGCCGCTAACCGCTTGCAGGCAGCACTGTACTGCCTATATTTGCATGACCTTGATTCGATGGTCCTACTGTAATTCCGCTATGACCCTAGTATCCCTGCTATTTGACAATATAGCGTCCTACAGTTCTCTTAACAGGATTTGTCGCTTTGAAGAAGCTCATCTCTCAGGGCGGCGAAGCTGTTTTTGTTATGAGCATAAAGTAAGATCAAAGGATTTCACTGTTTTTACACGGTTTTACCCATTTATGCTGGTACACTTATCCATTAAAGTGAAGGTACACGGAAGTTAAGCGAGGTGAACAAACAAATGATCATTTAAGCTGATTCTTCATTATTTGGGAGGAGAGATGAAAAAGAAGCCATAAAAGTGGAAGCGCTTACGTAAAAGATGGGAAAGTTCAAAGGAGGAACATGTATGCTCAAAAATAGAAAGATGCTATTTGCCGCTTTATTGGTAGGAACATTGCTTGTAAGCGGCGCTATTCCACAGAAGTCTAATGCGATTTCCGGATCCACGTTCCTGCCTGAACAAAAAGCTGGAAATTGGGATCAGTTAAAATATACATGGGCAACAGAAGCGAGCGGAAACGATGTTACTGGCACAGTCGTCGGCAATGGCCGTATCGGAGCAAGAGTAGCTGGTGGAGTCGCATCGGACACGTTGCAGCTTAACGATAAAACCTTCTGGTCCGGCGAGCCTGTTAACGATTCTAACCCTAACCGACGTACGGCTCTGGAGCAGACTCGCAGTTTGCTGGCGGAAGCGGATACGGCGACTAGCGTCACTTATAGGGAAGCGAAGTTGAAGGCGGCAGAAACCGCGGCAAAAGGCATGTGGGGGAAATTTGAAGGCGGTGCCGTATACCTTCCACTTGGCAAGATGGTGCTCGACGTGCCGGGCACGGCAGGATTTACGGGCTATTCCCGTGTGCTTGATCTGGATCGGGCTACGGTCACCACGAAATATAAGGTCGGCACGACGACGTATACCCGAGAAGTATTTGCCAATTATCCGGATAACGTCGTTATGATGCGGATTTCAAATGACGAGAACAAACCGATGAGCATGACAGCCAAGTTGACGTATCCAACCGAGATGACGGGTCATGCTGCCGTTCAGTCTTCCGGGAATGAGATTACCATGACGGGAACGGCGCCCTATAATTTTGGATATGATTCCCTCTGGGCGCCAGGAAGAGGCATAACATTCGACGCTCGGCTGAGGGCGAAAACCACCGGTGGAAGCATTACTCCGGTTAACGGTAATTTGAACATCCAGGGCGCCAATGAAATTATTCTTACTTACTCCAGCGCAACTAGTTACAAGGATCCATTCACGCTTCCGAATCCGAGTCAAGGCGGGAATGACCCCGCACCAATTGTAAGCGCTACGATGAATGCGGCGTTCGCGAAATCGTACAATGATCTCCTGAACGCACATTTGAACGACTACAGGGAACTATTCCGTAGACTTTGGGTGGAGGTAAACGGAAACACGGGTGTCGGGTTAGAAAATATCAAAACCTATCAATACTCCCGCTATGAATTGATCTCGTCATCCCGCGGGAACGATGTACCCCGTAATGGTTATGGCATGTGGAACCCTGAGTGGAAGCCCGTGACGTTTTCCAACCATTTTCTAAATGAAAATGTGGAAAAGTTTTATGCCAATATTGAAACCTCTAACTTGCCTGAAGTAGGCGACCCGCTATGGAAGTGGATAAAAAACATGTCGATCAAAGGCACGCAAACCGCACAGGTGGATTTCGGCTTTAACGGCTGGTTGTCCTCACACTACTCCGATATATGGACGACAGCAACGCTCGGCAACGGAGATAACGAATATGCGTTATGGCCAGTCAGCGGCATATGGCTGATGAATGCGGTTTACGAGCATTATCTGTTTACGCAAGATAAAACGTTCCTTCAGAACACCGCTTATCCGCTGATGAAGGGAGCGGCGGAATTCGCGCTTGATCTGCTCGTGACCAATAAGGATGGTTATCTCGTCACTTCGCCGTCCACTTCGCCGGAAAATAAATACAAGCTGTCGGATCTGACTCAGATTGCGGTGAGTCAAGGCAGCACGATGGATATGTCGCTCATCCGCCAACTCTTCCATGATGTGCTTGAAGCCGCAAGCGTCTTGCAACCAAACAGTGCGGCAGACTTGGATTTGATTAACCGGATTAATGTGGCAATCCCTCATCTTCTTCCATTCGCTATTGGAAGTCAGGGAGAGTTGAAAGAATGGAGTAACGATTACCCTGGCAAGGATCCTTCGCATCGTCACGCTTCGCATCTGGTTGGCCTAATGTTGCGCGATGTGCTTACGAAACGGGGAACCCCGGACTTATTCGCAGCAGCCAATAAATCTTTGGAATTGCGCGGGACTGGAGGTTACCTTCCGGATAATTCGTATATGTGGGCCCGTCTTGGAAAACCAGACAAAGCTGTTGCGGCCCATAAATTATTCGCCATAGATCCGAACAGAAATAAGTATCAGACGATTAGCGCTTATGTTCCCGAGTTGTTCGTTCAGAGCCATGCCGGTGAAATTGAACTACTTCCTTCTTTACCAACTGGATGGACAAGCGGGAAAATCGTAGGGGTCAAGGCGAGAGGTGGATACGAGCTCAGCATCGAATGGGCGAACGGGCAACTGGTCTCTGCGCAAATCGATTCTCCTTTCGGAACGAAGCCGATTGTGCGTTATCAGAATCAATTGCTCAATGTGGACACGGACCCGAGAATCAAATACGTGAGTAATAGCTCGGAAGTCATTGTAGATAATACAGCCGCCGAACTCACGGGTTCATGGATCTCATCCACGAGTTTACCGAATTTTCATGGTTCTAACTATGTGTATGCAGGATCTGGAACTGGAACGAAAAAGGTAAAATGGACGCCAAACTTGCCAAGTACCGGTACCTATAAAGTGTACTACAAGTTACCGAATGGCTCCACCAATCGGGCTACCAATGCTCCGTTCAACGTGCACGATACCACAGGTAACCATATAACTTACGTTAATGAACAGGTTGCACCGAGTCCAGGGTGGGTTTCTTTGGGGAATTTCACATTCACCTCGGGAACGAATGGCTATGTAGAGTTGACGAATAATGCGAACAATAGCTACGTTAATGCAGATGCAGTTAAATTCGAGTTTGTAAGTCCGTAACCTTCTCGACAATTCGAAAATAAAAATTGTTATGAGATTTCATGAGTGCAAGTTCGGTGAGGGTTCCTTCAGACTTGCACTTCTTTTTGGGAGAAGTGGTGATGAGATGGCGGAAGCCCCCGCGACGCGAGAATGTTGGAAGCTGACAGATGGGGAGATCACGAACCTTCGAATCATTCATGGAAATCAATATCATCATATTATGGGAGGTTATTTTAATGAGGATTGGCAATAAACTTTTTGTCTGTCTGAGTCTTGGCCTTACGTTGCTAGTTGGTACAGTAATTCCCGCCTTCGCCGACACGTACACGAACCAAAAGAACTATGTTGATTTACGGTTCGGCATGTTTATCCACTACAATATGGGTACTTACACAGATCAGGAATGGGCACTTCCAGGACAAAACCCGCTTATCTTCAACCCCACGTCAGTGAATACGGATCAGTGGGCTGATGCCGCTCAATCCGCAGGCATGAAATATGCGGTGTTAACGACCAAACACCATGACGGGTTTGCCTTGTGGCCAACGAAATACGGTACTTACAACGTGATGAGCAGCTCATATCCGCATGATATCGTCAAACAATATGTCGATTCTATGCGTTCCAAAGGGATTTTGCCAGGTTTATACTACTCGATTTGGGACCGTCAGCAAGGGATTGATAAAAATATTATTAGCAGAGCGGATCTCGATTTTATGAAGGGGCAATTAACAGAACTGCTTACCAATTACGGGGAAATTCCTGTATTGTTCTTTGACGGTTGGGCATGGCAAGTGGGCAACCAGGTAGCTTACCAAGAAATTCGCGAACTCGTGAAGCGCCTTCAGCCTAATATTATGATTACCACCGTTAAAGCTGAGAGTGAGCAATTTGATACGGATATCGTAAGTTTTGAAGAACCATTAGGACCAACGCATTGGGCTCCTGCCAATAATACGTATGCAGCCAGCCAAGCTACCACCCTACTTCCCGGCGGCTGGTTCTGGCATTCGTCTATGACCACCTCTGAGCCGAGAAGCGTGTCGGACGTCGTCTATGACCATTTAAATGTTTTGGAGTCTAGATACTCAAATTTCATTTTAAACGTATCCCCGAACCGGCAAGGAGCGCTGGATCCCAATGTCGTGAATCGGTTGGCGCAGATTGGCGCGGCTTGGACGCCGAATGCCTCACGTGCCCCTTTGCCCCCACAGCCAATCATGATGGAGCATCCGATTACAGCAAACTCAGCCAAAAGCAGCAGCGGTGTAGCGAATAATGCCATTGATGGATTTGCCAGTCTTAATGGAACGGTATGGCAATCCGCCGCCTCCATACCGCAAAGCATTACATTAGATTTAGGCTATACGTATAACAATATTAATATGTTGAACTATTTACCTTCTATTAAATTAACTGGCGGACAAATTACATCTTATTCCCTCTCTGCCAGCCAAGACGGAACGAACTTTAGCACGGTTGCCAGCGGAACGTGGAACGGTGATTACAAGATGAAACAGGTTACGTTCCCGTCCCAAACAGCTCGCTATTTCAAATTGCAAGCTAATACGGGGACAGGCGGTTATGCCGCTGCAAAAGAATTGGAAGTCGGCTCTTCTACCAGCAATGTTCCTACCCCGACAGGAATCGATACGTTTGATCCGAATGCGGTGTATCGAATCGTTAATAAAGGAAGCGGTAAGGCGCTCGGAGTTGGAAGCGCTTTAACCGATGGAGCAGCCGTAGCTCAGCGAACAAGCGTCGATGCGGCAGACCAGCAATGGATCATAGAGGATTTAGGTTTGGGCAATTTTAAGTTTGTCAATAAACTTAGCGGTAAAACGATAAATGTATCGGGCGGAAGTACTACAAATGGTGCTTCTATCATACAATCGGCCGATACGGAAACGAGTGCAGCCCCCCCAGGCAAAAGCCAGCAATGGACGATATCCGGCGTAGGTAATGGTTATTTCAAGATCGCAAATGTAAATAGTGGGAAGGTTTTAGAAAATTTGAACGGTTCTTCTAGCGACGGCAACCCCGCTGATCAACGTGATTATAACGGAAACGACAGCCAACTTTGGCAAGTTCAAAAGATTGCGGATAACTACATTCCTGCGTCTTACTACAAAATTGTGAACTTGAAGAGCAACAAAGTGCTAGATATCACAGGAGGGTCGCCGAGTTCAGGTGCAGATACTAATCTAGCGCCGTATACGGGAGCGAACAGTCAATTATGGAAAGTTGAAAGCGTAGGCAACGGGCAATACAAAATATTGAACAAGAATAGCGATGACGCACTTAGTGCGAAAGGAGGATCAATTGCAGACGGGGCTTTAATTAACCAATGGCCTTATCATGAATGGACGAACCAACAATGGAACATTCAATTTATCGGAAAGGGCTTGTATCGTCTTTCCAATGTAAGAAGCGGCAAAGCGCTGGAAGTAAAAGACGGCAGTGTGCTCGACGGTAGTGCACTTGTTCAAAACCCTTATACCAGTTCGCCTGAAGAACAATGGGCCATTGTGAAAGTACAGTAAGTATGCTAGTTATCCTTCTGGGAAAATTCACAAGAAGGATGAAAATATGATCAAAATTTTTGTGATCATGCCAAGCGTCAATGTGTTGGCAAATCAAAGAGTGGCCACATCTATATGTGTCAGATTCACCAGAACATCTAAGGAGGAGAAAAGATGAGAAAAAGTTTGATCAGTTTGCTTGTTAGTTCTCTACTCGTAACAAGCTTGATTT
Organism: Paenibacillus alba; assembly: GCF_013204855.1. Classification (GTDB taxonomy): domain Bacteria; phylum Bacillota; class Bacilli; order Paenibacillales; family NBRC-103111; genus Paenibacillus_E; species Paenibacillus_E alba. The sequence goes on along the minus strand of NZ_JABMKZ010000052.1, from coordinate 26,358 downwards.
CAGTTGGAACATCGAATCAAGCTCATGCAAATGTAGGGGGTACAGCACTGCCTGTTCAAAAAACAGGCAATTGGGATGATTTGAAATTTAATTGGACAACGCCTGCCAGTGGGACAGATTTTAATGGAGCCCCCGTTGGAAATGGTTACTTCGGCGCTAAAGTGTCAGGTGGCGTAGCTACCGAAATTCTTCAACTTAACGATAAAACGTTTCATTCCGGTGAACCTTTCAATGATTATAATCCAAGTCGTAAAACAGCTCTGGATGCTACAAGAAGCTTGCTTGCTGGGGCTGATACGGCAACAACAGTCACATATCGCGAGAGTAAATTGAAGTTAGCTGATACGGCAGCAGCGGGTATGTGGGGAGCAACGAAATTGGCTAATTTCTTGCCGATTGGCAATATCATTCTGGATGTCCCGAATACGACGGGATATACGAACTATAATCGTGAGCTTCATCTGGACAAGTCGGTTGTTACAACCAAGTATAAAGTGGGAAACACAACGTATACGCGTGAAGTATTTGCCAGTAACCCGGACCGCGTTATGGTCATACGAATGACCAATGACGGCGGCCAGCCGATGAGTATGACGGCTAAGATGGCTCTACCGCCGGAAATGAACACACACGGTACAGTATCTTCATCTGGCAGCGAGATCCAGATGAAAGGAACTGCCCCTTACGATAATGACGCAAGTCAGTGGGGGAACGGGAGAGGGATGACGTTTGACGCTCGTCTTCGTGCTAGAACGACGGGAGGAACCATCACAGCAACGGGAGGTAATTTGAACATTTCTGGCGCTACGGTCATCGAACTCCTATATGCTGACGCGACAAGTTACAAGGATCCGTTTACGAATCCGAATCCAAGTCAAGGCGGCATTAATCCTACCCCAATCGTAACGGGAATTATAAACGCCGCTTTTGCCAAAACCTATACACAACTCCTGGATGCACATCAGACCGATTATCGGAGTTTGTTTCGCAGGTTATGGGCGGAAGTAAATGGTAATTCAGATGCTTCGAGACCCTACACGCTTACCTACCAGTACGCTCGTTATATTATGATTGCTGCTTCCAGGGCGAATACATTCGACCGTCCCCAAAATGGGAATGGCATGTGGGAATTCAATTGGAAGCCTGCCTTTAACGGTGGGCATTTCCTAAATGAAAACGTAGAAAAAACGTATGGGTTAATTGAGACGGGGAATCTGACTGAGAATGGCGATCCGCTCTGGAAGTATATTAAAAATTTAGCCGTCAACGGAGCGAAAACTGCACAAATCGATTACGGCTTTGACGGGTGGATGGTGCCGCACGCAACAGATGTTTGGGCGAAAACCTCCTTTTCAGACGGGGGGAATCAATACGCGCTTTGGCCTACGGGCGGCATATGGCTCATGTTTAATGCTTACGATAAATATCGGTTTACGCAGGATAAGGTATTTCTTCGTGACACCGCATTCCCTCTTATGAAGGGCTCCGCGGAATTTGCATTGGATTATCTCGTTACCAATAAGGACGGCTATCTCGTGACATCGCCTTCTACTTCTCCTGAGGCGTTGTATAAGCTTTCGGATGGAACAAAGGCTGCAGTCAGTCAAGGTTCAACAGTCGATATGACCGTAATTCGAGAGTTGTTTGAAAATGTTCTCGAAGCAGGCAGTATATTGGAAGCCGATTCTCCAGCAGATGTTGATTTGCTGAATCGTGTTAGAACGGCCTTACCCAAGCTGCTTCCTTATAAGATTGGAAACAGTGGTGAAATCAAGGAATGGAACAATGACTACGCGATCTCTGACCCCAGCCACCGCCATGCCTCCCATTTAATTGGCGTTGGTTTTCTTGACCAGATTACGAAGAGGGGGACACCCGCTCTATTTAATGCAGCTAAAGTTTCGCTGACTATGCGCGGAGCGGGTGCGACTCTTCCAGATCCCGCGTACATGTGGGCGCGTCTTAATGATGGGAATAAAGCTGTTTCCCTTGCATCCGTTTACCCGACAGGTAGTTCGAACCAATGGCAAGTGAGAGGCGCTTATTATCCAGAATTGTTTGTGCAAAGTCAATCCGGAGAAATTGAACTGCTCCCTTCGCTCCCAACAGCATGGACAAGCGGGAAAATCGTAGGCGTCAAGGCGAGAGGCGGATACGAGCTCAGCATCGAGTGGGCGAACGGGCAATTGGTATCGGCGCAGATCGATTCTCCTTTCGGAACGAAGCCGATTGTGCGTTATCAGGATCAATTGCTCAATGTGGACACGGATCCAAGAATCAAATACGTGAGTAATAGCTCGGAAATCATTGTAGATAATACAGCCGCCGAACTCACAGGTTCATGGATCTCATCCACGAGTTTACCGAATTTTCAGGGGTCTAACTATGTGTATGCAGGATCTGGAACTGGAACGAAAAAGGTGAAATGGACGCCAAACTTGCCAAGTGCCGGTACCTATAAGGTGTCCTACAAGTTACCGGATGGCTCTACCTATCGGGCCACCAATGCTCCGTTCAACGTGCACGATACCACAGGTAACCATATAACTTACGTTAATGAACAGGTTGCACCGAGTCCAGGGTGGGTCTCTTTGGGGAATTTCACATTCACCGCGGGAACGAATGGCTATGTAGAGTTGACGAATAATGCGAACAATACCTACGTCAATGCAGATGCAGTTAAGTTTGAGTTTGTAAGTCCGTAACCTTCTCGACAATTCGAAAATAAAAATTGTTATTAGATTTCATGAGTGCAAGTTCTGCGAGGGTATCCTCCTGACTTGCACTTCTTTTTGGGAGAAGTGGTGATGAGATGGCGGAAGACCCCGCGACGCGGGAATGGTGAAAGCTGACAGATGGGGGAGATCACGAACCTTCGATTCATGGAAATTAATATCATCATATTATGGGAGGTTATTTCAATGAGGATTCGCCATAAACTTTTTGTCTGTCTGAGTCTTGGCTTTACGTTGTTTGTTGGTACAGTAATTCCCGCCTTCGCCGACACGTACACGAATCAAAAGAATTACGCTGATTTGCGGTTCGGCATGTTTATTCATTACAATATGGCTACTTATACGAATGAGGAGTGGGCGACTCCTGGACAAAACCAGCTCACCTTCAATCCGACGACGGTAAATACGGATCAGTGGGCTGACGCTGCCGTATCCGCCAAAATGAAATTTGCGGTGCTGACGACCAAGCACCATGACGGTTTTGCCTTGTGGCCAACAAAGTACGGCAATTATAATGTGATGAACAGTGCGTATCCGCATGATATTGTTAAGCAATTCGTGGATTCGATGCGTTCCAGAGGGATTACGCCAGGGTTGTACTACTCCATTTGGGACCGCCAGCAAGGTATTGATACAGGTACGGTCAGCAGAGCGGATATCGATTTCATCAAAGGGCAACTAACGGAACTGCTCACCAATTATGGGGAAATTCCCGTGCTGATTTTCGACGGATGGGGTTGGAAAATGGGCCACAATGAGGCTCCCTATCAGAAAATTCGTGAACATGTGAAGCGCCTGCAGCCGAATATTTTAATATCCGATCATAATACCGTGGGGCAACCATGGAACGCGGAAGTTGTTAATTTCGAAGAGCCAGTCGGATCATGGTCTCCGGCTAATAACACCTATGTAGCCAATCAAGGCAAGCCTTTAGCTCCCGGCGGTTGGTTCTGGCATCCGACCATGACCAATGCTCAACTGCTCAGTGTGAGTGACGTTGTATACAGCCACTTAGGCGATTTGGAGCCGAAATATACCAATTTCATGCTTAACGTATCTCCGAATCGGCAAGGCGAACTGGATCCCAACGTCTTGAATCGACTAACCGAGATTGGAGAGGCTTGGTCGCCGAACCTGTCCAGGGCTGCCTTGCCAGTGCAGCCAACGGTCCTAGAGCATCCCATTACAGCCAATTCAGCCGCTGCGAGCAGCGGGAATGCCCGTAATGCTATTGATGGATTAATGAATCAAACCGAAACAACGGTGTGGCAATCTAGCAGCACGTTACCACAAAGCGTTACATTGGATTTAGGCTACACGTATAACAATATCAATATGCTTAAATACTTGCCCGTCAAGAGACTGGCAGACGGGAAAATCACTTCGTATTCGCTCTATTCTAGTCAAGACGGAACCAATTTCAGCTTAATCACCTCCGGCACCTGGAATGCAGACACCATGATGAAAGAGGTCACATTCCCATCGCTAACGGCTCGTTACATCAAACTGCAAGCCAATTCTGCCTCTGGCGGCTACGCTGCTGCAAACGATTTCATAGTCGGTTCTTACACGAGTGAGGTTCCAACGCCGACAGGAATCGATACGTTTGATCCTAATGCGGTGTACCGAATTGTCAATAAAGGAAGCGGTAAGGCGCTTGGAGTTGGAAGCGCTTTAAGTGAGGGGGCTGCCGTAGCACAGCGCACAAGCCTCGATGCCGCTGACCAGCAATGGATCATTGATGATTTAGGGTTGGGCAATTTAAAGCTTGTCAATAAACTTAGCGGTAAAGCGATAAATGTATCGGGTGGAAGTACTTCAAATGGCGCTTCTATCATACAATCGGCCGATACGGAAACAAGCGCAGCCCCACCGGGCAAAAGTCAGCAATGGACGATTTCCGGCGTAGGCAACGGTTATTTCAAGATCGCAAATGTAAATAGTGGGAAGGTTTTAGAAAATTTGAACGGTTCTTCTAGCGACGGCAACCCCGCTGATCAACGTGCTTATAACGGAAACGACAGGCAACTTTGGCAAATGCAAAAGATTGCCGATAGCTACGACTCTGCCTCATACTACAAAATTGTGAACTTGAAGAGCAACAAAGTGCTAGATATCATAGGAGGGTCGCCGAGTCCAGGTGCAGATACCATGCAAGCGCCGTATACGGGAGCGAACAGTCAATTATGGAAAGTTGAAAGCGTAGGCAACGGGCAATACAAAATATTAAACAAGAATAGCGGTTGCGCACTTGTTGCCAAAGGAGGATCAATTGCAGACGGGGCTTTAATTAACCAATGGACCTATACAGCAACCACGAACCAATTATGGAACATTGAATTTATCGGAAAAGGCTTGTATCATCTGTCCAATGTAAGAAGCGGCAAAGCGCTGGAAGTAAAAGACGGCAGTGTGCTCGACGGTAGTGCACTTGTTCAAAACCCTTATACCAGTTCGCCTGAAGAACAATGGGCCATTGTGAAAGTACAGTAAGTATTCCAGTCGATACCACAGGTAACCATATAACTTACGTTAATGAACAGGTTGCACCAAGTCCAGGGTGGGTCTCTTTGGGGAATTTCACATTCGCCTCGGGAACGAATGGCTATGTAGAGTTGACGAATAGTGCGAACAATAGCTACGTCAATGCAGATGCAGTTAAGTTCGAGTTTGTAAGTCCGTAACAGAGTACACAAAAGTCCCGCTGTCTGTTAACAGACACGGGACTTTTGTTCGTAATTACGCTGTAAAGATCAAAGGATTTCACTGTTTCTGCATGGTTTATCCCATTCATGCCAATCCATTATTCCATTATACTGGGCACATAGAGGGAAAGAGAGGTAGAGTCTATGAGACTGAAAGAGAAAACGAGAGAGAATTTGGCTGGTTATTTATTTATTCTCCCGAATTTGCTTGGCTTTAGTATGTTTATTTTGTTTCCTTTACTCTTCAGTTTAGTCTTAATTTTTACGAATTGGGATTATTTGCAGGGGTTGAAAGGTTTGGTCTTTATCGGGTTAGACAATGTGAAGAGGCTAATTCATGATGAGACAGTGTTTCTGTCCTTGAAGCATAACGTAATTTTTTCCGTCATTTCGGTGCCAGCGGCAATGGGGATAGGACTGCTGTTAGCTTCATTATTGAACAAACATGTTTACTTGAAGGAATCGATCCGAACGCTCATTTTTCTTCCCTACATGAGCAGTTTGGTTGCAATCGCAGTTGTTTGGCGGGTTATGTATAATTCCTCGGAAGGTCCAATTAATGCGGTGCTTAGAGCCATCGGCATATCGAATCCGCCTGGCTGGCTCGCAAGCCCGAGCTGGGCATTGATCTCAATTATCATAATGACGGTCTGGACCTATATCGGATATGCGATGATTTTGTACATGGCAGGGCTTCAAGGTATTTCCAAGGAGATCTATGAAGCGGCCTCCATCGACGGAGCTTCTGCGACAAAGCAGTTTACTAGCATAACGCTTCAAATGCTGAAACCTACTTCCTTTTTGATAGCTGTAACCTTAATTAATGCCTCCCTGCAGGTATTCCCATCTGTTCAGGTGATGACGAACGGCGGGCCGCTTCAATCAACGACCGTCTTGGGGCTTTACATTTACTCACAGGCGTTTGAATTAAACCAAATGAGCTATTCCGCGACCGTTTCCTGGCTATTGTTTTTGGTCATTTTCCTAGTCACGATCGTTCAATGGAGAACGCAAAAAAAATGGCAGGATCAGTACTAGGAGGACATTCAGATGCTCAATTTATCTCAAAGGAATATCATTCGCAAAGTTATATTCACATTATTGTCGCTAAGTATCGGTATCTTGATGGTTTCACCATTTCTGTGGATGCTGTCCGCATCGTTTAAGAACGGCGCGGATATTTTTGAATTTCCGATTCGCTTAATTCCAAAGACGTTTGATTGGTCGAATTTCAAGAAGGTTTGGACAGGGCCTGTGCCTTTCTATATTTTCTATCTGAATTCAATGAAAATCACTTTCTTACAAGTGTTGGGTACGCTTGTGACAAGCTCATTAGCCGGGTTTGCTTTTGCCAAGCTGAGATTTAAGTATAAAGAGACGATTTTCCTAGTTTATTTAGCTACAATGATTATTCCGCCTCAAGTCTTGTTTGTTCCGAAATTTATTATGTTTGATCAGTTGCATCTCATCAATACGCATACGGCTATTATTTTGCCTGGTATGTTTAGTGTTTTGGGGACATTTTTGATGCGGCAGTTTTTTAGCACGCTGCCAAATGAATTATTCGAGGCCAGCAAAATTGATGGTGCTGGATACTGGAAAATGTTTTGGCAAATTTCGCTGCCTTTAGTTAAACCTGCTCTGGTGACTTTATTGATTTTAGCGTTTACGTGGCATTGGAACGAATATGAAAATCCGCTTATTCTACTCAGGGATCGTGACCTGTTTACGATACCGTTAGGTTTAACGAGCTACACGGATGAAAATGGTACAAATTATCCGCTTATCATGGCAGCTTCGGTATCTGCACTTGCACCGCTTGTATTGATCGTCGTTATTTGTCAGCGCTGGTTTGTTGAAGGTATTGCCAGCACAGGATTGAAAGGCTGACTTATTGACGAATCAGATTCGCATCGTTGTAGAAGCGACGAATGGAGATCCTTCAGCGGCGATTTGCGAAGTCCGTTGTTACGCTTAATCCATGAAAGCTAGAGAAGGAGGGACTTACCTCTCCTTCTCTTTATCTATGAACCTTAGCAAGGTTCTTTCTTTGTTTACATGCTTTGATGAGATATACTGGGTATAATTTAATATTTATTCTTCATGCAACAGGAGGCTGCAAGTGAACATGAATTGGAATCCTTTGAACTCCATCAGGGGCAAATTGATATTGAACTTTCTCCTGTTTGTAGTCGTGCCTACGCTTGTTATTTTCTTTTCGTATTCCTATCATTCCAAGTCCGTAATTGAACAGGGAATTTATGCAACCAATCAGGAATTGGTGGAGAAGTCAGCCGATGCGATGAATGATATGGCGATAAGAATGGTCAAAGCCACCGCATTTGTCGAATCCGATTTTAACCAGTTCAATAGCGCTGATCTTCCGCAATGGAGCAGTAATTATGATGCGTATTCCTTCATGAAACAAATGCAGTCCAAACTGACAATTACGCGTGATTTACTGCTGGATAGTGATGCTTTTCTCCAAGTTGTTGACGATCGGAAGGTTACCATCTCAACGCTTTCTAACTATAATAGTCAGAATGCTTATGTACTATTGACTGGCGAGAAGTGGTACGTAGAAGCAAGGAAAGCCAAGGGCTACCCGTTTTGGTCGCTTTCTAGTCATTTGAATTCGGAGCTTGGATATACGTATCCTGGGAAAATCGACTCTTTTGTCATTTTATCACGCGTTCTCTACGCGAATGACGGCTCCAATCTGGTAGCTGCGGTGGGCGTACCGAATGAGTCGTTTTTCGGTAAGCAAGTGATGCAGGAGGGCGGTGTTCCTCGACTATTGATCAGAACAAGCGACGGACGAATCAAGGACACGGAAGGAAACGCATTCGAACTTCAGGTTGGAGAGGCATTTCCGGAGAATAAGGATGCAGCTACTTCTTCTAGGAGTATTATGATTCACGGAAATCGTTATTTCGTGAATCGGGCAGACGTTCCGCAAGTCGAATTGTCCCTCATGTATCTCATGCCTTACGATCTAGTTATGAAGCAGCTCGACAAGACCCAGAATCGTTCATTAATCGGCATCCTGCTCGTATTTCTCATTGGCATGGTCGTATTCGTAGTCATAATGATCCGGATGACTAAGCCGATATATTCGCTTCTTCGATCGATGCAACAAGTCGGGAAGGGAGATTTCCAAACAACCGTCGTGTTGAAAGGGCAAGATGAGATCGCGCTTTTGGGACGCAATTTTAATCAAATGGTGATGAGACTGCAGCAATTAATCGTGAATTTGGAGGAAGAGCAGAGAAATAAGGAGGAAGCGCGATTTCAAGCGCTACAAGCGCAAATCAACCCTCATTTTCTATTCAATACACTCAATTCCATCAAGTTGATGGCAATGCTTTCGGGTACAAATCCGAATGTGAGCGACATGATTACGGCGCTTGGCAAGTTACTTGAATTCTCCATGAAACAAACAGAGCAATATGTGACGCTACGCCAAGAGCTTGAATACTTAGAGCTATACATGTCGTTGCAAAAAATTCGGTATCTCGACAATATTCAGATTCAAATGAATGTCCCTGAAGAGTTTATGGAGATGCAGGTATTGAAATTCAGCTTGCAGCCTTTGGTAGAAAACAGCCTGATTCATGGTGGACGGTTTCCATTAACTGTGTGGATCAATGCGGCGTATACCGAGGATCGGGTAGGGATGATCGTTTCTGTACTAGATAATGGAAATGGCGTTAAGGAGAGCGAATTACCGCGAATTATGGAACAAATGACTAATGACAGTAATGCGAAATACAGCGGAATCGGTGTATCGAATGTGGATAAGCGAATTAAACTGCATTTCGGAGCTGCTTATGGTATTTCATTGGGCATCCTAGAGCATGGAGGACTTCAGGTCAATATCAGATTACCAATTCGAAAGGTGGATTGCGAATGACGCGCGTGTTAATCGTAGATGATGAAATATTAGTGCGGCTATCGCTCAAAACGTTGATTCCATGGCATGAAAACGGGTTTGAATTGGTCGGGGAAGCGGAAGACGGGAAACAAGCCCTTGCCATGCTGGAGTCGTGTCCGTGTGATATTGTGCTAACCGATATCCGCATGCCTGAAATGGACGGCATTGCATTGATGAGTACGATTAGGGTCAAATGGCCTGAGACAAGAATCATCGTCTTGTCCAATCACAATGATTTCGAATATGTTCAGCGAGCTCTCCGGATGGGCGCGAACGATTATATTCTGAAACTGGCATGGGTGCCTACGGAATTATTGGACAAGTGTAAGGATATACGTAATGACATGGAAGAAGAGCGTATTAAGCATGCGGAGGAACGCCAACTGGCTTTTAAAATGGCACAGTTAGAGAAAGGGACCAAAGAAAAGCTGCTAAGAAATTTACTGCTTAAGCAAGGGACAAGTCTCGAGACTGACAATGTGTTGCGCGAATTTCAATTTCTTAACAAAGAGCAAATGTACAGGGTTATCTGTGTTTCTATCGATAATTATCAGCATATCGCAGAAGAAAGCAGGTTTAAGAGTGAACAGTTGTTCGGGTTTACCATCGCTAATATTTTAAGTGAAATTCTTAAAAAATATGGGGGCGGAGAATTAATCGAAGTCAAGAATGGAAGATTTGCTATCTTGATGGAGAGGTTATCCGAAGACATGTTAGTCGACATGCGTTCTGCGGCTGCAACGTTTGCCCGAGTATCCTTGAGTTTCGGAATTGTCAAGGATGATATTAAACTGTACGATCTTCACGCTGCTTTCGTTAAAGCAGAGAACGCACTGAGTGCCCGGTTTTATGATAAGGAAGTCCATTATATGTACGACTTCGAAAGAAGCGACACAGATAGCAGCGTGGAGAGCTTTCAGGAAGAATATTGGAATGAGCTGATCGACGGGGGCAACTCTGATCGCTTGCATGCAGCCATTCTGCTATGGTGCGAAAAACAGAAACAAACCGACGTCTCTCCGGAGGTAATTCGAGAGAAGTGGCTGCAATTGTTGTTCCTTTTTGAAAAAAAATTGGCGGCTATAGGAAAGGATATCTATTCTGTTCCTTCCTATAATGGGCAATATCCGTTTGATGTCATCCGGAATGCGGAAACCTTACATGAAATTATAGAGTGGTTGCAGGGGTGGACGGTTCTGACCATTGATTACATACGCCAATCTACGAAGATCAGGTATCGCTCGGAGATTATCGAGGTTATGGATATGATTCAGAAGGAATACCAAACTTCTTTGAAGGTTGCGGATATTGCGAAACGTGTAGGCTTTGCGGAGAGCTATTTAAGCGTGTTGTTCAAAAAGGAAACCGGAGAGAAAATCATCGAATATTTGACGAAAGTTAGAATGAAAAAAGCCCGCGAGCTGTTAAAAGATCCATCTTATAAAATTTATGAAATCTCGGAGATGATCGGTTATGGTGATACGAATCATTTCAGCAAATATTTCAAAAAAATAGAAGGTGTCTTTCCGTTAGAATATCGGAAGTCAGCCCTAAACTCCAAAGAAAAACACGGTAACATATAAGATTATGCCATTCGGCTATTCCCGAACTGCCTGTATAATTTGGAATGTATACAAATAATTTTGTGGGGGGCATAACAATGAAAAAAGTAATGATGATGGGTGCTGCTTGTGTTGTAACCGTTTCAATGTTGGTAAGTGCTTGCGGTAAGACTGAAGATTCAACGAGCACTCCGGCGCCATCGGCAAGTAGCTCGCCTGCAGCGCAACAAGTGAAGCTGAAATTTTGGGGCGGTGTTCCGATTGAGAGCGGCCCGCAAGCAGTTGTCGATAAATGGAATGCGGCGCATAAAGATATTCAAGTGGAATATGTGCGATACACTAACGACGATCCTGGGAATACGAAATTGGATACCGCGCTTCTCTCGAATACAGATGCACCTGATTTTTTCGTCAACTATAACGATGCCCTTATGGATAAAAGAATTAATGCGGGAATGATCGAACCTTTAAATGACTTAATTCCCAAAGTTGGATTCGATGTGGATGGTGTAATTGGGAACGACAATATCATGAAAAAAGACGGTAAAATTTATTACTTGCCTGGTACCAAATCGGTGAACGGCATGATGATTAATAAATCCTCTTTGGATGCTGTCGGTGAAAAAGTTCCGTTCGATTGGACCTGGGACGAGTATGTCGCTCTTGCGAAGAAGCTGACGAAGCAGGGGCAATTCGGTGGTTTCCTAGAACCAAATTGGGAGCCGATTGCTCTCGACGTTATCACTTCTGCGCAACCTGTCAACGCTTATTACGCACCTGATGGCACATCCAATCTCAATAACCCAGCAATGAGGAAAGGGCTAGAAATCCAGAAGCAGTTACTGGATGCCAAGGCACTCATACCATATGCAGAGGGTGTAGCTAATAAAGTTAATGGACAAGACCAACTGTTAACAGGTAAGGCGGCCATGGTTTATACGGGAACATACTTAATTCGTTATATTAAAGATGATAAAGCGTATCCGAACCGTAATTTCCAGATTGCTTTCGCTCCTACTCCGCAATGGGAAAAAGGTAAGAACGTGAACCGCGGTGGATTGGGCGATAATATTTCGATAAACGCGAAGAGCCAGAACAAGGAAGCATCCATGAAATTCTTGGCCTGGTATTTGAATGAAGGTAATACCGACATGATTCCAGGAGGGCGTATTCCTTCTAATAAGAAAGCGGATATGAATAAGATTGCCGACCTGTTGTTTGGGGATAAAGGACAATATTTCGATAAAGACTCATTTATGAAGGTACTGCAAGGAAATTACACGTTTAAACTCACGACAATTACGACCGCTTCAGCTGAAATCAGAAAAATAGTAACAGAAGAGTCCGAGAAGTATTTCATGGGCAGTCAATCCATTGATAAAGCAGTGGAAGCTTTGAAATTAAGATCTGATCAAGCAATTAAAGCAGCTAAATAATCATCAAAAGTTGGCAAAACAGAGAGGGGACTTTTAATATAAGAGTCCCTTTTTTGTATCGACTAGAGGGAGCAAAAAGTATGCAGAATCAATACTGAAAGATTGGATGCAAGTCAATCTACCGCATCGTAATTACGCTGTAAAGATCAAAGGATTTCACTGTTTCTGCATGATTTATCCCATTCATGCCAGCCAATTATTCCATTATACTGGGCACATAGAGGTAGAGTCTATGAGACTGAAAAAGAAAACGAGAGAGAATTTGGCTGGTTATTTATTTATCCTCCCGAATTTGCTTGGCTTTAGTATTTTTATTTTGTTTTCTTTACTCTTCAGCTTAGTCTTAATTTTTACGAATTGGGATTATTTGGAGGGGGTGAAAGGTTTGGTCTTTATCGGGTTAAACAATGTGAAGAGGCTGATTCATGATGAGACAGTGTTAATTAATGCGGTGCTTCAAGTGTGCCACGCTAATGACGCTGGTGATGACGGGCAGAAGCCAAGAGATGATCTTACCGAAGTCGACTCATCGGTCTCTTATTACTTCTTGTGGTGAAAATATGTATACATTTACGTTCATTTTCTGCATGGTAATAAATCCGGATTTTCAGTATTTTAAAATGAAAAGCGTTTATATATTCATTATGTAACAGGAGTTGAATTTCTGTGACTAGAATTGAAGATCAGGCTGTAGTTCTTTTCCAGGGAGACAGTATTACGGATTGCGAACGTAATAGAGAGAATGATAATGACTTAGGGAGAGGCTACGCCTTGATGGCTGCGGCAGTATTTTCTAGCAAATATCCGAAGAAGCAGGTCAAGTTCATTAACCGGGGAATCAGCGGGCATCGGGTGAAGCATTTGCAGGAGCGCTGGCAGCAGGATTGCCTGGGTTTGAAGCCGACGTGGGTTTCGATTTATGTCGGAATCAACGACTCGTGCCGCAATGAGCCGACCTCTGTGGAAGCTTATGCCGAAGGGTATAGGGACCTCATCGTACAAACGAAAGAAACACTGAATGCCAAACTGATTCTGGTTGAACCGTTTGTACTCCCTGTACCAGAGGACCGAAAACCGTGGAGAGAGGACCTGGATCCGAAAATCAATGCGGTAAGAGAACTTGCACGGGAATTTAACACGCTGTACGTACCGCTGGACGGCTTGTTCGCACAAGCGAGCACACTGGCTCCACCGCGCTATTGGGCACCCGACGGCGTGCATCCGTCTCCAGCCGGTCACGCACTGATTGCAGAGGCTTGGCTAGACGCTGTGCAAGCTTAATGATCTGGGCTATTAAGGGACGAGAAGCTGCGTTCACATATATCGGGGTGAAAATGAAAAAAGATCCAAGAAGGAAGATTAATGGTATTTCTAAAATGTTGACACTGGAGGAATCAAAACGATGGGCTATACAATGATTATGGACTGCTGGGACGAGGCATGTTTCATACAAGGTGAGTGGTTTCGATCCGCAATCAGAGGGAATCGGGAATTAGATACAATTTACTCGGAGTCCTCCGGAAACGCTCTCACTTTTATTCCAGCAATCGAGAAAGCGGGCATCTATAAAATTTCCGTATATAGGATCAAGTTGTGCGGAGAACAATGTTATGAAATCGGTCATAGCGGTGTAATTGATTTGGCAAAATCTGATCCATCGAATGGCGAAGAGGGTTGGGTGGAAGTAGGAACCTATGCGTTTCTTGCCGACGGCAGCGAGTATATCAAATTTGTTGTTCGGCAAGGTCTTGTACGCGGTACATCAATTATGCTGGAATTTATGACTGATGAGGGAACAGTCATGAATACAGGGACTATGGCTATGGAGTCATCGACTCATGACGGAGTCACGGTGCGCCAGTATTTCGATAATCCTGGTGAGATTTTGGATGACAAGTCCTCGACATACACCGAATCAGGCTGCTGGCAGGCTTCCCTTCTAGAAAATTATAAAGAAGGGCGCGGTACCCGTGTGTCCTCCAAGCCGGGAGATTGGAGCAAATGGTCTGCAACGACCCCAATTTTATCGGCCCAGGAAGAAAGCAATTTTGTCGTTTACGTGTGGATGCCTTACGGAAATTGCAGCGGGGCAAATGTGAAATATACGGTTAGCACATTGAACGGTCTTTGGATGAAAGAAGTCAATCAGGAAAAGCATGACATAGGAGGCTGGACGAAACTGTTCACGGTTCGTGCGACGGGTGATACGGCAATTGAGGTATCCATGCACGTATTGTCGGAAACCGACACATATGCCACGTCGATTAAGCTAGTACGTACCGAAGTCGCCCCGGACGCCCCGGTAAATATGCTGGGGGAAGCAGATACGGAAACGGTTGCTGTACTTGTCAATCAATCTGGATACGACGTGGGCAGGGCGAAGAGAGCGACAGTAGTCAATACGCCAGACGAAACGCCTTTCTTTATTAAAAACGCCCAGACTCACGAAACGGTTTTTGAAGGAAGGATCGTAGGCTGTATCGCCGATTTTTCAAAATTAAATCCGGATAAAAAAACTGAGTATTATCTGGAAGTAAATGGAGTACTCTCTTATACCTTTACTGTGGGGAATAACTGGATGCAGCGCGTTTCTGTTCCTCCTGCTCTCGCGTTCATGAACCACGCCAGAAACGATGCCTGGCTGCCTGGACTTACCAGTATGGCCTGGCGCGACAGCCATCAGTTTTCCTTCGAGCTTGGCTCCATGGCTATGCTCTATATGTCAAACCCATCCTTGCATGAAGCTTTGCCACGAACGATTTGTAATCTTGAACTTACGATGTTCGATAGTTTGAAAACGCAGCAAGAGCCAGATCTTATTTGGCTTATGAAATTCGGAGCGGAACGATATTATGACTTTAAAGTGAATCAAGGCTATAATCTGCACCCTCTTATTAAGGAGCAGTTGTCGTTCTTCATCTATATGTACCCCTTCATCAAGTCATATGTATCGGAGGACGATTACCGAAGATTTAGGGATTTCACGATCGGGGAGTGGACCTCATCCGATCAAACCAATTCGCTTAAATGGTACGATATTCCCGGTGAAGCCTATAATCTCCTGGAAGTTCAATCGGTATTCAGCGGAATCAAGGGCTCGTTTCCGCCAGGACATTCGATCATCCCCAATCTGATGATGTATGAGGTAGTCAAGCGGGATGGACTGGGCGGAGAAGAAAAGTATGTGGAAGCGGCCTATAAAAATTGTGAGTTTATACTTAACCATATCGATATAACGAATCCTTATTATTCCAAAGGCCAGCGTATGAGTGAGCATGTTATCATGGAAAGTCTGGCTTATTTCCTGGAATTGTTCCCTCAACTGGCTCCGGAAAAACTAAAATCGGAAATCAATCGATGGGCGGATAAAATGATCGCACGTTCCGCCAATATGTGGGATATGCGAATGGCATCGTCTGTTGCTGCAGGAGATGAGCAGGACATTTGGACAGGTGCTGCGTACGCTAAGGCAAATGACGCCAAAATAACAGCCCTAATGAATGAGCCTGGAAATGAAGCGGGAATTCAAGCAGCAATGTTTGCGGCTGCCAGGGTCATTGACGATCCTGAAAAGGCCGCGCGGTTGAAGGAAATCGGTATTTCAGGAATCGACCATATGTTTGGCAGGAATCCGTATGGCAGAATGTTCTTTTACGATGCGATAAGGGATATCGAAGGGGCGCATTCAGGTTGGTTTTCCATGCACGCGGTAGCGGGAAATGGAAAACTAGGTGCCGTTCCGGGACGAATTGACGCTTCACCGAAGGAACAGGCCTATCCCTTTAATCCAAAAGCGGATCCAGGATATGTCGAAGGCTGGGTGGCCTTCAATACCGCTTGGAACAGCTCCATTGCTTATAGTGCAGGGGATGATATTGAGATCACAATCGACAAGCAACAAGCTCAAATCGGAGACGTCATTCATATCCGCTTAAAAGCGCCAATCAACATCGATAGTGAGAAGGTGGAGACGGCGACGATTCAATTGGTAGATGTGACTACAGGCAAATGCGACTGTCTCGTTCTAACGGAGGAAAGCGTGGACAGCTTGTACTTTTCTGGTGATTACGTGGTGCCGGAAGCAGCCGGGAAGTTGGAGTTTTCATACGGCTACGGGTTATTCAAGCGAAAAGCTGATCTTGTGATAGTAGCTTTTAGAGAAAAGGAGTCGACATGACATATATGGAAAGACTGCCACAATCGCCATACAAATCGGAATTGAACGGATCGCAAGTCGACAACTGGCTCCCTTACAAATCTTTATGCTTTATTGGCGACAGTATCACACAAACCGGTCTGTATGCTCGTACACTATTGGAATATGCAGTGAGCCGGTACCCGGAGCGCCAACGTTTTTTTGTCAACGGAGGGGCGGCAGGTGATACGGCAGCGATGGTGCTGACCCGGATGGAACGGGATATTCTAATTCGGCAACCAGATGCCGCCTGCATCATGCTTGGGATGAATGATATCGGACGACATTTTTACCCTGAGGGTCCAGTGACAGAGGAACTCCTCTCGTCCCGCAAACGGAGATTAGAAGAATTCGGCATTAACTTAAATGAAATCCTTGGCATCTTGAAGCAAAAGGAAATCGTTCCAATCTTGGTGACACCGACACCTTACGACCAGGATGCCGATTTGCCTGCCACCAATTTCCCTGGTTGTAACGATGCGCTAGGACAGTGCGTGCAAATTGTAGCAAAGCTGTCCGACTCCTACAATGCCGGATTAATTAACTTGTGGGAGCCGATGAACGAAATTAATGCCTCCATTCGGCTGCGGGATCAAACCGCAAGCCTGATCGGTCAGGATCGGGTCCACCCTGACGCAAGAGGACACATGGTCATGGCTTACTTGCTACTTAAACAAACAGGTGCGGCGAATCGCCTGCCCCAGATTCAGTTGAATGGATCGCAGCCGAAAGAAGCATACGACTGCATCATCGACCATGTATGCAAAGATGCGGACGGTACGATACGACTCTCGTATACGTCCGACCGGATCCCTCTCTTTCTTGACGAGGCCTACCGCAATGCGGATGAGCTGGTCCCATTGACCGAGGATTTCAATCTGGAGAAAATCACGATTGCGGGACTTTCCTCTGGAAATTACGAATGTTTGATCGACGAACAAAGTGTCGGTAATTATTCGTCTATGGAGCTATCGGAAGGAATCAATATCGCTGCGATAGACGGCACCTCTATTCAAGCGAAGGCCACCGAACTGTATAAACTGTCCGGCATTAAGTATGGTTTGGAGAGCAAGCTTCGCAGCGTCGTGTTTATTGAACAGGAGATGTATGGTAATGGGATTGATTTGCACCAGCCTGCGGTAGCTGAGCAATATGTGCGGAATTTGCTTTCAAAGCAAACGGCTGATCCAAGTTGGATAAAGACGCAATATACCCATTACCTCGAAAGTAAACCGCATGAAGCCGACATCTTAGCTCAGATTCAAATGGTGACAGAAGAGATGTATCGTATAGCGAGCCCGTTTACACGTAATCTCACCTTTCGTCCCGTTAATGACTGAAAATAATAAGCGTTAGTGGAAAAGAATCGCCGGTAAATTCAAAAGCAATCTGAATTGAAAAAGTAACCGATTACGCTGACTGACCCCTTGCCTTAAATGGCAAGGGGTTGTTCACAAGAGTGGAAACTTAAAAAATACTTTTATTCAAGCAGATGAGACAGTCAGGAGTGATTAATTGAATAATTCTCGGGATCCAAGTCACACTGGCAGAAACATTCGATCACCGCTATCGCAATTTACAACCAGTAATTAAGAGGTTGACCAGAGAAATGAAAGTGGTGACCTTTTAATACGAAGAAGCAGCATTCCAATCATTTAGAGAATTACCAGATTTGTTAAGGATACATTTAAGCATTTTAATGAAGATGAGGGTTCAATCATAGTTAGTGGTCTTTAATTTTTATTTAATGAAGCACATTTCCAATCATACTAACATGTTCTATATCCTCGTAAGACCCTCTGACGTTTGAATCTTAGTGCGTTTAGGGTCGGTGGAGACTTCTATTATCTCCCCATCATAGAGCCTTACAATTACCCTTTGATTTAAGGTAATCGAATCTCAAATTCTCTTGAAGATTCTAGATTTCCTTGGTAACTTAATTTTCCTTGTTCAATCATCTGATACACTCGGAAAACTAAATACATATCACCTATACATTGGTCACTTTTCCCCATTACTTCCCCAACTACACGGGAAGGTTTTTGATATTCATTCGATGTATTTTCTAAGATAGATTCATCATAATAATCTTCAGATACCGCTAATACTCTTCCGTCTAGTAATATCCTTAATAGGTCTTTCGTTTGGGACCACTTTTTCCAATCATTTATTAAACCTTCAATTTTTGTATGAGACATGCTTTTTTTCATTTGCAGAGCATCTAGAATCAGTTCTGGAGGCATTGCACCTAAATTTCTTATCACATATGGAATTTCTTTGTTCTGTAAGTCACGAACTTTGTATTCTATATTTTGGCTGTATTCTGTAACATCCACCTCTTCAAACTGAATATTTTTATTCTGAAGTAAAAATGCTACAAATCTCAAACCGATTTCATCGGATGTGTTACCACCATGCCATAAGATTACTTTACTATTACTTGGAATTTCTAATGCGACTTGTGAATTACTTTTGAGGATTGTTTCAATCCAATCTAAGTAATCTGGATCTGAAGCTGGACCTGTTTTTATAAACAATTCTTTCAGCCATTGTTTTCTTTTTTGCATTCCTTCATTAGATTCTAATTTATAAATAGGTCCTATTGAAAAATCCTCATTAATACAAATGATTTGTTCGTTTTGGTGTTTGTTACTTTTTTGAAAAACGTTTTTCAGATTTCCATGTGCAGAATCCCCAAAGCTAATGTGTATAACATTCATATTTTGATATCTCCTTATTGACTTAATATGTCTATTTTTTTGCATGGAAAGAGTGAATATGTTAAGTGCCTCTCTTTCTAACTTTATTATATACGATATTGTGTTGTAAGATTGTTAATCCATGATTCGGGATATATTCCAAGAAAGACCGCAGAGGCATAATGCCAAAGTGGTTGGGTAAAAGTTCGGGTTCATAATACATCATCTGAAACCCTGAGGGTCCGAGTTACTCAAGGCACAATTACGGGAACGGAAAAAATGTTCTTCGAGGTAGCTCCTGATGCTCAAAAGGCTATAAATGGAACACAACCTTGGGCAACGGGCACTCACTGGGTTGCCCGCAGCACTAAAAACGGTGGGAATATGTCAGGGTTTCTGTCTGTTAAACTGGAAACCACGTAGGAAGAACCAAAGAAGATGTAATTGTTCCACTCCCTCGGTATGATTTGATTTCCTCACGCAAGCTCGTCTATTCGCAGGATTTCATCCTTTAGATTTCGAAGATGAATGAAAGATTAGCGAGATATATTAGGATGTGTCGTTAAAAGGCATGCGGGAACAGAGGTGGAGTTGAGCCACCCAATTCATTCCAAATGCTGCACGCAGTCTCCACGGTGCCCTTAGCGATTTTCACTCCCATGTCGGGGCGGGTCTGAGCCCTTACATTCCTTCGTCACATCTATCTAAGGGGTGGAGGCCGGTCTTTCTAACGGAACGGGTCTGAGCCCTTTTGCGTAACGTATCCCGATACTCCGTGCTTTCTATGTCATCCTGCGAATACGCCAACTTGCGTGAAATAAGGGGACGGCCTCGTTTACTGAGCTTCAGTTGTCCCTTCCATTTACCCGAGCTTGCTTCAGTCACATTGAGGCCTGCGTGACGGAGTAGAGCATTCCCGTGCGCATAACCTCTAAGATCTCCAGACTCTCCTAAAATACCAGCTAGAGCAATTGCACTTTTCCAGTAATGGCAAGGATTTTGCCTGAGTAGGGGATACGTTCAACAACGTCTTTAGCTTCTTTTTCAATCCTCTGCAGTTGTTTAGTGGCTAAGTCATGCTCCTCTAGGAGCTGTTCTAGATGGAGTTTGTAAGCATGTGATGCCTGCTTGGAACCAACAGTTTGCTTTGCAAGATCAATGAGTAGATGGGCTCTATGCACACGAGAATGCCGCTTCATTGATTTCTGCCATCCTTTAATGACATCGTCAGGACTTAGTTTACATAGCTCAGCAGGAAGCGGAAAAAGCCGAAGGGTTAACAATGCACCCTTACAAGTTAAGATCTTAAAGACTTGCCTCAGTTCAGGGAAGACAATGTCGACCCAGCGATGGATCTGGTTAACGGCACTTACAAGTCGTTTAACGACTGTTTCTCGGTTAGCCATGAGTACTCGCAGTTCCTCGTACTCAGAGGAGTGGAAACGGACAGGGGAGTAGTAGCCATTTTTCACCATGTCGGCGATAACTAATGCATCTTTTTTGTCGCTTTTAGAGCGTGTATTGTCGCGGTTTTCTTTATTCTTTTTAACAAGGTGAGGATTAACAAGTACAGCTTCAATCGCTTTATTTTTAAGCCAACCAGCACCAGCAAGGCTGAACCAGTAGTGACCAGTTGGTTCCATACCAACAATTACTTGGGTTAACTTAAAAGAGGCTAACAAATCGCGAATCCAAAGGTAGAGTGACTTAAAGCCATCTTCGTCATTACTAAACACTAAAGGATTAGCGAGAGCGACACCGCGAAAATTAACCGCTCTGGCAACATGAGTCTCTTGAGCAATGTCTACACCAACAACAATATGATTAACGGTAATGTTTTCAATGAGTTGATTTTGCTTATCTTGTGATTTAAACTTCATAGTAGAGCGTCCTCCTGGATGATGGAATTAAAGGGCTTTTGACCCGTAGCGTACTTCCATCGTACAGAGGCGCTCGTTTTTTTACAAAGCCGAAATTTATCCATCTACAGGAATCTAACGAGTAAGGATAGTTCAATCAATAGAGAATAGAGGCAGTCGTCCACAAAGTTAAATTATAGCCATTTTTAATTACTGGGAATGATATAATTTGTTACGCAATGAAAAATTGTCCGTATTTAGGGAGTGTTATTATGCTAAGCTTTAGGAACACAACGATGGAAATTTCAAACAGTGGGATTGACACAGTTGTTCTATCGATAGGAGCAACGGAACAGTTTGGACCGTACTTACCAATGCATTTAGATACGCTAATCGCAGAACAGTTCGCTGATACATATGGAAAAGAATTAAATGCTTATGTCTTACCTACAATCCCGTTTAATACCTCAGAAGAACATGCCAATTTCAAAGGAACAGTTACTGTAAGCCCGAATATATTAACATCCTTGTTGGAAGAAATTATTACTAACTTGATCCGGCAAGGTTTTAAGAAGTTTGTGGTCTGCACTGGACATGGTGGCTCATATTGGGAATTGGCTTTCGTCAAACACATAAACTACAAGTACCCTCAGATTATCTTAGTCACCGCAAATCATAATAATCAAACTGCATGGGAAGAAGCCGTTAATAAGGCAGGGTTACATGGCTTAAACGAAATACACGGTGGGTTATTATCTGTGTGTACAGCTATGTGGCTTTGTCCTGAACTGGTTAAAACAGGGTCAATGGGTTCAGACATTCCTTCAGAAAACCGTCTATATGCGGATTACTTAGGATGGGATCGACTAACTCAGGATGGTTGTTGGGGCAAGTTCCAAGTAGGAATTTATTCACACGAAGAACTGGCTGAAAAAGGAAAGCTATTTTGGAACACATTTATTAATAAAAGAGCTGAAGGTTTGAAAAAAATTCTAGATGAGGGGTACCGTCGAAAAACTCTAGTATGATTAAGCTATCGGCAAACGTTAATTGAATAATCATAAACAAAGGCTACCGGGTAAATTTGCTCGGGAGCCTTTGTTTATCTCTCAGGCAGAAGTTAGCTTCTTATGGAATAAATTGGAATGGCGTGGGTTTTACGTCATTTGGTTGGCGGGACCCCCGATGGCAAACAATTAAATACACCATGGGATCTAATTCGCAAAAGAATCAAAACATTTGGATATTAGCTACTCAGGAACTTTAGCTTGCTAAGTCCGGTTTTATAGTACTAATCAATGGCAAGTCTATCGCGCTAATGGAAGAACGATAGTTGAGGAGTAGAAAACTTTTTCCATTTATTGGCGTACATACTGAGTACCCAATAATCATAAGGGGATGCCGCAGGCTTTAAGCGGATGATTGATAAAATTGTGAAACATACAAGCATGGCAAGGGAATGCCGACCATTGAGCGGGATACGTTCATCTTCATGACCTACTCTTCATCGTTGTTATATTTGATTCTGACATGATGAAGATGACAAGGAACTGAAAGAAAGGAATGGAGGTGCAGCAAACGATGCGAAAAAAATTGGTTTTAGTTTTATCAATTAGTTGTTATCTGTGTATGAGTGGCGAATGGAGGGCGAACCGTGTTTATGCGGAATCCACCATCTTAGAGCTTCCTCATCCAGGTGGGGATACAATCACTTTTCTGGAAGATACTTCTGTGTATGATGAAACATGGAAAGAGGTAGGACTGCTGGGCCCGCAGACGGTGAAAATTCTGGAGACGCGGGAGGTTCGATGGGGACATGGCGAAGGCTACAGAAGACCCATTTACTTAATCTCCACATGGCTTGGTGATCGATGGATCGCTCCTAACCGGGCTTTGCTGGGGAATCCTCAGCCGTTCGTGACGAAACTAGATCTCGGTCGGATTGAACCGCTCTATAACGATCCTCTGCTGTCAGAGCCAACAGGCGGGCAATTGGCTCCCCAAATCGTAACAACGAAAGCGAAATGGGATGAACATTATTTGATCGAAACGAAGTCCGGGGACAAATGGATTCGTCCTTCTTATCTTTTTTTAGAAGGGGTAAGAGAGGTTCAGGAGGAAGTGGAATTGTTGAATCTCACGCCACTGATGCGACATCCTTACAGTTTGGAAACAGGATCCAGTCTATCATCACAAACAGTAGAGGTCAAAGAAGTATGGCGCAATTGGCATCGAATCGATTCCTGGTTAGGACCTGTCTGGTTTAAGCTGTACGAGGCGAATGCGGTGGATGTGCGCCACATTTTGGAAGTCAACTTTGGTTATAGGCACATTGATGATAAAGATCCTAAGCTGACACATATGACTGTAGACGTAAAGCTTGGATCGAAGTGGCGTGAAGTGAAGGAAGCTATGACCGTCGATTTCAAGTTCAATTTATATAATGAAAAGGGAGAGCGAGTCGCTGCTTCCAGAACAGGTCGCGCTGAGCTAAACGGCGCTGAGTCGAAATCGGTGGATTTATTGGTGGATGGCAGCTTGGATCAAGGGTATGTTTACGCAACGGTGCAGATTACTAGGATGAATGATAAAAAGGACCCTGAACTTGATGCTTCTGCACCGATGGACATCGCCGATCCTGCACAGCCGAAATTCCGGATTGGAAAAGTAAGCGTAAGACAGGACGGAGAATTTAGCATCATCAAAGGGCAGTACGAGCTTGATGCAAAGGGAGCGAATCAAGTGAAAGGACGAATCACCTTCACGGATCAGAATGGTCAAGTGATTGGGACAGTGCCTCTTGATCTGATTACTGATGCTGCTAATTCTGGTAAAGGGACACCTTTTGCATTCGAATGTGTCATCTCCGGCGGTTTGAAGCACTACGTAAACGTTAAGCTCGAAGTCGATTCGATTGCTTCGCTGAAATAATAATTTGATAATGATTGATTGTCCATTACACACAAAATAGTTGAGATTATGGACACGATAGTTCAATAAACAACCAAAACGCCGCTGCATCAATCGACAACCGCATTACGAAAGGGAAGAATAGTTATAACTAAAGTCTTCCCAAAATAAGGGACTATATTTGATATAATCATCTAAGCAGCTGGTATAACGGCTGTCGTTTTCTCGATGGATGGGTATCTATGCCCCACAACATGATAACGAGTATATCAAGGGTAATACACGCTACCTCATCGACAAAGAAGAAAATGGAGGAATAAATGAATATTGAACTTGAAAAGCTGATTTATGCTTTAAGCCAACGGTTCAAGACGAATATCATCTCCACCGACTTCCAAACTATGCCATTACAGGGCGGAACTGTGGGAAATGTGTGCCTGGTAACGGGGATCGCCGAAACCGTGGATGGCGAAAAATTGCCTTACCGTATAGTTCTAAAAATCCAGAACAAATGGGAGCGTTACGGCGATCCAGGTTCATGGCGTCGGGAATATGATCTCTATTCATCTGATTTGGGAGCGACTTTCTCGCAAGCCCTTCGCTGGCCGACATGTTATTACGCTGAGTTTAATGCCGAAGTTACTGAATACCATCTGTGGCTGGAATATATCGATGGCGTAACCGGTTTAGACTTGACCGGTGACATGTATGAAAAGGCCGCGCTGGAGTTAGGTCGCTTTCAAGGCAAGCTGTATGCGGAGCACCCCGCCGTGTTGCAGAGCCTGACTAACCTGAGTCATGCGGATCTCATGAAGAATACGTATTTGCATTACCGGTCATGGCTGGTCGTCTACGATTATATACGATCGGAGGACTGCGAATTGCCTCTGCACTTGCGGCAAATGCTCATCGACATCGATGAGCAAGCAGATGAGATATTCGCCCGTATTGAAAAATTACCTCTCGTGCTATGTCACCGGGACTTCTGGGTAACCAATCTTATCTATGCTGACGGGAATTTCGCGCTTATCGATTGGGATACCAGCGGATGGGGCTACCTGGGTGAGGATCTCGCAAGCCTGATCGCGGAT
The DNA here is from genome assembly GCF_013204855.1 of Paenibacillus alba. Lineage (GTDB taxonomy): Bacteria > Bacillota > Bacilli > Paenibacillales > NBRC-103111 > Paenibacillus_E > Paenibacillus_E alba. The sequence goes on along the minus strand of NZ_JABMKZ010000052.1, from coordinate 1,232 downwards.
GAACCGGATATTAATCACATGGTGGAACACTACCAGCGATGCATCCCTGCGTATTACAAAGGCTTTTCGGAGTATGCGGCTGTATCCCGAATCGCCGATCATTGTGTCTACGAGATAATCCTTCTCGTATTCGGGTACAGACTTGTGGAGGGGTATCTCCACACAGAGGCTGATGACGAGAAGACGAAGCATGTCCATACTCTCCAAAAAATCAATGAAATGAAGACCATATCCTTGTTGTTCACGTCTGGTAACATAGCCTAAACTAACGGGGAATTTTTGTTCAATTACCACAATGAAAAGGCAGCCGAATTTTATCGACTGCCTTTTCCACGCTAACGGTCAGTAGAGTTACAAGAAAGGAAAAATATTAAATACCATCGAATACAATAAATATCTTTTAAAAATACTTAGAGTCAAGGAGTTTCTGTTATGGCAGAAGTAATCAAAATTAGAGGTAGTGTGTTTATCGGCGGTATGTTATATCTACCACCAATTCAAGATTCTACAGGGATGATTTATGAATATCAGGGGGATGCAAGGGAATTTACTCCTTATGCAGTAAACACAGGGCGTTGTCGTGTAGAGCAGGAGGTCGTTATTGACTTCGTTAAGCAACGAACGACATCTTTCTCCGATACGGGTGCTACTGTCCTCAAAATGACAGCCCCAGACGGCTTAGTCGAATACAAACAAGGAAAAGCGTCTATAGACGGTATTCGAATTGAAGATGAATTATGGGACGGGGATACGGTATCTTTAACTATGCGAGCAAGCGCAAGCAATCCACTTCGTCCTGATGCGCCGACGGTTGACTACTCTCTGCAGATTAAAGCGCATAAGGATGGCACTGTGCAGGTTAAAGGAAGCCATGATGGGTTTCCATGTTACGAGTTTTATAAACAAGTGGATTTTGGGGATTTTCAACTCTTGCACGCCCATGACTTTCGAAAGACGGGCGATACGCCAGCGGCAATGGCGGGAGATATGGAGTATCATTTTGAAGCATGAGAATTATCAAGAATTTCGCCTTTAAGTTGATCGTATCGATGACACTACCTGGAAAATTTAGTTCAATTAATAAGGGCTGCCGCGAGGTGGCCCTTTGCTCAACTCCCTCAGAGAATAGGAATTTTCTCACGAATGCTCGCTCATTCGCAGGATTTCAAAATACATGTTAAATAGGAGTTACGGTGTTTGGGTTCTGTGTGGCAGGAAGTTCCGTTAGAGCG
>NZ_JABMKZ010000051.1 GCF_013204855.1 Paenibacillus alba | reverse complement strand
TCGTCCGTATATCTGAAAGCTGAAATGCTCAATTGACTTGCTAGCGAGATTTTACAATCTCTTTTTGAACGATTGCTCGTTCGTGCTTACTCACTCGTTGTTCAGTTTTCAAAGATCAATTTCTTTCGTTCGCTGCCGTGTTACCGAAGCAGCGAGAAGTAATATACCATATTGATTTTTCATTTGCAAGCTTTATTTTTTTCATCCATTCGTGAAGTTATTCAACACGTTCAGATTATTGTTTTGGGCTTGTTGCTCGTCCCGTTTGGAACAAGAATCATAATATAGCACATCCAATTTCGTAATGCAAATCGAATTTTCATTTTGTGAAAAGAACCTCCCGCTGTCGGCATGCTTCTGACAACAAGGAGGCTCCTCAAACGATAAGCAAATCTATTTCAGCCAAATGCCTTTGAGCAGAAGTTCAAGAGGTTCGCGCTCTTCCGCCTCTCCCCGATGATCGTACTCGACAAGCTTATCCAAGCGTGCGATCTGATGACCATAGTCGTACATGGCGGCTGCCACAATCGATAATCGAAGCATACCTGTCGGCTGCTGGTTATAGCGATCAATCAGCTCGGTCATGAAACGCTCATTCTCGGCCTCCATCTCCAAACCCTCGGTAATATCTTCTTTGAGCTTGTCATCAAACTTCAACAGTACATGCTCGTGGAACTTAATAAGCTTCTCCATATGATGATCGAAATAATCATCCATAGCTTCTGTAGGCGCAGCCTGAAAGTAATGCTCGTCTACGGCATCAAGAACCTCGAGACCTTTGTACATAACAAGCAGCTTCTGTTTATAGACCACAAGCTCTCGAATGCGGCTGAATCCGTTCTTTTTCCCCTTCAGCTTCTTAATCTCTTCCTCCATCAGTCTGTACTTGTCCGATAAGGATTTCAGCGAGCCTCGCAGTCCTTCTTTCTCATCTCGGAAAATATTCTCCTTCATTTCGTTCGAAATGACGGTTCGAAGGAGGAGCGACATTTTCGCAAAAATACTTTGAATTTGTACCGCAAACTGCTGCTTGGGCTTAGGAGGAAAAAATAACACATTCACGACAAAGGCGCAGCCGATTCCAATCAAGCTAAGGAGCAAACGGTTAACAGCAAATTGCCACTCTCCGGAAGCCTCCATCACCGCAACGACAGTAACCAGCGTTAGACCTATAGTGTCCTCCATTCCAACTCTAAGACTAATAATGATAACAATGATACAAACAATTCCAATAGCAATGACATTATTAGAAAAAAACATGCCGGCTAGCAAAGCAAGCGCCGCGCCAAAAATATTCGTCTGCAACTGATCCAGAAAATAGCGCCAGGATCGGTAGATCGAAGGCTGCATCGCAAAGATAGCTGCTACGGCCGCGATAACAGGAGGAGTGAAATTAAGCCAAGCACTTATGTATAAGGCTAAAGCCACGGCGATTCCCGTCTTCCACACGCGTGCACCGAACACCATCAAGGTTCCTCCTCATCTAAAAATGGATACAACCCTATCTTACACAGGTGAAAGATTGGATGCAAAAAAGCATCTATTCTTCTGCTTCCTCCATTTGAGCATGCCATTCATGAAGGGGCAGACTCAAGGAAAAGCGGCTTCCCTGATCTTTTTCACTTTGTAGAGAGAGGGATCCACCGAGCAGTTTGGCTAGCTGGAGGCTAATCGACAAGCCAAGCCCCGTTCCGCCATATTTGCGATTCGATGCGCCATCCCCTTGCTGAAACGCTTCAAAAATGAGCTGCTGCTTGTCCGAAGCAATGCCAATGCCTGTATCATCGACAGTAAAGACGATCCAATTAACTGATGCATCTGTATTCGGGCGAACTTCTACTTCCAGCTTGATGCTCCCTTGCTCTGTGAATTTAATTGCATTCATTATCAGATTACGAAGAATTTGATTGAGCTTCTGAGCGTCCATTCGGATCATTGCCGGCACATCGGGCGCAGTCGTTATGTCAAAGCGCAGCTTTTGAGCATCTGTCAAAGGTTGAAATTGCTGTCTTATGTAGTAAATAAGCTCTTCCATCACGACAGGCTGCCAGACGATGTCCATTTTGCCCGCTTCAATTTTGGATAGATCCAATACGCTATTGAGCATAAGCAGCAGTTCATTGCCCGAGGTATGAATAATACCCGCATATTCACTAACTTCTTGAAAATTCGCTGGATCATCGAATTCCCGAATTAATTCAGACAAGACAATGATGCTGTTCAAGGGTGTTTTAAATTCATGGGACATATTCGCGATAAATTGGGATTTGTACGTGGACGTCAGCGTTAACTGATGCGCCTGCTGCTCCAGCTCGCGTTTGGATTCAAGGAGCTGCTTCGTTTGTTTGCGCAAAATGATATTCATATTACGGATCTTGTTCGCTTGCAGCTGTTCACTGTAGAAATCCCGAATGATAAAAACAAAGAAAGCACTGAGAAGAAGACAGGTGGGGTAAGTATAAATGCCAACCGTGGCTAGATAGACGCTCGTCTTTACAGCACCAAAACTAGCAATCCCAATAACCTGAAGCGTGTTGATAGAAAGGATGGAAATTAATGCTTTTTTCTTATAGCTCCAATTTCTTTGTTGGTATAAAGCCACAAGGAATGCTGCCAGCAGACTTAACAGCAAGATGTTTATTGACCCAGTAAAGGCCTGCGGACTGATGCCGGTAATCGTATATCTGGCAAGGGCGATGCCTAACCCGATAATGAGGAGAAGGTAATATTTCCGGAAAAAGAGGGTGCCAAAAATGAGCGGCAGCGCACGTAAATCAAACAGCATATGCTCTGATATTCTCACCCCAAAAAACATCGTCAGCCATCCGGATGAAATAAAAATAGCGACAAGCGCAATCTGCCTAACGTTCCAGGAAGCTTGCTGCAAAGTATATTTAAAAATTAAATTAAATAAATACGCACAGGTGATCAAAATACATATATTCACTAGAAAGCTTATAAAAATGGTGATGATAGCTCCTCCTGACCATAAGTGAATGACGGTGGGTGTTATCTTTCAATTATACCTATTGATGTATGATAAAAATACCCTTATGTCTATTAGAACCAAACACCGCTGCTAAAGTACTAGATTTGCGCATGACACCGTCTTCCTAGAGCCATACTGTTAAAAGCAGTCACCTAATCCATCAGGAGGATATCAATGATTAAACAGAAATGGCGAATTCCAGCCACACAAGGTCTTGGGTTTAGACTGAATAAAGGACAAGTGGTCCGTGTGACGGATGTAGAGGGTGAGCAGGTTGCCGATTTCATTGCTTTTAACGCCAACGATTTGAGTGAACGACTGGACCCGGGTGTTACTCTTGATGCCCTTAGTACGACCAATATTAAGCCGGGGGATATTCTGTACAGCACGACATATAAGCCTATACTCACGATTGTTGCCGATACCGTTGGCCGTCATGATTTCATTAATGCCGCCTGCCGCTCGGAAATGTATGAACTGCTTTACAACAAAAAAGAGCATGCCAGCTGCTTTCATAACCTGAATCAAGCGATCGCTGATTTCCAAATTCCCGCTCCCGATCAACAGTATCCTTTCAATTTGTTTATGAACACGGTTATTCATCCATCTGGAAAGATTAGTGTCGAGCGGCCATTATCCAAAGCTGGCGACTATATCGAGCTTCGGGCCGAGATGGATCTCATCGTTGCGGTATCTGCCTGTCCCTGTTCGGAAAGTGCTTGCAACGGCTTCGTATGTACGCCGATTGACGTAGAAATTATGTAAAACAGCAGCAAGTGGGCATTCACCCACCCACCCTCCTTCGCATAATATGCTCCGAATGAATGAAGGAGGGGTTCTTAATGGTTCTTTTAAACGCGAAAACTTGGCTCGATCGTCATCTGAGCGAGCTGCCCGAGTGGCAGCAGGATGCTTTTAGCCAGTTTGGAGATATGATTGCTGATGAAGCCCGCATGTATCCCTGCATTCCAGGGCGGCAGGGCTTTCTCTCTGACAGCTTGCGCTTCGGATTCGCAGCCGATCCACGATTGGACGAAGCCATTGACGAGGTTGCCACGCTTTTGCGGCAATATGGCGATTGCTCCCGGGAGACAGGGAAATATGCTTCGCTCGTTATTTTTTTCCAAACTCCGGATGACATGAGGAATGACTACGCGGTAGAAGACTACGAGCAGCTTTTCTGGTCCGTACTGAGCCGCGTCAGCGCCAAAGACCAGCTTCCCTGGCCAGGTCACATTGCAAGTGATCCTTCTCATCATTCCTGGGAGTTTTGCTTTAGCGGTCATCCCTATTTCGCTTTCTGTGGAACACCAGCCCATCAAGTCAGAAAAAGTCGGCATACTTCTCATTTCCTCATCACGTTCCAGCCGAGGTGGGTATTCGCTGAGATTAATGATTCGACCCCCTTTGGACGCAATATGAAAAAGCAAATTCGCCAAAAATTAGTGGCATACGACGGCGTGCCTGCACACCCCTCCCTGAAATGGTATGGTCAGGCGGATAATTTGGAGTGGGAGCAATATTTTCTGCGCGATGATGAAACGGTAGCAGCGAAATGCCCCTTTAGCTCCATGCACAAGAAGGATTAGAAAAAAACCAGCAAGGTCCATGGGACCGATGCTGGTTCATCTCTCTTCTGCTGCTAGTGCAGAGAAGGTCTGTTATTCGGAGGCATTTGCGGCATACCTTGTGCTGGAACGAAGGTATTGAGCATTTTTTGCATATCGGAAATTTCCAATCGTGGAACTTGGTAATAGGTATTTCTATTTTGATATAGAAATATTTCATAAGCCATTTCAATAAAGTTCTGTACTTGAGAAGCCAATACACGACGAACCGCAGGATTCGTCACTTCGACAGCCGTCATCGTTAGCAATGAGGCTTGGGATTTCACAAGGCCTAGCATATGGGCGCTGATGCCTGCATCCTTCACGTCAGCCAGCGATTGGTTCGGTTTCTTCGGCTGGGTTGGCTTGATCCCATAAACCGGCTGCGACAAATTACGAATCAGGTAAGTACCTGTTTCATGACTTGGCTTCTGCCCTGTCGCAAAGCATTCAGCGGTTAAATTGTAATGGAACAACGTAAAATTGTACTGGCGATCCAGAATATCCAGAAGCTCAGGATCTTGAACAAACTGCCGGAACATCATGAATTGATCCAGTAAGTTGATCGTACTAGCCAGTACTTCATGCAAATCAAAAACCTCATGACCGCCATGATTCATATAATGTTCACCTTGCTGCGCATTGTTGTAAGGGTTCTGCTGCTGCATCTCGAAGTCTCCTTTGAATCAATAAGTTTGGTAACTTCGATAAGTTGCGTTGATTTCATCTAAATTATGCGCGCGGATGGGAATAAAATGAACCCCCGGCAAGCTGCCGAGGGTTCATTTTATTTGGAGGCGTTCTTGGCAGCTTCCGCGGCTGCCTTCAAGCCTTTGCTCTTATACGGCTTCGGGGCGCTTTTCGCGCGATTGGCACTCGCTTGCCAGCGATCCCAGCCCTTTTTGTCTGTTCCTCTACCCGTTCCGCCCTTGCTCTTGCTCATGCCTTCACGCTCAGCAAGGAATTCCACATCGCTTCAAGCCAAACATCAAAGTCCGACCCTTTGTCGCCTTCATAGGTGTCGTATACGTCGCTTCTTGTCTTTTGCAGCTTTTCTTTGAATTCTTCATACGTATGACCTTCAGGCAGGCTCTTTTTAATCCGCACAAAAACCTTGCCTGCGCCTTTAATCAAATCGCCTTTTTTGCGTGGGGGCAGCTGCGCATCTTCTCCGAATGCTCGCAGTTTGCGATATGCCGCCTCCTGGATGGGATACACCGCATCGTTCTTCAGAATCCGTGCCAGGATATTGATCGTTTGTTGATCATTCCACTGACCTAATTGTTCAACAGCATCCAGGCGTTCTCTCCAATTGGAGGTGCGGCTGGCTGATTTTTTTAATTCCTCGAAATTAGGGGGCAATTCATAGTTTTGTTCCATACTCAAATGATTCAGGCTCCTTTTAACTGCTGTACATCGCAAGTTTCTTTTATGTGATAGATGTTACACTTTTTTTGCGCGAAGCGCCAACTTTTTAGTCACGAAAAGTAAAGTGGTTGCAAAACAAAGTGGCCAGAGCTTCTATAGACATAATAAACACCGCCATCCCTTTGGCAAGATGTACCAAGAGAATGGCGGTGCTTCATTATGGTTATTCTACCTCACTGACAATTACGACTTGAAAAAAAGTCTGAAAATCATGGTTGCAGCTTGCGCTCTTGAAGCATGTTCCTTAGGAGCAAAGCTGCCATCTTCCATACCGTTGATAATGCCGGCATTCTGAATGGCATCCACGGCCGCTCTGGCATAACCAGCAATCCGGGACAGATCCGTGAAGGCTGCGGAAGGATGGCCAGAAGCTAACTTCAGATTTAATTGCTGACTAATCCGATATACCATGACAGCCATATCCTCACGCGTAATGTTGTCGTTCACCCCAAAGGTGCCGTCATCCTTGCCGTTAACGATACCCAGCTTTTGTGCGCTTGCAACAGCATTCGTGTACCACTGGCCTTCAGGGACATCCTTGAATGTTGCTACCGCTGTTGCATCAGCCAAATCAAAGGTATCGATCAGCATTTTGATAAATTCTGCGCGTGTCACTTCGCCCGTCGGATTGAACAAGCCATTGCCTATTCCATTAATGGCGCCCCTTGCAGCCAGCGCTTGAATGCTGTCTTCCGCCCATGCCGCAGCTGAAGTATCAGTGAAGGAGGCATGAGAATAAGCTGCCGCGTATTGGCTAAAGTGCTTTGCCTTAAACTCTACGTTGCCGGTTGCCGGATTATATTTGCCGTTCTTCACAACTTCGAGCTTCCCAGCACCATCGATATAATAAATAATGACGTTGTTCGGCTTTTCGCCAGCTTTTAACACATATGGAATGCTTACTTGCACGGTGCTTCCGTTAAAACTGCTGACCTTGTTACCATCAATGCGGAGACTAAAGTCATACACCGTTTTTCCGTTCAGCTGCCCTTGTACGTTTGCAGGAAGAGCTGCTGTGTCTACCGCTTCTACGGAAAGCTGGATGATGGATGCCGCAGTTCCTCCGTTTGCGCTGATCAGATCAGGATGGATCGTAACGATAGCTAAGCCTGTATCCAGCTGAATCGCTGTTATGCTGCTTGCGATAATATCCTGCGCGGGAATGTCCAATTTCACTTGTTTGGTACCAATTGGTGCATTCACGACAATGGTAATCGTGTGATCTTTGGCAGCCTGTACTGCGGCCTTAAGATCTTCAAGCTTCACTGCAGCCGCAGCTGCACCGTTCGCATCAATTGTAGGTTGAACCGTAATTTTACTGGCATCCGACGTCGTAGTTGGCACGCTTGGCGTACTAGGCGAGCTGCTTCCTGACGTCGAATCGCCTCCTCCTCCGCTTCCCGGTTCCTCCGCTTTCGTTACCGTGATCACGGCTTCTGCTTCCTTGCCTCCATCCACGGCCGTAACTTTAATTGTTGCAGTTCCTACAGCTACGGCCGTTACTTTACCGGAGCTATCAACGGCTGCAATGCCTGTGTCACTCGATGTCCAAGCGACCTCGTCATTGCTGACAAACTCTGGTTGGAACTTCGGTTTCAATGTACTCGTTGCTCCTATTTGCAAGGTGAGCTTATCTGGTTCCAGAGAGATGCCTGCCACAGCTACATAAGCTTCAGGCGTCGAAATGAAGGTCACATAACTGTCGATCATGCCTTCCTTGCTTGTGATTGCCCGAATCACTTGAGCCGATAGAATGCTGATTGGCGCTGTATAAGCTGCGCTATCCTTCGTCGGCAGCGTGCCATCCGTTGTATAGTGAATCGTCGCGCCATCTGTCTCCGTTGTCAAAGCAATGGACTTTGCCGATGCTTTCGCAAGAGGAGCCTTAGCCTTCTGTATCACTACCTCAGGCGTGCCCGGTTCAATGGAGAAGGCATCGAAATTAAATCCATCGCCATTATCCGTAATGCGCAGCGTTTGCACGCCAGCCTCCAATTTCACAACGAGCGAAGCTTCTTGATAAGTTCCCCACGCTCCCGTAGACGGCAAGGGCTTGGAGCCTTTGAGCACTCCGTCTGACCATATCGAAGTGGATACACCGCCTTGTGGCGTAGCATATTGAAGACGCACTTTGTAATAGCCTGCCTGCGGTACATTGATCAGGTAATCAAATGTCGATCCCGCTGCTGTATATCCAAGATTGTTCATACTGCTTCCATACTGAATAACCTGTTGGCCTGCTGCGACAAAGTTCTCGGCCTCCAGCTTAATGACGCCATCGGTTCCCGCTGCTTGTGCCGTCACCGGTTCAAACGTCATATTTTGCAAGTCGAAGGAGCCGCTGTTTCCTTGAATGCGAATGGTTTGTACGCCAGCCTGAAGTTGTACCGCTAACCGCGCACCTGCCCAGGCTGTCGAGCCATACATATTCGGAATGGCATAGGTGCCTAGGGTAGTCTGATTCTCCGATTGCACGAGGAACCTACCACCGTTCGGAGAAGCTACTTTCAGAGTAACCGCATATTTGCCCGCGGCCGGCACGTTAATCTTAAATTCAGCCCAATCGCCTGTATCGATACCAGTTAACTTGGCGTTTGCAGTATCGGCGCCGCTAATGGCAACGCCTGCCAATTGATAGTAGTCGTTCGCTGTTACAGGTCCCGGCACAATATCAGTGGCTGTGGTCTTATGCCCTGTTCCTGTCAGCATGACACTACCTGTCAACTTCTGACCAGCTTCTGTACTCGAGTACGTCGATGCCGTAACCGTCAACGGCGCATTCACATAGTACGGCTTCGTAGAATCCCATCGCAATTGAACAGTCGCTTGCGAAGAACTCGGATAGGTTACGCTGCCTAACGTAATCCCCATTGCAGCCGCTTCAGCGCCAAGCGCAACGGTCCCCAGTTTGGTTCCATACGTCATGCCTGTTACGGTCACAGAGATTTCCTTATTGTTTACATTGTAAGGAAGAGATTCGGGAGCGATTGTCATAATCACAGGCTCTTTCTGCTCTAATACAATGCGATCCCATTTGTACGTAATAACGGATTTCGCCGGGATTTGCGCAGCCACTTGCGTGCCGTCGCTTACAAGCTTGAACGTTTGTGTCTTGTCTGTCTGATTGACGACCACAGAAACGATCGTTTTCTTGTCCGGGCTCATGAAAGAAACGTTCGTTACGTTATCCTTGGAGCCGTAGCTGCTGTCAATCCGAATGTAATCCGGCCGTACGAACTTCGAATAGTTGCCCAGCGTGTAATATTCCGGCGTCAACCAGTAGTTGTCTGGATGGCTGGAATCCTGAATGACCATGGTTGGGTCCGGTGTGCCGACCCATTGATGGGTGGCAATATCACTATCGAGCATAACGACCCAGGAATTGTAGCTTTTCGCCCAATTGCGGAAATATTGTGCCATTCGGTCTGCACCCGCAGTCCCCCAAATCGCGCGTTCTGTCAAATAGATGTTCTCATTTGGATACAAATTATGCAGCTGTGACATCATGGAAGGGTCACCGCCGTAATCGTGGAAAGCCGTACCGTCAATGGCGTCGCGATTGGCGGCGTCCGCCAGCATCGGAGCCGGATAATTCATCGTGTCGCTGAAGTTATGATCGAAGATCCAGATCTTCACATCAAGGCCAGCAGCGATTAATTTCTGATGCAGCAGCTTGCTAAGCTCAGCTTCCTGCTGCCAAGGCATTTTGGTACTTGGATACTCAATCTCCAGAAGCGGTTCGTTCTGCAGTGTCATGGCTGAGATGTTGATGCCTTGCGCTTTATAAGCTTGAATAAATTTCACATAGTAATCGGCCAATACAGGCAGGTATTCGTCTTTCACCGAACCCTTGATCATGCTGTCCGTCGTTTTCATCCAGCCCGGCGGGCTCCAAGGTGAAGCGAAGAATTTCATATCCGGGTTGATCGCGATTATTTTCTTAAGAACAGGAATAATGCCGTAATCAATATCTTTTTGAATCGAGAAATGGGTTAGATTCGGATCGGTTTGACCCGCTGGCATATCATCGTACGAATAAAATTTCCGCGATGTGAAATCCGCCGTACCGATGGTTACCCGCGTCATGCTCATGCCAATGCCATTGGTGCTGCTTGCCAATTTGGTCAACAGCTCCGTTTGCTTCGCATCCGACATCTTCGTTATGTTGAAAATCGTCGATTCCTCCATCGAGGAGCCCATACCGGTCATCGTCTGGTACTGTTTGTTCGGATCAATGGTGATCGTCGTCGCATAGACGTCATTGCCTACGCTTGTCAGATTCAGATTCGCCTGCGAGGTCAACTGTTTAAGCTCATCGCCAGGCTGCCATTGCGGAGCATAATACCACAGCTGGCTTTGACTGCTGCGTTCGCTGGACAGCCAGCTCTTGACCGCACCTTGACCGCCCGTTACCGGATTCTGCGGACTGATGGCGCCGCCTGCACTTCCACCGCCTTGAACAGCGGCAGGACTGAAACCTGTGGAAGCAAACCAGTTGAAGTTTATCCCGCCGTTTGTAAACTGCAGCTTAATCTTCTGCACGCCTGCTGTTAAACTAACGCCCTTGAGCGTGGCTGTCTTCCAAGTTTGCCAGCCTCCTGTATAGCCAACTCCCTTCAGCTCTCCAAGGGTATGGCCGCCGGCATCGAGGATCAGCATGCCCGAGTTCGTAATGCTGGCTTCACCGCCGGCATAGCGGAAATCGATATCATACGTGCCATTCGCCGGAACATCAATCAAATACTCGAGCCAAGCGCCAGATGAGGTATAGCCGATATCCTGTCCGCCGCCTATGTCGGATGTGCTCTCGCCTTTAAGACCATCCGATTTCGCCGTGTAGTTCTCAGCTTCGACTTTGACATACGGATCCTGCTGCCCTGGTTTGTCAGGCATTACAGGCAATATCGGGGTGCCTTCCGCTTTCGCCAAGCCATACCCGTAATTAAACAACACATATTTGGGATCAAGGTTGGACTGTCCGGCTGCAGGATTCGTATAAGCTTCCGTGTAGAACGGCCAGCGAACCGGTAATTTGCCTGTAAAGTCTTTGCTGCCGAACAGAACATCAGCTACGCCCGCTCCTTCGGTTCCTGGCAGCCATGCCTCCACAAGTCCTGCCCAATCATTCAAACGGTCGCCAATCATCAGCGGACGTCCCGAAACAAGAACAACGATCGTCGGTACGCCGGATGCCTTGACATTATCCAGGGTGGATAAGTCTTCCGAGTCGAGCTTCAGCTTGTTCAAGCCGTCGCCATTGGTTTCCGCATAAGGCGCTTCACCGACGAAGACGATTGCGACATCATTGCCTTGCGCACCCCGGCCGTGCTTGTTGTACGTAACGCTCTTCGTACTGCCAACGACCTGCTGAATGCCTTTGAGTATCGTCGTTCCAGTTGTCGTATTGCCCTTAGCGCCTTGCCAAGTAATGGACCACCCTCCGGCCTGAAGACCAATATCGTCGGCACTCTTGCCCGCTACGAAGATCTTATTCATGCCAGACAGCTGCGAAAGAATCGGAGAGCCCTTCACCTTGTCGTTCTTCAACAAGACCAGCGATTCGCTGACGGCCTTGCGCGCCAGCGCCCTGTGCTCATCGGAGCCGAATGTGCCAGCCAGCTTGGCATCCGTCATCGGATGCTCAAATACGCCGGATTCAAATTTAACGCGCAGAATGCGGGTTACCGCGTCGTCGATACGCTCCTGCTTAATCCCGCCTTCAGCGACCAGCGCCTTCAAATTCGTGATCGTCGCTTTCCAGTCCGTAGGCATCATCATCATGTCTACGCCTGCATTCACTGCAACGCGGATCTGATTTTTCAAACCGCTCACGGCGTTGTTGTCCCAATCCTTCGTAATTTGCTGCACCGCATTATAGTCAGAAATAACGAAGCCTGTGAAACCCAGCTGTCCTTCACCCGTGCCTTTGAGGACATCCGTCAAAAGACGCTTATTCGCATGCATTTTCAAACCTTGAATGCTGCTATAAGAAGCCATGACCGTGCGTGCGCCAGCGTCAATCGCCGCTCGATAAATCGGCAAATCCAGCGCTGTAACCTGAGCTTCTGTCATCCCTGTGATGTTGCCTTGGTTCACGCCGCCTTCCGTCAAGCCTTCGCCGAAGAAATGCTTCGCCGTAGCAACTACGCGGTCGGTACGCTTCAGTTGATCCCTTGTTTCGCCTTGAAGCCCTTTAATAAAGGCCGCTCCCATCTTGCCAACAAGCTCCTGATTGTCGCTGAAGCCTTCGTAGGTACGCCCCCATTGAATATTCTGCGGATCTGCAATGGTTGGAGAGAATGCCCAATGCGTTCCAGCAGCTTTGATTTCCTGGGCGGCCGCGACGCCGATTTGCTCGACAAGAGCTGTGTCACGCGACGCCCCGAGACCAATGTTATGCGGGAAAAGCGTTGCTCCCAGCAGGTTGCTGTTGCCGTGAATCGCATCCACCCCATACAAGAGGGGAATGCCAAGACGTGTGGACAATGCCCCTGCTTGGTAGGAATCGACAAGCGCAGCCCAATTCTCGCGCGTACTGTCCGATTGCTTGCCATTCGGGAAGGAGCCTCCTCCGCTGAGCACAGAGCCTAGGTAGTAATTCTGCACATCGTCCGGTGTAACGGATGCGCGCTCGGCCTGTACCATTTGGCCAACCTTTTCCTCCAATGACATATGGGCGAGCAGATCGCTGACGCGTTCCTCGACTGGCTTCGAACTGTTCCAGTAAGCGGCAAGCTCCGCTGCCTTCGGCGTGTTCTCCTCACCTGCCAAAGCCGTCATTCCGGATAAGGATGAGCTGATCATAATACCGGCTGACAACAAAGATATTTTGCGTTTCCACATTCTCATGAATTTCCTCCTTAATCGTAGTAAAACCAAGAGCTAGCCTTTAACTGCACCAGCGGTGATGCCTCTTGTAATTTGATCTGTAAAAATTAAATAAATGACAATCGACGGAATCGCAATAATCGCCAGAACTGCGAATTGCGCCCCATAATTGGAAGAATACTGCCCCATAAAATAAACAATCGCAAAAGGAAGCGTTCTCAAAGAATCCTTATCAATATACGTAACCGCCATAATAAACTCGTTCCAGCAGCTCAAGAACGCCAGAACCGCAACGGTGGCAATGGCCGGCTTCAAGAGGGGCAGGATGATTCTATATATCATCCCAGGCACGCCAAGACCGTCCATAATCGCCGCTTCTTCCAATGCCTTGGGTATCGTTTCAAGAAAACCCGTAATAATGAACATGCTCACCGGAATTGCAAATGCCGCATAAGGCAAAATCAGCGACAAGTAGGAATTCAAGATGCCAGCTTGTTTGAACAAAATAAAGTTAGGCAGCAAGGTGGCGTAAATGGGAATAATCATGCCCACCATGATGAGTGCGAAAAACGTATTCCTTAGCTTCCAACGCATTCTAGTGAAGGCATAGCCCATCGTGATCGATAGTGCGACGATAATCACAATAGAGAGGAATGAAACCAGCAAGCTGTTGAAGAACAGCATCGTAATATGCGCGCCTTTGAAGGCGTCAGCGTAATTTTTCCACATCGGCGGGTTTGGCCATTTCAAAATGCTGGAGCCGAAGAAATCCCCGCTTTTCAAAAGAGAAAAATCAAACAGCCATACGAGCGGGAACAGCTCAATCAAGACAAGAACCGTCATGCATACGGCGAACAGCAGCCCTGAAATACCTCGGATTTTCATCTCAATACTCACCTACATCTTTCTTGAGCGCACGATTCAACAGCACAGTAATCAACAAACAGATGATCACGAACAGGATGGAAATGGCATTCCCATACCCGTACAGCCCCTCGCGGAACGCTTTGGAATAGAGGTAAGTCGATAGAAACTGCGTACTGTTGGCAGGACCTCCCCCGGTCATTAAATAAACCGTCTCCATCTGCTTGAACGCAGCCACCACAGCCAAAATAATATTGACTCTAAGCACCGGTGCAAGAAGCGGAAATACAATCTTGAGGTTGAGCTGGATCTGTGAGGCGCCGTCCAGCATAGCCGCTTCGTGAAGATCCTTGGGTACCCCCTTAATTCCTGCGTAATACAGCAGAAAGGCGTAGCCGAAACCTTGCCACATGCACACAAAAATAATGCAGCCAATCGCCAATTTGGAGTCCCCGAGCCAATCCTGCTTCCACGACTCCAGCCCGGCCATCTCCAGTATTCGATTCAGCAGTCCGAACTGTGTATTGAACACGCTCACCCAGAGCTGCGTCGTAACGAAGGTTGAAATAATAGAAGGAATAAAGATACATACGCGCAGCAACTTCTCAAATCGTCCGCAATATTGCACCAGCATGGCAATCAGAACGGCAAATGGATGCTGGATCAGCACGAGCCCCAAGCCAAGAAGAATTGCGTTGAGCAAGGACTTCCAAAACACGTCATCTTTGGTCACAATGTCAATGAAATTGCTCAGACCAATAAACTGGTAATCCGCGACTCCGTCCCAATTCGTCAAACTGTAATAGAAGCTGACCAAAATGGGAATGAAGATCATCGCGGTGAATAAAAGGAATCCTGGAGCTACGAGCCAGAAAATCGTTCTTTTGTTGCTTATGATGCTATTCATGCTCATCACCCTATCGGAAACATGGGGGCAGCGCACCGTGTGTCCAGCCGCTTGCCCCTCTTTTATTTGGAATCGCTATTTCGTCGCTTTGGCTGATTTATCTGCCGCTTCGTCAATCGCATTCGCGAAATCCTCCGGCGTCATTTTGATGCCTTCAAGCTTCTGAATTGAATCGTAGAACGTCTTTTGCGTATCGGAAGAGAACTTGTCTTGCGCTACTGTTCCACTGTACGTTTTGGAATTATTGAAGATTTTGGTCAAATCCTTCTGAACTTCCGTTTCCTTGCCGGTTAAATATTGATCGTACTTTTGGGCAGGGAAGGTGATGCCGTTTTGCCACACGCCTTTGGCCCAGCCATCCGGACGGAACATCCATTTCAAGAACTCAATCGCTTCTTTCTTGTGCTTCGAGTTGTTGGAAACGGCATAACCTCCGCCAAACCAAGCCGTCAGATCATCTGTGCTGCCTTTGCCGCCTTCAATCGATGGAATCGGGAACGCGCCGATATTAATGCGCACTTCTTCCGGGAAATTCGCATCTGCGGCCATTCCCATCTCCCATTCGCCCATCATGAACATCGCCGCTTTGCCTTGACCAAACATATTGCGGGCTGCGCCGTAATCCTGATTCAAGAAGCCATCTCCGAACGCCCCGGCTTTCACCCAGCGCTGTACCGCTTTGGCCGTCTCTACGGTAGCTGGATCTTTATAGGAACCGCTTCGATCAAGCGCCTTCTTCGAGGTGTCCCAAGTGCCGGATGCTCGCTGGAGCAGCGTGTCGAACCATAAACCGGACGTCCACGCTTCTCTGCCATCCATCGCGATAGGCACAATTTTCTTCGCCTTCAGCTTATCTATGACACCGAACAGCTCCGCTTCCGTCTTCGGTACTTGCAGCCCGTTGTCCGCGAACACCTTCTTGTTGTAATACAGCACCCAGAAATCCGAATTGCGCGGAATGCCGTATAATTTGCCGTCGGATGAGAATCCATCCAGGGACGAGGGGATGAAGCCCATGTCCTTCAGATCATCTTTGTTAATTTCCGCCAAAGCATTATTATTAACGAGTGGTTTAAGGAAGTTCGTGTTGCCCCAAGCACTGATAATATCCGGCAGTTGGTTGGAAGCGTTATACACCTTAATCTTGTCCTGGTATTGCGGATCGGGAGAAAGCGTCTCCACTTTGATCGTAATGTTCGGATTGTTTTTCATGTAAGCTTCAATCAGCTCTTGCTCAAGCTTGCCTTGACCCACTGCGCGATCTGAATTGTTCGTAAAAAAAGACAAGGTGATCTTCTCAGCCTTCGGCGCTTCTGTCGCCGCCGACGTTGTTGCGGCTGACGCTGCAGCGCTTGGTGCGGCCGAACTCGGCGTTGTAGAGGTGCCGTCCCCGCAGCCGGCAAGTCCAAGTGCCGTCGTCAGAACGGCGAGATGAATTCCCGCTTGTTTGAATCGTAATGTTGTCATCGTATCCACCTTCTTCATTCTAAATTGGTCATCTGCTCTTCCATGAACTCATTGTAGGTGAGCGGAAGGGAAATTGTTAGGCTCGGTTTTTCAGGTAATGTTGTACATTTTTCAGGTTATGCTTTCTGCTTCACTACCCGATCTTTGGAAACAAGTACTTCTTTGAGCTGCATTTTTGTACGTTTTTGTGATTTTGTTGTACAGTTTTCACATTAGGCTGCTGAGCGTTATTTTTCTTGTTGCTTGCCAGGGACTTCTTTCTTATGATGAAATTATCCCGCCGCAGAGAAGGTACACTAATGAGATCCTATTTGTCACCCAAGTGGTATCTAGATTTACCGATTCAACGGAAGCTCCTTCTCTGGTTCGCTCCGCTGCTTCTGGCTACCATTGCCATCACAGGCGTATATTCCTATCGCATAGCCTCAAATGAAATCGTTTCCAAAATGAGTGTGGAACAAGTTAGTTCAGCCAGGCAGGCCATTGATCATCTCGACTACATCGCTCAGGACGCCTTGGATATATCCGATTATTTATATTTAACCCCTGAGATTCAAGTCATGCTGAAGTCGGATTCGGCAAGCGGCAGCTACATCAACAATGATTCTATTCTTATGATCAATCGGCTGATGGTCACGCGTCCTTATTTTCAATTCCTGACCATCTATTCACCGCGCTTTGAACCGATTCAGTTCAATAATAAAGGATTGTCATCAGCCATACCTTTTGAGGAATATCGCGATAAATTTGACTATGACGGTTTTCTTACACGGAAAAAAATTGATGAATGGAGTATCGAGGTACCCAATCACAGCAAAAGCATCTTCTATGGAGATACGAAAAACAAGCTGCTGCTCACGAAAATTCTCAAAAATGATCTAACCCTAAAGCCGGAAGGCGTGCTGATTCTGGGCATCGATGAGAAGGATATCCGCCGCTCCTATTCGACTCCCAATGACAAGACCACTATTATCGTCATGAATTCAGATGGACATATCCTTTCGGATACAAACGGCTTTTGGGTTGGCAAGTCCATCGGAGAACTCCCTTACTTTACGAAGCCCATTGATCAGCCTGATCTCATCAACCCGGCCATTGAGAAACCAGACTGGGTGTTCTCTCATTCGCAATCCTCCTTGACCGGTTGGCACGTATTGGTGCTGCAGCCCCGTGAGGACTTGCTCTCCCAGCTGAACCGCATTAAGTGGATCACTGCCTTGATCCTGTGCCTGACCTTCCTTCTAAGTCTTATCGTCTCTTGGTCCGCAGCTGCCGTTATTACGAAGCCGATGAAAACCATTTTAGCCTCAATGAAAAAGTTTCAAAAAGGCGATTTCTCCCAACAGGTGAGCATTCAAGGAAAAGATGAGATCGGACAGCTCGGCACTGGTTACAATATTATGGTTCGCAGAATCACCCAATTGATTGACGATGTGTACACCTTCGAAATTAAACAGCGGCAAGCAGAGCTTAAAGTGCTGCAATCGCAAATTAATCCGCATTTCCTCTATAACACACTGAATACGATTGCTTGGACTGCGCAGAAAAATGGGGAGCACACTGTTGCGGAGATGATTTATTCACTCTCTGGTATTTTCCAGATCAGTCTCAGTCAAGGCAGAGACCATATTGAGCTGAAAGAAGAGATGAAGCTCGCGGAGCATTACTTATTTTTGCAAAAAATGCGTTACAGAGAAAAGCTATCCTACGAAATGGAACTTCATCCCGAGTTAGCCACTTTTAAAATACCTAAGCTATTAATTCAGCCTTTAATCGAAAATGCCATCGTTCATGGGTTAGAACCCCTGACGGATGACAGTGGCTTTATTCAAGTCACCGTCGCTCCTTCCGAAGATCACCCTGGTATGATTCAGATTGAGATCACGGATAATGGTGTGGGCATGCCTGAAAGCAAACTAAGGGCCATTCAAGAGCAGGCTTTTGTCGATCTTCCTTATCAAACGAGTCAAAATGAAAGTTTTGCACTTCTAAATATCAGGAATCGAATCCGACTGTTTTATGGAGTTGAGGCCTTAATGGATATGGACAGCGTGGAAAATTTCGGGACGAGGGTTCGATTGCTCCTACCCCATTCGAAGAGGTGAGAATGCTGCTGAATCTGCTGATTGTTGAAGACGAATTGACGACACGCGAAGGCTTGTATACCATGATCGATTGGCGATCTCTCGGTATTCGGGTATGCGGACAAGCGAGCAATGGCCTGGATGCCATGGACATTATTAATTCCGGCGGTGTTGATCTGCTGCTCTCCGATATTCGGATGCCGATTATGGACGGCTTGCAGCTTCTCACAGAAATTAATAATAAACAAATGGATATTCCTTCTGTGCTGCTTACCGGCTATAGCGATTTCGAGTACGCGCAGCGTGCGCTGCGTCTGGGTGCGCTGGATTATATCATCAAGCCATGCCCTCCGAGGGAAATCGCTTCCGTATTTGAGCAAGTCGTTATGAAAACATTAGACAAAAGAAAACACCAGCATGATTGGAACGGGCTTCAATATCAATTGAAGGAGAACATACCGATCGTCAAATCCCAGACCTTGCTGGAGTGGCTTCACCACCCCAAACGCAAAAACGAAAATCGCAGCGAGCAACTGCGCAAGCTGGAGATCTCCATTTCTGCTGAGCACACCCTTGTCATCATCATCCACCCCGATGGCAAGCCGCTGAATGAGCTTAACTACAGCCGCACTGACCTGCAATTAATTCAATTCGCGACGACGAATATCGTACAGGAAACGCTCGAGCAAAGCATCCGGCAGCCTGTTGAGGTCATCAAGGATCAAGACGGAATTATAGCTATATGCAGCGGGACTCTGAATCTCTTGAGGGATAAAATCATGACGGGCTTGTCCCAGCTTCAGCGCAATCTTGAAAAGTATTTAAAGATTACCGTGAGCATCGGAATCAGCAGCTCCAAAGCGAGCATCGACAGCCTTGCCGAGGCTTACATCGAAGCCAATTCTGCGCTTGAGCTGCGGTTTTACCGCGGTTTGGGAGGAATCTACTTCTATACCGAATCAGAAACCTTACTGCTAGGCCCGCTCCCTGCCCAAACAGAGACGGAGCGGCTTCGGCTGGAGCCGATGATCATCGACCACCTTCGTTCCGGTCTATACGCAGAGGCCTTGAATCTTACGGAGCAGTGGCTCGATTATTTCCATGCAGAGCACGCCCATTCTCGGATGGAAATCAACCTGCAGACGATTTCCTTAATAGCCCGGCTGATGCAGCTTGGCAAAGAACAGGAGTTAGCCGCGCCAGGCTGGTCGGATAGTCTAGTTGCAATGGCAGATCAAGTTCACCGTGTGGAAACATTCGAGGAATTATCAGGCCTTGTATACAAATCAATCCAGCAATTGGTTGAGCTGCGAAATCCTCATAAAACGCCTCGCCGCAAAGTCCAGCAGGCTGTGGAACTGATCGCTGAGCACTATAACTCTACGGCCTTGTCCTTGGCAGGCGTGGCCAAAGAATTGTTCGTGTCCAGCACGTACTTATCGACACTCTTCAAGCAGGAACTAGGTATTAACTTTCTGGATTACATCCATCAATACCGCATTGAGCGGGCCAAGGCGCTGCTGCAATCCGGCGCCCACAAAATCCAGACGATCGCCCGGGAAGTCGGCTACTTCGACGAGGCCCATTTCACAAGAACATTTAAGAAATGGACAGGACTTTCCCCTTCTCAGTATAAGAAAGAGGCGCTCGAGCCCAAGTTGTAAAGCAAAAAGGACAGAAGCCTTAAGCGGCTTCGTCCTTTTGTTTGTTGTCAACCAGCTCTAATAGGTTAGGGATCAGGGCTGCAGGCCGCGGAAAAACAACTCAAAGCTAGCAACCATCTGCGTAATCAGCTTATCATCGCCCATCCCCATTCCCCAAGTGAAGGATACCCCCATGTAAGTCTGAATGGCTTGATCAGCAATCATATCGGCAGGTATCGCTGACGTGAATTCTCCCCGATTCTGCGCTTCCACGATAAGAGGAATCAGCATTTCTTTCAGCTCTTCCAGCATCTTCCGTTGATTGGACAGCGATTTCTCATTGCTCAGATCACTCAGAAGCACTGCACGAACAAGCTGTCTGCTATTAGGGCCAAAACGGACAAATTCCATTAGAAACTCACGAACATGAGGGAGGATCGGTCCACGTATATCCTTCAACTTCTCAAATTCCAGCGTCGCTCGGAACGTCTGCAGATCACAGAAAACATCCTCTTTGCAGTCGAAATAGTTGAAAAAGGTTCCTTTGGCTACACCCGCGCGTTCTGTAATCATATGAACGGTTGTCGTTTCATAGCCATGCTCTGCGAAAAGCTCCAGCGCTGAGTCCAGTATTTTCTTGCGTGTAGCAATCTTTTTCTCTTCTCGGTTCATAAGCTCATCTCCATTAACCAAGACTGTGTCATGTATATGATCAAGTATAGAGCAAACGCTGCATTAGTTCAATCTACAATATGACCGCAAGTCATATATGAATCTCATATAAGTAAAATTAAGATCAATTAATGGACTAAAACTTTTATTTTTTCTAAAAATTAATTTATGACCAAAGGTCACAATTACGAAAAGTAACATATTGGTGAAGTGGATTGGATGTGCAAGGCGGAATGCAGCAGGTTTCCGATGAAATTGCACAGTCTGAGCAAGGTGCTCAGCAGTTGACAAAGGCTTCTGCCCAGCTATAGGAACGGTAACTTCGCAAATAACTACAAATCCCCCAACCCGCTTCTGGCTGGCGGTTTGGGGGATTTATTGAAATTCTTAGCATGCACTATGAGGCAAGCGGAACTACAGTACGCTATTTCATGATTTTCAGCTTAAATCTGAATCAAACGGAACTGAGATCCGCTATTTGTTGAAACAGGCGTGGTTTGAAGCTGCAAACGTCGAAATAGCGTCCCCTATTTCCGCTTGAGCAGAAATAATCGCCTTTTCCCCAAAATAGCGTACTCCTGTTCCCTTTCAAGTCAGCCGAATTCCAACAGCTCGCATTTGTGCCTATCACAATGGCATCATGACAACAATTTCTGCGTAAATCTATCCGCCAAATCAACAATTCGATCTTTGCCTGCTAATGCGTTTATCCAAGTTTCTGGGATAGAAGAAATACCATATAGAAGACCTGCTAACCCACCTGCTACAGCACCCGTCGTATCGGTATCCTCGCCTAGATTCACCGCTTTTAAGACCGCTTCTTCATACGTCCCGCTATTGAACAGACACCATAAGCTTGCTTCGAGAGTATGAACCACATAGCCGGAAGAGTGAATCTCATCTTCGCTTTTGTCCGCGATATTTGCATCCAGAACAGCCTTGAAGTGAGCTAATTCTGGCTCATCCTGGTAATACGCTTTGACCGTGTTTTGCATTTGCGCATAGCTTTCGCGAAGCGTAAATCCATTCAAAAGCTGGCACGCAAGCTCCACATAGATAACGCAAGCTAGGATTGACCGCATATGCCGATGTGTAATCGAGGAAACGGCCGTGATCATCGGCACCTTCTCTTCGAAGGCTGCGTTTTTCAGCACATA
Organism: Paenibacillus alba; assembly: GCF_013204855.1. Classification (GTDB taxonomy): domain Bacteria; phylum Bacillota; class Bacilli; order Paenibacillales; family NBRC-103111; genus Paenibacillus_E; species Paenibacillus_E alba. Next base: position 24,077 of record NZ_JABMKZ010000051.1, on the reverse strand, counting down.
GGCAAGCGGCAGAATTCTCATCAACGAGCCATTCCCATTGCTGCGCGTCCCTGTCAGTCCCGCCAAATCGGGACGAATAAGCTCATAACACAAAGTATCTAACGCCAATGCGGTTGTATTTCCAATATCGAAAACCTTGCCATGTGGAGTCCAATACCCTTTGTGATACCACTGGACGCACTTATTGCCGATATCATAAATATCATACCCGCTGCATAAACTTTCTGCTAAACAAAAGGTTAAGGAGCTATCGTCTGACCATGTACCCGCTGGCTGATGATGAGTTCCATAACCAATCATATCTCTAACCGGATTTTCCTGCAGATACGTTCTAGGCTTAAATTCAACAGGCACGCCTAAGGCATCGCCTACGCTAAGTCCGAGAAGTCCAGCTAGCACTTGATTTTTCATGAAAATAACTCCTTTCCCTTCCTGCTATTTACTTGCTAAGATCCTCTCGAAGCTGGGTCAAAATTTCACCAAGCCAATTGGTGCCCCGCCACTTACTGCGATTTTTGGCATGGGGATGATCCTCCGCTAATCCGATTCCCCAGATTCTATCATCAGGACTTGCTTCAACAATTGTTGTACCGCTTGTTGCGAGCAAGTGATCCTTGAGTTCAGGATTTTGCGTAAATTTGGCATAGTTAGCGTCATAAACAATCTGTTTACATACCCGCTGCCATTGATCTGCCTTAAAGTTTGAGACACTTCTGCCCAATCGCTTTTGTTCGGACGGTGAGCTTCTTGCCAGAATTTTATCTGCCATCAAATTGTCTTCAAAACTTATCGCTTTCATGTACATCATGTATTGTTCTGCGCAATTAAAGGAGATACCCGCGATGACAAAGCGACAGGGGTGCCACTGCGAAAACGGCGATTCCGTTCTCCAAAAAAATGTAAATCTTTCCATACGAATTATCCTTCTCCCTCCGTCATTTAGAGGTTTCTCATAAGCTCCCGTCTGATTTCCGCCAAAGCTTGATCACGGACGAGCTTTCCATCCTCATATACAACCTCAAGCAAATCTTCAGCTTCACGCTTGGCATATTCCTCTACACTCAGATTATCTGTGTAATTGATGTTCCCGTCCTTCTCCGTGACGAGCACGAGCCCCGTTTGCGACTTTTTAAAGTGGCCGCTGTCGGTTTTGGGATCTTTGAAAATCTTGCGTTCTTCGCCATTAATGATAGTAAACGTCGACTTCAACGCAAAACCAAACGTATCCCGCGTATTGTATTGGTACGTGTACGAGCCAATGCCGTAAACCATGTTGGTCGAAGCGAAGCCCTTTGCCGCTAGCTTTTCACAAATTTCCCGGCAGCGGGCAATCGTAATTGCATCCCCATAAATAGCGCCAATATGGCTGTCTAACTGCTTGAAGCCCTTCTCTGTCGTTGTGCCGCCGAAGATATCCCACAGGATTTCAATGACGCCTTTGCGTTCAAATTCATTCGTTGATTCTGCATCGCCGCAGATGATTTTGACAGGATCTCCGCTGTCCGGACGAATGACGACTCTGCCGTCACGGCTGAGGATATCTTCTTTTAACCCGCGAACCACAACATCCAGCACGCTCCATAAATCCCAAGTGTCCGACACAATGGATACGAACCCGCTTGGGTATACTTCCTTGATCAGGTATCGATATGAGGCCATTTCGTCCGTGCCATGCGCACACATCACGCTGTGCTCTGTTGCCGGAATTGAAGTGCCGACTAGCTCTTTTTCAATATCAGCATGGTAGTAATCTTCCAGATAAAGAATCGCCGGAATCGTATCTGTCCCTGTAAAAGAGAGCAAATGCCCGGCACCGCTGATTTTCGCAGCTTCAAGTGAGCTCATGCCGCGCATCGAGAAATCATGTCCTTGAAAAGGGACAGCCGAGGTATCGCCATTCGTTTTCACTGCAAATTCTTCAAGAATTTTGCGGTATTCCAAAGCTAGCGTAGCACTCGTTGCAGGCATCCAAAGCTGGCAGGACATGAGTGTTTCTAGATAATTGGTCAGCCAGAAAAACTGCGGCTTCGTATTTTCTATGGTCAGCATAGGCACTTTGATTGGCACTAAGCTTCCTTCTTTAATGGCCTTAATCTTGATCGGCAAATATCCTAAATCATGCAGCTCTTCGATATGCGAAGCGTCAGGATCCTGGGCACCGAGCGCGTATTGAAGCACCCTTTTGTACTCAGCAGCGATTTCCGTTTTGGGTCTTGCAAAGAAGTTATCATTGAAATATTGAATGAGATATTCCTTAATGAACGATTGGAAGCCAAAAGCGACAACTTCATTAATTCCTTCCAAGCGACTCGTGCGCGCTGTCCAAGTTGAATATACAAGCTCAGTCCCTTTCGGGTATTGATTCTTATGGCTCACCTTATAGAAATCGCAAAGCAGGGTTGCTGGGTAGATGAATGGTTTTGTCATTTTACACGCCTCCTATGTTGAATATATGAATTTTGGGGTGATCGGTTGGCTCTAATATGGTGTTCGTTGTAAATACTTTATCGATTACATCGGATTCAAGAATCTTCCCTTTGAAAATCGCTGTCTCACAGTGACCGACGAGTACATAAATCTCGGAAGCACCGATTTCTTGTAACTTCTCCGCGCTCAGCATGAAAGTTCCGCCATATGAGCATAAGTCGTCCACAATGATAGCTTTAAAGCCCTCGTTCTCAATGCTTCCCACAACGTCCAACTTTTTAATTTGGCCTGTTTGGAAATCCCTTACCTTAAAGCCAACCAGCTGTTGATAGCCTTTGATTTTGCTGTAGCGCTTTTGTGCTCCTGCATCCGGGAAGAACAAGTAATCGACGGCTGGGTTGAAAGCTGTAGCGGCAACGACTTGATCAAGCAATTCAATGGTCGGGTATCTTGCGATGCTTTTATTAATAAGTGCTAGCGAAACATCGGAATGAGGCTCGATTAGCGTCACCTTGTCGAAAGATAACGCATTGATGAAATTCGCCACATACTTCAAAGTGAAAACCGACGAACCCTCCACGCGATCCATGCGGCTGTAGGGCATGTAATAAATAATCAGCGAAGCTTGGAAGTTATGATCGTTCAAAAAATTCTTCACGAACATCAGCTTGATTAAATCGCTGTCGTTTTCGTATTTAAAAGCAATTTCATTATGAACCTTAACCTCGTTAAGGAGTTGCTCGCCATCGACCAGCGTCTCGCCGTTCGGGAACATTTTGAAGACTAATTCAGTGCCATTTAATAGGATCACGATGATCACGCTCCTTCTTTTATGATGGTCAAGGCTGCTTGCAGGCAATGGTAAGCGGAGCTGAGTCCTGCTCGGTCGTCGAGAAGGATATTGAAATAAATCTTTTTGCCGCCGGCGACAGGTACAAAGCTTGGGCTTTCATTAATGGCATCAAACGGAATCTCGTTAGCTTCCAGGTAGTTGATAATGCTCGGAAAGTTAGCATCCGCACTAGCTGTAAATACGACTAAGTGAGCCCCGAACGCCTTGCATTCTCTCAAAAGCTGAATGACATCATGGTACTGATGGCCTCTGCGATGAAAGTCATAGACAGTGTTGTCATAATCATAAGCGATCACTAGGTTATTATATTTTTTCCACTCCGTAACGAGTCGTTCAATGACATTTGCATCCTCTAAGTAGAAATCCATATCAACGTCACCGCCTTCTTTTAACTATAAATGGAAAGCTGGGGTTCGACCTCTGTGAAGCGATACAACTGGGCTGCCCGTTGGGAATATTTGTTTGAGCTCTTTAAGGTGCCGTCTGGATGGCGAGCTTCCTCAATAATTCCTTTTCGGCTCTGCGTGGAAGTAATTTTCCGAATAAAATTCTTTTCCTCGAATTCTGGCACGACCGCTTGAATGACTTGATACAGCTCGCCTATCGTAAACTCCTCCGGAAGGAACTCTTTGGCGATCGTAGTCGTGAGCATCTTCAGACGAATTTGGTGCAGGGCATCCACCAGAATTTGCCGATGATCAAAGGCTAGATCCATAGTTAGAGCTTCATCTACTGGGAACAAATGAACCTCCGATGCATCGACCGCGGCTTTGCGGTTGGCTAACAAATTCTCATTCACTAAAGCCAGAAAGGCATGAGAGATGATCCATCCCCTCGGATCTCGTCCAGGGTCACTGTAAACATTAAAATATTCGAGATGGACGTGTTCCACGTCTGTTTCTTCTTTCAGCTCCCGCATAGCGCAAGCATGCACTGTCTCTGTTTCTTTCGTAAAGCCACCAGGAAGAGCCCATTTGCCTTCGTAGGGCCATATTTTCCTCTGGATAAGCATCACGTGCAGTTCTCGAGTTGGCAGTGCTTTCTTACCTGTATGTTTCTCTTGCGATATGATGGTAAAAATGACGATATCAGTTGGCGCTCCGTCAGGTGTTCGATAATTGCTTATGGAATAGTTGGACTCGTTTTCGACCATGTGGTTTCACCAGCCTGAATTGATTATTTCGTTTTGATATTATCATTATGACATAATTAGAATGAAAGTCAATGGGTGTTGAGAAAATAAAGAAAACATATACAAAAAAAAGGCCGCGCTATAAGCGGGCCATCACGGTTACTTTACAACTATGCATCTAACGCTAGCATGCCCTCCAGCTTAATAGCCGTAAAGGTAGGCAGCCCATCCTTCATAGCTACCCATAGGATATGATGAAAATCGTCCAATCCTGCTTTGTGTTTGTTTGCGCCTGTTCTCCCCATTTGGATATGTGCATGGCCGGCAACCCTTGTGAATTCCAATTTATGAAAATGTCCGGCGAGCATCGTAAAAGGTCTGGCACTCAATGCCTGAAGCAAACGTGCGTATACAACCGAGTCCGTTTTCCAAACGGGCTGATGCGTGATGACGAAGGTCATATCTACATCTGGATGGTCATGGAGCGTTTTTTCGATAAAAGCAAACTGCTCCTCCCCGATACATGGACTCGGCACATGCTTGTTCTTAACGTCTTTCGTCTGTTCGGCAATGCTCTCAAGCAGTTCCCTGATCACTTCTTCGGCTTGTTCAGGCTCACGCTTGCTGCGTAGTTCCGTCTCGCGGAACGCGAGTTCAAGTTCAGGGGAAAGAGCATGCTGCGGTTCCTCCGTATGCAGAGCCAAGAACAAGACGTTGCCGTAACGGAAGGCGTAGTAATCGATGCCTTTGCGTTCCTGCCATACCTTCTTCATTACTTCATTACCGTAATCATGATTTCCTGCAACTGGAAAGAACGGCAAGCCTGAGCTGTGAATATGGCGTTCAAGCTCGTCCCACTCACGATGAGCGCCTTCCGCCTGCTGCCAATATCCTTCGATTAAATCTCCGACGGCAACGACAAAGTCCGGGTTCAAACGCTTCACCTGCCTGAGCGCTTCTTCAAATACGCCTTCAATCGCAAAGCCGCTGCGGTCCCCCATGATGGCAAAGTTAAAATCTTTCGTCGATGTCTGCGGCAATTCCCCGATCCATGGCCGCTTGTCCGTTCTGAAAAGCAGCTCATCATAGAACATATTCATGCTGGCATCCCCTTACTCGGTTATTTTTGGGCGTCTAATAATTGTTGAACCTGTTTCGCTGCTGCTTTCACCGCGTCCTGCGGAGCAATGGAAGTATCCAGCAGAGCCTTTTTGATTTCATCCTGAATTTTAATCGATATTTCTTTGTACCCTTTCATCGTCGGCCTTGCGCGAGCGAAATCAAGCTGATCGTACGCAACGCGATATTGCGGTGTTTTGGCCCATAGCTGCTGAATGCGATCGCTATCCTTCGCTTCCTTCGTCACGGGAATATATCCCGTTGTTTCGCTCAATTGAGCGACATTTTCCTTCTGCGCAAGCCATTTGATGAAAGCTGCCGCAGCCTTCTTCTCCTGAACGGAAGACTTCGCCATGATCGTCAGGTTAGAGCCGGTTGTACTTGCGGCGAATTGCTGCCCTGCCGGCAGAAAGCCAACCCCAAGCTCGAATTTATCCTTCGCTCCTTCAAGGATCGTAGGCATGGTCGCTGATGTTGTCCAAACGATTGCTGCTTTCTGCGAGATGAAATCGTTAATCGCCGATAGATGCGCGTTCGAATCCTGACCGGAAGGTATTTTCATCGATCCGTCCTTCATCATATCCTGATACAGCTTGACTGTGGCGTAACCCGCTTCATTGTCGAAAGCGACCCGCTTCTCGTCGGAAGAGAACATTTCTCCTTTTTGCTGGAACACACCGTCTTCGAAGAAAATGACATCAATCGGCATTTCAAAACCAACAACGGATTTGTTTTTATCAGTCGTTTTCAAAGCGAACGATTTCAGTTCCTCCCAATTTTTCGGCCCTATGTCCGGAAGACCTGCGTCGCGCAGCATGTTTTTGTTGTAGTACATGACGAATGTGCTTCGATAAAAAGGAATTCCGAGCAATTGATCCTTGATCATGGCGTTATTCAACATGCCAGGGTGGAAAGCGGCTATTTCCTCTTTTGAAAAGTAAGCTTTCAAATCTTCCAATGCATGGGACAAGCCGAACTCTGACGTTTGCGTCGTCGCGAGCATCGCAACGGCTGGCTGATTTCCCGCGAGAATTGCGGCTTGGAGCTTAGTGGCAAGCGCGCTGCCATCCCCTAGGTTCACACCGGTTACTTCGACTGCGGATTGGCTGGCATTATACTTGCTGATCATTTCTTCTGTAGCTTTGCTAAGCTGAGCTGCTTGCGCATACCAATAGTCAATTTTCGTTTTGGAAGCCGCCGTATTCTCCGCTTTCGCGGAGCCTGCTTTATCACCAGTGGCGTTGTTTCCCCCGTTACCTCCGCACCCGGCAATGGATAAGACGGTTATGCATGAAACCATGAGCATCAATGAAAGCTTCTTCATCAGGTTCTCTCCTTCAAATAAGTTTTTATCTATTTAATGCCGCTGTAGGTAAAAGCGGACTTGATGTGTTTACTGGCAAACACATAGATCGCAAAGATCGGGGCCACAAGAATAACGTTGGCAGCCATCAGCAATTGCCAGTGCGTTCCTTCGGTATTCGTCAATTTGATCATGCCCACCGTCAGGGTATGAAGCTTTTCGCTGCTGGTCATAATTAATACCCAGAACAAATCGTTCCAATGGGTAATAAAAAGCAGCAGCGTAACCGTAACTACAATTTGCTTAATCATCGGAAGCAGCATGCTCCACACGAGTCTCCCCTCGGACATCTGCTCCATCTTGGCCGCATCGATGATGTCCTCGGGTAACTGCTTAAATGATTCAGATAGCAGGAAAATGGCAAATGGCGATACCATATAAGGAATGATCAATGCCGCATACGTGTTGATCAGGCCCCATTTGCTCAGCAGTAAATAGATCGGAATGATGACAACCTGCATGGGAAGCATCATGCCTGACAGAATCAGGCCGTATATGATCTTGGAACCTTTGAATCGTTTCCGTGCAAACGCATAGGCCGCAGGTATGGCGACAACCAGTTGCAGGGCCGTAGCCGATATGGCAACGAGGAAACTGTTAAACACATAACGGGGAAATGGCCCTGTTCGCCATACATCCACATAATTCTCGAATTTCAATTGCTTCGGGAAAAAGGACGGCGGAAAAACCAACGTTTCCGGCAGCGTCTTGAGGGATGTCACAATCATCCAATAAAACGGGAACAAATAGATCAGTCCGACTGCCAGCAATAAAAGTAACCCTGCCGCTTCCGGGATCGTTACGCCTAATACGCGCTTGCTCATCCGATGACCGCCTTTCGTTTAATGATAATGAATCCGGGAACGGAGGATCAGGAAGTTCGCCATCGTCACCATGGACACAATGACAAACAGGATAACGGCCCCCGTCGAAGCCTCACCAAATTTATAGAACTCGAATCCCGTCTGGTAAATCCAGTAGACTAGCACATTCGAAGAGTTGGAAGGCCCTCCGCTTGTCAGCACTTTAACAGAATCGAACACCTGTAGAGAACTGATGATATTAACGGTCAGCATAAAGAAGAGCGTCGGCGATAACAGCGGAATGATGATCTTGGTAACAAGTTTGAACGGATTTGCACTATCCAACCGCGCCGCTTCAAGCACAGGCACTGGGATGGCGTGCATACCGGCAATAATCAGCAAAATGTTAAAGCCGAGGCTTTTCCAGATAGCTACCAGAATCAGCGACATCAAGGAAGTTGCCGGACTATCGATCCACAATAGTTTGGGCAAGTGAAGCCACTCGAGCATCAGGTTCAGAAGCCCGTAATCCTTGTCCATCATCCACATCCATAACAAAGAAATGGAAACTAACGGGATGATATGGGGTGAAAACACCGCCGTCTGAACAAATTGATGCAGCCTGCCGGGACGGTTCAATAGAAGAGCAAGGATAAGTGATAAACAACAAGATATAGCGACTGTACAAAAAGAATACATGACCGAATTTCGTAAAACCTGGAGGAAACCCTGAGAATGAGCTAAATCCAGATAATTTTGCAAATTGACAAACACCCACGTATTGCTTAACAGATCAACTTTATAAAGGCTAAGATAAAATAAGTAGATAACGGGATAAACCGTAAACACGAGACAACCAATCAACGCAGGCAAGATGCAAAGATAGGGTCGGTAATCGAGACGATGACTTCGCCGCATGAAATTTGTTCTCTCCTTTGCCATAAGGGTTATAGGCCGATCACATGTCTGTCAGCAGCATGTCTTGAAGCTGTTTCCGTTTGGAAATGGTTAAACCAAGCGCTTCTTCCAAATAACGATCCATGTTTCCGTACCGCACATAAATTTCATCAAAAGCCGCCTGCAAATACTCCGCTCTTGCTTGCATCATGGCCAATAAAACTTCGCCATCCGCTTCACGCTTAAGCTTTGGTTTAATGGAGGCAAGAATTTGTTGGTCTGCCTCTTCCCTGAACGCATTGGTTAGCAGATAATCTTCCATGATCGTTTGTTCGGGTACGCCCAGAGCCAATAGAACAAGCGCAGATCCGAACCCTGTGCGATCCTTTCCAGCGGCGCAATGCTGTACCATAGGCAGGTTGCCTGGCGTTAACAGAAGATCGAACAAAATCGCATATGACTTCGCAAAATCAGATACATACCGCTCATTGGCAAATGTCAACATTTCTCCCGCTGGACCTAGCAAATGCAGCATGTCGTTGGCGATCATGTCCATGTAATTCATGCGGGAACGATGCCTGGATGATTCCACTTCGATGGGAATGCCCACTTGCCTCGCATTCTCAATAGAAGGGTTCGGTTTCAATTCAGCCTCGTACTCTGCTCGGTAATCGCAAATGAGCTTGAGTCCACAATTGTGCAAGTAAAGTCGATCAGCCTCCGTCAAACCGATCAGTTCTTCCGATCGATATAACATCCCCCATTTTAAGTAACGGCCATCACTCGTCTCATATCCGCCCATATCGCGAAAATTCAAGGAGCCTTGGAGCGGCAGCCTCCTTTCGGCGGTTATTCGAGCTCCCCCATATTCGGATTTCAATATAAAATAGGTTCTTCGTCCCGGATTCGGGTCGTGGAATGATAAGGATGAGATACGGACATCCGTTTCAGCCAATGGATCATGTGCTTCAAGCGGGGACAACCCTGTGAATATGCTCACCTTCCCCAATGCCTCATCTGATTTCCATTGCAAGTGCATGCGATTGCCAATACGTTGAACTTCTACCTTGGATAACTGAATCTTCATTTCGATTTGTAGAGCCCCTTCCTTATGTATACATTATTGTATACATATAAGTGTACAATCGATTTGTTAGATGGATATTAACGTCGAATGAAGAATTTATTAACGAAAACACTGCGGTTCCCTAAGTGGGGCAGGTGACATTTTTTATTGCAACATCGAATCAATCCGTGTAGAATTCAAGTGAAATCACGCTGAAGGGAACATTTGAGAATGTCCAAATTATCCTTGGAATCCATCGCCTATACTAATATTCGCCAGAAAATTGTCTCCTGCGAGTACTTGCCTGGAACGGTTTTATCCGAAAACGAGCTTGCCATTGAATTTAATATGAGCCGTACTCCGATACGCTCCGCACTCTCGCGTTTGGAATCGGAAGGATTTATCGTTTCGTTCAACAAACGGGGCATCTTGGTGAAGGATATCTCGCACAAAGAACTTATTCACATTTATGAATCGATATTAGCGCTGCAACTATACGTATTGGATCAGGCCGTATTGCGTGAATATGCATTTGATACGAAGAAGTTGAAAACATATCTGGATATTCAAATAGAAGCAAGTCAGAAAAACGACTATAAGTCATACATCGAAAATTCCGTTCTGTTTAGACGAACTGTCATTTCCGCAGCCGATAACGATACCATGCTAATGTTAATCGATTCCTACAAAGACAAAGTCGTTATGAAATCATTGCTTCACTGGAAGCAAACGCCCCATCTGCAGCATTATTCCGCCAACCGGATCAACCAATCGGTTTACGATTCGATCCTTCAGGGGAACTATGGTGAAGCCAAGCAGTCTCTGGTCGAAGCCTTTGAGAGAATCCTGTATCGGACTGCGATGGATGTGCCAGGCTTTGACAGCTAAGAAACAGATGACGATGAGAACCTTCGCCAAACAAAAACAACGGTCAACTCGCACTGCTGCGAACTGACCGTTGTTTCTTTTATTTCATATGCTGTTAATTCGAACTTACAACCACACCCCTGCAATACTTGCATACCTCCGCATCAATGGCGATTTCCTCATTACAGTAGGAACACGGCTTATGTGTTTTCAAATCCGTTGAATCCACAACTTTTCGCTTTCTCATACTTGCGATAATCAGTAAACCAAGCACGACAATGACAACGGCCACCAACCAATAAACCATTCGTGAAACACCTCCTAGTTGTTACCCAACTTTCTGATGATTCCGTTTATGTATATTCGGTTATCCTTGTCCATTAGTCTTGGGACTTTTCTCAAAAGCACATCATGTAGGCCACTGGTTGCCGCTTAATTCCTTCTACTGGTTCTATATTCGGTAGGTGTCATTCCGGTATATCGATGAAACAGCTTCATGAAATATCGTCCATCCAAATAACCGACTGATTTACTGACTTGCGCTACTCTGCGCTCCTTCGTTTCCAGCATAGCCTTGGCTGTCTCCATCCGGAGCTTCGTCAAATATTCCACAAAAGTAACGCCAAAATGCTGCTTGAACAGCAAACTAAAATAACTGTTGCTAATCCCCAAAGTGCTGGCAAGCTCATCAATGCCGATGTCCTTGGACATGTGTTCGTGAATATACGCCTGTGCGGATTCCATCAGAACGACGCTTGTCTTCTTGCTGACAAATACGACAAGACATTGGCTGACCATTTCATTCATCACTAGCAGCACGTCTTTCACCCGAATGCATTGATTAAGCTTAACCCAGATGGCATCCTCTTCTGACTGCGTCAGCATGTTGACCTCACGCATCTCACGGATGAGATTGAGCACGAAGTAGTGAATAATTTGCCGCACACGCAGCAGAGAGGAATCCGGAATTATTTTCAAATGAGTATTAAGTGCTTGCATCGCTTCTTCGGTTTTCATCCGGCTGCATTGCTTGAGACCTGTGACCATATCCTCCGTTAATTTCCACAGCATATCGAGCTGTATTTGCGCTGCGCCCTGACCTTGGGCTGCTGCTACATAAGTAACGCTGGCTGGAGATAGACTGCTCTCCCAATGAACTCGCTTGTAGGCGTTCCCTAGGCCAGAAATAGGAATCCATTCTACATAAATGCTAACATGAACATCCAGCTTAATGCTGCTTCTTACACTCTCTCGAATAAGCTCAGCCCAGCTCCCAGCCCGGTTGATATCTTCGTCAGCAAGCTTGTCTCCTGCTTGTTCAATTAATAAGCACCATTCGCCTTCTCGCATTTGCAAAACGGTATAATTTCGATTCTCGCTGCAAAGCACTTCGCTTAATACGTTGTAAATGGCGAAGTTCCAAAGCTTCCGCTCCTTCTCGTCCCACCCCAACGACAGCTGTGCATAGTGCTCAAGATCAACAAGCAGCAGCAAGTACTTTGCCCTATCCAGATCCAGTTTCTTTCCTTCTTCATCTAGAGTCAAATGAATATCTACAGATGAGCAATCTAGCAATAAATCGTGCAAATTCTTCTCGTACACTAAATTGACCGCGCTGTTCCTTACTCTTTGCTCTTGCTTGGCTTTCAGCTCTTTCTCTAGAATGGAAGCCGCGGTACGCCGGATAACCCTCTCAAGCTCATCATAGTCCACTGGCTTCATCATATATTCCTTAACTCCGTACCGCATCAGCGATCTGGCGTATTCAAAGCTCTGATATCCGGTTAACATCACACATTCAGAAGGTATACCACGCTCTCGCAGCTTTTGAACGAACGTGATCCCGTCCATAATCGGCATGCTAATATCGGATACCACCAAATCGGGTCTAAGACGATCCACAAGTTCCAATGCCTTGGCACCGTTCTCAGCTGTTCCAACAATTTCTATACCGATATTCTCCCATGGAATAACACTTTGCAAATTGCGTAAAATGTTTATTTCATCGTCAACAAGCAACGCTTTCAACATGATGAACCCCTCCCTTATCAAGAGTTAGGCATAACCATTTCTGGCGTGAGCGGCAGATCAGCTTCGACTCCTTACCCTTTCACACTTCCCGAGGTAACCCCTTGAATAATATGTCGCTGCAGGACCGTATAAACAAGAATGACCGGTATTGCACTAATCATGACGGATGCCGTTAGAGCGCCGTAGTTCATTTGGAATTTATCCATGAAGGAAACAACAGCTACAGGCAGTGTTCGCAGATTTTGACTGGATAAAAATAAATTTGCCATAATGAATTCATTCCAATGTCCCATAAAATTCAATATAAATACGGTCACAAGCGTAGGCAGTGTCAACGGCATGATAATACGTATAAGCAAGCCATATACCGAAAGCCCATCCATAATTCCCGCCTCTTCCAGCTCCCTTGGAATGGATTTCAAAAAGGCCGCTATGACAAACACCGACAACGGAATACCAAAAGCCGTATAAGGAACGATTAAAGCAAAAGGCGTGTTGTAAATGCCTAGATTTCTAATCATGATATACAAAGGGATAAGCAGCGACGCTGGCGATATGAGCAGCGAGATCAGCAGTGTTCCATACACCAGCTTGCTCAGCTTGGGATACTTCATTCTCGTGACCGCATAAGCAATTGCCGTTGCAAATAGGATGGCTGCAGTTGTTGCAATCGTACTGATATATAAGCTATTGATAAAATAAGTGCCAATTCTGGAACTCGTAAATGCATCTACGTAGTTTTGAAAATCGAATTTTTCGGGCAGTCCCCATGGATGCAGGACGACTTCCGAATTATTTTTGAATGATGAATTCAGGATAAACAGCAGCGGATACAGAACAATAATGATATAGATCAGGAGAATGAGGTGTCGCATCGTGCCCGTTGTTTGTTTCTTCATCTTAGTATTCGACCTCCTCAGACCTTTTGGTGAGCAAATGGAAGATCAGCGTCAATACGACCGTAAATAAGAAAATGATGATAGATATGGCATTCGCATAGCCAAATAACGACATCGAATAAGCTTGCTTGTACATGTAAGTGGCCATGACCTCAGAGCTTCCGAAGGGTCCGCCTTTCGTCATAATAAATACGATGTCCAGTGCCTTCATAGCTCCGGTGATCGAAAGCATCATGACAACTAGAATGACCGGCCGAATAAGCGGCACTGTGATGTGGCGAGCTTTCAACCACCCAACTGCGCCGTCGATTTCTCCTGCTTCTTGCACTTCTTTGGATATCGAAAATATAGCGGCTAACACCAGCACGATATAAAATCCTGTCCACTGCCAAGCATTGGTGACGAGTATGGCCAGCATGGAATAGCCCTCTTCACCAAGCCAACCGTGTGTCCATTTCTCAAGCCCCATGGCGCGCAGCACCTGATTGATCAGACCGGCGTCAGGGTGATAGATGAACTGCCAGATGACGCCGACAATTGCCGTCGACAGCACACTGGGCAAAAATACAGTCGTTTTGTAAAATCCGAGGAATCTGCGCGCACCGCTGATCAAAATTGCAAAGAAAATAATGAGCGGAATTTGTATAAACACCGAGAACAAAACGAAGTAAATATTGTTTTTCAGGGCGACCCAAAACTTCTCATCCTGAAAAGCCTTAACAAAATTGTCCAAACCATTAAATGTTGCTTCATTAATTCCGTTCCAGCTAGTTACCGCGTATTTCAACGAGCTGATCATGGGAAGGATGTAGAAAGTCATATAAAGCAACAGGGCTGGAACGACAAACAACGCGTAGGCGAGTGGATTGCGCAATACTTTATTCATGTGATCCCCATCTTTCGATATTAATGACATAGCTGCCCGCGGGAGTTCTGCTTCCATTAGCAACAATTAGGACACCACCGCTTTGGTGTGGTGCCCTGATTGTTATTTGGCGTGTTATTTGGCGTCTTGTGCGGCTTGGACTTTCTCCGCCACTTTTTGCGGCGTTACTTTACCGCCCATCAACTCCTCCATCGCGCCTTCCAGCGTTTTCTTAACGGCTGGTGTAACCAGCGCGTCAAATGCCGGGAAGGCACCTTTCTTCGCGGATAGCTGGCCTTGAACAACGTCAGCGATTAATCCTTTAGCATCGCCAATATCGCTCAACTTCATAGCTGGGATATTGCCGGATTCTTTCAGGGCTCTCTTTTGATTAGCTTCTGTATAGAAGTTTTTGATAAAGGCTTTAACCGCTTTCAACTCGTTATCCGTCAATTTCGATGAGAATCCGTAACCGTTTGACCAGCCTCCGTTAATCATGTCGTCCCCGGGGCCGCCCATGTTAGGGAAATTGAAGAAGCTTGCGTCATCAGCGACTTTGGAGTTCTTACCCATGATACCCGAGGATGCCCAGCTTCCATCAAACAGCATGCCTGCTTGACCTGTATAGAATTTAGCTTGACCGTCTGCATATTTCGTTGAGATCACGTTCTTATCGATGTAGCCTTTTTGCTTCAGCTCTTCCATTTTCTTGAATGCTTCTACAACGGGAGCATCTGTCCATTTCGTTTTGCCAGGCGCGAAGCCTTCTTGAATTTGGGGTCCGCCCAAACGTACGAACAATGTATTGGTAAGCATGTTAAGCACCCAGCCATCTCCAGCACCGCCGGCCATGGCAATTGGTGTAATCCCTTTTGCTTTGAGCGCTTCACACACTTTCAAGAACTCATCCCACGTCTTAGGAACTTGAACGCCTGCATCCGCAAATAATTTTTTGTTATAGAAAACGCCTTCAACAAATCCTGCTCTAGGCAGACCATACACTTTGCCGTCAACCGTGAATTCGTTCAAGTTCATGAATTTGTCTTTCAAACCAAGCTCCGCAATAATAGGCGTCAGATCAAGCAAGCGGCCAGCCTTCGAATAATTCTGAGTATCTGCACCACCGAATAAGTCAAAAATAGGAGGCGGACTGCCTGCTTGCATTTCGGCTTTGAGTTTCGTATCGCGATTGACAACATCCTCAACGCCATCCAGCTCAAACTTCAAGCCAGGTACGGCGGCTTCCGTTGCTTTGACGACATCTTGCAAAATAGCCAGATTCGCTTTCGCCGTATCTCTGATTTCTGTATGGCGCAAAGTCATCTTGAACTCTTTTGGCTTCTCAGACTCAACCGGTTTAGCTGCTGCTGAAGCTGCTGGTGTGGGCGTTGCCGATGTAGCCGCCGTCTTCGTGTCAGTGCCGGTACCGCATGCTACCGAAGTTGCTGCCATTGCCATAACCATTGCCACAGATAATGCACTTTTCGTCTTTTTCATTCTTGACCTCCTACAAATGGTTAACTTTTGTTCCTACACTCTCATTATAGAAACACAGAATGGCAAATTATAGGCTGACATATCGAGAAAACAGGGATAAAATTCTCCATATAAAGGCAATTACCGCAGACGGCTGCTGCAAGCAGATGCAAAAAAAGGGGCTGTCCCATAAGCCAAATTAAGTAGGAAAGCGTCGATAGATGATGGGGTTGATTACTTTCATGTGGGATGAAGGGGCTTCCAGATCAGATCCGTTCACCCAAGTGTAAAAGCCTGCGAAAATACAGGAATTTCCGAGCGAATTTGGTTAAAAAGTGGAAATGCCTGCAATTGTGCAGGTATTTTTATCTTTTTCAGCCGTACATTCAGAAAAAGCCTCAAAAACCTGCACAAACGCAGGAATTTAATCGTTGAGGCTATTCCAAGAGCAAAAAAGATGTATAATTGCAGGTTTAGAGAAAGTCGAGCCTCTCCGAATCCCAATCAAAAAAGCAAAAAAGCTGTCCCTCAAGTAGGTTTATCTACTTATGGACAGCCCCTTTGCTATTTAGGCCTTTTTCGTCTCTGACATGGCGAGCGGCTCAGCTGCTGCAGGCAGCTCGTATTTGCTCCAATTGATCGCCGTCTCAAGCACTAGAGATAAAATGACTCCCATCGCCAACCCATTGCTAATCAACGGGCGAATGTAGAGTGGAAGCAGCGCGAACGCCTGCGGCGGAATATTCATGATGCAGATGCCCAGGAGGACAGGAAGCGCAATCCGGTGTACGGTCTTCGAATTGAACTGAAACCCTTGAATCGTGCGAAGCGACGTGCCGAACATCTGCAAGTAAGCAACGAACAGCACAGCATTGCCTACACTAGTCGGCAGTGATGAGAACAAGCCGCTAAGAGCCGGAATGAGTCCTAGCATAGCGAACATCGCTCCACCGATAATAAGCGCTTTGCGTTCTAGAATTTTAGTACTTTCCAACAGCCCTACGGAAGAAGTAAATAATCCAAAAGGCAGAAGCCCGAAGCAAGCCGAGAAAATGGTGAAAACGCCAGTCAGCAGATAAGAACGTTTATATTGCGAGTCCGATGTTTTCGTCTTGTACAGTTTCTCCACCGTCGCTAGGCACGTAATGGAATTGGTCATGTTGATTAAGCCAACAATAAAGGCCGTTAGAATAATCCCCATCTGCATATTCGGCGCTCCCCATGGGAAAAGTGCGACTAGGGAGCCGGCTTTCTCCTGAACCTGATGGGTGGAGGGAAAGATCAGCACATAAGCAATCCAGCCGACAACGATGCCAATTAGAATCGAATAACTGCTAATCACACGGGATCCCTTCAAATTAACGATGACAACAAAGATGGCAATAACGATAGATAAAGCAGCAACCTTTAGGTCTACTTCCCCCGCGCTATTCATCCCCAGCATGCCCTTAAAAAAGTTCATAACTAATTGAATCGTTAACAAAAATAAAGAGACCCCCATGACGATAGGCGTGAAAATTTTCTTTAAAAAAGAGGCGAAGCCCAAACTTCCAAGTACGATCATCGTCAAGCTAGCCAATAGAAATCCACTGGCAAGCCCTCCGCCTACCTCCGTTAAACTTAATCCCACAGACGGTGCCGAAGCACATAGATTAAGCACAAGCCCCCACCATAGTCCGGCAGGCCCATCCATCACGGCATACCGATGTCCCCATAACGCTTGCAGGATACAGAGTACACCCGTCAAAATAAAAGAACGCTGCAAAGATGCCGCGATTTCACCAGGTGCCAGCCCAAAAGCGTGGCCTAGCGAAAGCGGAACGACAAACGTATTCGTAAACATGAAAAATAGCCACTGGACACCAGCTAGCCAGATTTTCGGCGATATTGGATTAACCATTCATTTCACTGAGTTTCTCTTGATGCATCGTCCATCTTCCTTCCTTTGCACATCCTTCCACGTATCGCTTTGTGCAAATTTACAAAAGGATTGTGCAGAAATATGATAACATGAGAGTCATCATAGGAATAATATATATTTAATAGCTTTAACAGACGATTTACATATACATAAAAGGAGAAATACGATGGATATTAGACAACTCCGTTACTTCCTAACCATTGCTGAGGAAAAGCAGATCACCGCGGCTGCGAAGAAGCTGCATATGGCACAACCTCCGCTTAGCCAGCAATTAAAACAGTTGGAGCAGGAATTAGGCGTTAAGCTGTTTGAAAAAAGGGGGCGATATTTGCAGTTAACAGAAGCAGGTACAACACTACAGCGCTACGCCATTAAAATTACGAAGGATATGGAGGAAGCGCAAACCGAGGTCACACAAATTGGAAGTGGTGTCCGAGGCACCTTGTCCATTGGAGTCAATACAATATCCTACTACCAGTTGCCTACAATCCTACAGACATTTCGGGAGTCCTATCCGCATATCACCTATAAAATCCAGCAAAATGAGTCCTCACAGCTTGCCAAGTTGGTCAAAGAAAAAATCATTGAGCTGGCCATCGTTCGATTACCGCTGCTTCTTGATGATTATACCGTCCTGCAGCTGCAGAAGGAGTCCTTCTATTTTGTCTCCTCAGAGCCGCAATTGGGAAACAGCACAAGCGTTAGCCTCGAACAGGTCTCCCAGCATGCTCTCATACTTCCAAGTACAGATGGTTTGGGCATCTTTCAATTAATTCTAGAGGAGTTTCGGATGAAAAATATAAGTCCGAACATCATTGGTGAATGTTCGGACATTGCCATTCTTATGGAGTTAGTCTCATCAGGCTTCGGGAGCACGATCGTTCCGGAAACCGTTCTTAAGAAGCACCGCGGCTACCGTGTCCAAGCCTTCCATATCGAGGACTCCGAAGTTTCAGCTTCTTCCGCGCTTATTTGGCTTAAGCAGCACTACTTATCAAAGGCAGGGCAACGTTTCGTAGAACTGGTAGGGACCATGACGTCCGAGCCATAAATTCAACAAGGTTAACCGCCGATTACCGTTAATTCCTTAGGGAAGGAAGTCAGCACCTCGACCCCATTGGCGGTTACAAGTACGTTATCCTCGATGCGGACGCCGCCAAGCCCTGATATATAAATGCCTGGCTCCGCCGTATAGACCATACCTTCAATTAAGGGATCTGGATTCCCTCCATAAATGGACGGGTATTCATGAATTTCCAGTCCTAAGCCGTGTCCCGCCCTAGTTATGAAATACTCGCCATAGCCTCTGTTAGCGATAACCTCACGCGCAGCAGTGTCCAAGCTCCCTATCGCAACACCGGGGCGTCCAGCCTCAATCATACGTAGATTAGCTTGCAATACAGCGTCATAGATGTCCTTGTGCTTAGCGCTGATTTCCCCAACGGCGAACGTGCGCGTAATGTCCGAAGCATAACCATCCACAAATACGCCTGTGTCTATAAGCAGCAGCTCGCCCTCGCGAACCCGATCATTCCCTGGCACTCCGTGAGGCAGCCCAGACTTCTCTCCCGCCAGTACCATCGTATCAAAAGAGGGACCATCCGCTCCTAGCCGCTTCATGCGGTATTCCATTTCAGCTACGATATCCAGTTCGGTTACACCCGGCTTTATCAGAGGCAACGTTGTACGTATCACTTCTTCAATACAACCAATTGCCCGTTTGATAATCGCAACTTCATCCTCGCCTTTCACTCTGCGAATCGAATTGAGCATGGGCTCTATGTCAATTGCTGCCTCTGCCCCCGTGATCTCCATCAAGGCCAAATATCGCTTTACATTTAAGTGATCGGCTTGAATGCCTATTTTGGAGATATGACTTCCAAGGTGTGTCTTAAGAACAGCGTACGGATTTTCTTCATCCTTATGGGAGAAAATAGCTTTCACGCTCGACACTCTTGCCGCCTTTTCGTGGTCAAGCACCGGTACAAACAGAAAAGGCTCCTCCCCTTTCACGCACACAAGCGCCATAAATCTCTCATGAGGATCCGAATAGAAACCCGTAAAGTAATAAATCAGCTTAGGCAAGGTAATAAAAGCGATATCCAGCCCTTCATTTTCAATAAGCGCGTTTAGTTTATGTTTTCGTTGATTCATCTTCTATTCCTCCAGGTCTAAATAGTCCGAAACTCGTGATTTCAATATCTCAATTAATTCCTCATCCATGAATCGATAATCATCCGGAATATCCAAACATATCAATTTCTTATTACTTAATGAGTCGTGATACTTCTCTTTTATGCGTCTAACGTGCTTCTTCTCCATTGCGAAAATGACATCTGCCCACCCTACGTGCCCGCTTGTTATTTTCACTCTGGCTTGCTCTTCCGTCCCTGCTGACCGAACTTCGTATCCAGGAGTTCCGGCGAAAATCTTTTCCGCTGTAAGGCTTCTCCATTTATTGCGACTGCATACAAAAAGAATTTTTAATGGGCCGCCGCCATCCACGATCATTCAGACACCCCTACTTGCCACATCTGCTCCTGATAAGCCATCTCCCAGAACATCGTCTCATACCTTGTCGTTGTTACGAATATCGTTTCCAGCCTAGCCAGATCGTCGCCGGACTTCCCTTCCGCCAAACGATCCATCAAACCGATGCACCACTGCGCTAATGCGCCAAACTCCTCCGAACTGTACATGCGTACCCATTCTCCATAATCCACATGCTCCGCTGCTCCCGGTATCTGCTTAAGCATACAGCCGATTTCCCAGTAGCTCCACATACAGGGCAGCAGTGCTGCGGTCAGTTCAGCTAACGCCCCGTTCTGTGCGACATGCAGCATATAATGGGAGTATGCCAACGTAATCGGCGAAGGTTCTGCCTGCTCCAGCTCCTTCTCGCTAATTCCAAACTGAGCCGCGTAAGAGCGGTGCAGCCCCATTTCCTCGTGGAGGATCGCGTGCAGCAAAGTGGCAAACTCTCCCATCGTCTTCAAATCCGTTGCTTTCACTGCTCCTAAAGCAAACAACTTTGCATAATCTATTAAATATAAATAGTCCTGAACCATATAAAAACGGAATTTATTACGATCCAGCGTGCCTGCCCCAAGTTCTTGTACAAAAGGATGCTGCTGTGTTTGACGCCAAGCCTCTTGGTATTTATGTATCAAATGTTGCGTAAATGACATGCGAATTTCCCCTTTATTCAACTTCAAGCTTCTAATAAAAGCATACGATATTTAGCGTAGTTTTGCGAATTTCCTTCGCCTGAAGGTTCGTAAGATATAAAAGGTCATGCTAAACCTTCCCTTCATCGTCGAGCATGGCTGCAATCACAAGCACTCTCCGACTGGTTCGATGAACAGGTCGGTCCTGACATCGCTCCCCTTTGGGACGTGGAGCTCGAACTATTAAATCATGCGTTCCGCGACGCATTCGGTGGGTAGATTGGAGAATTCTCCCTTTCTCCTCTCTTTAAGGCTGTTTTTCAGCCCTACGGCGCTCATCTCGAACTTCCCCGCCAACTTAAGGCTGTTTTTCAGCCTCTCGACCGCCACTTTGGAGAAATTCATACCATTCTCCTCTCTGTAAGGCTGTTTTTCAGCCTTATGGTGCTCATCTCGAACTTCCCCGCCAACTTAAGGCTGTTTTTCAGCCTCTCAGATTAAGAAAAACCGTCAGAAAACATCCTGACGGTCCTTTTGCGTGTAAACCCACACTGTTATCCATGGGGAGGGATGAATGTGGGGTTCCAACAACTGTTGAAATCGTGTTTTTTGAATTAGTAAGACTATTAGCATTTCATCTTACATAAAATGACAACTTCTGATATTAATAAGTTGAGCAGTTTCTGAAGGAAACAGGTCAACTAAAATGATTATTATGTAGCGTATATAGCAAAAATAGCCCTCAATCCCTTTACAGGACAGAGGGCTATTTTGATTTTCCTAATCGCTTGGAAATTTCACAAAACGAAAAAGCCCATACCTACAGAAGAGTTCAATCGTTTGCCGAAAAGTAGACAAAGAAAAACCCTTGCTACACAAGGGTTTAAGATAAAACTAAGGTTAAGCGGGCGGGGGGAATCGAACCCGCGCGATCAGCTTGGAAGGCTGAAGTTCTACCATTAAACTACGCCCGCGCGTTATGAAATTAATGGTCGGGACGACACGATTTGAACATGCGACCCCCTGCTCCCAAAGCAGGTGCTCTACCAAGCTGAGCTACGTCCCGATATTGTATAGCTTGATGAAAATGGCGCGCCCTGAGAGATTCGAACTCCCGACCTTTTGATTCGTAGTCAAATACTCTATCCAGCTGAGCTAAGGGCGCTTATGTTATTGGGATAATGCCGAAGACCGGACTTGAACCGGTACGATAGTCACCTATCGCAGGATTTTAAGTCCTGTGCGTCTGCCGATTCCGCCACTCCGGCTTGCAATAGTAATAAGGCGCTACCCAGATTCGAACTGGGGGTAAAGCTTTTGCAGAGCTCTGCCTTACCACTTGGCTATAGCGCCAAATTAAAAAGCGGAAGACGGGGATCGAACCCGCGACCCTCGCCTTGGCAAGGCGATGCTCTACCGCTGAGCCACTTCCGCATGGGTACCTCAGGAGTATGAATACTGCCGAGGATTTAATGCGCGTAGAGGGACTTGAACCCCCACGGTCACCCGCTAGATCCTAAGTCTAGTGCGTCTGCCAATTCCGCCATACGCGCGCATGTTAATGCTGGGGCCCCCGAAAAGTAATCGGAATTCCCTTCGAAGCTTTCACTTCACTTTTTGGGGTAAAGTGGTGAGTCATGTAGGATTCGAACCTACGACACCCTGATTAAAAGTCAGGTGCTCTACCAACTGAGCTAATGACTCATAATACAATTAATAAAATAAATACTGGGGATCAAGGATTTGAACCTTGGCATGACGGAGTCAAAGTCCGTTGCCTTACCGCTTGGCTAATCCCCATCAAGCTTTGATAATAATGGGCGGACGACGGGACTTGAACCCGCGAATGCTGGATCCACAAACCAGTGCGTTAACCCCTTCGCCACGACCGCCACAATATGAAATTAGGGATATGGAGGCTGATGGATTCGAACCACCGAACTCGGAGAGAGCAGATTTACAGTCTGCCGTGTTTAGCCACTTCACTAAGCCTCCATATTAAAGCCTTACCGATCCCTGAAAAAGTAAGAGATGTTGCTTCACTTTTTTGGGGAACAATTCTGGTGCCGTCGAGAGGACTTGAACCCCCAACCTACTGATTACAAGTCAGTTGCTCTACCAGTTGAGCTACAACGGCATATTTTCTACTTTGTTCAAAAATGGCGGAGCTGACGGGATTCGAACCCGCGGTCTCCTGCGTGACAGGCAGGCATGTTAGGCCACTACACCACAGCTCCATGTGGTTTGTACATATGGTGGAGGCTGACGGGATCGAACCGCCGACCCTCTGCTTGTAAGGCAGATGCTCTCCCAGCTGAGCTAAGCCTCCATGGGATATGAATCTGTGGGAATGAATGGTGACCCGTAGGGGACTCGAACCCCTGTTACCTCCGTGAAAGGGAGGTGTCTTAACCACTTGACCAACGGGCCTTATTTAGAAAATTACTGGCGGAGAGAGAGGGATTCGAACCCTCGCACCACTTACGCAGTCTAACCCCTTAGCAGAGGGTCCCCTTATAGCCACTTGGGTATCTCTCCAATTCAAACTAGTAGCGGCAGAGGGGCTCGAACCCCCGACCTTACGGGTATGAACCGTACGCTCTAGCCAGCTGAGCTACGCCGCCAAAGGAAACATATATCTTAAGAGACGGAGAAGGAGGGATTCGAACCCTCGAGACGCTTGTGACGTCTACACGATTTCCAATCGTGCTCCTTCGGCCGCTCGGACACTTCTCCATGATAAGCCTAGTACAAGTAAGAAAATGGCTCCCCGAACAGGACTCGAACCTGTGACAACTCGATTAACAGTCGAGTGCTCTACCAACTGAGCTATCAGGGAATATGGTGGAGCCAAGCGGGATCGAACCGCTGACCTCCTGCTTGCAAGGCAGGCGCTCTCCCAGCTGAGCTATGGCCCCTCACTAGTTCTTTTTAGGAAATATTGGTGGGCCCTAGTGGACTCGAACCACCGACCTCACCCTTATCAGGGGTGCGCTCTAACCAGCTGAGCTAAGGGCCCTAACGAATAAGCTCGTTCACAGGGCAGCAAAAAAAATACCCCTAAGGGTACTGCTTGGCAACGTTCTACTCTCCCAGAACCCTGCGGTTCAAGTACCATCGACGCTGGAGGGCTTAACGGTCGTGTTCGAGATGGGAACGCGTGGGTCCCCTCCGCCATCATCACCAAACAG
>NZ_JABMKZ010000005.1 GCF_013204855.1 Paenibacillus alba | reverse complement strand
AAACATTTGAAGAAGCTTACCAGAGAGTACACACATACATTGAATTCTACAACCAACGGCGTTTCCACGGAAGTCTGCACAAAATGAGTCCAAGTCAGTACCATGAGGCTTGGAAAGCTAATAAATTAAAAGCCATAGAAATTTCGGTTTAGTGTGTTTAGAGAAATGAGAAAAATGAAAAACTGCGAGAGCGAGAGCATTTAGCAGATGGACTCCATAATTAAGGGGCCGAACCGAACTGGTGAAAAGCCTGCGATTATGCATCCTTTTCTTCTTGAAAATAAGCAAAAAGGTGAAATGCCTGCGAATATGCATCCTTTTGAGACCTTTATTCGTTTCCAGGAAGGAAACGCTCAGAAAGCCTGCATTATCGCAGGCTTTCTGACGTTTTCACACGATTTTGCTTGAAAAGCCTGCACATTTGCAGGTTTCTCCTGAATCGCTGAGCCACGGACAACGGATATCGCCAACATGGTGGGCGCATTCGCTGAATATGCCTCTGAATGTGGAGCATCTGCAGCACATGCATCTAAAGTGGTACATTCGCTGCACGCGCCTCTAAATCAGCCCCTATCCTTACTCCATAATGGCTTTGGCAACGATAACAAGATCCGAGATATCGACTTGGTTATCTTTATTAAGATCCGCTTTAATCGCTTGCGCATCCCAACCGACATCACCTTGCTTTTTGCCATAAGAAGCCGCGACAATAGCTAAATCTCCAACACTAACACTACTTCCGCCTGCATGGAGATTGGCATTGATCTTCTTCGCCTCAAAGGCTGTGATTGCTTCAGCCAGCCATTGCGTTGCGGCAGCCCACTGCTCCTCAGTTACAGCGTTATTGCCTGCAACAATTGCCGCTTGATCAATGGCTGCCTGCAGCGCCGCTTTCGCCCCTGCCAAATAGAAACCATGTCGCTCTTCCTCAACAGCCTCGTCATGCTTCGTTTGTGCCGAGGCAATGGCCGCTAGCAGGGCTGCTTGGTGTCCATTCGGGTTCGAAGGCACCAGAAGCTCAAGAATGAGCCTGTCGAGCTCAGCAAAATTCGTCTTTTTGGTCAGCTTAATCGTGTTCAAGCCTGAATTCAACGCGATCGTAATCGAAGACGGGTTATAACGACCCCATCCGAATTGTTTGTAGTCAATGACTTGACTAGCTCCATTGTTCACGGAAACATCGTGCTGCGCTATGGCAGTGCCGCCTGTTCCGTTAGCGGCCATGAGCGTCATCGCGTAGGTACCCGCTTCTTCCACGTTAACATGGAACACGATATAGTCAGTTCCAGCCGTGTCGATGTGACCGACCACCTTGCCGCCAGACGCATCGTCCGAGTTGTTAATTTTCGCTGTACCGCCCAGCTCAGCATCTTCTGCTTCATAGCTGTACATAGAGATCGATGGTGTTCCAGATGCCTCTTGCACAGATGCGCCGTATGCGACCGGTGTGCCAAAGTTAGGCGTTCCATCCGCATTCCAAGTGAATTTCTGCGCTCTAACGGTGCGATTCCCCCAGCCTCCGCCAGATTTAAGATCAGCATGATACACGATCCAATCTTCTGTACCATCCGGAGACTTGGTGAAAGAGTTATGTCCCGGACCAAATGCGCTCGCTGCTTTGCTCAAAACCGGACCTGATTTCGTCCAAGAAGCAGGACTCAGCACATTGCCGTCCGTATTGGTCAGCATACCTAACGTGTAATCATCGGTCCAACTGCCGCTTGCCGAGTAGACGATGAAGATTTTGCCATCTTTGCTCAAAATTTCGGGACCTTCGTTAATGTTCGGCGTTCCATGCAGCTCCCAAGCTTGATCAGGCGTGGAAAGCAGCACTCTAGGTCCGCTGATTGTCCATGGATTGCTCATCGGAGCAATGTAAATGTTCTGCCTCACATTGGCATCGCCATCCCACCCCGACCATACGAAGTACATGGAATTGTCGCTTTTCGTGAAGACCGTGCCGTCAATGGCCCATTTATCTGTCGCATCCGCAATCTTTCCTTTCATCGTATAAGTACCTTGCGCGTCCTGCGAATTGCCTTCGATGACATACATTCGGTGATTATTATTATTGCCGTCATCTGCTGCCAAATAGATGTACCATTTGCCATTCAAATACTGAATTTCAGGTGCCCATAATTCCTTGGAATACATTTGTCCGGCAGGTGGGGTATACACCGTTATACGAGGCGCGGTCCCAATATCCTGAAGCCTTCTGGCTTTCGCCACTTGAATCAAACCGTCATTCTCAGACTTTACATAATAATAGTAGCCATCCTTGAAAACAACGCTCGGATCTGCCGAACCGGCCCCGCTGGAGACAGGCACGATCGGGTTCATGAAGGTACCGCTGTCTTTCACCGTTACGGTCGCCTTGGCCGTCACTCCTCCTGCCGCCGTGACCGTGATGACAGCCGTCCCTTTGTTCACCCCTTTGACGTAACCGTTGCGGTCAACAGTCGCTGTACCGGTATGGCTGGAGCTCCACGTTAATAGCTGGCTCGAAGCATCGGCAGGCGTGATCGTCGCTGTCAGCTTTTTCGTTTCATTGACTTTAACGCTCAGCGCAGCCGCGTCCAACGAAACAGACTGCACACTTTTCCCAGCATAAACAGGCGTTAAGGCTTGTTTGGCTAAATTGGCATGTGACCATTTGACATGCAAGCTTGCATCGCCGGCGGCATGCACATACTCGATTTTAACCGCGTACTGTTGTCCGGCCGTTAATACGATTGCTGCGCTTTTTTCTTCTCGGGTGCTGCTTGTTTTGTCTACAACCAATGAATCGCCAATCCACACTCTCGCGATGTTATCGCTATCTACATAAATCGTATGTGTGCCCGTGTTCACAGGCTGAATCGTGCCCACCCAACGTGTGGAGAAATGGTCTTCGCCAATGCCTACAGTTGGATCCGGAGATCCGGTCCCTTTCTCATCGCCAAGATCAAAATCCACCTTGGGTGTAATCGAAGATTTGACCAAACTCGTGAAATTTTCATCCTTAAAATAGTGCACGTTAAACACGGGCAGCGTGTCGAAGGCAGCGCCAGTAAGTGCCTTCACATCGTTCACATCCCAAGGGTGACCATCCGGATAGGTGATGC
This sequence comes from Paenibacillus alba, assembly GCF_013204855.1. Classification (GTDB taxonomy): domain Bacteria; phylum Bacillota; class Bacilli; order Paenibacillales; family NBRC-103111; genus Paenibacillus_E; species Paenibacillus_E alba. Next base: position 366,099 of record NZ_JABMKZ010000005.1, on the reverse strand, counting down.
CATGGAAAGGGACTGCCGGCTCCGATGTCAGCGGATTCGTATCCGAGCCCCAAGGGAAACGCGTGTTATCCCGGCCGATGCCAAATTCCCACATGACGAATCCAATGCCTTGCTTTCCATAGTGTTCCACGATGCCAGGAACGGATTGGGTGAGTCTGTTCATCGTTTCATCCGCAAGAATTTCCTTGCTGATCCCGTAGGGTGTCGGATAGTCGGCCTCATAAGGGTGCCAAGTGATGAAATCCGACGTCGATTCTCCGCTGAATTGGCCGCCCGTCGAGGAAACCGGATGCGTCGTATCGATCTCTTTGACCCAAATCCGCGCATCGTTCATAATCTGCTTCGTCATTTGATCCATAAGTCCGCTTTCGCCATTGCTTGGTTCATTATAAATGTTCCAGAAAGCAATTCTTGAATCATCCTTATGTGCACGCACAATCCCTTGCACATACGCTTTCAAGTCTTGCTTGTTGGCCGCATAGTCGGACTTGATTGCATCGCCGGGACCTTCCACCCAACGGCTGTTATGCGCACCGTATCTTGGGGCTAATTGCGGTCCCATGACAGGATAGTCGTCCCAGCAATCGTCGAACAAAGCAAGCTCGACCTTAATGCCGTATTTGTCGGCAAGTGTGAGGAAATCTTCGAGATTGGCCAGCAGCTTCGCACTGTTGTCTTTCCACAATAAATTGTGCACGAATACACGTACCAAATTAATGCCGTACATTTGCGCATAACCTAATTCGCGATCGTTGATGGCATGATCATATTCGTCCCATTGCTGAATCTGATTGACGACATTCGTTGGCACGAATACCGCGCCTTTCACCCAAGACCAGTCATAGGTCGGAGGCGGAACGGCACCTAGATCTTTAACAAAAATATTGTCGTAGCTAGTGGCAACAAAGTGGGCTCTAACACCAATAGCTCCAGTCGAATAGCTTGTATCTACAGCACTAACGATATGCTCGCCATCGATATAAATATCGATATGGCTGCCTACCGCCGTCACCTTCATGTGATACGCTTTATTTTGCTGAATCGGGTATAGGATGGAGGCCAGCTCTTTCCAGTTGTTATTGAATTTCCCCAATTGCACGCGCCCGTTTGAGGTTATTCCGGCATAATAACCCTTCAGGTTATCTCCGCCATTGCTAGGATTCGAGACGCGGAAGATTAAGCCTGCATTATCGCTGTTCACGCCGTCTTTCATCGTAATGTCTGCCTCGTATTCAAAGTTGCTGAACGACGTGCCATCGGCAACCGACTTGAAGCCTGCCCCTTTATTCGTCACTTGGTACGCTTTGTCTGTTACGTTCCAAATGCCTTGATAGGTCGTCCAGCCATTGGCGTTGTCATCGTTAAAATCATCCGAGAATTGATGGCTGACTGGCTCTACTGCTGGCAGCACAATAGGCGTTAACCGCTTCAAGGATACATTGTCAAAAGCAACTGTTTTATCATCATTCCAAGCACGCAGCCCAACAGTACCTGTTGTATAGGTGGTATCTGTAAAGTCAAAGGCAAGCTTGTCATTCACATAAATCACATAATGTGTGCCGATGACGATAACTTTCAAGTGATTAAGTGAGTTCGGATTGACACCGCTTACAACGATTGAAGCTATTTCCGTCCAAGTGCCGGCAGCACCCGCAGTGCTCATCTTCCCAACTTGAAGCTTTCCAGCAGCGTTAATACCGGCGTAGTACGCATTTACTTTATCTACGCCATCAGCGGGGTCTGTTACTCGAAAGATCACTCCGCTGTTATTCGCTACAGCATCTTGCGGGTTCACATCAACCTCAAAAACGAAATTTTGATAAACCGCATCAATGACGGACTTAGCGCCTCTGGGATTCGCAGCAACATATTGATAGACTGCATAAGTCACCGACCAAACCGTCGGAGCTCCAACGGTCAAGCCCGTATAATTCTTCCAGCCCTCGGCATTGCCATCGTTAAAGTCGTCCGTGAATACTTGTTCGCTCTGGGCGATGATATAGGAGGACGTTGCCACGCTCGAGACCATTTCACCCGCTTTGTCCGCATAGGCTTTGATAGTCGTATCGGACGATAGCACGATCGGCGACGTATAGACGGGAGAAGAAGCATTTGGTGTAGTGCCGTCCAGCGTATACCGGATGCTGGCTCCATCGGTCGCAGAAGCAAGTGCAATGTACTGCTCGCTGTTATAGACACCGTCAGGTGTGCTGAATACAGGTGCCGCAGTCACCGACGGCGAATATGCCCGAGCTTCGAGATTATCGAAGTTCGTTGTCCCCCACCAGGTTCTAAGACCAACAGCACCGGGAGAGGTGATCTGTTTGCCATCGTTATCGGTAAAATCAATCTTGGGTACAGTCATATCCTCGACATACACCTGAATGTGATTGCCTACTGCCACGACTTTCATATGACCGCTTGCATAAGGGTAAGATACTCTCTGAAGTTCCTTATATTCATTGCCGCCTGCACCCGTTACTCTTGACAGTGTAATGGTTTTGTCTACACGCAGAGCAGCGAAATAGCCATTATATCCGTCGGCAACATTAGGCGCTGGCGCAGTAACCCGAAACAGAAGTCCAGAATGATCATCATTGATCCCAGCAACTTGCAGATCCGCTTCATAAATCAAGTCTGCAAAGCTTGTGTTCTGGAAAATGGCTTTCGAGCCGGGTGCGCCAGTCGTTCTATACTGCTTGGCGGCATTAACCGCCCAAGTCCCCCTGTTCCCGGCATCCGAAGACCCATAGGTCGTCCAGCCATCCGCATTGCCATCATTGAAATCCTCTCTAAATACAGGCAGGGGCTCTCCCGCTGCCGCCTCCACTGAAACGGAAGCAACTGGAAAATAAGAAACTGCCATACACATAAGCAGCATATAAGCCCACACTTGGCGAATTCTTTTTTGACGAAAAGCAAATATTCCTTTCAAACTGCACCCTCCCCTTTCTTATTTTCTAGGCAGCCAAGCTGTTTTCTTCAATAGACGTTTTGGACAGATCGCGGCATCGTGATCCCGTCCAAAACGCCTCCCAGCTTACTCTTATTGCAGAATTTTTTGTGCCATGATGGCCAAGTCTACAATATCTACTTTATTATCTTGGTTCAAATCTGCTTTTTTGTACGATTCCCAATCTGCATCCAAGGAAGACTTCCCGTATGCTGCAGCTACAATACCTAAATCTGCGATCGAGTACTTGCCGTCTCCATTGGTATCCCCTGGCGAGCTCGAAATGACAGAATTTAAGAAGCGGTTTAATGCATCACGTAATGCAAGATGAGCTTGCTCTACTTCCTCTTGTGTCGCTGAAACGTTATCTGTCACTACTCTTGCTTGGCCAATGGCTGACCAAAGATTAGCCTTGGAGCCTACAGGGTATTGGCCTGGGCTTGTGCCCTCAACAGCGCTGTTATGCTTATCTTGTGCCTGAGCGATCAAAGCATTCAGGGCAGTTTTATCAATGACGATTGCGATTTGCAAGCTGTGCACAACACCTTCAAGCTGTGTCTCTACCCCGGCTCCATCAGCCACAATAGCTTTCGTCAACCTGATGTTTGTGGCGCTGGCCTGTGTGACTGACTTCACTTTCCACTTCAGTTTCAGCAAATCATCATTGATATTGCCCGCTCCTAGGTTAACCATAATATAACCAATTTGACCGGGAACTTGCTCTTGATCTATGATCTTGGAGCCTTCTTTCAACTCCTCCACACCTGCGTACTCCACTTGGCTAGGATCATAAGTAATCGTTAAATCCTGAGCGTACACACTTTGCGTAACGCCTGAGAATCCTAAGTTAAGGCTAAATGACTCATTCTCATGAACAACAGAAGGCCCTGTTAATGTTGCAGCGGCAGGGGTTGATGGATTTGACGCCGCCTGCAGCGGTCTGACTACGATATAATCCAGCTCGTAGAATCCTGTTCCCTTCATGAAGGTGAGCGTGTTGGAGCCTGCGCTGAGTTGAACTTTCGTTGGGATAGCCATAAATCTTCCCCAATTTTGAGTTCCTTGCAGCTTCAGTAATTGTTCGCTGCCATTTACGACAATTTTACCTGTCGCTGCCGTAAAATCACTGCCATTGGCAAACCAAACATCAACAACATATGTACCCGCAGTTGGAACTTTCACATCACTGAATTTCACATAGCTATCCGGGTAGTCGATTTCACCGACATAGCTTTTGCCAGAAGCATAATTGTTGTTCGTATTCACTTTCGCTTTGAACAGCTCGGCTTGTTCAGCCTCATATTTAATAGATGCAACAGAATCTGCCTGTTCTGTCACTTCGGGGAAATAGCTGACTCGCAAGTTTTCCGCTCCGAAAGGAACCAAGGTAATGTTCTCTGTCGGTTCCGTCGAGAGCAGCGGGCCGATCGGCGGCTCCGATGCTTCTACATTATTGGGCGATTTGCCCCATGTTGGAATTTTCTTCGCTTTGGCAATCAGCTTAACAGGACTCGTCGCTTGAAGGAATGGATTCTCCGGCATCGGCCCTTGGATGACCTCAATCGACTTTTCAGGGTGCTCGCGATCAATCAATAGTCCGTAATTCCATGGCGTCTTAGACAGCACACGATACTGGCTGAAGCCAAGCGCTCCGGCATTGAATCCTGGCACTGCCGCAATTGGATTGGACTGTACCTGCCAATTCTCTTCCACTTGAAGCGAGAACACCAACGGCCCACGTTCAATGCCTACAGAGTTGTTGACCCATGTCGATGTTTTCAGCTTCATCGGCACCGTTAGAACGACTTTATCCCCCGAAGCCCACGTCCTGTCGATCGTTACGTATTCCCCAGCTTTCACAGCAGACTGAACTTGGCCATTCACGGTAATCGTAGGCTGCTCCGTCCAAGCAGGAATTCTAAGTTTGAGCGGAAAGCTTACAGCTGCTGAAGTTTGGACTTCAAACCCGATTTGATCTTCAAATGGGTAATTCGTCGTTTCTTCCACAGATACTTTCGCTGTCTTTATTTGAGCTGACACGCGACTTGGTCCATAGGCAATGACACCCAGGCCTCCATCCGGTGGTGCCGCCCACATATTTTTCACAAAATACGGCCAGCCCATGTGCATATTGAAGCGACAACAAGGAAATCCGGATGTAGGGGAAGGCATCATCCCATTATCATAGTTCTGTTTGAAGCTATGATCGGCTAGATTGCTCTCCACCTGATTCGGTAGCGAATAATATTGATGCAGCTTCAAATCCTTACTCATCGCGCCAGGCAAGGAATTGAAAGCAATTTTCTCAAGCGCGTCGCCAATATGGGGATCTCCGAGAATCATCGCGGCTTCTTCATTGCTTTGCATACGTTCAGTAATCGCGCAGAGCTCTACGCCTTGTGTAGATCCAATGCCGGCCAACATCTCTGTGCCTGAGGGCATGCCCGTAATCTGCGAGTGTTTGGTCAAATTGGCTACTCCAGCCTGAAAGGCGTCGCGGTCTTCATTATCATGCGATCTTTGATAATAGACAGCTGGCATTTTAATGGCTTCATTCACATTCACCGAATGAGTCGGCTGGAAGTCATTGCCGAAATTCTGAAACCCATCCTTCGCAAACGTATCGGTGATAGGGTATCCCTGTTCGGCAAGCGTATCCGCTAATTGCAACAGAAACGCGTCGTCTGTCCGGTTGTACAGCCAGAGCACTGTATCGATGTTATCACCGACTCGAATTTTGCCCCAATCTCTCAAGGGTCTGGCTGGCAATTGAGCAGCTTGATAATGGAAATAATTCGTCATAAAGGGGAGCACACGCGCATCATTCGTCGCTTCGTAGTAATCCTTCATGACATAGAGCGCAACCATGCGAGGCCACCAATCATCGCTGCTCTTGGGACCAAAAGAGCCATCAGCTTGCTGGCTAGCCAGAATCGCTTCTATCCATTTCTGTGATTTGGCAATTAAATCTTTGTCTTTCAGCGTGTAGGCTAACGGGACTAAGCCTTTCAAATAATAGACCGGGCGCTCCCAATCGGAATCCGGTGCCGTACCCCCGAGCCAAGCCGCGTTCGTGCTGAGCTCTCCGTACAAATCCTCTGCATATCCAGTAGCTCCATCGCGCTGAAGATCCAACTGTTTAAGCAGCCAGCCCTTAGCTTCAACAGAACCCAGCGGCAATGGGATAAACGGCGTTTGCACAAGCGGCGCTTTGTTCGCTACAGGCACCGCGTAAGTTTTGTCCGGTACAACATATTCGCTTGCGATCACATTATCATAGCTTGCTTGCGCACGGTAACTTCTTAATCCGATTCCGCCTTTCGTATATTTCTGCGGGCTATCGTCGGTATAGACGAGAACTGGGGTATGAGAATCGTTGACATATACTTTAATCTCATTCTGATAAGTAACGACCTTCATATGGTAAAAGCGATTGGGATCCGTGTTGTCGAACACTTTCACTGTTTTGAGCGGCGTCCAGTTATTGTTCATACGTCCAAGGGTTACCTTGCCGTCACCGCTTAAACCGGCGTAATAGCCTTTCACATTGTCCGCCCCGGGCGTAGCGCTTTGCGTTTTGAACAACAAGCCTGCATCTCCTGTGCCTGTGTCACTCGGCAGCTTAATATCGCTTTCCAGTGTCATATCCTGAAACTCAGCGTCACGGGCAATTATTTTGTACCCATCGCCTTTATTCACCGTTATGGCTCCGGATTGCAGCTTCCAGCTTCCATCCACCACTTGCCACTGGTCAATCACTTGGTCGGCCGGCGTATCAAAGTTATCCGATAACAACGTGTCGCCCCCCACGGATTTCACCACGATATTGTCGTACGAAGGTAGAGAATTGTACATTCTAACCCCCACATTGCCCACGGTATAGGTACTATCCGTTTGCTCTAAAACTAATGTATCATTAAGATACACGTTAATTTGACTGCCTACAGCAGAGACTTTCAACCGATAGTCTGTATTCGGGTTAATCGCAACCGATGCCCGTTTCAGTTCCGTCCAATTGTTATTCATGCGGCCGAGGATGACGGCTCCAGTTCCAGCAGCACTTAGTCCAGCATAGTAACCTCGTACATTATCGGCCCCCGGCGTCGCGCTTACCGTTCTGAACAACAACCCTGCATCTCCATTGCGATCTGCCATACGGATATCTGACTCAATCGTGAAATCTTGCAGATCATTCTTATTAGAAATCGCCTTATAGCCTTGTCCTTTGGCAACGGTAAGTTTGCCGGATTGTATGGACCATGGGCCTTCAATGGCATTCCATGTATCGTTAATCTTTATTTTATCGAAATGATCGGAGAAATAACTGGGGATCTTCACCGTTTCTGCCGCTTGGACCGGATAGGGCGCAACGATGGTCATATATAAAGCAAGAATAAGCAATTGCACAATGGCCGTTTTTCCCTTCAATTCAGGACACCTCTTCTCTTTAAAATTCGATGGCTTACTTGTTCCAACACAACGCACACTTTCTACCGCTCTCCTCCCTTCTGAACAATTGCAGAGACTCATTAAGGCTCAGCTAGATGTCTGATTTTCTCTTCCAATTCAAGCGGATCTACCATATGAAACGTATCCAGCACGAAGCCATCTTTGTCGATAAGAAAAACCGTAGGCAGCGCGTGAAGCTGATACAGATCAGCGGCATGTTTATGCTCATCCAACAGGATCGGATAGGTAAGATTGTTTTGCTTGACGAACTTTTCGATGTTTTCCGGTTTTTCTTCAGTCGATACGTTAACGCCAAGGAAATCAACCTGATTCTTGTACTGGCCGTACAGCTTCCTCAGAGTCGCCACCTCAACCGAGCAAGCTTCGCACCAACTGGCCCAAAAATGGATGACAACCGGTTTATCGCGTTTGCCCCCAATCGTATGATACGAACCATCCAACGCTTTCAGTGTAAAAGTAGGAGCCTTGACATCATTCACGCCTGGCTTATCAACCGAGCTGGCCAAATTCACAATGCTTTCCAGCTTATGGACATCCAGCCTCTGGCCTTCCTTAGGACTGGGGTCCGTCGTTTTATGCGAGAAGTGCAAGTAAAACGGCAAGCTGCTAAGCAAGAGAATGCCAACGATCAGGCTGATCATTTTTTTCATTTGAACCTCTCCCTGAGCTTTGTTTATTTTGATTATATCTGCAAGGAAAAAGCCCGTCTTTACGCGATTAGGCCAAACTTTGCACGATTCTGACAAAAGTTTATTCCTCACGCTCAAGATCACACAAAAAGAAGCCCAGCCACGATACATTCTGTGGTTGGGCAAGCTTTTATCCAGGCATGTCTATTGTAAAATCTGCCGAGCTAATGTTGCCAAATCGATTAGGTCAACGCGACCATCATTGTTCAAATCGGCTTGTTTGTATTTCTCCCAATCTGCGTCTGCGGATGTTTTGCCATAAGCGGCTGCAACAATCGCCAAATCGCCGATTGAGAATTTGCCATCGCCATTGGTGTCTCCAGGCGCTGCGGTAACAACCGATTGATTAAACGTTTGCAGCGCTTGATTCAGTTCAGTAACCGCTTGCTCGACTTGCGCCTTCGTCGCATTCGCATTGTTCGCGACGATGCTTGCTTGGCCGATCGCTGCTTGCAGCGCTGCTTTGGAGCCAACTGGATACTGCCCAATCGATGATCCTTCGGTGGCAGCGTCATGCTTGCTTTGAGCCTGAGCGATGAGCGCATTCAGCGCAGCCTTATCCACATTTGCCACAATCCGAATGCTTTGTGCAGTTCCCTCTATCTCCGTTTCGTTGCCTACGCCATTAGCTAGAATCAGCTTGGATAGCGTAATCCGGCTTGTTGTATCCTCTCCAGCAGCCTTTGCTTTCCAGTGAAGCTTGATCAAATCGCCATTTACACTGGAGCCACTAACATTAACCGTGATCAGACGGATTGTGCCTGGCTCTACTTTCTTGTCGATGAGGATCACGCCTTCTTGTAAGCTGTCTGCCGAAACAAATTCAAGTTGATTCGCATCATACGCAACGGTCAACTCCTGAGCATAGACACTTTGTGTCACACTATCCAATCGTAGTGTAGAGTCGAAGGATTGCCCGCTCGCAATCGTTGCTGGTCCTGTTAAAGATGACGTCGGGTCATTACGGATAGGACCAACGGAGAAGTAGTCAAATTGTGCGGGGATCGATGTCCCATCCGTTGCCGAGAACGCATAGAATCCGACTTTCAGATTCGTTAGTTGGACAGTAACCGGATCTGCGGCTTGTGTCCAGCCCGCGCCGTCCCAATAATACGTCGTATACACATTGCCGACCTTGCGAATTTGCAAGTAGGACGTATCGAATCCGGGATGAACGGCCATATGGCCAGCTTTGGAGTAGGTGGCATTTTTCTCAAAAGCTGATTCCAACGATTTACCTGTCGCGCCATCTGTATCCCACACATGTCCGAGCTTCACATAGTTATCTTCATCCTGCCATACAAGCAGTCCCGCCTGCTGGAAGTTTTTCCTTACCTCAGCATTCACCTTCGTCGTGATAACGAAGTCGCCGCTTGGTGCATTTTGCAGAAACACATTCTTGATTGAATTCGAATTTCCAAAGCTGTCGCCCGCAAGTGTCTGGATCGTCAGTTTCCCGGGATTCGTGGCTAGACTCCAATTCGCGTTATTTGGCCGATAGATGTTCCAACTGCTGCTTAATGTCGGGCTGTCAAAGCCATCTACCGTTGATCCCTTCGGAAGCGGATCATGAACCGCAGCAAACACTTTCTCCTTGCCAGTCGTTAAGTTAAGGAGCGATTGCTGATATTCGCTGGCAGTGGCATGACTGTCTAAGAGCACTTGCTTAGCTGATTCGATCACACCCTTGTACTGATTCAGATCATCTTGTGAATATTGACCTGGCTTATCGCCCGCTATCAGCTTGCTATAGAACTGCTCGGCTTCCTGAATACTGCTGGACAAATCGCCCGCTGTTATCGTACCGATCAGCTCGCGATGTGCTTTGGCGATGCGATCAAAATCGAGCTTCTCCACCTTGCGGTCGTAAGAGAGCAAGCCGTTGATTTCATATTCAACATCGGTAATCTGTGTATAGATCGCCGCACTCAAACCGGAGTTTGTTTTGAGACTTTTTAATTGATTAATATAGTCAATATATTTGTCCGTAATTTCTTTTTTGCTTTTCATTTCTTGGTATGAGAATACGAGCGGACTCCATTCATGTCCCGGCGTATGCAGCCCCAGACCTCCGTATTCACCAAGAACAGCAGCGCGTGTATCTGTAGGTTTCGGTGAATTCGGAGCAGGGTAGGCATGCATGTCAACAAGGTCGCCTGTTCCCGAATCTGCCCAACCGCTGGCATTATTGATTAAGCGTGTTGAATCAAGACCTTTGACATAATTAACCGCATCCTTCGTTTGCTGTCCGCCCCAGTCGAATTCGCCCCAGCCTTCATTAAAGACTGTCCATTCGATGATGGATGGCACGCTTCGCAGTTGATCGACCATTTCTTTATATTCCTTCAGCCACTGTGTTTTGGCCGCTTGCGTAATATCCGCGCCATGATTGCCTTGTCGATCCTCCAAGCTTGGCATATCCTGCCAGACGAGGACGCCCAGCTTATCCGCCCAATAATACCAGCGGGCAGGTTCGACTTTAATGTGCTTGCGGATTGTATTCATACCAATTCGTTTGACCGTTTGAATATCAAATTTGAGTGCTTCTTCGGTTGGTGCCGTGTAAATGCCATCTGGATAGAAGCCTTGATCGAGCGGCCCCATCTGGAAAACGAACTTGCCGTTCAGCAGCGGTCGCGTAACGCCATCGACTTTCCCCAACTTGATCTCCCTCATGCCGAAATAGCTGTTCACTTGGTCAACGACTTGATTCCCATTTTTCAAGCGAACCTGCAAGTCGTACAAGAATGGATCATCCGGTGTCCAAAGTCTTGGATTTGCCACTGGAAGCTGCAGCTCAGTTCCAGCCGGTCCGCTAATTCTCCCTGCTTCCTGACCATCTTTCAGCGCCACGGCTTCAACCGTTAAGTTGCTGGCAGGCCCGGCGGGAACGGTTACTTTCAGCACTTGATTTTGAATATCAGGCGTCATATCCAGCTTCTCAATATGTACCGGAGCAACAGGCTCCATCCATACCGTTTGCCAAATACCGGATACGGACGTATACCAGATGCCTCCCAGCTTCTTCACGGTTTGCTTGCCAACAGCTTGATCTTCCCCCATATCGGTATTATCCAGCACATGAACGATCAGTTCATTATTGCCCGCTTGTAATTGATCGGTAATATCGAAGCTGAACGATGTATAACCGCCTTTGTGCGTGCCGACCTGCACACCGTTGACGTATACCGTTGCCAAATAATCAACAGCACCGAAATTCAACATAACTCGCTGACCGCTCCAATCACTCGGAACCGTAAACGATCGCTTATACCACATGAGATTCTCCACGTGTTTAATGCCCGAAAGCACCGATTCAGCGGCAAAAGGAACAACAATTTTCTCCTTTAGTGTTTTCCCGCTTGGCAGCGCCTCGCCTGCCTTGGCCGATTGGAATTCCCATTCCCCGTTCAAATTCTGCCATTTATTGCGGACGAGCTGAGGCCTAGGATATTCCGGAAGCACATGATCTTTGTCCACTTGGCTAGCCCATGGCGTCGTAATTTGAAAAGTAGAATCGTTTTGCAACATTTTTTCGAATGCTGGGATGACTGCACCGCCCTGAGCTTTCAATCCGCCTTGCCCGTCATAGCTTGCTTTAACAAGCCATACATCCTTCGAGTACACCGGATATTGGAAGGTAAGCACCATTGTGGTGTTATCCCCAGCTTTGAGCGCTGCCGATGCGATCGGCCAATCTGTGCCCATCACTTTGACATTCAAGTGACTCGCGAAGCCTTCCGGCAGCTGCGCTGCAGCTTGATCTAACTTCACTTCGGCTGTCGCGCCATCTTTAGAAACTTTTCCCCCGTAGGAGAACCCGCTTGGCGGGGTGAAAGCCTCAGTCGGTACCGGTGATTTAGGCACGGACGGACTCGACCAGCGCATGTGCAAGTTAGAGCCACCCGTATTCTCGAAATATTCAACCTTGATTGCATATTTCTGTCCGGCAATCAATGGGATTGCTGCTCCCACCTGCTCCTTATCCCAATCATTGACCCAGTGATCTATGACCAGCTTATTGTCGATCCAGAGTCGGAAGCCGTTATCTCCAATCATCGAGAACGTATAATTTTCTGAATACTGGGGTTCAATAAACCCGCTCCAACGGACGTTCACATTATCCTGCTGTCCAGTCAAAATGCCAAAAGCTGGTTCCAAATTACCAAAATCCAAATTCGGGTCAAGAACCGTTGACTTTAACGTACCGAAGTTAAACTGTGGAGAACCCGTATTGGTGTAGTACTCTCCCTTTAAGCCGTGAACGACCGGCTCGGCTGCCGCTTCCGCAGCTTGTGCTTGAATGGACAACATCGGAGCCGTCGAAATCGTGCCGAATGCGCAAGCTGCAACGAGCAGCTGGCTTAACGTCTTCTTTAACTTCATCTTTTTTCCAGCCTCCTGATCACATATTGATAAAATGGGAGAGCGCTTTCAAATATCTTTTTTATGAGCGGCATTAGCTCCTTTCATCCTAAACTTGGGATGTTTACAGATACATTATGTATCAATTTCAAAAGCAAGTATTTAGGTTTATCCGTTTTTTTTTACGTTTTTTCGCTATTTCACACCTGCAACAGGAAGCTCGTTACCCGCATTATCGAAATTTTGTTCAAAAAAAAGAAGCTGCACGATCGCAATTTCTGCTGATCAGGCCTCTTCTCTCTCCTTGCTTATTTCATATTCAACATGTTATAAATCAACATTGCCGCTTGGGCCCGGTTCGTTGTTTCTTTGGGATGAATGCCATCGCCATAGCCTTGTATCAAACCTGACTCTACCAACGCAGTAACACTGGCGAGCGCATAATCCGATATTTCCGAAGCATCATAATACGTGCTCTCCAAAGAAGTTCCTTTGCTTGCAGGCAGCTTATTCAGCGCTTTCAAAGTGCGAGCCGTAAGCGTCATCATGTCCTCTCGCGTCACCGATGATCTAGGATGGAAGTGATTAGTCGCATCTCCTTCCACAATGCCTAAGCTTCTGGCTGCGGACAGGGCTTCATCGTAGTAAACGCCTTGCTCCACATCGTCAAAGCGCTCCCCCTTTGAACCTTTAAGCTCCAGCGCTCTTGTTAAAAGCACCACAAAATCAGCACGCGTGACAGGCTGCTCCGGACTGAAAATGCGTTCACCCGTTCCATTTACAATTCCTTTGTCCGCCAAGAAGGCAATAGCCGCTTTCGCCCAGCCAAAATCACCGAGGTCATCGAATGGGAACAAATCGTTCACGTTCACAGCCATTTTGGCAGTTGACTCTTGGTCGGTGCTGGCTAAAACGGAGTCAACCCATTTGACATGGCCAATCGCCAGCTCAGTCGCGCCATCGTCAATAGCTTCAAATTTTAATTTATATAAAATCTGTTCACCATTGTCTCCTTTCGTTCGGCCAACATGTGTATGTGCGAGCTGAATATGATTGTCTTTCACAATCGGAGGAATGGAAAATCCGGGAATTTCCGTTATTGCTTCTTTCAATTTAAGCTGCTTTGGATTAAAGTCCAAATTGATTTCATACGCATAGACATCCTTCAGCTGATGCCCCTTAATGAGAACTTCAATGTTTTCTCCTTTAGATGGCTTATCGGTAAGAATCGTTAGCGAATACGAAGGCACGTCCTCTGCTGCCGCTAAAGCTCCCGTTACAATTGTCGCTGCAGCCAATGCCGTAATCAAGCTGCACGACAACATTTTTCTTACTTGCATATTAAAATACCCCTTCCCTTGCCTAAGAATGTAGTCATGTTCATGATCCATACAAGGGGCGATCCCACAAGTAGATAAGCTGCTTGGGGAAAGCCCTCGTTTGTCTTATTGAAATATCGCTCTAGCGATGATCGCTAAATCAGCAATATCAATGATGCCATCATGGTTGAAATCTATCTTCTGAACCAAATTCCAGTCTGGGCTCGCCCAATTTTCACCATAGTTGGCGGCTCCAATGGCGAGATCACCAATGGTCACTTTGCCATCTGCGTTCATATCTCCCGGCACATCAGAAGTGCCCGTGACTTTTACCTGATACGTGACAGGGGCTAGTAGTTTCTCCACACCCATGGAGTTGGCTATTTGTGCTCGCGAGAGCGTAATACTTGTCTGAGCTGTCTCTTTGTTAGCTTTCCAGTTCAATTTAAGCAATTCGCCATCCGTCGTAATAGAATGACTTGCACCTAAACTAACAAGCAGAATCCGAACTTTTCCCGGTACATCCTTCTTTACATCAACGACCATCAGTCCATCCTTCAAAGATTCGATTGATATCAAACTAAGCTTATCGGGATCATAGTCCAATATAAGATCCTGAGCGTAGATCGCATCGACCACACTGCTCGATACATGGGTTAATCCATATTTAACCGTGAACGCAGTTCCTAATGGAATTTGAGGCACGCCTGTGAGAGTCCCTGTTAACTCAGTTGAAACAATGGGATTCGGTACATCTGCTTTATACATCGTTACATAGTCCAAATTCACATTGCCAATACAATCATCATCAATGCGATAACTAATGACATTTTTACCAGCTTTTAAGGTTAAACGTTCAGAAGCAGTAAACCATTCATCCCAGCTGATTGCTGTTTTATCAGGCGCAATTGTTTTTGCCTGTACACCATTCACATAGACATTGATTTTTGCTCTGTCTGGCAATTGGGTTGTCGGATTGTTGGTGGATTCCCCGTTCACTTGTTCCCCATACGCATATCTCACACCTACAATGTAATCGCCGTCTTTTGCCGCATTAACGACAAAACTCGCTTCAGCACCTGATTTTTTGGGCAAGTTGATATAGCCTGTTCCTTGATAATTGGCGTGAGCCTTGTCTTTCGCAATATCCCCATAGAGAATCGCATCCTCTGCTTGATACATGTCCCCCTGCCCCAAATCGCCGGAAGGCAATGGCTGCCATACATTCGGAGCAACAGGTGTGCCAAAATTAGGCGTTCCATCTGCATTCCAAGCAAATTTCTTAATATTAACTTGCCGCCACCAGTTGCGGCCCGTATCTTGATAAACACGTGAATGATAAATCATCCAATCTTCCTTACCATCTGCCGATTTGACAAAGCCTGCTCTAGCAGGGCCGGATACATCACTGGTGGCAACGAAAACATCATTTTTGCGAGTCCAAGAATTCGGGTTCAGAAAATCCCCATCTATATTCATAAAATACGATAACCGATAACCATCTGACGCATAGTCACCTTCCGACATGGTGATAAACACTTTCCCGTCTTTTTGCAGGACACGGGGACCTTCCCCTCCGCCACCAGGCAAGAAAGAACGATCTGCCGTGATCGTATACGGGTTATCCATGGGAGCAATCGCTGGGCCAATCGGTTCACCTGAACCTAAAGTCCCCCAAACGGCATAAAGTTTGCCCTTATAGTCAAATACCGTAAAGTCATTTGCTTGTTTATATACACCATTTTCGCCTGCATACAAAGCCCCTTTATCCACATATCCCCCTTGCGGGTCATCTGTAACGGATTCCAAAACCGTAGCCATATGCTTATACCCATAAGCTTGCAGATCAGCACAGTAATAAATATACCATTTGCCATCAAAGAAAAAGATTTCCGGTGCAAAAATACGAGTTTGCGTACCCTGCGAATCAAATACCATGACCTTCTCGCCTTGATCCGTCAGGGTCCGCGATTTGGATACATACACTTTATTGTTCGAGTCCAAATTACTAGAAGAAACAAAATAATAAAATCCGTCTTTATACGTGACAAAAGGATCCTGTCCTTGATACAAAGGGTTGTTAAATTTGTCAAATACCGCTGAACTCGTGACGCCCATTTCTTTCATAAAATCGGAACGAGCAATGGAAACGTTTTTCATTTCAGCGATTAATAAATCCACCTTATCTCGATCACTAATTGGTTTGCTATCCACCGTGTCCAGCAATTGCTTGGCAGCTATCTTGGCTGCTTTCAAGTTGTTTAATGCGCTTTCATTAACCTTATTGGCAAAATTTTCTGTTAAATAATCGATCTTTTGAATTTCTGCTGTCAAATCCGCTTTTTTCGTTATTATCACGCGATCTGACGGTAGATACAGCGCTGATTCTGGCACGATTTCTTTGGACTGGCTTGCGCTTTCCCATTCCATACGCAGCCAAGTACCGCCCCAGCCTTGCAAATATTCAACCTTGATCTCATAGTGTTTCCCTGCTTCCAAAGACACTGGAACACTTGCCTGTGGTTTGTCCCAAACTTGCTGCCACAAATCAATGATCTTCTCGCCATTAATCCACAGCCTGAACCCATCATCCCCTACCATATGGAACGTATAATCTTCTGTATATTTCGGTACAATCGTACCTGTAAAACGCGCTGTATTATAATCAGATGTTCCTGAAAATTGATTGAAAATACTGGCAAAAGAATCGCCATTCAAATTTCCAACAGCTCGTTCTCCTTTCTTATTATCAAAATTAAATATCGTAATATCCTCTCGGTTGTTAGGGTTTGGCTCGCACTTAAAAAATTCACCCAGCAATCCATGACCATCCAGAGTCGGATCTGCCGCACGAA
This sequence comes from Paenibacillus alba, assembly GCF_013204855.1. Lineage (GTDB taxonomy): Bacteria > Bacillota > Bacilli > Paenibacillales > NBRC-103111 > Paenibacillus_E > Paenibacillus_E alba. Next base: position 349,448 of record NZ_JABMKZ010000005.1, on the reverse strand, counting down.
CATTCAAACTTACGTTCAACGCGCTTGCAAAAAGGATGATTGCCAACAATACTCCTACGACTTTTTTCAACGTTGTTCCTCCTATTTCCCAATTTATTCGTGTGCTCAACAGGGAATCAGCAAATAAAGCTCAGCCCTATTGGAAGTGCTTTTAACTTACCATATTTCAAAAATTATAGATTTGTAATATCCAGATGTTTTTTACACTTTTCTAGTCTTTTTTGTTTTTCTTGCGATTTTGCTTAAGCAGGTTGGCTCCAATCATAAAATAACTCAACTCGGCTTTGCTGGGGTTTGAGGCTTTTTCCGGCTCGAGACTGCCTTTTTGGCTGGCTCAGCTCTCATTCCAGAACATTTTGCCTCCATTGCAAATGGGGATCGAATCATGCATGATATCTATCAATATCATTCAATCTGCGATATTGACCTATGATTAAGACTCTTTCATAATAGGGACTACCACAACAGTATGCTCAAAGAGGAGGCGCTCGATTAGGATGATGAATCAGAAAACTGCTCAATACCGCCTTTTCCCGGTAGCACCGGCCTCCTTCTTCGCCATGACGCTAGGCTTGGCGGAGACAGGGAATATGCTTCGCTTCGCACACGACACTTGGATGATTCCCCGCATTGTCGGAGAGATCTTCGAGTTTCTAGCGGTTTTATCGTTCCTATGGTTCGGGCTGCTCTTTATAAACAAATGGCTCCATCACCGAAACGCCGCCATAAACGAATTGCGCGATCCGATTCAGGCTTCATTTATCGCATTGGTACCCGAGTCACTTCTGCTGCTAGCTCTGGCAAGCTCTCCCTATTTAAGTGTGCTGTCTCACACCCTTTTCTGGATTGCTTCCATTTCCAATGTCCTATATGCTATGTATCGGTTCTCCAACATGTGGACAGTGATCCGCACTAGCGAGCAAATAACGCCATCCCTCTTCCTAACTTATACGGCTAGCGTGCTTGTAAATGCCCTTGTTGCCGGCCTTCTCGGTTATCAAACGTATGGCTGGATGCTTTTCGGCGTCGGAACGATGGCTTGGCTCTTTCTAGACTCCGTAGTTTTGCAGCAGCTCATGACTGGCGGTCTCGCCACCAAATCACGCAACTTCATGGGCATCTATATGGCTCCGGCAGCTATCGTCCTTGTTGCCTATCAGGTGCTAAGCGGTGACAATTCATCCCCGATGGTAACCTATAGTTTAGCTGGCTATGCCTTCTTCTTGACGTTGTCGTTAGGACTTTCTTATAGATGGCTGCGCGAGCAGGACTTTGCTCCTGGCTACTGGGCATATACATTCGGGCTCGCTACCTTAGCGCAAGGGTTTCTTCTGATGGCTCGTGAGCAGCATGCTCCTCTCTTTCAAGCCGTGACATGGGTGCTTGTGTCCATTTCACTGATGCTGACTTTAACCGTTGGAGTCCATTCAGTCCGTTTATTGCTAGAAAAAAGATACTATCCCCCAGCTCCACATCCAGCGCTTTCTCAAAGCTGCGGGAAAGCCTCTATGGAGAACGTTCAAAGATGAGCGACCATGTATAGAGGCAGGTTATATCTTCAAAAAGAACCCTTCCACCTCAGTGGCAGGGGTTCACTAGTTCTTATGTAGGAATGAATCTAAATACTCGGAGGGTGATACTGTGGAATTGCGTCAGTTAGAATATTTTGTGGCTATATGCGAGGAGATGCATTTCACGCGGGCTGCTGAACGACTGGGTGTTACCCAGCCTACTTTGAGCCACCAAATCAAAGCGTTGGAGGATGAAATAGGCACACCACTTTTTGACCGGATCGGCAAAAAAATTGCTTTAACAGCGGCTGGATCCGTTATGAAAGCTCATACGCTTGTCATCTTTCATACATTGTCCAGCGCCAAAGATCAAATTAACGAGATTCAAGGAGGGAGCCATGGAACCCTTGCGTTAGGTTCTTTGCCCGGTGAACTCAATTATCTGATCTCATCTCAGCTGGCAGCTTTCAATCAACAGTTCCCTAAAGTAAAAATTAAGATATCGGCAGCCGAAGATGTCATCGATAAAGTTCTAAAAAATGAATTGGACCTCGCCATCACCATCCATCCCGTGGATGACGATCGTCTCGAACAAAATCAGCTTTACACCGAACAATTTTATGTATTGGCAGCCAAAGAACATGACTTGGCGAAGCTCGATCAGATTGATTTTAAGGAAATCGGCCAACACTCTGTCATTATGTTCCCAACCAATCATCGCTGCCGTCAATTGATTGACGCAACGTGCAGCACGTCCGGGTTCCATCTCGAGCCATTCATCGAAACGAACACCATTGATTCTATTTTCAGTCTGGTACGATCAGGAGTTGGGGTAAGCATTCTCTCTAAATCGTTGTGCGATTTGAAAAATGACGACAATCTCAAAGCCATCCCCATCGTCAATCCCACGATAACTAGGAAAGTCATTCTTATTTATCTTCGCGGGAAATATATAAGCCGTGCTGCTCGAGCCTATATCGACCTTGTACAGCAATTCGTTGTCACACGTTCAGATTCAGCGCTAATTCACTCTCAAATTGCTGAAGAAACAAGTCGGTAAACCTTCGAGCACAATACAGAAATAGTCAACCGCCCCTCCTGCTCGCAAACCATCTCATTTGGTTGATAGCCGCGAAGCTCCCAATGGGCAAATGAGTGTCAAATAAGCTAATAAAGACCTCTTTCATCCAATCCTTCACTCATCGAATTGGAATTGACATCTCCAACTCGTCAAATGTAATCACATTGACATCGCCATAACTATAAACGAAAGTTATCTGCTTCTTCGGATCATACGGAGGGTAGACAGACTCGAATTCGTAATGCGTGGAATCAATGAATTTAACTTTACTTTTCCCCAGCCTCTCATTGCCCGTTTCATCTTCCATATACAAGTTCTGACTAAAAATGTCGGGACTATTCTCCATGCGATAAGTAACCGTAGTTGCCTCATTTGTGAAATCAATTTTCGTGATAACCAACCTAAAAAGTTCGGAACCGCCAGGTTCGATAATTATCAGATTTTCGTTTGTGGGCTTATGATCCAGCACGACTCTCCATTTATGCATCTCCGGAATCTTCGTCGAAGTACGAATATAGGGCAATATTCGAATCGAGTCCAGTAGATGATCCATGGGCTCATACAAGCTAGTTTGCCGAACTATTTCATTTGATCCATTCACATCTCCGTAACCACTTGCACTCAAATGCTTCATAATCATTCCTTTATCGTCAATCAGGTGAAAACTAACATTTTGATAAGATCCATATAAAGACTTCGCGAAATTATCGCGATGCCAACTATCAAATCACTTCCATAAAAACGAAAGTAAAAGTAAGATGAAGAAAGAAAAAAATAATGGTTTATAAGGAGAGGTTCATTTGCTTCAATTTTTAGGACATATTGGTTCGTTCCCTATTCGTTCTTATAGTATTCTGTTCGTCTTAGCTTGTATTCTCGGCATTGGCGTTACTATAACGCTGGCGAAACTTCAGAAGAAGCACGAGCTGGCTGAACATTTATTAAATCTAGCTGTGCCTATGTTTATCGGTGCTATTGTAGGGTCTCGTTTTTGGCAAGTTTTTCTGTTTGATTGGGGTTACTACTCCAAGAATCCAGGTGAAATCATTGCTATTTGGCACGGAGGGTTATCCATTCAAGGTGGAATTGTCGGCGCTGTGCTCGTTAGCATTTGGTATGTTAGGAAACATAAAATCTCTTTCTGGGAGCTTGCTGATCTATGTGCGCCAGGACTGATTCTGGGACAAAGCATTGGCCGCGATGCAAATTTGATGAATGGCGATGCCTTTGGTGACCCTACCGGAGGAAATTGGGGAATTCTATACCCAGATGGCACTAATGCCAGAGATACATTTGGAGACCAGCCGTTATACCCTGCCGAAGTCTGGGAAGGACAAATGGATGTTATTATTTTTGCAATTGTCATGATGCTTTTACAGAAAAAATTAAACAGAGGCTATTTATTTCTAATCACAAATGTTTTATACAATATCGGACGATTTCTGCTGGAAATGCTCAGAGGCGATACGCCCAAATATATGCTGGGCTGGACTACCGCACAATGGACCTCCGTCAGTATGATTGTGATTTGTATAGTGGCTGGCTTTTATCTGCACTATAAGCAGGCTTCGGTGAAGGATTCTAAAGTCATTTAACTTGACGAATTCTTCCTCTTGCGAAACTCAGTAGGCGATACACCATGAAATTGGGTAAATTGTTTGGTGAAATGATGAACGGAAGAATAGCCGAAATCTTCGGCTATAGCCGTAATGGATCGCTCGCTTTCCCAAAGTGCTGCCTCCACGTGCCGCATGATCGATTTGGTCCAATACGCCTTGGGAGACATGCCGGTTGCTTGTTTGAACAACTCGTGAAATTGGGTTTTTCGGAGTCCGCATGCGGTCATCCATTCGTCATAGCCTCGACTCGCATTGGCTTCTTTATCCATTCGTTCGATGATCGGTTGGATTCGGTAATCGGTAAGCTGAATTTTAGAAACGGTTTGGACCAAGGCTAAAAGGAATGCCTTAACTAGATTGCTGACGATTAAATCCGTATAAGGCTCTTTTTGCCCGAACTGCGCCACTGCTGATATGAAAAGCTGCCCTAGCCACGAATGATGCTGAATCGGAGTAACGACGGGCAGCGACGCAAGCTCCGCACATGGTAAAACAAGCGTCAATAACGCAGAATCGAAATCAGATTCATCCCAAACGAGATGCAAGCTGCTCATTGACTTCTCACTCCAGATGTCGCAATACACGTTGTATGTCGATAAGGGGTTGTCGGGATTGGCATAAAAGGAGTGTTTGACTTTAGGCGGGAAATAGATCAAGTCTCCCTTCTTGACTGGATATGTGTTCCCATCGATTGTGACTGTTCCTTTGCCTCCGGCAACGAAATGGAAGGCATAGCAATACCCGATCCTTCCTGACTCTGCTCTATTCCTTTCTACAGGAAACCGATAAAAGTGCGCCATTCGTACAAAAGCGTTAGCTGCGGATAGAAGAGTCATAGGGAACCTCGCATTCTAGATATTTTACCGGAAGAATTGATCAATTCATGAACTCACAAGCAAATACAATCCTCTAACGAAATGCTACTATTTATTTATATTATAGAACATTTGGAGGGTGAGTAACATGAGCGCAAAAATAAACAGCGGAAGTTTAACTAAAGAGCAAGCTCAGTTTTACGAAGAAGAGGGCTACCTCGTTATTCCCGATTTATTGTCTGACGAGGAATTGGCTCCTGCACGCGAAGCGATGACCCGCAAAGTGTCGATGATTGCCGATGAACTGTTTCAGGATGGGCTAATCCCTAACACGCTGGAAGATCGCCCTTTTCAATACCGTTTAGCCGAGCTTTTTCAAGACTTGTCAGCTGAGAATTTTCTGAAGTATGGCCGAAGCTGGCGTGACCGAATTCCCGGATATTTCACACTCATGAGTAATCCGAAAATTTTGGATGCTGTCGAATCCTTAATTGGGGGAGAATTATTTTCGAATCCGGTTTACAATGTGCGGCCCAAAGTGCCGAAAGTAGCAGCCGGCGCCGTACCGTGGCACCAAGACAAATCGTATTGGCCTGATGCGAATTCCAATCCCGTCATTACCGTCTGGATCCCTCTTGTTGATGCGAATGAAGTGAACGGTTGCCTTCATATTAAACCGAAAACACACCGCAAACGTGTACTCAAATGGCATAAGGAGACCCATACGGGAACTGGCTACACAGCACTCAAAGAAAGTCAGCTTGGCAAAACGGAAACGGTTGTACTGCCAGTGACTGCCGGAAGCGCCATTTTATTCAATGATCGCTGCCTTCACATGTCAACGCCTAACTTGTCCAATGAAGTTCGCTGGAGCGTAGATCTTCGTTATCAGCCCACCGATCAAGATCCTATGACCAGCCATGGCGCAGGGTTTCTGGCACGGAGCCGCAAGAACCCCGCAAAGGTTGCTACCTTGGAGGATTGGCTTGCGGGCAGAGCGGAGCACATATAAGCGTTCACTCTTTGGAGCGAACACTTCGTAAAACCTTATAACGAGCGATGCGGTGCATCGTTCGTTTTATTTTACCTTCATCATGACGCCGTCTAGTTGAAAACGTAAAAGAATCCATCCTTACCTTAAATTCTTCAATACCAAACCGTGCATTTTCTAAGTATGATAAATAAAGATATGTATTTGAAAGGAGCCCTAATGAAAACAGTAGCTACGAAGACGCATACGTTCACCTTATCAAGCGACTCTGATGTATTTTCCTCTACACTGCATGTAAAAACCCTCGAACCAGGGGTAGATCTCATTCATTTGAAATTAACTGCCCCGCAAGCAGAGCGTCCGCCGATCTTCTACCTTCGCTGGAACCATCCGGTCCACGACATTCACGCTTGCTGGAACCCTGTATCGGAACGCAGCAAAAGCTTTAAAGTGGATTATGGGCAAGGATTCCGCTCCAATGCAGCTACCTCTGCCCCTGTCGTCTCTTTATTCAATACAAATGGCGAAAATCGTTTGACCTTCGCATTCTCCGATGCATTGAACACGATTCGCTACCGGGCAGGGATCAGTGAGGAAGATGCGACATTCCACTGCTCCATTGAAATGTTCACGGAAGTAACGGCACCACTGGACACCTATGAAGGTACGCTCTTGGTAGATACAAGAAACTTACCCTATTACGAAAGCTTGAATAACGTACAAGTCTGGTGGAGCGGCATGCCGGAATACCTGCCTGCTCCTGTTCCGGAAGCTGCACGAAACCCGATGTATTCGACTTGGTACAGCATGCATCAGCAGATAACGGCTGCGGACATCGAAGCACAATGCGCAATCGCCAAAACGATGGGCATGGATGCCGTTATCGTAGACGATGGATGGCAGACAGGAGACAATAACCGCGGGTATGCGTATTGCGGAGATTGGGAAGTGTATACCGATAAAGTGCCGAATATGCGAGCGCATGTTGATGCCGTTCACCGTCTAGGCATGAAATTTGTACTTTGGTATTCCGTCCCGTTTGTCGGCAAGTTCAGCCAGGTTTGGCAGCGATTCCAAAACAAAATCCTTACGTTCAATGAAAGGCTTGGAGCCGGAGTCCTGGACCCGCGGTATCCCGATGTAAGGGACTATATCATTGAGAAATATGAAGACGCGGTAAAGGAATGGGATCTGGATGGGTTCAAGCTTGATTTCATTGACAGCTTCTATGTGCAAGAGGAATCCGCTGCCCTCACAAAGGATGGTCACGACTATACCTCCGTTCCGGCCGCCGTGGACAGACTGCTCACTGATACTATCAACAGATTGCGTGCCATTAAACCGGACATCATGATCGAATTCCGCCAATCCTATATTGGCCCGGCTATGAGGAAATACGGCAATATGTTCCGGGCTTCGGATTGTCCTTACGGGGCTATCAGCAATCGGGTGCGCACGCTCGACATACGGCTTATTTGCGGCGATACGGCCGCTCATGCTGATATGATTATGTGGCATGAGGGGGAACCTGTGGAAAGCGCTGCGCTGCAGATGCTCAACATTTTGTTTTCTGTCCCTCAAGTATCTGTTCTTTTGGATCGCCTTCCATCCGACCATTATCAAATGTTGCAGCACTGGCTTGGATTCTGGAGAGAACATCGGGATGTGCTGCTGGATGGAAAGCTTTATCCGCTCAATCCGGAGTTGTTATATCCTACAGTACGAGCTGAAGCCAATGACAAGACCATTATTGTGTCTTACCATGACGCAATGGTTACCCTTGACGAAGTCCTTCATGTATCACAAATTATCGTAGTAAACAGCAAGATGAAAGAAGGACTTTATTTAGAAACAAAAGACAGCTTAGGCAGTGTCCGTATTGAAATCTATGACTGCTGCGGCAGTACGGTGGACACCAGAACGGAAACTTTGCGATCCGGTATCCATCCGTTGAATATTCCTGCAGCCGGTTATGCTGTAATTAAGAAAGTGGAGTAGTAGATGCAATCCAGATCGAGCCATCGATCCTGAAGTAAAAAAGCTGAAATTACCAACGTAAGCTAATTGCAGTGATGTAAGAATAGGATGATTTTGTTTGATCAACGTGGAGATAAAACTTCGGATGGTCGCAAAGAAGCCCGGGGTTATTTCCGAACGAAAACAGCCAGATATTTTCCGCTTAACGGCAATCATACGTAGATCACGTTCGGATTGGTTATTATCAAAGGGAATATCAGCATCTCGAAGATACCCCAAGATACGTGTCTTGTGGTCACGGAATCGTGTCCAAAGATTTGCAGCCTTGCTCTTACGTGGTTTTCCCCTGCGCCCTGATTTGAGGAGGGGCTCCTTTTCGAGCTCGACTTTTCCCATCTCTAGAATCATCTCATACCGTCGTTCGTAGTTGCCGATGGCCGTTTCGGTAAGTGGCCTACCTAATTTTCTGGCCTTGCGGGTGACGGACCAGCTTGTATGCAGCAGTGTGAGCATCGCGCTGGCCCATCGATATCCGTCATATTCCTCAATCCCTTTGCACTCCCGAGATAAATGGGCATTACATAAGGCATGTTTGAAGGTAAAGTCTTTATCCTATTTAAATACGGCCCATAAAAGTCGTGGACCACAATACCGGTATAGGAAGGCAGCACGTTTAGCGACTTCATCCCCGCGGTTCCACGGCTAGAATGGACACCAAGCAAGGTCCAGTTTTGTGTACTGTTCACATGAACCCAGTGTCCCTCTTTGTCTACATGCACGCCCGTTTCATCGGCATGAATTACGGGACTGGCAAGGAGATTTTGACGAATGATCTCTTCGTAAGGAAGTAAGCTTTCAGCCATTTTACGGATACTTGAAAGAAGTGTTGCCTGACTAGGCCGACACCCCGTCAACACATGAAGAAGATCGGTTGTGCGAGCGAGCGGGAGCATTTGGTGCGAATGCAAATAAGCGGCTACAGCAGTGAACCGCTGACCGTGATGCAAGAAAGGGTATTCCCTTTATGGCCGACAGGTCCGCCCTTTTTTCCGCCGGACTTCCGGTGATTCTTAGGTTCACGTTTCAGGTCACTAGACGGCGGCCAGCTACTGTTTTGCGAGTTTTGGCCAAGTTGCCGCTTAAGCTCCTTATTTTCGTTTTCGAGGTGCTCAACCTTGGCAACCAGAGACAGAATGAGTGACTTAATGGATGCCAAGTCACTGAGCATAATCCGATCAATTTCTTCTATATTCATTATGCCTCTCACCTCGTTCACTCTAAGTATTGGTACTATCTATTAAACCAAATTTTAGAATTTGAATCAGGTGCTGAGTAGTAACCGAAAATGCAGGCTTTTGGGTTCATATCGCGTGGAATACAGTGAAAGCCTGCGATTGTGCAGGCTTTTTCACACTTTTCCCCCTAGCGTCGATGAAAACTCTCAAAAGGATGCATAATCGCAGGCTTTTCTCGATTTTGCTTATTTCCAAGACGAAAAAGATGCATGATCGCAGGAATTACTCCCTTTTACAGCCCCCCGTCTACTCAACAATGATCGCCTCGTCCACATCACCAGACGTATACCCCTTCCAATCCTGTTCATTCCCGCGCAAATGTTTGTCAAACCAGGCCAAGAGCATTCGCCTAACCTGCAATTTCACCTTTGGGCGACTTCTGATGCCATGATCTTCCCCATGAAAAAGAAGGAGCGAAACCTCTTTACCCATTGAGGTAAGTGCTGTGAACATTTGCTCAGACTCTGCCACAGGTACTATGCCATCAAGTTCACCATGCATGAGCAGCAACGGAGAATTCACTTTATCCGCAAGAAAGAGTGGCGATGAACGGATGAAACGTTGCGGATCACTCCAGGGTCTTGTTCTGTCACGAAGGGAACTAAGCCCATACTGATACCCGTATACGCCAGCACCCCAATAGGATGACAGATTGCTGATCCCTGCCATGGAACAGGCAGTTTGAAACAGCTTGGAATCGGTCAGGCACCGCATGGCGAGGAAACCTCCATAACTTCCCCCGTAAACGGCAACCTGGGTCGGGTGCAGAGCCTTATACCGCTGCCGTACACACGCTACCGTATCCAATACCTCAGGAATCGCCAAAGTCCCCCAATCATCTACATGCAGATCGGACAGCTCCCGTCCATAGCCAGCGGTACCCGTCGTGTTGATGACCAATACCGCATAGCCTTTGCCAGCAAGAAGTTGGTGAGTATCTTCGTAGGCCATGCAGAGTTGGGCCGCCCCTCCGTACAAGTATACAATTAACGGGACGGTCCCTGGCATTGCCTCCGCCATCCCATCAGGCTCATAGAGCCATGCTCCGGGAGCAGGTATTTCGTCCATCACCTGGGGAGTAGCCCATACAATCTCTAAGGATCCCGAGCCCGCTAGGAGATCAGGATGGAGTACCACAACCGGCCGATGGATACTAAAAACAGCAGGAACGAAAGGCATGCCGTTTTCCGAATGCACACAAATAACTTTTCCTTCTGAAGTCATACTGTGGCAGCGGGAAGCCCCATGCCCCAAAACTTCTATATCTAGTTTGAATAATTCATCTCTATGTACTCGCGCTAATATGGTCTGATGCCCCTTTGTTGCAAGGTACGCAAGAGAATCCTCATTCATCCAATACACTTCTTGTTTCGCTGCGCTCATGCCCACCGGAGTCCCCGCACTGATCTCCTCTTGCGAGCCGTATTCACCAAGAACCCCATCCTCCAGATCAAGCACATACAACCGCGTGTCATAAGCGTTGAGTTGAAAACCAGCCGGGTTCATCGCTTCATGATGAAATGAGCGAATGAGTAAAGGCGAAACTTCCGTTTCCAACGATCTTGAAGCGATATAGGCCAGATAACGCCCCGACGGGGATGGAACCGGAGTACTCATGAAACTGTGAGGCAGCGGTATAGGTTCTCCTTCGACCTTGGTTTCCAAATGAATACGTCTTAACCGCAATTGTGGAAGAGTACCGATCATGTTGACTTGATCGACAAAGTAAAGGGTATTCCCATGAGGCGAAAGAAAGCTATGATGATATTCATAACCGGGACCAGCAAACCGTACAAGGTCGGGTGAATCGTTCTCGGTAAAACTGGCAGGCACATGCATAACAATTCTCTTCTTGCGCCACCATTCCCATCGCTCCGGAATCTTAGTGATATGCCAATAATCGCTATACGGGGGTGATTCTGCCGCAGCAGCCGCATCGCACACCAGATAGAAGCCCTTCCCCACCTCATCCCACAGAAGCGATGAGGCATTCTGGAACAGCTGAGGGATCCATCTTGTCGTTCCGTCAGCAACAGAATAGATAACTACGCGATCCCCTTCTTCCGTTCTCTGAAGGATAGCGAGTTCATTGCCACTCGGGGAAAACTGGAGATCTCTTGCCCCTGCCGCGGGACTGGCCTTCCAAATCAGGTTTATGGCCTCTTTTTCAACGAAAGAGCACATATGAAGTGTATGTTCAAATTCATCCTTTTCCAAGTTCCACATCGACGAAAGGAAAGCTGAATATCTTCCGTCGGCGGTGACAGCTGTTTCTTTGTAATCGGCAATTTCCTCCAGGTCACTAAACGCCATCCTTCGTCTTCTCATTCTTTCGATTTCTCAACAAACACCGTATTCGCATCCGTATGCTCAAAGCATAAATTCACTGTTCGCACCGCAGAACGCGTTCGATGCAGAACGCCTGCGGGGATGGTTACATACTCATTGGGAGCCAACACAATGGATTTCTTGTCATCCAGCTCAATGATCAGCTCTCCTTCCAGAACGAGGAACAGCTCATCAGAATCGGGATGGAAATGCCATGGATAAGTCCCGGTAAACACGGCCAGCCTTAGACAACTTTCATTGACTGTTCCAATAACGAAATTCTCATAGTCTGATAATACATTTTGGTGTAAGGATGTCAGGTTTCCCTTATGAATCGACTCATTGACATGCATAGCAAGACCTCCCAAGTGATTTTAATGTTACATTTAATGACAACCATAAAAATAATACCTTGTAAAATAGTTCCAAATATTGTAATCTAACTTTAGTAGATAAATGGATAAAAAAGGGAAATACTATATTTTCCATTATATCTGTCTACGAATAAATTGGGAAGTGAGGTGAATGAAAATGATTAAAAAAACTTCCAAGAAGTCTACTACAATCCGCACGACAACTCCTTACATCGCGAACTAATACTTACGACGAGAAGAGACCTAAAGGCTAATCTTTAGGTCTTTTCTTTCCATCAACACTAATTGAATTTACTCATTTCTATTCAATTTGGAGGAATAAATGATGATCAACCACTTATCGCGAACGCGTGAGACTTTATATTCTACGATGGATTCTGCGTGGGAATTAGTAGAGGAGCAAGATAAAACCTTTCTATGTATTTATGGAGAATCAGGGGTCGGAAAGAAAGATACTTTAAAGCAATGGATGGAAGAGAAGTTCACACAAGATACGCTCATCCACTCTGACGGCAGGTGCTCCTCCCATGGATATTTTGCTGGTTTGGATGCTTTTATTCCTACCATTTTGAAAGACATGCACGAGACCCGTCCCGAGTTCATTCACAAGCATGAACAGTCCCTAAAGCGCCTCTTCCCTTACCTGCCTGCCAACTATTTTGCATTAGATAAGGATTTGACCAATTTAGCCTCTCCAGACGAACGTACCCGCTTCTACCATCATGAATATCAGGAGAAGCTGCTGCATGGCGTTTATGAATGCTTGCTGGACGCTGTATCTATAACGGACCGTAAGTTCAAGATTGTCATTAATCATGCAAATGAGTTGTCCCAAACTGTCAAGACATTTTTGCGCATCTTTCACCGTCGTAATCAGCTGTCAAAGTCCGTGCGGATTGTACTGCTTTGCGATCAACCGCTCGACCCTGATACGGAAGATGCATCGGTAATTCTTTCCTTTCACCGTATGACCCGCGATGAGTTCAGATCTTGGATAGGCCGCTTGCCTCAAGGAATCGCCATGTCGTCCAAGCAAATGGATCTTCTTTATGAAGCGTCCGGTGGGAACATAGCCAAGCTTCATGCCCTTCTGGACGGAATGGCGACCGGCTTGGAAGTGAATCCATACTTGCCATTTCATACCTATCTTGATTTTTGTCTGCAACTGAAAGGCGAGAAATCGCGCTATTCTCTGCTAAAAGCATTTATTGAAGCAAATTGTGCTTCCGATGACCCTATAACTTTGCGTAATTATGCGACCTATCATCCCGAAACAAGGGCACGACTGCATCGGGAGCAAATCGAGAAACTTCGCGACGAAAGCTGTTGGGGTAATTTGCTTCACCCGATCCATGCCTTGTCATTGCTTACGCAAGCGGAACAATTGGAAGCTTTGGCTCCCCTCTCCATCCAGTTGCAAGAAATTGGCCTCTACGATACCTGGTTTGATATGTTTTCTCCCTACTATACGTCCAGTCACCTTCGCGTACTTCCGGATGGGGAGCAGCCCCATAATTCGGTGTTTATACGAATGTCGTTCATTTTGTACTCACTCGGATTGTCGCGTTTATCCATCCCCTATTTGGAACTGTTTTATCATCAATTCCCAGAGAGCCACGCGGTCCCAATGATCCTGTACTCGCAGAGTATGACTTACGGACGTTATCAAATTCCGGTCGATCTACCGAAAGCCGAATATTATGCCCTTTTGAACTTAGAGAAGATTGATCAACTGTTCCTTAACCATCCTAAATATGATTACATTATGGTTTTTGCTGAGAATGCGCTTGCTTATATCCGTGCCCGCCAAGGCCGGTTTGAAGAAGCCATTGAGCTATGTACAAAAGGCTTGGAGCGCATGGATGAGATCTACGGAAATGAGAAATATGCACTTCACCAATCCAATCTTGGTTTACAACACAGGACAAGTCTATGAATTGGTGGGTGATTTTGATAAAGCCTATGAAACTTATAAACATGCCATTGCTCTGGATCCTAATTACGGAGAATACTATAATGATATGGCCAATCTGCTTAAAAAAGCCGGAAAATTCGAGGAAGCCGAGGCCTATTACGTGAAAGCCATCGAGCTATGCCCGCCCTATTATGAAGCGCACATCAATCGCGCGGATCTATATGAGAAGTTGGGGAGGATCGCGGAAGCCGAGGCCGACTATCAACGCGCTCTCGTCCTAAAGCCTGATGCCGCCATCGCTTCTTTGGGTCTCGGCGTCATGTACTACCATGAGGGGCGCTATGACGAATCCCTGGAAATGCTCAATCACACCCTTTATCACCAGCCTAAGGAAGCACAAGCCTATAATAACCGTGCGCTTGTTTACCAGGAGCTCGAACGCCTGCAAGAAGCAGCCCAAGATTTAGATCATGCGATTCTCTTAAATCCGAAGTTAAGTGAAGCCTATAACAACAGAGCCATTTTGTATTTCAACGATGAGAGGTACGAAGAATGCCGGAAGGATCTGGAATGTTCGCTTGAACTCCAGAAGGATCCTGATATTTATATGAATCTGAGTATGCTTTATCGGAAGCAGGGTCAGTTGAAAGAGGCGCTCGAACAGCTCCGCACGGCTAGAGAAAATTTCGGCTTTTCAGAAGCCCTGAATCATTTACTTTTAGAAATAGAAGATGAGCTCGTTTCCTAATGACGACCAAGGCATCGGCACCATCCTCCAGCACGCTGGAAGTGCTCAGATCTTTATGGCCTCTTTATTTGGCCTATGCGTTAAGTCAACTGGGGAACTGGATGTTCCGCGCAGGCGCGGTATATGAGATCTTCGACAAGCAAGGCGGGGCCGGATCATTGTTGGGCTGGACCATCATGTGCGTGTATGTGCCCATTATGATTGGGGGGAAATGGCTCGCTCCCTTGTCGGACCGATTCCGAAGTGTCCCCCTCCTGATTGTATTGGATATAATTTGCTCACTATTATTAATTCCGTTACTGATATGGGCGGATATGGGCGATAGCTCCCAAGTCATTATAGCCCTTGGCGTTATCATAGGATTAAGCTTCTTGAACCCCTTGTTTACGGCGGCCCAATCGAGTATGTTTCGCCGATTAAAGACGCAGCAAGTGGTACCGGCGATGTCGCTTCTTTCTAACATAACTTGGGCAACCCACATTGTTGGAACCATGTTCGGTTCGCTGCTGTTAATCTTGCTCTCATTTCGAATCATCGTTCTGATTGATATCTTTAGCTTTGTCCTATCCTTTGGGATATTGGCCCTTTGGTTGCGGCCTCAAGTTCCATCAATTGCGGGAGACACTCTTAAGGAACCCGAAAGCTCTCCTCCTTCCTTAAGCACGGTAAAGGTGAAGTGGATTCTGCTCGTCTCTGTGTTCTTCCTCAATCTAGGTGCCGGAGTCATTAACCTATTCCCGGCGGCTGCAGCCCGGAGCATATACCATATGGATCAGGCTGGACTCAGCCTGTTTTACCTAGTCAATGGCATCAGCGCTTTCGCGGGAACCATGCTCATCGGCCGATTGCGCAAGAAAATCGCGGATTTCCAGCTTCTTGCCGCCTCCAGCCTGCTGATTGCAGTTTCGTTGTTTGCCATGAGCTGGTTTCCCTCCTTGTCATTCTCTATTGTCGCCAGCTCTTCCATGCTCTTGTTCGGCCAGATTTTTGGCGTGGTAGCTCATTCGTTCCTGCTTACTTCCCATCGCCCGGAACAGGCAGGTCGAACATCCGGGTTGTTTATGTCCTGTACCTTCCTTGGGGTGGCCGTGAACGCAGCTTTGTTTGCCCTCTTCTTCAAAACTGTCCAAACCGCACCTTTTTCTCTATTTATGCAGGCTTGCGGAGGGTTCAGTCTGATTTCATTTATTATCATTACCGTTCACGAACTCAAGAAACGGCAGAGTCGGCCGTCTAAATACGACGCCGAAACCCAAAATATTTCTAAATAGAGCAGCCCCGGTACCTCCTTGAAGAAAGTAGGTATTGCGGGCTGTTTTGTCTGTTGTCTAGCTGATGGATATGCCGGTTTTCTGTCCAAACATCGAGAAACCTGTTAAATAGTCGGGATTGTCCATAATTAGGTCAAGATAATAAATTTTATCCCCTGCCCATTTCCAATATTATGGTAGTAAGCTCGTTGTTTAACAAGGAAATGCTACTTGTTTTCATGAGAGGGGGAATGCCCAGCGCAGTTTATATTTCTTTCACGTTTAAAAGTTAAAGCGTTTTAAGATTTTACATTCAGTAAATAGGAGGGTAAATGTATGCATGTAGGCAAAGCGTTCAGGAAATCACTATGTTTTATGTTAGCGCTTTTATTCGTTGCAGCAGGTACGCCAATGGCTCAGGTTGGAACAGCAAAAGCCGCCGAGGTGGGCATAGAAGCGGATGTCACAGCAAACTCTTTAAGCGCTGCATCCAATGTTTTTCCGTTAAGCCAGAACTGGAACATTCAGTCATCAGCCATTGCAACCGCAAACGGATCGAAAATTTCAACGTCCGGCTTCGCAACATCCGGTTGGTTCGGCACGACGGTTCCTAATACCGTTCTGGGAGCGTTAGTCAATGCCGGCAATATCAAAGATCCCTACATTGGCCAAAATATGGCTCATATCGACGAGAGCAGATTCACAGTGCCATGGTGGTATCGCACGGAATTTACACTGCCAGCGTCAGAGGCCGGCAAGAAAATCGCCGTCAATTTCCAAGGCATCAACTATAAAGCAGACATTTGGATCAATGGCAAGCAAATCGCCAACAGCTCGGATACCATCGGTTCCTTCCGTAGCTATGAATTGGATATTACCGATAATGTAACCGCTGACGGCACAACCAAAAACACGCTCGCCGTTCAAGTCACACGGCCTGATTATGTGAAAGACTTGACGATCTATTGGGTGGACTGGGTCCCAAGACCGGCGGATAATAACATGGGACTATGGCGCGATGTCCTTATTAAAACCAGTGACACCATAAAAACGCGCAACCCGTTTGTTACCTCAACTGTGGATGCCAATCTTGCTGCCGCTCATCTCAATGCCTATGTGGAATTAAGCAATACGAGCAAAACGGACGTAACAGGATCCGTTTACGCCACCATTAAAGACCCTTCAGGCGCTGCCGTTGCGAGTATTTCGAAGACTGTCACTGTAAAAGCTGCAGCCAAGGATCAGGAAGTCTCCTTCCTAGGGATCAATGTCGCCAGTCCTCAGCTCTGGTGGCCGATCAATATGGGCGATCACCCGTTGTATACAGTCGACTTTAGTTTTAATGCAAACGGCAAAGTCTCCGATCGTGTGGTACAAAAATTCGGAATCCGCGAAATTTCAACGGAAATGAATGTATCCCCTTCCAATTCGGTTGATCCGCCGCTCAAAGATATGGTGCAATTCTATGTAAACCACAAGCCTGTTCTCATCAAGGCGGGGGGATATTCGCCTACAGATCTTCTTCTGCGCCGTGATCAGAATGCGAACAACGCGGTCGTTCAATACGTGAAAGATATGGGCCTGAACACCATTCGCGACGAAGGCAAATTCAATGATGATCATCTGCTCCAGCTATTGGACGAGAACGGTATCCTGTTCATGGCGGGCTGGGTATGCTGCGACAGATGGCAGCAGCCTGCTTCCTTCACGGATAACGAAGCGAAAATCGCCGGAGCATCGCTATACTCGCAGCTTCGCGAATTAAGAGTACATCCGAGCATGATTGCTTGGTTGAACGGCAGCGACAATCCGCCTTCGTATGGCAATATGGAAGACCAGCCGTCAGGCTCAACGGTAGCGCGCGGTAAATTTATCGAGCAGATGTATCTGGATTTGGAACATCAGATGCATTGGGAGGATTTCAGCGCTATCATCTCAAGCGCTTCCGCCAAAGTTGCGGAATTAACCGGTACGGTGGGCGGTATGCACATGGATGCTACCTATGATTACGCGCCGCCGGCGATGTATTTCGAAGATATGAAGCTAGGCGGGGCATTCGGATTTACATCGGAGGCAGGACCTGGACCAAGCTTGCCTGTCACGGAAACCTTAAAGAAAATTTTACCGGCAAGCGCACTCTGGCCTTACAACGCAGGTGGAGATAACTATCAACAGTGGAATTACCATGCATCCAGAGAAGCTTTCGGGACGTTAGAAGTGTTCCAGAAGGCGCTGGACAGCCACTACGGATCATCCAATAACTTGGAAGAATTCAATATTAAAGCGCAAGTTCAGCAATATGACGCACAGCGCGCACAATTCGAAGCCGTGAACGCCAACAAATACACCAAAGCGTCAGGCTGGATTCAATGGATGCTCAACAATTCATTCCCAAGCTTGTACTGGAATCTATTCGACTTTTATTTGAATCCAAACGGATCTTACTTCGGCGTCAAGAAAGCGAATGAGCCGGTGCACATCATGTTCGATTACGCTTCCAAGGAAGTTAAGATTCTCAACAGCACGAAAGACGCTTACTCAGGCTTGAAAGCCAATGTCAAAGTCTACAATATCGACAGCACCAAAGTGTATGACAAAGCGTTCAATAACCTGAACGTTTCTCCCGACGGAGCAAGCCCGGCTGTGGGCGGAACACCTAAAAAGGTCGGTTATGAAACCATCAATTTCGGCGGCAAAATCAAGACAGCGAGCGGCATTACGATTGTGAACAAACTGAATGAAGATTCGCTTAATCTATCGCCTACCTATTTCATTCGTTTGGAATTGCGCGATGCGGGCAACCAGCTGATCAGTGTGAACACCTACGCCCAAACGAAGAAAAAAGATCTGGTCAGATATCAGAATCATGATTGGAACTACACGCCTCAAGATCAATACGCCGACTTCACAGAGTTACAAAGCTTGAACCCAGTTGACTTGCAACTCGTCAGCAGCAATGCTGTAACAACAGGTTCTCAACAAACGCTCACATATACGGTCAAAAATAACGGCAATTCCATTGCTTTCGCGGTTTTCGCCAAGATCAAGAAAGGTACGGGAGGCGATCTTGTAGCACCTGTGAAAATGGAAGACAACTATTTCGTCTTGCTTCCGGGCGAACAAAGGACCCTTACGGCCGAGTATGCGCTCTCCGATTTAAACGGAGCTGTACCGGTCATCTCGCTGGATTGCTACAATAACATTATTACGAAGAAAACTCCAACGCCAACAACGCTTGATCTGGCCAAAGGGAAAAAGACTGCTGTATCGTCTACAGAGTCCGCATCTTTCCCGGCAAAGAATGCGGTGGATGACAGTGTGTTCACCGAATGGCAAAGCAATTCGAAAGACGCATCGGGCAACGATCAGTGGCTTTCGGTCGATCTCGGAGCGTCCAAAAAAATCAATCGAACCATCACCCGATGGGGCTTTGCAAACTATGCGCGTGAAATCAAAATCCAAGTATCCGATGACAACAATACATGGCAAACTGTCGCTACGGCAACAAACCCATACGGCTCTACAGTGAGCGATATCGCTTTTAATACCGTCACGAAACGTTATGTGAAAATTGTCATGTCCGGTAAGCGGCCTAGTGCTCCGCAAGTAGGCAGCGGCGGCTCAGGACAAGGATTCACCGGATTGAATGCTGTCCCTGCAGCCAAATCTTTTAAAATCGGTGCATTTGAGGTCTACGGATCCAACTAATCCCATCAGATGCTTAGCCTCCAGTCCCAAGTTAAACGTGGGGCTGGAGGCTTCTTATTGCCTTACTTATCCAGCGCCCAACATCTAGGCGTCGCTGTTATGGTTTCGCCAGTTTGAATCGCTTGCTCCATCATCATGCCCAAATAATGATCCTGTGAAGCTTCATTGAGACTATAAAAGCTAGCTCCGCCAAACGTGTAATCAGCCATTTTCTGCAGGCAGCTGGCAATCGCTATTTCATCATCGTACAATCTAGCCGGAGCAAACGGATTCTCGTAGATCCATTGTTCTCCGCAAATGATCCCTTGCAGAAAATATCCTTCTGCATTCTCAAGCTCACCTTTGTTGATGCGCTTTAGCTCCAGTTGAAGCGGTATGCATGTTTCTTGTTGAATAAGCACTCTCTGATCGAAGATTTCTCCTCGTTCGCCTCTGACGGACAAATGATTCGAGCGAACCCATGAACGATGCTGATCCTTCGTAAAATCGTAAATACCCAAACGATCACCGAAATCCAACCAAGCCAGATCTCTGGAGAGCGGAATCATTGTATCTACGGTCGGCGGACCGCTGCGTGTGGGGCCTTGAACCCAATTCGATTCGAATCGCATCGCTTTGATTTTAACTTCTTCATAGGCAACTCCCAGCATCTTCCGAATTAAACTAACGCCATGGTAGAACTGAGAAATCGACACACTCGTTTCGGTAATTCTCCCCAATCGACCTGATTGAATAAGTGCCAAACGTGCTTGTTGAACAGGATGCAGATGGTACTGCTCAGCTACTTGAATACGAGCACCCTGCAAAGTTAATTCCTTATGAAGCCGTTCAAGCCCTTGCAGATCAGGAGCAGGCGGTGTTTCCAACAGAACCGGGATATCTAATTTGGCTAATTGCAACAAATACTCCAGACTTGCGGATGCGCTTACACAAAGGACGATAAAATCTGGTTTTTCATGAACTAGCAGCTGATCCAGATTACGGTATGTTGCCGTCCCCCAATTCGCTTCCATCTCATTGCCTTTGGACTCGTCTCTTACAACCATCCCGCTAATTCGGAATCGTTCCGGCAACGCCTGAGCAATGCGCAAAAAATATTGCGCCCGAAAGCCAGCCCCTCCAATTATACTAAATGTCACGGGTCTTCCCATTTCAGATACTTGTGTCTCCATGGTGATATCTCTCCTTCAGCCTTCATCACACGAATATAGTGTTTGCACGCTTTCTTTATTTTCGATCCCTCTGTATCTATTATACTGGAAGGAATACAGCAAAAAGAAGCCTCAATTATAGCGAACATAATTGCAGCTTCTTTTTGCTGAAACGGGATCTCTTTCGTATTCAGAAATTAACCCTCATTCTTCCTTGACGATCCCTCGTTCTGGACTTCATAACCCGTTATCTTCTCTCTAACCAAAGTGACTACGCCATCTTTGCTCTTCAATGTCGTCTTCACCTCACCGATTTTGCAATCCTCACAGATCCAACTATTGCCTAATTTCTTAAAGCCATTTGTTGTGCCGCATTGCTCGCATGTGATCATTATCCTCAGCTCTCTTTCTAATAAGCTGCTTCTACTATAGTACTTAAATCATTCAACTTCTGTGAGATATATCACAGCATATACGAAAAGCGCCATGGAACCTGCGTCTTTTCTGTTTCGTGACTTACATCACAGCAACTTCATTATGCCAGGTTTACATTAAAGAAGTAAGAATTACTACCCTCATGGAGGTAATGATTGTGGATAAAGAAGACCAAACAGCTACGAATACGTTCATGTTAAACACTAAGTTTCTCCTCATTTTGTTTGTGGTCATTGCCAATTGCATAGAGCCTCTTATTCAACAAAATGCAGCTTTACATGCCTTGTATCTGGGGATTTACACCTTTCATATCCCTATGTTTGTCATGGTTACCGGATATTTCTCTCGAAATTTCAAGCTTGACGTCTCTGGTATCCAGAGCTTGCAATTAATTTTCTATCATTACCTTATCTTTCAAAGCCTCTACTCCCTGCTGGATGCTCTGGCTTTCCATGCGCCGGGTGTCCGCTATTCCTTTTTTATTCCCTATTCCTTGTTATGGTTTTTATTCAGCCATTTTTGTTGGCGACTGCTCCTTCTGCTCTTCAACAAAATGAAGCATCCACTTGGGATTTCTATTATTCTTGGCCTGCTCGTCGGGTATGCTCCTTTTAGCGGAACAATGCTTAGCTTCTCTAGAACAATCGTTTTCTTCCCTTTCTTCTTAGCTGGTTACTATCTTCAATGGGACAGAATCCTTAAAACGATCTTTCGAATGAATAAATACGTTAGTGCCATTCTTCTGTTGAGTATTCTGTGCTTTTTGAACGTCATGCTGCTTGATCCCAAATGGTTATACAGCAGTTTTACTTATATGGAGCTAGCTTCCATTCATTGGTATACCGGTGGGTATCGTTTAGGTATCTATATGTTGGAAATAGTCGCCTCTTGCTGCTTCTTGCGTTTCGTGCCACGGACACCATCCCTGCTGACTGAATGGGGTAAATATACGGTATATGTGTTTTTGCTGCACGCACTCATAACGAAAACAGCCATTTCTATGGGGCTCTTCACCTATGTTCATACTGCCGTACAGACAGCTCTGGTCTTACTGCTTGCCCCCGCAATGACTTGGCTGCTGTTGCAAGGATGGGTACGCCGTCTATGCAAACCACTTATTGAACCTAACCTAACTTTCTGGAAACGTTGGATAATCGATAAGCACCATGTATAAAAGATCGTACAACGGAACTCCTGTATGCCAAAATAACCAGTAGTGCTGGAAATCCCTCCTGCGCTGCTGGTTATTTTATAGTATTTTACTCCTTCACTGGTTCAAGCGATTCCGATAAACCAAACCATACATTCCCGCTACGAACACAGCACCCCCGATTGAATTTCCTATATATACGGGGACAAAATTGTACAGATATGCCATCCACGTAGCTTGACCTGCAAAAATAGCTGCTGGAATGACGAACATATTCGCCACTACATGCTGAAATCCAATCGCTACAAAAGCCATGGTGGGAAACCATATCCCCCAGATCTTTCCTCCACTATCCTCTGCCCCGTATGATAACCACACGGCAAGTCCAACTAACCAGTTGCAGCCTATGCCCGATAGCAGTGCTATAATAAAAGGCTCATCCATCTTGGCATGGGCGATTTTCACTAATTTAGCTACATAAACACCATGCTCAGTTAACCCTGCTAGATGTCCAAACGCATAAGCAATGAACATCGCCCCAAGCATATTGCCAACCGTGATAACTGCCCAGTTGCGAAAGATGTCAACCAACTTGACTCGCCTTGAAATGAACGCCACAGGCACAGCCATCATATTCCCAGTCAGCAGTTCCCCTCCTGCGAGCAATGTTAATATAAGACCAAGTGGAAATACGCATGCCCCTATAAAATTGCCAAAATCACTCCACGGAGCAGGAACCGCAGCACTAACTCTAATGTACAGCAGAAATCCAAGAGAGATATAAGCCCCACCCACAAAACCTAATACAAGTTGTGCATATAAAGGTAAATGCACCTTTTTCTCTCCCGCTTCCATCGCTCGTTCCCAAATCTGTTCCGGCTTGGCGATCCCCATATCTACACCTCCAGCAAACTCTTTTCCCTTAGTGTAGGGGATCGCTTTCGATTTTCATGTGAAATATATCACATTACACAAAAACCGCAACCCGCAAATTAGCGTGGTTCCGGTTTTATGATCAAAAATTAGGTGCTAACAACGTCAAAAGCCGCGCGCGTAAGCTCCGTATCCATCGTTTCTCCCAAATAAATCATTTCATAACTTCCAGGAGCTAATTGTACATTGAACCTAATTACGCCATCTGGCTGGCAGACAGCATTAGTATTTATACTCGCTATCGGCGTTTTGGGACTTGTCTCACTAGGCATCGTTCCGCTTGCAAATATCCCAAAAGCATCAGCGCCCACTGAACCTGTATATGTGACCTGAATGGTTTCCTCTACTTGATAGACATTCTTATCGAGTTGCATGGTCGGATTGCCTAGATCAAGATCCGGATCAACAGCCTTATCGACAACTGGAATTTGCGCAGGGAGCGATACGACATACTGGGCATCAGGAATCCATGATTTAGCCAGAAAATCTCTTCCTTTTACAAGCACCTTATCCTTGTATACTTCAACAAAGAAGCCTTGCGAACCGGCTTTGCCTATATCGTTATCCGTCCATAAGTATCCTGCAGAAGCACAGTTGAACATCGTCGCATACTTGGCACTGTACATCGTATCTTTGGACCCTAGCTCCCAATGCGTATGCCCGCTAAATAAGATGGACTGCGGGTGTTTAGAGAGTATGGTTTTCAATTCCCTATCTTGCCTAACCCCATACCAGTTAAAATCTTTATTATTAGCAACATTAGCACCGGCTACTGTATTCTTCAAAGGCTGGTGATGGAAAATAAATATTGGCTTATCACGAGCTTCCTTCTCTGAAAGCTTTTCATCCAGCCATTTAAGTTGTGTTTCTGATAAATAAGAGGAATCCTTCAAGCCCTTTTCTGTTCCCAGGAAAATAAAATGATACCCTTTAATCCATAAATCATAATACTGCTTACGCATACCTGTAATAGCCGTAAAACTGCTTAGACGCTGATTAAAATCTGCCCACCTGACGTCATGATTGCCTAAAGTAACATGCATGGGCGGTAAACTGCCTTTGTATAAATTCCATATGGACGAAAATGTGTTATACTCGGCAAGTGTGCCGCTGTCGGTGATATCGCCAATGTGCATAATACCATCGCTATCCGATACAGTTGCGCTAATATCTTGTAAGGCGGAATTGAAATTTCTGGAATAGGTTTCGGTTGGAGAACCTTGAACGTGCGTATCCGTAATAACTTGAAATTTCACAAAGATCAATTCATTCTACCCCATTTCAATTCCAGGAAATTTTCTGCTTATTTTCAGCCCAATAAAGGAGATAACCCATGCCCAAACAACGTCAACTCATAGAACCTTCTGACTTCGAACGAATGAGAGTATTTCAACAACCCATCTCTGTCTTTATGCAAGGTGAAATGATAGGCGAACATGTAATCATTCAGTCTCATGATGCCGAATTTGTATGTGGCACCAATGGAGAACGGTACGTTAAAGCAAATTGTGAATTTCTTAGTAAAAGATAATTCGACATGATCGTTGCACTCCCTCTTTTCAGTACATGATGCATTAAAAGGCTGTGCTAGCGCACAGCCTCCCACAAGGAATACAACTCACTCCGAGAACTTGTTAATTCTATGACACCAATCTCCTGCACCGATAGAAAGCTCCAGATACCATTCAAAGAATGCGTTTGCCGGTATTCGCCGCGCAGTCCCATTCCCCACTGCCATGTCAAGCGAGTCATAATAGCCGATACTAGGCTCCAACGCACAAGTAACCCGATCATTGAACTTGCCTTCGTCCATCCAGACCCCTAGGTACGGAACCTTATCACGAGGAACAGACACGATCAAGTAGTTGCCGCTCTCTTCCCCGTATAAACCAGACCAACCCGCAGGTACTTGGCCTTCGTAATAGAACTTTCTGCCATCTCCAGTAACTACAGGAGCAAGCCGTGATACATCATCCCAGGTATACGATTCTTCCCGCTTAAGAGTAAGACCTTCGTACACACACATCATTTTCTCCATTTTTTCTGGAAGAAGAATACGCGTTGGCTCCGTGATTGCGAATTGGGGATGCGGCACCCACAAAAAGGGCATAGGCTGGTCGCTCAAATTGTCAGCACGATAATCTATTCTTATCCGATCTGATGAAGGAAAAGAGACGCGTCTCGTGAACTGATAAGGGAGCCGCGGACTGCGAGCAGAGCAAAAAATCGTGTTTTGATCCATCGTATAATCCCAAGGAATCGCCCATACTTCTCCATGATCTGGCAGACTCATATCTTTATCTATCATAGACGGACAAGCATTTATTGTCGGAAAACATTCATCCCATCCGCTCATATCCCAATCTGAGAAGCTGGAGCCATATTCCGGCTGTCGCAAAGCGCGATGCCCGGAGTCCAGCATCCATTCCCTCCCTGTAGGCTTGTAAAGGATAGAAACCAATTTCCCTCCAATACCAGGTACCGTTGTTAGGCTGATATGTTCGCTTTCCATGGTTATAGAATCAAAACCTTTGTAGGTTCCCGTGGTTATACGAACCATCGGAGCGTTCTTCACAAGCTCATGCCTCGATGAATGCGCGCACCCGTATGATTGGCTTCCTGACGAAGTGCTGCATCAAACTGCTCTTGCGCCAGCTGCATATTCCCCAAACCGAGATGCCCGAGTCCCATCATGTAGCGGCAGTGAACTTCATTACGTACGTTCAAATCATCTTCGAACACTAGGAAATCCGGCAAGGAAACAGCGAAATAGTCAAATTTCACTACATCGAAGAGATGCTTCTCCGCATAATCAATCAGCTTATTAAAGCGGCGCTTAGCTTCCTTCTCATTGCCTAGAGCAAGCCAAGCCATCCCTTGATAAAATATCATATCTGGCGGTTGGTCATTGTAATACATTGCGCTAGCCGGCTCCTCCAATCCCTGAGAAGCAATCAGGAAACATTCCTGTGCAAGCTCAGACTCATGTAAACCTGCATGAGCAAGTCCGAGATAGTAATAGATATTGTTTTCTTGCGCGCCAGACAACTTGCCTTCACCTAGATTATCCGGATAGATAAGCGCTTGTCGCAATAAGCTAACGGCTTCTTCAAAGTGTTCTTCAGCCAAAGCTCGCTTGGCCAATTCGACATGGGCAAAAACATGCTGGCCCGTTACTTTGCCTTCGCCACCCTCCCATGGGTGGAAGTTGCGTGCGTGCAGGGCTTGAACGGCTTTCTCATGATAACCTTGCGCATTCAATAGGGTAATGTACTCCACGTAGAGATCATCGCGTTTGTTTACCAAAGCTAGATGTTCCCCCAGCTTGCCGCAGCGTGTCTCTGCCGTGTAACCGAGCTTTTTATACAATTGATCCAGTTCGTAGAAAATGCGTGCATCATCCGGCCCATAAGCAAAAGCCTGTTCCATGGCAATCAGCGCCGATGCTGCGTCCCCGCGCTTATTATAATAAGCGAGTGACAGATTCCGATGTACAGTCGGGAAATCTTCCCGAATAGAGCGTGAAGCTTCCCAATGCGTGATAGCGTCTTCGTGTCTTCTTTTATCGTAATACCAATTACCCAAATAATACTGTGCTTTATCATCTTTCGCGTCGGCCGCAATGATACTCGACAATACGTGTAAATCGAATAGACTATTCGGGAAACAGTAATCGGGTGCTGCCACGTTTCCTGACTTGCGATGAAGTCGAGCCAGTTCCAACTGACCTAATCTCTCATGCAGGTAGCTGAGCGTGTAATGAATCATCGGGTACACTTTAGTAGAGTCATGACCTTGGATGATGCGATCAAGCACGTCGATCGCTTCCTCGTACAAGCCGCAATTCGCATAATCAGAAGCTAGATGGAGATAATTATGAGCATCCCCACGCATAAGCCGCAGCAGTTCAGCTTTCACTTCGTTGGCAATCGCTTGCTCATCTTGACGTGATAATGTAAGGTAGCGTTCGTTGGCTGAACCGAAATCAGCGATATCAAGTGCCAATGTCTCCTGCGAATAGACGAATGCTTCTTCTAAACGTCCTAACTTGCGAAGCAGCGTGGCTTTCAGGTGACGTGCTTTGTAGTTGCGAGCATTGCGAATAAGCGAGCGCTCGACGAGTTCAAATGCTTCTCGGAAAGCCTCCTTATCGCAAGCGATTTGTGCCAGTGTGAAGAAGCCAGCATCTTGCCAAGCCGCGGACCATGTAGATTTGTAGAGCGCTGCAAACGCTTCTTCCAAACGTCCTTGAGCTTTAAGCGCAACCCCTAATTGATAGAACGCTTCACTGTCATAAGGGTTCGGATTACGCCATGTTAGTGATTTCACAGCAGTCCGGAAGTGGCTTTCCGCTTGGGTATACAACCCACGACGCAGCAGGAGCGTACCGTATGCCACGTTCATGCGGCTATCGCTTGGGTCGCGTTGCAAGCCTTCTAAGTAGTAATCTTCAGGTTCGAACGTAGCATGACGGTACTGCTCTAAATGCAGACCGGCCAGATACAGCTGCTCATTCGTTTTCAGCTCTGTCGGGGCAAGCAGCGGCTTAGCTGCATCTGGTACTTGCTCGATGGACGGCTTCGCAGGTTGATAGGCAATGAGTAAGGTACCACTCTCATCCCGAACAGTCAGCTTCAGGTCATGTGGCTGATCGTTATCATCAAGCGTGATGACAGACTTGAACGTTTGTGTAGGCGACAATAGAGCGACTTCCTTCACATACGTGCGGCTTCGGCCTGTTAGCTCCACAACAGCGTTCTCGAATACAGAGGTTGCATACGCTAACACAACCGCTTCGCGCGTCTTCTCATCCACTTCTAAGTTGACGGCAGCATCAATGGAAGCATTTTTCACAACGCCGATATTTTTGTATGGCATGAAATACTGTTTGAACGATTTCTCCTCATACGGCTGCAGCCACGTGAAATCCGGTTGATTGTCCGTGTACACACCGGTCATGAGCTCAATGTAAGGTCCATCTTCATCTGTCAAATTGCGATCCCATGCCTGACCGAATTCGCCATTCCCCCAAGTCCACTGTTTCTTGCCTGGCGATACATGATGATTCGCCACGTGCAGCAAACCTGCCTGAACGCCGTGATCATAGCCTCCTACGAAGTTATAATCGGATTTATAGGCCATATACGAAGTAGGAACGGGAATATTTTTGTACCGTGAGATATCAACGCCAGCCGAATAATCCATCTTGTAATACGTTCCTGTCGCGATTGGAAATCTGGAGACGTCGCGTTTCCCATGGTCGAAGACCGCCGTTACATCTGGCGGAAATACGGATTGCGTATGATCGTTAACTGCAACAGCAGGGTTCGCCCACCATAGGAAGGTTTGCGGTTCCGGTGTCCGGTTATACAACTGTGCAGAAATTTCCAGATAGGCTTTGCCTGGATATAGGGTGAAGCCTGCAGTTACTTTCGTCCCATACATGCGATCGATCTCACTCACCCATACCGTGGCGCTTCCATCTTCGTTTTCGGTTAGTTTGTATTCCACTTGACCATACGTATTCGGACGGTGATGCTGCGGCCAGTTGAATTCGATGCCGCCGGAAATCCATGGACCCGCTAAGCCAACCAGTGCTGGTTTAATAACTCGATTGTAATAAACGAAGTCATAGTCATTCGTTTTGTCCAACGCTCGGTAAATCCGTCCGCCAAGCTCGGGCATGATCTCGATGCGAATATAGTCGTTTTCCAATATGACCATTTGATAGGACTGAAGTTTCTTCTCATCTTCAATTTTATCTACGACCGGATGTGGATACACCTTGCCTGAGCTTCCTTGATAAACACGCTTCTCTAGGAACATTGGATTGCGATCCGGCTCCCCAACTGCATAAGTCGGAATTGATGCTGATTCCTCCCATATACGAACTTTCTGACTCACTACCATCACTCCCTTGTTTGATTATCTCTACTTTACCTCGAGAGGATAGCGATCGCCAATTGACAAAATGCTTAATCTAATGGATTATATTCTTATTTATACTGGAGGTATGCAAATTGGACATAACGAGTAAGCCGGAAGGCTTTGAAGCTGAGAAATTGTTTATTGTTCCTGAGTATATGCAGGCGGAACTCTCCCGCTCAGAGCTGACGCGAGATTTATTCGTCAGTGATATTGGATTTTTCCCACATGCACGTCACCATTATCGAGAACGCAGCGAAGGCAGCAGCTCCTATATCTTCATCTTTTGCTCGGACGGGGAAGGCTGGATCGAAATCAATCCGAACAAATCCATCGTTTTAACCCAAAATCATCTTGCTGTCATTCCTGCCAGAACGCCGCATCGCTATGGCGCATCTGCCCATGCACCATGGAGTATTTACTGGTTTCATCTGCAGGGTGACCATGCAGATGCCTTTATACAGATGTATGGAATGGATACAGGACCCGTTCATCTCCCCATCGGTGCGATGTCCGAGTTCAAGGATGTTTTTGATAAATGCTTTGTCCTTCTATCCGACAAAACCTATTCGCTGCCTATCCATACGCACGTATCTCAGTCCATGCGCCAGCTGATCAGCAGTATCGGCATCAGTGCTGGAGGCACAGCTAAGGACAAAAAAAGGGAGCAATATCTAGAACTCGCCATCCGATACATGAATGATCGTTTGGAGGATTCTATGAAGCTCCCTGAATTGGCCAAGCACACCGGCTTGTCTAAACAGCATTTAATTTTGTTATTTAAGGAAGAAACAGGCTTCCCGCCAATTGACTATTTTTTGCGATTAAAAATTCAAAGGGCATCCCAAATGCTCAGTCTGACCGGTTTATCGATCAAGGAAATTGCCGCGAGATTAGGTATCTCTGACCCCTATTATTTCTCTAGATTGTTTAAGAAAATAACCGGTTCTTCACCTAGTGCTTATAGGAACGTTCCAAAGGGGTAATCACCATCCAGTACTCGGAATTATGGAAGCTGTCTCGCTTACGGTGCAACCACTGTCAATTTAAATAATTGATGATTGTTGATGTCGTTATAAGTCCATTGATCGATTTGCGAACCCGCCGCTGTATTGGACCCTGGCAACTCCAACGCCTTGCCGCTTTGTCGGTTCATGAAAATCCGTGAATTCGGTTAATATGATCCATTGTGTATCCAGAGAAATATCCTTGCAAACTTGATAATCTTGCAAGCCATTCATACCTGGCGTATCGATATCAATAATGGCCACATGCGGTTTATGCTCGCATACCATGCTGCGAAGTAGTTCCTCGCCATAGCAAGCCCTGCCAATGATTTGCCAGGAATTACAACGATACATCCGTATGCTTCGTTACTATTGTCAACCATATTAGTAAGCGCTTTCATTAAATAATAGCTATCCGTTAATAAAATAGGCTTCTCACAAAGTTCGATTTGAACTCGTGAGAAGCCTATTATTTTATTGACTCAAGTACAGTTTATTGTAGCCCTGAATACCTATTAAATCTTTCAACTACAAATTCATTTGAAACAGGTACATTATAAAAGGTTACCTCATCCATCAGTCCTTTGAACAGTCTGGTTGGTTCTCCACCCGCGGCATTTTTATAAGCTCCTACAAACATAGCATTGTAATTATCTGTTTGAACAATGCCTGGCTTACTTTCATTATCAACCAGTACACCATTCAAGTAGAGCTTAAATACGTTTGCTTCCCGAACTAGCGCAAAGTGATTCCATTTGTCAGATTTCACCTTGTGACTACCGCTTTCCAACACTAAAGTATTTTCTCCTGAGTCATCGCTTATTAAATATTTCAACTTGCCATCTACGTCAATATATAGATTCCAACGATACGTAGAGTAAGAATCTTGCTGCTGACCTATAATGGTTTGCTCCTTTGTAATATCATCCGGATTAAACCAACCATCAATGGAGAATGTCTCCCTTTTGTCAACAACACTTGCAATATCTACATAAGTTTGCGTGCCATCAAAGACTAGAGCTTTATCTTTAACGCCATTAAGTCTTGCCGGGAAATCCCCCGAAATTGTTCCGTTTGTTTCATCTGTGCGATGGATATTATCGATCGCAATCTTACCTGATTGTTCGTCAAAAGCAAAGTTTCTCAAATATCCATACTTAAACACTTTCTTACTATTGGCTGCTATCATATTCGCGTTAGCCGAAATATCCTTAATATTATTTACTACTATTTCATGCTCAATAAACGGTACAATCTTGTTTGATACTGTTAAAGCAACTGATTTTCCATCAATACTTAGCTTAGCGGCTGATATACTATTATTCTGAATAGTATAATTTGATATCATTTCCGCGGTACTTCTTAAAACTTTTTCATTGAAAACAACATCCAGCGTATAGTCTGAATTTGCCTTAACAGCTTCTATTTCTGGAGAAAAACTATCTTTTTCTGTTGATACAAATAGCGGTAAACTCTTTTTCCCATACACAGTGTTGTACACGGGTACAATTTCATATGAGTATTCACTGCCTTCAGCTACATTTGTGTCTAAAAATTTGGTTTCAAATACTTTGTCAACGTATACGCCATTTTTATATACATTGTAGTCTTTGACCTTAGTGCCATTAACACTTACCGCATCCCAAGAAATCGTAATTTGGTTTTCACCTCTAGAATCAACCTTTACATTTTTAGGAGCTTGAATCTCAACAGCCATATTTTGGGGCACTTGATTTGGATCGTATACGGTGTACCATGCATAGCTATTTGGCTCCATTACAACTTCAATCTCTATATCTCCATTTGAGTCAATCTTATATTCCTTACCATTGATATCACCTTGACTTACTACTGCTGTTCTATTAGTAGGTACTCCTTCTGTATAAATAATGTTAGGTTCTGCTGGATGGTAGTAATCCACAGGCGGATAAGCTCCATATTTAGGCATCACTTGAACGTGCGAACCTTTCACAGGTGCTGGCGGCATTTTTCTATCAGTCAGACCTGTATAATACAATGGGACTTTAACCTTCTTGGTTACCTTTTTCCCTGTTTGATTGTAAAGCACAACCATACCTTTTTGCTCCGATTGTGCACTCGTATGGATAATACCATCAATATCCTCTGTCAGTTGATTATTGCTTCCCTCTTTAAATCTAGGAGGTGCGATATGAACGACGTCTCCATTTAATATTTCTTTATATTTGTTGAAGAAACTTGCCCAATAGGACATTACATTTTTTGACGTATCACTATCATACAGTGATAGACCTCTAAATGATCCTGCAATACCGCTCATGAAGTTAAGTGCAATACTGTAGTCATAGTCTTTAATCTTTTTATCAGAAGGCATAAATATAGCATCATCGCCACCAGCATGATATTGAGAGAATGGTACAAGCGTCCATCCCATCGATGGTGTTTTCTGAAATGTTCCATTATATGCAACCATTCTACCATATATTAGTTGCTCTAATCTTGGCTGGCTAAAGGCAATTTCTTCATATCCCATTACTGCTTTACTTGCGCCGGTTAAGAAACCCCAATCAGGTTCATTGATATACATGTTTCTTGCCCTAAGATCTTGATTGAATTTCTTAATCGCCCTTTCCCACTGTTTTACAATTGAACCTGTTCGCTCTCCATTACTATCATTGGGATATACGCCATCAATTTCGATGGCCTTTAATCCAGTTTGATCAATAAACTTTAGGACATTAGCATACCATCTCTCAGCCGTTGGTGATGTCATATCTCTCATCGTACCCCAAGCACCTTGATATTGCTCGTTTTCCGGTTGATCTTTTCTTGGAGACATCACAACATAGGCGCCCATCATAATATCTTTTTGTTTTGCATAATCATAGATATCTTTATAATATTTGATATTTGTTTCACTAACATTCTCAATATTTACTCCTGAACCAAATGATGACAATATCATATCAAAACCTACAGCGGAAGCTTTATCAATCTCCTTTTTTATTACCTCTGCTTTATTTGAAATCAAGTGGAAAATAGTCGGGTTATCCCCTATTTGCGGAAATAAAATTCTGTACATCTTTTTAACTTCCATTGTCTTCCATTCGTAGTAATCAACACTATGGAATAACTCATACATTTTATACCCATTAAAAGTTTTTCCTTTAGCTAAGCTATACTTTGTTTGGAAGGCAGGATATTTAGATGTTCCATATTGACTGGTCATCAAAACAGATGTATCGTTCAAATTGGTATATTGAATCGTATTCTGCCTTCCGTTATTTCTTGAATGATTTTCATTCCCAGCATTAAACTCTGATTCTACATAGAGCATTTCTTTATTTTGCTTCAGCATCGGTAATGCTTCTACAGTTATTTGAGTGACTTCAACATCTTCTTCACCGTTATTTGTTACTGTTACTTTTTTACTTATAACAGGGATACCATCATATATTTCATATCTGACCTGGACAGACATGCCTTTGTATTTATTTTCAAAATTGGCATTGGCAACGTACTTAATGATGAGTGCCTTTCCCTTTGCCGGCCATGGCAAATCCTTCATACTAGGGTCTGATATTTTAGGATTATATGTCCAATCAAAAATCTTTTCGGTACTGTTTTCAACCATATGACTGTCATATTTAAAAGTGGAAGCTGTTTCACCTATCCCACCAATATTAAATTTCTTACCATCAAGAGTAACCCATGCATCAGCCTGCAATTTCTGTTGATCAAGCAGACTTATACCCGTAAACTTATTCAGATACTGACTTGTCATAAAGTTATTGTTTAATGAAAACACTCTTTCTACTAATCCATTTGTCATAACGACATTGTTACCTACTGCTTTAATTTCTGAAGGAATGGTTACAGGATTTATTACCCAGTAACCCATATCACTGCTTTGCGGTTTGCCTGCAAGAGCTGCTATTTGTTTATCTGATAGTGCAACGTTATAAACCTTTACTTCATCTAATAGCCCTTTTAAAAAATGATCAGCAAACGGAGCCGTTGCCGTTTTATTCCAGCCTGTCCCAATTAACAAATCGGTGGTCGTCCATGTTTTATCAAAACTACTTACGGCTGCCCTCTTGACCTCTACACCATCAATATACATAATTTGGTAATCTTTATTCGCAGTTACTGCTACATGTCTCCATACTCCTGTTGCAATGGTATCTGTTGCATCAGCTTTTAGCAAGGTTGCTATGCCGCTTTCCAACATACCTCCAGGTTTTCTGATATATAATGCGATTTCACTATCCGCCTGAACCGTTGTTCTAGCCCTGGATACTATTTTTGAAAGACCGTTTGGATTTGTATCCATTTTTACCCATGCGGCTATAGTGGCTTCGTTTGTTACTTGATATTCTTTGCCCATGTTTATATAGTTCGTTGTTCCATCCAACCTTAAAGCTTTCCCGAATTTTTCAGGTCCACTCTCTAGGGCTGTTGTAGTACCTTTTACATCAAAAGACTTATTGTCCGCCTTATTAATAACCTTTCCATTCGTCAGTGATTCCATATCCAAATCAATGATAGGTGCAGGATTGGTTACCTGTGCATTACTATTATTGAAATTCGTATTGTTAGGTAATACTTCCGCCATTGCACTGACAGGTACAGAAGCTATCATAATAACTACTAATAACACTGAAAAAAACTTTTTAAAACTTTTCATTTTCAATTTCAATTTAATTCCTCCTTTTTCTTTAATTAGTGTAGGCGTCTAGCCCCAGCAAACCTCTTCTCCGGCATCAAATATTCGCTCACTCCTCCCTGTCACATACATTAAGCACGACACAACATTACTTTGACGTTATTTCAAAGGCATTCAACAGTCATTCATGTCGCAATTTTATTGTAAGCGATTGCAAGTCCAGTGTATTTGCACAAATTCACCTTTCTTGTGTGGATTTTTTTTCCTACTCACTACTAAGTGATTGCCGGCCCCTTTCCTGGGACCACACAAAAATGTTCAACTCTCGTTTAATAAAACTCCCATGGTTATTCACCGCAACCCCGGATTGTCGAAGATTGATCTGACCAAGCAAATACTTCAGATGCTGCGCGAGTCTGTCGCCTGCCTCCAGCCTGATTACTGAGAAGATGAATAATCATGATGGAGAAGAAATTGGCAAGTACATTTACATCGCCTTCCCCCTTTCGAAACTGAACATGACAAAAGTCACATTTTACGCAAATATAACACGCTTTCATTTTTAATAGAGAAATGAATACCATTCTACCTATTTAACCATCTGGTAGTGTGAAAGCAATCAGCTCCTTTACTCTCAGTAAATTCACTTCGTACTGCCGTCTCTATCAATCAACTTTACGAATTCGTAAGATCGTACTTTGAAAGTCCCCTTTAAGATCAACCGTAATTAATCCTATTTTCATTAACGTCTTTCCGCTAAGTGGACCCTTCTTTACCGTATCAGGGCTGGGTGATGGTTAAGTTATCAAAAGTAGCATAGGCAAGGGCTGTCGTTGTTGCATGAGAGCAAACATACATACCTACGTAAATCGTATTGTTCATGGCTACAGTCTCCTGCCTCACCTGTGTGAAATTGATACCATCGGTCGATTTATAGGTTGTAAATGTATGGCCAGACCTCGTGATCTTCGCATAGACAGGCAAGGCATTATTTGTAGACTCAACGGCACGCCCTGTGCTTGCTCCTGTTGTAAGCCTTGCTAAGGACTTAAAGTAGTTGTTGGCTGGCGTCCAATATGCGTTGATCATTTTCGAGTTGCTATCCAGGCTGTTTCTTGCCATTATTCCGAACTGTGCAGTATTACTGCTGTAGCTTGGATTTGTGATCCTTGTCTGTATACTAAAGTCGCCGGATAGCTCTTTGTAGACAAAGTGGGCATTATCGGAAGTGCCATAAACATCTGCTCCAGATCCGTATACGGTATTCGTGTCAGAATTCGACTTGTAGCTGCCCGGCACAGTTACGGTACCTAAATCTGTTTGATTCCAACCGGACATGCCGAATACATCCATCTGGGCAATCTTCAATACACCATCGTTGTTGTAATTGTTCAGCACTTTGAATTTCACATACCGCTTTTGGGTTTGAAGCGTATTGAACAGGATTTGCTGAACACCTCTCTGGTTCATTAACGTGCCTGTTTTGACAGGTGTCCCCCAGTTCAACCCGTCATTGCTCACATAGACCTCATAATCCTTTAATCTTGTCGGCGGTGGTGCTCCTTCTTGTCCAGTAGTGACAGGCCGATCCTCCGTCTGCTGTATTCTCAAACCGCTAATATCTGCTTTCTGATTAAGTTTTAGCGTTATGCTCTGCGGTAGTGCAGCACCGGAGGCCGCCGAGTAATAGGTCGTGTAGTCGTCATCCACCGCACTCGCTACAGGATGACTTGGATCCTCAGAGGAAGCAGTCGCCGTAATGCTCGCTCTTGGTAGGATATTCAGCGGATTGGTTGCGGTCAGCTTAATAATCGTATCGATGCTATCCCAGGCTGGCACCGAGATCGTCACATAACCTCCATTTTGTGAAAAAGTAAGCGGCTGACCTGTTTTCAGCAAAACCGCCTTTGAGACGGTGTAGCCGACGTCCGGTATGACGATCTGGTTACCGCTTGTTGGAGAAGTGAGTACATGGATATAATGCGTGTTGCCCCCAGGTACAAGTGTGGTTACCCCAAACGATCCAAGGTTCCAATTCCCCGGCTGAAACCCTCCTTTATGGAATCCTCCTCCTGCTGTGCCGAATATGGATTCTCCTGCCCAGTTAAGGAACGCATTGATTTGGGTATTGACGTTAGTCAATGATACTGACATTTCACCGCCGATTTTGGGCCCTTCGCCAATATCTACATTGAAGTTCGAACCTGCAGCTACGGCTATATATCGTATCGTTTGAGGTATGTCTACAAATGTATTCTCATCGCCATGGTACCACCAACCGCCCCCAATTTTAAAATTTTCTGCAGTCGCCCTAGAAGGAACTGCCTGGAAACCACTCGGAATATTGTAACTAGGTGTATACGAGGAGGCCCTGTTCTCCAAGGAGTCTGCATCGGCTATTTGCAAATCACGCGCTCTTCCATTCCCGATGGTTACGAGGTTGTCGTTCCTGGATCGGATATGCTCGATAAGTCCGAGATCGTCCCAATATTGATTCCAGCCATCAAACCAGAGACCATCGATATTGGGGTAGTTGGTAAGAAGCTCGTCTACAATGTCATACGAATATTGCGCCCAGCCCTTTTTAGTATTCATATCAATCGACTGGTCATTTTTGTAGTTGCGATAGCCTGCATTGTCCATCCATTCATACCCGAATCGATCATGCCACTTCGGGTCAGGGGTTATATACACAATAACTTTGATTCCCTTCGCATGGGCTGCAGCGACTAACTCTCCCAGATAATCTCGCTGTGTCACCATTGTCCCTGGGATGGCAGATCTCCAAGGTTTGATGTATCCCATAACACTGTGAAAGGAGCAGAGAGTGATATATTTCGCTTTTATTCGTAGCGCCTCGTCTACCCACTTATTTGCATTCCAGCCGCCTGCAGTTGCTGCCGCTTCGAAATCCGTAATATTGTAATAGGCTGCAATATCATCGTTCGTTTGGCCCGTGGTCATGCCCCAATGTATCATAAGACCTACTTTGGCTGATGTGTACCATTGCTCAACACGCTGCTCCGGGGTCTGGGCTTTGATATCCTTTGCCGCCAAAAGTGAAGCAAACATCGTCAGTACTAGCATGCAGGCAATTATTACTGCATGATTTTTCCTTATTACCATCAATTCATTCCTCCTTCAGATTGTGAGATTCGTTCATTTTGGAGTGTGCATAACATTTGTGCGCTTTCCGCTATCACTTTACGAATTGACCTCATCGTTCACTCCCTCTCCTAGTCAGCTAAATTAATAATCGCTCTTTCCATAAATTGTAAGCACAATTATAGTATAGACGCTTCCATTTTATTTGTATTTGCACATAACCCCCTTTTATCTGTGGATATTTTTGCAGTCTTCTAGAAAAAATTGCCGCTATCTCGCCATGAAGGCTGGACAGCGGCAATCATATTTGTATGAATTAACTAGTGTGCAGTTGCTTCTGTGACAGTATACACACCATTAACAGCTGTGCTGAAGGTATAGGTTACCTCATTGGTATGTCTCGTTTTACCTTTGGTTACAGCGACTTGGTTACCATTTTTGTCTGTCACAACAATGCCATTTGCCCACGGAGATACCAAGGTCACAGGGTTGCCCGCGTCACTGATAATTTCGGTCGACAATACTTTTCCATTTTTTAGCTCGCTGGATACGCGGAATGCGTTTTTCGCGCGCAAAGTGACGAATTTGGCATCATAATTTTTGCTCCACGAAGGGAAAAGGCGCATTTCGTACGTTCCGCCAGATAAGTTGTTCAACTCGTTCTGCAACAGCATGCTGTTCACACTTTCAAGCGCGCCTGTATTCTCATAAGAGGCTGTAGTGTCATAGAACATTTTGCTATTGTGCATCGTTTTTAGCGTAAGACGAAAGCGTTCCATTAATTTATCGGGATCAATGCCCAACCTAGCGGCGATGGTAAATGTTTTCGGGAAACCATTTAATGCGCCGCCATCTGTATGTGGAGTCATAGGATCAAGATACTCGAAGGTGTTTTTGGCAATTTGGATAAGTGCAGGGTCCGAACCCATGCTCACAAATTCACCCGGATGAACGACGCCTTCCAACAATGTAGGTTGGTTAGTACTGGAAATATACTGTGCCCACGGTAAATCAAACTGCTCAATTTGCTTTCGATTTACGCTCGTTACTCCGGATACAATGACCTCCTTATTGTTATCAAAGCCCAAGGAGGCTAACGCGCTCTTCGTAGTTGGATTGTTCTTGCTTGTCGGAATAGGAGCCAGATTGTTAAGAACATGCTGGGAACGGGCAACTAGATCTGCATCTACATTTAAATGCTGAGCCATTTCAATATAATCCCTAAGGGTTGATCGGAAATATCCCATGTCGATTGCAGCATTTTCGTCTACTCCTGCTTCGTGCTCTGAACTATGTTTTATCCAGTATTTACCATCACTCTCTAATACGACAAAGTCACAATAGAATCTTGCCACCTCTTTGATCCAAGGATAAACAAACCTTTTCAGATTCTCTTTATTTCTTGTGTATTGCCAATCCCATATAAAAGGTCTGGTGAATAAAGCAATATTTGACTTCTGGTCAGATGACAATCCAGGATTCTTCGTGACCGCAGGCGCTTGAGGAGCCATAACCCCGTAGAATGCCCTTAATGGTGTAACACCTCGATCGATTTGTACGCCCTGATATCCGTTCTTCGCTGTTTCATTTTGCCAATAGCTCAAAGCATTAACGGCATCTGCGTAATAGGGCTGGGACATATCCATTCTGTTGCTGGAATACAAACCATAGAATGGTGCTTCATAGTTATAGTTCAGAATGGCATTGCCCGTAGCCGCTGTATTATCATTTGTATGGAATATGCCGTTTAAGCCGCCTACCACATTCGGCTGCTCTGCCCATTCGGGTGTTTGACGAATGGCGCAACCCAGAATATAGAGCATATTGTAATAGAAGTCCTCCATGACCGGGTCGCTAAAATTTACATAAGATTTCAGCCAATAATTTTTCCACCAGTTCTGGTGATGGGTATAAGAAGTTTGAATCGATGCTTCCGTCATCGCATTTAATCGCTGTACAGCGATATTTTTCACGGTCGTCATATCTTTTGTAACAAGGATAGAACCTTCGCCTGCTTTGGATTTCAATCCGCTGTGCGTATACAATACAGTAGCGATTTTAGCCGTCTCACCAGGATTCAGTGTCAATACAATCATGTTCGCTCCCATGACATAGTTGCCCTTGATCACCTTGGTTGCCGTTGCTCCCCGGAAAATAAACCCGGTTTCGCCATTTCTGGTCAACCAAACCACATTGCCGTCTATTCCGGTTGTGTTGGTGATTCCGTCTATCACTGGGGCATTCAATTGTATATTTACTTTCTGAGGCCCAGCAGCGCTGCTATCCAATGTAACATTCGTAAACATGGCGTTCTGGTCGTCTGCCACCCATGTCTGGTAGCTGACCAAGTTGCTGTTATACTTCATTTTGCTGCGGATTTCTGCATTCAAAATATCGCGTTCGTGCAGGAAACTTCCGTCAGTTGTCGTGGGAGGATTGATCACA
This sequence comes from Paenibacillus alba, assembly GCF_013204855.1. Taxonomy (GTDB): domain Bacteria; phylum Bacillota; class Bacilli; order Paenibacillales; family NBRC-103111; genus Paenibacillus_E; species Paenibacillus_E alba. The sequence continues at coordinate 309,040 of NZ_JABMKZ010000005.1, read as the reverse complement.
TTCACACCATTATTATACAAATTAATATCCGTAATCCGTGCTGAGGTCATATCTTTAGGAAAATGCAGCGTTTCATACTGAGGGTCTACAGGTTTGGTTGTGGTTACTCTTAAATAGGAGCTGGTGATCGGATTATCAAAATTAAACGTGTTGGATGAATTCGTATTGCCCGTTACACTTTTTATGGTTGTCCAACTATTACCATCATTTGAAGTTTGGATATTGTAATTGTAGAGATTATACTTCGCTTCGTCTGGAAAACGTACACTATGGTGCTTGATTTCGATCTTGTTGAATGTGAATGGCTGTTTTCCTTTCAGACTGACCCACTTTTCCAGATCACGCGGTTTATTCTCTTGAGAAACTTTCTGCGAAGTAGATATCCACTCTGTGTTCTCATTCGAATCAAATGCATTTACGTCTTCACCATTAAAAATGTTTTCCCGGTCAGCTTCTATATTAGACGTATATAAAAACTTGCTTGCCGCATTAGGCACTGGAACAATGGGATCTCCATTTGTAAGCTTCAATTGCGCATTGACAAGCGCTTGCTGCTGATCTTTTGCTGGATTTTTCCAGGCATCGCCACTAGTAAGGAAATAGCTTTGCTCATTTCTTCTGGCATCAGAAACAACGCCAAAGGTGCCGTTGCCCATCAGCATACCCGATTCCATATACTTGTCTCTAAGGTAAAAATCACTAACTTCAGTTTGTTGTTTGGCCGTAAGTCCTGACAAAAGATCCCTCAATTCCGTCCAGTTGGTTTTTGTAGAAGCTTGAAGGATGCTCATCGTCGTTTCATTGCTCTCAGCAGGCAGGGCACCATCATTTCCGCCAAATACAGCTTTAACCATATAGGTCCCAACTTCTGTTGGAGCTTGGGTTTTCCACTCGGCACCCGGTGTAAGCGCTTTATATTTGTAGGAATAAGGTATCTTGATCGGATACGATACGGCCCCCTTCATAGCAATTGGGCTTCCTGTATAGTTGAAGGATTGACTCTCTAGAGAGAGGGTAATGGCTGCTTTGACTATCGTTAGAAGAGCAACATTACTCTCAGCCGCACTATATGTATTATTCGCTTCAAATACAGCCTTCATATCGTACTTACCTATTTGGGTTGGAGCCGTTTCCGTGAAATTTTCTGTAACTCCATACCTTTTGTACTTATACTTAAAAGGGATTTGAGTTACCCCTCCGGTGTATGCAATTGGAGAAATTGCGCCATCCACATACCAATTGACCGGATCGCCTGTATAACCAACCGTCCTATTACTCATAGTAATTACTGGAGCCCGTTGATATAATGTGCTTACAGCATCGTTACTACTAAACAGCTCAATTTCAGCCAGACGGGCACGCTTATTAGCTTGAGACTGGTTATAGTTTTGCTCCGAATCGATATATTCTATTTTAAAATAACGAGCCGTAACGGGAGCCGAAAGTGTACGCTGAGTGACATCATAGATGTTATTATCCACCTGATCCACCTGAGTCCAGTTGACATCATCGGTGCTTATACTTACTTTGAAGCTCGTTGGGTCATACTTTTTATCTCCAAATACCCCGTAGTGATGAAGCACATATTTCGATATCGTTTTCTGGGAAGGAAGCTTAATCTTCAACCAATCCGGCCCCGATTTCTTATTCGCTATCCAGCTATAGCTTTCTCCCGATACGTTACCATCTATCGTTTTACTGGCATCCGCTCCATTGCTCGACGACGTTGCATCAACACCCGGTAATTTGGTCAAAGATTGCTCATTGGGCGATGCAAATACGACATTTGTTTGAAAAGATAGCAATAAGCTTGTTACTAACAAACTGACAACCATATTCTTACAAGCCTTCTTCACCATTCGATTTGATTTATACATTCTTTATCCTTCTCCTTTTTTAAGGTAATCCCAACTATCCACACCAAGTGTTCAGTGAGATCATTTATTTTCTCATGTTCTAATCACCTCCTTCATACAATTCACTGTTGAAATAGTTACCGCCGCGACAACCTATAAGCGCATATACTCTTCTCGTAAAAGCAGCCACCTAAGTCTGCTTTCACAAGAACTGAACGTTTAAACGACTTTATTAATTCGTAAAATCGTACTTTGAAAGTCCCCTTTAAGATCAACCTTTATTCCCATTTTCATTAATGCCGTGCCACTAAGCGGGCGCTCGATGCCTTCAACTTGATACAAGGATTGCTTATTCAGTCCCTGCAGGCGAATTCGAGGCAGCTCATCCGCAAAGTTGTTCGAGTGTAAGAACGCAAACACGACTGCTTGGTCTCGGCTTTCATCTACATACATCACCGATGCCAATTTACTTTCTCTCACCGAGAGAAGTCTATATTGGTGCCCGTGCTGGATGATTGATCTTATTTCCTTATATACATGAATAAGTTCTTTGGCCTCCTGATTCTCATCGTCACTCCATTTCAATAGGTTATCCCCGATACCCAAATTCCCCATCATGGCGCAGTGAAAACGATAAGCTAAGGAAAGCTTTCTAGTATTGACCCAATTCACTTCATCCGTTACCCATGACTCCATAATTTTGGCGCAATAGGCATATGAAAATCCTTCTTGAATTCGTAACCGATCAAACGCATCGGTATTATCACTTGTCCATACTTGGTCAAAGTATTGCAAGATCCCCATATCGACACGTCCTCCTCCTCCGGAACAGGACTGAAGGATGACATTGGGGTGCTTGCGCTTTAGCTTTTCTGCTATTTCGTAAACGCCCTGAGCATGCCGAACCCAAATTTCCCTCTGCTCCTCTGATGGTGCACTCGGGTACCCAGGCTCACTAAAGTTTCGATTCATATCCCACTTAATGAAAGCAATCGGATGCTCGGATAGGAGGCGATCTATCGCGTTATAGATAAACTCCCTTACATCCGCTCTAGCTAAATTTAATACGAGCTGATTGCGGATTGGCGTTCGTTCTCTTGTTGGAAAATGGTAGACCCAATCTGGATGCGAACGATATAAGTCACTGTCCGGATTAACCATTTCCGGCTCTATCCATAAACCAAACGCCATGCCTAAATCGTTTACTTTACGAATTAAATCATGCAGTCCGTTGGGAAACTTATCGGAATTAACAACCCAATCCCCAAGTCCTGCTTGATCCGAGTTGCGAGCTCCGAACCACCCATCATCCATAACAAACAGCTCTACGCCCATCTTGGACGCGATCTCTGCCAGCTTGATCTGTTGTTCTTCGTTCACGTCAAAGCTTGTTGCTTCCCAAGAATTATAAAGGACTTTCCGCAGCTTGCCTCTGTTCTCTTCTGGCAGCACATAGTTCCGTTGATATTTGTGGAGGTTTCGGCTAGCTTCACCAAACCCGCTATTGACATAACCAACGATATATTTCGGCGTATGAAAACTCTCTTGAGGCTTCAAATTCCAAGCGAAATCAAAATCATTAACCCCTGCGCTTACTTTCAACATATTAAATCTGTCTTTCTCGAAAACCATTTTCCAGTTTCCGCTAAAAGCCAATGCCCCAAAGAAGACTTCCCCTTGATGTTCATCCGCTTTCCCACCTTGATCCAGCATGAAGAAGGGATTGGCATAATGACTGGTTGTGCCTCGTCTACTTTCAAGTACGACCTTCGTATCTGGCAGCATGACGCGATCTAATTGCGTTTCAGCCGGCCATTTGCCTGTCAGATAAGTAAGTCTATAATCCCGCTCTCTTGGCAAGTACATGGCGCCTGTCAATGCTTGTTCCAAGCGTATATTCGTCCCGCCGAGGTTAATAATTTCCGAATACCGTTCAATGAGGTCGCAGTCTGCGATTACCTTATAATAGAGCCTCACCTCTAACGAATAATAACTATCCTGCAGGATGAAAAGAAGTACGTTATCAGAATTTTGGAAGGCGACAACTGTTAAATTGAGATCTCTTACATGATCATGAAACGTGACTTTTAAGCTTGGCTCCGTAAATTTAGCCTTCCCCCAGCCCATATACTCCTCTTCACTTAGTTCACTTCCCATGGTATAAGGGTACTCTGATATCTTCACTGCTGTCGGATAATCCGAAAGGTGTGGGAGCTTCTCTCCGAAATAAATATGATTGAGGGTACCTTGCTCACTTAATCCCAAAGCGTATGAAATACGGTCTCCCTCAAGCACCCAAATTTTCCTTAAAGCATCGTGCCTTATCATCTCTCGTTCACCTTCCTATCCTTTTACTGAACCGGAAGTCATGCCGGTAATAATATATCTCTGACCAAGAATGTATAAAATAAGTACAGGTAATACAGTCAAAATAATGATGGTAAAAATCATATTCCAGTCATTAAAATGAACCCCGAAAAAATTATATATCGAATTGATCATTCCCAATTTATCTTGTCGATTTAATAGGTACAGTGGGGTTACAAAATCATTCCAAGCCCCTAGGAAATTTAGGATAAAGCCAGTAATCGTTACCGGTTTTAAAAGAGGAAATACGACGTTAAAGAACAGTCTTCCTAACCCGCAGCCGTCTATAATGGCAGCCTCATCTAGCTCTCTCGGCACACTACCGATGAATCCATAATAGAGAAACACCGCAAAGGGGATACCTAAAGTGGCGAATATCAAGATAATTCCTGTAAACGTGTTCTGCAGATGAACCATTTGAAGCACTTTAATCGTAGAAACATAGTTGAGTGGAGCAACAAGACCTAGGAAGAAATAATTATAAATAAATTTATTCCATTTATCTTTATTTCTGACTAGTATGAACGCTGCCATGGAAGTAACAATAATGCTTATTGCTGCCGAAACAGTGGACATGAGCAGGCTATTGAAAAAGGAGTGAACCAGGTTTCCCTTGTCGATGGCTTCCGCATAATTGGACCATTGAAAGATATGTGGAAACTTGAAATTCATTGTATTCGCTTCGCTTGATGTTTTGAGTGAATTAATAATAAGCAGGTAAATAGGGATAAGGACAGATAGGCTTAACAGCCAAGTAAGTATCTCTTTTACATTTAGATAAATAGCGTTTCTAGTCATTATGCATCTGCCTCCTCATCCGCAACTACCTTCTTCATTACGAACGCAATCATTAGTGTAATTAGAAAAGCAATGATCCCCAGTGCGTTTGACATCCCATATCTGCCCGCTGAAAATTCTTTGAATATTTGCGTGTTGATAACTTCCGTCAAGTTGCCAGGTCCGCCATTGGTTAATGCATAGATAATCTCGAATACGCGAAGTCCATGAATCGTATTTAAAATGATCGCAATGGTTAAAGCTGGTGTGAGAAACGGGAGTGTAATGGAGATAAATTGCTGCCATTTATTCGCGCCATCCAGAGAAGCCGCTTCATAATAAGATTTGGAGATCGTCTGTAACCCAGCGAGTAGAATGACCATATTCCATCCAACCATTCGCCAGACTTCCACCCCCATCGTTGAGGCGAGTACAACACTCTTATCCGTAAGCCAGCTGTGTGTGAAATAACCAAGACCTATAAACTCTAATATCACATTAATGGGACCGTGAGGTCCGAGAATAGACACAAATATAATGCCAATAATGAGCGGGGATAGCGTGTATGGCACAAAGAATACCATCCGCAGCAGGTTTCTCGTCTTCAATCCTTCATTTAATAAAATGGCCAGAAAGAGACCAATCAGCACTTTGAAAATAACGGTAAAAAAAGTAAACGAGAAGGTATGAATAATGCTTTTCATATATGGCCCTGAGGACGAAAATATTTCTTTATAATTATCCAATCCGACGAATTGAATGTTGGGTCTCATCATATTCCAATCGGTGAACGAATAGTAAAAACCTCCTACGACAGGAACAATAAAGAAAAAGGTATATAATAGAATGGCAGGAATTACAAATAAGCGACTATACAATTTATTCATGTGCATGTTCTCATCACCCGGACTTTCAAATTGAATTCAAAAACAAAGGAAGCTTGATGGATTATCAGATTAACTAATCGTCAAGCTCCCTTTGTTTAATTATTTAAACATTTTTGCACGATCAGCATCGATGGATTCTAATACTTGTTTCGGCGTTTTCCCGCCTAAATACAAGTCTTGAACAGCTTTACCAATAGTAGATTGATTGAAGAATTGAACGCCGCCTTCAAAGTCCAGACCTGCTCCATCTTTGGCATTTGCCATGACAGTCGAATAAGCTAATGTTGTCTTACCTTCGACATCTTTGAAAGAAGTAGGGCCTAAATCAGGTCTTCCCGCATAATAGACTTTAAGATTGTCTGCTTTGGCTAAGAAGTTGAAGTATGCTTTCGCTGCATCAATGACTTTGGAATCTTTATTGATGGAGCGAACAATCCCACCAGATGAAGTAGCCCATGATTTATTGTCACTTAAAGGGACAGGGAACATTTTCCATGTATCCGCTTTACTATTAGGGAATTTCGCAATGACTTCATTCTGAAAGGTGGAATACGTAAGCATCATCGCATATTTTCCTGATCCCATTGCATCTACCGAATTTTCCCACGTTTGCGACAAGAAGTCTTTACCGAAATAACCCTTATCCGCTACTTCCTTCATTTGCGTAAGACCTATTTCTAATTCCTTTTGGTCTGCAAATTTGGCTTTGTTTGTATTGAATTGTTCATATATGCCTGGGGTTTTCTTGGCAATCATCGCTCCGAAAGTATTTAACCAAATCTCTTGGTGCCACTCTGCCTTTCCTGGCTCATAGATTGGCATGATCCCTTTAGCTGTCAGCATCTCACAAACCTTTAGGAATTCTTGATAGTTCGTTGGAACTTGAACCCCAGCTTGCTCGAATAATGCTGTGTTATAGAGTAAACCCCATCCATCTACTGACCAGGTATTCAACGCGATAACTTTGCCATTACGGGTAGTTCCCGCTTTGGCCCAATCCGTGTATCTGGCAACCCATGGTTCATTGGAAAGATCCAGCGCATGCTGATCCGGTAAATATTCATTCATCGCTACTCCGCTTGATGTAAGGTATACATCAGGACCTTCGCCTGTTGCGAATTTGGCTTTCAAGACATTCGTATACTGATCGTCCGGTGAGATAACGAACTCAATCGTATTGCCTGTTTCCGTTTTGAATTGTTCAGCTAGTTTTTTGTCAATGTCTTTGGTCCAGCCAGCAGATGATGCCACTTTGATGGTTACACCTTTCGCTGGTGCTTTCGTCGGATCTGCCGCTTTCGTGGCTTCAACTGGTTTCGCAGTCTCCGTTGTTGTGGAGGATGAAGTTCCGCATCCTGCTAAAACCCCTACTAAAGCGAATATCGTAAACATGCCGCTTATCGTTTTAAGTTTATTCTTTGGTTTCATGTTAAATCGACGCCTCCTTTTATGTTTCTTTATTGGGGTGGCCTACCTTGTAACTATCATAAAACAATAATCGACATAGATACATGGATGAATTAAGCTACTCTTTGTGGACATTTTTGTTCTAAACCATTTCAATTTCATGTTTGAAATAAACCTAGCCAAGATATATAATGATTTCATTTCCTAGCTATTATTCACATAATAGCGGCTGAAAGGGTTTTCATATGTTTAAATCTAAAACCATTCAATCCAAACTCTTCCTAAGTTATTCTTTGCTGATTATTGTTGTTATTCTTGTTTTCGCAACTTCTTTTTACGTATATATTTCCAAAATTCTAGAAAATAAAGCCTCAGAATCACTGTATCAAGTCTCCAGTCATATCACGGCTGAATTTGATTCACAGCTTCAATTGATGAACTCCACATCCGAAAAGCTCTTATTTTCAAAACCTCTTAACCGACTCTTCTTCTCCGATATGTTTCAATTAAACAAATCTACGATCGATCAACAACGCCAATTCAACGAGATTTTGTACTCGATCATTGGCTTAAACAAAGAATTTTCTCAAATCAATATGTTCCGATCGAGTGGCGAATTTGCCAGTATTGGCGATAACTCTGTTTTTTCGATCATTTCACCTGAACAAATAGCAAAGATTCAATGGGTGCACACAGCCTTTATGAAGAATGGGAAAAAGCTGATTTCACTTCACAAACAAGATGCTTGGAATTTGAAAACACCAACAGTCATCTCATTAAGCAGAGCCTTTTCACCAAGTTGGGGTGAGAACGAAACAAGCATTCTCGAGATTCAACAAGATTATCATGTTTTTTCAAATATGATTAAATCCGCCTTAGTAAAACCTGATTCGCAAACACGCCAAGAGATCACCGTATACGTCTTTAATAAAAATGGTGAATTAATTTACCCCATGGAAACTACACAAACCGCACAGTTATATTGGGAAAGCGTTCTTACACATGCAAATACCTCTAACTTTATTATTAAGAACGCAAACACCCAAAGTGAGGATATGATATCTTACACTTATTCCGATTTTTCGGAATGGACGGTAATAGCGTCGGAGTCGAAAAACCTGCTATTGAAACCTGTGACAGCCTTTCGAAATGTGATCCTTGTTTTTGGCCTAATAGCGATTTTAATTACCTTGCTTATTTCCTATATTGTTTCCCAAACATTAACGACGCCGATCAAAAAAATTCATAGATCCATTCGAAGTTTAAGTCTGACTACTTTATCGCCAAAACTTTCAACACCGATTGAAAGCCACAGTCACTTAAATGAATTAGAGCAGCTCAATTACTCTTTTCAAGATATGCGATTACGGTTGCAAGAATCGTTAGATGAAGCTATTTCTTCGCGTTCCCATGAGCTTGAAGCTCGCATGTTCGCCTTGCAAGCCCAAATGAATCCTCATTTCCTCTACAACACCATCACGAACGTTAGTGTTATGGCAGAAGAGAGTGGTCAACAATCCATTGTTGACGTGTGTGAAAGCCTCTCCGTTATGCTGCGATATATCTCTTCTGAACATGCAGCTCCTGTGAAATTATGCGAAGAGCTGGAACATACAAATAGTTATCTAAACCTGATGAAGCTAAGATACGAAGATGATATCATCGTTCATATGGATGTATCGGACTCGCTTCTTGACCTCGATGTACCCAAATTAATGCTACAACCCATCGTGGAAAATTGCATGAAATACGGCATTCATATCGATCCGCCTTGGATCATCACGATCATTGGCCGCCAAGTATCAGGCGGATGGGAATTGACGATTCGGGATAATGGAAAAGGCTTCAATGCGGATGAAATTGTGCACTTGCAGGAGCAATTCGCGAAAACAGATCCTTTAGTCAGAATTCCTAATTTAAAAATTAACGGTATGGGACTTCTCAATATCTATGCCCGATTAACCTTATTATTTGGAGACGCATTAATATTTACTTTGAGCAATCACCCAGAGGGTGGTGCGGTTGTTACCATTTGCATCAAACACTAGGAGGGGTTCGGGATGTCGAAATTAACAAAGTACCGCGTAGTTGTCGTGGAGGATGAACACAAGATCCGAAGAAACGTCGTACAAAAGATTGAAGATTCTGGGCTCCCCTTCGAAGTTGTCGGCACCGCATCTAACGGACTAGAAGCCCTCACTATCATTCATTCACTTCAACCTGATGTTGTATTTACCGACATTAGAATGCCCAAAATGGACGGCTTAGCTTTGATAAAACAACTAAGAAACGATAACCCGGAAATCCATATCGTCATTCTAAGTGGATATAGTGAATTTGACTATGCGAAATCTGCGATGAAACTCGGGGTTCGGGATTACTTACTTAAACCCTTGAAATTAGAAACATTAGTTGATTGCTTAAGTAATATTAGAACTAGTTTGGAAATGAATGACTCCATCACAGTCAGAAATATTTTGACCTCTGATATTTCTGGTTACCCCTCGGAAACAATCGCTATTCGTGATGAGGAATTTATCGTATTTCTAATCTGTATCGGGAACCTATGCCCTCCTATCCCAGCCCTATCGCTAACGACTATTTTTCATGACAATTGGTCACAAATACGACTGAATGATATTCTCAGAAGTTCTTTGCAAGAAAATGATCAGTGGTGGATCATTGATGAGAAAACACCGAACCAGAAATTCCTCCTCATTTCAGCAAACAATCGGCAGCCCAGGGACATCATTCATCTTGCTGAAGAGATTAAACAGAAACTATTAGACAAATCACCTTTACATCCAGTGAATTTATGTCACGGTGGCGCTATTATTCAACGTAGTGACATTTGGGAGAAAGCTCAAGCTCTTCGATTTACGCTCAATTATGAATTATCGATTGGAATTTCCCGTGTTATTACACTGACTAATGAAAGCAACTCCAAAAAACCGCCAATTTCCATTGATCCGCTGCTTCGTAATAAGATAACTTCTTTTCTGCAATCTGGGGAGAAAGCGCTATTGAAACAAGAGATATTTCATCTGCTTCATAACTGGGATCGCATGAAGTACCCACAACGATTATTGGAAATAGCTATAAATCAGTTAATTAGAAACATACATCTACAAACAGGCAAGTTATCGGAGGAAGAACTTTATCAACTCGAACATCGTTTATATGAGAAACTTGCTATTTCCACCAACTTTCCAAGTATCTTCGAAGATGTTTGGGGAATTATTGAACGTATGCTTACAGTTAAGCAGGATGAAGACATACGTACTCAGGAACTCATGCATCAAATCGCTGAATATATGAAATCGAACTTTACCGAATTCATAAATATTGAAGACATTTCTCAAAGATACCATTTCACACCTGCCTATCTTTCTAAATCATTTAAAAAATACTATGGGGAAGCTCCCCTTAAATTCTTAATCAAACTACGAATAGAAGAAGCCAAGCGATTGATCCAAGAGCACCCTAACTACGATATCGGAAAAATAGGAGAAATCGTCGGCTATTCCGACCAACATTACTTTAGTAGAATTTTTAAAAATTCAACAGGAAAAAGCCCCTCTGAGTATAGGGAACTTGTTCGTGAAACACGCGTCTGACTACAAATATAACAGGCGATCACCCCAAGGAGGAGTGAACGCCTATTGCTGACTAAACGGACGCCCACCATTCACCAATACGTGGAATTCTTAGCGGCTCCGATATTCTTCAAAATATTTGGGCAAAATCGTTGTTGAGGCGCCCGGCATTTGCGGCAGTACATAATGTCCTTCCTTCACCGTGGCTGGCTCTTCAAAAATATGCCTGATCCAAGGTATGTATTCAAGCATAATGGCATTTTGCGTAGATGCGACAAGGTGCTGATGAATTTGCCCCATATCCCCAACGTGCGGACAAATCGGCACATCATAAGCAGCCGCTAGGCCTGCGACTTGCAGCCATTCTGTAATGCCGCCAACACGTGTAACGTCAACTTGGCAATATTCGATGGCACCTTGGTGAATATAATCTCGGAAGGCATATTTGTTATAGACATGCTCTCCTAATGCGATTGGAACATTCAGCTCATCAGCTAGCTTTTTATGACCCATAATGTCATCTGGATTGAGCGGCTCCTCTAGCCAAAATAGATCGAACTCTTCCAGCTTCTTCCCCCAAGTCATGGCCGTATTGATATTCCATTGCTGATTGACGTCGATCATGAAAATCACATCATCGCCGATCGCTTTCCGAACCGCCTTGCAACGATCATAATCTTCCCGCGGATCGGGCTTGCCCACTTTAATTTTAACGCCAGTAAAACCTGACTCCACAATCTCCGTTACATCTTGAAGCAAACGGTCTTTGGACCAATTCAACCAGCCACCGTTGGTATTATAGGCTTTAATCGGTTTCGATTTAGCTCCCCCAAGGTATTGCCAAAGCGGTTTATTCGAAGCCTTTGCCATAATGTCCCAAATCGCGATGTCCACAGCTGCAAGCGCCATATGGGTGACTCCCGATCGGCCAATCCAATGCATTTTGCCAAAACGCATCTGATCCCATAATTCCCTTACCATAAACGGATCTTTTCCGACCAAGAGAGGTGCATAATATTTGTCAATCGTATCGACGATCATATCATCGCCATGGGCGCACGTACCTGTGTAACCATATCCAACAAAGCCTTCGTCCGTATAGATTCGAACGCCGGCTAATCCCCAATGTGTAGCCACATTAATTGCGTCCGTAATCGGCGGGGTAATCGGTACATGCAAAACAAAGCTCTCGACTTTTGTAATTTTCATTAGATCCTTCTCCTTAATTTTCTAAATGTATGGATTTCCTACCACCCCTTCTTGTATATCGTATATCATACATGATTTATGACGTAGAATAAAGAGGAAATTTACATATAAAAAGAGTACATCGAATCAACGACATACTCTTTCATTCTGCTACTATTTATGTACAAGTCCATATTTCACTTTAATTCGCTCCAGTTTCTCAATCATTGGACCTGATATTAAGAAGAGAAAAAACATGGTAGCCACTGCGTGCACCATATCAAACCAAAAACCTGAAATGTAGACAGCGAGCAATCCTTCCCATGTGAGAGTGGTTGAAACCATCAGTAGCGAGCCCAAATTGATAATACCGCCATAGATGATCAAAGTCGATAAACCACCGAATAGACATAAGGAAAGCTTGCTTTTCTTAAGCCATCCTTTTTGGAATAAAATGCCCGCCACAAAGCCAATAAGTCCAAAACAAAACATCTGCCACGGCGTCCAAGGTCCTTGCCCGAAGAAGAAATTAGAAACGAATCCAGCCGTGGCACCGACGAGAAAACCAGCTTCAGCCCCGAAACAAACCCCTGCTATAATGACAATCGCAACTACCGGCTTAAACTGAGGCAGCATGAAGAAGGCACCGCGTCCCGCTACGGCAATAGCAGCAAGTACGGCAATAACGATGAGTTCTCTAGCTTGCGGTTTACGGTTTTCGAACACCATAGCGAAGGGAACCATTGTATATAAGACGATCAGAAGGCTGATAAAATAATATTTACGATCGTCGAGCACGAAAATTCCTATTCCTATTGTTACTGGAATGACAATGAGAATAAGCAGTGCTGAGAATAACGTTCGTCTGCTCAATCGTTTGGTAGTTGCAAGCTTTTCTGACATAAGTCAATCACACCTTCTATCGTTACTGCATTACTCCAAATATGACGCGCCATTCGATTCGCTGCTGTTGTATAGAAGCTGTTGCCGGAGAAAAAGGCATGAGCTGCATTGGAAGTAATGATGCTTCCATCAAAAAACATCGCGCACTCCTCCCCGTACTTCGCACAAAACTCAATATCATGCGATACCATTACAATGGTAACACCTTCGTTATGCAGCTTCCTTAAGAAAAGGCCTAGCTTTTCTTTGAAAAATCCGTCCAACCCTTTCGTTGGTTCATCGAGCAGCAGTATTCTCGGCTCCATCAACAGTACTTTGGCTAGCGCCGCTCGCTGCTGCTCACCGCCGCTGAGGTCATAGGGATGCATACCCAGCAAGGGCTCAAGCTCAGCAAACTGAATAACAGCCTCAACTTTCTGTTTCTTTTCTTCCTTCGTGAGATTTGCTTCAGAAAGCATTTCGTATAGATCCAATTCCACCGTCTTCTTTACGAATAAGGTTGCTGGATTTTGCGGGAGAACTCCCAATCGGTTAACAAATAGTTCTTTTGTTTTCATTTTAGCTGGATTATCGCCATGGATCCGTACTTTTCCCCGATAGGGTTGAAAATTACCATTAATTAGGGATAAGGTCGTCGTTTTGCCTGTGCCATTGCCTCCGACCATACAATAGAACTGTCCTTCTCTGACCTCGAAAGAAAGGTCTTTGATCGTATCGGGTCCATTGCGTTCATGCCTAAACCAGACCTCTTTGAAAGAAATGGCAACAGGGCTGGATACTCCAGACCTTCTCGCTCCTATTTCCAACTTCTGTGCGGGTGTTTTGTCAGCCATGTAGGCACTTAGCCATTGTCTGCCTTGCTTGACGGTAACCGGACATTCCAAATGACTAGGCACACCTGCATAAATCTGCATCGGAGAAGGCATCGCGGTAAACATCGGATGATGTAAGGATCGCAATACCTCACCAACACGGACTGGTGAATCATCTGCGATCACTTTGCCTTGATCCAGCACAATGAGGCGATCTGTAATAGGCAGAACCTCTTCCAAGCGATGCTCCGTCATGATGATCGTCGTTCCCAGCTCCCGATTAATCTTGCTTACCGTTTCCAAGAAATCCGCAGCCGCAATAGGATCTAGTTGAGACGTAGGCTCATCCAAAATGAGCACAGCCGGATGCATCGCCATAATGGATGCCAGATTCAGAAGCTGCTTCTGCCCGCCGGAAAGCTCAGTCACACTTTTGTGAAACCATGTCTGAATCCCAAAAAAACTTGCCATCTCAGCGACATGCAATCGGATCGTCGACTGATCGTACCCCAAGCTCTCCAGCCCAAAAGCAAGCTCATGCCAAACTTTATCGGTCACAATTTGATTGTCTGGATTTTGCAGTACAAATCCAATCTCAGATGCTTGTGTACGTTGATCTACTTCATCGATTAATTTCCCTTGGTAAAAAATATCCCCACTATGTTTGCCATGAGGGGTCAGAACCGTCTTAAGCTGTCTAAGCAGCGTACTTTTGCCACAGCCTGATTTGCCGCAAATCGTGATGAACTCTCCGCTGTGTACCTTAAGATGAATGGATGACAGCACGTTCGTTTCATTTAGCGGAAATGCAAAGCTTAGATCCTTGATGTCATAAATCTCCATTTGATTTCCTCCACAATCTGAATAATCACCGGCATCAGGCAAAGAAAGGTATAGGCGATATATACGACTACACTAAGGGGCGATATCGCTTTGACATGAATCGATGGGAAATAGCGGATCGTATTGTATCCCATCCACGCGCCCGCGCCTACAACAAGCATGAGTCCTATCAGAACCAGACCCACAACTTTGTCTCTACTATCAAATCGGAATGTTGAGAAACTCGTACGGCCTGGCAACCCGTATCCTCTTGACTTCATGGAATCCGCTGTTTCGATGGCATTTTCCAGTGCCCAAGTCGTCATAATGGAGAGAATTCGCATCCCGTTGCGAGCCCTGATTACGATATTGCCTTGCGTCGCATCTCTACCGATGCATTTCTGAGCATTGGAAATCACTTTTAGCTGAGCTAAATATCGGGGTACAAAACGAAGCACCATAGAGAGTATCAGCGACAAAGCGGGCATTATTTTACCGAAAATAAAAATAATTTTATCCGCTGTCATTACCGCATTGTAGCAGGAGAACCATACAATAACCGTGACGTACATACACGCGGCGGCTATGCCATACAAAATGGATTCAAGGGTAATCGGATTCCCATTTTGCAGATAAAACAGAATAGTAACACCTGCGTGACTAAAGATTGGGTTCATGAACGCCATAATAACAAGGAGTGGAATCATATAAAGCAGGTTGAATTTGACCGCTTTCCTCCCCTTAAGCATGACAGAGTAAAGAGCAGCACTGATCAGCGCTATAGCTTGAAAGATCGGATGCATGAACACCATGCTGCACACGAATACGGCTGCGAAATAAATAAAATTAACGAAGGGGTGAAAGGTAGAAAAGGAATCTCTCATTACTCTTTCCCTCCTACCGCAGCCTTGCCGCCTCCCACATCTCGTCCTAGATCACAGGTATACACCCAATCGATGACATCGCCTTCTTTGAGCATATAACGGCTGGCACCATAATTAGGAAACCATCCATTTACCTTATACATCCATCCGCTCAGCTCTCCACAATCAAATTCATAGAGATTATGAATACCCTCAATATAGTTACTGTTATAAATAGGCGTCATGGAAAACTCCATATGAATTTTGTTTTTCTTCATCTCTCTGAGCAATACATCAAATACAGATTCTCCCTCATAAAAGGTGACCGTTTGCGCTTTGTAGATGACGCCATCCTTTGGCAATACCTCAAGCTTATCTTTATTGAAACTGCTCATATTATCCAAAATGGTTTTGCAGGTAACAGATAACGTAGCTGTTAATGCTTTTTTCTTATTTATCGTGACATCCTGCCATTCGACAGGCTTTGGTTTTCCTTCAGGGATAGGGTCGGTTAAATATTTATCCTTCTTGGGTTCTGGTTCTTTCGTGCCCACTTGGGGCTGCGTTGAAGGTTCTGGCTTGTTGGTCTCAACGGCTGGCGGATTAACTACTGGTGTTGTTGGTTTATCTGTAGGGATTGCTTCTTGAATTAATGGTGCTGGCTTTGTTTCCTGAGGACCTTCCGTCTTACTTGGTTCATCTTTCTGGATAACAGCTTCCGGTTGAGGAGAACCCGGAGCCTCTTTGGTTTCCATTTGCTTCTCTGGCGCTTGCGTTGAAGTTGAAGTTGGTCTATCGCTCATCTGAGATTCCATACCGCTTACAGCTGTCCTATTCGAACTTCTCGGACTGTTGCCGCCCCAGAAGAAAGCGACAGCCAAAGCTCCGAGAATTCCAATCACAACGAGCCACTTCTTCATCGACATGTCTTATTCACACCTTTAATGAATAAGCAAGGGCAAGCTTCTGCCCCTGCTTATAAATTCATATTTATGATTCTTACTTAATATCTGTCATATCATATAGACGGGTTTGTCCTTTTAGAAGTCTGTCATAAGCAACTAGCGCATACATCGACTGGTCTGTTGCCATAAGATCAACTTCACCCGGCTTGGCCCCGCCATTATCGATACCGCCTGATTTGATATGATAAAACCCGCCATCTAGAGCGGCAAAGCTGAGCAAAGCGTCAAGCGCCGAGCTGCCATTTTTGATAAACCTTGCATCCGTGTGCGGATTAATGCCAAGACCAGCCAGAGCTACAACAACCTGAGCAATGCTCTCGGAATTGGTGGATTCCCAACTGGCATAACCGCCGTCTGCTTTCTGTGCCTTGGATAACCACTCCACTGCGCGATCTACAGCAACTTGCACGTTCTTGTTCGTTTGGTAATAAGGCGTCAAGCCCTGGATAGCCATTGCGGTTATATCCGGATCTGCTTCCGTCGCTTTGTCACCCAGCGCCCATCCTCCGCCTGTTATTTCTCTTTTCAAAATAAAATCTATTAACAGCTCTCTAGTAGTCTGTGTTTTCACACTAGCGACTGTTGGAATGTCAAAAGATTTGCTATCCAGCGCGATAAGCGCAAAGATGGGACCATTAATGCCTTGCTTGATCAGCGTGTCATAATCCGCTAACCACTCTCTTAAGTTGTAGCCAGCTACTTGATCAATGCTGCGGCCGATCGACGTGAGGCCCAGGATAACCCGGTCATACTCCGTGTATTTTACCGCGTGCAGCTTGCCTGATTTTTCTTTTAAAATCTTCTCTACATTGGCGTAATACTTGGCGTAGTAGGCATCCGGAACTGGAACGCCGGAGCGTGCCAGTCCAAATACAGTCCAATCTCCACCAATGGATGCTACCACTGGATCGGTTACGGTTTGCTGCATGAATGCAGCCGTCTGGCTAATTTGCTTCTCAACAAGCGCCTTTTTTAGTAGATCAGGCTGATTGGTTTCTTTGGGATGATCCTTCTTATCGTGATAAGCTCTCATAGCAACAACCGTTGCCATTTCTCTGGTTACCTCATCACTAGGCTGGAATCGGTTATCCCAACCGGACATAAGCTGACGTGCAATAACCGTCTGTACATCCGCTTTAGCCCAATCCGATACTTGATCCATATCTGCCAGAGCAGACGTCTGTCCAGCAGCTTGAATGCCCAGCGCTTTGACAATGATGACCGCCATTTGCTCACGAGTCAGCTTCTCGTCTGGATTGAATTGATCGTCCGTGAAGCCTGTAATAAAGCCTGCTTTATACGCTGCATTCACATAAGGATAGAACCATTCGTTCTGAGAAACGTCCTTGAAGTTAATTGTAGGGTCCGTCTTCACATCTATTCCAAGCACACCTACTAGAATCTTCGTAAACTCTGCCCTTGTAATAGTTGCTTGTGGATTAAATTTACCATTGCTGCCGTCAATGAATGCTTTCTGAGATGCTTCATTGATTGCTTCCATTGCCCAATTTGAAATTGATTGGGTGTCTGCATACAGATTTTTCAGATCAAACGGTTTCTCCGTCTCCAACTGACTTGCTGAATAAGAAACATATTTCGTGAAATGATTCGTTTTAATAATCAGATCATTGTCTTTAATAAAAGCGTAAGTAATTTTTTCATTCCCTTTTGTCGCCTCTGATCCTTTGGCATCCGACTCGTAGATCTTAATCGGTGTAAAGGTATTCCCTTCGATAAATCCAGCATGCTGATTTTTAGCACCCTTAATAATAAAAGTGAGCGGCTTATCAAATATTACAGATTGATCAGCATTCCCCATGGCAAAAGCTTGGTTCAGCTTAATAGGGTTCGTGCTTCCATCATTTAGACTGCTCTGGACAAGATTAATCAGGTTGGTATCGTCGGTACTTATGGAAGTTAGGAACTCTACGTTACGATCTCCCGACTTCAGCGCCGTACCCTTATCAATTGAAACGGTGATATCGCCTTTAGTGGCGGTGATCTGTGGCATGTTGTCTTGAACAGCCTCTAAATTTAGAATGACTTTTGGCTTCACATTAGGAATGTTCACCAAGATCTGATCTTTGTCTTTCATTTCTTTCGTAATGTTCAAGGTGTAATCTTTATCCAGATTAGCAGGAATTTCGATGACTTGTTTTTTGTCATTCGGAATAATGCCTCCAGACGCCCCTAGTAACGGTGTATTAGGAAGAGCAACTCCTAAATCTACACCCAGATTTGTTGTATAGCGCCATTGGATCCTGTCACCCTGTTTTAAGACATACGAACTAGCTCCAAAACCTGGGTAAGTACCATTTACACTATACATCCATCCGCTGCCACTGCCATGGTCGAACTCACCATCGCCATCAATGGATTCGACATAAATACTATTATATTTGTCAAACCATTTAGATGTATAGCTAATTCCACGGCTGTTTAGTTCTCTCTGGAACACGCTCCAAACCGAATCCCCAGCCTTTAGTTCAACGTTTGATTCAGATATTACATAACCTTTATTAATCGTAAGTTTATCTACAGATAAGGTTACTTGTGGAGTTATTGGTGGATTCGTTCCTCCCGGACCACCTGGCGTCACAACAACCGTACTTGTGGAGAAAGCGATAAAATCGGTAAAATGCTTCGTTTTGACAATCAGATTGTTCCCGCTGTCATACACATACTCATTTTTACCGCTGGCTTTACCTGCCTCGTCATTCCCGAACTTCTGAATCGAATTCAGCGATCCATTCTGGATAAAGGCAGCTTCTTTGTCTTTCATTCCTGTGAAGGTTAAGGTGATAAATTGGGTGAATTCTACTCTTGCATTGCCGCCAATCGTAATTGCCTGATTAACCGAATCAAGCTTCTTGCCTGTCGGTATGATTGTATTTAATTTATCTCTTAATGCAGAATCAGTCGTATCATTTGAAGTTATTAGGTCTAATGCTGACCCATCCCCACTAGAAATTTGTGCACCTTTTGGAATGACCATGGAGACATTCCCTTTGACAGCCTCAATTTGGGGTAAGCTGCTGCCGGAGGGCAAATTCAACTGAATCTTAGAATTAATCGTACTAGGAATACGAATCGAAATCTCTTTACTCGCATCCCCATTTGCAATAGGAATAAAATAGTCTTGATTGTCTGAAGGAATTTCAATCCTAGGTTTATCCCCAGTTGGTACTGGAATTTCTATTTTCACAGGAGGAGTGACTTCTTCGATGACATCCGTCATGTCATACAGACGGTTGCTCCCATTCACGAATCGATCATAGGCGACAAGCGCATAAGTGCCTTGATCAGTAGCCATACCGTCTACTTTTCCTGTTTTAACATGCTTAAAACCGCCATCGGCTGCCGCAAATGACATGAAGGCATCTAAGGCCGATATGCCATTTTTTATGAATCTCTCATCGGTGCTTGGATCAATGCCTAATGCAGTTAACGCGGTAATAACTTGCGCGATACTTTCACTGCTTTCACCAAATCCGCCATCACTGCCCTGCGTTTTTGCCAACCAAGCAATTGCACGATCTCCAGCGCTTTTTACATCTTGTCGGGTATGATAATAAGGTGCAAGAGCCTGCAGTGCCATAGATGTTATATCAACATCTGCTGGGTTTCTTGGGATTAAAGTCCATCCGCCAGCATTATCGGTTCCTCTATTTACTTCTTTTTCTAAAATATGATTTATCAGCTTTTCCTTTGTAACTTGATTTTTGCCTACCGATACGACTGGAATATCGAAGTTTTTGGTATCAAACGCAATGAGAGCGAATATAGAGCCATTTATGCCTTGTTTGATGACATAATCATAGTCCGCGAGCGCCTGCGTAAGATCATAGCCCCCAACTTTTCTTGGATTTTTTCCAATAGAAGCTAGTCCAAGAATGGCTCTTGAATGCTCTGTACCTTTAGATTTATCCAAAACTCCTGAGTTTTCAGTCATTAACTGTTTTACTTCTTTTTCTACATTATTATAATAAAACTGGTAATAACCCTCTGGTACGGAATAATTGGCTCTTGCCAAGGATAGGACTGACCATTCCCCACCACCCGTTCCAAAAGCTGGTTTATCTATCGTTTTAACCATATAAGCTAGATTCTTATTTAAGAGTTCTTTCGGCTTGCTTACAGTAGTAGCCTTGTAAGTGATGGTGAAAGATTGCTGATCTGTATTCCCTGAGGAATCAGTAGCAGAAACAGTGATCGTGTTTGCTCCAGCGTTAAGAACAATACTGTATTTGTCTTCAACCTTGGATATGACTGCCCCGTTCAGCTTTACTACAGGTGATATAACTTCAGTACTATTATCTGTCACGCTGACACTAAAGCTTAGGTTTGGTTGTGATACTTCTTGGTTATTCGTTAGACCATTTATGATCAATTTTGGTTTCTCTGCATCAACAAATGTAACTGTACAAATCTGCTCCGCCGTATTGCCAGAAGAATCTGTTGCTGTAACAGCAATTGTATTTGCTCCAACATGAAGAACAATGCTGTATTTTTCATCAACTTTGGATACGACTGTCCCGTTCAACTTCACTTCCGGTGATATAACCTCAGAGCTATTATCTGTCACGCCAACACTAAAGCTTAGGTTGGGTTGTGATACTTCTTGGTTATTCGTTAGACCGTTTATGATCAATTCCGGTTTTTCTGCATCAACAAATGTAATTGTATAAATCTTCTCCGCCGTATTGTCAGAAGAATCTGTTGCTGTAACAGCAATTGTGTTTGCTCCAACACGAAGAATAATGCTGTATTTTTCATCAACTTTGGATACGACTGTCCCGTTCAGCTTTACTACAGGTGTTATTACTCCAGGTTTATTATCGGTTACTTCAACTCCAAAGTTCAAAGCTGCTTGTGATACTTCTTGGTTATTCGTCAGACCGTTTACGATCAATTGCGGTTTCTCTGTATCAACATCCGTCATGTCATACAGACGGTTGCTACTACTAAGGAATCGATCATAGGCTACTAATGCATAAGTGCCTTGATCAGTGGCCATACCGTCTACTTTACCTGTTTTAACATGCTTAAAACCGCCATCCGCTACGGTAAATGACATTAAAGCGTCCAAAGCAGATTGACCATTTTTTATAAATCTTGTATCCGTTCTCGAATCTAAGCCGACCGCTGATAATGCGGTAACCACTTGTGATAGACTCTCGCTGCTTGTACTTCCGAAACTTGTATAACTTCCTTCACTATTTTGAGATTTGGAAAGCCAACTAACAGCTCGATCTATTGCTGCTTTTACATTTTCTTTAGACTGAGCATACGGTGCAAGTGCTTGCATCGTCATTCCGGTGAGATCGACATCGGGTTTACCACCAGGAGACAGTCCCCAGCCTCCCTGATCGTCTTTGCCCTTGTTTGATTCTCCATTTATCAAATATTCAATGAGCTTATCTCTTGTTGTTTGTACTTTTCCTTCTGCAGCTGTGGGAATTATATAATTTTTAGAATCAAATGCAAGTAGGGCGAAAATGGGACCATTCATGCCTTGTTTAAGGACATAATCATAATCCGAAAGTGCCTGTAAAAGATCATAGCCTCCAACATCTTTTGGATCTTTTCCAATAGAAGTTAATCCCAGGATGACTCTTGAATGCTCTGTACCTTTCGTTTTATCCAATACCCCAGCATTCGCGATCATTTTTTCTTTTACTGTATTAACTACATTGTCATAATAAAATTGATAATAGCCATCAGGGACAGAATATTTAGCTCTGGCCAATGAAAGGACAGACCATTCTCCACCACCAGTTCCAAACTTGGGTTTATCTACCGTTTTTAGAATATAGGCTAGGTTTTTATTCAATTGTTCTTTCGTATTGTTTTCAGTGCTGACTTTGAGAGTAATAGTGAAATTTTGCTCTGATGTATTGCCAAATGCACCTTTGGCCATGATTGCAATTGTGTTTACACCCATGTTTAGAACAACATTGTAAGTACCACCTGTCTTCGAGATAACAGTTCCGTTCAACTTTACAACCGGTGTTATTACAGCATGGGTGTTATCCGTCGCTTCCACATTAAAGCTAATGTTAGCTTGGGATACTTCCTGCTTATCCGTTAGCCCGGTTACTTTGATTGTCGGTTTTTCATTACCTTGCAGACTAGCCAGCACGCTATCGATATCATTTTGCTTGCTTTCCATGTTTGTAAGCAGCGAATACGCTTGATCATATAGAGAATTAACAACTGCATTCGATAAAATTGCTGCTTTATTCGGATCACTATTTATCTCTGCTATCCGAGCAGTCAGTGCATCCTTGTTAGCCGTTTGTATAAAGCCCGGATTCCACTCGTCGCCTCCCAGAGATGCTCCAAAGCCATACACAGTAAACTGAGTTCGAAGGACATCCCCATCATGAGGTATATATTCAGATAGCCCTACGTTGGGGAAGGCATTATTTACAGCATACATCCATCCAGACATAGACGTATAATCGAATTCTCCCAGCCACTGCTCGTTATTCTTTGTACCTAATTGAACGCCATCTGCATCCATTTGCTCTTTAATATAATTTGGCACTTTTACTTGACTGCTAGTGTCTTTAACTTTAGATAAATAAAAACGATCTTCAATACTTCCTGTATGCTGAATATTATCCTCACCCAAAACGCGTGTGAGTACAGCTGCTCCATTTTCACCTTCGTAAAAAGGAACTTTAACTGGTTCTTTCGAGTAACCTTGCCCTAATGTAAATTTCTCAACAGAAATGGTTACATTCCCAACCGGAATGGCTGATGTCGTATTGACGGTTAATGGCTGAGCAGCTCTGACGATTCCCGGTGGTGCATTTATACGATAATCTGAAACTTCTAGCGAATAATTACCTGCACTAACTCCTTTATCAAATACAGCTACACCGCTTGGATTCGTTACGACTGCTGTCCCACCGACAGTTACTTGCACGCCATCAGCCGGAGAGTTTACAAAGTTGTTACTTGTCCAATCATAAGTGCTTTTCGTAACCGTAACAGAGAAAGGTTGATTGGCTTTGACATCATTTGGTTGAATCGAAATGGATTGAACTAATTGCGTATTAGAATTACCGTAATACACACTAACTTCATCATTGCTTTCTAAATTAAATTGATCCATTCCTACAGCAGGTATGGTCCATTGTCCTTGGCGCTTGACGGCAAAGTTCCATCCATCATAGACGTTATAGAGTCCTGCTTGTACCCCATTAATTCCTGTCACATATGGACC
Source organism: Paenibacillus alba (assembly GCF_013204855.1). Lineage (GTDB taxonomy): Bacteria > Bacillota > Bacilli > Paenibacillales > NBRC-103111 > Paenibacillus_E > Paenibacillus_E alba. Next base: position 285,363 of record NZ_JABMKZ010000005.1, on the reverse strand, counting down.
AAAGGATGAATTTGCAAGGTCCAATTGAATTTGAGCTTGCCTTAATTTAGCTTGCAACGCTTCTAACGCGTTTGAGCCTTCAGCCACTCCTTCATGGATAAGACCTTGCGGTCCTTCGACGTGAAGTCCAACAGAAACCGGTCCTTGATTCGCAGCGAAAACTTGATTAGCTGGAGCAATGGCGGTGAATAATACAGATAATACCATTACCAAGGATAACAAGGATGACGTAGCTCTAAGATGCAGTTTACTTAACATACTTTTCTTATCTCTCCTTAAATTTTCTTAAAAAGTAAAGCAAATAAGGCAAACCCCGGAGGTGGGGTTTACCTTTGATTCCAACATAAAAAAACAACAGGCACATGCCGAAAAAAGACATAGGAATGCTAACTGATTTCTCACCCCCCGGAGAAACAGCGTAACAAGCGAAATAGGCAGGTATCCTGGCTCATGCATCCTCGTAAACTTTTCGCCTTCCCATCCCCCTCAAGTGGGGACAGTGGCCTGATAGAAAAGCAACTCCGCATTTACAGTGGCGGGACCGCGCAGGTTTTACACCTGACTTCCCTTTTAAGCACTTTCGACTACGTTATCGATTGTGCACCTTATTTGCATTTATACAGTTGTATTGCCCATACTAGCGGTTAATCATAGATTTGTCCAGTAGATTCATAGGAATGTAGTCAAATATCGTGCTTCGGATAGGCAACTCAAAAACAAAAAGAAGCTGGATCATAGATCACAGCTTCTTCTTGTTTAAGTCATAGACTTAAAACGCATATAGAGTAAGCAAAATGATGGCACCAACGATCCAACAATAATAGGCAAAAGGTTTCATCGCCTGAAATTCGTGTTTTTTGAACCATTTCATAAGGGCCCAAACGGCAAGCAAGGCAAATACGCCTGATAAAACACCGCCTATTAATGACATACTCAATAGTCCATTCATACCAGTCCTTAATTTGGGAACTTCTAGAATACTTGCACCAACAATAATCGGTGTCGCCAAAAGCATGGAGAAACGTGCGGCGGCTTCGTGCCTCAGTCCCATCCAGAAGCCGGCGACCATACTAGCCCCGGATCTTGAAAAACCAGGCACTAAAGCTAACGACTGAAACAGGCCTATAAGCAATGCTTGTCCTACTTTCAAGTCTTCAATCTCTTTGTCCCCCTTCCCGGAAGCTTTTTCTCCAACGTACAACAGGATGCCATTGATAATAAGAAAAATAGCGGCACTGGTCACACTACTGAACAGATGCCTCAGTGATTTTTCAAAAAGCACACCAATCAATCCGGCAGGTACGGTTCCCGCAATAACAAGTACAAGGATTTTTTTAGACTGGGACGGTCCACCCGAGAATAGGGAACGCAGCATATTCACCCAATCCCGACTAAAAAACAGAAGCAGGGCAACAGCTGTTCCCAAATGCAGCATGACAACATAGGGTAAAAAGTGTTCCTTGAGAAATTGTGGATCCAGGTTCCAATGAAACACATATGGAGTTAATACGCCATGCGCCACACTGCTAACTGGAAACAGTTCTGTAATCCCTTGGATAATGGCAAAAATGATAGTTTGAATAAAATCCATGCTAGTTCTCCTTTTATAAATGAAGTAATATTTTGGAAATCGTGAAGTTATTACTTTAAGTATGTCTCAAGCTGTTCTTTTCGTCTTCGATTATTGTCGCGAGAAATACTTAATAAAATGCCAGTGCTTGCCATGCAAAGAATCAATGACGATCCGCCGTAACTGATAAATGGAAGAGGTACCCCAGTGACAGGAATGCTCCCAGTGACAGCCCCTAGGTTCAACAGGAATTGAATACCGATCATGGATACTAACCCCATTCCAAGTATCATTCCGAATGGATCATGACTTTGAATTGCCGCAGCAAAACCTCGCCAGAAAAAAAGAAAGAAAACAAGGAGAAACAACGTTGTGCCCAGAAGTCCTAATTCCTCTCCGATAACGGCAAAAATAAAGTCGGTATGTGCTTCGGGCAAATAAAAAAGCTTCTGCACACTGCGTCCTAATCCCGTTCCTAGGAGTCCTCCATGTCCCAAAGCATAAAGCGACTGCATGAGCTGATACCCTGAATCGGATTGGTTATCCAATGGATTTAAAAATGTTTGGATCCGTTTAAGCCGGTAGCTTTGACTTAGCGCCAGATAAATAAACATCGGTACAAGTCCAAGACCAAGCATCAACAGATGGCGCAAATCAATCCCGCCGATCATAATGATCGTACCTGCTATAAAAGCCAGGATTAGTACGGTACCGAAATCAGGCTGCTTCATGACAAGCGCAAGAATCAAACCAACCATGATCAATAAGGGAAGCAATCCTTTTTTGAAAGATTGGATTCCTTCTCCTTTCTTGCTGATCAGCGCCGATAAATACACAATGATGGATAATTTCGTAAATTCGGACGGTTGTATATTAAACCCGCCCACAACAAACCATCTTTTCGCTCCGTTGATGTTCGTGCCTACAATTAATACGGAAACAAGCAGGATCAACGAGAAAATCATCAAGCCTGGTCCAGCTTTTTTCCAAATTGAAAAGGGCAAGCCCATACAAATGAGCATTAACAATAGTCCGATCCCCGCAAATGAGCCTTGTTTCATTACGTAATACCAGCTGCTTTGATGGGTAAAGACAGCTTTGGCTGAACTAGCGCTAAAAATCATGACGAGTCCAAAGCCGACCAGTAAAATAGTTGAAAACAACAGCAGAAAATCTGGACGGCCCTTCATTTTATGAGTCAAATCATGAAACCCCTCCATCAAACGTATCTAGTTAAACTTCATTTGCGTTCCCAGTACACAAAGAGGCTTATTCGTGCTCGGATTTGTATTGCTTGCTCTAAGCCTGCAATTATGCATCTTTTTTGCTCTTGGAATAACCTCAACGATTAAATTCCTGCGTTTGTGCAGGTTTTTGAGGCTTTTTCTGGATGAGCGGCTGAAAAAGATAAAAATGCCTGCACAATTGCAGGCATTTCCACTTTTTAACCGAATTCGCCCGGAAATTCCTGTATTTTCGCTGGCTTTTACTTGGGTGAACTGATCTGTTCTGGAAGCCCCTTCATCCCGCATCCACTCACTTATTATGGATGATTTTATCCAAATCAAGATGTCCTTGATACCATTCCGTGGTCCATAGTTTTAACGAATTGTTTCTCCATTCATAGATGTCCAGTCCGTTTTCTCCCGCTCCCAATGACCATCCCAGAATAATCTCGGGTTGACCGTCTTTCGTAACATCGGTAAGCCCCGCGAATTCTAACCCATTACCGAAACCCTTTGTATCCCAGATGACTTGCCACTCTTCATTATGCTTCTTCAGCAATGCAGCCTTAAGTATCTTGTCCTTAGCTGCGTTCTCTTCATAAACAACCATCGCCTCATCGATGCCATCGCCATCCACATCTCCGAATGCAATGTCATTTCCCTTCTTCCCCTGCCCATGGTCCGAAGCCAGCAGCCGTGCACCGTCAGGAAGTAAATTTCGGAGGATCGCATTGAAATCCTCTCCTTGGACATTCATTTCAGAGGACGGCGATTTAATTAAATCCATTGGCGTTGAAGGCATTTCACATCCGCTGATCCATCCGAAAGAAGTTACAATGAGCCCTGTACAAATCCATTTACTTAACATTCTTTGCTCTGCTCCTTGCATGTCATTGTACTGTTCTATTTTATATTTTTATGGAGAATAAAAGGTTATGAAAAAGTTAAAATTTATCACTTCCTTATTGGGGAAGATACATCTCTACTATCGTTCCTATTCCCACCTTACTGCTAATTTTCAGCTGTCCGTGATGCAGTTTGATGATTTGATCGGAGATGGCTAGTCCCAAACCACTACCCGCCGTATGAATATTTCCTTTGTAAAACTTTTGAAATACATTTGCCAAGTCCTGCTCGTCAATTCCCGAACCCGTATCCTCCACGGTAATGATGACCTGATGCAACTCGGAGTGAGCATACACTTTAATACTTCCTTGGGGTCCGGTGAATTTCAGTGAGTTGTCTATCAGATTAATCAACACTTGTTTCAACCTATTCTCGTCGGCGTGAATGACAGGAAGCGAATCGTCAGCGTGCACCTCCAATGAAATCCTTAGCCGAGCAGCCCTCGGAGCAAGCTGTTTTCCAATATGCCGAAGCAGCCCCTGAAGATGTACTGGCGTAAGCCACAGCGCAATACGACCGTTATCCAATTTAGCAAAATCAAGTAGTTCATCTACTAGACGAGTTAGCCTATCGGTTTCTGTCTCAATAATTTCCAGGCCGTCTTTTACCATGTTCTGGTCATCCTCCTCAGTCGCAGATAACGTTACAACCCAACCTTTTATAGACGTTAACGGCGTACGAAGCTCATGAGAGACAGATGAAATGAAATCGTTTTTCAGCTGTTCGTTTTGCAGTATTTTGGCAGCCATCGTATTTAAAGTATCCGCCAATGCCCCTAGCTCATCTTCATATCGTTTATTAGCTCTTACGGAAAAGTCCCCCTCAGCCATTTTTTCCGCAGCTGACTTAAGCTCCGTGATTGAGCTCGTGATCGTTCGAGATAGGACAATACCAAGTACGGCAACTATCGCAATAACGAAAAGTCCAACGGCAATAAAGATAGCAGAAACTTGGTTAACCGTCTTCGCCGTTTCCGTTAAAGAAGTAACGAACCTAACAACGCCCACCGTGGTATGGTTGGTTTGTAACGGATAGGATACCGCCAAAACAGCCTCTTTGGTCGTTGGCTCCTTTCCTTTCCAAATGCCGATTTCCCCACTACATGCCTCTTGCACATCCGGATATTCGTTCATCCTCTCCCCTGTAGGAAGTCCGGTTGAGTCCTGAAGAAGTTGACCGTTAGAGCTTATGATCTGGACTTGTGCTGCGGAATTATGGGAAAATCCATTCAAAAGTCGTTCAGATTGCTTCTCTACATCTTCATCAGCGGCATATTGATGAAAAAAAGAAGCGGATAGTTCCGCTTGATTGATCAGAATGCGTTCAACATTGTGAAAATAATAATAGTTCACCAAAACAATCAGCAAAAATTCCAAAATGGCAACCGTAATGAGTATGACAACGAAATAACTTCCGACTAATCTTTTTTGAATACTCAACCTTTCAAGCCTCCATGCTCCAGCGGTATCCTAGTCCCCAAACGGTTTCGATCAACTGCGGCTTGGAGCAATCATCTTCAATCTTTTCCCTTAGTTTTCGAACATGGACATCGACAGTTTTGGTGTCACCAACGAAATCTTCTCCCCAAATAAGGTTCAACAGGTCGTTTCTAGATAAAGCTTTATTCGGGTTTTCCAAAAATGTTTTCACCATTTGATATTCCTTCGGTGTCACTTCAATGATACAGTCATGTTTAAACAACTTATTGGCATCCATATCAAGGCGGATAGAGCCAGACTGCAGTGTTTTTCTGTGAGGTTCCGCTAATTTCTGGGTACGGCGCAAAACCGTTTTGATTCTTGCAACCAACTCCAGCGGATTAAAAGGTTTCACAATGTAATCGTCAGCACCAAGCTCAAGCCCTCTGATCTTGTCCAAATCTTGTGCACGCGCTGTCAAGAACACAATGACGATGTCAGGGTCAACTTCTCTTAGCTTCCTGCAAAATTCAAATCCATCCATATCGGGCAGCATGATGTCCAGAACGACAACATCCGGTCGACTTATGGCGAGACTTTTCAAAGCCATTTCCCCTATAGCAGCCTCGGTGACTTTAAATCCAGCTCTGTCTAAATGAATGGCTACAAAACGTCTAATATTGTCATCGTCCTCAACAATGAGTACTTCGTTTTGATATAAATTGTCCATAAGTACCTCCCTACAACCCGAAAAATTCAATTCTATGAGAAAAAAGCTCTCTATATACAACGAGAGCTTTGGGAAGTCAGCTATCCGACTCTGTCTATTTATCATATCACATCCTCATTAATGTCATAAAATACTATCCCTTGCGTAAAATATAGGATACGAGAATGACAACATTCTTCAACCAAATAAAGAATTGCTGGCAATTAACAAAAGCATAATTCCACTCAGAATGGTCCCGAATTGGCCAACTGTGAAAGAGCCAATACGAATCCCCGCTACTTTTTGACCGAGAAGAACACCAAACCATACCGTAATGAAACTACCGAGAGCCGCAGTTATGGATATAGCTAGAGGCGATAATCCAAGTAAACCTGCACCTAAGCCATTCGTAATTGCATTAACTGATAACGCAACCCCCAGAATGATGGCCTCACCTAAACCAATATCTCTCGATGTTTCAATATGTTCAACCTCTCTGGATAGATGTTGTTTCTTTCGTGGAAGTGCTAATAAAATAATGCGGATACCTACAATAAACAACAGAAATGCACCTACCAAGACAGGATAAATACCTGGCAGAACCTTCGAAAGCCATTGTCCAGAAAGAATCCCAACCATGCTGAAAAGAAAACAAATAATGGCGATTACGACATTTGAAGAAAAACCAATACGAGTACCGCGAATACCATAAGAAATTCCAACGCCTAAATTATCCAAACTTGAAGATACCGCAAATCCTAGGATCAAGAGCCATGCTGTCATTATGTTTCACTCCTCCAACTGTTTACAGTCAGAGTATTGATTATATTGCAATAAAGTGCTTATCCAACTAAAAAATGTTGAGATTATTTCAACACTAAGCCATGAGGGGTGAAACCATAGGATGTCTGAAAAAAATAGGGAAGAAACGCTGGGACTTACGTTAACCGCTTTATTAAAAGCACGTTCCTTATCCATGCGGAAACTAAGTTCACTCACAGGGATTGATACAGCTAGCATTTCTCGAATCATCAGTGGAAAACAAAAGGCTAAGCTCAACCATTTGGAAACCTTTGCCTTCCATCTCGGGGTTCCAACCGCCCAGTTGTTTCAAGCTGCAGGATTCGATATTACGATGCCTCAACCTGAAGGTCACTCGGATATATACACGTCCATTAGTAGTGTGCAAAAAATTCTGCAGTCTTCAAATTTAATAGATCATTTGTTCACAGCCGAACTCGTCCAGAAAGAACTGATCAAGTACGAGCAATATGCCTTAACTGAAGAAGGACGGCAAATCATTATCGACGACTTCCCTTCCAAAGTTGCCAGTGTCAATGGAGCCGGACCTTTCATTGACGGGCTTAAGCAAATGTATCTTCAATTTTGCGAAAATGACAACACCTCACAAAGACGTGCACTACTCGGAAGCGCACTTCTTTATTTTGTGATGTCCGCTGATCTTATTCCCGATTACGTTTTTCCTTTAGGCTATTTGGACGATGCCATTGCCGTGCAATTGGTACTTGATCGATTAAATCAATCTGACAATTAAAATCAGGCAACGAATAAACTTTGTTCATTCCCCTTGCGTCAAAATTTTTATGCAATAAAATAAGTATGAGCATTTATGCTTTAATCATTTTAGGGAGACACGAAGAATCATGGAGTTAAAGAACATCGTTACGCCAAATAATAGGGCCAGGGTCCGCCGGAGTTGGCTGAAAAAGACGCTAATGGCTATAGTCGCTTCTGTCATTGTATGCTTGATGCTCCTATTCATGACACCATGGGGAATTGATCTTCGGACGAATCTTGCCGAAATGGTGATCAATACCCAGCACCGTGAATGGGCTTGGCTTTTGGTTGGCGCCGAGAAGCGCGATGATATGGTCAATAAGATGCAGAAGCAAATCGATGTTTGGGGAGTCGACAAGCAGCATGATGGCTTAATCAAGCTGGACAAACGCAAACGAACAGCTAGTGAATTAATCAAGGTCGTTGACATCCAGGATGAAATTCACAAGATTCCTACTTGGCGTGGCAAAAAAATGTATGTCTACGATCCCAGAACCATCCGCCTTGTAACAACAAGCCATAAACAAGAGGGCGAGAAAATTACGGACATGGTCAAACGGACAGGCGCGCTTGCAGGTGTGAATGGCGGAGCGTTCGATGATCCGCAAGGCTTAGGTAATGGCTTTGCCCCGATTGGGTTTCTTATGTCAGGCGGCAAAGTCATTCTTACGGAATATGACGGTAGTGTCAAGCAGCACGTTGTTGGGTTTACAAAAAACGGAATCCTGAAAATTGGCTTATATTCCATTGATGAGCTGATTAAGGATGGAGTCACCGATGCTGCCTTCTGGAAACCACGCATTATTGAAGACGGCAAAGGACTCATCACCAGCGGAGACGGCGGGGCGGGCCGCGATCCGAGGACAGCCCTTTGCCAAACAGGGAACGGAACGATCATCTTTCTCGTTATTGACGGACGCCAGCCGGGACACAGCATGGGGGCTACACTTAAAGAAGTACAAGATATCTTTCTATCGGAGGGATGCATGAATGCGGGCTTTCTAGATGGAGGGGCCTCATCTGAATTAGTCGCTGACGGCAAACTGCAGACAAAGCCTGCGAGTCGTTACGGTGAACGCCGCTTACCTGACGGTTTCCTGGTATTGGCAGATCCAAGCAGCTATAAACCAGATAACATGTGGGAAGGCCTCACGAAGATCGATGCTGGAGGTGCTTATGACAATCCAGGATTCCAGCAGGAGCAAGCTAAGCTTCGTGCGAAAGCGGAGCATAATTCCTCACCGCCAAAACCAACAGCAACCCACAAACCACAAGCGGGCAAAGTACTTGATCAGCCCCCAGCGACGACACCAAGAACTTCGCCGCCGAGCCCAACGCCTACAAAAGGGAAATCAACTGCTAAGCCTACGCCAAGCAGCAGCCCCAACGAGGACAGGACAAGCTCTGCCAAAAAATAAGGAATGCAACCCAAACCCTGTTGCCAATTTCCACTGGAATAACTCCAGTGTTACTCGGGTTTGGGGAGAGGAAATGCTACTTTGACTGGAATTTATCCAGTGGAATGCAAAAAAGCGCCTTCCTAGAGGCCTCAAACCCAAATTCCACTGGAATAACTCCAGTGTTATCGGGCTTGGGAGAAGGCAATGCTACTTTGACTGGAGTTTATCCAGTGGGATGCAAAAAATGCTTTCCTAGTGGCCACAAGATCTCATTTCAATATCTCTTCAATTCTCAGCAGCTCTTCCTGGCTGAATGCCAGATTATTCAATGCGGCAACGTTGTCTTCAATCTGGCTTACCCTACTTGCTCCTATAAGAGCCGTGGTTACGCGTCCTTCTCTGAGTACCCAAGCGATAGCCATTTGGGCGAGACTTTGACCACGCTCCAGCGCCATGCTGTTTAAGTGTTTGATCTTGGACAATACCTCATCGGTGATGGCTTGAGCACTCAAAAACGGACTTGAACCTGCAGCCCTCGAATCGGAAGGAATTCCGTTCAGGTAGCGGTTGGTCAGCAGCCCCTTCGCCAAGGATGAGAAGGCGATTGAGCCTATTCCATCCGCTTGCAGGACATCCTGCAACCCGTTCTCAATCCCTCTTTCAAACATTGAATACTTGGGTTGATGGATCAGACACGGGGTACCCAGCGCTTTCAAAATGGCAGAAGCCTTTCTAGTCTGCTCGGCATTGTAGTTGGATAGTCCTACATACAACGCTTTTCCCTGTCTGACTGCCAAATTCAGTGCACCCATCGTTTCTTCCAGTGGCGTTTCGGGGTCCGGCCTATGTGAATAGAAAATATCCACATAATCAAGGCCCATACGCTTCAAGCTCTGGTCAAGGCTAGCCGTCATATACTTCTTTGAGCCCCAGTCGCCATAGGGTCCTGCCCACATGGTATAGCCTGCTTTGGTTGAGACGACCATTTCATCACGGTAAGCTGCAAAGTCGCCCTTTAACATTCTGCCGAAATTTTCTTCTGCTGACCCTGGTGGTGGCCCGTAATTGTTGGCTAGGTCAAAATGTGTAATGCCAAGATCGAAGGCACGGCGCAGCATGTCACGCTGATTTCCAAAGGCATCCACATCTCCATAGTTATGCCATAGGCCGAGGGAAATCGCAGGCAGTTTGAGACCTGAGTTTCCGCACCTATTATACTTCATACTCGAATATCGATCATTTCGGGACGTATAGCTCATAGAAAAACCCCCATTTTGTATTCATTATCTGAACCCTGCTACCTTACAAACACCATGGTACGCTAGCAGATGATAGTATGGACCATTCATATCACTACTTAATCGCCATTTGATGTCGGAAATCAATGCATAAGCATGCTGAGCCTGCTGCTGATCATGTTCCCGAAGCAGCGTGACTTCCCTTTCACACCTTTTCATACAATCCATCAGAAGCGCATGTCTATTTTCCAATTTCGTCATCATTAAAATTCTATATCTGAAAAACATCTCCGTGTGTACTTTGAAGACCTTAACTACCTGTATTTGAAAATCTAGACAAGTCCTCAAAGTCGCATAGTCCTCTTCAACGAGCTCACGTTTACATCGCTCCAATATTTCACTCATTTTCAAAATATTTACAATCGCCTGTTCTTTCTCAGCAAGGATAATCGATAGATTTGCTTCCGTAGGCTCTAAAATCCATTTCCGTTCCTGACCCGCTATATTATAAGGATGATCCATATAGGCCAACTGCCATTCATATCTTTCTATAGAACCAATGAAGGAGGAATGGAAATTATTCACGATCGATTCATTGGCATAATGTGCTTGTTCCGCAACTTTCTCCGACAATTGGAAAAATTCCAGCATCTGATCAGGGAATCCCCTTCTCTTACACATTCGCCATACATCGGGGAGCCCTATATTCATATCCCAACAGGTTTTGAAATAGACATCATATTTAATCGATTGAACGCCCTTTAACACGGCATAATCCCCGATGAATGTGGTGTTCGGACCCAACGCATAACCACGTATTCGACACATAAAACCACTAATACCTTTGTCGTAATAATGCCTCATCCGATTCGGGATGAACTCAAGCGCACAAGTGATCCATCCCGCCCAATCCCCTCTGTATTCGCCTCCGAGGTCGAATTCTACCCATTCCCTACCTGGAGAAAGTCTGCCTGGCAACGTCGCAGGTGAATGGAAACGATAGAAATCCTCCACCTGCATTTTACTGCGTGAATCACAACGCTCTGGTAACCTACCCAAAATGTCTTCATACACTTTCTCACAATCAGGATGGTGGGTGAAGCTGGAACAAATGATCCGAGCATCACTTCGTCCTGCTTCATCCATAGCCTCAAGGGCTTTATCATACATCTCGAGGAAAAGCTCGCCAATTGATCTTGTATCTGTCTCAGGACGATAACATTGCCATATTTCCATGGCCTCTCCTGTCCAAAGTTCAATACCGGAAAGGGCAGGGAAGTCCTCCATGACTTCTTTGATTTTGGATTTGTAGAATAACCAAGTATCCTCGCTATCTAACCGCAGCACGCATAATCCTGTATCCGGATTTCGATAAAACATGTCCGGGTGTATTTTGAGAAGATCTTCTGGAATATTGAACTCGGTGCAGGACAGGTAAAAGTCCATTCCCCAGTTTGTCGCCTCATTAATGATTGTACGAAGGCACTCCTTGGCAAGCTTGATCTTGCCGAGTTGATCCTCTCTTTTCAGAATCGGAAAGTATCTAAAATCGAGGAATGGATACCAGCTCATGCTAATCCAACTATCGATCCACATCAGATGATTAACACGTTTTCTGGCCAAAAGTTTAATTAGGTTAAGATTCTCTTCCAGGTTTTCCATCGATGTCATCGAAGGACCCCAATGCCGCTCGACACCTCTTTTTTTAATATCAGGTGTAGAGGTCATATTTAATTGGGGTAGCCGCACTTCACCTTCCAGAACATATGTTTGGTCAAGGATTTCACATATGCCATACAGGATAGCCTGTTCACTTGCACCGGATAGATTGATATGATAATAGCCATCTTGCATTACTGTAAAAATCACAAACGTCTGTTCACTATACCCCTCTATGACTTGTGGCTCGAGAATACGAATTCGGTTACCTTCACTGGATTCCGTGTTCAATGAAAGGTTCTCAACTTGATACTCATCTCGCCACTCTTCGATCAACAACCCCACCGCATTGTTCGTAATGATGCCGCTGTTATAGCAAATCTCAATACTTAGCTGACAATCACCATGTTTCGTTATGTGCAGATCCATCTTGCAGATTCTCCTTCCTTTCGAAGCTAACTATCAGGCAATAAGATGACTTTACCCGTAGGTTCAATAACAGGCAGCCTGACGGTAACTTTGGTTCCTTTACCCGCTTCGCTAATGACATCTAGACCATATGGCGATCCGAATTGTAGTTTTAATCGCTTATTAATATTGCCTAGCCCTATACTTTGTTTGTCCGTTCCAGACAGTTCTACATTCTCGTCATCTCGAATGCCTTTACGTAGTTTGGATAACTGTTTGTCCGTCATTCCGACTCCATTATCCTCAATTTCAATTTGCATATAACCATGTTCGGATATACATCCGCGAATAATCAGACGTCCAACGCCAGATTTCATTTCCAGGCCATGGTACATGGCATTTTCCACAATCGGTTGAAGAATCATTTTCAACGATTTCATTTCCAAGAAAGACTCATCCATCTCGATCACGATCTCAAATTTGCCCTTATACCTGATGTCCATAATTAACAGATAATCTTTAATACAGTTCATTTCGTCTTTGATACTTACGATCTCTTGGCCTTTAATGCTATATCTGAATATGCGCGACATCGCGGACGATATACTGACGACCTCACTCACATCATAGGCCAAGCCAATACTGCTCAAGCAGTTCAACGTATTATAGAGAAAATGAGGATTAATTTGGCTTTGCAGCGCTGACAGTTTCGCTTGTTTTTTCGATAACTCTGCTTCATAGAGGGACGTTTGATTCTCAACAACTTCTCGCGTCATCGTCTCTACGTTATCGAGCATTTGATTAATGTGGGTAGCAATTATTCCAACTTCATTTGTTGACGGGATTCTTAACCTTTGCTTTAAATTACGCTCACCAACATGGGATAGGAATCTGACGATCAACATGACAGGCCGTGTCGTATTATACATAAACATACTGCCAATAATCGTTAACAAGAGGATCATAATGATACCCAACCAAATGCCTAAGGACACGATCGGCTTCATATCACTTGTAAGTTCAGCAATCGGAAGAACACTGATGACTTTCCAATTCACACTATCAATTTTCTTATATTGGACAAGCGATTTTTTGCCCTCATAAACAATTTCATCTTTGGCTGTACTACTTATGCCTTCCTGCCAAAAAACATTCTCGTAATAGTCACCTGCTTTGAGCCCTTTATTGCTTACAATCACTCGATTGTCAGAATCAAGGATCAGAAAGAGTGAATTCTTCGTTAATTCGGTTGTGTTCACTAATTTCTCTAATTCCCTCGTATCAAGAAGAAAAATACAATTACCGATTTTTGAATAATCCCCCGTAGCGTCAAAAGAAGAAAAGATAGGTGAAATATACGAATAATAATAGAACGCATCACTGTTGTCTCTCACAATCGATGAAAACACAGGTTTAATAAACTCTTCGCTTTGAAAGTTGTACATTTTCCCCAAAGTTTTCAATATATCATTGTTGTAATGCAGATTGTCTGAGATCTGTCTGTCATTATTATTTAAGAGAAGAATGCTATAAATATTTTGATTGGAAGACCTTGTATGCGTGAAAATTTCAGAGACATATTCATTTAATTCCGCACTCCGAATGCTATTCGTCGACACCATTAATTCCTGCACATACTTACTATAACTAACCGTAATGGAATCTCTCTCCACACTTTTAGCAATCGTATTTACATTTAGCGCTACCTGTTCCATCAGATTACTCGCATACTTAGCCGCACGTTCCCGAGTAAGCGAATTGAAGAAAACATTATACATGCTCTGCATCAAGATCATCATAATGAGTGCAATCAGGATTAAAAGCGATATTTGGTGCTTCAGCTTCAGATTACGAATTAAGCGCATTCAAGTCCCCACTCGTTTTACGATATTTGGAAGGTGTACACCCTAAATTCCGTTTAAACACTTTATTAAAGTAGAAATAATCACTATAGCCCACACTCTTACATACATCTGCAATAGACAAGTTACTATTCTGGAGCAATTCAGAAGCCTTTTTCATCCGCAAATCTGTCATATATTGGGAAAACGTCATGCCCGTAACCTTTTTAAACAACTCACAACAATAACTCACATTAATAAAAAACTTCGTGGATAAATCCTTTAGAAACAGTTCTTCATGAAAATGCTTATTAGTATAATGCAGCAGTTCCATAAATTTATTATTGGCATCACCAAGCTGTTCTCGGTCTGGATATGAGAGCTGTTCATACACGTATTCGCTTAACGATTCTAAATTCATGAACTTTTCTTTCATTTCGCTATAATCCAGAAATTCAAAGTCCAGTAAGCGACTGCTGTTTTCAGTATCTTTTAGCGTAAGCATAACGATCTCATTCCATAAAAACACAGCATCTTCAATACCTAATTGGTTTGCACTAAAAAAAGCGTTAATATCGGATGTCATATCCTTCATGTTCTTGTAGTGAACACGTTCAAGTGCTTCAATAATGCCTTCAACAAATTGTTTAACGAGACTTTTCTTACTCTTGCCATATTGTGAAATTCGCTTTGATCGCTCTACAAAACAATCATTGCTCGCGATATCAGACGTTTTCAGAAGTATGGATACCTGATCAGACCCATCACTGGATAAACTAATCCCTGCCCTATCAACTGCATGTTCTTGGGAAGTCAGACTGCGATAGACCATCTCACTTTTATCTTCATCACTATTAATAATAAACACACATTTTTTAGGACCTAATTTCAAGGATGTGAGCTGCGCTTTACTCCCTAATTCTAATAAAACCACATCATCATATTCCGCACTTTTAAAATAAACCGTTACAACCTGATATCTTTTGTAGGGTCTATAGCGCAACCGAGTATTCAAAAGTGCCTGATTATCCTTGACTTCTTCCAGCAAGGACATGTAGAAGCTTAAATCATTCGTGCTGCGTTTGTTCTCTAACTTTCTATAAAGCTTGTCTAACATTTCTTCCGCCTTTGCCATATCCAGCGGCTTTAATTGATAATCCATCGCGCCTTCCTGAAGTGCATGCTGCACATAAGAGAACTCCGCAAACCCGCTAATCACTATAAAATCAGTGTCTATCCCTTGTGCTCTCGTCCTTTGCATCAGTTCAATCCCTGTCATGTCAGGCATTCGAATATCCGTAAAGACGACATCAGGATGTTCTTCACAAATCACTTCTAAAGCTTTGACTGGTTCGGTCGTTTCACAAATAATTTTAAACCGATTCCCATTGCGTTCGATTAATTTACGAATGCCGATCAAAGCCCAAGGTTCATCATCAACAATAACCACACGATACATACAGGATTCACCACATTTCTGCCATTAATATCTGTAAAGGGAACTCTTTATCCGTGGACAAAGAGTTCCCTTTTTCTTGACTTATATTAATAATAGCATAACCACAATTATTTAATTTTAGAATTTTTCTTCGCAGAAGGCAACAATTCTGGTGCCATTTTTAGTTGTTTAAAATCTTCTGGAGATAACATCTTATCTTTATTTTTTTGGTAGTAATCGTTGTAGAATGCATCCACATCTTCACCGCCAGCTTTCTTCCAAAGTTCTTTCGCATCTGCAACAGCTTTCTCTGCTGTTAAATTGGGTTGTGCAAGTGCTTTTAACAGGTAATCGTCTACAGCTTTGGTTCCATTCGTTTTCTTCAAAAGCGTATCAGAGGCAAGTGCTGGCAGTGTTTGTTGCCATTTTCTTGGATCAATGGCATCTGGTTTATTAACAACTTGCGCCATCTTATAGTACAAATCTCCAAACTCTTGTAGGACAGGGTCGCTCGATTTGAGATATGAATTGTAATATTCATTGGCTAGCGGACTAACTGCAGAACCTAAGTTAAAATCGAAAGTTCTAATGATACTGTAGTCTGTTGCATAATCGTACTCAATTTTATTCTTCGCCGGGTCTATAACAACAACAGTTCCTTCTGCATCCCTTTTTTTGTAAACGCCATCAGGTCCATTAACTAAATAGTCGGAAACTTTCGGATCATTTAGCCAGTTAATGTACCTAGCAGCAGCATCAGTATCTTTGGTTGCTGCATTAATAAAACCTACAACGGAAGGACCTCCATTGATATAGCCTTCAAAAGTTCCATACTTTGTCGCAGGCAAATCAAATGTATCGAGTTTAGCAATTGGATTAGCCTTTTTGAAATTTGCAAATGTTGGTGAATTCAGTTGACTAAATTTCCCTGTCAAAAAAATACCGATCTTCCCATTCGTGAAATCCGTTAGTGCTTTGTCGCCTTTATCAAGTAAGAAGTCCGGATCAACAACCTTCGCATCAACAATTTGTTTCGTAAACTTCAACCAATCTTGGATTCTATCCCACACAAATGTCAGCTTGCCATCAACGACAGCATACTTCTCCGGATTACCAAAGCCAAACATGTGAGAAAGCACTCTTTGGGAATCCGCGTTTAAAGTCAATCCATAGGTATCATTTTTGCCATTCCCATCAGGATCTTTCTCTGTAAACGCTTTGGCTACAGCAAGCAAGTCTTCTGGTGTCTTTGGCATAGGAAGATTTAACTTTTCTAACCAATCTGCACGAATGACTGCAGTATGATTAGGTGAAACAGGTGATACGGTTCCGACCGTGTAACGTTTGCCATTGACTGTCGTAAGCTTTTGAAGTGCTGGATATTTATCTAAAGTCTTTTTATAATTGGGCATTTTCGCAAGCAATTCATCTGTGATTTCTAAAGCTTGCCCTTTGGAAATAAATGGCGTCATATCTTCATAGTTGGCTACGACATCCGGACCTTCCCCAGCTGCGAACAGCATGTTCATTTTTTGAGGAGCTTCTGTTCGTGGTACCACGATGAATTTTACTTCTTCAAACGGCGCATTTTCTTGAATCCACTTCGTCCAACGGTTATTATCATACGTGCCTTCGGAAGCTGGAATAAGTCCTCGATCATAAACCATAACCGATACTTTACCTTTTTTCACGTTAGCAGCGGTCGTAGCAGTTGCATTACCTGACTTTTTGGGCTCTTCTTTCGTAGTGCTGCATGCGGTAAGTCCAACAGAAACGGCCATCACTAACGATAATGCAACCACACCTCGTAATTTTTTCTTCATGCTCATGTTGCCTCCCTTTTTCTAATAAAAATATGATCGAAATTATGAAATCGCTTTCGATATATATGTGAAGAATACGAATTAACTATCGTCCTCTTTACAATCAACAAATATTCCCTAAATCATAGCTTCAATGCGCTTGACTTAACCTTTAACAGACCCTAGCATAACACCTTTAACAAAATACTTTTGCAGGAATGGATATACGGCAAGCATCGGCAATATCAACACAACAACACCTGCGGACTTTACTGATTCCGAAATGACCTCACCTGAACCCGATACAGCACTTAAATCTTGACTCGTACCCAATTTTATCTGCTCTAATTGGAAAACCATCTGCTGTATGAGCACGGGCAACGTATAACCCTTCGAATCACTGATATACATCAGTACTTTCAAAAAACTATTCCAGTACGCAACCCCGTAAAAGAGGCACAATGTGGCTATCACAGCTTTGGAAAGTGGAAGATACATCTGAAGTAAAATTCGCCATTCGGAGCAACCATCAATTCTAGCTGCTTCTTCCAACTCTTCCGATATATTTTCAAAGAATGACTTCATGATCAACATATTGTAGGGGCTAATCAGTGTTGTTAACCAAATAGACCAATAGGAGTTCATTAATCCAAGCGATTTCACTAATAGATAAGTTGGAATCAAACCGCCGCTAAACAACATGGTGAAGACGATTAGAAAGGTTACTTTCCTTCTAGCAAACAATTTCCTTTTGGATAATGGATATGCACAGAGGATTGTGAAAATCATACTAAGCGCAGTACCTACTACGGTAACAACGATACTATTCTTAAAATATTTAAATAAATCTGTGGATACAATTAATACTTTATAAGCTGCTGGTGTAAATTCAACCGGCCACAAAAATACTTTACCTGCTTCAATAGCTGCACCGCTGCTGAATGAAGTAGCAATAATATAAATGAGCGGAAGTAAACACGACAGCGATATGATAAAAAGCACAATATTATTTATTTTATAAAAGGCTTTTTCTCCCGTCGATATTTTCAATGTCCTGCTCCTCCTTCGTATATCTAAATTATTAGTTGATTAGAATAGTGCATTCCCTGACATTTTAGCTAATCGATTCGCCACAAGTACAAGGATCAAACTAATCACAGAATCGAACAATCCCATGGCCGTCGTTAAACTAAATTCGCCTTGTTGTATACCCATTTCATAAATAAAGGTGGGCACGACATCCGTCATATTCTTTACAACAGGATTTTGCAGAACGAAAATGCGATCAAATCCAACTTCCATAATTTTTCCTGTTGCCAAGATAAACGTCAGGACAATGGTTGGGTACAAACTAGGAAGGGTAACTTTCGTAATCTGCTTCCACTTGTTAGCGCCATCTACAACCGCCGCTTCGTAATACGTTGGATCTATACTCGAAAGCGCTGCTAGGTAGATGATGGCATTAAATCCTGCATCCTTCCAAATCCCACTTCCTAGGAAAATGGTCATCCATGCTGTGTGATTAAACAAAAACTGGATGGGTTCCCCGCCAAAATAGGCAATGATAAAGTTGATTGGGCCATTTTTAACAGAGAAAACGTTAATAATAATACCACCTACGATGACCCAGGAGAAGAAGTGAGGCAAATACAGAACCGTTTGTGAGGCTTTTTTGAACCATTTCATTCTTATCTCATTGAGCAGAATAGCCAATACGATTGGAAATGGAAATGAAACAAAGACGGTAAGTAAACTTATCACCAACGTATTTCTGATAATTTCTATCGTATGTGGCTGTGCAAATATCATCTGGAAATTTCGAAGCCCTACCCAATCACTTCCCATAATGCCATCTATAAATCGATAATCCTTAAAGGCAATCACCGCGCCAAACATGGGCACATAATTAAAGATTATAAAAAACAATAGGGGCAGAGCCAACATGGTGTACAAAGGTATGTTCTCTTTAATTCTGATTTTTCTGTGTAGTTTCTCACTATTTGTCATTTCGGTTTCCTCCTGAAGCGATAAGTTCTGTCTTGGTTTATTTGACTTTATTTCGACTCCCTTTCATGTTGAAAACGTTTTATTGATTGTACATCGCAATGTCATTTGATGCTTTTATTGTATGGCATAACTGCATCAAGAAAAATGTAATAATATCGTCTCTTTTATGTAATATGTTCGTAAATGGTAGAAATAACGGCACGCCAATAAGGCCCGAATTGGTCTTATTTCACAGATATCATTGCCAAAAAAAAAAGAGCCTGCTAGGCTCCTTCTTTTTTGGGCAATTTACACGTCACGCTTAGCAAGTTGTGTAGGCGAACCCGACCCGGAGATCATCGGTGTGAGGCGAACTTGGAAGTGGAAATCCTCAGCCTTCAACACATACTGCGGAAGTACGCCAGGACCGCAGCTGGCACTGCCGATGCCATTCTGCGCAAGATCGAGATGCAAGAAGATCCGGTCACGTTCCTTTAAATCAAACGTATGCTTTGCTTTCTCTAAGTCTTCGCTCGTATAGCGACGAGCTGTGAACCCGAACTGCGGCGAACCTGTCGCCAGCAGACCAACTCCTTGCTCATTCGTCATCGCGAGCCATCGCGTGTCGGAACGGTTGCCGTTTTCCTGAGGGACGATGTATTCCGTGAACAGCTCGCGCACAGTTTGCCGATAGATTCCGAACTTCGCGGCTTGCTTCGAATCCGCATACGTTTCACCAATGCCGCGGCCATACCACTCCGCTCGCTCATAATCGTTCGGCAGCTCCAGACGAAGTCCGACGCGTGGGAGCGTCTCTGGAGCGTCGCTGCCTTCGATCGATCCGTTTACGGCGATCGCCACATCTCCGCTCGCATAAATCGTATACGTGTACAACGTGTCTACCGACCATTTTAGAATCGGTGGCGCTACACGAACCTTGCAGGTAATCGTCACAACCGTTCCATTGCTATTACAGCTCCAGTCCACGCTCATAACACGATGCTGCAGCCAGTGCAGCCCTTTCAGCTTCCATAGGACCGTTGCTCGTTGGTCATCCGCGAGAGAGGTCCTCCAGTCGCCGATGGGTCGCATATCATTGTCTGTCGGCGCACGCCACAGATCAAGCCTCGGTCCTTCCTCCAGCAGGCGGAATCCTGCATATTTCCAGTTTGCGATAACGCCGTAAACACAGTCAAACTGAAGTTCAAAATCACTTCCCTGTACGTCCAACATCACACCGTTCTTCGTAACAGTTAATGGCGCGTAGTCAGACAATTCAACGGTAGGTTTAAGCTCCGACTTGTTGGGAAGTTCGAACTGAGCCCACGCAACCTCAAAGCCAGCTTCAGCCCAAATGGCATCTACGGCAAGCAAAATGCTGACGTTCAACCAGTAATCGGTCGCAGGCTGCAATTGTTCTGGCAGTGCATAATGGATGTTCACATTACCCGTACCGCCCGGCGCGACCTCGGGCAGTTTACCCTGGCCAGAACATACGACTTTCCCGTCCGCCATGACATGCCATGACAATTGTAGATGCTCCAAATGTACGAAATCATATCGATTGGTCAGCATTAACACCCCAGCCTGCAAATCCAACGCTTCGATGATAACGGGTTCCATCACTTTCTTAAGTTCCAGCAGTCCTGCCGATGGCAGACGGTCTGGGTTAACAAGACCATCGATGACGAAATTCATATCGTTCGGGGCTTCTTCAAAATCTCCGCCGTAGGCGAAAAATTCCTTGCCTTCAGCTGTTCGCTGCCGGATGCCTTGATCAACCCATTCCCACACGAAGCCCCCCTGCAACCGCTTGTAGGAATAGAAGACATCCCAATATTCTTTCAAGCCGCCTGGCCCATTGCCCATGGCATGCGCATATTCGCATACAATATGGGGCTTATCCAGGTCTTCACGTGCGCCAAGCTCGTGCAGCTGCCAAATCCTGTTGTACATCGTGCTGTACACGTCGGCACTCGCGGCTTCTCGATCTTCCGCATAGTGCACCAAGCGTGTTGGGTCGTGCTCCTTGGCCCAGTTGTACATCGCTACGTGATTACAACCGTAATACGATTCATTGCCTAGAGACCAGAGGATAATAGAAGGATGATTCTTGTCCCGCTCAATCATCCGTTCGATCCGATCTAGATAAGCCGGTTCCCACTCAGGGTCATCACTTAATTGATTGGAGTTGTCTGTCCGATGGAAGCCATGACATTCCAAATCGGCTTCATCAATAACGTACAGTCCGTATTCGTCACACAGGTCATAGAAGCGTGGATCGTTTGGATAATGGGAGGTACGGACAGCGTTAATATTGTGCTTCTTCATCAGAAGTACATCCTGCAGCATTGAATCAAGAGGTATAGTTCGCCCAAAGTCGGGATGATGATCATGTCGGTTAACTCCCTTGAACTTAATTGGCGTCCCATTTACAAGCAGTAAGCCGCCATTCAACTCGACACAACGGAATCCAACACGTACGGACGTAACCTGTGTAGTTTCGCCAATAACCCGGATCAACAGCTTGTATAAGTACGGATCTTCGGCAGACCATTTCCTAGGGTTGACGATAGGAAGCTTAAATAAAGACTCCTGCTTCAAAACACCGCCAGTTACGACTCCCTCTGCATGCCCCCCTTCTACGGCTTTCCCGCTTGCATCAAGTAGCTGCAGCTCGACACGAGCAGCTTCCTTAGCTTCGATCCTGCTTCGCAAGCTTAATCTGACTTCAAGAGAAGCATCACGGTATTCGCTATCAAGCAGCGTACGAACGGAATAATCGTATAAGTGCGTTTGCGGTGCAGCTGTCACATACACGTCGCGGAAAATCCCGCTCAGCCACCACATATCCTGATCCTCGATATAAGAGCCGTCCGACCACTGCATGACGCGAACCGCAAGAACGTTCGTCCCCTCATGAATGTGGTCCGTGATGTCGAACTGCGATGGCATGCGGCTGCCTTTACTGAAGCCAACTTCCTTGCCGTTTACCCAAACGAAGAACGCACTGTCTACGCCTTCAAAATGCAGCGTAATCCGCTGTGCGCTCCAGCTTGTCGGAACCGCAAATTGTCGGCGGTAGGAGCCAGTCGGATTTTCGGTCGGAACTAGCGGCGGGACAACCGGGAACGGGTAGACAACGTTCGTATAATGCGGTTTGCCATAGCCGTGCATCTGCCAACAAGATGGTACTGCAAGGTCATCCCAGCCGCTCGCATCGAATTCTTCCAGGTGGAAGCTCGAAGGGGCATGCGCAGGTGTCGGAGCGTAATTAAATTTCCAATTTCCATTTAACGGCACATAGTAAGGAGACAACTCACGTTCATTGCATAGAGCACTCTGATCATCAGCGAACGGTATGAATGCAGCTCTTGCTGGCAGCCGATTCCGCTGCAGCAGCTTGTGATTTTCCCAATCGTTCCTCATATCCAACACTCCCATCTTTAGAAACTCAATATTTCCTCAATACGAAGTAGCTCTTCCTGACTAAAATCTAGGTTTTTCAATGCTCTGACATTATCTTCAATCTGACTTACCTTACTTGCCCCTATGAGAGCCGAAGTAACCTTTCCTTCTCTAAGCACCCAAGCGATGACCATTTGAGAGAGGCTTTGATCACGCTCTAGCGCAATAGCGTTCAAACGTATGATCTTGGACATGACCTCATCCGTGATGGCATTGACACTCAAAGCTCGACTTGCGCTTGCAGCCCTTGAATCGGCAGGAATTCCGGTGAGATATCGGCTGGTCAGCAATCCCTTTGCCAAAGGTGAAAAGACTATGGAACCCATTCCTTCCTCTTCCAGTACATCCTGCAGCTCGTTTTCTATCCATCGATCAAACATATTGTACTTGGGTTGGTGAATCAGACAAGGTGTACCCAGTTCCTTCAAAATGCCAGCAGCCTGTTTGGTCTGCTCAGCGTTGTAATTAGAGACGCCTACATACAAGGCCTTTCCCTGTCTTACTGCCAAATCAAGCGCACGCATCGTTTCTTCCATAGGCGTCTCTGGATCACATCTGTGAGAGTAGAAAATATCAACATAATCAAGTCCCATGCGCTTAAGACTTTGGTCAAGACTGGTTATTATATGTTTCTTCGAGCCACCGTCTCCATATGGGCCTTCCCACATTAAATTGCCTGCTTTGGTTGATAGAATCAACTCATCGCGGTAAGGTTTGAAGTCCGCTTTAAATAAGCTGCCGAAATTCTCTTCGGCAGTTCCTGGAGGCGGCCCATAATTGTTAGCTAAGTCAAAATGGGTAATGCCAAGGTCGAATGCACGACGCAGCATTTCACGTTGGGTTTCTAAGGCATGTATACCGCCATAATTTTGCCAAAGTCCGAGGGAAATAACAGGCAGTTTGAGGCCTGAGTTACCACACCTTGTATACTTCATGTTGGAATATCGTTCATTTTTAGGTACATAATACATAGCAATTACCCCCACGTCACAAGCTTATAAGCCAACTTCATTCTATGGCATACATTCATCAATAAAAATGTAATAATCTCGTTTCTTTTATGTCATATATTCGTAATTTGCCTACTTACTCCAACGTTGAAAAATATTAGGCTGGGAACCTCAATATAAGCTGATGGAGCAAGAGTAAAGGAAAAAGAGAGGCAGTAAGCCTCTCTTTTTCTCTCTTCACCCACACCCAACGCTTCAATGGATGTCTAATTTACTCCATTAACTGCCATTTTTGATTGTCTCCGCCATTATCTGTCCACTGGGTAAGCTGAGCTCCGTCTGCCGTCGTCCCCCCACTATCCAATGCTTTACCGTTCTTGCGATTAATGAGTTTAGAGTATCCATTACCAACATCAACGATTTGCCATTGTTGATTGTCTCCGCCGTTATCCCCCCATTGTTCCACTAGGGCTCCATTGGCTGTAGAACCGCCAGTCACTTCTAGGAGTTTTCCACTTTTGAGGTTTTTGATCTTGTAATATCCGCCGCCAGCATCGACAAGCTGCCACCGTTGATTCTTGCCACCACTATAATCCCATTGAGATATTTTGGCTCCATCCGTCGTAGAACCACCAAAAACTTCAACAGCTTTGCTCGAATCTGCGTTCATAATCTTCTTCGTAGTAGGATTTGTGTTAAAAGTAATATTGGATGTGTTCGCACCGATATCAATTAACCCCTGGGAAGCATTTGTGATCACGTTGCCGTTCATTTTTAAATCGGTGATGGATATATTGGAAACCTTGCTCGAGCTGTCGTAACCTTGAATGAAAGAATGAAAATTGTTAATGTTCTCAAAACTAACGCGCGTCAGTTCAACATTGCTGACGGGGCCAACCTCGCTACCGCTATATATGGCCGTCCAGATGAGGAGCGGAGATGTTCTAAATTGGCCGCTGGTTCCATTATTAAAAATCTTTTCCGTGCGGATGTCGATAAAATGAATATCGTCCCATACGCCATTCCCTTGGTCATGATCCACACTGACGCCACGATAGCCTTGGATTACGTCAATATTGATAAACCAAACATCGCTAATCGATGCATTTCCTTGCATACCTACCTTCGTACCTGCAGATTCCGTATAGGCAACCGAATTTTTGTATACAACATCCGTCATCGGTTCTTCCGTTGATGCTTTCGCATCATATACATCATCGCCAGTATAGGCGAAGCATTGATCAACTACAGCATGGGAAGTATTAACCAAATCGAAACCATCGCCATGAATCCAGTTGACGTTATTGATAATCTTCACATTATTTATTTTGACATTCGTAGCGTCCTGAATCCTAAAATTCCAGGTTGTTCCATCTCTTAGTGTGAAACCCTCAAAGGTAAGGTTATTTGGCTTCGTACCCGATGCATCTTTGTAAGAATGGATGATATATTCTCGATTCGGCCCACTAGCACCAGATGTAAGTGTAGTCCCGTTGGAATCGATCATGCCTCTTCCTTTGATAGCTACATTAGATGCCCCTACGATACGGATGTTGGCATTGGTAAAAATGGTGTTAGTGAAATCATAATCGCCTACATCCGATGATCCGCGAAGGATGGAACCAGCAGCTAAATATAGTGTGACGTTACTTTTAAGTTCAATTTGAGAAAACTTGTAAATACCAGCAGGGAAATAAACGGTTCCGCCGCCGGAACGAGCATTCGCATCGTTGATGGCTTGTTGGATTTTGGACGTCATCAAATTGCCGCCTGTGTTATCCACGCCTGAATAATCCATGATGCTTTTTACGCTGCCGCCATTCGGCGTTGGCGCACCTGTTTCCACAGGATCAGCCATAATGACAAGGTTCTCCAGATTATTTATCTTGATCACTAAGTACCGTGATCCAGCTTGGGGAAGGGTGAAAGTTAGATCCTTGCCGCTTACCGTTGCCTCGATCCCGTAACTATGAGGACTAATATTATAGGAAGTAATATTTTCCGACGCCGTTACTTTAAATGTGCCCGTTCCGGAATAAGACAACTGGGCAAAAGAATAATCAAACTGCCTGGCAACCCTGATCGTAGTCGAATCAACCTTCAAAGAGTAGACCGAGCTTGTACCGAAGTGTGAAGGATACGTCACTACGGTCGCAGCCGCTGCAGGCTGAGCCATTGTAAATGTGAAACCAAACATTAGAGCAGCAGCTAGGATCATTTTCGTAAGCAAATTTCCGATTTGCCATTTCATTTTACTAACATACATACGAATATGACCTCCATTTTCATAATAATTGCATACGTTCATCATTAAAAATGTAATTATCTCGCATCTTTTATGCAAAATAATCGCTAATGAGAGTGGCTTGATCTATTGCGCAAAAAATTGGAATTTCTGATTGTCTCCGCCATTATCTGTCCACTGGGTAAGCTGAGCTCCGTCTTCCGTCGACCCACTGCTATCTAATGCTTTACCGCTCTTGCGATTAATGAGTTTCGAGTATCCATTGCCAACATCAACGATCTGCCATTGTTGATTGGTTCCGCCGTTATCCCCCCATTGTTCGACTAGGGCTCCATTGGCTGTAGAACCGCCAGTTACTTCCAGTAACTTTCCGCTTTTAACGTTTTTAATCTTGTAGTAACCGCCGCCAGCATCGACAAGCTCCCACCGTTGATTCGTTCCAGCATGATAATTCCATTGGACGATCTTGGTGCCATCCGAAGTACCACCACCGAAAACTTCCACAGTTTTACCTGAGTTAGCGTTGGTAATCATGTAATTCGTGGCCGCAGTATTAAAAGTAATATTCGATGTGTTCGCACCCATATCAATTAGACCCGTAGCAGGGTTGGTAATCATGGTACCGTTCATTTTCAAATTCGTGAAGTTTACATTGGAAACCTTGCTCGTGCTGTCATAACCTTGAATGATGGAATGGAAATTGCCCAGGTCCTCATAGGTAATGCGGGTCAGTTCTACATTGCTAATCGGGCCAACCTCCGTTTTATATTTGGCCGTCCAGATGAGCAGCGGAGCCGTCCTATATTGGCCGTTAGGTCCATTATCAAAAATCTTTTCTGTGCGGATGTCGATAAAATGAATATCGTTCCATATCCCATTGCCTTCGTCATGGCTTAAACTAATGCCCCTATAGCCTAAGATTACGTCGATATTGATAAACCAAAGATCCGTCAACGAGGCATTGCCTGCAACCCCTGCCTTCGTACCTGCAGATTCCGTATAGGCAACCGAATTTTTGTAAACGACATCCGTCATTGGTTCTTCTGTCGATGATTTCGCATCGAATACGTCATCCCCCGTATAAGCAAAACATTGATCCACGACAGCGTGAGACGTATTGACGAGATCGAAGCCGTCTCCATGGATCCAGTGGACATTATTAATAATCTTTACATTCGTGATAGTCACGTTCGTCGATTCCTCAATATTCATGTTCCAGGTTGTTCCATCTCTAAGGGTGATACCTTCGAACGTGAGACCACTCGGCTTTGTTCCCGACGAATTCTTATAAGAACGGATGATATTTTCACGGTTCGGTCCACTATCGCCTGTTGTAAGCGAGGTCCCATTGGAGTCAATCATCCCTCTTCCTTTGATTGCTACATTCGATGCCCCTACGATACGGATGTTAGCCTGTTTAAAATTGGTGTCAGTGAAATCGTAATCGCTTAACGTTGTTGACCCGCGAAGTATGGCACCTGCTGCTAAGTAGAGCGTGACATTACTTTTGAGCTCAACCTGAGAGAATTTATAGATACCAGCTGGAAAATACACCATACCTCCGCCAGAACGAGCATTGGCGTCATTGATAGCCTGTTGAATTTTGGACGTCATCAGATTGCCGCCCGTATTGTCTATGCCTGAATAATCCATGATGTTCTTCACACTGCCGCCATTGGGTACTGGGGCATCTGTTTCCACAGGGTCCGCCATGATGACAAGGTTCTCCAAGTTATTAATCTTGATCACTAAGTACCGCGATCCAGCTTGGGGAAGGGTGAAAGTTAGATCCTTGCCGCTTACGCTTGCGGTAATGCCATAACTATGAGGACTGATGTTGTAGGAGGTAATATTATCTTTGGCTGTTACTTTGAATGTCGCCGTACCGTTATACGATAGCTGAGCAAAAGAATAATCAAAATGCTTAACAACTTTCACTGTCGTAGAATCTACTTGCAGAGAGTATGCCGTACTTGTAGTGAAGTAGGAAGGAGTAGGATACGTCACGACGGTCGCAGCGGATGCAGGCTGGGCCATGTGAATAGAGAAACTGAACATGAGGGCAGCAGCAACAATCATTTTCGTGAGCAAATTTCCAATTCGCCAATTTTTGATTTTACTAATGCGCATTCTTATTTCGCCTCCAGTTTACTTGTAGTTGCGTTTCATTCATTACGACACTCTACGCTGCGAATCTGTCATCCATAATGGTTAACAGGAAACACCCCCTATTCAAAAGTAAGCGTTTGCAAACAACTTTATTCTATGGCAATTCTTTCCTAATAAAAATGGAATAATATCGTTTCTTTTATGCATTAAATTCGTTGATAAAGTAAAACAAAGAGAGCCCGCAATATAGGCGTGGCTCTGATGTAAGTATTAGGACAAAGAAACAACTTTTTTCGAATCCTGCGATTCGAAAGCAGCTAGAATAACCGCCAGCGACTTCAAGCCTTCTTCACCGGAGATGCTCGGTGGTGTATTCGTAACAATGCTTTCCACGAAAGCGTCCATGATGCCGCTTGACACTTGCTTTTCGTTCGTCGCCATCGCGCCAACCTGATACTTCTCAACGGAGCCGTCACGAAGCTGCACAATAACTTGATCAAGCGGATGTGTCCCGATGTGCATAGCGCCATTCTCACACCACAATATTGTGCTGTTATCGCCGCCTTTATAATACGTCCAGCTGGCAACCAACGTGCCGATTATTCCGCTCTTCATACGCAAAACACAGGTCGCGTTATCGTCTACATCGGTGCCTGCTTTGTGCAGCGTGCTCACGAAAGCAGCCACTTCTGCCACTTCGTCGTCGAGCAGCCAACGGATCAAATCAGATTTGTGTACGCCGAGGTCGCCCATCGCCCCCATGATGGCATCTTCTTTGCGGAAGAACCAGCTGTCGCGACCATCCATACTCCAACCTTCAGGTCCTCCATGACCGAAGGACGTACGGAAGGAAAGAACTTTACCCATTTTACCTGATTGCAAAATTTCTTTAGCCTTTTGGTGAGGCGGCATCAGCCGTTGGTTTTGACCCACCATCAAGAACACACTGTTCTTTCTTGCCGCTTCGATCATAGCCAAAGCATCCGCTTCGTTCGTTGCCATCGGCTTTTCCACAAGCACATGTGCCCCTGCATTCGCTGCTGCAATTGCATAGGGAGCGTGAAGTACGTTCGGCGTACATACGCTGACGGCATCCGGTTTTTCCACTTTCAGCATTTCTTCATAGCTTGTGTAGGCTCTACCGCCGTGCTGTTGCGCGTAGCCTTCGGCTCTCTCCAGAATCAGATCGCAAAAACCTACCAATTCAACGTTCGGATTCGCTGCATATTCCGGAATATGTCTCTTCTTGGAAATGGCCCCACAGCCCACAACCGCTACTTTGATTTTGCTCATGTCTGGTTCGACTCCTTTATGTGTTGGTATTCAAATTAAAATTTGGATAAATAGTTCATCTTCAGCCAGTTGTAGCTGGTAGCAACACTTTCAAGCGGCGGGTTCGCGCAACGATCCTGCTCAACGATGATCCATTCTACCCCAGCATCCGAGCCGGCTTGGATAACTGATGGCAGAACGATTTCCCCTTCACCCAACTCAACCGTATTGATTTGCCCGTTCACTGCACCTTTGAAATCTTTCAGATGAAGCAGCGGAAGGCGGCCTGCATAATTCGCAATGTATTGTAGTGCATCCAGACCCGCAAATTGCACCCAACCTGCATCCAGCTCCACTTGCAGCGCCGCTGGCGTAGCCGATGCATACATGGCGTCGAATACGTATTGATCGTTTATTTTCATCTCAAATTCAAATGCATGGTTGTGGTAAGCGAATTGAAGCCCTTTCTCCTTCACCTGCTGACCTGCTTCCGCAAAATAAGTGAACAAGCTTTGCCATGCTTCAGGTGTTTGACGATCCTCCGCAGCAATATGCGGGCATATGAGATAAGGCGCATCAATCGCTAGCAAATATTCGATTTCTTTATTCAAATCAGCCTTCATTTTGGCAAGACTGACATGAGCGCCGATTGCTTTTAAGTTCAATTCTTGCAGCAGATCCTTCAGCTCTTCCGCAGACATACCACCGTAACCTGCAAATTCCACTCCTTCATAGCCGAGTTCAGCCACTCGCCGAAGTGTACCGGTAAAATCTTTGGCCAAATCCTCGCGCACAGTAAACAACTGCAAACCGATACCCATTCTTCTCATCGCATGTGTCCCTTCACCGTTAGTTCTGATGCATAGCTGCCCTTAATAATTCGCGCATCCAGGCTATTCGTGATGACATCCCCACACAAGTTTAGATCGTTAAACGTAACATTGGTTACATCATTCGTATCACTTGAGCCATACATATGTATGGGGTTAAACGCCTCTTTTTCGAAATAAGCGCTATCAATATAAACATTCTTGACTGGTGCTGTACCCGCTTCTATCTCTACAGGAATGCTTTTCCCCATAGAGGTAAACACGTAGTTTTCTACCCTCGTATTTACAAAATGGATATCACTCATCAGCTGCTTCCCTGAAGTTGCTTCTACTACAATGCCTCGTCGTGCCTGAACGACGTCGTTGTCTTCAAACCAGACATCATACATGGGGCTGTGGGATTGCAAACCCGCTTTGAGACCTGCACAGGATGAGAATACGATATTGTTTTTGAAACGAATATTATACATCGCATAGTCAGTTATCGTTGATTTTGCACAAAGAGCATCATCCACGGTCATGACAAAGTTCTTTTCCGCTATCGCGTTCCTAGTTCCGCATAGATCGATACCATCATTCATGATTTTATATTGATCGGCATTTTTGTGATTCATAATCTTAACATATCTGACCGTAAATCCTTCGCCACCTTGAATACCGTTAATCGTCCACGTGGTTGAGTCCTTGATGATGATGCCCTCTATCGTTACATGATCTGAAAAGTTGCCTACGATAACATTTCTTCTGTACCCGAGAAAGGTCGATGAAGCACGATCCTTATCCATAATCGCTATGCCGCTGGCATCCAGCACGCCTCGTCCGATTATTTTGGCATTAGGTGCATGGTCGATCCGGATCATGGGATCAATAAATATTTTACCTTCCCTACTAGTCGTATAATCATAAAGGCTTCTGTCCGGATTTGACTTGATGACCGCCCCGCCTTGCAGGTACAGAGTGACATTACTTTTGATGTACAGGATGTCCTTCACTTTGTATACACCAACAGGGACATAAACGATTCCCCCACCTGCAGCAGAGGCATCATCAATGGCCATCTGTATGAGATGGGTAACATCGCTCGTCCAGGTGTTGTCTGCCTGATAAGGAGCATTGATAATATTATAGATACCTGTCCCCGAAGATGGGGGAGCGTTGCTTTCCAAAGGGTCCGCCAGAACAACGAGCTTCTCCAGGCCATTAATCTGTATAACCAGATAGGATGGCTTGACCGAGCTGCTGTCGATCGTGAAAGTCAGTTGATTCCCACTTACTACCCCGGTAATTCCCATGCTGTGTGGGCTTATATCATAACTTGTGATTGGCTGACTTGCTGTGACTGTTAGTGTTGGCGTACCCGAATAGGAAAAATGAGCATAGTGGTAATCCAAAAAATGTTCAACAATGACAGCGTTCTGGTCTACTTGCAACTGAAAATCCGAGCTTGTTGTCGTATAAGTTGGTTTCATATAAGTAAAAATAGCAGCAACACTCCTCCATTATTGTTATAAAATTTTCAAGTGGATCACTCAATAATTCCCTGCACATTCTCTCACTTGGCGTATGAGGTCAGGAAGGTTAAGCAATACATCACCATCGTACCAACCTTTCCATTTCCCTTTCTCCGCATGCATCCGGATAACCGATGCCTGCTGAAGCTCTGCTACAGCCTCCAAGATTCGGCCACGTGCGTTCTCTTCCCTTGTAGATCCGGCAAGTACAATCTCCGCCGCAACAGATAGATGATGAACGGCCCGATACAGCGCGCGGATGAGAGATAGCTGGACCATCAGATTGGTCGTAAAGAACTCTCTACGCTCTTCATCCATTTCCTGCAAAGCCTGATAAGCCGCGTTCAAAGCGTTGTCCCACTTCGGAAGGGCATCCCCAGTGGCATTTTTATAATAGCTTATGAAATCCTCATCTTGATCGAAAGCCAATAGGGTTTTGTTCTGGATCTCGTCTTTGGTAAACGGTTGACCCTTAAGGATAGCAACTAACTTGATCGTCAGTCTGCGGCACATGCCATCCATCAGAAGCATGCGACCAGCGTATCCCTGGTTGTCTAATGCGTGGAACGCGCCGAAATAAGCTTGATAAGCAAGCGCAGCTGCCTGTCCACCTCGCTGACCATAATGTTCGAAAGACCAATCTTGCAAATACGCTTCTGGTTCGTAATTCCCAAAATTCCAACCTATAGCAGCCGTATATTGGGTTCCCAGCAGCATCTCTCTGAGGTTCGTTACATTGACGACAAGGTAGTCTGTATTTCCTTGTTGAACAGCTGCTTGCAGATTGTAATAAATTTTCTGCGGTGAAGTCCCTTGGACCTGATGGGGTCCGCAGCTCCAGAACGCGACATGATAATAAATGCCATATTGCCGATCCGGTTCCCGTTTACCTTCATAGAAGCTGTCACCTAACATCTGAGTAGGTCCGAAATCCGCATGAATAATGATCGTTTCTTTCGGGAAGGATAAATGTCCTCCCTTCAGAAGCTCCATACCTTCCATCCACAAAGTAGCCGTAGAGGCGAAGTTGCTGTGACCCAGCGCTTCGGCTATAATCTCATGTTGCTTGGCAATGGCACCAGCAATTAACTGACCTCTTCCACTTGCAGTTTCCGGCGCATACGGATCATCTGCCCAGACAGGCTTGTCGCCCATGCCACGAAGACCAAGCTGCCAAACCACATTGTCATACCGTGCCCAACGGCTTGCATAAAGCCGCCAAACCTCCTCATACTTCTCAGGATTTGTCGTGTAGGACAGAGGCTCAACATCTCCCCGTTCCTGCCAATAGCGTCGGACCCTTTTGGGGAATACCCCTAACGGCTCAATGTGATGCTGGGAAATAAGTAATCCGCGTTCCGACACCCGCCTAACCAAATCTTCATCAGATGGATCGAGGATATCCAACAAGGAGCATGGGATCAGCAGATTCTGTTTGAGACGGAGCGCAGTCTCCATAATCGGTTCCAGTGCATTCGCATAACCAGCATGCTTCGTGAAGGCATTGTTCTGAAAATCCTGATCGAATTTCCCGGTCCAGCCCAGCAGCAGATCCTCATCATTGATGAACCATCCCCGGTGACGGAACGTCGTAGGTCCATCAGTCAACGAGATGCTGCCCAAATCAAGACTTTCCTTGGGTGTAGGTGCATGGCCTGTCCACAGATACAAGGGATTCACATCCAGAACAACTCGGCTAAATTCGTATATACCATAGATCGCCCCTCTGGTATCACTGCCAGCTATAACGAGATGTTGCCCTTCTTTCCCTAAACTCTTGACGAAGTAGTGCTCCGTTTTCCCATGGATATCGCTGAAATCTATTTTTTTCTTCGTTAAGAACTCTGAAAAAGCAGGATTGCTTAAGCTTCCTACTAGAATGGAAAAGCCCTCTACATCCGAAAGGTACTTTCGGCAATCAGCCTGAATGTTCATCACATGGCTCAAATCACGAATTAAATCTTGCAAAGCTAACCCAATGCCCGTATGTTCCTGAGCGTCAATCCTGATTTCCACTGTTTCTTTTGCTTGTAAAATCAATAGGATACACCTCTCTGCTTCTCTTGCGAGCATTTCACACTTCGCTACAGCCTTTTTTTAAAAATTAGTATGATTACTATATCGCATAAGTTCATCAATAAAAATGTACTAGCTCCGTCTCTTTTATGTAATATTTTCGTTTGTGAGCTTTAAACTTATCATTTGCAAGCTTAAGAATAGAAAATAGCCTTACGATTTCTCGTAAGGCCGATCATATTTCTTCCATCACCTTTTACCAATGAATTTGCAGGAATATTAACCTATTTTATTGATTTGTAAAAGGCGCGTCTGCCTCTTGCAATCAAGAAGAAGCCCGCTCCGGCCTTCGAAAAGGCTAGGCGGGCTTCTATTCGCGCAAGCACCTTTAGTAAAACAAACGCCTGCTTATTTCAGGGTATCCAGTAGAATCTTAAGCTCTGGATTAGTCTCTAGAACCTTCAGTACAATAGTTAACGCTTCGGCACGGGAAGCCTGCTTGGCTGGAAGAAACTTACCATCTCCCAATCCGCTGATTATTCCGGCTGCCGCCGCTTGCCCGATCTGCTCCTTATTCCATGTGTTTTCCAGATCGGAGAAAGTGGACGACGCAGCATTAACGCTATTCAGGTTAATAATCTTGGAAATCATTGCAATAATCTCCGCACGACTGATTTCCCGATCAGGCTGGAATGTGCCGTTCTCGTAGCCAGAAATTATACCTTTTTGCTGCAGGGCTCTAATGGAGGTTTCGGCCCAGTGACCGGAAATATCACTTAAGGAGCTTCCAGCAGCGTTGCCTGCAAGGCCAAATACCTTGGCAAGAACCGTAGCGAACTCCGCACGAGTGATGCTTCCATCCGGGTGGAAGCTGCCGTCTTGATATCCGGTAACCACTCCTAACTTCACAAACATACCAATTGTGGAGTCAGCCCAATGAGAAGAAGTATCCGTAAATTCCAACGGAGCCGGAATGGATTTGGCTTCCTCAACTTTTTGTGCGATGCTGGTTAGCACTCTGGCAATATCAACGACATTGTCCATGAAATGCACTACCGACTTAGCGGGTTCAGTTACTGGTGTTCCTGGATTTGTTCCTGAATCTGTTCCTGAACCTGTTCCTGAACCTGTTCCTGAACCTGTTCCTGTTCCTGTTCCTGGACCTGTTCCTGAACCTGTTCCTGGATCTGTTCCTGAACCTGTCCCTGGATCTGTTCCTGGATCTGTTCCTGAACCTGTCCTAGCAAGTGCTTCTACTGCTGCTTTAATTGCTGCTGTTGCTTCAGCCACTTCCTGTTGTGTAGCATTCTCCTTTGCAGCTACATCTTTTCCTGCATTAAATTGAGTTACTAATGCTGCCCAGCTGTCTGCTGTGTAGTCTACTTCTTTTAATCCTTCTACATATGCTATTGCTTCATTCAGTGCCGTTTTATCAACAACTTCTGGATCTACAGCTACAAGTGCTTCTACTGCTGTTTGAATTGCTGCTGTTGCTTCAGCCACTTCCTGCTGTGTTGCCTTCTCCTTTGCAGCTACATCTTTTCCTGCATCCAATTGTGTTACTAATGCTGCCCAGCTGTCTGCTGTGTAGTCTGCTTCTTTTAATGCTTGTACAGATGCTATTGCATCATTCAGCGCCGACTTATCAACAACTCCTGGTTCCAAGGTGTCAATTGCTATCGGTACCTTCACACCATTGTAAGTAAAATCGCTGACTTTGATATCAATTGCCGTTTGTCCCCCGCCGGAACCTGCATAGAAACCTACAGAAAGATTTGCACTTGCTGCCAAATTTGCATTTGTAGTCGTTCTCGGTGTTCCTTTATCGGTAATTGCTGTCCAAATTTCACCATCATAGCTATAAGAATTAATAAATGTATTTCCAACTTTTTGAATTTTAACGTAAACATCCTTATTGAAATCATCATCTGCGTTGTAATATTCCGAGGTAGCTCCTGAAGCGGTTGACATGACACCGAACGCCTGAGGGTGACTTCCCATTATGCCGCTGTGATAACGCCGACCTGCTGCTACCGATAAGCTATTCGGATTCGCTTTATTAAAGACTGTGATAAATCCCCCCTGATAATTGGCCTTAAGCCCACCGGAAATCTTAGCTGTGATCGTAAAGTCTTGATCACCTTCCGGTACATCCATAGCGAACATGTTTTTCCAGTTATTAGCGCCAAGTACTCCCGTTTCTGTTGTAATTGTTGCAGAATCGGCATTATTGATAATCACATTTTCATTCCGATTAAGGATTGTCCATTTAGTACTATCAAGAACATACCTTGGAGGTATAACTGTTACTTTAACTTCTGCCTTTACAGTTTTGTTGTAAGCAGAAGCTACCGTTACTGTCGTCTTACCTTCAGCAACGCCTCTAATTACACCGTTCTGATTGACAGTTGCGATGGTTTCGTCCCCAACACTCCAAATAACATCTTTGAATTCTGCTTTATTCGGATTGATTGTAACTGCAACCGGATCAGATAAATATCCTTTTTCTACTGTCACTACTGTCGGATTGGCAACGATTGAAGTGATGCTATCCAACTCTGCTGTTGGAACTGCACGTAAGGCATATCCGCCGCCGTAAAGTACATTTATGTCTAATACGGTTTGGTTTGTAACATTCGGGATAATTTTCATATCTACGTCTTGTCTGCCGTTTTCTGTGTAAAGCAAAACTGTATACGTTTTGCCTGAATCAAGGGATTTTAATGGAACTTTCATCGTTCTTGGATTCACACTGATTCCAGAAACATACCAGTTTGTTCCGGCTCTTCTAGCTATACTCAGATACTGGCCAATTTCACCGTCAAGTAAATCTGTTTTATCCCATTTTTTCGGGTAATTTTTATAGTAGGACATGCCTTCCGGAATACTTCTATAAACATCCGGCGCAGAACCCATACTATGAATGCCATCTTCAATCAACGCTGTCAATGCGAACTGGAAACCCATCGTCGTCTTGTTATAATCCTTAGATCTGATTTCTTCCGTAACCTCTGCCGGTCCAATTGCCGCTCGGATAAACGGAATCATGGTGTACTGTTCCGCAGTAATACCACCTGCTTCCTGTCCACGGATGGCTTCATGTCCATACACGTTTGGATAAGTACGAATTTCACCGGTTGGTTTATTTGCACCGTGTGCAAGTACCATGAGCTTGTACTTCGCCGCATCTTTATATAGATCATCATAAAGCTGCATATTAGCCTGGCCTTCCCCATCAAAGAAATCCGGCTTGATGCCTACGATGCCTTGATCTGACCATTCTTTAAAGTGCTTGTCACGTTCTGCCTGTGTATCAATATCGCTTACATGTACCCATGCCCACAATTTAACTCCTTTTTCTTGTGCAAACGCTTTTACTTGCGGCCACCAGTCACGCACACCAGTAACATTTCCACGACCACCCAGGGCCCAGCCTTCATCAAGGATATAATAATCCCATCCAATTTCTGCTCCAAATTCAATCCAGTTCAAATGTGTTTCAGCTTTCGACTGATCACTGATGCCACTTCCCCAGTTCGCTACCCATGACCAGGAAGATAAACCTGGATCTACCCATGATTCATAGTCGTATTTTTCGTAATCTGCTGGCGTGCTCAGGTTTTCAATCATTGTATTCTCGACAATGTCTTTGGGAGTACCTGTGATGGCCGCTCTCCAAGGTGATTTGAAAGGCGTCGTTGTCACTACAGCCTTCGTCCCTTGTGTCTTAGAGAACGAAACATCCAACATCCCGTTTTCTTTAACTGTAAACATAGAACCCGTGTAAGCTCCGTTGAGGTCAGCTTCTGAGAACAGCGTCCAAACACCATTTTTTCCATAGAGGAATGGTATCGAGGGAGTAGAGCCTGCTGCTAATCCTTCCGTAGTCGTTTTTGTATACTGACCTTCATAGTTCCATGTAGCCGAAGTATAGTTCATCCAATAGACATCTGCTTCTTTCGGAAGCTGCAAACCTGAAACTTCATCACTGATTTTAATCTCTTTTGCCACGTCCGTGTGGACAGCATATCTGTATGCCGTTCCATCATCATAGGCACGTATTATCAAATCAAATGTAACAGAATTATCATTCTTCCTTGCAAATGTAAGCGTCTGTTCTTTGTAGTGATTGGTATATTCATTACTCTTACCGGAAAGCACCTTATAGCTTTCGTTGGTTTCTTTCACTTCTGAAGCTTCTTTAAATACAAGGCCACTCGAAAAGTCACCTAAGTTGGTTACTAAACCAAGAGGTGATGTCCCAATATTTTCTACGCCATTCTTTTCCGCCGTATATTGAAGAACGCCACCTGTGATCATTTCTACCGTCATCTTTGTATGGCCATCTGGAGATGAAAGTTCCCATGAATCTTCTGTCTCAATATTTCCAACTTGAATTGCCAGAGTAGCTGTTTTTGTAACTTCACCCAATGTTGCTTGGGCAGTAATGACTACATTGCCGTTACGTACACCAGTAACTACACCGGCTCCACTAACCGTTGCCACATCTTCATCACTGCTTGTGTAGACTACCGAATCAAATGCTGTGATTACATTTCCATCATAATCTGCACCTGTCACGTTAAGCGTTTGTGTATGTGCAGCACCTACACCCATTTCCGTTTCACCAGAAAGCACAACGGATTTTAATGCCTTTGAATTTATAGAGAAGGGTACCGGTTCACCACCAATTCTCAGATCAGAGAACGTGATGTTTGTGGGTGTATTCCCGCCACCGTTTGCCGCTGCGATTCCTAAATAAATCTTCTCAGGGTCAATGAGTGCATTGCCCTTATCTATGAATTCATAGTTCTTGCCGCCAGTGGTATCAATAATCTGATTCCAATCTGCTTTGTTGTCACTGTACGCCGCTGCATAGAAACCAGTGATTCTTCCGTTCTGCTTCTGAAGTTTCAGATAGAACTCATTGCCGATGTTTGCAGCACCTTCATAATACTCGCCAGGCGTACCACCATTCTGCATAACGCCCATGAGCATGTTTGTTCCATATGTTCCGCCAAGAAATCCATGAAATCTGCGGACCACACCAACGGCATTCGCACGGTTTTTTCCGCTTGCGATCATCAGTTGAGCCCCCTGATAGTTTGCCGTAAAATTCCCATTTACTTTCACAGTAAAATCATAGTCCGTCTGGTTCGGAAGCTGATAGTAAAGAATGTTTTTCATTCCCCCTGCATCATTAATTGCTCCACCTTCCGTTGTGATCGTAACACTTCCATCCGCATTAACAACAAGTTTTCCAACTGTCGGGTTTTCTACTTCCCATGCACTATCCAGCACCATGCTTGCTCCTGCCGCAGCTGGCAGCTCCGCCGCAAGTGCCTTGTTAACCCCATTTGGGTCAGATACATAGGTAGCTTCGGACACCGATGAAATTCCTGCTTTCGTGACGTTGCTTTCATTAGAATTATATTGGTCTTGTTTAAATAGAGGTTGTTCAGAATTGGCAAAGGCGGCATTCGGCAATCCAAATGGCAGACTGACAATAAGCAAGCTCATAATTAAGAATAGTTTTACCGCAATTTTCGGTGTAGAACGTCTTTTTTGCAATGTTACTCCTCCTCTTTTTCTTCAGGTCCGTCTCCCCCGTAATGATAACGGAATCTCTGGGATTACAATAATTTTCATGCCATTCGTACAATGTGCGTTGAGGCATTTCGCGCTCTAGAAACAATGTCCCCACCCTTCATCGCATAGCCTTCCAATGGCTTCAATACATACAGGATAACATGAATGTTGGCGCTTCCATGAGTCTCATAATTAATGTTGACTTGTCCATTTCTATGGTCAATAGACCTCTTTTACTATCCGTTTCTTTTCAACATCTGTTTATATTCAGTAGGGGAATGTCCCTCAATTTTTTTAAATAAATTCGTAAAGTGACTAGGGTTGAAATACCCGACAAGTTCCGCCGCCTCTTGTATCTGGACAGTTCCTTCTGCTAGAATTTCCTTGGCCTTGTTAATACGAAGTTCAGTCAAGAAGCGCATAATTGTAAACCCCGTTTTCTGATGAAACACGGTACTCAAGTAATTCGGCGTGACATGAAAATGCTCCGCAATTAAGTTTGTACCGATCTCGTTCCTATAATTGGACTTCATGTATTGGATAACTTTCTGCACAATGTCCTGGGATGGTTCATCCTTGTTCATACGTTGCAGCAATCGTTCACCATGCTCCTTCAAAAGCACAATACACCTAGACATGGACGTGCCAGACTCAAGCTGAATTCGCAATGTTGTTGTTAAATAAGTGCCAATTGATTCCATAATGCCGCTACCTTCAAAAAGACGTTCACTCGCTGCAGCGTATTGCTTAATCGCAAACAACGCATCCATATATTCTGAGTACCGATTCTCGCGGTAAGCCTTAACCAATCTCTCCATTTTTTTGCACAGTTCGTGATGTTCACTACTAAAGTGCTGAAACGAATGGTTGTTCCACATTTTACCCACCCCCTTCAAGATACGAAAAATGCTGCTCTGAATGATACGATTCACATATTGATTAATATCATGCAAAGGTAAATGCTCCTGTGAAGAAATGACCGTTAGCTTCAATTCAGAAGTATTCCAGCTATCAATAATTTGTTGCAGTCGCAAGATAAATTCGTTCCAGCTTTCCTTGTCTTTGACGCTGTACCGAGGGCCCCCAACGATCGTATACTGACCACTCGGGAGGGCAAAGCAGGTAAGCAGCACTCCTTTTGCCGTAAACTCTTCAACAATCCGGTTGATTGAGATGTATACCTGTCTAAACAGTAAGGATTCAGCTGTTCCTTCTAAAGAACAATCCCAAAAAACGACAGCCATTTGAACATGCATGTATGTATACTCATCCTTAAAGCAAACATTATCCTGCTCAAATCCATAACACAGATTCTGCACGGAATTCGCGAATTGTCTTTGTTTGTCTACAACCCTTTCTTGAATAGATGCCTTTGCAGAAAGTAAAGCTTCCCGCAACTCCCCTAAACTAAGAGGTTTTAGCAAATAGTTAAGGACACCAAGCTGAATACCTTCTTGTGCATAAATGAACTCCGAATAGCCTGATAAAATAAACCATTCCGTGTGAGGAGAAACAACCTTACCTTCTCTAATAGCTTCAATGCCATTCATACCAGGCATCTTGATATCCACAAAAGCGATATCCGGACGCTGCGCTTGAAGGATGTCTAACAGTTCAGAGCCATTGCCCACTACTCCGACAATTTCCCACTCACCTTCCATTTGGCGAATCATACTAAGTAATGTTTGTTGAGCTAAATATTCGTCATCGGCAATTACTATTTTCAATTGAATGCCTCCTTGATAGGAATTCGAATATGTATGCAAGTGCCCTCTCCAATCTTGCTGTCCAAAGCAAATTCACCTTCGGGATATGCAAGCTGCAAGCGTTCTTTAACATTGGTTAGACCTACACTTTTCCCAGCTTTACTTACATCAAATCCAGCACCATTATCCGTAACCGAAATAGCTAGCGTATGATTGTTCACCACATGAACATCGACGTTCAATTCCCTTTGCTGATTCAGAGGTTCAATTCCATGAATGATACTATTCTCAACAAGTGGTTGAAGTAATAACTTTGGAATTTGAACGGTCATGCTCTCTGTATCATATCGAATACGGTACTGCAAACGATCCTGGAACCGGAGCTGCTGCAATTGGCAGTACCAAGTGAGAAAGTCGCACTCATCCTTAACGCAAGTCCAATCTCGCCCAGCAAGAATATACCTAAGCATTTTACTAAGGTGAATGATCGACTCTTCCAGCTTCTCATGCTCTCCAATCCGATTAAGACCAATAAAGCCATTTAAGATGTTATAAAGAAAATGGGGTTGGATTTGAGCTTGCAAGGACCGATATTCCGCTTGCTGTTGATTAAATTTCGCTTGATATTCGCGAACAATAAGCTCTTCCACTTGATTAATCATTCGATTAAACGCTAAACCAATTTGCGCTACCTCATCCGTCCCCCTAACTTGCAGACGTGTTTGCAAATTACCGATTTCCACTTTCTTCATCGTCCAGATGATTTCTTTAAACGGACGAATAATCCACTTTGATAAAAGAAAGAAGACAATGACAGTTAAGAAAAGTCCGCATACAGCGAACAATCCCCCGATAATGTACAACCACCTTAGCTGAGAGATAATTTCTGAATTTGGCAAAAAAAAACCAACTTCCAATGGGCTGTTCCAATATCACGGCGAATAACCGTGTACGTATTTTCATCCTCTACTAACGAAACTGAGGACTCCCCTACGCTTTTACTCATTAATGGTGATAATGGTGCTGTGGAATAAACCACCTGTTGATTGTCATCGAGAACAGCAATGGTAGCGTTTACGTTAAATTGGAAATCTTGAATTAAATTCCGCAGCACCCCAGTATCTGCATCGGCAATAATAAAAGCAAGCTTTAACTCCGTATCAGGATCTCTTATAATCCTAGCTACCGAGAATACATCTGTCTCTAAAGGCTGCTTCAAGTAGTCTTGCTTATGACTACCAATAAAGACGGCAGACCCCTCTGCTGCCAACGCTTTGCGGTACCATTCTGTGGAAGAAAAGGGATAATTGTTAACTGGCGCTGTCAAACCTGTTGATTTGGCATAGATGGAGCCATCTGAAGTGACCAGCGTAGTTCCTGATATATCTTTTCTCGACATGCGAATAAAATTATGGAACTTTTCATTCAGCACTTCATCCATCTTCAATTTCTCAAGGGGGGAAAGCTGCGCTATAGGATCTTGTTTGGCTTTATATTTAAGCGCCTTCATAATATCGCTGTCAAAGTACGGCGTTAAAGTGAGTCGCTCCAGTTCATTCAGATAGCTTTCAATGTTTTTCGTAAAGGCAGCAGCTGTACTTTCGGTATATTGTGTTGTCTGATGCAGCAGCAACTTTTGAAAAAAGTTCGGTAGAAAGAATACGATGATAACCGTTGGAATAACAATCGTCCAGAAATACAGCATCATGAGCTTAAAGCGAAAAGAATCAGATCTCATTTCGTTCCTGCCTCCTAGCCTCTAGCCCTTTTATTTGGAAAGTCGATTGACTTCTTGTTTCATAAGTTGACCGAACTTCTCTGGAGCTACATCGCCTGCTAGCAACTCAATTCCCAGACTCCGCATCACGTCCCACATCCCATTTGGCAAATAGATACGATCGAAATAGGGGGTGACACGTACTTGTTCATATAGCTTATAGAACGGTACAAATTCATGTTCGGGAGTTACACCCTTCAATCCTGGCGGAATTTTTACAACGTCTGCAATTTTTTTCATATTGGACGGCTTTGCGAATTCATTCACTAGCAGCTTTGCTTCGGCCAAATGTTTGGATTTTCTCCAGATGCCCATGGTGTTGCGTTCTCCGCTTGAAAAAGCAGGTTTTCCTCCCACACTTAATGACGGAACTGGCATAATACCAATTCGTGTTTTCGGATTCACTTCATACGCATCGTCTGCAAAAGAGGGAGAAGCAAATGAAAATGCGACTTTACCTTCGGCAAACAACTTGGGCAAGTCGCTGTATTTTGCCGTGAAAACATCTTGATTGATATATCCTTTATCGAACATTTCCTTCCATTTCATGGCAAGCACATTCCACTGGCTCCAGTCCGAATCTGTCGCTGTCAGCGGGTACTTTTTAAAAACATCAGACTTTTCAAATAGAGAGCTTGCGAAATAATCAAAATACTGTCCGATCGTCCATGAATCAATGCCGGAAAAAAAGAAAGGAACGACTTCTCCGTGGCTTTCTTTCACAATCTTATCCGCGGCCATCATCAACTCATCAAAAGTAACTGGAACTTGAGTGTGATATTTTTCTAAAACATCCATGTTATAGGAGAAGCCATCCCTCGCTTCACTAATAGGCAATACATATACTTTCCCCTCGTCATCCGTTACAACCGATTTTATCGTATCTGTCAACTGACTCGCCCACGGCTCATCTCTAAGATCCACCAAATACTTCCCATATCGAATCTTGGCCCAACCATGTGTGTCGAAAATATCTGGCAACTCGTTGGTGGCAAGCTTAACTTTCAGAATCTCTTCATACTGAAAACCAGGGAATTGCAGTTCCACTTTAATTTCCGGGTGTGTGGCCTCGAAGGTGCGTGCAATCTCATAATACACGTTTTGTACTCTTACATCGGTCACATACATGTAGACGGATAACTTTACTTCGCCCGAGGATGCGATCTTTCCATGATCCACCGCAGCCACC
This sequence comes from Paenibacillus alba, assembly GCF_013204855.1. Lineage (GTDB taxonomy): Bacteria > Bacillota > Bacilli > Paenibacillales > NBRC-103111 > Paenibacillus_E > Paenibacillus_E alba. The sequence goes on along the minus strand of NZ_JABMKZ010000005.1, from coordinate 241,522 downwards.
TGCTCCTGCTGATTGGATCGCCCAGTATCAGCTATTGTGCAACCCGATAGCATAAGAGAGATGGAAAGCAGCAAGTAGACGAATAGATCCACATATTTTCTCATCAGAAGCCTCCGACTTACCTATAATTTTCTTCCTTGATTCAAAACGGTTACTATTCAATTTGATAACGCTTACCTAATACTGTTTGATAGATTAATGCTCCTATTTCCTTTCGTAATCTTTTTATACGGTATCCAGACATATAAACCATCTGCCATTTCGTAGCCAATGTTGGTTTGATCCGGTATCTGTCCAGAGGCCAAACTATGAGCCACGGCATAGGTTGCTTTTCCTTGATTTACTGCATCATTCAGCACGGTTCCCAGAAGTGCCCCATCTTCCATCGCTTTCATAGCCGAGGCTGTGCCATTGACCCCAACAACGGGGATAAATCGATCGGCTGTTATAAAGCCTTTCTCTTGCATTGCGTCAATCGCCCCAAGCGCCATATCATCGTTATTGGCAAAAACAGCCTCTATTCGATCCCCATATAAACCTAGAAATGTCGACATTTTCGCTTTCCCCTTTGAGCGCTCCCACATTCCCGTATCCTCAGCTAGCTTTTCCACCTTAATACCCGCATCTTCTACGGCTTTAATGGCGAATTTGGTTCGCAACTCGGCATCCTGATGGCCAGGTTCTCCTTTCAACATCACATATTGCAGTACATCATCCTTGTTTTTATCCGCTTCCGGATGCGACTTAATATAGTCAACGATCAGTTGACCTGACATTGTACCGGATTGTTCCGCTTTAGCGCCGACATAGTAAACCTTGTCCCATTTTTTCATAGCATCTGCCACAGGCTCCCGGTTAAAAAAGACCACAGGAATGTTGGCTGCTTTTGCCTTCGTAATCATTGCGGCTGCTGCAGTCCGATCTACGGGGTTAATCGCAAGAGCATCCACCTTTTCTTTCACAAATTTATCCATTTGATGATTCTGAGTTGATTGAGAGTTGCGACTATCCGCGAACTCGACGATGACATGGCTATCAGCTGCTGCAAGTATGCTGTTCCTCACTTCTGTCATGAAAGTATCATCAAACCTGTAAATTAGGACTCCAATTTTTAAGGGAGCATTAGGATCATCTGATCGCATGATGCTGCATCCGCCCATCATAAGTAAAAGTGGAGTTGCAAGGATGTATAATTTCACTCTGTTCTTCATCACATAGTCTCCATTTAAACAAAATATAAATATTCCCATTATCCTAGAATATTTATATTTCAATGTACATGCATTTTTCTCATATCTCCTACTCTATTTTTAAGGTTTCTGGTGACGGTACTACCATGTTATTCATTAGAATCCGCCTTCGTAACCGCTTGCAAACAACTCCATTCTATGGCGAATATTTACTATTTGAAAGGGGAAAATATCGTTTCTTTTATGTACTAAATTCGTTGTAAAAATTTATAACATCCTTCTCCTCCATAGCGCAAAACCAATCCAAATAACAATAACTAAGGCTATTACAAGTGTAATAATCCATGAAAAGGGATCTTTATCCGCAATGGGTAAGGAAACATTCATACCAAAGAAACTAAATACAAGTGTAGGCAGCGTTAAAAAAACTGTAAATAACGTAAGAGTTTTCATTGTTTTATTTAATTCATTAGATATTAGGGAAGAATACGACCCCGTTATGCTGTTCAAAATTCTTGTATATAATTCTGTGGTTTCAATGGCTTGATTATTTTCAATTTTTAGATCTTCCAGAAGATCTTTGTCATCCTCATATAAGGTTAAGGATTTGGTACGAAAAAGTTTGGTTATAACATCCGCATTAGCCTTTAAAGAAGTGAGAAAATAAACTAAACTTTTCTCAATCTCCATTAGGTCATAGAGTTGCTTGCTTGTCAATGAATCACGCAAATGACTCTCTATTTTAAGACGCTGTTTGTTGAGCAGCTTCAACTTTTCAATATACAGCGTTGAAAATGACAATAATATCTCTAATGCAAAACGACTCTTCATCGAAGTGTTAACATGTTTCTTGATCATATTTTCTAAGGTGTTACTCGACTGGTTACAAACCGTTACGATGTAATCCTTTCCTAAAATTATTCCAATAGGAATGGTAATATAAGACTCAAATGGATGGTTATTAACATCTATAATTGGAAAATCATTGATAATTAGTGTGCAATCTGTCTCTTCATCATATTGAATCCGTGCACTTTCTTCTAAATCTAACGGATCTTCTAAAAATTCAATTGGAATATGACAAAGTTCAGATACCTCTATAAGTTCTTCCTTTAATGGGGCAGTAATATTTATCCAACAATCCTTTTCGAGGTGCGCTATCTTTTCCAGAATTCCATCGCCAGAGGATTTATAGGTAATCAACATCAGTTATCACTCCTTTCTTAGGTACTTCAGGAAAGCCCAATAGTCCGGGCCATATAGCCCGAACTCAGACTTTCACTAGTCTTTCGTTGGAATCACGGGTACCAATAGGAAAGAATCATACTTTCCGCCGGCGTAAATCGAATGAGTTCCATTGTTCACTGTTTCCTTATGCCCATAACCTCTTGAAACTGCACCTGCTGAGAGATCCTCGATAATGATCTCGCTGCCTTTTATGACCAGTACCAGACTTTCTCCACTGGATAGGAAAATGCTTGCAGGCAAAATCTCAATTTCTACCGGCACAATCTCGCCTTGATTAAGTTTCAATAATCTCTTATGCTTCAGTACTGGTTGATAAGGCGTAGATCTCTCTGGATCCAGCTCTCTATGGGAAACCCTCAGCCAACCACTCGACACTTGACCGTTCTCAAGATGGTTGAAATCAGGCAGGTACACTTCATTGCCGCGTTTGTCGTACTTCTTAATGCCGACAAAAATATCCATATCATCCGTGTCTTCGGTGGAGACCCAGAGCTTGAGCTTCATATGGCCGGTCAGCTCGATGTCCTCGTCAGCGGTAAATGTAAACTTTACATCATTTTTTTCTGTCTGACCGGGCTCGGCATTATAAGTAAGTTTGGTTTCGTTCTGAACAGGAGTTTGCTGCAGAGACGTCTCTTCGCCATTCAGATAAAGTTCTGAATATTGGGTATGAGCTATCGGCCATTCATTCGCGCTGCGAATATGTCCCTTATAGAATTTCTCTCTGACCTCGTAGCGTACCCGAGGCGTTTCCTTCCAATCATTTTCAATGCCTTTCAGGAAGTAATCGAAGAACTCCTTCTGCAGTTCCAGCGATTCACGCAAATAGTAGGTTTCCCACTCCTTGCGGCCATGGACTACCAGCCACTTGTCTTCGGATGAAGCCTGTTTAAAACCTTCAAAGGTGCCGCGGGAATGCAAGCCATGAGTCGACCAGCTGGCGCAAACCAACATGGGTACCTTGATATCGGACAATTTGACTTCTCTTTCCTCCCAGTGCTCATCGAGTAACGGATGTTCTTTTTGCGATGTTACCATTTCTTCTATGTTGTTATTTGGCCACCGGGTATGTTGCAACTTCTCGAAATCAGCTGAGAAAGCCGTTTCCGGTATTCCGCCGTGAAAGTACCATTCCCGGTACAGATCAGAAGTCCCTTCCCACGGGATGATCGCCTTCAGATGTGGCGGATTCATAGCTGCCACCCGCCATTGGGTCATGGCCAGATATGACACACCGTTTAGTCCCACATTGCCATCGCTCCACTCCTGAACACCTGCCCATTCGATGACTTCATAATAATCCTCAGTTTCCGTTTTCGTCCAAGGATAGAGGTCACCTTCCGAATTTGAACTACCCCGCGTTGCGATTTTAATCAAAATATAATCGTTTGGCACCCAAAAACCGGGATCAGGTGACTCAAATGGCGCAAAAAGAGATGTAACGATAGTACCTACCGTCGGCCAGACTTGACGAAAAGTTTCATAGGGAGGTAAACCATCTTTATTATACGGATCCATACTCATTACCACCGGAAACTTCCCGGGTTTATTCGGACGGAATACATTGACGTATATGGTGATACCATCCCGCATTTTGATGGGAACATCCTTTTCCATGATCATCTCTTGATTTCCATAATGCGCAGTAGTCATGACTATTTGGTTCAAACCTGGTTTAGTGTCATTTGGATGTGTCGGTTTCAGATCAGGACGGCCTATGAATTTGTTCATTTACCATGACTTCCTCTCATTTTAAAAATAATTTCTGGAATCCATAAGCTTTCGTTTAAAACAGTATCCCCAAATTTGCATATTTGATGTCAAATTTTGCTTAGCGCAGCGCATATTTTCGTTAAAAGGTTGCCTGCCTCCCTCCTGGATGTTAAGTTATAATAATGAACACCCTGTTGTTTATTACATTTCAAATTATAAAATTGGAATAGACTCTGTTCAATAATTAAAAATGGCAAATGTGTTGGTTACGGAACACCTTTCATACATGTGTTGGATAAAATTAAGGAGGGATTTACTTGCGTAATATAAACCCTGATTTACGTGTCATTCGGACCAAAGAATCTATTCGGTACGCACTCGTAGAATTAATAAATGAAAAAGGTTTTGATGCTATTACGGTTAAAGACATTACAACCAGGGCGAGAATTAATAGAGGCACATTTTATGCACACTATCAAGACAAGTTTGATTTAATGACGAGATGTGAAGAGGAAATTATGCTTGATATGTCCAGACTTACCAAACAAAACTATCCGAGTGTGATTGCCGCACTTGAAATTGACTCTCAGACTTTGACACCATTTTCTTTTACAGTTTCATTATTTGAGTATTTACAAATCAATAGTGGATTTATGAAAGCTGTGTTAGGTCCAAGAGGTGATTTATCCTTTCAAACTAGATTGAAGAAATTCATGTGGGAAACACTCTATGGCAATAATCCTAATGCATTTGTAAAAGAAGAAAATCTTCTTGTTCCAGGTCAATACTTAGCCGCTTATATGGGAACTGCAATAATAGGGGTAATCCAACAATGGCTGGAAAGTGGCGGGAAAGAATCTCCTCAAGAAATGGCTCGTATCCTAACGACCATTTCGGTCAATGGTCCCTTCTTTGCAGCTGGTTTAAAAAAATAATTTTCAAAGAAAAGCAAAGAATTGGGCTGACACCGCTGCAATATCGGAAAAAAGACCAATTCGCAGGCCTTTGAAAGGCTCAAATTGGTCTAAGTTCTCATTATTTCCTGAATTCTACTTGTCGCGGTTTACTGTCCAAGTTTTGGAATTGATCCAATCCCCACATCCAAACCGTGCCATCTTTTTTGATAACGGACTCCGTCGACAAAGAATTCCCATTTATAGTTATATGGATAGAAGCAGCATCTTCAAACCCATCTAATTTAGATAAGTCCTTCCAGGCGTTTTGAGGCGTAGCTCCAAGAGCTTCCCACTTCTCGACAAAATAGCCCCAGCCCCAAACCGTACCGTCTTTCTTCACAAAAAGCGAATGATCATTGCTGCTGGCAATGTCCACGACATCAGAGAGTTCTTCAATTTGATAAGGTGCAACTGGCGTCAGAGCAGGCCCGAGGTTCTCTTTGGATATAATTGTTCGTCCCCAAGTCCATACCGTACCATCTTTCTTAATGGCATAGTGGTTGCTTTCTAGCTGAACAATGTCTTTTAGATTTTTAAGCTGCACAGGTTTCGAATATCGGATCGAGTCGTATAGGGACCAGTTCGAACTTGGCCTTGGGCTGTACTCATCAATGTTCCAAACAGTGCCATCCTCTTTTAAAAACGTCACATCATAAGAAAATGACATGTCCTTAATATGATCCAAACCTTCAAGTAAAACAGGCTCTGATTTCAATGAAGTAGACGGATCGTTTCTTACCCAGCTAGGTGCGGTTTCAAATATCCATGCCTTTCCTTCTTTATCAAGGGCCAGTCCAATGCTACCAAACACATCAATTTTCACGATATTTTCCAAGTGAGGGATACGCTCTCCCAAAGTTGCAGATAGGGTGTCCTTTAGATCGATTGTCGCAGTTCCGGAGTTTAGTTCCACCGTCCATACGGTACCATCCTTTTTCAATGCAAGCGTGCTACCGCCACCTGAAGCAATACTTTTTACATTTGTAATGCTTGTTGCTCTAACCATCAGATCAGGAAAAAAGCCATCCTTTACCGAAATCGCATGCTGTGCCAAACACCAAACATCACCTTGATCATCAATCGCCAAACGGGGATCTGTCAATTGGACGATCTTGGACTGATCTTTTGGTGAAGTATCTGCTGCTATTGCTGTTAGCGGAGCAACACTGGAAAGCGATAGTACAGATAGTAATGCAGTTGATTGAGCCATTCGTTTTGGCCAATAATTAAACTTCAAATTCTCCATCTCTCCTTCAATTGGGTATTTCATCATCTAAACCCATTTTCATCCATAATTTTAGACGCAAAAGCTCGGAAAAAGTTTCGAAATTTATACATTTTGTAAACTATTTCCAAAAGCGAACAACGCAAGAAGATCGTTTTACCGGGACCACGGTAGAACGATCTTCTTCTTTTCTTCGTTATATCATCAATTGATCGGATTATATTCGGTTACACCAAGAGCCTTGTTGTGCCATAAAATATCTTTGATACGCTCGTCGTCTTCGGAGCTGCATCTGATCATCATGACTACTTCCGTCGGTCTTGTTCTTCCAAACAGATCCAGAGACGGCAGCTTCTTAATGACTAACCATTTGATTAGAAAGCCAAGAACCCCACCGCTAACCAATCCGTATAACGCCCAGAGGACAGGCCCCTGCTTGAGCACAAAGCCGTAGATGCCGCCAACTAGCATGAGAATTGATCCCATGATGGTGGAAAGGTCGATGAAGCTTACACCGTCTGAGTAATGAGCATTATCAAAGAGCTTTTTATTCTTGTTTCTTATTCGAAGCGGCAAAGCGAACATATCTGATTTCTGGATGCCCGTCTGTTCCAGTTCGGTTAAGGCCAGCTCGATTGCAGTTGAATGCTCAAACGAAGCGACGATATACATGAATTCCCCTTCTTCCGCAGGTGCAAGCGGCATGATGAACGCGGCACTTTGATATTCGGAACACAAAAATTGCGATTGGGACAGCTTGAATTGAAAATTCGTTATAACGGCCTGAGAATATGCGAAATACACATAACCGCCGTAGATCGACGGAATGAACAAGTACCATTGTGGATCGATAACCGTTTTCGCTTTTTCAAAATCACCGATGCACGTGTAATACAAGCCGACATAGAACCGAGAGAAGCCGATCGTAATCGTCCAGGTGACCACGCTAAAGAAGAACGAAATCAGATGATTGAGATACAAGGAACCAAGCCCAGGCATAATCATTTCCCAATAGGTCGCGGTAATCGGACTAACCTTGTTCAACGTATTGATACTAAAGGAAGAGGCCTTGGTCGTCTTCGTCAGAGTGGTCGTCCGGTAAGATAAGACGTAGTTATTGTTCATATCCACGCATCTGCGGTAAGAGTCGAACATCGTAAACACATACACGCCAATGTAGAGGTAGAAAAAGCGCAGATCGATGACGTCCATTGCGCCCTGGAAATTACCGATCATGGAGAAGTATATGGCCTGATTGATTTTGGCGAGATTGTTGACAGTAAATTCGAAAATAATGAGCGAATACCCGATCAAAGGATAGTTGATCATGCAATGTCCATAACCCGGAAAGGCCGCCGACCACCAAAGAGGAATCCACGGATTGATGGGGTATTCAATGCTGGAATTAGATGGGATGCTATGCATCAAATGAGAATAGCGTTTAGTTAGTTGTTGTGCCAAATTAAAATACCCCTATGTAGGATCTCGTTATGCGTTATCAGTATGGATATAAACTCCCGTTTTTATCCTTATTTCTTGATACCCATTTCTTTAATAATAACCGTAACATTCAGGCGAACATTCAAAGTTGGATATTGTTCTTCCCATTCATCTTCGTTCCAATTCCGCGTTTGACTCCTTACGAAATCCCCTAATCCAAGTGGATCGATTCCTTCCTTTTTAAATAAGTGGATAAGCTGTATGCCAGATGTGGTAAGTTCATTTTCCAGACTCTTTTTGATTAACTGCAGCTCTTGACTTGGAGAAAAAACAGTCCTTGATTCATTAATTTCACCTTTCAAGTTAAGATTAATCGTCACGCTTTCACTTTTCTCATCTTTACTGACTCGATAACGCACTTTAGAACTGGTGTTTCTCACTGTTACATAAGAGCCATCGTCAAGCTTTACTTCACAACTTCCTAGCTTTGTATTACTTTGAAGCAGTTTCATGAGTCGCATTTCTTTTTCGTTGATGGACTGTACATATTTATCATCCTTAAATAAAGCTAAACCAGAAATCATGACTTGATCGTGTTCCAGTTTAAGCAGTGGCAAGAAAGGGTCCATGCCTTTCCCCGAAAGGGAATATTCGAACTCGTGAAGATTTTGCTTGGGCAGCACTCCACTCCGCATGTTCGAATCAAGCAAATTGAACAAGAACATCCCTTTCTCCTCATCCGAACTGAAATCCGCCTGCAGCATATTCTTTGCTTCTCCATCAACTACGGCTAAGTACATCCTGCGTGATGCCTGAGCGTCCCGTAAAGCGACATCCAATTCTTTGGCCAGCCCTTTTGCTGCCAAATCTTTTCCAAACAACATCACCGAAAGTCTTCCGGGACTGGTGGGGCGGGTTAATTGAAAATCCATGGTTTCTTTGATATCCACGCTTGTGTTGGCAACTTTGGAAAGCAATTGGTTTGAGATGGAATCGGGTTTCTTGGATTTAACCTTAGGCGCAGCGATTGTAAATTCGATTTGATCGTTTGTTGCGGCATCGAAGGAGCAGACGATAAAAAGCGTGATTCTGTCTATAATTTGTTGCCTCACACACGCCGTTAACAGTAAACAAGTCGTTAATAGCAAGAAAAAACACCGGTTCATACCGCTCTTCTCACTTTCATTCTGACAAGATCAACAACATACAAACAGGGGATGTACATATAAATCATGTAGAACCCTATTTTGGATAACCAAGTTTTCATTTCTTCAATGCTGTTACGATCTGGAATCAGACATACTAGGATAAAGATCAGAATTAAAAGTATCGGCAGAGCAGCCAGCTGCTTGACCTTGAACATGAATTTCATCACTCGGGTTGAAGCCCAAAGATTTAAACATAGGACAGGGAATAGCGCAAATATCAATGAAGAGGCACCGATAAATTCAATATGTTCAATGAAAGGAAAACGAACAAATTTGTAATTGGATAATTCAGGCCAAATTTCTGTCGATAATTGATCGGGTTTGAACAATAACAATAAAGAAAGAATGATAATAAGATAAAACATGGTTGTAACCATATTGCCCAAATGAGCCCATTTCTGTGATTTTCGCGGCGTTTTGTCGAACATGTAATAGAAAAAGAGCATCTCCACGCCAAAGTATGGAAATGTTATTTCCTTCGCTGCTTTGAGGATATGATTCGTTGAATGATCCAGCATAGGCAATAAATTGTTGAAATGAAAAAAAGGCATCGCAAACACCAAGGAAAAAATAAGCAAATGTTGTACCATACTAAACATACAAATACCTACGATAACTCGGAATCCTCCTGCAACGATGTAATACACTAACAGAAGCAAAGCTAATGCCAGACTCCAAATCTCAATATCAGGGAATACCCAGACTTGTATAATTTCTATAAACAACCTCATTTGATAAATGGAACCTAGCAGGAAATAAACGATAAAACTAAAGTTAAGAGCACCGCCAGCCCATTTACCGAAAAATTGATGATGAATCTGAATAAGATCCGTTTCATTACGGTTAAGGATTCCATACATCATCCAAATAACGACGTGAATACTGAGACCGCAAAGGAGGACAGCTATCCAAGTATCTTGGCCAGCCCATTGAATCGGCTTATTCGCCATAGAGAGATAGCTGACTCCGAGCTGCATGGAATGAATCAATAAGGCTATCAGAAACGGTGAAACGGCGACCCGTGCATTTACCGATGGCTTCAACTGTTTAACACTCCCAATATGTATTCATTCGTCGATGTCTCTTTTCAATTTTGCTTTTTTCTTATTGAACCTAACGGGTTGCGATGTTCTGAAAAAACTAAACTTATGATGATATTTGGAGTAAGGAGAACGAATGATAGAATCGAACATGTCGGAAGTCCGAAAAGGATAAAAGGGGACCAGATAAGGCATTCCTAGCGACGTTAGTCGCAGCAGATGAGTAATCACAGCAAGCATGACGATGAAAATACCTAATATTCCCCATATCTGCGCTGCAATAATAAATGGAAAACGAAGGACACGTATCGTTGCACTCATTCGAAATATGGGTGTTGTAAAGGAAGCTAACGCCGATAATGCCACGATGATCAGCAAAAAGTTGCTTGTAATTGAGGCTTCAACAGCAGCTGTGCCGAGTACAATACCTCCAACAATTCCAATCGTTTGTCCGATTTTGCTAGGCAATCTGGCGCCAGCTTCCCGTAACAGTTCAATAACAAGTTCCATAATAAGCACTTCCACTACCGGAGGAAAAGGTACGTTAAGTCTGGAAGAAATAATCGTGGGCAAAAAAATATTTGAAATGCCTTGTCCGTGATACGTCATTACAGCAACATACAAGGGTGTGGCAAAGATGGAAAAGACCACAGAAGTCATACGGACCAGCCTCATGAAAGAGCCGATGATCCAAGGCAAAAAATAATCTTCATAGGAAATGAAAAATATCCCCAAATTGACCGGCGCAAATACTGCGGTCGGGGACCCGTCCATCAAAATGCAAATCTGCCCCGATATTAGGGCCCAAGCCACATAATCCGGCCTCTCGGTTCCAACTGTTTGCGGAAAAATGGAGTTGGAATTATCTTCGATCATTTGTTGAAGCAAAGTGATATCCGAAAAGACATCAAATTCTACATCCTCTATACGCTGTATACATGTATTTACATATTGTTCATTCGTTGTTCCTTCTATGTAACAAACCGCCACTTTAGCCTTGGAAGCAGTACCTAGAGTGATCTCTTTTACACGTAGTTCGGGAACGGGAACTCGCTTTCGAATCAGGTTCAGATTGATGTCCAATGATTCAACAAAGGCTTCTTTCGATCCTTCTACGGTGAATTCGACTTGGGGTTCCGTCACCTGGCGCCCCTTAGACAGTGAAGCTTTAACCAAAATAGTAGAATGATCCTGAAGACCATGTTGTACGGCTACATATCCTTGTAATAAATTACCTTGAATTGTCTTCGAATCAGACGAAATTTCTTTTTCCGCAACCGGAATCAGATGATACAAATCTTCCAATGAAATATTCGAATCCTCAGTCAGGTGTCCGAGGATATCTCGGTGTAAGACTTGTGAGTCAACAAGCGAATTTAAATAGCCAATAAAATAAGGTTCGGATTTGGTCTTATGTTCGTAACAAACAAAATCCAACGATTCATTAAGTTCTTTCCAAATCTGAGGAACTGATTTCATGACATATCAACTCATTTTCCAGATTTTATATTCCATGAGTTCATTATTTCAAGACAAGCACATAATTATGCAGATTACAGTTTCATCCATGAGAAAAGGCAACCGATCATCCTACATATAATTACAATTTATTTACATGGAAATAACATCCAGTAAACAAATAAGGCCTATGATTGCTATAGATGGTGTCTAGACATCTATCACGGCAGCACCTGCCTAATAACGAAACAGGATGCGCCAAAACCAAGGAGGCTACTATTCTAATGAAACCTGTAAGGCTTACAAGATGGCGCCACAATGTGATGGTCACTGCTGCTTTTGCTTCAATCATGTTCGGATCGTTGCTTACTTCAAGTGTTACCTTCGCCGCAACAGACGCGGATCAAGACGGAATTGATGATGCTGTGGAGCAAACGCTGCTCGCACAATACGCCCCCAAGCTGTATCTGCATCCTAGTGAAGACAATAAACTTTCCAGTGTAGATTGGTATCTGCAGCGTGTAACGATGCGTTTCCATCATGATGGCGGGTGCAGCGACGATCAAATCATTGCATTTAATGCTGTCACGCAGACGAACTTGTCCCAGCAAGCTCACCAAACCAAGAATTTGATATGTTCGCACTCCGGAAGCAATATCCTCTCCAGCCAAGCCCGCAATACAAGGGCTGACGAAGGGTTTTTCCTGCAGCCTCCTAATGATAACGGCTTTGACAAAACCGTATATCTGGGATCAGCGAGCAGTGATTGGAGAACTTACGCCCATGTCAAACCGAGCAGCGTACTAGCAGGTGGCTACGACCTGCAATATTGGTTCTTTTACCCTTATAACGATTCCCCGTCCGTTGCAGGTCTGGACTTTAATCATGAAGGCGACTGGGAGCATGTCACAGTAACCGTGAACAGCAGTCAGCAATTTGTTTCCGCCTATTATTCCGCCCATAATGGCGAAGGCAAAGACTACACTTCCGCCCAACTGCAATTCGCAACGAAGGATGGCGCGATTGCCACTGACAGCCAGAAGCTGACCAGCGATTACAAACATCCAGTTGTCTACTCCGCAGTCGGAACACATGCCAGCTACCCAACCGCCGGGCAGCAATCTCGCGGCGTACTGCCAAGCGACTACACCGGCGCTGGCGACAGCTTCAATACCTACTACAACGTAGTCAATGTAGGCGAACTGTCCCATCCGTTGAATGGACAAGCGTTCATTAACTATGCAGGCTTGTGGGGGGAAATTGGTGAAACCGATATCTCCACTGGGCCAGCAGGACCTGCTTTTCAAAGTGCGTGGAATAGCAAATAACCTTGTTTCAGTCATACAATGTGATATCCCATCCATAATCAGAAAACGGAGCCCGCAAACCCGCGCGGCTCCGTTTTTGTTGTTTCAAAAACAATAAAAAAGCTGCTGCTCAGTAGTTAATCTACTGAGCAGCAGCTTTATCAGCATACGTTTATTTTTTTAATGCCAATGCTCTTAGAATGACGGTTACGGCTTCCGCGCGGGTCGTGTTCGCCTGCGGCTTCACCGTATGGTCTTCATATCCATTAACCAAATCTTTGGCAATCGCGGTCGCAAAAGCCGAACGAGCCCAGTCGGATACAGATGAACTATCCGAAAAATCGATGTTCTTGGCAATCGGATCCATCTGAGCAGCACGAATGATGATTGCCGCCATTTGCTCCCTTGTTATGAAATCGTCAGGACCAAAAGACTGTTCCGTATAGCCGTTAACAACACCAAGCGCTGCGGCAATTGCAATCGCACCTTTTGCCCAATGAGTTGACGTGTCTTCGAAACTTTTCCCATCCTGAGCTTTAAGATTCAAAGCCTTGACGATAACGGTAACGAATTCAGCTCGCGTTATTTTGTTGTCTGGCTTAAAGGAGTTGTCCGAATATCCGTTGATCGCACCTTGTTTAACTAACTCACGAATGTTAGCTTCGGCCCAATGTCCCTTGATATCGATAAGACTAGTTCCAGCTGGATTAACAGCTTTTTTATCGGAAGCAAGTACAGCGAACTTTGTGAAATGCTTAACAGATCCAGAAGCCGTCGCATTGACTTGGTCTACTTGCAGATCGTCCAATTGCACCCATGTATGGGTTTGTTCATTGAGCCAATATACACCTACCAGTGACTTCGTAAAGTCCACGGCCGTCTTGTCGAAAGGCAATGTGATCACAACAGACTTGTTAAAATCGCCTTCTTGATCTTTTATGATTTCATAGACACCGCTTATTAATTTAAGAGACAAGTCAACGGGCAGCATGGAGGTATCGCTTACTTTATCTACGCTTACCTTAATACTGTTAGCCAATGCTCCAGCCGGCACATCGATTTTCGCGCCATTTAAAGTTAACGTTCCACCCTCAGCCGTCATTGTTCCTGCGTTGGATGGCGTTCCGCCTCCGCTGCTTCCACTTCCACTGCTTCCATTATCATTTCTAGTCACAGGCGTATAGCTGGCAAATTTGGTAAAGTGCTTTGTCCAAACCACAAGATCGCTGCCAACCTTTATTTTTGCGTCTCCACCTGCAGTGATTGTGCGATTTGCCACGGTTTGACTATCTTCCGAAATGGAGCCCGTAATTGGTGTAAAAGCGCCATTTCTCACGTAGCCGACAGACTTATCCCCCTGGTTCGGCAGGAGTAAACGTACTGCTTTGTCGAAAGTTAGCGTTACATCCGGCAAGCCTACTTCAATGACGGCGCTCACGCTGCCATCGCTAATAGATACGCTGCTGTTGCTCAGTACTTCCGGCAGCTTAATCGTACCATCCCAGCTATCGGGAGCTGTAATTTGGGTACCCTGAGGAATAGACACATCAACCGCACCTAGAGAGGTGACGGCTTGCACATCAATCAAAGGCAGCAGCGCTTGTTTCGTACTACCCACCGTGCTTGCTTCCACTTTGATTGAAACATTGGATGCATCACTTGGAACTGTAATGCTTACAGGTTCAGTGCTTACTTGAATCGCTTCACCTGAAGCCGCTGTTATCGCAATTGCTCTTTTGATCGTTAGATTGTATTTCTTTTTCGTAACCCCATCTTGAGCGGTTACTTCAATGGAAACCGCATTAACGCCTTCTTTTAAATCAATGTCCTTGGTTGCCATTTCTTCATTATTAATTCTCACAATGGCCTGAACATCGTCGGCATTTGCCGTAACGGTTACACGGCTAACCCTGTTTGCAACACTTGCCGTATAATCTGTTTGATCAGCTGAGAACTCGATAGGAGCTGAGCTCAGTTGTAAAGATTTCAGGTTGGCATTTGTACCTTCTGCCGGTGATTGAGATACGGAGAACGCCTTGGATTCTGCCACATCCATACCGCCAACCCAAGCCGTATAATTTCCATTTTCCAAGGTGTATGGACCAAATGAATACTTGCCGTTCGCAGCAGCTTTAACTTGATCAGCTAAAATATTACGGCTGTAGCTATCAACTACGCGTAATGTAAGAGCCTTTCCTGCATAAGAGGCATTCCCTCCTGTAACGGTCACCTGATTGCTGTTTACAGAGACAACTACCTGGTAGTTGTCCGCATTAGCGTACACCGGAATAAGTGCGAATACTAACGTTAGCGTCAAAAGTAGGCCAAGCAGTTTATTTTTCAAAATGAATTCTCCAGTCTTTTTGTATTTCTTAACCAATCTTCATAGATTTCATAGAGGAGCTCGCAGAGCCCCTCTATGAATGATCACTATTTAGTAGTTGATGGTGCAATAGCGGCATCTTGTGGTTGTGCTTTAGCTACTTGATTTTGAAGATCATCCCAGAGCAATACTTTGACTGTGTAATTTTTGAATGATGGCAGATTGAATTGTGCCGTAACTTCTTGCGCGTCTTGGATATCATTTTTTATGGACACAAGCTGAATCGGCGTATTTCCATCCATCAACTGGAAGATAACTGTCGCTTTTTCAGATACATTCTTCAGATCTTGAATAGTTGCTGAAACCGTCGCAGAAAGCCCCGTTACTGAAACTTGCGGTGTGCTAATGCTATATCCATACGTTTCCTCATTCTTCACGATACCGAACTGATCGATAATAAACGGAACGCCATTATTAATGTTCTTATCGATTTCATAACTTACAGCTGTCATCTTGTTGCCATCGATCGTAACACCGACGAAATTCTGTACTTGTCCACGAGCTTTAGTCGTTGTATCCCCATACTTCTTCGCATGGTTCTCTTCCGCTCTCTCGAATAGATTCAAATAAGTTTCGTCCAATTTGGTATTCTTAAAGTAAACCTTTGCCCCAGCTGCGGCTGGGATTAAATAAATGGTGCCATCTGGTTTTACGGCGTATTCAATCGTTTGACCGTTTAACACTTCAGTTATTTTCTCAACTGTTTCCGCTTTACCGTCTTTCATAATCGGCTTTGTACGCGCATAGATGTGGTCATGTCCTTGGAAAACAAAATCGATTCCCAGTTCATTCATTAGCGGGGCAATTTTGTTTCTCTCACCCTTCGTTCCGCTAATATCGCTATCTGTTGCATGGTTTGCGGTTGTGTATGGTCCTTTGTGGATATTAACAAGAATCCATTGTGCGCCTGCCGCTTTGGCAGCTTGCACATCTTGTTTCATCCATTCAACCTGAGCGTCAGAGAAATTATCGTATACCGTTGATTTATTTTTCTCATTCGAGTTCAACACAATCACATGAGCGTTGCTGTAGTCGTACGAGTAGTACGCTCCTGTTGAAGTATCGGAGTTCTCAGCTTTCTTAATGTCAAAATGTTCAAAGAAGGCATTGCCTGATTCTTCATGATTACCCGCTGCCGGTACAATCGTCGTGTTCAGCAAGCTCGGCTGCGAATGCCCCAGCAGCCAGTTCCATTCTTGCTCCGTCGTGCCGTGTTCTACGACATCACCATTGTGAAGAACGAACTTCGCATTCGGCACGGTTGCCAATGCCTTGGAAAGCGTCGCAGCGGAAATGGCTGCCTCTTCTTCATCTTGTGCTTGCGTATCCGTCATATCAATGAAGGAAAATGCTCCGCTTGTCGGTGCAGTCAGGAATGTGCCTGTCTCGCTCCAGGAATTCAACTTCGCATCCCCAACACGGAAGAAATACGTAGTGTTCGCTTTTAAGCCTGCGGCTTCAGCTTTATGCACATTTTCTTGCGCAGAATTCGTCGCTTTGGACGAACGACCTGTGAATGCCGTTGCTTTTGTAAAATCAGGCGTAGTACCTTTCTTTTCTACGACTTGCAGGTCGCTATTTGTTGAATCAAACGATGTATACCAAGTGAAGCCTTTCGAACTGGTCGGGTCTCCATTGAACGTTACCGTTACCTTGCTTACTTCCACAACAGGATCTGGCTCGGCTACCTCTTCTTTCACAATACCGAACTGATCAATAATAAACGGAACGCCATTATTGATGTTCTTATCAATTTCATAGCTTACAGCAGTCATTTTGTTTTTATCGATGGTAACACTGACGAAATTTTGGACTTGTCCACGAGCAATAGTCGTTGTATCCCCGTACTTCTTCGCATGATTCTCTTCGGCTCTCTCGAAAAGATTCAGATAAGCTGCATCTAGTTTGGTATTTTTAAAATAAACCTTTGCGCCAGCTGCCGCTGGAATTAAATAAACGGTGCCATCTGGTTTTACCGCATATTCAATTGTTTGACCGTTTAACGTTTCTGTTATTTTCTCAACTGCTTCTGCACTGCCGTCTTTCATGATCGGTTTTGTGCGCGCATAGATGTGGTCATGTCCTTGGAATACGAAATCGATTCCCAGCTCATTCATCAGCGGGGCAATTTTGTTTCTCTCGCCATTCGCTCCGCTAATATCGCTGTCTGTCGCATGATTGGCGGTTGTATACGGACCTTTGTGGATATTAACTAGAATCCATTGTGCGCCTGCCGCTTTGGCTGCTTGCACATCTTGTTTCATCCATTCAACCTGAGCGTCAGAAAAATTATCGTAGATCGTTGATTTCTTTTTCTCATTCGAGTTCAGTACAATTACATGAGCGTTGCTATAATCGTACGAGTAGTAAGCACCCGTTGAAATGTCTGAGTTTTCCTGCTGCTTAATGTCAAAATGTTCAAAGAAAGCATTGCCTGATTCTTCATGATTACCCGCTGCCGGTACAATCGTCGTGTTCAGCAGGCTCTGCTGCGAATGCCCAAGCAGCCAGTTCCATTCCTGCTCCGTCGTGCCGTGTTCTACAACATCACCATTATGAAGAACGAATTTCGCATTCGGCACGGTTGCCAATGCCTTGGACAGCGTCGCAGCGGAAATGGCTGCCTCTTCTTCATCTTGCGCTTGCGTATCCGTCATATCAATGAAGGAAAATGCTCCGCTTTTCGGTGCGGTCAGGAATGTGCCTGTGGCGCTCCAAGAATTCAACTTCTTATCGCCGACCCGGAAGAAATAGGTCGTATTCGCTTTTAAGCCTGTTGCTTCGGCTTTATGTACATTTTCTTGCGCAGAATTCGTTGCTTTAGTTGAACGACCTGTAAATGCCGTTGCTTTTGTAAAATCAGGCGTACTGCCTGTTTTTTCTACGACTTGCAAGTCGCTATCATTTGAATCAAGCGATGTATACCAAGTGAAACCCTTCGAGCTGGTCGGATCTCCATTGAACGTTACCGTTACCTTGCTCACATTAGCCACAACTGGAGCAACAGCAACAGCAACAAGTTTCATATCGAAATAGAGATCAGAACTGCCGTCACTTTGCTGATGAACCTCAATCGCAAGCTCATTATTGCCATCGTGGAGATTCGTTTTTAACGCTGCTGTAAGATCCACAGCATCGTAAATGACAGGAAGATCTTTGCCGGAAGTTGCCTTCGTTGTATATGTAATTTCACCATCCGGCATACCGAAACGAGTAATTTCCGTTCCATTCACATAGATAACGGCACCATCATCGATTGCAAAAGTACCGAGTATTTGACCATACGCATCAATCTTGCTTTTATCTACATTCAATACCTTACGGAAATAAGTAGTTGAATATTTTTTGCTTTTGTTTGAACCGTAATCTACAGTCGTTTTCAACGGGCCAAACAGACCAGTTGTCACTCCACTTCCATTATCCTTATATCCAAACGGGGCACTGCCAGAACTCCATGTCGTATCATTATAAGTGGATTGCCATACTGTACCTTGATCCATACCTTTGTCGTAATATTTCCACTCCGAATTTCCTTGCAGCAAAATAACCGGATCTGTCGACTCAGCCTTTACGGATGCCGGAGCAGATACGCCAAACATCCCAATCAATAAGGCAAAAGATAGCAAAACTGATAACGCTCTTTTGTTAACGATGTTCATCTTAATCTCCTTTGTAGATGTATTTAACACTCTTGCAGTCATTAAGGACCTAATTGTAGCAATAGAATGTCAACTACATGTTTACCATAGGTAAATATTATGTAAACACCGCAGAGATGATTTGAAGCTGAGGTTTACAGAGCCATAGTAAAATGCTAGATTGAAATTAACATATTGGGGACGGAGGGTGAATCATTTGAGAAGCAGTATTCACCCGCACTATAGATTTTGAATGAGATGAGGCTGTCTCAAAAAGTCGAATATGACTTCGAGGCTGTCTCTTCTGTTTTAGAGGCTCCAACTGGTACGCCTAACCCTAACTGCAACACCAACTGCAACTGCAAACTGCAACTGCAACTGCAACACCAACTGCAACACCAACTGCAACACCAACTGCAACTGCAACTGCAAACTGCAACTGCAAACTGCAACTGCAACTGCAACTGCAACTGCAACTGCAACTGCAACTGCAACTGCAACCCCAACCTGTTGCCAAATTCCACCGGAATTACGCCTGTGTTATCCGAGTAAAAACTGCAAAAGTGCAGGCTTTTTCAACAAAATCGCTTAAAAAATGAAAATACCTGCAATTATACAGGGATTTATTAATTATTCTTCCTAAAACTTGAAAATCTTCATCAAAAGATGTAGATTCGCAGGAATTTAGGATCTATAGGTAGACTCTGAGCAAAAAAGATGCAGATTTGCAGGAATTTGATCCTCAGTTGCTTCAAAGTCATCAAAAGATGAGCAACCGCAGGAAAATAAATAGGAATGGACAAAAAAGCGGAACGCCCGGCTTCGTCAGCCTGCATTCCGCTTTTTCGATTAAATCAGACCTGATTTTTGCAATAATCTCTGTATGATAGTTGCAACCTCAGCACGGGTCATGTAACCCTTCGGCGCAAGTAAAGCCCCGTTTCTTCCAACTACAATGCCAGCCTTCACATTGTCCGCAGCGCTGCCTTGCGCCCATGAGGACACTCCGGCCGCATCTTCAAATGGACGAAGTGCAGAGTCTGCTGATTGTTCTAGGATCTTGTCTTTCAGACCGGTTATCGCCATCGCTTTGGATAGAATAACCATTGCCTGTTCTCTCGTAATCTTGTCATTCGGTCGGAACGTACCGTCTTCCATGCCGCTGATAAGCCGATGTGAATAAGCCGTACTGACCGCGCCGCTGTACCAATCTTCCGACTTCACATCTGAGAATGGCGTTGCTCCATTCTCCAGCTTGAAGCCTAATCCGCGAACCATGATAGCTGCAAATTCGGCACGGGTGATTTCTTGGTCAGGACTGAACATGCCATTCCCCGTTCCGTTGACGACCATCCGGGATCCCATGTCGTTAACGGCATTTTTTGCCCAATGATTCGCCGCATCGCTGAATTCGAGCGGATGCCAGACGACCGCATACGTGCTGTTGGTCAAGCTGTTGATTTGGGCCTCATACTTTCCGTTAATATTTCGGACCTTAGTCGGTACATGACGTACTGCCCCATCCTGCTCAACTACAACTCCTGTTGTAATCTTGCCTGGATCAACCTCATCCGGAATCGCGATTGTTCTTTCCACATAGGCGTCGAACTTCGTTACTTCGACGTTTTTTTCTCCATAAGCGGCTCTCACCGTAAAGTTCAGCGGCTGGGCAGCAAGCGTGAATTGTCCCTTGGCTGCTGCGCTTTCCACAACCTTCAACGTATCCGTTGCTGGGACGGCGATTTCAATCCGCACTTTAATGTCCTGCAAGTTTATTAATTCACCGACTTGCTGAGATATAGCGCCGATATTGATTTGTCGCGCTGGAAGCGTGTACGTCGCATGATCGGTTTTGAACTCCAGAACGGCTTGCTTGTCCTCCATGTTCTTCACCATTTGACCGTTCAGTTCGCCAATGACGATATCGAATGTTTGGTTGATCGGAATCGTGACTACGGCATGTTGCCCTTCCGCTGCGAGCCTTTCATCCAGTTTTTTCTGATCCACAACTACAGTCATTTCGGTTTGATTGTTTCGTTTTGTAATTGTGGCAGTGCCCGCATTCTCGACTTTCCCGTTAACTAGGATATCCACACCTGTGTTTGGAGTGTTCGTAGAACCCGTTGTCGTTGGAGCGGAAGGTTGAGATGGCGTATCCGTATCCTTATCTGATGCTCTCGGAATCACTGTATTCGATTGTGCAGAGACTTCGCTTCTCCCTGCGCTATTGATCGCTTTTACCGTAAATGTATAGCTCGTTCCATTCGTCAATCCTGTGAGCGTAATCGGACTCGCGTCTGCGATTACGACCACATTCCCCGGTGAAGCAGTCACTTCATATCCAGTAATCGCACTTCCGCCGTTATCCGCTGGAGCCGTAAACGTAACGACGGCTTGTCCGTTACCTGCAACCGCCGTCACATTGGCTGGCGCTCCTGGTATAGTTGCCGGAGTCGCGCTTACTTGATTTGATGCCGCGCTCAAGCCCCCTGAGTTTTCTGATTTGACCACAAAGTAATAGCGGGTTCCGTTGACCAGGTTTTGTATGTTGTAGGTAGAAGAAGTGACTGTCGCAATTTCAACGATGTTAGTTAGATCTGCATCCGTTGCCATATAAATATGGTACTGCGTCGCATCCGATCCTGTGCTCCAGCTCAGATTAATTTGACGGTCGCCGACGTCAGCCGCAAGATTTTGCGGATTGGCGGGAGCGTTCGGCAAGTTCACCACTTGCGTAACGATAAACGTTACAGGCGTCATATGATCCGCAGATACGGTGACCATTGCCGTGTAGGTACCTGCTGGCAAATTGTCTTTGGCATGGATGTCAAAGCTTGTTGATGCACTGCCAGCTAAAGTAGAATCCGGCTGTGTCATGACAAACTCGTTAGCGTTTGCGCCGCTAAGCGTTACCGACAGGTGCGTCAAATTACCTGTGCCGATATTCGTGACGGCAATGCTTCTAGTCTCTTGGTTACCTGATTCATATCCCTGAGTAAGCGCCGTTAACGTTTGATTAGTGATTGCAGCGATCTTATAGGAAGACGCTGCCGTAACCGTTATCGTCGCTGATCCTTTTTTGCTGTTATCCACTGTCGAGGATGCCGTGACCGTATAGTCGCCCAGCGTAGTGTCCGCCGCCACGGTCACGTTCCCCGCGCTGTCCACCGCCACTTTGGCGTCGTTGCTCTTCCATGTTACTGTCGTCACCGCTCCTCCCGCCGCATCTACGGAAGCCGTGAACTGCCTGCTTCCTCCTTGCTCGATGCTTGCGGTGCTTGGGCTCACGGTTACGCTGCTGATAGCAGGCGCTGCCGTAACCGTTATCGTCGCTGATCCTTTTTTGCTGTTATCCACCGTCGAGGTGGCTGTGACTGTATAATCGCCCAGCGCAGTGTCAGCCGCCACGCTCACGTTCCCCGCGCTGTCCACCGCCACTTTGGCGTCGTTGCTCTTCCATGTTACTGTCGTCACCGCTCCTCCTGCCGCATCTACGGAAGCCGTAAACTGCCTGCTTCCTCCTTGCTCGATGCTTGCGGTGCTTGGGCTCACGGTTACGCTGTTGACCGCAGGCGCTGCGGTGACCGTTATCGTCGCCGTTCCTTTTTTGCTGTTATCCACCGTCGAGGTGGCCGTGATCGTATAATCGCCAAGCACAGTGTCAGCCGCCACGCTCACGTTCCCTGCGCTATCCACCGCCACCTTAGCGTTGCTGCTCGTCCACGCGACCGTCGTTGCCGCTCCGCCAACCGCATCTACCGAAGCTGTGAGCTGCTTGCTTCCTCCCTGCACCACGCTTGCGGTGCTTGGGCTCACGGTGACGCTGCTGATAGCAGGCGCTGCGGTTACGGTAATCGTCGCCGTTCCTTTTTTACTGTTATCCACCGTCGAGGTGGCCGTGATCGTATAATCGCCCAGCGCAGTGTCAGCCGCCACGCTCACGTTCCCTGCGCTGTCCACCGCCACCTTAGCGTCGCTGCTCGTCCATGTGACCGTCGTTGCCGCTCCACCAATCGCATCTACCGAAGCTGTGAGCTGCTTGCTCCCTCCCTGCACCACGCTTGCGGTGCTTGGGCTGACGGTTACGCTGCTGATAGCAGGCGCTGCGATGACCGTTATCGTCGCCGTTCCTTTTTTGCTGTTATCCACCGTCGAGGTGGCCGTGATCGTATAATCGTCAAGCACAGTGTCAGCCGCTACGCTCACGTTCCCTGCGCTATCCACCGCCACCTTAGCGTCGCTGCTCGTCCACGTGACCGTCGTTGCCGCTCCGCCAACCGCATCTACCGAAGCTGTGAGCTGCTTGCTTCCTCCCTGCACCACGCTTGCTGTGCTTGGGCTCACGGTTACGCTGCTGATAGCAGGCGCTGTGGTGACCGTTATCGTCGCCGTTCCTTTTTTGCTGTTATCCACCGTCGAGGTGGCCGTGATCGTATAATCGCCAAGCGCAGTGTCCGCCGCTACGGTCACTTTTCCAGCGCTGTCCACCGCCACCTTAGCATCGCTGCTCGTCCACGCGACCGTCGTCGCCGCTCCGCCTACCGCATCTACCGAAGCTGTAAGCTGCTTGCTTCCGCCCTGCACCACGCTTGCGGTGCTTGGGCTCACGGTGACGCTGCTGATAGCAGGCGCTGCGGTGACCGTTATCGTCGCCGTTCCTTTTTTGCTGTTATCCACCGTCGAGGTTGCCGTGATCGTATAATTTCCAGGCGTGGCGTCCGCCGCCACGGTCACGTTCCCTGCGCTATCCGCCGCCACCTTATTGCTGGCGTCGCTGCTTGTCCACGCGACCGTCGTCGCCGCTCCGCCTACCGCATCTACCGAAGCTGTAAGCTGCTTGCTTCCTCCTTGCACCACGCTTGCTGTGCTTGGACTGACGGTTACGCTGTTGACAGCCGGCGGCATAGCCGTAACGGTTATCGTCGCTGTTCCTTTTTTGCTATTATCCACCGTCGAGGTCGCAGTGATTGTATAATCTCCTAGCGCGGCATCAGCCGCAACGGTGACGTTCCCCGCTCCGCTGACTGCCACCTTGTTACTAGCGTCGCTACTCGTCCATGTGACCGTCGTCACCGCTCCTCCCACTGCGTCCACCGCAACCGTCAGCTGTCTGCTTCTACCTTGCGCGACGCTCGCCGTGCCGGGAGTGACGGTAACGCCGTTGACCGCTGGAGGTACGGGTACCGCATAGTTAGCCGCCCGAAGTTGCTCAATCGTACTGTTTCTCTCCTGCCACGCAACGAATAAAACGTTGCTTAGCGCGGTCACGGCAGGAAAATTGGCAACTTTCGAAGGATCCACGATCAGACCGTTGCTGCCGGCTTCGGCGCTCATCCAGGCCGTACCGTCATACTTCTTTGCGCGAATTTTAAATACGGCAGTTGATCCTACATTTCCGGAATATTCTTGCCATACCGCATATACATCATGATTAAACGTCGTTATTTTCACATAATTGGCTCGAAATGCGGGATCCGCGTTGATTCCATATTTCCCGCCGCCGTCAATACTTGACCAAGTGTTGCCGTCGTATTTCTTCACCCGAATTTGGTCGTCCGTCGTCGAATCGACCGGTTCATTCCAAGCTAAGTACAAAGCGCCGTCAATCGCGGCTACCGACGGGTAGATCGCGCTTTTCCCGCTAACCATATTTAACCCGGTCGTTCCTCCGTCTATTATCGTCCAGCTTGCCCCGTTATACTTTTTCGCTCGCAGTTGATAAATGGACCCGGATACTTCGGACCAGACCGCGATTAAATCATTCCCCAATACGGCCAAAGCAGGAAAAGCCGCGAGTTTGGATGAATCTATATTTAATCCGTTCGTACCTCCGTCGACGTTCGTCCACAAGGTACCGTTATACATCTTGACCCGGATTTTATAAACTTCAGACCATGATGCATACAGAGCGCCGTTGTATACAGCCAGTGTAGGACCGAGAGCATTCAGTGTAGAATCTACGTTTATTCCGCTCAGACTTACGTCCTCGGCGCTCGTCCAGCTTTCGCCGTCATACTTTTTGACCCGAATTTGAGTATTATTCGCTACGCTCACT
Source organism: Paenibacillus alba (assembly GCF_013204855.1). Taxonomy (GTDB): domain Bacteria; phylum Bacillota; class Bacilli; order Paenibacillales; family NBRC-103111; genus Paenibacillus_E; species Paenibacillus_E alba. The sequence goes on along the minus strand of NZ_JABMKZ010000005.1, from coordinate 216,661 downwards.
TCTACCCACGCGATATACAAAGCATCCTTGAACACGGTTAGAGTTGGTGTTGTTCCCGCTTTGCCAGTATTCACGTTCAATCCGTTCGGACCGTTGCCGTCGACGCTAACCCAGCCCGTGCCGTTATATTTCTTGACTCTGATTTGACTGATCGTTCCGTTTTTTTCTTGCCACGCCATATAAACTTCGTTTCTAAATACGGCTAATACAGGAAGTTCTGCTCTACTTGCAGGATTAACGTTCAATCCATTGACTCCGCCGCCGTCTATCATCGACCAACCGGCTGCTGCCGAAGCCGCGCCGCTGCTTAATAGAAGCGGTATCAAAAGTATAACGGCGAGCAAAAGATGTGCCGTTTTTCGTATTCTATCGTTTTTCTTACTGCTTCTCATTGCTGGGATCAAAACGCATCTTCCTCTCCTGATCGTCGTTCTTTCTCAAATACCACATTTTCTAGCTCAGCATATCCGACTGCACCTTAAAGAAACCTTAAAAATCGACAATTTTCACCAAAATCAAACAGGCCTCATCTGAAATCGATGAGAACCTGTTAGGTCAATCGGCATAGTGCTGTTAAACCGACGAAGCAGGGATGCATATAGTGACTCTCGTACCGCGTCCTGGTTCGCTTTCCAACTCCAGCGAAATGCCATATTCGTATTTCAGCCGCTTGTTAATATTCCGCAAGCCGACCCCCTGCGGCTCATCTGTGCCGGCTCGTTCAAGCAGCGTCTTCACTCGTTCAGGTGCGATCCCGACGCCGTCGTCGGCTACGACGAACCGCCATTTCCCATCGGACTCTTCCGCCGTCAACGTTACCGTGCCGCCTTCAATGCGATCACCGATCCCGTGACGGATCGCATTTTCTACAAGCGGCTGCAACAGAAGCGGCGGCATGTGCAATCCATAGGCAGCTTCTGCGATATCATATTCGAAGCGAATACGATCTTTGAATCGGGCTCGCTCAATCTCAACATACGTTCGAATGAGGCTGAATTCTTCTGCAAACCCAATACGTTCCTCCGCGTTGCTGAACCGAAAGCTTCCTCGCAAGTAATCCGCGAGATCAGTGATCATCTTCCTTGCTCGCTCCACATCCTTATAGCTTGATGCCACAATACTGTTCAGCACGTTATACAAAAAATGAGGTTTGATCTGCGATTGCAAAAACGCCACTTCCATGTGGACCGCTCGACCAAGCGATTCCTTCATCGCGAGCAAGCTGCCGATCCTTGCTTTAAGCTCCTCCAGATCGAACGGTTTGGGCAAGTAATCGTTCGCCCCCGCTTGGAATGCTGCCACCTTATCTTGGGGTTGAATGGCTGCCGTCACCATCAGAACAGGCAGTTCCAGCAGCGAGTATCGTTTGCGAATCTCCTGACACACTTCATAGCCAGACATGCCCGGCATCATCAGATCGAGAATGACGAGATCAATTCTGCCCGATTGATCGATCTGCTCCAGCGCCTCGTACCCGTTTTTGACTGCAATCACGCGATAGTCGAGGACTCGAAGCGTGTCCAATAAAACTTTCAAGTTCACGTACTGATCGTCGACGATCAGAACCGTAAGCTTGCCGCTCTGATTGGTGTGATAAGGCGTAACGAAGGAATATTCAGTTTCCCTTGGCATGACCTGAGGACTTGAATAGGACAAAGGCGATGACGCATCTCTTCGCTGATCGGCGATCGGAAGCGTGAATGTAAAGGTAGAACCGACTCCAGGCGTGGAAGCAACCCAAAGCGTACCCTTTTGCAGTTCGACTAGTTGCTTCGCGATCGGCAGCCCTAATCCGAAGCCGCGCTGCTGATCTCCCTCGAATGATTTGAATGGTTCAAAAATGAATGGAATGTCTTGAGGTTCGATGCCTTTGCCTGTATCGTGCACCGCAATTTCGAGCCTGCCTTCATGCTCCCTCCCGGTAATGACGATCATTCCACTCTCCGTATGCTTGATCGCATTGTCCAGCAAATTTCCGATAACCTGGCTCACACGGATTTCATCGGCATAAGCCGAAGATAGCTGTGCAGGCACATGGTTGACCAGTTGAATATGGTTTTCCGTGCACAGATAGGAATAGAAGCGCACTTGCACCTCCGCGACCGAACGAACATCGATCGGCGCCGGAACGATTCTCAGTTCGCCCAGCTTCAGCTTGGATAAGTCCAAGATGTCGTACACGAGCTGCGAAAGCTTCCTCGTAATGTCCGTAATCAATTGAATCTTTTCCCGCTGTTCGGCAGTTGGCGGATGAATGGCATCGTCCAGCATGGACCGGGAAATATTCATCACACCGTGAAGCGGGGTCTTGAATTCATGCGAAGTTCTGGCGAGAAAATCGTCCTTTAACTTGTCCGCTTGAATCAATTGCCCGGACAGCTCCTCAATCTTCTGAAAAGCGTTCGAGAACCGGAGCGACATCAAGAGCGCAAGCATCAGCAGAACAAGAAAAGGTTCAACCGGCGCAAGCGAATAGATCGGCACGCCGAAGTAAACGTTCATATTCTGGTTCAGCACCATCGCATTCAACGCCATTGCCGCTACGGCCAAATACCCGCTGCCCGCTACATTGTGCAGGGCCGTATATACGAATACATATGTTGCATACAGCAACGCGAAAGTAACGTAAAACGACGTCAATTGACGAAGCGGCCCTGTTGTAAGCTGGGAGGCGAAGCCAATATGCAGCAGGGCAAGTATCCCCCCTGCGGCCAGCCCGCCTCGAGTGAGCCATGTAAAGCAGTAAGGCCGGAAAGCGGTATATATATAGAGGAAAAATCCAACGCCTACGCCAACTGTCGAAACCATCTGGATTCGGAAATAAAGCCAGAACGGAAACGGACCGACCGCATCGAAAAGTACTCTCTCACCACTGACGCTTGTAAATGCAGCAATACATAAGCAAACGATGCCAAATACCGCAAGTGAAACATCGTTTCTACGTTGGGAAAACAATCCGATAAAATATAATCCCATGATCAGGAAGGCGGTTAACGCGATCCAATCATGAGCTGTCGCTCGATCGCGAAGCACAGCAATTTGCTCGGCCTTGCCCAAGAGAAGCGATTCGCCAATCCCGCTGCCTACACGAAATTCATAGTTGGCCACCTGAACCAGAATTTCATTCCAGCCCGGCTGCAACGTGAAGTAGCTGACATACGGTTTGTTAAGCGCGTAGTAATGCTGCTTATCTGCCGGATTCCCGCTTGATCCGACGATTTGACCATTGACGATAAGCCGATTGGAAATCAGGACAGATGCTGTTTTCAATCCATAGACCGCGCTTGCATCACCGATCTGGATCTGTAATCGGTAGGTCGCCATGTCAATCGTATCCAGCTGTTTTAACCATGATCCGGGGACCTGAATCATTTCAGGCGTTAATCCCCCTGTTGCAGCAGAAGAGAGAGAAGGCTGGTGAGTAAGCAGTTGATCCGGATAAAGCTCCCACTGCCCATCCAGCCGAACGACTCCATCCTCCTCGAATTTCCAAGCGGTTAAGTCCATAGCCCCATTCACCGCTGCAGGCATTGGCTTTTTATGGATAGAGAAGTAGCTCAACAACAGCCCATAGGTTGCAATCAACAGAGATAACGTGATAAGCGCTGCCGCAACTTTTTTTCTCATTGGGCTTGCTCTTTCGTTTGTTGGAATAGCCGCATTGTCTCTTCCTCCAGTTCCGCTCCCAATTGAACGCGCACCGCTTGTTCCAATTGCAAGCAGACTCGATACGCCTCATTACGATTGCCCATCTTCTGATGCAGCTTGATCAACTCGCGTCCGTCGATCTCGGAATCAGGGGCAAGCAACAATAGCTTTTGCATGCTGTCCACCGCAAGCGTACGGTTGCCCTGACTTCGAAAATACGCGTACCATTTACGGAGCGCGCGAACATACGAGGCTTTAATCTCCAACTGTCTGGCGGTAGCCCAACTGAAATCGCAAGCTTCCATATATTCACCTGTGTACTTCTGGTTCATTGTGTCGTAAGACCTTTCGACCATTTTCTCTTCAGCCAAGGTGCTGCTCAGCAGCTGCTCAAAGTCGGCTGCATCGACCGTGGGCCCGTCCAATACAGCGACGAACCCTTGATCCGCTTTGCGTATATAGATCGGAATACGATGTTCCGCCAAGCTTTTCCTTAAATAAGACAGGCATGTATACAAATACGTTTTCGCCTTGTTCAGATCGTACCCCGGCCATAACGCCTCAATAATCGATGCCGTATTCACCGATTTTCCTGCATAGTGGATCAGAAACGCGCAAAGCTCCTTTTCCTTTTTCGTTTTCCATGTCAGCACCTTGCTCTCGTCACCTGGCAATCCAATATGGAAGCCTCCCAAACAGTAGACGGTCGGGGTGATGCTTGCGCGCTGACGTGCCTGAATGATGGGATCCGATAACGATTTAATACGCTCAATCGTGTTCTGCAACCTGTCTCTCGTAAATGGCTTCAGCAGGTAGTCAGTCGATTGAATTTCAAACGCTTCAATCGCGTATTCCGCATATGCTGTTGTGAATATGATCGGCATTTGAGGGATCATGCTTCTGATTTTTCTGGCAGCTTCCGTGCCCTTCATTCCCGGCATATGGATATCCAGGAACACGGCATCTACATGTGAATTGCCCAAAGCTTTAATCGCTTGAATCGGATTGCTATACCTTCCTACTACCTGAATGTTTCCAATTTGTCCGAGCAAAATTTCCAACAAATCCAGCGAATCTTCTTCATCATCAACAAGCATTACACGAATCATCGGCTCATGTCTCCTTAAAGCTTATTGCAAGTATCCATTTTCTGCACAGAGAACACAATTACTATAAATCCGATTGCTATAAAAAGAAAGAGCCTCGCGAAAAAAGAATGCGAAGCACAAAATATTCTATCGATAATTGTTCTCAATGACCATGAACTTATTTTTTTAATTAATGGAGGATTGGCAAGGAATAGTAATCAAAAGCTTGATCCAATAACGCACTGGCTTCTTGACGCTTCAAAAGCTGCTTGGAACGGAAGTCTATGGAAGCATCTGTTTTAATCTTCGTATCCGGATCTATGATACCTTGGGAAACAAGAGCCGTGATGGCTTCAATTGCCCAAGCATCCGTTTCGCCACTCAATTTAACGTTAGTTCCAGGCGCAGCATGTTTCAAGTTTTGGATCATGACCGCCGCCATTTGTCTAGAGATAGGCGAATTCGGCTGATAATCAGGCACTCCTGTCATCATCAGCTTCTTATTCGGCTCAACCGCATAGGGCATGTTTTGCCACCCTTGAGCGCGCAGCAGCACTTCTGAGAATTCTTTCTGTGTCATCGTTCCTTCGGGATCGAAGAGGCTGGCTGATTTTCCGCTCATGACTTTCAAAGCATGAAGATTATTAATAAATGACTTATATTTGCTATCCGCAGGTACATCAGAAAATGGTGAACTAATGTTTACTTTTTGCGCATAAGCTACGATGTCTATTGCGGGATGCATGTAGTACAAATACGCAATATGACCCGCTTCATCTTTATTAAACGTCAATTTAATCCCTGACTCATCTTCAAATAATAAAGGGTGGATCATTTTCAACGTATGCTTGCCAGTAGTTCCAGTCTCCAAAAGTAATTTCCCATCCGAATATGAAACTTGAGTCCTTATGGCAGCAAGACGCGTGTTTTGATATAATCCAACGTAGTCTTTGGCTTGCTGCTCACTGATTGTCGCGTAGGTTGGCTTTGGAGCTTCTACTTTTCTCGGATAATAATGATTCATAAATTCCTCATACACGTCAAGACTCATCATGGAGTCGTTGCTGTAGGACATGTACAATGCTGTATTCTTCTCTGGTAGAATAGCAACCAAGGAAGAATGCCCTGGAACATTCCCTCCTTTTAAAATGACATGCTGATCGTTCATCTTTTCTTGGAAATAACCTTCAAATCCAATGGTTGTGATCGGAATCGTCTTATCAGCAAACAACTGGTAGGTTTGCATTTGCTGTATGCTCTTCTGGCTCACTATTTCTTTGCCATCATACTTTCCTTTGCTCAGATGCATAATGAGGTATTTCGCCATGTCATCTGCTGTCGAGACCATACTGCCTTGAGGCCATTCTGTTGGAGCAAACCCCTCCAGGGGAAGCAGCTCTCCTTTGGGTCCATAGTGAGCAGACATTCTGCCTAGTAGTTCAGGGGTAAAACGTACATTCGTCGAGGTCATGCCCAACGGTTTGAAAATATTTTTCTCCATGTACTGAGAATATGGCATCCCCATTACGTTCTCTACGGCATATCCCGCTAGCAAGAAGCCAAAATTGTCATACGTGTACGCTTCTCCCGGAGGTCTGACCACAGTTGGCATATGCGAAGCGAGGTATTCCTTCATTGAAATATCTTTATTCACATATTCTGTAGACATATCCGTGACGATATCCGGCAAGTCAACGCCGCTTGAATAAGTGAGCAGATCAAACATCGTCAGTTTTTTCCCCGTTATATTCGGAACCTTCATTCCTCCCAAGTACTCTTGGATATCGTGTTTTAAATCCATTTTCCCCTTATCGACCAACTGCATGGCGGCCAATGCCGTGAATGACTTTGTCACAGAGCCAATTTGGAAAACAGTATCTTTATCAACTGGAATTTTCTTTTCCCTATCCGCATAACCGTAACCTTTGCTAAGCACCACTTTCCCATCCGTGACGACGACAAAATTAGAACCAACGGTATTAAACTTCTTCATCTTATCCGCAAAAACGCCATCTGCGAATGTCTCTACTTCCTTGGCATCTCGCGGTCCTTCCAAGCTGGTCTTCTCAGTTGCAACAGGTGTCGGGGATACGCCACTGGGTGCGGTACAGGCGGTAACGACTGTGGTAGATAATAGTAGAACCGCAAGACTGGTGGTGCAAATCGTTTTCTTCATGAATGATTTCTCCTTGAATCGTATTTAGCCCTCATAACGTCTGGCTAAATCCAAGTATGGCAAGGAACTTGTCATACCAACAAGTTGCATTACGTCATCATTCCCCTTTCCAAAGTGTCATATGTCATTAACCACAGCTAACACCGGTTGAATCGGCGTTTTGCAGTTGTTTCCTTTCCGGAAGTCGCACCTACAGTTTGTCACATTTTAAAACTCCCGATTGTCCCGCTGGAAATGTAGAAAGAGCTGTTCACCCAAGTTTGCTTGCTTAATCACCAATGTTCCTGCTCTCTTTCTCTTTTCCAAACATGCTCGACTCCCTAAAATTTCTTCATACGTTTCATACTTTTAGGCGAGGCAGGAGATCTTTGCAGAGTGTGCAGGAAATATTTCACTATAGCGGTTACAGGTTCTGATAATCTCTTGACGAGCATTCTACTTTCTCTGACCTCTAGCTCCAGTTGCTTTCTCTAAACCTGCAATTATGCATCTTTTTTGCTCTTGGAACAGCCGAAACTGTTAAATTCCTGCGTTTGTGCAGGCTTTTGAGGCTTTTTCTGGATGAGCGGCTGAAAAAGATAAAAATGCCTGCACAATCGCAGGCATTTCCACTTTTTAACCGAATTCGCCCGGAAATCCCTGTATTTTCGCAGGTTTTTACGCTCAGGCGAACTGAACTGAATTGATCAGATCTTATCTGATCTGGAAGCCCCTTCATTCCACATGGAATTATAAACCCCATCATCTATCGACGCTTATATCCTAAATTTGGCTTACGGGACAGCCTCATTCCCTATGACTGGGATTCACAATTCCTTCGTCATAAACACACTATTCGTCTCCCATATGCCATTCAGTCCAATCGCTTCAAACGGGCATGGATGACAAAACGGCCGTTCACCGGATCCAGAAGATAGTCACAAGTTGACAATGTCAGAATGCGGACTTGCGAAGTCAATGTCATGTCGCTGGCAAATAGAGATTTCTCCTGAATTTCCTCCAAAAAACGGCGGAATGCCTCATCATCGGCAAAATCCGGCTCGATATAGTTAAAATCCGTCGTCGCATAATAAGCCGAAAACACTTCGCACATCACGAAAGGCGACGCCCACAAACTGATCGAGCGTTTCGATAAAATCGGTAAAGTCGAATATATGGAAGGTTTTCTCGGACTGGAGGTCCATTTGACGGAAAATATCAAAGAGTATGATGAAGTGAGTGTGGTAACCCGTTGGCGGTCCAAAGAAGATTTCAACGCGTGGACCAAAAGCGAGGCTTTCCGTGAATCCCATGCCCATCGAGAGACTCCCTCGTATATCATCTCGAACAAAATATCCTTCTATGATGTGAAAATTGTTCGTCAGCCTCTTCAAGCGGAAGATGCGACAGCGTCCGCCAGTTAAATGCTTCCATTGCGTGAATAAATAGAGGAGATAAACCGCTGCTTGCGGCTCATCTCCTCTATTTCCATTTATTCCCAATATCTTCTAGATACGCAATGCTCTTTAGCCAGCTTAAATGTGCTCAAGTCAACAATTTCTATACATTTTATAGTTTCAGGGGAATGTATCATTTGATTGTCTCCGGCGTAAATCCCTACATGGTGAATAGCTCCCTTCCCATCTTCATGAGCGAAAAAGAGCAAATCCCCCGGTTCCAGCTGTTCCTTGTCAACGAGAGTTCCCTGCTTCGCTTGGTCAGAGGCGTCCCTTGGAATCAAAATGCCAAAATATCTGTGCAAGGCATAAGCAAAGCCGGAGCAATCATAGCCAAAAGAGGACATTCCTCCCCATAGATAAGGCAGGTTGAGGAACCTCCTCCCTTGCTCCACGATCCCACGTCCAGTGTGGGTTTCTCCATCTTTAGGAGCTAAGGGGCCATCAATCAAGCGAATGTCATCCGCTTTTAGATACCCTTCCCCCTCCGGAGTCAGTACTTTCACCCATTCTTTCGTTTCCCCTAGCACTGGAAGAGAGGTCAAATAGCTCAACTCGATCAACCTTTCGGTCGAATTCTTATACAACCATGCTTTATCAGAGATCACTTCTGCTCTTTTCGTATCGACAAGAGCTTTCGCTTCTCCAACTAACTGGCAGCTAGGTACCCAGCCTGGATAACCTAAGTCATCTTTGCGTGTTTCCTGCTGTGGGATAAGCACCTTGCTCCAACCTTTGCCTTCTCTCACCATTTCTTCCACGACAAGAACGCATGAACCATAAAGAATCTGTGTTTGCACCCGGTTCTCCAGACATAGATCCAGCTTATCTTCAAGCGTCATGTGCCCCAGCCATTCTCTTATTTCGGCCGGATATTTCAATGCAAGCTCATCCATAGGTCTTGGAGATTCCGGCTTCGTCCATACCGTTGCCACAGAAACAGCGACCATCATTCGTTTAAGTATGCTCATGATCCTACGACACTTTGGTGGCTGTGGATCACGTCCACAATGCCAAGCCCCGCTGCTTTGGGGAAGGTCATGATCCTTCCGTCATACTGCACGCCACCAACCACAATATCTTGAAGCATCATGAGTGGCGCATCGAAATCGCAGCGCGTAATATTTTTCTTACTGGCAGCAAGATGAGCTGCCGCTGTTACGGCCACGCGGGATTCGATCATACTGCCCACCATGCATTCGACACCGAATTCTTCCGCGATATGATTAATGATCTGTGCTTTGTATATACCGCCAGATTTCATCAGTTTGATATTAATCAGGTCGGCTGCGCGGTTTTTCAGCACCTCAAAAGCTTGAATGGGAGTAAACACGCTCTCATCCGCCATAATGGGAGTTTCCACGTGATCCGTAACCATTTTCAACCCTTCGATGTCCCCGGCTTTCACTGGCTGCTCAACCAGTTCGATATCAAGTCCTAAATCCTCCATACGGCGGATCGTGCGAATGGCATCCTTCACCTGCCATCCCTGATTGGCATCTATACGAATTTTGACGCTGCTGCCTACGCATCTGCGGATTTCCTGCATTCTTTCGATATCCTCTTGGAGATTATCCTTCCCAACTTTAATCTTCAGTACATTAAAGCCTTCTTGGACATAACGAATCGCGTCTTCTCCCATTTCCTTAGGCGAATTCACGCTGACCGTGAAATCTGTTTCAATTTGATCCCTATATCCTCCTAGGAACTGGTACAACGGCAGACCACAGTTCTGTGCGACAAGATCGTAGACAGCCATATCCACTGCCGCTTTCGCACTGCTGCTCCCGATCATCGATTGATGAATCTCGTGCAGAATGCGTTCGTAAGCCAGCAAGCTTTTACCAATTAATAAGGGGGTGAACGTATTGACGATAGCCGAATGGATACTATCCAGGCTGTCACCTGTGATGACGATGGTCGCCGGAGCTTCTCCCCAACCAACTCTGCCATCTTTCGTCTGAATCCGAACAATAATAGACTCCGTTTTATAGACAGTACGCAGCGCTGTTTTAAACGGCTTTATGAGTGGGGTCGACTGCCGCATGACTTCAACACTTTGAATAATATTCATAGGTATTGCCTCCTGAGCTTTAAGCTTATGCCTCTACACCGGGTTCCGTACATGCCAGCACCTTCTCGTAAGTGCTCATTCTTGCTCTTATCCCCATTGGAACCGCAATATGCGGAGAGCAGTGGCCGATTTTAAATCCTGAGAGTGTCGGCTTCCCCGCGGAAACGATATGATCGTTAAAAATCTCCTCCAAAGTCAGCGACACTTTACGTTTATTCGGCACGCAATTAGTAAAATCACCGATCAGGATTCCAGCCGCATCGGCCAATTTCCCAGCGAGCTTAAGCTGATTTAGCATTCGATCCAATCTATAAGGCTCTTCGTCGATATCTTCAATAAAAAGCAGTTTCCCCTTCGTATCCAGCTCATAAGGCGTTCCAAGCGTACTTACGATTAAAGAGAGGTTCCCTCCAACAATAGGCCCAAAAGCTTCCCCTTCCACTAACGTTTGCAGTGGGGAAATCGCCTCTGTGTAACGGAGTATGGAAGGATGAAGGAGCGTTTCATAATTTTGAACCGTCAGCGGATGCACCTCATCTTTTCCCAGATCAATCAACATTGGTCCATGAAAAGTAACCAAACCCGCGAATCGCCCGATCGCGGCATGCAGAAAAGTAATATCGCTATAGCCCCAGAAAATTTTCGGATTCGCGCGAATAAGGTCATAGTCCAGAAGATCTGCTATTCTCCCGGTACCATACCCGCCGCGCGCACAAATGATAGCTTTAATTGTAGGGTCGGCGAACATGGCGTTCAACTCTCCTGCCCGGGCCTCATCCGTTCCGGCAAGATAGCCGTACTGCATGGATAAAGTATCTCCGAGCTGAACGTGCAGGCCTATTTTCTCCAAGTAGAGTGAAGCCGCTTTCATCTGCTCCGTATCTACCCAACTTGCCGGGGCTGTAATAGCCACCGTGTCGCCAGGGCTTAACCGCCGAGGCTTAATAAGCTCAGTCATAATTGGGGTTCTCCTTTCCCGCCTGAAAAAAGGGAGAAGCACCCCTGACAGGTGCATCCCTCCAATATCCTTTTATTTCAAATCTGCCCACTTGAAGTCTAGGAAACCGAAAGCGTGTCTAACGACACCCTCTAATTTGTCGCTTTGCAGGTACGTGGAGTTATAGAAGTAAAGCGGCAGAACCGGCGCTTCGTCCATCAGAATCTTCTCCGCATCATGCATCATTTTGTAGCGTTTGGACTCATCCGATTCGACATAGGCGTCTTTGATCAATTTATCGTAAGAAGCATTAACCCAACCTGTACGGCTGAACGGATTCGTCGATTGGAAGCCGTCTAGGAAGTTGATCGGATCGGCAAAGTCCGGAAGGAACGAAGAACGGGACAATTGCAATTGCAGTGCCTTTTGCTCGGTAGTCAGCACTTTGCCTTCTTTGTTTGCCAGTTTCACATCGATGCCTAAATTGTCTTTGAGCATCGCTTGAAGCGTTTGAGCAATGCGTTGAGAGACATCATTCGTGTTATAAGTCATAGTAACTTCAGGCAGTGTTGTGTATCCGGCTTCTTGCATCCCTTTTTGCAAAAGCTTCTTCGCTTCGGCAGCATCAAACTTGATCAGGCTGCCGCCAACCTGGCGGAAGTCTCCACCCGCAGGGTCCTTAAGTCCAGGCGATACATAACCGTCTGCCGGTTTCTGCTTTTGCTTTAATACCAAATCTACAAGTTTCTGTCTGTCTACTGCCGCAACAAAAGCTTTACGAATGTTAACATTATTGAAGGGTGCCATTTTCACATTAAAGCGGTAGAACGCAGTTCCCGCGGCATCTTCCACTTTCACTTTATTTTCGGCAAACAATTTATCACTCATGTCAGCCGGAATGGAACCCGTTGTATGAAGCTCACCCGTAGTGAAGAGCTGATACGCGGTGTTGGTATCATTGATCATTTTGAACGTAACGCCCGTCAGTTTTACGTTGGCGGCATCCCAGTACTGATCGTTTTTCACCATTTTCAGCTCGCTGTCATGCTTCCACTCCGTAATTTTGAACGGCCCGTTGCTTACAATCGTGGATGCTTCGCCTGCCCATTTGGCATTACCTTCCACAGTCGCCTTATGCACTGGGAAGAAGGCCGGGCTGGAAACCATGCCGACTAGCCAAGAAGCAGGCTGGATCAAACTAACCTCTAGTGTCTTGTCGTCCAAAGCCTTAATTTTCACAGCGTCCGCCGTCCCCTTGCCGGAGTTGAAAGCTTCCGCTCCTTCAATAGGATATGCGAGGAAAGCCGCATCAGAAGCTGTTTTTGGATCCAGCAGACGCTTCCAGGCATACTCGAAGTCGGCCGCTTTTACCGGATCTCCATTGGACCACTTGATGCCATCTCGCAGCGTAAACGTGTATTTTTTCCCATCAGGTGTGACTTTCCACTCTTTGGCCATAGCTGGCTCTGGCGTCTGGTTCTTGCTAAGACGCGTCAATCCCTCAAACGCATTGTTGACGACGTCGTAAGAAACTTGGTCAAATCCTTTCGGAGGATCGAGGGAGGTTGGTTCTTTTAAATTGTTGTACAGGAGGATTTTGGATTTCGCTTCTTTGGCTGCTTCTGTCTGCTTGGCTCCAGACTCTGGAGTTCCGGCGCCTGGATCTTTACTGCACCCGGCTAGTAACGTACCGATGACCAATACGGAGCTGATTAGCAATGCTGAAACTTTTTTCATAAGCACTTCTCCCCTTTGTTCAATGTCTTATTTATCCTAGAGCCGTCATGATGTTCTCTTGATCGGCGGCTGGAATACAAGTTGAGCTCGCGGATCCTGAAGCCAGCAAGCTGCCGAATGGCTGCTCGATACTGCCGTCTGCTCCGGCTGATAGGCACCGCATACTTCCATGGCATAGCTGCAGCGCGCTGCAAAAGCACAGCCTTCTGGCGGAGCAAACAGATCCGGCGGTGTCCCCGCAATCGGTGTAAGCGGTAGCGACTTGTCTGTGTCCAAACGCGGCATGGAAGCAAGCAGACCCTTGGTGTACGGATGCTGCGAATTGTGGAACAGCTCATCAACAGTCCCTGCTTCAACGACTTTACCGGCATACATCACATTGACTCGATCGGCCATATTCGCCACAACACCAAGATCATGCGTAATGATAATAATGGAAACACCGGTTTTCTTCTGCAGCATTTTGAACAATTCAATGATTTGCGCTTGTATAGTGACATCCAGCGCCGTCGTCGGCTCATCGGCAATAAGGACCGAAGGGTTGCACACCGCTGCGATGGCAATCATAATCCGTTGTCTCATGCCTCCGCTAAATTCGTGCAAATATTGCTTCAATCGCATCTCTGGATTGGAAATGCCAACCAGCCCTAGCATTTCCGCTGCTTGCTTGCGTGCCTCCGCACGCGATATTTTCTGATGGCGAATGATCCCTTCCATAATTTGCTCACCAATGGAGATGGTGGGATTCAGCGCCGTCATGGCATCTTGGAAAATCATTGAAATTTCTGAGCCACGCAGCTCTCGCAGCTGCTTTTCCCTAAGTGTGGTCAGTTCCCTGCCCTTATAGCGGATGCTACCTTGGCTGATCTTCGAGCTATGCTCAGGAAGAAGACGCGTCATGCTGCGTGCTGTGACACTTTTGCCGCAGCCGGATTCGCCTACGATAGCCAAAGTCTCTCCCTTCCTTAACGTAAAGCTGACTCCGCGAACCGCCTTCACTTCTCCACCATGCGTGGTGAACGAGACATGGAGATTGTCCACTTCCAAAATAACATCGGACGAGTTCGTTGCTTTCACCTCGGCTACCTCCTCCTTTTCGGATTAAAAGCATCCTGCAAGCCATCCCCAACCAGGTTAAAGGCAAGCATCGTGATCGATATGAAAAATGCCGGATAAAATAACCGCCACCACTGACCTGACAAAATGGTCGACAGACCGTCGTTGGCCATAACGCCCCAGCTCGCCAAAGGTGGCTGAATCCCTAGGCCAAGAAAGCTTAAGAACGCTTCTGCAAAAATAGCGGAAGGTACCGAGAACGTCACTTGCACGATAATGACACCTATCGCATTAGGCAGCAAATGCTTCCGGATAATGTAGCCTGCGCCTCCGCCTAACGTTCTTGCCGCGAGCACGTACTCGGACGATTTCAAACTAAGCACTTGTCCGCGTACAATCCGTGCCATCCCGATCCAGCCCGTAGCGCTTAAGGCCACGATGATCGTTAGCAAACCGGGCCCCATTACGACCATCAACAAGATGACAACGAGCAGATACGGAATCCCGTACAAAAGATCAACAAACCGCATCATGATATTATCGATTCGTCCTCCGAAATAACCGGCGATGCCGCCATATATAATGCCGATGACGAAGTCGATCAAAGCAGCCATGAGGCCGATAAATAGTGAGATGCGTGCTCCGTAGAGGATACGGGCATATACGTCGCGCCCAAGCTCATCCGTGCCGAACCAGTGGGCTGCCGATGGTATTTGATTGGCATCCAGCAGCACCTGCTTCGAATAGCTTTGGTCCGTAAGGAGCGGCCCAACTATGGCGAGCAGCGACATCAATACAACGATGATCAGCCCCGCCATGGCCAATTTGTTTGCACGCAGTCTGATCCAAGCTTCCTGCCAGAACGACAGCCGTATGCGAACAATAGCTTCCGCTGTCCCTGCGCTCTTAGACATAGGGACAAATAAAGAATCCGGAACATTCATCGGTTAACCCTCCTTCCTGTGCAGCTTGATGCGAGGGTCAATGAGCCCATAGGTAATATCCACCAGGAACATCATAATGACTAATAGAGCGCTATAGAATACAGTCGTCCCCATAATGAGCGAGTAATCGCGATTATTAATGCCATCGACGAAATATTTGCCCATTCCCGGAATGGCGAAAATCTTTTCAATCACAAAACTCCCCGTAAGAACGTTGGCTACCAACGCGCCGAGCAAGGTAACGACCGGAAGCACCGCATTGCGGAGCGCATGCTTGATGACGATCGTAGCAGGGGACAGCCCTTTGGCCCTTGCCGTTTCGATGTAGTCGGCGGTCAGCACCTCCAACATGCTTGCTCTTGTCAATCTGGCAATAATCGCAAGGGGGCCAGTTGACAAGGCAAGTGCGGGAAGGACAACATGCTTCCAGGTCCCCCAAGTGGCTACCGGAAGGAGCTTCCACTCGACAGCCACATATTTGATCAGCAAGGTCGCTACAATGAAGTTAGGTACCGCAATGCCGATAACCGCAAAAATCATGGCGAGGTAATCGATCATTCGGTTCTGCCGGAGTGCGGCGACCGTTCCGAGCGCGATACCGGTGACGATAGAAATAAGAATGGACACCGTACCGAGTTTAAATGAAACTGGGAATCCACGGCTGATCATGGCATTCACCGTATCGGGAAAGTGGCCAATGGAAGGTCCGAGGTCCAAGGAAAGCAGCGATTTTAAATAAAGCAGGTACTGCGTCGTAATGGGTTGGTCCAAATGGTAAAATTCCATCATGTTCTGAACCGCCGTCGGATTCGAATTCTTGCCGTCTTTTTCGAAAGGCGACCCCGGAACAGCGTGCATCAGTGCAAAAGTAACCGTAATAATTAGCCACAGTGTGACAATCATGGAGATAAACCTGCGAACAATATATTGTGTCACGCTATCACCTGCTCCCGCTTTTTAACAAAATGCCGTTCTCATCGCCAATTCCGTCATAACCAACATGGCTTGGTAGGCTTCCAACATATTTTTAGCCTGAAAAGTAACCGTAGGGCTGTTATCATCTATAGACGTACCCGGCATCAGGTGAGCCCACTCCGCTTGGCCATAGTTGGCAAATTCAATCTTCAACACCGGATGATCCGGCGGTACAAGCGGCTTTACTCTGCTGCGGTTAGCCAGCGCCTCCTTCGTTTTATGGCGGAGCAGCTGCCCGCTTTTTTCGGGGGTTAAGCACACAGCCGACGTTCGCGATATCCGCTTTTTCACAATCGCTGTCGTAATACCCGGAATAAGCTCTTCCGCTTCAATCGCGGTTTCATCGTCCCCAGCCACTAATAGCACAGGAACGCCAAAATGACCGGCAACATAAGCATTAAAACCGAGCTCGCCAATGACTCTGTCATTTATGTACATATTACGAACACCAAAAATCATCGTATGGCTAAGCACACCTTTGGTGGCTGCTCTAGTATGGTAGCCTAGAAAAGCCGCTCCTGCGAAGGAGCTATCCAGTCCCTGTACCATGGAAAAAGGCTTCACGTCACCTGAGATCAGCTGGGTTTCGGGATGCAGCTTCTCGATTAACAGATTGTTCATTTTGGAGTGACTGTCATTCACGATAACTTCCTTGCAGCCTTCTTCAAAAGCAGTTCCTATGACATGATTGGCTTCATCCGTCATGATGTGCTGCCCGCGTGTGTAATTGTACTGTCTGGAATCGATGAACGTGTTATCAACAAGTCCCGTTATCCCTTCCATATCAATGGAAATATAAAGTTTCATAGGTTGTCCTCCCATATTGTAAGGTAGCAAAAACCCAGCAAACAGCCTCGGGAGCATTCATCCCAAGAAACCATTTGCTGGGTTTTATTTACGGGTATGTTGCCATACGGATAAATAAAGCAGCTTACACTGTACCGGAAGATTGAAAGCCCTGATCTTCCCGGCCGTTAAGTGCTAATTTGTATTTTTTTTGTGCGTCTTTATACGCTACGACCAGAGCCTTCTGGGATGATCCATGGTATCTCTGGCGGATTTCCTCCGACACCACATCAAGGAGAAGCATATTATGCCCAATGAAGATGGAACGGACAAAATCCGATGTGAGCGGAATGGTGGATGAACATCCTGCATCAACAATTTTATGGCTTGTCGTATCTACAACAAGTCCAATGAAAAATGCGTTGTACTGCTGGGTAATCGGATTGTTCACGGAAGCTTGCGCGTCGCCGATAATATAAATCGTGTCTTTGTCGTATAACAAACGGCCACTCTCCTATTAGTACTCTGTTCGATTTTCGAGCGGGATGTGGGAAGAGTTTCGGTCTCCCTACGACCGCCAGAAGTCAGATCACTAATGATGTAACATATTCTAACATCGAATTCACATGTTGTAAATAGAATTTGAACATCGTTCAATTTACCCGTTAGAATGCGCTTCCAAAAATCCTCCTTTGACTTTATTTACAAAAAATTGATTCATATAGTTACATTATAATAAAGTCTATTCGTGCTGTGTAGCATTTTTTTTGTAGGGTATGCAAAAGAAACATATCATCACAAGAAACCGGTCCTCCTTATAGAGTCCGGCTCCTTTTCTCAGCTGTCTAACCTCACTTAATCGCCTAGCCCGCTTCGTCCTCCCCTGATCAAATCCATGACCACAGCAGCTCCACCGCCATGATCATGTTTTTTCATTTTGGCAATGTATTCGAACCGATTCTCATACAGCTGCTTAATCGCCTTCATAAAGCTTTGAGCTGTCATTTGTTCTTCAAGCAGCATATCAGCATAACCTGCCTGTTGAAAATACTGAGCATTGACAAGTTGTCCTGATCGGCTTCCACCATTCGTATGTGGAATTAACAACATAGGTTTCTGTAAAGCGAGCAGCTCCATAATGGAGTTGGAACCTGCACGGGAAACGATGATAGCTGCCGCAGCCAATAAATCAGGCAGCTCTTCTCTCACAAATTCATAAGACTTATAACCGGGAATAGAGAGAGAATCATCTACTTTACCTTTCCCGCAGATATGAATAACTTGGAAATGGTCTACAAGTTGATTGAGTACACTTTTCACCATTTGGTTAATGCTATGCGCCCCCTGGCTGCCTCCCATAATAAGAAGAACTGGCTTCTCGGAAGTAAAACCACAGGCGGCTAATCCGCGTACAGTGTTACCAGATTTATGCGCTTCTTTGATGATAGGCCCCACATAAATCGCTTTCCGATAATGGGGTTTCTTTGCTGTTTCGTGAAATGCGGTACACATATATGTGGCAAATGGCAGGGAAATTTTATTAGCAAGCCCCAAATTAAGATCTGGTTCATAAATAATAATAGGCACTTTATTGAGTCTCGCCCCGAGCACAACGGGTACAGCAACAAAACCGCCTTTTGAGAAAATGACATTCGGCTTCAATTTTTTGATGAGTCGGTAAGATTGACAAATGCCTCGCATGACTTTAAATATGTCTATCCCATTTTTCCAAGAGAAATACCGTCTCAGCTTGCCTGTAGAAATAGCATGGTACTTCACTTCTTGGCAGTCGGACACAAGCATTCTCTCAATTCCCTGTTCAGATCCTATATAATGGATGTCCCACTTCTCTTCTGCACACTTGGGAATCAGTACAAGATTTCCTGATACATGGCCTGCCGAGCCGCCTCCGGTGAATACGATCGTTTGTTTCATGCCAAGAAACCACCTTTTTGCAACATTCCTCTTATTTCTTGCTTACTCATCAATGAATGATCAGAATGGTAACTATGAAATTCCACGGGAATGCTTGTAGCATAGGATTCTTGTAATCCTTCTATAAGAAAAGGGGGTAGAATCACATAGTAGTGATCATCAAGGCTGATGGAATTGCTGCTTTCGAACTCGGAAATAAGCGTTTCATTCAGACTCTCACCAGGACGAGCCCCTGTTACATGGATGGGGATTTCTGCCGTTGATAAATCTTCAATTAGTACTTGTGCAAGATCCTTAATGCTGCAAGCTGGCATTTTCAAAACATAAACTTCCCCTCCTCTACTTTCTATTGTCGCTTTAAACAGCAGTGCAATAGCATCTTCCAACGTTATAAAAAATCGAGTCATTCTCGAATCGGTTAAATTAATTTCAACTCCCTTTTCAATTCGTTGTTTAAAGATTGGAACTACACTGCCCGCCGACCCTAGGACATTTCCACTTCGCACGCATATAAATTGAGTTTTGCTGTCTCTTAAATTGGCATGAACAATCAGCTTCTCTCCGAGTGCTTTTGTCATTCCATATGTACTAGATGGATGGGAGGCTTTATCCGTGGACACATAAATCACTTTTTCAACCTCATTTTTAATAGCCGCTTGAATGACATGTTGGGTCCCCATTACATTCGTTTTCATCGCACTGTCCGGCTGCTCTTCACAGATTGGCACATGCTTTAAAGCAGCTAAGTGATAAATATAATCCACATGCTGACAAGCCTGCATAATCTCATCTTTATCGCGAATATCTCCAATGATAAAAGTTAATTTTGGATGATGATGAAATTCCTGTTTCATTTCTACTTGAAGGGCCTCATTCCGGGAAAACACACGAATTTCCTTAGGTTCTTTTTCCAATAGCCTCTTTACAAGCTCTCTTCCCCAAGACCCTGTTCCTCCGGTAACTAATATCGTTTTGTTTTTCAATGTTCGTTCCTCCCATGAACTCATTAATTGTTAAAATTGCATCAATAACGCTTTACGAACAATCATACAATCGCTATGTTACGCCAATATGGCAAAACAAAATAAAGGTTCGACAGAGAGGAACGGACGGCTGCGTTGCAATCCACCCTATACGTCATATCCAAATACAACAAAAAACTGCTAAGCCTCATCGCGAAGGCACTAGCAGTTTTTATTGAAGATGGGTTGTTTCTGAACAATAATCTTTCGCGATTAAGGACGGGCGGAAGTGCCATCTGGCAGACGAGCCAGCGTCCAAGCCGGAACAACGTTCTCACAAGGAAACTTGGCAGCCATTTTCTCATCGATGTCAATACCTAGGCCTGGTTTCTCATTCGGGTACACGTATCCGTTTCTGGCAACAGGTATACCCGAGAAAACCTCGTGAATTTCGTCTTTAAAACCGTTCCATTCCTGAATGCCGAAATTGATGCTGCTGACATCCAAATGAACATTAGCCGCATGCCCGACTGGAGAAACATCGCCAGGACCGTGCCATGCTGTGCGAATGCCATAAGCCTCGCAAAGTGAAATCATCTTTTTGGCTGGTGTGATTCCGCCAATTTGACTTACATGGATACGAATATAATCAATCAAGCGTCCTGAGATCAATGGCATCCATTCGTTCGGATTATTAAACAATTCCCCCATCGCGATAGGCGTTGTCGTGTGTTGGCGAATGAGTTTAAACCATTCGATTTGCTCCGGAGGCAGTGCATCCTCCAGATAGAACAACTGGAATTTCTCAAGCTGTTTGGCAAAACCTACCGCATCGATCGGTGTCAATCGTTCATGAATATCATGAATCAGCTCTGCTTCCCAGCCTATTGTGCTGCGCAGATGTTCGAACATGTCAACAATGCCTCTCATATATACCTTTGGATCATAGTAAACACCGTCCAACGCGTTATCCGGCTTCACGATTTTGTGATCACGTCCACCATACAAGCCCATTTGGCAGCGGACATAACGATAGCCTTCTTCCAAGCAGGCGCGCACGTTTTTCTCTACTTCCTCTTTGTTGCCGCCATCGGCATGTTTATATATGGCAGCCCCTTCTCGGCACTTCCCGCCAAGCAGCTGATACACCGGCAGCCCCGCGATTTTCCCTTTTATATCCCACAAGGCCATATCTACTCCGGACAAGGCATTATTGAATTCCGGTCCATTTCTCCAGTAGCCGCTGACCATGGCCGTTTGCCATATATCTTCAATTCGCTGCACATCCTTGCCAATCAAGAACGGCTTCAAGTGGTCTTCTATAGCTGAAGCTACGGTCAAATAACGCTGTGTAAATGTTGCGCAGCCGAGGCCATACAAGCCGGGCTCTGAGGTTTCAATTTTCACCACAACCAAATTAATCCCCTCTGGAGCGGTCAGTATTGCTTTAACATCGCGGATCATAATCATATAATTCTCTCCCTTATCCGTATATCTATCTCTATTGTTTTACAGCTCCTGCTGTCAGACTGCTAATAAAATACTTTTGCAAGAATAGGAACAAAATTATCAAAGGCAAACTGGAAACAATCGATGCTGCCATTAAATCATTCCAAACAATTTTATAAAATCCGTTCAACTGCCCGATTCCTACCGGCAAGGTCTTCATGTTATCAGAGGTCGTGAGAATGAAGGCAAACATATACTCATTCCATCCGACGATAAGCGAATAAATAGCCGTTGCAGCCAATCCCGGTAAAGACAATGGCAAAATAATTTGCACAAACGTACGAATCTTGCCGCAGCCGTCAATTTTCGCTGCTTCATCCAGTTCTTTGGGTATCCCTTGGAAAAATCCTAACATCATCCACGTACAAAATGGGATAGAAAAAGAAATGTACACGACAATTAAGCCCAAGTGCGAGTCAATCAAACCTAACTTCTGCAGTACTTTATAGAAAGGAATCAACAACATAATCGATGGGAACATCTGAGTAATGAGCAAAAATGTTAGAAATGACCCTTTCCCCCGAAAGTTGAACCGTGATGCCCCATATCCCGCCAAGGCGGAGAACACTAAAGAAACACCGGTTGAGACAAGCACGATATACGTGCTGTTCATAAAGTACGTGCCGAAAGGATAATCCTTCCAGATTCTTGAGAATGCTTCGAATGAAATATGCTCCGGAATCCACTGAGGTGGAGTCACCATAACTTCCTGTGCTGGTTTTAACGCGGTAGACAGCATCCATAAGACAGGAATCAAAACAAGCAGTGAAGCAATGATCAAAATGGCGTACATGGAAGAGTTGAACAACAATTTTTTCCCTCTACTCGTTGGCACTGCTGAACACCCTCCTATAAACATATCCAATCAAGAAGCATACGAAGAAAACGATGACAGCCATCGCTGCTGCTTTACCAAAATCAAAATATTGGAACGCTTGCTTAAAGATATCGATACTGACTACATTCGTAGCGTCTCCTGGACCGCCTTCTGTCAAAATCCATATCATCGTGAAATGTTTGAACCACCACACTGTGTCCAGAATCAATGTTACTAACAGCACTGGCATTAGCCCTGGAACAGTCACATAGCGGAAAGATTGCATTCGATTGCATCCATCGATTTTGGCCGCTTCATAGGTATCCTGCGAAATGGATTGAAGACCTGCCAGCACCAGAAGCATGACCATTGGATAGCCTTTCCAGATGCAAACAATCGTAACCGCGATAAAAGCAAAGTAAGTGTCTCCCAACCAAGAAACCGGATCAGAAATGAGATGAAGATCCATCAAAATATAATTGAACAAACCGTACATCGGGTTGAACAACCATTTCCAAAGCAAACCTACAACGACTTCTGGAAGAAGCCAAGGGAGAATCAGAATCGCTCTGAAAAAAGTGCGCCCTCGCAGGTCCATATTTAAGACCAAAGCAAGAATGATACCGAGGACAAAATGTCCAACAACGGTAAAAAACGTATACTTGAGTGTTAAAAAGATTTTCCCGACAAATTCCCAATTAGAGAAAATATCGATATATTGATGAATGCCGACAAAATCCCATTTGTTCACAAGATTCGTGTTAAAAAAACTGATATATGCGCCATAGATCAATGGATAAGTGACCAACAACAGCAAAATGATAGCCGCTGGAGATACAAATCCATAAGCAGCCCACTGCTCTTTCGATACGGTATGCTTCACGTTGTCCTCCCTAGAAATAGAAGGGGGGGAGCCCCCCTCTAGCTGATTCTGGTACTGCTTACTTACCTTCCTTGCCGATCAGATCATTTGCACGGTCTGCCGCCTTTTTAGCTACTGAATCCACAGTCATTTTAGAATCGGTAGCTAACAGGGTTTGATATTCCTCGGCTACAATATCATAAAATTGTGAATAGGCAGAAAATGTAGGAGTTGAATAGGCAAACTCTAATGCCTTCACAAAGCCTGCCTTATCCGGTGTAGACATTTGCTGGCTCTTACCCGCTTCGATCTTCGTAGGCAAGGTTCCCGTTACATCATTCATTTTCAAGGCATTTTCTTGACTAACTAGAAATTTCAAATAATCTGCAACCGCTTCCTTATTTTTGCTTTGAGCGGATACGGAATAGCCAAGCAAACCAAATGTTGCTTTATGCTCTTCCTTTTTCGGAATAGGAGCACTATAGAGTTTCCCTTTCAGATCTGGGTTTTGAGACAAAATCGTACCGATCGCGTTCGGGCCGCTAATGATCATCGCTGCTTTACCTGTCGCCATCAAACTCGCTGCTTCGGGAAAGCCTGTTTCCGTTACTCCTGGTGGAACAACATGGTACTTATTGTTTAGATCTACGTAGAATTGCAGTGCTTCTTTGGCTTTAGGCGTATCTAGATCGGTGATCCATTTGCCGCTTGCATCTTTACGGATTTCTTCCGCTCCAAAGGAACGCAGTACAGGCAAGAAACGAGTCCCTCCAGAGGTGTTACGTGTACCAATGAGCGCAAACCCCCATTGATCCGTCTTTCCGCTGCCCTTCGTATCCTTCGTAAGCTTTTTAGCCGCCTCAAGGAAATCATCCCATGTTTCCGGTGCTTTAAGTCCTTCTTTCTCAAACCAATCCCCGCGGTAAATCAAAGCTTGAGGAGTCGCTGTCCAAGGAAGCAGCTGCAATTTGCCATCAATGCTTGATTCTTGAATCATATTGGGATAGAACTCTTTTAAATAGTCCGCCCCAAACAGCTTCGTGAGGTCTTCCGTAATGTTCATTCCGTAAGCAGTCCGCATAAACTCAGGTGTGCTCGTAAAAGCATCGGGAAGATCTGCTGCTGCAGCAAGCACCGATATTTTTTTGTACATTTCATTCATTGGAACACCAACAAACTCAATTTTGACATTGGGGTGCTGTTCCATATATTTATCTGCAATCGACTTTTCAGCTGGTCCCCCTGGTGTTTCTGTTTGTGTAGCTGACATGATTTTGAGCGTTATTACACCTTTCCCTTTGTCTGTGGTGCTGGCTCCAGCTGATGGTGTTTCTGATTTTTGTCCACTACACGCGGTAATACCAAGCGTTAGCGCCAAGATAGAGCTAGTCCAAATCATACGTTTACTTTTCATTTCTTCAACCCTCCGTTTTGGAATAAAAATTACATATATTGCTAATGCAGAACAATAGGTTTTAGTCCTGCATCCAACAAACACAATAGTAATGCGGCATTCTCTTCATCGTTATGTATTCAGAATTAAGCAATGGACGGACATCTTGTAACATGTCATACATGTTACATCGAGAAAAAAGTGCTTTTAACGGCCCATTCTTTCCCGGATTTTAAGCATATTCTCATCCATACCCTGTTTAATGTTGGCTTTGACTCTTGCACTATCTTTATTGCGCAGCGCCTGAAATTGCTCAATATGTCCTTGCAGACTATCTTCATTAACTCCCAAGACTCGGTTCAATTCCTCCAAGTAATGATAAAATACATCCTTGGTGTTTTTCATCACCATAAAGAGAATATCATTCTTGGAAGCCTTCGCAATGGCAAGATGAAACTCAAAGTCGGCCTCTGAGTACTTCTTGTAATCATCTTTGTTTGCAATCATTTTGTTGAGAGCGTTCTCAATCTGAAGCATATCTTCTTCATCCGCTCTTTGCACAGCGAGCTCAATGCATTTGAATTCAATCGTCTCACGAAATTCCGACATATCGAGAATCTCTTTCTCGCTCAAATTCATTTTGGGAATGAAATTGTCGACCATATTATCGTTGATCGATTGGGATACAAAAGATCCTTGGCCTTGGCGTGTTTGAATTATGCCAATAGCTCTTAACTTTTGAATCGCACTTCTCACGCTCACTCGACTCACATTAAACATTTGACACAGCTGATTCTCTGAAGGAATCTTGTCCCCTGGCTTCCAGGAACCAGATACAATATTCGTTTTCATCTGATCATAGACCTCGTCTACGATATTTTGCTTTTCGATAGTTTTGATACGCAATTCATACACCGTTTAGTTATGACATGTCATACAAGTTATTTCGTTTTTTATCTTAGCAGATATTTCTTAATTAATCTAGAGGGAAAATTAAATTTTCTGAAACTTTGACAAAGCAACTTTTTCAAAACCCTGGCACCAAAACCAAAAAAGAACTCACCCAAGAAGGTGAATGCACTAACTTTAACGCTATACTGTTATTTTCTTCAACCAGGCTGCAAGGGCTACCCCAATCTCATCAGGCGAGTCTTCTTGGGGATAATGACGTCCACGAACGGTGATCTCGGTTTGCGCTGGCCAGGTACGGCAGAAATCTACCTGTGTGGACGGCATCGTGCCTGGATCACATTTGACGAATAGCTTTGGAATCGAGCACTGTACCAACCACTCGCCGTAAGTGGTGACAATGTCAGTCACATCCGCTGGATCGCCATCAAACGGAAGTTGTCGCGGCCAGGTTAGTGTAGGACGTCGTCCTTCGCCGGGCTGCGAGAATGGCCGACGATATTCTGCCATCTCTTCCTCCGTCAACTTACGCAGAATGCCAATTGGAAGGTTAGTCTCAATGAAAGAGTTTTGTTCTAAAACCATCTGTTCACCTTCCTGGGATCGCAATGCCTGGAAAATTTTCCGTCCCGATTCAGGGATCTCGCTCCAGCTGCGAGGTTGTATGATTCCCTCCATGTAGGCGATTGCTTTCACGGCCTCCGGATGGCGATACGCCCAATCAAATCCCAGTGCCGACCCCCAATCGTGCACAACAAAGGTAACTCGTTGGTGAACGCTAAGCAGATCCAACAGGGCATCAAGATAGCGACGATTCTCGACAAAGGTGTAAGAATCGGGTCCACTATGGGGAAGTTTCTCGGAATCTCCCATGCCAATAAGATCAGGAACAATGCAGCGACCGAGATTCTGCGCATAAGGAAGAATGTTCCGCCAGAGATAAGAAGAAGTAGGGTTGCCATGCAGGAAGACAATCGGATCGCCGCTTCCTACCTCCACATAGGCCATATCTAGACCAAACACCCGCTGACGCTTCTTTTCGTATGGAAAAGACGAACTAATCATTCAACATCTCACCTTTCATCTTCGAAATGAATGCAAGTGAACACTTACATTAATTGTTTAAGAAAAGCCCCGATCGGAGCTGTCAAAGAGAACCATAACTATGATTAGGGACTTAGCGCCTTAGTAAATAAACGTACGCTTTCGTCAATAAATTCGTTCAGCGTCTCTTCCGAAACCGCTTCTTTCGCATTTAGGCTGCTGATAAAAGCTCCAAAATTCATCCACATGAACGATAATGCTTGAATTTCAGGATTTGAAGTGATAACTTTGCCTTGTGATGACATGGTAGTTAAATATTGTGCGAGCAGATTTTTCAAATGCTTAGGGTTGTTGGATGCCTCTTGAAGAACAGACTCAGGAAGAGTACTGCTTCCTTTTAGTGAGATCGAAATTAGTTTTCTATTCCTATTCATAATGTTATGGTACGTTCTGCTAAGTGTAAGAAGATCCTCATGCAGATTTCCTGTAAAACCTTCGTTAAAAAGCTTTGTCATCTCATTGCCATAGTGAAACCGGTTGAAAGCCGCCTCAAGCAGCTTCTCTTTGGTTCCAAAATGCCGAAATATGGTGACTTCGTTCACTCCGGCTGCTAATGCGATTTCTTTGGTCGTTGTACTGTCATATCCTTTGTCGGCCATGAGGTTGATGGTTGCCAGCAATATTTTTTCGCCCGTAGTTGGATTGGCGCTCATGAATCTCCTCCTCTACATGCAAGTACTTACTTGCATTTTTTTATTTTAGATTAAATGTAACTAAATGTCAATCGAATGTACTGCTTCATAATTTCTTTGCGAATGCCGCCTATTCCTACACTCAATCTGGTCATTCGTCCAATCAATTACTGTTTAACGAACATAGTTTATAGCGTAGTGACAAAACACCAGAAGGGAATGAGTAAACATGGGAGCAGTAGGTTATGGTGGAAGTTGTGCAGGTTATGGTAACAGTGCAGCAGCTATTTTGGTTCTTTTTATTCTTTTGGTTATCATCACATCCGCTTTCGTATGGTAATTGCTTAATCCAACACAATGAACAACAAGAAAAAACGGCCGCGTAAAATAAACGGCCGTTTTTTCAAATTCACAAGCCGAATTTTATTTATGAATACGGGCTATTCCAACACTCAATCTAGTCAAACGTCCAATCAATTACTATGTAACGAACATAGTTTATACCGTAGTGACAAAACACCAGAAGGGAATGAGTAAACATGGGAGCAGTAGGTTATGGTGGAAGTTGTGCAGGTTATGGTAACAGTGCAGCAGCTATTTTGGTTCTTTTTATTCTTTTGGTTATCATCACATCCGCTTTCGTATGGTAATTGCTTAATCCAACACAATGAGAAAAAACGGTCCCTATCGCTGAAATAGCTTCGAATACGGGTTGGTTTTTTCTTGGTTTCAATGCTGGCGGGGCACTCTTTGTTGAGTGCCCGCTCTCACCGGGATTCCTTCTCTCGCAGCAACACGCCAAACACTCCTGCCATTTCCTCTTTCATAAACGGTTCTACAGCCAGATCCAAGACCAAGAGCCTCTTATGGTTCCGTTCCAAGACCTGCAAGGCGGACTGCAAAACATCCGGTTGTAACGTCACTTCACGTGAAGGAATCTCAAAGATTAGCGGCAACTGTTCAGCTAGATGCACGGACGATACCGCCAACACTTGCAATGAGAGACAAGCCTGTTGGTTTTGTGCCTCCAACAAAGCCTGTTGCAAAGCATCCCGCAGCGCCAAGGTCACATTCAAGCCTACACCGCCATACCAACAATCACTTGTACCGACCCACATCACAGGGAATCCCGATACTTCCTCACCCAAACCAATCATTGGTTCTCCCTTCATTGTCGTGAGAGCCTGCAAATAAAACTGGCAGTGTTTATCTTCTATTGCAGACAACTGTACTCGAATGACCGAAGGCAATTGACATGCCTGTCGCTTGCCCAGTACCTCCGCCAAACTCTTTTTCAATCCTCGGCCAATGCCTTCTGCAACCGTTTCTCCCGCTCCAACACCGATAAATTCCTGCGGGTCTATCCGGTTCTCTGATTCCTGATAGGATGGAAGCTTCGAAGCGAGCAGACTGGCCATTCGAGATACATACGCTTCAATCCCGACCAGCCCCGCTTCCCGCCTCGCTCCCTCATGCATCAAATCTGTGCAAACAATGTCTGGCAGAAGCACAGCCGGCCCTTCCGATAGCGGATCGACTGCCTGAACACGACACTGAGAGAGCGGCAGCTGCTTTAAGTCTCCTTCCTCCCACAGATGGAAAATCCCTGATTCAGCCGATGTCAACCGGCTGAAGTAAGCAAGCAATCCGTTCTCACTTTTGCTTGATCTCCGTTCGAGCTGCTGGTCGAAATCGTGAATCCATTCAGCTGCGGTATGCCCGGTCACAAGCGGATGAGGGATGAACGAATGCCATTTTCCTTCCAATGTCTCCAGGTTTAGCAGGAAGAATTGATTGCTTTGTTCCACATCGTCCGCTCCCGTAATCATTTTTAATAATTCAAATACGATCACATTCGCTAACAGTTCTCCCGCTGTGGAAGAAAAGCTGAGCTGCTGAGGGGCTTTATAAATCGCAGATTCGTGAAGCCTGCGCCACACTGACTCCCAGCATCCCTCAAAGTCCGGATGCACTAGCGGACCCGCCAGACCCACCTGCTGTAAACACACAGCGGGAAGAAACACCTTC
Source organism: Paenibacillus alba (assembly GCF_013204855.1). Lineage (GTDB taxonomy): Bacteria > Bacillota > Bacilli > Paenibacillales > NBRC-103111 > Paenibacillus_E > Paenibacillus_E alba. Next base: position 187,653 of record NZ_JABMKZ010000005.1, on the reverse strand, counting down.
TTCTCTTCTCTACAAACCGCGTGAAGAACCCGCAGTTCCTCGATATCACCCTCCTGTGACACAAACAAAATGGAATCAAACGGCCTCACAGCCTCCCGCCAACTACTAAGCCCTTCCTTCTGCAGGGTAACTTCCTCTATTGCCACCTCGGGGTCCGTTTTACGGGTATGTGCCGCCAGTTCTAGCATTCGTTGCCGATCAGTCGGCTCTGAGCCAGAGACTAGCACGTGAAGCTTGGGTATTCCCGATACAAGCAGCGCAGAAATGACCGAGATCAAAAATGGACCAGAGCCGACCGTCAATACTTTGGCCTGACGATAGGACTGAAACCGATAAGCACCCGAATGACCGAAACTATCCAAAAATTCAATTTGAGAAGCATACTCTTTGAGAACCCCTTCCGGCAATTGTTCGTTCATCTTAGGTCGCATCGAATGGTTCAAATTTGTCATATTAGTACCTCCCCGTTATTCCCGATCTGCCCCAACTTCACAAGTAATTTTATGTCCAGCTATTTGTCCCTCATGTCTTGAAAATTGTAAGCACTTTGTCCAATGCGTACATATATTAGTCATCACTAATATATAATGAAAGCATCTTAAATAAAGGAGAATATGACGAGAAAATTGACCGCAGCGAACATAAAGATTTCACCGCCGAAATGAGCGGAGCACATCGCTGCGAGAAGAGGTGATCTGCGTGAATGCTATCCTATCAGTTGTCGGAGAAGGTTTATTGGCCGACATCGTATGCAGAAAGCTATTGAATAGTTATCAGGTCGTTCGACAGACAGATTTCACTTCAGACATACCGAAAGCGGCGAAATTGGTTGTGGTGCTGCACGATGAATGGCCTTCTTCCGGATACTCCGAGGCTGAAGAAGCGCTGCAGAAGACTGGTATCCCGTGGCTGCGGGGCTTTATTTCAATGGATGAAGGCATAGTCGGGCCTTTGGTTCGTCCAGGTGTGCCCGGATGCACCGAGTGTGCAGATAACCGGCGTTTCACGGCGTCGCCTGCGGATACGCAAAATGCCGTAAGATCCTCGCCAGCAGGACTTTGGCATACAGCTCACTTGCTGATTGCCGAGACGCAGCGAGTGCTGCGGGGCAGCCGAGCTCATACGGAAGAACATATGTATATCGTTAACCTGAAAACTTTGAATAGCTCACTCCACTTCATTCTGCCTGACCCGCTTTGTTCGGTGTGCGGCCGCTTGCCCGACGATTCATCGGAGGCAGCCAACATTTCGCTCAAGCCGAGACCGAAGATAAGCGCCGACAGTTACCGCTGCCGTCCGATAGACGACCTGAAACAACATTTGGCCAAAGATTATATGGATTCCCGGACCGGCGTATTGAATGCCAAGATGCTTGACCTCGTGTCGCCGTTTGCCGGGGTAGGGGTCAATCTGCCGTCGTTTCTGATGGGAGATGAGATAACGGGAGGCCGCAGCTTTTCTTATGCGGAAAGCGAATTGACCGCAATCTTGGAAGGATTGGAGCGACACTGCGGTATAACCCCACGCGGCAAACGGTCTGTAATCTACGACAGCTACAACCGTGTTGCGGATCATGCGCTCGACCCCACCAAGGTTGGGTTATATTCGAAGAAACAGTACGCGCAGCCTGATTTCACATTCGAACCGTTTGATCGCAACCTCCCGATTGATTGGATATGGGGCTATTCGCTAGTGAAGAAGTGTCCGATCCTTGTTCCGGAAAGTCTCGCTTATTACAGTTCGGGATTCGGTAGCGGTTTTGTCCAGGAAGGCTCCAACGGGTGTGCGTTAGGCGGAAGCTTGGAGGAAGCCATCTTGTACGGAATTTTGGAAGTGGCGGAACGTGACTCGTTCCTGATGACTTGGTACGCGCAGCTGCCTATCCCGCGCCTGGACCCCTATTCCGCTAACGATCAGGAACTGGGGCTGATGGTCGATAGGCTGCGCGCCGTTGCCGGATACGATATACATTTATTTAACATGACAATGGAGAATGGGATTCCGAGCATTTGGGCGCTCGCGAAAAGCGTTAGCCCCGGGAAGATGAATCTTATCTGTGCGGCGGGAGCTCATTTGGATCCGGTACGGGCCGCGAAAAGCGCCATTCACGAACTGGCCGGCAGGCTGATCTTCCTGCAAGAGAAATTTGAGGCGGATCGGGAACATTTTATGCAAATGCTCGACGATCCTTTTCTCGTATGGCAAATGGAGGATCATGCCATGCTGTACGGTTTGCCGCAAGCAGAGGAACGGCTGCAATTTTTGCTGGACGGACAGCGTCCGCTCAGAACGTTTGACGAGGAGTTCAAGCGTAAGGCAAATCATGCGGATCTGACCGATGATCTGAAGGACACGATCGAGGTGTTTCGCCGCTTGAACCTCGATGTGATTGCAGTGGATCAATCATCGCTGGAAACATTGCGAAACGGGCTGCATTGCGTAAAAGTTCTGATTCCGGGAATGCTGCCGATGACGTTCGGACATCATTTGCAACGTTTGACGGGACTGAAGAGAGTGCTTCGGGTGCCGGCGGAGCTTGGATATGCGAAAAAGCCGCTCACGGCCCGGCAACTCAATCCGCATCCGCATCCATTTCCATAAGATGCGTAGGCTTAGTATGCCATCCCCTTTACTAGAGCTGCACTCTACTATCGCCTTACCTGCTCAAAATAACGATGAATAATGCACTTCCTGTTCCAAGCAAGCATCCGGCTATACAGTCTGAAGGATAGTGAAGTCCCAGATAAATACGTGATAAGCCTACCATTAATGCCACCGGGATTACAGTTAATGAAAGCCATCCTGAAATAAAAAGGAATGGCGTAATGACTGCGAATATAGCCGTCGTATGCCCCGAAGGAAAAGAATGATCCTTCAATGGATTTCTACCTACTTTCGTATGAGGCAAGGCCAAATAGGGTCTAATTCTCTGAACTTTTTTCTTAATTAGAGCTGCAACTACATGGCTGGCCGATAAGGCCGCGAAACTCTGCCAGCCTGCAGATCTCCATAAGCCAGACGTAAGAAGCGCAATAGATAACGAACCAATGATTGTAAACATCGCGCCACCCATATGAGTAAGAAGACCAAAAGTACGATCAAGAAAGGTATGGCTTATTACATGATTGCACCAGAAAAACATACGCTTTTCATGGTTATGCAGCCTTTGCCAATAACTACTTTTCATAACTACCACCTCCATTCTACCAGCGAAGGAAACCAATTATTCTCCACTGTATAATCAACCTCCTAACGTCAGTAAAGTTATATTAAAGGAAAATAATAAAGAATCTATGGGGATAAAACTAAAGAATTTCTGAAGGAAACAACTCCAAACAAAACATCCTATACAGCACAAAGGACGGGGCTGCTGCCGCCCCGTCCTTCCCCATTTATTCTATGCTTTTTAACGATTCAATCATGTTGATTCGGGACACCTTTCTTCGAAGCATCAAGCTAGAGAGAGTGGTGAGCAAGAATGCAAGAATGACAGATACCAGTATAACAAACAGACTTAATTGATCTGGTATTTGCTGATGTGTACTCGACAACGCCTTTATAATAATGGCATACAGGTAGCCGCTGATCGGCAGCGCTACAATGACCGCAAAGGCGGTGAGTATCATGTTCTCAAAGAAGATAAGCCGGTTTATTTTGCTTTTTTGATAGCCCAATACCTTAAGCGTGGCCAACTCGCGATTCCTTTCATAAATATTGATGGAGGATATCGTGTAGATGGCGCCAAACGAAAGAATGACGGCACAAATAATAAACATGATGAAGATAAAACTATTTTGCTTCAGAATATATTGTGCGGATTCTTTCAAATCATTCTTGTCCTTGATTATCAGCTGTTTGTCTTGTTCGAAGAACTGGCGGACGTTAGTAAGGCCTGCGGCGCTACTTGCTTTCACTAGAAGCGAGGTTGGTTTGTAGTCGATGCCAAAGCTCTCAAGATACGCTATCGTGCCATAGAACGACGGATTCGAATACTGATTGGATATTTGCGCAACCTTCATATCGACCGTTTTGTTCGCAAACGACGGATTGGCGAATTGGATTCGGATCGTATCCCCTACCGCAATCTGATAGTGGTCTGCATACGATTTGGGTACCAGCACACCGTTGTCCTCCAATACGACCGGGTTGTCGTTCTCGCCAAAAAAATGAATGAGATCGTTGTCCTTCTCCGTAACAATCAATGTGGCGTTCTCTTTATCATCCCCTTTGACGAATTCCACAGGAAAGGTAGCCAGATGATAACTGCTTTCAATCCCGGAGGGCAGCGGCAGCTTCGTAAGCTCGTCTTCCCTCGTATATTCAACCTTCAGATCATAGGTATTCACCTTTTCGATCTGATCAGCTACCCTTTGCAAGGACGTTTGTGTCCCAAAAGCAGTGATCAATAGCACAGTGCTCACCACAACGCCAACGGAGCTCGCTAATGCCTTTTGTTTATTAAGAAAGATGTTTCTCAAAATGAGCTTGTTGCTATAGGAAATGCGTCTCCAGACCCCTGGAAACTGCTCGATGAGCAGCTTCTTCATCTTCTTCGGCGGTTTAGGCCGCATTGCCTGCGCTGCGCGTTCTCGTAGAATGCCTATGCCGCTCAAGTAACAAGCCAGCATGCCGAATGCGCTCGAGAACAAAATGGGCGAAATGACCGAGAAAGAGGATAAGGAGAAGGTAATGTTCGGCAGCGAGTAGGATCTGGCATTCGACGTCTCGATCATTGGAATGAATAGGTTCACCGCAACGACGCAACCAAGAATGGAGCCTATGATACTCACCAGAACCGGGAATCCCATATAATGGAGCATGATACTGCTGTTCTTAACTCCTAATGCCTTCATAATGCCTACTTGATTCCTTTGCGAATCGATGATCCGAGACATGGTAAGGAAGAGAATGATCGCTTCGATGATAAAGAGAACCAACGGAATAACCTTGCTCATCAACTTATTGTTATGGATCGTTTGTTGGATCTGCGAATAATTGAATGTCCGTTCTTTGCTTATTTGGCTTACATAGGATAGTTTCTTGGATTGCGCTTCAACGTTTTGACCTAATCGGTCTACATCGTACCCTTCATCCGCATCGATCAAAACTTCATTAAAGTAAAGGATGCCGGCGACTTGAGCAGCTCCCGCCTCAGCCACATAGGCGAATCCGGACGTCTTATGGTCTTGGGTTTCGTTCTTTTTGGCATATTCCACATTCTCGCCCAAGCCACTAATGGTGAACGCCATATCCTTCTCATTGACGCTTAACTTTATTTGCTCCCCGACTTTGTACTGATGTACCCTGGCGTAATGGGAGTCCAGCAAGATTTGATCCTTGCGAGACGGAATGCTGCCCTCGATCATCATAGGCTTATTCATGGTATTGTTGGCAGGAATCGAATGGATCTTTAAGGTCGCTTTCGTATTGTCAAAAGATTGCGTCGCATCGAAGGTGTACCGTCCTTCGACTTTGTTAATCCCTTCGATTTTGCTGAGCTCCGCCACGTCCTGCTTAGAAATTTGATCATAATAGACGTTCAAGTCGCTTAAATGATACGTTTGAAAATAGTCTTTCGTATAAGCGCTAAGATTATCGCTTAACGTAACCAGCCCCGTGTAGAAAAAAGCGCCTACAGCGATAACCAACACAAAGGCAAGAAATTGGCCGATCGATTGCTTGATATCCCTTAACAATTTCTTGAATAATTTCATCACCACTCAATCCCTTCAACGCTTTGCTTGTGCTCATTGACCGTTACGCTTTCGATTTTCCCGCTTTTCACCCGAATGATTTTATCTGCCATCGGCGCAATCGCAGAGTTATGCGTGACCAGCACAATGCACTTTTTCGTTTCTCTGTTCAAATCCTGAAGAAGCTTCAAGACGGACTTGCCGGTTACATAATCCAACGCGCCGGTGGGCTCATCGCAGAGTAATAGCGAAGGGTTTTTGGCAACAGCGCGAGCTATGGCGACTCGCTGCTGTTCTCCTCCGGAGAGCTGGGACGGGAAGTTCTTCATCTGGTTCTTTAACCCGACTTTATTTAATATCTCTTTGGCATCCAGATGGTTTTTGCATACTTCCGTGGCGAATTCAACGTTTTCCAAAGCGTTCAGATTGGGGATTAAGTTATAGAATTGAAAGACAAAGCCTACCTTCTCGGCGCGATATCCCGTTAGCTTCTTCTCGCCCAAGCTAGTAATTTCCTGATTGCCAACAGTCACTTTACCCGACGTAGCTGTGTCCATGCCGCCAAGTATATTCAAGATCGTGCTTTTGCCGGCACCGCTTGCCCCCAGAACAACGACGAATTCGCCCTCGTTGATGGAAAAGTCAACACCATTCAGCGCCTTGATCGGCACTTCGCCTATTTTGTATTCTTTCGTTACGTCTATGAATTCGATTAATGATTTCATACATTTTATCTCCCCTTTTGGCCAATTATAATTTTTAGTATGTCAGTATGTTAGTTATGTAGTATACTGTAATTCATAGGCAACAAACTGTCAATAACCGGAACCGATGTCAAAAACATCCCTCATATTCTCTTCGAGCGATTTGTTATTGACAAGTGTTTACACATAAGTTATGGTTTGCTGCTAGATGGGTAACAAACTATGATGCTGAGTGGTGAGGCAATGAACGTCACGTTCGACGAAAAGCAGCCAATTTTTCAACAAGTAGCTAATATAATTGAAAATGATATTCTGAACGGAACTTACCGGGAGGACGAACAGATTCTTTCCGTGGCTCAATTTTCTCAATTGTTTCAAATTAATCCTGCGACCGTAGTGAAGGGGATCAGTCTGCTCGTAAACGAAGCTATTTTGTATAAAAAAAGAGGGCTTGGCATGTATGTCTCGACGGATGCCAAACAGAAGATTAAGAATCAGCGAAGAGATCGTTTCTACAAGGAACTGCTGTCCAATCTACTTAATGAAGCCGATAAACTTGAGCTGACAACCGAAGATATCATTAACATGATTAAGCAATTAAGGAAGGACTAAATTAACTATGAGCATCGTACTGAGTTGCGACAAATTAAACAAAAAATACGGTCGAACTTACGCATTGCGGGATCTGGATATGCAACTCGAGGAAAACGTTATTTACGGCTTGATCGGGCGAAACGGCGCTGGCAAAACAACCTTGCTTAACCTAATTGCAGGCGGAATCTTTGCGGACGACGGTACCATTGAGGTAAGAGGAAAAAAATTGGACAAAGGAGTACTTCCGGAAGATTTCTGTTTCGTAGGGGAGACAAACAAACTATTCGGAGGAGCGCGATTGATCGAGGTATTGCAGTTCGCTGCGAATTTTCATGCCAATTGGGACTGGACGTTTGCTCATAAGCTGATTCAGACGTTTGGGCTCGATCCAAACAAAAAAATTAAGCAGCTCTCAAGAGGCACGGAATCGCTCGTAGGAAACATCATCGGTCTGGCCAGCCGGGCTGCGTTGACATTATTCGACGAGCCTGTGCTTGGACTTGATGTCTTGATGCGGGAAAGGTTTTACAAGGAGTTGTTGGAGGATTACGCCAATCACCCCCGTACAATTTTACTTTCTACGCATTTGATTGACGAAATCGCCCCAATCGCAGAGCGAATTTATATCATTGATGAGGGCTCCCTCCTGCTTCATGACGAGATGAATCAGATACGTATGGCAGCTCATTTGATTCGTGGACATTCGGATGCCGTGGCTTCGTTTACGGAAGGGAAGCGAGTATTGCATACGGAATCCTACGGCCACGGGAAGCTTGCCGCCATTTTCGAGAAGTTGAACGATGGGGACAGGATGCAAGCGCGCCAACTAAACATTACGATTGAAAATTTGACGCTTCAAAAGTTTTTTTCGTATTTGATCGAAGGAGGTCACTAAATTGGGTACATTGGCCGTTCATCTAAAGGCGACCTATTTGCAGTTGAGGATTTACATCTGGGCGGTCATTATTTTCATCCTCCTAGGCAGGTTGGCGGAATTCATTGTTGGTCTCTTTACAGACAGCAGTCAAAACACAGTACTTTCAGATGGCAACCTGCTGTTGCTCATTTTGCTCATTTTCGCAATCGTACTTCCTCTTAGCTATTACAAACGCATCGTACATTTAGGTGCAAGCAGAGCACAATATTTTTGGGGGCTTCAATTCGTCCATATCGCCTGGGCAGCAGCCCTCGCTATATTCAATACTTTATGGCCTATGCTTGAAGTGACTGTGCTCCACAAGAACACTGTTAATCTTATTGAAGCGTTTCACTGGAATGAATTTGGCATGGCAGGTTCTTTTCTCTACCAAACCGCTTTTTATTTGATGGCGATGGCGCTCCTAAGCATGCTGATCTCCGGTTACTACCACCTTGCCGGTTGGCTATTGTGGGCGCTGTTCATTGTCGCGATCCCGACCGGAACGGCGATTCCTTCGCTGCGCGTTCATGTTGTTTCTTTTTTCGAAGCCTTGTTATTCAACAGCTCGCTGCTCGCCGGCGTCGGATTTAATCTGGTGCTTTTCTTTATTTTCGTGGCTGGCGGTTGGTTTTTTACCAGGGGAAGAACACACTAAATATACTTCGTTATTTTTTTCTACCGATAAATGCGAATGATAGCAAACTGCCGCCGAACAAAATAACAAAGGTAACGATATGCGACATATGCATTCCGTCAATAAACGATTTGCTGCCGCTCAGAATCGAGCCGAGGATGGCAACCCCCAACGTCGAGCCAAGTTGGCGGCTTGAATTGAGAGCGCCTGAAACTGCGCCGGTCTGTTCCTTCGGGACGGAAGAGATTACGGCTGCCATCAGCGAGGGAATCGTAAAGGACACTCCGAAACCGATCAGCAGTAATCCAATCATCGTAATAACATAGCTCGTGTTCACATCCGTCTTGACTTGCAGCAGTGTACCTACTGCACTAAGGCTAAAGCCAAGAGTCATCGGTATCCGCGCTCCAATTCTGCCAACAAGGCGACCCGTTAGAATTGGATTAAAGGCCAGTGGAATCATCATTGGAAGGAACACGAGTCCCACGATGTGGGCCGGTAATCCGCGCATTTGTTGAAAAAATAATGGCAGCACAAATAGAATTCCCGACAGGCCGATGTTAATCGCCATCCCAGCCAGCATTCCGGCCGATACCGTCGTATTCCTAAATAGCCGCAGCGGAAGCAACGGTGCCTTGCCTTTCGCTTCAACAATCAAAAATAGGATAGCGCCCAACAGAGCTAGAAGAAATGCCGCGAAAATAACAGGAGAGTTCCATCCGTACGTCTCCCCCTCCATCAGTCCAAACGATAATGCAGCTAGGGCGACAACGGCCGTGATTTGCCCCCCAAAGTCAAAGCTTTTCGGCGACTTACGCTCCGTTTCACGGACGTACAGGAAAGTCATGATTAAGCTAATGCCTGCAAGCGGCACGTTGAGAAGGAAAATGCTGCGCCAACCCAGCGAGTCCACCAATAGCCCGCCGACAACAGGTCCTGCCGCCATCGCCGCTCCTGTAACCGCTGCCCAAATGCCAAGAGCCCGGGCACGTTCTACCGTTCCAGGGTAGGCATGAGCAAGCAGGGTGAGCGAGGCTGGCATTAGAGCTGAGCCTCCTATACCGAGTATCGCACGTAGGGCGATAAGCTCGCCTAATGTCGAAGCCGTTGCCGAAATGGCCGATGCTGCGAGAAAAAGGGCCAGACCGCCTGTATAGACACGTTTGGCCCCAAGCTTGTCAGCAAAGGCCCCCATAGATAGCAATAAACCGGCAAACACGATCGTATAGGCGTTGACCACCCATTGAAGGCCCGATATTCCCCCACCCAACTCGGTGTGAATCGCAGGCAGCGCGACGCTCACCACCGTCATATCCAAGAGCACCATAAAGTATCCGAGCGAAAGTCCGAGAAGCAACATCCCTTTGGGAGGCTTGCCGATACTGCTGGACGGTATTTGCATTGTTTTTTCCAAAGTAAGTCTCCTTCCGTTTCAATATGAAGTATTCGTCGTTTCGTCTCTCTCAAGTGTATAATGAATTTTATACTAGAATAAGATGAGCGTTTATCATAGGAGTAAACCTCCTACGATATGAGTCTGAAAAGGAGCGTAAGAGCAACTTATGGAACGATCAAACAACACGCGGCTTGATGAGTTGGCGCAGTTTTTGAGGACACGTCGCGCACGCATTTCACCCGAGCAAGCTGGATTGCCTAATGAAGGCCGTCGGCGCACGCCGGGACTTAGACGCGGAGAAGTTGCGCAGCTCTCAGGCGTCAGTGTGGACTGGTACACATGGCTGGAGCAAGCGCGAAATATTCAGGTATCGGCTCAAGTGCTAGAAAACATTGCCCGGGCTCTCCAGCTGGATTCGAATGAGCGCAAGCATTTATTTTTGCTAGCCCTCCAGCAGCAGCCGGCCGATCTGACGCCAGCCGAAAACACCATTAGTTTGACACTTCAGAACTTCCTTGAGCTGCAAGGGACGAGCCCCGCCTATGTTACCGATCAGCGACTAAATATTGTTGCATGGAACAAGGCTGCAAATTTGATTTATGGGGATTATGGGGCTATGTCGAGGCGCGAACGAAATACGGTTTGGCGGACGTTCACTTCGCAATACGTACGCGAATTGCTTCAAGGAAACTGGGAAACGCATGCCCGGCATCGTTTAGCTAATTTTCGCGCCAACTACGGTAAATTCGCCGGTGATCCTTGGTGGCTAGAACTCATTGGGGATTTGAATCAAGTTAGCGCGGAATTCAGGGCATGGTGGCCCCAGCACGATGTCCTGAATGGACCTGAAGGAAAGAAAATGAATCATCATCCGTCAGCCGGGCTCCTTATATTTGATCAAATATCTTTTCTAGTATCTGATTCTCCCCACCTTACAGTCACGATTAATATACCGGCTAACGAGAACGATACAATTCCCAAGCTTAATAAGCTTCTATCGAATAATTGATACAAAAGCAGCCCGATCTTATCGATCGGGCTGCATCTTTCCTGTTACCCATTGTTAGATATTGACGGATACGGATACCAGTATGATTTTCAGCTTCAACCAGATGTGAAGGTACCGAACTATGACGTAAACAAACCGACAGTGGCTGTGCTGCTGGCGAACGAAGTGACGGAAGTGTTCGATTTTCTCGTCCCGTACAAGATGTTTGCGATGACTGAAGCTTACAATGTATACGGTGTTGCCCCCGATCACGGAATTAAATCACTAACCAGCGGACTTGATGTTGTCCCGCATTACTCGTTTGACGAAATGGATGCGATGCTCGGCAAAAGCCCGGACATTATCGTCATTCCGTTTATGCCGATTTTGGATGAGAAAAAATATGCGCCAGTCCGTGAATGGATTCGGAAGCACTCGGGCTCCAAGACAACATTGATCTCCATTTGCAACGGGGCTGAAACTTGGCGGATAGCGGCTTGCTGAATGGGAAATCGGCCGCAACGCACTGGGGAGACATCAGCCGGCTCATTAAAAAATATCCGGAAATCCAGTGGGTGAAAGGTCAGCGCTACGTTCCGCAAGGCAAGATCGTATCTTCTGCCGGTCTCACATCCGGGATTGATGCTACGCTATACGTCATCTCCCAGCAGTTGGGCGAGGCCGCGGCGAAAAAAGTGGCGAAAGAGATGAACTATCCCTCATACGATTACGTGACACCCCCCCAGATGAAACCGTTCGTTGCTGGGTTGAGCCATATTACGTACGTACTGAACAACGCTTATCAATGGAACAAAGTAAAGGCGGGCGTGCTGCTATATAACGGCGCCGATGAACTGGATTTGTCCGCTGCATTCGATACATACGCCGCTTCCGGTACGACGACGACGTTGACCGTCTCCAGCGCGAACGAACCGATCTTAACGAAGCACGGCCTGACCCTAGTCGCGCGTTATCAGATAACAAACGTGCTGAAGCTGGCGAAGATGATTATCGTCGGTGCCGACGCCGAGTCTGCAGCAGCCATAGACATCAACCAATGGAAAAGCAGCGGCAGCAGCGCGAAACTGCTGTTCCTGCACCACGACGCGGCGGATCGGTTTGCAATGGATCCCGCATTCGAGGATTTGGCAGGGCAGGAGGATATCCAGACGGCGAAATTTGCCGCCAAGCGGCTCGAATATCGCGCCACTGATCACTTGAAGCTGGAAGGGAGCTCCTTTTCTTTTGAAGCGTTTGGCGTACCAGTTATGCTCGGTGTCCTGTCCTTGCTCATCGCTTTTGTCATCGATCGGCGCTTCATCCGTAGGAAAAAAGGCTCGTCTGCTGATATTAGCGCATCGAGGTAGTGCTGTTCTATCCTAAAAGAGAGCAATATCAACTCCTATAGATTCCTGTCTAAAAGAATGCCTACTTGTTCTGCTATGCTTTGAGGTGAATCAAGTATTTCTTTTTTAAAATAAGACTCAACAATCCCGACTAAAGCCGTACCGAAGAATTTTAAAATGACTTCTTTACTTAAACCTGTATTATTTCCTTCCGTTATATTCACTTCTTTTTCTAGCTCCTCAATGACGAAATTCAGGAAACGACTCCGAAAAAAAGGTGCACCTTTACTCGATAACATTGCCGAAAAAAATGAATAGTGACTTTCAAAATATTCGAACCAAAGTAAATTGCTTTTTATAAAATCCATATCTGATGCTAATTCGCATAATTTCCTAAGTTCATGGATATGTTCTTCAATTAGTTTATCCAGCAGGTCATATTTGTCCAAATAATGATGATAGATGGTTCTGCGACCGACATTCGCACTGTCAGAAATATCCTGCATCGTGATTTCGTCGAAATTTTTCTCTGACATTAGGTTAATAAAAGCATGTTTAATTGCTTCTTGAGACTTTAGAATTCTTCTATCTACGATTGCCACTTTAGTAATCACCCTGCTTTTCTTAGAAGTATCGCACAAATTTTATGGCCTTGTGCAATAAGGCGCAAATCGAGTTTGTTTGATCATTGCAGACAGCCAGTAGCTAGATTATATTATACACAAATGAGCGATATCGCACTTCTATGTATTTTCTTGACTACAGGAGGATAACAATATGTTTAAACAAAAAGTTTGGTTTATTACAGGAGCAGGCCGCGGCATGGGGGTTGATATTGCAAAAGCAGCCTTGGCAGCAGGTCATAAAGTAATCGCTACTGGTCGCAATACGGATAAAGTAACTAATGCAATCGGCAATACTGACAATCTGTTAGTTGTGAAACTAGACATTACCAGTCTTCAGGAGTCTGAAGCAGCAGTCAAAGCAGCCGTTGACCATTTCGGAACAATTGATGTTCTGGTCAATAATGCAGCGAGCTTCTATGCAGGTTTCTTTGAAGAGCTAACACCGCTACAAATCCAAAAACAGATCGACACCAACCTCATTGGGCCAATGAATGTCACCCGAGCTGTACTCCCTGTCATGCGCAAAGCTCGTTCCGGTCATATTATTTCAATTTCTTCGCTCGCTGGCTTCGTTGGTCAAGACTTTTGCGTTGCCTATTCCGCTTCAAAGTTTGGGCTTGAGGGCTGGATGGAGTCTCTCCATTTGGACGTTGCTCCATTCGGAATTCACACCACGATCGTGGAGCCAGGCTTCTTCCGAACCGAATTGTTGGAGCCGGAGTCAACCAATTGGGCTGAGTTGAGCATTGAAGACTATGCGAATCGTACAGCAGAAACGCGTACCGCTTGGGAAAAGATGAACGGTAAACAAGCTGGTGATCCCTCCAAACTTGCTAATGCTCTACTGACCATTGCTAGTGAGAAGCAGCCTCCAGTACGCTGGGTTGCCGGTGAAGATGCAGTAACTGCTATCGAGCAAAAGTTGAATGACCTTCAGAAGCAGATTAATGCTTATCGTGACTTATCTACGTCTCTTTCATACGATTAAGCATACTAAATAGTTAAATAAATCGTTTAAAATATTGGAGGAAATCAACATGGCAAAACATGAAGAAGTAAAAAATGGTGTTATTTTTCCAGTGGGAGAAAAAAATGAAGCCTATGCACAATTTTTTGTGGGTCAAAGTTATCTCAAATCATTGATTGCTGATCCTAAAGTGAGTGTTGGTGTCGGGAATGTGACCTTTGAACCGGGCTGCCGAAATAACTGGCATATCCATCGTGATGGATTTCAATTTTTGTTAGTAACGGGTGGCGAAGGTTGGTACCAAGAAGAAGGGAAACCTGCTCAATTCCTAAAAGCTGGCGATGTTATTGTTACTCATGATGGTGTAAAACACTGGCATGGCGCCGCAAAAGACAGTTGGTTTGAACACATTGCAATCACGGCAGGCACGCCGGAATGGCTGGAACCTGTTTCAGACGAAGTCTACGAAAATGCAGCAAATTAAATGGTGCGTTCTCTTCTGCGCTCGAGGCAGACTTCGCAATAACGGTAATCATTTCCATTCCCAGCCTTCCCTCTGGTAAAATAGAGAAAATCCTATTTCCACACTTGGGAGGCATACGGCAACGATGGAACAAGAGCTACACGCACAGATCATGCAGTGGCATGAAGATAATGAACACCAGCAGATCGTAGACACTCTGATGAAGATTCCTCCAGCGGACAGGGATTACGACATGATCAGCAGCATGGGTCGGGCTTATAACAATCTGAGTTTGTATGAAAAAGCGCTGGAACAGTTTGCTTTCATTGCTGAGCAGGGAAAACATGATCCATTGTGGTATTTTCGCGTAGGCTATTCCTATTACTATATGAAGCGGTATGAGGAAGCGGCAGGTGTGCTAAGCACCGCGCTGGAGCTGAATCCTGGCGATCAGCATTCAGCCAGATTGCTAGATTGGAGCCATAGCAAATGGCAAAAACAACAAAAGGCCGAATCCCAGCGCAGACTCCGCAAGCAACAGAAAGACCCGGGAGCGATCCCTTTTGAAGGTATGGATCTCGACAGTTTCTGGGAAGACAGTAACTATGCCAGAGAACAATATGTCTCTGATCCGCCTACGGATGAGCTGATTTCTTCTATAGAAGAAGAACTGGGCTATAAGCTGCCGGCAGCCTATATCGCTCTGATGAAGCATCAGAACGGGGGCGTTCCCCATCATACCTCCTTTCCGACAGATGAAGCTACCTCTTGGGCTGAGGATCATATTGCTATAACGGGAATTATGGGGATCGGGCGCGACAAAAGCTACTCGATCTGCGGTGATCTCGGCAGTCCGTTCATGATTGAGGAGTGGGGATATCCGGATATCGGCGTAGTAATCTGTGACTGCCCTTCGGCAGGGCACGATGTCGTGATGCTGGATTACCGTCACTGTGGGAAGGACGGCGAACCTGCAGTCATCCATGTCGATCAGGAAGATGATTACGAGATAACATTCTTGGCACCGGACTTCGAGACGTTCATCCGCGGTCTGGTGAAGGATGAGGATTACGACACTTCCGAAGAAGATAAAGAGAACGATCTGCACAAAGTGGCTGAAGGAAAATTTTCTCCCCTGCTCACGGAACTCTGCGGTCAAGCCTCTGAGCTGGAAGGGCTGGAGTCCAAAATACGCAGCGTCTGTACCCGGATCGTCCAGGAAAAAGGCCATTTCTCATTTCATGCGGATGAGCGGTCTCATCTCATGTACGATGTGCAGTTCTGGCTATACACCAACGCTTACCCGACTACCAGCCGTCAGCAGTATCTGGATACCTATGATCAAATGATCGCTTTCGGCGGCGAATTCGGCCAAGGAGGGTACGCTCCCGGCTTCATCAGCGATTGGCTGGATGGGCGGATCGGGGAAGGCCTTATCGTTCAGGAGAATGGTGTTCTCCGTTTCACGGGCGAGGCACGCAGCGCAGTGATAGCAAAGCTTTCAGCGGAAGCGGAAGCTGCACAGGCATTGAAAGCTGCAGGAGAAACGAAGGATATAGCCCCTTTTATCCTGGTGAAACAGAAAAATGGCGGCAAATCTGTCATTCTGACAGTCGGTAGCTATTTGACCGAGCTATTCGGCACCCGGGCGGACGAGGGCTTCGAAGGCAACGGTTACGATTGGGCTTCACTGGCGGCGGTGTTCTTGAATGAGCGGATGCCGGAGCTCGCGGACACGATTCATTTTGACCCGGAAGCAGATATGTTCTGTGCCTACTCAAGTCATGGAGCCGCTGTAGAACAGTTTGCAAGGGCGTTCAAATCTGCTTGTGAGGATGAGGTACTTATTCACGATCTATTCACTCGCGCGGAGTTGGACTGAGCTCATGTTAAGGGGAATGTAATCCTGATTGAAATTGTAAAGAATCACGAATCATACGCCGACGAATCTCGTCGGCTGATTTCTTTTGTAGGTTTCTATAAAGATCAACTTTGAGCCATATATTCAAACGCTGTTGTTCCATAAACGCTTTTAAAGTGTTATTTAAATGGGTTAAATCAACAAAACCAATAATACATGCCATCTTTTTGGAAAACAAAACCGCCTTGCGCCCAAACCGAAGGAGCTCTAACTCGAGCCCCTGATCAGTAGGTGTCCAGATATCGTACACGAAGCCACTTGCCGCTTCTCCATTAACTCCTTCATCATTTTCATCGCAAGTTTTCCCACTTCGTCCCGCGGGTAATGAATGACCGTCAATTTAGGCTCAGTATGCGTAGTCATCAAAATATCCTCTGAACCGAGAATAGCTAATTGCTCCGGAATCTGAATTCCCTTCTTTTTGCAAACATCAAGAATACCTGCTGCCATCAAATCATTGGAGCAAATGATCGCGCTGAAAGAGAGTCCCGCAGGTTGGCCTTCCACATACTTGCCAAAGACCTCAGACGCATTTTCCAATCGCCCTCTCCCGCTTAGCAATGCCTCTTCTCGCAGCTCCAATCCCTCTGCCAGCATAGCCTCCCGAAAGAGTTGCAGTCTATTCACATGGTAAGAGGACGATTCGGCATCCGTCATATAACCGATGCTTGTATGCCCTTTGTCCTTCAAATGTTGAATAGCCTGCCTGTAAAGAACAGACCAGTCTATATCGATATAGGGAATTCCCCACTCTTGGACTTTCGGGCCTTGGGTCACAGATAGTAGAGGTACTTCCCAGACAAGAAGCCGCTCGTACGTCTGTGCCATCAGCTGCTGTCCAAGTAAGATAATACCATCCACCCGCCCGCGCAGCGTTGAAATTAATTGCTCCTCCGTATCCGCCGTGTAGCTCTGAAAAAATACCAGAAACCCTTCATCTCTCGCCGCGGATTCTATGTGCAATAATAACCCGGCCTCGAACGGATTCCCGAGATAGTTAACCAGCACAGCCAATTGTCCCGTTTTCTTTGTTTTTAAACTTCTAGCCAATAGATTCGGCTCATATCCCAATTCTTTCATAGCAGCGAGGACTCTCTCGCTTGTTTCCTTCTTAACGTTGGTCTTGCCGTTCAGCACGTAAGATACGACGGCAACGGAGACACCAGCACGTTCCGCTACTTCTTGACGACTCGCCATTCAATAATCCTCCCCGAACTTTCTACTCGTGTAAATTATACTTAATAAATGCTTAGCAAGCAATAAAAGGAGTGTTACAATGTGCTCATGAAATTAATTTACTCGAGTAAATACTCAGGAGGCTATGATCATGAAAACTATTCAACAAGCATTTGATGTTGTCGTTTGCGGTGGCGGACTAGCCGGCTTTTGCGCCGCTGTGGCATCTGCAAGAAAGGGTGCCCAGACGTGTCTTATTCAAGATAGACCTGTTTTTGGGGGCAACAGCTCCTCTGAAATTCGAGTAACGCCTCACGGCGCCGCTGCCTTTCATGCCTATGGCAGAGAAACAGGCATTATTTCGGAGCTGCTGATTGAAGAACGTGCTGTTAATCATGAAAAAATTCGTGAAAACGGTTGGACGAACAGCGTCTGGGATATGGTTATGTACGACATGGCTGTAAAAACGCCAAATCTGAGTTTCCATTTGAATACCTCTGTCCACAGCGCGCAAGTGACGGACGGTAAACTCACTTCCATTAAGGCCGTTATTGCGAATGCGGAGACTGAGCTTGAGATTACCGGAAAAGTATTCATCGACTGTACCGGCGACGGCATCGTTGCTGACATGGCCGGCTGCGAGTGGCGTTGGGGCTCCGAAGGGCGAGATGAGTTCAACGAGCCTCATGCTCCGCTTGCTGCCAGCTCCGATACGATGGGCAACTCCATCCATTTCCGCGCCAAAGATATGGGACGCCCTGTACCTTTCAAAGCACCTGAATGGGCGATCCATCACGAAGATGCTGACTATTTCTATAAGCAAGGACGCACTTTTTATGATACGGAATCCGGTTTTTGGTGGATTGAGATCGGTGTCCCCTATAACACCGTTTACGATAATGAAAACATTCGTCACGAGCTGACCAGACATACCCTTGGCATTTGGGATTGGATGAAAAATCGCGATCCGCTTCTGAAGGAACAAACAGCCAATCTTGCGCTTGATTGGATCGGTCAAGTTCCAGGTAAACGGGAGAGCCGCCGTATTATGGGCCGCTACTTCATGACTGAACATGACATTCAAAAACGCACGGTATTCGAGGACGAGATCGCTTATGGCGGTTGGTTTGTCGATCTTCACACGCCCGGAGGTCTCCTGGCTCCAACCGCAGAGCCAGCTAGTGCGGAAGGCTACAACGAAACGAGCGAATATGCCCAAAAGAGCTACTGCGGCCCCTACGGTATTCCATTCCGCATTATGGTTAGCAAAGATATTAGCAACCTAATGATGGCGGGACGCAACGTCAGCGTTACCCACGCCGCGCTCGGAACTGTCCGCGTGATGTCAACGACAGCCCTGATGGGGCAAGCAGCAGGCGCAGGTGCTGCTTACGCGCTGAGCAACCAGCTGAGCCTGTCCGACATGTCGGGCGAACATATCGTGAATTTGCAGCAAGCTCTGCTTCGCGACGGATGCTTCCTTCCGAACTACAAGAATGAGGATGCTGCGGATCTTGCTAAGCAGGCCGCGATTAGCGCCAGCAGCACCGCATCTATTCATGGCGTCGGACCAGAAAGCCGCGATTTCACACTCGGCTTCCGTTCCAAAAATGAACAAGAAAATAGAAAGCAACTGGCTGAGCCGCTTACCTTCAAGCGCGGTCAATGGATTGCCATCGAGAGAGGCAGCATTGAAGCCATTTCTGTCTGCCTGAGCAACAACACGGATCGCCCTCAACAGGTGGCGGCCAAAATAATTCCGGTCGATCACATCTGGGATTATCGCACAGAAACGGAAGCTGTGTATGCCGAAACGACGTTGACGGTTCCCGTCGGACAGCATGTTTGGGTGGAATGGCAGCTGAATTGGCAAGATCCTTCGGTTGGCAGCCGTTTCGTTCAGCTCCAGCTAGGTGTTAATCCGTCGGTTGAATGGCATTCGGCTAACCGAATTATCCCAGGTCACATTTCGGCATACGACATGGGCAGCGGAAAAATGCGCCGCTATTTGAATGATGGAGGCACACTCAGTTACCGCATTACACCGGCACAACACAGCTTTGGTGCGGTCAATGTCACAAGCGGTGTAACTCGTCCACACCAATACACCAATATGTGGATGTCCGATCCAGCGCAGCCGCTGCCGCAATATGTGCAATTGCAATGGACGAATTCGCAAACGATTCGTGAGATTGAGGCCACATTCCCAGGGCATTTGCTTCAAGAATATCATCGCTATGAGCCGTTCTATCGTGATCCTCAATGTCCGAAAGACTACACGATCGAGGCGTATGTTCAAGAACAATGGGTTACCATCGTTAAGGTGGAAGGGAACTACCAACGTTTGGTTAAACATACGTTGGATCAAGCCGTTCAGACTGATCGCCTTCGGTTGACGGTTACGGCGACAAATGGGGATTCATCTGCAGCTGTTTATGAGATTCGTTGTTATCGTTAATTACTAAATTCAACGCACTGCCTTTCAGCTTCTCGCTTCGCAAAAAGAGCCTTATGCACACCCTTCGGGATGCATAAGGCTCTTGCAATTGTATGTTGGCTTCCAAGCATGCAGCCAGAACCTGTTTCATTTTGCCTGACGTTTTAACAGCTCAATCCCGTTAACCGCCAACTCGATGGTACCTTCTACCGTTTCATTCGATTCCAAGCGAGAGTAGCTTGCGTTATCAAGGGAAACACAGCTCGATTTCCCGCTAAAATTCATAATAAATATATAATCAGTCAAACCGTCCGTTCGTACTTGAGCCGTTACTCCATGTGGGAGAACGGTATCCATTGCTCGCGCTACTCCCTTTTGTTCAATTATTTTTTTGTAAAACGCTTGGAGAAAATCCGGCTTGAGCCGCGTCGCCATATGATAGGCTTGACCTTCGCCCAATTGATTGACTGTGAGAGCGGGCATGCCTGCATAAAAGCTGTCCGTGTAAACACCCAATACTTCTGCACCCTCCGAATGGATAATTTCACAGATTTCATGTGACTCGAAAGTTCCCGTTAGTCCGAGTGGATTATTAGCCAACATTAATAAACCATTTCGGTCATGATCATATAAACCCTCAATTTCCTCGGCCCAAATGCCGAGCGTTTTGCGAAGCGGACCAGGGAAACCACCCAAATGGCACAAGTCATGCTCGTTCACAACGCCGGACCAATACGTCGTTACCAGCGTTCCGCCCAGCTCTACAAACTTTTCGAGCTTGCGGCCCGTTTCTTCACGGCACAAGTACAACATAGGCGCAACAATCAGCTTGTATTTGGTTAAATCATCTTCCGCGCCAATGATGTCAACTGGAACGCCTTCCTCCCAGAACGCGCGGTGATGTGCTAGAACGGTTTCCTCATAGTGGATGCCCATATTGCGCGGACCTTGGGAGTTTTTGATCGCCCAACGGTTATCCCAATCGAACAGAATAGCGGTTTCCGCTGGCGTAGTTGTGCCTGCCACCTCAGACACATTAGCTAGCGTCTGTCCTAGCTCTGCTACATCCTTGAACACACGCGTGTGTTCATGTCCTGCATGGTCAACGACCGCACCGTGGAATTTCTCACTGGAGCCTTGGCTCTTACGCCATTGAAAATATTGCACGGAATCGGAACCATGCGCTACCGCTTGAAGGGAAGACAATTTGTGCATGCCCGGCTGCTTTAGCTTGCTCACCGACTGCCAATTCGTCAGGCTTGGCGTGCTTTCCATCAGCAGAAAAGGTTTCTGCTTCAGCGAGCGGAACAGATCATGATAGAAGGCAACGGAAGCTCCCAGCCCACTGTCATCTTGCTGTTCATGCCAAGTTGGGTAGGCATCCCAAGAAATGACGTCCAATATTGGGGCAAATTTGCGGTAATCCAAGCCTTCGATCATATGCATGTTCGTCGTAACTGGAAGGTCGGGATTCGCCCGCCTAACCGTATCGATCTCATGCTTACAGAAATCGACCGTTTGATCCGTTACAAATCGGCGCCAATCCAGATTATGTCCGTGTACCATATTCTCACCATGCGGTGCTGGGGATTCGATTTGTTTCCAATCCGTATAGACATGCGCCCAGAATGAGGTCCACCATGCCGAATTTAATGCTTCCAGAGTACTGTATTTCTTTTGCAACCACGTACGGAAGGCGTCCTGACAATACCCACAATGGCATTCTCCGCCAAATTCATTGGAAATGTGCCACCCAATGACCGCTGGATGCTCCCCATAACGTTCAGCAAGTTTTTTATTTATAATCGCTGTTTTCTCCCTAAATACAGGGCTTGTGAAGCAATGATTGTGCCTGAGGCCATGCAAATTGCGTACACGGTTCGCCGCTACTCTTCTAACTTCCGGATAACGTTCCGACATCCAGGCAGGGCGTGCACCGCTCGGTGTTGCCAGCCAAGCATAGATCCCATTCTCCTCAAACGTATCCAGAAGACGGTCCATCCACTCAAAAGTAAAGGTCCCCTCTGTCGGCTCCAGTGCAGCCCAAGCAAAAATGCCAATTGCCATCACATTGCAACCTGCTAGCTTCATTAGCCGGATGTCTTCTTCCAAAATCCGTGGGTCATGCAACCATTGGTCAGGATTATAATCAGCGCCGTGCATCAAGACAGGCAGTTTACCGCTTATAGGTGGAATTTTCTGTGTCATTATCATTCTCTCCTAATTATATATCGTCGTATTCTCTTATTCATTTTGATTATAGGACAAATTCTGCATACAATAGTAGAACAGACGAAATAGAAAATCGTACAATATGAACATTGGTGGTGATGACAACATGATGCCCTTCCTTCTAGCTGAATTAGCAACGCTTGAGAACATACTACCTCTCTATGTGTATTGTCTTGGTAGCCATGAACAAAAACATCTTCTCAGACCTGAAGGCTACCCAGCTCATCAGCTTTTCTTATGCCGAAATGGCAGGGGAATTTTTCGTATGGCGAATGGACTCGATATGGTGATGACTCCAGGAACCATGCTCATCCTTCCCGCCGGTGTTTCTCATGAATATTTCCCAGTTCAAGGAGAGGATGAATGGGAACTAGGCTTTGTGGCATTTAGCGGCTCTGCTGCCAGTCCCATGCTGGAGCAACTGGGCTTTCAAAAGCCCACTCCTTTAACGGAAACTCAGTTTAATGAGCTTTGGGATAAGCTTGAATCCTTATGGCAGCTTATCAGCCTAAACGGAGAATGCGGCTATTGGACAGCTTCACGACGGATGTATGACATGCTTCTATCCGTTCTTGAAGGACAATCAGACCAAGAGGTAAAGCAAAACGTCAATCCAGCAGGGCAGTCTAATGCCGCTCTACAAAAGGCAGTCAAACTCATACATGCTCACTATAACGAACACTTGCATTTGTCCAACTTGGCTAGAGCCGTCGGTTACTCCATTCAACATTTTCACCGGCTGTTCGTAGGCAGTTATGGTATTTCTCCCCAGCAATATATTCAGCAAATCCGGATGCGCCGCTCCATCCAACTCTTTCAGGATAATCCTGCTATCACGATTGAAAAAGTAGCCCACCAACTGGGCATGGAGACCAGTTATTTTATCCGTATTTTTAAACGAACCTATGGCCAAACGCCTAAACAATTTATGAAACAATACAAGTAAGTCAACCCCGAAAAACCGTCAGGATAAACATCCTGACGGTCCCTTTGCGTGTAACCCCCTGCAACACTCAACATTTCTCCCTACACTACAACGTCTCCGTACTGAGGGTAAATCCTTCGATCACGACGTCTTCGTCGACCTCGATCAAGATACATCGTTTTCCTTGATAATTCACCTGTTTCACGTACTTTAAATCTTGCGGACTGACTGAAATCGTGGCGATCTTCGTATCAATCTTAATCGATTTCGAATTGAACTTCGGAAGAACGCTGCTTGCTTTGAGTTCATAGTTTTTGTTGTCGACAACCGTTTGAAACGCTCGTTCCACCTTTTCTAGCGTCACGTTCTCCACGCCGCTCACGGTTAGCATGCGTTCCACATCTTTATAGTCCAACTTCGGAGGTTCTTCCTCCTCATTAGTCTCAATGACCCGATGAATTTCCTCGTACACGTGAGCGATCGTTGAAGCGTCAAGCTGATCTCCCGCCACTTCTTTCACGATTTCCTCAAAAATGACTCTCTCTTCTTGCGCCGTCACGGTCTTCTCGGCATTCAAAACTTGCTCGATGAAATGCCAATTCGGTTCATTGGCTTTGCCCGTGCAATACAGAATGCGATTCATGTCGGAATAGTTGTCCGTCACACTTGGGTAGAAAAAACCTTGCTCCGGCGAGTTCAACTTAATGATCGGATCTACGAAGAAATTATACTTGAATTCCCGCTCGACGTAATCAAACATGAGGGTTTTCCGCTGTTCTTCCGTGGAATTCACACTGCATAGAATGAACGGATTCGCGAACATCTCGTCCTTTTCACTCACTTCAGCTTCTTCATTCCTGATCTTGGTCGGCTTCAAATATTGTCCGTGGATGAAAGTAATGACCGTATCCCGTTCATATTTGGTATCCGCCAACATTTTCTCCACCAACAAGAGCATCAGGTCTTGCCATTCTTCCGGATTACCGGTCACGATACCTTGATGAAGAAGCACCTGTGAAGGCGACTCTGCATCCTCCTGAAACTTTAACTCGAACATCTTCTGATCTAATTCGCCGGTCAGCAGTTTTTTGAAATTAGCCATATATAGTTCCTGCTTCTCCCTG
Organism: Paenibacillus alba; assembly: GCF_013204855.1. GTDB lineage: Bacteria > Bacillota > Bacilli > Paenibacillales > NBRC-103111 > Paenibacillus_E > Paenibacillus_E alba. The sequence continues at coordinate 163,508 of NZ_JABMKZ010000005.1, read as the reverse complement.
TCCAATAGGGAAAATGACTGACGCTCCCAATGATAGATCTCGTTGCTTTCCTTCATGATATACACGTTAAGAATGTTGAAAACTTCAAGCTTTTCGTGATCCAGCTTAAGCTGCTTGCGAATATGTGCGAGTTCTTTCTTCATCATGTTCCTTTAAACGCTCCTATGAAGTAAAATGGCTATGAGAAAGGCTTCCACCGTTACTTCCCTTTATTTCCGTTCCAAACTTAGAATGAATCTACTTTTGAACACTTGGATAAACTACTTCCTGTATGTTAATGCATTATCATAGATTTCTCAACAATTTTGAAAATCTATCCTCACTAATTCCGAAAAGTATTGCATGCACTTGAAAAGTAAGCTTAGTTTACTATCCCTTTCTTCGTAATTTCTACCTGAATATTAGGAACAAAATGTACCTTTTGATAGTTGCTCCCCCAGTCTTCCTTTTGTTTCTTCCAAATTTCGGGATGGAACGCCCGGAGTTTTCTGCCGATACCTAGTCCATCACAGCGGGCAGTTTGCATTTTTTTTATCGTTTCGTCTATCAAAAGATTCATCTCTTTAGAAAGTATCTGATTTAATTGAGCAACCACTTCTTTATCATCTAAGTGGCTTTTCGGATATTCTACAATACCCACCTTCCATTTCAAATCCAGCATAACCGTAATTTGATCGCCTGATTGAGCCTGTATTTTCATTTTTCGTTTCGATTTATTTACATTAAATGTTAAAAAATCATAACCATTCTGCTGACCTTTACTTATTTTTCGGGTGAATCTCGCCACTTTCCCCATGTCGTCTTTCATCAATAAATACATGGTAGATTCATCCGAATTCAGTATCCCTGTGAATTGACGCTTATGAAACATGGCGCTTTGCGAAACGTCCACTCGTTTCCCATTTTCGATGAGGTATGGAAGAACAAAGTCTTCTCCAGAGTCCTTTATCACAGGATAAATCGTTTCTATGGTCACTTTGGGAACGCTTGTCGTCAGTTCTTTGCTCTTAATCAATTCATCAATTTCTTCTTCAATTAAGACATTCCCTACTTTTTTAAGGGAAAGTAAGTCTGACGCCTTCCCTTGTGCTACTCCGATCCTCGCATTTAAAGCGCTCTTGGGATCGCGGTAAATATTATCAAGAATCGGATAAATATCTTGCTTGGCTTGTTCCTCTCCAATAAGAATGATCCGATTTCTGTAAGCTCGAAGAAACCGGGATATCTTATCATCTATTTTATCACGGCCTTCCAGTGTCGTATTGCTATCCGTATAAATAATGTCGTTTTTAGGACTCTGTTGTTCGATTCCAGTCATGTCCCGTATGACAAAGGTGGAGAGAAGCTTTCCATCCGGTGCGAGATCGAACCCTGTTCCATAAAGCAACCGAGCATTTTTTAAAAGATCTTGATCCCAACACCCGGTCATCCATAAGAGAATAAAAATAATCGCGATTGAAAAGAAACACTTTTTCATCCGACTTACACTCTCCTTGTTCTTGTCAAATACGAGAAGATGAGCAGGATCAAAGGAAGCCCAATCACTAGGATATAATGAGAAATCTTAATGATTCGATCGAAAAAGTCGGTGATCGATGGATCCTGAGCAATCATAGCCAGAATAAAGATAATGAGCGCGGCATAGGGGACTGCCTTTTTATGTTCTCCCCCGTGAAAGAGACGACCCAATCCAGTTGTTGCCATATATAACCAAGAGACAATAGCCGTACTAGCAATAAAAACCCATAATGATAGAAAGATTAAATCGATTCGTTGAATGAGCTGGAAAGAAAATCCTTTCAGCATATAGAGCAGAGGTTCCGCAATCGCGGGCATGACCGACGGGCTGAAAATGACTAAACTAGTAAACACCTCAAATGAGTAAAAAAGGGTAATCACCAGATTCCCCAAAGATGCTGCCTTTAATTTCTCGACGCTTGTCCCTTCTACAAAAGGATAGATCACCAATATCACTTCATACCCGATTAAAGGAAACAACGCTTCGTTCGCAGCTTCGAAGATTTTCCCCCATCCAGATTCCATTATGGGAAATATATAGTCGATATTCATATTGACATAACCCATCAAGGATAGGAGTACCATTACAATGATCGTCAACGAAGAAATGACAAACAGTCTGGCTATCACTCGAATATTTTCCTTAACCAAATATATACAGGTGAGGAGGGTGAGAATTAATAATGCCCATCTTGGCGTACTTTGGAGAACCCATTTTCCTATGACATCGGCAAATAAGGTTAAAACCTTTCCCGCCGAAAACAGAAAATAGCCAATATAAACAAGGCCAAGCAGATTTCCAATAAGTTTGCCAGCGATTTTCGGTAAGAAGCTGAATATCGTATCGGAAGGAAACCGTCTGCAAAGAGCCCATAGAATCAATATAATCACTTGTACGGCCAACCCGGCGATTAATGTTGAAATCCACCCGCCTCCCTTGGCTATAGCCTGCATCTTATGAGGAAGAGATAAAATTCCGACCCCGACTTGTGACTGGATGACAAAAAACATGAGCTGTCCTTGAGTAATTCTACTCTTTTCCGGAATCATCATGTTCCCACCCCCTTGGATTTTGTACTTGATTTAACTTTTTTGGATGCGGGTCATGAGGGCGCTGATTCAAGCTCCAGATTGGAAAGCGTGTTAGTGCATCCTTCATATCTTTGATTCGAAGCGGCATAACAGGCGCAAAATAGGCTGTACCAAAGCTTTCTAATTTACATAAGTGGATTAAGATGAAAAGAAGGCCAAACGTGATACCAATTAAACCGAACATCGCGGCCAAGATCATGAGCGGGAAGCCCAGAATGCGAGTGGCCGTACTTATTTCGCTTGACGGGGCCACAAACGACGCAATAGCAGTTAAGGCAACAACAATGACCATGGGATAGGAAACTAATCCGGCCCGCACGACAGAATCACCGATGACCAAGCCGCCAACAATACTTACGGTTTGACCGACTCGGCTCGGCAACCGAATCGCTGCTTCACGCAGTACTTCTAAAGCAATCTGCATAAAAAGAGCCTCCACGATAGGTGGAAATGGTACTCTATCAATACTGCTTTTTACGGTATATATCATATTTGAAGGAAGAATTTCCGGATGGAAGCCAATAATCGCAATATATAAAGCAGGTCCTAGAGATGCAATGATGAAGCTCACCAGTCGAATCAATCGAATGAACGATCCGACAATCCACCTGTTGTGATAATCATCCGGGCTTTGATAAAAGGCAAAAAAAGTCACCGGCAAAATGAGTGCGGACGGATCTCCATCCGATAAAATAACAACACGGCCTTCCATGAGATGGGCTACCACCCGATCCGGTCTTTCCGTAAATAAGATTTGTGGAAAGAGAGAAAAAGAGTTATCTTCAATCCATTCCGCTATGAATCCAGGTGCGATCACGGTGTCCATCGTAATAGAACCGAGTCTGTGATCCACTTCTTGAACCAGATCCTGATTCGCCAGATCCTGCATATAAAGCAGAGCTAATTTTGTTTTGGTTGCCTTTCCGACCTTGTAATAACGAACGACTAGGTTCGTATTTTCAACGCGTTTACGAACCAAATAAAGATTCGTGATGAGGTTTTCTATAAAACCATCATGTGCGCCGCGAACGACAGCTTCGTTCACCGGCTCTGATATACTCCGTTTATTAACTGCTGATACATCGAAAATAAAAGCTTCTGCGATGCCTTCGAAAAACAACACGCAATTCCCCTGAACTAAGGCCTGAGATACCTCATTGAGATCCGTTTTTTTCGTAATCTCCATCGAAGTAACCAGTTCATCTACGGTTCCTTCTTTTTTTTCTTCTATGGGCTTAAGAATTTCTTTTTGAATTCTCTGTTGGTCAGAGAGTGATTCCAAAAAGATGATCAGACCCTCCAATTGATTAAACCTAATGCTTCGCCACTTCAGATCACTCGAATGGAACAACTGGTTTTGAATATATGCCATATTTTGGGGTAAAGAAGGGAAAACTTCCGCTTCCATGAATGGTCTTTTTTCTTCCCTACCCTTCGAAATCAGTTTTCTTAAAAGATTCCTCATCCCTGCTCCACCCACACTCAAACCAATTTTCATTAATTTACCCAGTATAATCAACATTATCCAACATCGATTCACTTGTAACATGCTGTTCATTTGCCGTTCATTTTCGCTTTCTATACTTCAGATATTACGAAGGAGGGAAACGACATGTATTTAGCTATTCGAGAAATGAGGTTTGCTAAGGCCCGGTATACGTTAATCGCTACAATTATGGTGCTTGTTTCATTTCTTGTTCTGTTTGTCACTGGTCTTGCACAGGGGCTTGCCTATGATAACGCGGCTTCTGTTAAGAATATGGCTGCAACTCATTTTGTCTTGGAACAGGATTCTAATCACCGCTTCACTAGGTCTCAGGTCGATCAGAATCAGCTTGAAAAGGCTGGATTAATCGTAGGAAAAGAGAATGCAGAACCGCTTGGCGTAAAAATGACAACGATTATTCCATCTGATGGTACGGAGAAGATTGATGTTACCCTGCTCGCGGTCAATCTCGATGGCTGGCTAGCGCCAACAGTAACAGAAGGTTCATCCCTCTCAGATCAGATAAGCGGGCATGTTCTCGTTGATCAAAAGCTGTCTGCTTCTGGAGTCAAAATAGGCACTATCATTGTCGATCAAGCTTCAGGAACAAAATGGACTGTAAACGGATTTGTGAAGAATGAGTCATTCAGTCATACACCGGCTGTTTTTCTTAATAAACAAGACTGGCTTAATCTCCAGGCGCAGACACTTACCCGTCAAGGAACGAAATCAGCAGATCGTCAAGTTTACAATGCGATTGCCATTAAAGACTCGAACGAAAAAGCTAAGGATCTTCAGGCCGCGCTGCCCAATACAGAAGTTATAACGAAGTCTGAGGCAGTATCAGCAATTCCTGGTTACAAAGAAGAGCAAGGCTCTCTTATGATGATGATTGTATTTTTGTTTGTTATTTCTGCCTTTGTCCTGGCGGTATTCTTTTATGTCATTACGATCCAGAAAACCAGTCAATTTGGTATTTTGAAAGCCATCGGTACACGTACTGCCTATTTAGCTAGGAGTGTGACGATGCAGGTTTTGCTCTTATCGGTCGGCAGTTTGGTCATTAGCGTCCTGCTGGTACAATTGTTTGAGTCCGTATTGCCAAGTTCGATGCCATTTCAATTAGGTTTCTCCACCTTGGCACTTACTTGCTTGTCCTTTGTAGCCATGTCTCTGGCCGGTTCGCTATTTTCGGTGTGGAAGGTCGCCAAAATTGACGCTTTGGATGCGATTGGGAGGACTGCAGCATGAGAAACAGACTTGTATTACAGGAGATTACACGGACTTTTGAGGATGGCGGTATCGAAAGAACGATTTTGGATAAGCTAAATCTTGAGGTGGCCGAAGGTGAACTGGTCGCAGTAATGGGACCTTCTGGCTCAGGTAAGAGTACATTTCTGTCCATTGCAGGAGCACTTCTTGAACCAACGAGCGGGGATGTTCTACTCGATGGAGAATCGATCATTGGTAAAAACAAACAAGAACTTTCTGAAATGCGACTTCGAAAAATTGGATTTATTTTTCAAAGCGCCAACTTAATTCCATACTTGAAAGTGGACGAACAACTGATGGTAGTAGCCAAACTTGCCGGAATGGACAAGGAGAAGGCAGCCACACGAGCAAAAGAGTTACTCGATAAGATGGGATTGCTTCATCGTCGAACGGCATATCCTGAGAAGCTTTCAGGGGGGGAACGTCAGCGGGTCGCTATCGCAAGAGCCTTAATGAATGACCCGGCTGTCCTGTTCGCCGATGAACCGACTGCAAGCTTAGATGCATCTCGAGGTCACGATGTAGTAAGCATGATCGCGAAACAAGTAAAGGATCAGCGAAAGAGTGCGGTTATGGTTACGCATGATGACCGAGTGCTGGCACTTTGTGATCGAGTACTTTTCCTAGAGAATGGAAAACTTATCAAAAAATAAGGCAAGCCTCCAAATTCACCTTAAACGTGGTTTGGGGGCTCTTTAATTAGATTAAGTATGCTTACACTGTAACCATTTGGAAAAACAGAATATTATGTAAGATCAGCATCTTTGATGAAGGTTATGGCGGATTAATAAATATTTGATCATTCTTGGTCGTTAACTGGGGTGTTAGGAGGAAATAATTATGAAGGTAGAGCCTGAGATCGATCATTCAGGCATGGAATTTGGGATATATACATTAGCAGATTTAAGATCAGATCCATATACGGGGATACGTATCAGTGCAAGACAGCGGCTGAACGAAATCATACAAGCGGCGAAAATGGCAGATGAAGCAGGGCTGGACGTTTTTGGCGTTGGCGAACATCATCGTCTGGACTATGCAGTATCATCGCCGCAGATGGTCTTGTCTTCAATTTCGCAAGTTACCAAACGAATTAAATTGACCAGTGCTGCAACTATATTCAATACGGTAGACCCTGTACGTCTATTCGAGGATTTTGCGACACTTGATCTTTTATCCAATGGACGCGCCGAAATCATGGCGGGGCGTGGAGCCTATATAGAGTCTTTCCCTCTATTTGGCTATAATTTGGACAATTGCGATGATTTGTTCGAAGAAAATATCCATTTATTTCGAGAGCTGAGTGCTCATGAAAGGGTTACCTGGACGGGGCGCTTTCGCTCCGAATTCCTGGACGCTGAAATTTCGCCGCGACCTCTTCAGAAAAATATCCCCTTATGGATCGGCGTTCAAGAAAGTCTAGAAAGTGCTGCAAGGGCCGGCAGATTTGGAACTGGACTTGCGCTAGTGGTGTTTGATGGCGATCCGATTCGGTTCAAGCCGCTTGTAGATAGATATCGGCAGTCTGCCTATGAAGCTGGCCATGCTCCGGCAGATTTGAAGGTTGGAGTAACCGGGCATGTCTATATTGCTGAAACAACTCAGAAGGCGAGAGAGGAATTCTATCCCTATCATATTAGTTATTGGGAAAATGATATTTCAAGGGCGGATTTTGAACGGCTGTCTGGAGAAGAGACTGCCTTGTTTGTTGGAAGTTCCCAGCAGATTATTGAAAAAATTTTGCGTCAATACGAGTTATTTGGACATCAGCGATTTATGGCCCAAATGGATATGGGCGGGATGCCATTTAAAAAAGTAGCGGAGAATATTGAAAGATTGGCAACAGAGATCGCTCCAGCTGTGCGAAAGGCAATCCAGAAATGATGTGTATTACTGACCCTAGCGATCAGGGGCACCACAGATTATTTTCAGGATAGACTGAACAAATCTTTCAAAAGAAACAACTAATATTCGCGAACTGCTTCTCCAGAAACGCTCGAATAGAAGGATCCATGCACAGTCCGATGGCCCGGCTATATGAGGCACGGGCCTCCTCGAACCTCTTCATCCTTTTGAACAAATGGGCGCTCAGCGCCCAATAAGGCTGATAGCTCTTAACCGCTTCTGCTGGTAATTCATCCAACAGTGCCATCCCAGTTTCGGCGCCGCGCGCTTCGGCAACGGCTGCCGCACGGCCGACGATTGTGCCGATCGTTGGAGCAATGCCCACAAGTCCCTCATACAGCAGCGCGATCTCTTCCCATTCCGTACAGCCAGTCCAGGCACGCTGCGCATGCACGGATTGAATCGCCGCCTCAAGCTGGAACCGACCGATGCGGTTCCCTTGAGCGGCAGTGCGAAGGCAATGCTCCGCTTCCTCGATCATCTCGATCGACCAACGTGAATGATCTTGCTCGGATATGGGTACATAGCCGCCTACCTCATCGCGCCGCGCCTGGCGGCGCGCTTCGCAGTGCAGCATAAGAGCCAGCAAGCCCAGCGCTTCCGGTTCCCCTGGGATGAATCGCACGATCAGCCTTCCCAGGTAAATTGCTTCTTCGGTCAGACCCTTCCGGCGCGGATCTACGCCGGCTATGTCATCCCAGCCGCTTCCATAGGCTGCATAGATAGCTTCAAGCACGGCATCAAGGCGCTCCGGCCATTCGTCCTTGCCGGGCAAGTCGAATCTGATGCCATCGCTCTTCAGCTTCGCTTTAGCCCGGGTAAGGCGCTGTCCCATCGTAGCAGGTTTGACAACAAAAGCCGAAGCGATGCGGGCCGCGTCGAGACCAAGCACGGACTGGAGCATAAGCGGCGTGCGCACGGCAGGGTCGATTTCGGGATGGGCGCAAATAAACAGCATCTTGAGCCGTTCATCCGGAAATGACGCTTCGAGTCCTGCCAATTGCTGCATATTGTTCGCCATTGCGATCAAAGCCTGCTCCGCACCGGCATGCACTCGGGCATGCCGGGTTCCATCGATCAGTCGACGCTGCGCAACAGTAAGCAGCCAGGTCTCGGGATGCTCCGGCACTCCAGTCGCAGGCCATGCTTTCAGCGCAGCCAGGAAAGCGTCGGCAAGCGCATCCTCCGCTGCAGCCGGGTCACGCCAGCGTACAGCCAGAAAAGCAACCAGACGGCCGTAGGAATCACGGGCCGTCTGTTCAATCATTTGGTGAGCATTCATGTCGCTCATTGATACAAGTTAAGGCGGACTTCAACCGAGCTGCCAGGACAACGTGCCGCCCATTCCAAGGCGGTGTCTAAATCTGGCACATCGATGATGGCCAAACCACCAATTTGCTCCTTGGTTTCGGTGATCGGGCCATCCTGAACCCGCAATTCGCCGCCCTTACGGCTGAGTGTGGTTCCCGTCTCCGGGGACTGGAGACCTGCGGTGCTTACCACAATGCCGGAATCAATCATTGCTGTGACATAATGGGTCCAGCTTCCGACATATGCCTCCTTGTGAATCGGATCGATTCGTTTGGCGAAATCCTCTGTCGATTCATACATTAGCAATGTGTATTTCATCGTTATTGCTCCTCTCATCATTCATAATGGGGTTGTTTCAAGTCTTCACTATAAAGACGATACAGATCGATGAATTTCTACATCATGCGAAAATATTTTCTACAACTTTATTTTTCTAGTTTAACACTACGACTGGCTAACGTTCCAGTGCTGCATGAAAGAGCATTTCGTGTACTGACGCATTCCGAAATCGAATTCGGGAGGAAGCCAAAAAAATGTTAAACTGCTACTGACATGCTGTTGTCAGTAGCAGTATTTTATAATCGGAGTAAGTAACCGTAAAGGAGTGGGAAATAAATGCGAAGTATTTTGGCCCAAAATGATAGGATACGGTATTGTATCATTTATGATAGGAAGGATGGTATCTCGTGAATTTTGCTTCTGTACGCATCATTACAGACGACCTGGATCGTCTCGTCGAGTTCTATGAGAAAGTCATGGGTGTTTCGGCGGAACGCCCCGCGCCCGTCTTTGCCGAACTTGTTATGCCATCGTTCACCCTGGCGATCGGCCACTCCCAGACGGTGCAGCTGTTCGGCGCTGGTTCCGCAGTGGCGGCCAACAATCACACTGTCATCTTTGAGTTCCGCGTCCACGATGTCGATGCCGAATACGAGCGCTTGAAGCCGTTTGTCGACGAGTGGGTAAAGGAACCAACCACGATGCCGTGGGGGAACCGTGCTGTGCTGTTTCGCGATCCCGACGGCAACCTGATTAACCTCTTTACGCCGGTGACCGAGGAAGCGATCAAACGATTCAGCGGTAGGCGTTGACAGACAGTTGAAGTGAGTGAGGCGAATTTCGTAGCTAGTAATTTTACTGACTGCTTCATAGCAAGAGACCATAGCAACGAGCTATGGTCTCTTCATTTTATCTAGGTCCTTCATTATTTATTGAGAAATGGATCTATTTCGCGACCCTTTGTTAATTTAATATCTCCATCTGCAATTTCCCTTACTGTCCATCATGTATTATGATTCTATAAAAAGGGAAGGGACTCTTCTGCCCATGAAATTATCGAGGTCTCAGCAATTAGCTCAAGAGCATATAACAACTTACGCAAGAAGCCGCAAAAATGAAGTGGAGCAAACAATAAGGGAAATCCTTCGAATGTCCAGCATCGAGCTGAAAACATTTGAAGATGCTATCACTAAACTAAAATCTCACGCAAGTATTGCACTACACTTTCACCCAGATCGATTAGACCCGAACATGAAAAGCGTTGCTGAAGCACTGCTTGAGCAGGGAATTTATAAAAGCCAGTTTGAGACCTTCCTATCGAATGGAAGTGTATCAGCATTTTCAGGTGGTGAACGTGACGTATGGGAGAATAAAATGTTTGGCGGAGCTTACCAAATAAATGGCTCAACCAATAGTGAACGGCCCAAGTATGGGGCACTCAATGTCATGTTACATCCTGATGGTCCTGCTCCTCGTTTTGGATCATGCTATTTCCTTTTATCCACTGAGGTCTCTCATCGCTGCACTTATACTTATTTGGACTCTCACCAAGACCCCAAGGAAAAAGGGACGTATGAGGAATTTGACCTCATTTTGGCTGCTCTCATGAGTGACGCGTTCTATAAAGATTTTGCCATTGGTGAAAGAAATCTGACGGTTGGAAAGTTAATCGACCATATGCTCATTAATCTTGAGAAACCATTCCAAAATCCATCAAACAAAGAGCCAAACCGAAATCTTAACCACTATATCGAAGCTCAGGTTCATGGTGACATTTTTCTTAAAGAAGACGTAAAGATGCTTGTTGCCGATCCATCATATAAGGGCACCCATACCGGACGAATCTTAGAACAGATATGTTTAAAGTATTCCGTTGATCTTCACTGGCACATGGGCTTTACACTTTTGGTTGATGAGGTTCCTATGAATTTCAGAGGTCCTTCAATGCCTTCACTAGCCAAAAGAATTGCGCAAAGTGATTTTATTGATGTAAATATGATTGGCTCTGCAGCTATGGACTTGAAACAAAATCCAAGTAATTGGAGCGATAGAGGAACCTACGAAGAAGTTCTGCAAGAATTAAAATTACTCTGGCATGTTTTAGTGAGATATGGAAAGCCAATGAAAAAGTGAACAATTTTCCGCGAAGATCGAGCAATTCTGTCCCCTTCTCCTTCAGTCACTAACATTACAAAAAAACGGGCTCTCCCACTAACTCGGAGTGCCCGATCAAATCGTCAAAAAATTAGAATTACAGTAGAATCAAGATAGCGAACCCAGTGCTTCAGGGGTGAAAGGCATCAGCTCGTTAAGCCGGCCATCGCGGACCTTAGCCGCCCATGCGGATCAACTAGCAGTGCACGGCCGACTGCAACCAGATCATACTTTAGTTATAAATTTTCCACTGCTTAAATCGGTTCTTTCCCAAATGACGGACGAGGACCTTTCGTGGGATCTTCCCCTTCGAGTAGACAGTATGCTTCAAGAGTAATCCCACCCGGAGCCTGAAGATAAAAGGTATAGGAACCATGAACAATTGCAGGAGTTTCCACCTTAATTCCATCTTCTTTTAGACGTTGATTCAAGTTATCAACCTCTTGCTTATTTTCTTGAGGGAATCCTACATGGAAAGTATCCGGATAATTGATATCCTTACCATGCATTAAGTTTAATAAAAATCCATCGTTGTCCGTCATGGCCACAAATGCTTTTCCTGCACTTACGTTAGTGGTTAAACCAAAATAAGTTTCCAGAAAATTTTTCACCTCGATAACGTCAGTTACCGTCAAGTTTAAGTGGTTAATTTTCATTGTATCTCCTCCATTCCCGTTCAATTTATCTTGATAATAAAGTATCTTGTTTATCAAGATAAATTAATATTAAATCAAAACATTGCTTTAGTCAATTTTTTTCCTTGATAATCGTGTTTTGAATTAATCTGCCCAATAGCTTAATAGCAAAAGGGAACAGCTGCCGCGGCGATCTGCTCCCTGTTAATTTTCACTATCGTTCACTGTTAGCTTAACGATGTTTCAGCCAAGATTTTCTCAGCTCCCTTGCCGATCAGTAATTTTGCTACATCTTCACCTACTTGAATAGGGGATTCCCCAGTATAGGTTTTGACAGCAGGCAAGAACGTTTCTGGATATAGAACTTCAGTAACACGGTCCTCCCAGCCCATCCTTTTAAGTCCCGCGACTGCTGTTATTCAAAATAATGAACGCATATACTAATTATTTTGCTGAACTACTCCGTTCTTTGATTTGAAAATTCCCCGACAGATAGAGTCCCGATAGCACAACAACGGTGGCGATGACAGCATACCATGTAAGGGGTTCGCCCAGTACGATGGCAGCTAGAATATAGCCTGAAACAGGATTTAAAAGCAGCCAGTTATTTGCTCTGACGGCATCATGTTTCAGCAAATGAAACCAGAGCCCCATACTAATAATAGAGAGAACGATGACAGACCAAAGAAGATATACTACAAGGTGAACATCTACATGTAACGGCTTCCCAGACTCTAAGAAAAGGGTCGGGATAATTAAAATAATCCCCCCGATGAATACCTGCCATGCGTTTATCACAAGAGTAGGCAACTGAAGGTTTGCCTTTTTAAAAACAAGACTTCCAACAGCCATGGAAACCATTGCTAAAACAAGCAATAAAATTCCGCTTAAGTTGGCGTTGCTATTTGCCAATGATGGGTAGGTTGCTATGAATAGACCTATAGCGGATACAACCATACCCATCCATTCTTTTGCACGAATGCTTTTACCCATGAAAATTAAGGAGAAAATCGCAAAAACAAAAGGATTTATGGGTAAAAAGAGATTGAATATCCCAGCCGAAATGTTTCGAAGTGCTAAGTTGCCCAGTCCAACAAACAACGAGGTATTCAGCAAACCCAGAAGTATTAAAATGCCCCATTCTCTTTTGTTAGGTAATGGGTATTTCCCCTTTCTAAATACATAAATAAAGATTAGCAGCAGCATCCCAGCTATCAGAAAACGCAATGTTGCTAGTGTTAACGGAGACGCTGAATGTAAGCCGATTTTCATGATAATAGCTCCAGATGAATATAGAACAGTAAAAATTATACCTGTTATCAAGCCTTTTAAACTCATGATTCTTCTCCTTCTCTATTCTGTATGTTTTGCTTAATGTGTCCTCTCACGCTTCTCCTGTTAAAGTGCCTCCTTCACCTGACGAATGATCAAACTATCCTTCCCGAAGAGCGTTATTGGTTTACCAAATAATATGATGTATATTTTGTTTAGTAAAGTACGCATATTTTTATGGTATAGTATTAAAAATCAAACTATTGGAGGGGATAAGGCTTTGGGCGAACGAAGAAATAAAAACATCATTACTCCGAACGTAGAAGGGTGCCCTGTAGAAACAACTTTGGAGGTTATTGGAGGAAAGTGGAAGGGACTCCTTCTCTATCAACTGATCGATGGCCCGAAAAGATTTAGTGAATTCCGACGCCTCTATCCGGGAATAACGCAATTCATGCTTACCCTTCAGCTACGTGAACTTGAGAGGGACGGCATTATTCACCGCGAAGTTTATAAACAGGTACCTCCCAAGGTGGAATATTCACTGACTGAATTCGGAAGAACGTTGGAGTCGATCATTTTGTCTATGAGGAATTGGGGAGATGCTTATAAAGATACACTAAATGATTTTCGAGTTTTATCGCAGCAAGGGGAAGATGTTTGAAGTGATCTTATAGGTGTTACAGAAATAGAAATGAGACTAAAATAAAAGCCATTCCCTGCGGAATGGCTCGATGAATGCGCTGTATACAAAGGTGTGGTTAACTTTGTCGTGTAGCTCAACAAGCAAAATTACAAGATACATCGTATCTTTATCCCCCTACGTATTCATGGCCAAGGGTCTCATGGTCACCGCATTCATTTCGTTATAAAAGTAATGCCCCTGCTCCAGGTCTTCGATTAGACTTGAATATTGTGGAGGCCATCCTAAGCGTTCCCGGGTCAGCAGTAAATGCTATAGAGGCTGAACTTTTGCATTACGCAGTAAAGAAATATGGAATATGACCATTTGCAAAGGAACAGTTTATAGTTTCTAAGACTAAAAGACATTTCGGAGTTGCCCAAACAATGGAGATTGCTTGTCTACCTATGATGTTCTTTAAGCCATTCTAATATTTGCAACCTTGATTCATTAGACAGTGTCTTAAATATCAATTCGTTTCATATGATTATTATTTCGATAATTCACGATATTTCAAATTAATTTCGAGAACATCATTCTTTAACTTAAAAATATGGAGGCGTCGATACAGCAAGCACCAAAGTCTCACCTTTCCATACGTTCTTATAGCGGTGCGGTGTTCTAGCGTCGTAATAAATACTGTCTCCCTCCTCCAGAATGTATCTATCATTCCCTAGCATGAACTCTATACACCCCGATTGGACATGCAGAAATTCTTCTCCTTCGCTGTGCCCTACACCTACATCACCGGAGGTTGCACCTTCTTCAAGCACACCCAAGATTGCCCCCATCTTATTTCTACTTCCCTCGCTAAGGGAATACCACGTAATACGAGAGCCTTCAGAATGTACCAACGTTTTGCGTTCATTTCTTCTCACGACAATGCTTTGTTCTTTATTTCCGAATAAATCGGTGAAGTTAACATTTAACGCATTTGCGATTCGCTTCAGGACGCTTATGGATGGGTTCGCTTTATTGCGTTCGATTTCGCTGAGAAAAGATACTGAAATGGATGCCGCTTTTGCCACCTCTTTGAGCGTTAATTTCTGTTTTTTGCGGGTATTTCTTATAGCCTCTTCAATAGAATCCATCTGCCAATTCTCCTATCGATACATATTTTTCGCTGTCAGCGAAATTTATATTATGATCGTAATCAAAATAATGAGCAATATCAAGTCCTCTCACGGGGTCTCAATTTCGGTGTAAAAACGTTGATTTGTCGCCATTATTGGATTAAGATTTTAACAAGGCTGATGTGCAAATACGATCCCGGGACATATACACATAATAAGTTTTAAAATAATATTTTTGTTTCAGCGAAATTTTCAAGGAGGGCGATGAACCAAATGACAAAGCTACCCAAGATTTACACCGTAGGCGATACCACTGTTACCCGTGTTACAGAAATGGTAATTAGTGGCGTTCTACCAGAAATATATTTCCCAGGCACATGGGATCCCGCTTTTTTGGAAGAGAACAAACAATCCTTCCCTGAAGGCTTAATAGATGACAATTCGCAGCTCATCGTTAGCATCGGCACCTGGGTCGTGAAAACGCCCAAGCATACGATTCTTATTGATACAGCAACAGGAAATGATAAAAACCTGCCACTAAATCCGGATCTCGCCAATCTACAATTGCCTTATCTCGAGCGGCTTAAAGAGACTGGCGTTACTCCAGAGGAAGTTGATTACGTGTTATTAACGCATTTGCATGTCGATCATGTCGGTTGGAATACGAAGCTTGTCGACGGCAAATGGGTACCGACATTCCCGAATGCTAAGTATGTTTTCCCTATTAAAGAACAAGAATATTACTCCAGTGAAGCAAGTCATAACAAAGAAAACGAAGCTAACTTCAATGTTTATGAAGAGAGTGTACTCCCTGTTGTAGAGGCTGGCTTGACGGAAACAATCGGTCCAGAAGGCGGGAAGTTTCTAGATATATTTACATTCATTCCGACTCCAGGTCACAGTATCGGACAAATGTCCATTCGCCTTTCATCAGGTGGAGAAGAAGCTTTGTTCGGCGCTGACATTATGCATCATCCATTCCAAGTCATGAAACCTGAATGGAACTCTATGTACTGTGAATTTGGTGATCAAGCTCGAGTCTCCCGCAGGTGGGCTTTGGAATACGTCGCCGATCGCCCAATTATTTATTTCAGTACGCACTTTCCAGAGAGTTCAGCAGGTTATGTAACCAGAAGTGACGATGGGTTCAACTGGCGCTTTATCTAATATAACGAAAAGAGGCGAAATATTTATGTCTAACAATACATTCAATAAATCTATTAACATCGTAGCCGAGAACTTTAATATAGCCAGCGACACGCCTGGTATCGAGCTATCGATCCGCAATAAACGCCCTGCATCTATGACTGTCTTCTCTAACGAGAAAACGATCGTCATGGTCCATGGTGCTACTTATCCAGTTGGCAGCCTGTATGACGTGGAGCTAGACGGATTCACTTTCCTTGATTACCTAGCCAGCCACGGTTATGACGTTTATGCGGTAGACGTTCGCGGCTACGGCGGATCCACTAGACCTCCAGAGATGGAGCAGCCAGCGGATCAAAATCCTCCGCTTGTTCGTACAGAAACCGGAGTGCGTGACTTTGGCTCGGCCGTAGACTTCGTCCTCAAACACCGCAATCTAACAAAGGTCAATGTACTTGGGATGTCTTGGGGCGGTACGGTGGCCGGGGCATACACAAGCCTTAACAACGACAAAGTAAACAAGCTATCCCTCATCGCTCCTCAATGGCTAAGCACCAAGCCAATACCTATCGATACAGGCGGTCCGCTTGGTTCTTACCGCCTTGTGCCAGCAGGCACCACTAAAGAACGCTGGTTAAGTGCAGCTCCCGAAGGGAAACGTGACGGCCTAATCCCTGAGGGTTGGTTCGAGAAATGGGTTGAAGCAACTCTGGCATCCGATCCTAATAACAAGACAGTACACCCAGAACATATTCGTGCTACCAACGGGCCTATTCTGGATATACGCGAATACTGGACGGTTGGGAAAGCCTTCTATGAGCCTAAAGCTATCACCGTACCTGTGCTCCTCGTCCACGCAGAGTGGGATATAGATGTGCCCTTAGAATTGGCACAAAACTTCTTTACCTCCCTAACAGGTGCTGCTTATCGCCGTTGGGTTGAGATCGGAGAAGGCACTCATATGGTACTGCTCGAGAAAAATAGACTTCAGGCGTTCCAAGCGGTTCAATCATTCCTAGACGAAGCTTATACGCCAGCGGGCCAATAACGACGCAACATTAGCGGATTTCAATACTATCTCCTAGCTATTCTGAGACCCGCAGCTAGTTGCTGCGGGCTCTTTAATAACCGAACGCTATACGACAAAACCTGTATACATTAAAGGAGGCACATGCACCATGAATCAAACAGCTATTACATCAGCTCAAGCGCCGGCTGCAATCGGGCCTTATTCACAAGCCATTGCTGCCGGATCTGTTATTTACACATCAGGAATGCTCCCAATAGATACGGAGGGCCAGTTGAAGGAAGGCATCGTTGCGCAAACCCAACAGATCTTATCAAACCTTCAGAACGTATTATCAGAAGCTGGCTATACTCTAGAAGACGTTGTGAAGACCTCCGTCTTTATGACGAATCTAGATCACTTTGGGCAAATGAATGACGTCTACAGCCATTATTTCGGTAACCATCATCCCGCTAGAACTACCGTGCAGGTAGCCAAACTGCCACGTAGCGCCGAGATCGAGATCGAACTGGTTGCCATCAAACGACAGTTAAACTAATAAGGCTGCTGTACTAGCCAAATTTTGAAAGAAGGCGCATTTGCTTGCGAACTTATCTGCTTCTCTTACTCTGCGCGACTCTCTATGGAAGCAACTTCGTATTCGGCTCGCTCTTGCTGCGAGAATTTCCCGCAATGCACCTATCCGCATACCGACTTGCTGTCTCCTCGGTGTTCCTGATTGGCTATCTGATCATAGCCAAGCGTATGATTCGACTAACTACACGGGATGTCGTCTACTTAATTCCACTCGCTCTAATTGGGATGTTGCTGCACCAAGTTTCGTTCTTTACAGGATTGCAGACGATAGACGCGACGACAGCTTCGCTTATATTATCACTTTCTCCAATATTCACTGCCTTACTTGCGCGACTCTTCCTAAAAGAATCATTCACTCTGCGTATGGCCGTAGGATCCCTGGTCGCGCTTACCGGCGTCTTCTTCGTAGTCGGCCAAGGCAGAGGATTGCATATATCACTAACAACGGGTATGGGAATCATGTTTATTTGCATGCTCGCCTTCTCCGGAGCTACCGTCCTAATGAGAAAGCTGACAGAAAGAATGGATGCGCTCACAGCGACCGCATATTCAACTTTACTCGGCTGTATGCTCGTATTTCCGGTGGCTGTATGGCGCGAACCTCATGAACAGAGTACTCATTCCTTTGGTTGGTGGGTACTCTTAATCGGCTCTGCTCTGCTCATTCAAGGCCTATGTGCAATCATTTGGAACAACCAAATTCGGAAGGTCGGTGCTGCCAAAGCATCCGTATTTCTAAATCTCCAGCCATTCGTAGCCATGGTCCTTGGCTACTTCATGCTCGGTACTCCGGTAACCTTCACACAAATCGGCGGTTCCATTCTCATTGTCTGCGGAGTAGTCTTTGCTACCTTGTTGCCTAAAAAGAAATCGCATAACGATCCGATAGCACTCACGATGGCAAAGAGGTAATTCTATCATGGGCCTTCGTATTCTCAAATCGGCGCTTGCAGCGATTGTTGCCATGTACGCAGCAGAGCTATTCGGGATTCATTCACCAGCCAATACCGGATTACTGGCCATTCTTGGGGTAGAAATAACAAGGCGCAGAGGAATACGCAGTGCCCTTAATCGATAACGGCGTCTGTGTTCGCTCTGGGTACTGGATCAGCAATCTTCTGGCTTTGTGGCTTTTATCCTTGGGCTGTTGGTCTGTTCGTGCTTCTCGTATTTACAGTTCTTCATCGCATCGGAAACCGCGAGGGAATCGTTACAGGTACCGTCGTTGTGTTTCATTTAATCGGTTACCAATCAGCATCCCCAGCAATCATTCTCGATGAATTTAAGATGCTAGGGATTGGTCTTGGTACAAGATAGAGAGTTTATTTTCTGACATACTCTCTCTTATTACACAACATCTGCTGGAGAAATCCATTCACTTGGGATTATAAGGAGCTTATAGAGGCAAAAGAAGAGATTAAGCGAGGTGCCGCCTTAGCTAACAAAGCATTAGAAAATTCGTTAATTAGCTCCGAAAACTATTATTGGCAGGATTATTTTCATATGAGAGAGATGCAATTGGAGTCTATCAAGAGAATGACCCGTCTCGCGAGCTACATATGCCAGACAATGCCTCAAGGAAAACTGCTTGCCGAGATATTTGAAAAGCTGAGTGTGGCTATCAAGTATGATATGGAACTGACGGTAATAAAAATCTTGGAATTGTAGTATATTGGCTCTCCGTTCTTTTATATTTATAAAGAAGATGAGCAACTACTATAGGTAGACTCATATATTGCTCAGTAATAATAAACCTTACTGGTCCAAGACCTCATTTAACGGACAATGAAAAAAGCTCTATGAAATCGACTGTCAAATGACAGAGCGGCAGACCAAATTCTGGTCTGCCCTTCATTGATAGCACTATCTTGTCCCGTTAGAATTCCTGTAAAACGAATAATTTGGAGTTTGAACAAAAACGAGCGCCTCTGTACGATGGGATTACGCAACGGGTCAAAAGCCCTTAAAATCCACATTAGGAGGTACACCTCCAAAATTTCCTTCCTATACGCTGTCGTGTTTTATTGAGCTAAAGTTCACCTTTAGTTAACTCATAACTCGTTTATGCCGCTGGAATAACTAAACAAAAAACGCTAACACTGTTCTACTAGAACGTGTTAACGCTTAGCCCTGATATGTACTTTCAATCAATATCAAGAAGCTCAAGAATAACGCCCAAATCGTCTGTGCTCTCCACATAAGCATATTTATTGCCATTTTGAATAAGCGGGAACCCGAATTCCTCCAGCTTAGCAGCTGTTTCAAGCATTCTATCCTTCGCCTTAAATGCGATGTGATGGACCCCCGGACCTTTTGTTTCAAGGAATTCCTTCCAGGTTGAAGGGTCATTCGTAGGTTCAATGAACTCAATGACTACATTCTCCATGTGAAAAAAGGAAAGCCTCACCCTTCCTTTCGTGGGTTGCCCCATGTAACTAACCGTATCGCTGCCATCTTCATTAGCCATGATGATCGTAGGAGCAGGAACGCCTAAAAGCTCGGCAAAACGGAGGGTCGCCTTTTCCACATCACGAACGATCATTGCAATCTGACAAACCAGGGTTGTACCAAGAATTGTATGTTCCATTGTTCTGCTCCTTTATTTTAAGAAGATTTGGTCCGATAGCTAACAAAAGCCAATTGCCTGCTGTCGGGCGACCAAGAATTGACGTTAAGGGTCCCCTGTCCCCCGAACAGCTCGACAATCGTACGATGTCCGCCCCCAGAGCTGGACATTACACGAATTTCTACATGCTTGTTAGCGGGATGGTCGCCGGGAGCGACATCGCCCTTGCGATAAGTTATATATGCCACCAATTCTCCATCTGGGGACGCATGGGGGAACCAATTATTGCTCTCGTCCAACGTCATTTGGGTCTGTTCACTGCCATCGGCATTCATACGCCATACTTGCATAAGACCTGATCGTACCGAGTTGAACCAGATGTGTTGACCGTCAGGTGAATATTCCGGGCCGTCATTCAACCCAGTGGTATGCGTTAACTGTGTTTCTATGCCCCCGTTTACGGGAATGGTGTAGATGTCATATTCGCCGTTCCGCTCTGCACAGTAAGCTAGCGTGCTTCCGTCCGGTGACCAACCGTGCAAATAGCTTGGCGCTATCGGCGTAATGAGCATCGGTTCGCCCCCCTGCAAGGGAAACGTATAGATACGAGAAAGACCATCTTCATGAGTGTGATGGCTTACCGCGACATACGAATTATCCGGTGAAAGCACATGGTCGTTATTGCATTGGATGGCGTAGCCGGATTCAATCACTGTACTTTCCCTCGTCGTGAGCTGAAACTTATAAAGACGCCCTAAGCTGTTATATACAAGATGGTTGCCATCACGGGTCCAATTGGGTGCCTCAATTAGAAAATCGAATTCAGCCAAGATGTTCCGTTCTCCACTAATCACATCTACGGTTTCCAAAATACTGATGACGTTTCTTGTTTCTACCTTCCGTGATTCCTTTAATGTATTCATCGCGAATCTCCTTCGTTTTCAATTCCCCTAACTGTCAAATAGGCATCGGTTCACCTTTGTAATTGACAAAAAAGGATTCCGGATCCATCTCTTTTTTCATTTCAACTATATCGATAATGCCATTAGCGCTTTCGTTTGGATCTCCGGGAGCTCTCTCTCCGCCCATGTCTGTCTTGATCCAGCCTGGGTGAATGGCGTACACACGGATTCCTCTGTCTTTTACATACCTTTTAAGCTGTTTAGAGAACATGTTGATCGCCGTTTTGGAAATCGCATACGGAAAATCCCCCCCATAGGCATTGGATATACTGCCTGCTTCTGATGAAATGTTAAGAACGGACCGCAAGTCACCTCCCTCCATTAGAGGAAGCAGATGTTTGATGACCATCATCGGACCAAACAAATTAACTTCGAAGGAACGAACGACATCCTCGATAGGCAATTCTTCTATAGCAACACCTCTGCCGAGCAAAATACCAGCATTGTTAATGACTGCATCAACCTGTTTGCGTTCTGCTCGCAACGTCTCTGCTAACCGGGCTATCGATTCTTCATCGCATACATCGAGCTGGACGGCCTCAATTTGGCCAGGGAAACGGCTGACCAGTTCCCACATTTTTCCCGCTTCCTGCGGTGAACGAATTCCGGCTATTACCTTGTGACCTCTCTGTGCTGCAGCGAGTGTCAGTTCATACCCCAGACCACGGTTTGCACCAGTAATGACAATATTCATATCTGCTTCTCCTTTTTGCCCATGTTAGGCCCGGGGCTTGATGTTCAAATTGACGCCCAAATCGTCCTCTGCGTCGACAATGGTCCAGCTGCTGCCAGGATAATAACCAATGGTCCGCATGGCATAACCCATCTCCTCCAGCTCGCCGATGATGGCATCGCGCTTCTCGCCCACCTGAAAACCCAGATGATGTACGCCATTGCCATGCTGATCAAGAAACTCCCGGAAAGTGCTGTCTTTCTCGTCTGGTTCATGCAATTCAATAACGAAATTGCCAACTCGTATATTCGCGAGCTTAAGGCCATAGAAGGCCGGCTTTCCGCGATACGTCAGATCAGGGTTATGCACAGGAGGCTGATAACGAATCTCTGGCACAGGAAAATTCAATAAATTTGCCCAAGTCTCAGCAGCCTTCTGGATATCTTTAACGACAATAGCGATCTGAATAAAACCGTCAAAGCTAAGGTTATTCTTCATTTTTACACCATCCTATTTTCATTTTCTCGCTTCTTCTGCCTCATTCCTTGACACTGCCCATCACTAGCCCGGTTGTAAAATACTTTTGCAAATAGGGATAGATGCATAAAATCGGTATCATCGCCAAGAACATTTGCGCAGCTCCCGTCGTTCGAGCACTTACCATCGACAAATATTTGGATAAATTGCCGCTAAGATCGGTGTTGTTGCGAATAAATTCTTCCGGATTCACGACAACTGTTTGCAAATAGGTTTGTAACGGATAGTTTTGAATTTTGTTCATATAAATCATGCCGTCAAACCAACTGTTCCAATGATCTACGAAAGAAAACAGCGTAACGGTTGCAAGCGTGGGAACTGAAATTGGCAAAACCACGCGGATCAGCGTCTGCACTTGACTCGCGCCGTCCATATACGCCGCCTCCAGCAATTCCTTCGGCAGACTGCGCATATAATTCATCACGACCAGCATGCTGAACACAGGGAGCGCCCCCGGCAAAACAAGCGCCCAGATGGAATTCATCAATCCGGTGCTCTTCACCACCATGTAGGTAGGAATCAATCCGGCATTGAAGAGTATGGTCACAACGAAAAACCATGAAAAAATACTGCGGGCACCAAAATCTTCTTTTGATTTAGAAAGAGGATAAGCAGTTAGAATGATCAATAGTAAGTTGAGCGGAACGCCTATGGCCGTACGTTTGAGAGAGACTAGCAGCGACATGAAAAACTTCGAGGTATTCGTAATAAATTGATAAGAGATTGTTGTAAAACCAACTGGGAAAAAAGTAACCTCTCCTGCAGCTACTGCTACTTTGTCTGAAAATGATACCGCCAACAGGTTGATAAACGGCGCAATGCATAAAAGTGCAACAAGCAGCAGGAACACGGAATTGCTCACAAGGAATATTTTACGTGAAATGGAATCCTTTATTCCCATGGTCTGCCCTCCTTTCTATTTAAAAGACGCGATATCCGGTGAATTTGTCAGCCAAGTAATAGGACACAACGATAAAAATCAGCGACACACACGACTTAAACAGGCCAGCTGCTGTGGAGAGCGCGTATTGCGCCTGCTCAATGCCCAGACGGAATACGAATGTATCCAAAATATCACCGGTGGAGTAGACCACAGGACTGTACATATTATAGATTTGATCGAAACCGCCGTTAAGAATATTGGCAAGCCCCAACACGGTCATCAGTACGACCATAGATGAAATGCCAGGCAAGGTGATGTGCTTTGTCTGCTGCCAACGATTTGCGCCATCAATGACTGCGGCTTCATATAGCGCAGGGTCTATGCCTGTGAGAGCAGCGAGATAAATCACAGATCCGAATCCAAAACTTTTCCAGATATCGGTTAAGACCATCGTAGCTGGAAACACATTCGGGTTGCCTAAGAAAAAGATGGGTTCAATACCAAACTTGGCAAGAACAATATTGACAAAGCCCTCGTTTGGTGACAACAGATTTAATAAAATTCCGGATAAGATGATCCAAGACAAAAAGTGCGGCAAATAGACCAGCGTCTGGAAAATACGCTTGGTTAAATGATTCCTGACTTCGTTGAGCAGCAGGGCAAACCCAACCGGAACAACGACGCC
This sequence comes from Paenibacillus alba, assembly GCF_013204855.1. Classification (GTDB taxonomy): domain Bacteria; phylum Bacillota; class Bacilli; order Paenibacillales; family NBRC-103111; genus Paenibacillus_E; species Paenibacillus_E alba. The sequence goes on along the minus strand of NZ_JABMKZ010000005.1, from coordinate 139,774 downwards.
TGCAATCATTTTGCACAAGGCGATAATAACCGTATTCCGAATGACCATCCCTATATTCGGCATGGAAAACAACGTAACGAAATTTTGAAAACCTACCCACTGCTGGTTCCCGAACATCCCCTTCGCTGGAACAAATTTTTGAAACGCGATAATTACGCCGGCCATGGAGCCATAGCTGAAGATTGCCACCAGAACGACAGCGGGGAGCAGCATGATATATAAGGGCAGTTCTCTTAGCATCTTGTCTTTTCGTTTCAGACTCGCAAACACCTGTTCACCACCACCTGTCAATGATTTCGAGCGATGCGCACTACCTTTTTTTCTTATCTGCGGCGAGAAAACCCCCGCCGCAGCCATACACGTATTTATTTGGCCGGGTACAACTTATCAAGTTCGTCAAGTGACTTTTGCCCGCCTGCCTTCAGCCACTGCTGCACAAAGGTATCGAAATAATCGACAGGCTTAGCGCCTGTTATAATATCAGTAAAGGTCGTTATGGTAAGGGTATCCAAGGAAGAAACGTTCGTTAACCATACGTCGGGCCTTTGAATGCCCAGTATACTCTGGACGATCGCCTTGTCGGGGATGTACTTGTTCAATACGATAGGCAAAGAGCCTGACTTGGACATTTGCCCCCAAGTACCGAAGGCATTGTCATCTTTGGCAAGAGATCCGTTCTCAAAGCCTGCAATGTAGTCATATAAGGGCTTTGCGGCAGGAGGTAAGCCGTCAGAAGAGCCTTTATCCATAGCTTTCAGCAAATCAGCTGCGTAAACCTCACCTGGTTGATCGATGTAAATTGGCGATAGTCGATATTGCTCATTCGCCCAGTATTTATCGTAGACATCCTTTGTTGAGTAATTAACGGTCTCATCGTACAGATTAAGCATCTTAATGATTGCTTCTGGGTTTTTGTAATCTTTCTTGACCATCGTCATCTGGCCAACCGCGTTGCTCTCGATACCAATCTTGTAATCGTATCCGGACTGTGTTGGTATGGGGTATGGGCGTACGATAACGCCATCCTTTTTATAAACATTATTGTATGGATACCAGGTGCCCCAGTTGCTGCCGAAAGCCATGCCGATCTTACCGCTAGTAATATCTTCTACGAGTGCGGATTCATTTTTGGAGGTAAAATCCTTATTGATTAGTCCTTGCTTATACATATCTGCCAATATGGCAAGTGCCGGTTTCATGTTCGGCTGAATCCAAGCAAACGTCATTTTACCATTCTGGTCGCGGTAGAACATGCTCTCGTCACGTCCGGGAACGCCAAATGCGGAAACCAAACCAAGAATACTGGCATGATTTTGTCTGATGAGATCTTTATTAAGGGCAAGCCCAATCGTGTCGCCATTTTTCCCATTTCCATCCGGATCTTCGGTGGCGAACTTCTTAGCAAGAGCAACAAGTTCTTCAATGGTCTTGGGCGGCTGAGAATTCGTTCGCTTGAGCCAGTCTTCACGTATCCAGAGAAACGGCGCCTCGTGGAAGTTGTCGTTCATACGCGGTATGGCGTAAAGCTTGCCGTCTATCGTAGCTCCCTTAAAAGAATCAGCAAATCTTTTCTGATATTCCTTGATTGAATCCGTTGCATATTTGTTATAAACCTCGGTGAGATCGGCAAGCTGTCCATTCTGTGCCAACTGCAGAAATACGTTTGGATCCTGCGTTTTGAATACGTCCGGCAGATCTCCTGAAGCAATGATGGCATTCAGTTTATTTTTATAGGCGTCAGTACTGCTGTCGGCCGTGAAAGCAACCTGAAGATCGATATTGAGCTTCTCTTTGAACAAGCGGCTCCAACGGTTATCTTCCCAGGTTTCTTTGTCAAGGAGCTTGGAAGCGGCTGCTGTTTGAACAGCCCAAGTCATTGTGACTGGTTTCTGATACTTACCAGCGGCGTCCATGTTTTCTGCGGGATGGATAGTGCTTTCTGCATCAGACCCTGTGGGAGCGCTTTCACAAGCTGAAATAGTAAAAACCGTCAGTAGGGCCACCAAGGCGTGCGGTAGAACTCTTTTGATTTTCAGCTCTTTCACGTGCAATTCCTCCTATATTTGAATTGTTATGGTGACACAGCTTTTTTAAGCCGTGATAAAGCAATGGCTGATGAATAGGTAGACACACCTGCTTAAATCCCTTCAGAAGTTCACGCCACTATAAACACGTGTTAATTTTTCGGGAAATTGACTTATGACTCATCAAAAAGTGAATGAACGCGCGTTTATTTTTGGCTAAAAAAATATCTAGCCCATTATCCACCCGTTTCTAACTGTTTTTCTGGCTATTCGGGCTAACTCTACGCACTTGCGCTTCATTCTTCAAATAATGACTGAGTATTTCTGTAAACACGTGTCTATGGACTCATCATACACAACCCATAAAAGCGCTGTCAATCTTTAATTTCTGTACATTTCCAAATATTAAGTTAGCGTCTTTCATAATTCCGATTGTCTAAACGCGTGTTTATGGTATAATTATCAAACAGATTACATTTAACTCATTGTTGAACACAAGGAGGTATTATGCATACAAACGTGCCGCGCAGAGCGATGGGGTTTACAGCGATTTCGAGTTAGTCTTCGAGGCGCGTCCCGACTGGCCAGCGGATACCGGCATCTTGGTGCGTGCCTCCGCCCGGGAAACGAAACCCAAATTTAGATCCTTCTGCACGAATCTCTTACGACCAGACTACAATCAATGGTGATCTCTTTGATATCCGACGTCTTCTGTTCAATTTTGGTGATTAAATAGGAGGTCATGCGTTTCAACATGTCGCTAAAATCGACACGAATGGTTGTCAGGGCGGGATGATGTTTCTCACTCAAAGCATGATCATCAAATCCAATAATGGATAGGTCTTCGGGAACGCGCAGTTTATGCTCTTTAAGCGCGCGAATTGCACCAAATGCTACACTGTCATTCGCTGCTATGATCGCTGTTGGCAGCTCTGCTTCCTGACTGAGCAGTTTTTGAATGGCCATATAACCGCTTCTCTCGTGAAAATCGCCATCTAGAACCCAGTTCGGATTCACCTGTAAGCCGCACATGCGCATCGCTGTTTTGTAACCCTCATATTTGGTCTGGCCAGATAGACGATTCATATCCCCATTGATGACACCTATTCTAGAATGGCCGAGCCCTGCCAAATAGGCTACAGCCTGTTTCATGCCCGAGTCATTATTAAATTGGGATACGATCCGATTGGGCTCAGGATGATCCGAAAGCGATTGATCAACGATACCGATCACAAAGCCTTCATCGATCAATTCTTCGATGAGCGGTTCACGAATGGCTGCTCCGATAAAGATGCCTCCATCGATTCTACGCTGAAAGAAGATCTCTCTTACATTTTTGATCATTTCGGTATCTTTGGCATCACGAATAATGTGTGTAAGGACATAGTAGCCATGTTCGGAAGCGTGTTCAATAACACTGACGATAAGCATATTCGTCAGCATATCGCCGGATACGTTCCCTTCCTCAATGAGAAACAACCCAATCGTCCGTGCTCGCTTGCCTGCAAGCACCTGAGCGGACACATTAGGGAAATAATTATACTGTTGTATCACTTTCAAAACTTTGTCGCGTGTTTCAGCAGGTACATTGGAATAATTGTTGATGACCCTGCTTACCGTACTCCTGGAAACTCCGGCAAGCCGAGCAATCTCTGTGCTATTGATATCTGATTTTTTCATGTTGCTCATCCTCTTTCGCGAACGCGTGTTTACGCACATCATACACACGCCTAGAAATCGTTGTCAATGTTTTTTTAGCTCATTCTTAGCTTCAACATAGTGGTATAACAATTATATATTTACAAAGGATGGGATTCCGATGCGTCTTGGCGGTCAAGTATTTCTTAAAGAGAAGAACCCGGAGAATTGGGCGTTTGCCCTCAAAGAAGCAGGCTTTCGCGCAACAACTTGCCCGATTAATGGCGAGGAGGATATCAGTGAGCTTGAGGATTATTTGGCATTGGCTGAGCGATATGACATCCTCATCTCCGAAGTCGGCTCCTGGAGCAATCCAATCAGCCGAAACGAGGAAACAAGGCGGAATGCCATCGCCTACTGCATCAAAAGGCTGGAGTTGGCCGAACGGATCGGCGCGCAATGCTGCGTCAATATCGCTGGATCCCGAGGAGAGCAATGGGACGGGCCAGATCCGGACAATTTTAGTGATGACACTTTTGAATTGATTGTGGAAACAACCCGCGAAATTATAGACGCCGTTAAGCCTGAGCGTACCGTATTTGCTTTAGAGATGATGCCTTGGATTTTCCCGGATTCTGCAGACTCCTACCTTGCTTTAGTTCAGGCTATTGACCGTAAAGGCTTCGGCGTACATTTCGATCCTGTGAACATCATCACCAGTCCCCGTATGTATTATCGCAATGGCGACATGATACGCGATTTTTTTGCGAAACTTGGCCCCCATATTCGAAACTGCCATGCCAAGGATATTCTGCTGAGAGGCAAGTTAACCGTCCATTTGGATGAGGTTGTACCTGGTCAGGGTCATCTGGATTATCGGACATTCCTCACAGAACTAAACAAGCTGCACCCCGATACTACGCTTATTATTGAGCATCTTTCAAGCAACGAAGCCTATCAGCAAGCTAAAGGGTACATCTCAAGAATTGCCTCGGAGTTCAAAATTCCTATGTAACAGAACACAATATAGGCTATAATTTATAAGAAGTTGATATTCCTTAAAGAAGGCTATCCCTCCCTCCATAGCATATTAGGTTAGTTCCAAAAGACGCGGTGTAAGGTATCCGAGAAAAAATGATTGCTAATAACTGCCGCTGCTCCCCTAACTTGAAGTTTTTCAGAATCTTTGGAAAATCCAATTTTGACGTTTTTAGAGACGGCAGACGGTGCTCTTTTTTGCGCTACCTCGATAATTTTGCGCTCCAACTCCGGACCTACTTTCGTAATATCGCCTTGAATGATCAGTTCTTCTGGATTGAAAATATTCAGTATATTGGCAATCCCAACACCTAACCAATAGCCTGTATAATTCAACAGTACATCTACGACTACTTTATCACCTTCATAATACAAACTCAGGATCGACTCGAAATCGAGCGAGTTGTACTTACTATCCCTGTGCGATAGTTGTTCGCCTAAAGCCGTAATGGAAGCGAGCGCATCCCAACATCCATGATTGCCGCAGCGGCATAGGGGTCCATCATGATCGATTGTGGCATGCGCAATATTAACAGCAGCGTCAAAAGCCCCCCTGTAAACTTCGTTGTGAATGACCACGCCAGTGCCTATTCCCAAACCAACGCTGACGCAGACAAGCGTTTCCTTATATTCGCCGTTGCTATTCAGAAGTTCCACATAAGTCCCTGCACGAGCGTCATTTTCAATAACAATCGGGATGTTTAAACGTTCCTTCAAATAATCGCCGATTGGTGCGCCCCTCCAAGGTAATGCCGAGGAATGAAGAAAGATTCCTGATCTTGTTTCAATCAAACCGCGGACAGCCATGCCAATTCCGATAATAGGCTGATTATTTCCTTGTTCTCGTGATTCCTGAATAATCTGGTGAATGTCCTCAACAATCATGTCCAGCGTTCGTTTATAATCCTCATAAATTTCGATCTTCTTTGTGACATAAAACAAAACTTTACCAACCAGATTGCACAGAGCCACTTCATAGCACTCATTGTTGAAAGATACCGCCACAATGTAGGCAGCATTCGCATTTAAATCCAGCAATATCGGCCTTTTCCCCCCAGCCTCTGTGGAATCACCTCTACCTGTTTCGTAAATTAAACCCTCTTTGATTAATTCATCCACTAGTGCGGATACAGCAGGCTTACTTAAACCAAGCTCCGCAGAAATTTCCGCTCGTGAGCAAATTCCCCTTCTCACTGTTCGCAAAATACTCATACGGTTTGTTTCTTTCATATCATTTTTACTTATCATCTTCATCTGCTTCATGTTATTTACCCTCTTAGTCAGCCAATATAGTAATTATTACAATTTAGTTAGTTAGAAGAACTAACCAACTTCATAATTATAACGTACTAACTATAGGAGTTGTCAATTATTAATCGTTTACTAGCATGCTGCGCTCTAAAGAACAGTCCCGGCCCCCTTTAATAAAGAGAACCGGGACTGCTTTAGCGAAGCGTCTTTGAGGAAACCTATTTTTAAGTGTTTAGGCCGAAACGATAAACTCCACTTCAATCGTTTTCCCGTCAACGCAGTCAAATTCAATCTTCGTTTCAGACGCCGTTGCGCTAATGATTCTTGCTTCCGAGCTTGGCACTTTAAGCGTCCATTTCCCCTGAATAGTTAGCGTTTGTCTTTTCATCACGCTCGGTATAATCACATGCTGTGCCGTTATCGTAGAAAGCCCGGTAAACTGTGGAAGCCTTAAATCAGGATCCGACATACTTAGCTTCATTTCTGAGCTGCCGTTCATTTGAATCATAACCATCGCAGGCGCGGTACTGCCTCGCAGGGCACCTTTATTAATTGGTTGGGAACTGTTAAAAATAGCGTAACCTGTAGCACCCTGTCCGACTGTTGTGTTCTGCACAATATGGACGTTGCTATCTTTCTGCAGAACTGTATATTCTGGGTTCTCAGCAAAGCGTTTAGTTCCTGCAGCCCCTGCTCCCAACTTCATCGCATATTCATAGCCAGATCCGCTTGGCGCCAAACCGTGATCGATGTATGCCGTCGTATAAGACCCCGAAGTAGCACTGCTCCCAGAGCTGTTCTTGGAATTTTGCACCCCTCTGGTGACAACCGTTCCCGAAGCATTGGGGAGCAGATATCCGGTTCCATAAGGATCTACCATCCAGACTTTGCCCGTGCCGTTCAGCGAAGTTTGATAGGTCCCGCTGGTGATTGCATTTATCGAATTCAGATAAAAGGGCATTGATGCCGTAGGCATGAAGCTTTGGAACAATACCGTTTCTGTTCGGTGATTCGCATCCGAATTGGTAATATCGGAACCTAGCGCAACGACTTTATCACCAAAGAAAAAAGTTGATTTTTTGGCTCTGAAAGAAGTGTCATAGACCGTATCATGCAGATCCATCGCAAAAACACCATACTTATTCCCCAGCGCAGTACCGCCTGTAAACGTCTTGTCGGTGAATGAACGCTGCGGACCATCCAGAGGATATGCCAATTCTTCCAGAGATAAATGCTTCACTGTCGTTCCAGGCCATCTGCTCCAATCCCATCCGGCTTGCGTATTGATCCCGCTTGCCAACAAGCCGCCGCTGTTCAAAACCTCCATATTCCCGTAACTTTGGTATCTGCCATACAGATTTTCTGCCAACGTTTCCGTCGTTTGCGGGTTAAAGCTGTTCGTACTTTCAAAATCCCATACATATTGACTCCAACCTTTGAGACTCACCATTCGGTCATTCACTCTGTTAACGGCCATACCACTATACGGCAGCACCCAGAATCCTTGCGGGTTCGCTTTCGGAGTGTAACCCTGGTTGACAAGGTTGAGGGCAAGCTGCAGTCCTCCCATTGTGTCGAGATAGGCTACACCATAGGAATCGGCGGCCGCGAATAATGTGGTGTTGTTAGGATCCCATAATCTCATAAAGGTCTTCGCCAATTCTTCATCAACGGGATTTCGGGCGAGCGCCAAATACGCATAAGCAGGAACTAGATCCGAGATAATCTTCGTAGAATCCGGAAATCTGCCTGTCGCGCCGATTGCCATATCATGAGTATTTGACACTTTCTCCATCGTCAGCAGAGCTTTCTTGAGATTACCCAGAGCGTTTTCAGATAACGCATAAGAAGTACCGCTAAAGAAATAAGCTAGCAGGGATCCCATATGAATCGCGTCATTCCCGTATGCATTCATGTACGTACCTCGATGATGGAAGAGCGTTCCGTCAGGCTTGATGACATCTGCATAACCTGGCGCTCGCGTCCCTATCTGTAAGTTGTACAAGTTGAGAAGTTCCTTCATGTACTGCACTTTGGTTGGGGTATTGTCCAAACCAAGTACATAAAGCAAGTTGTACATGAACTTGGTGCGATATTCATCTGACGTTGTTTCTTCATAGGCAGCGGATTCGAAAGTTTTGCCAAAGTTAATAAACCAATTGCAGGTCTTCATCTCCCGCTCGAAGATTCCTGCTGCTTTCAACTCATTGCGCATCAAATAAACAGTATGAAAATAGGCGTTATTTTTGTTCGTTTCGTGATCCTGCGTACCAAGCGCGCTGCCGAATGCCCACCCTTGATCATTCATGTAATTCAGGACATCGATCACTTTTTGTTTACTGGATGCATTGCCATTAATCTTATAATCGAAGACCAGGGGCAGAAGCACGCGTTTACTTACATCTTCTCCAAATTTTTTCAAATGAGGATCCCTGCTGGCATAAAGCGCTTCGCCTGTGATCGTTCCATCCAAAAATTTCTTAATATTCAGACTATTATAGGCAGTCAGCCCTGCCGAAATGAACGATTTCAGAGCATCATACCTGATTCCAAGCGGACCGCTAGTTAATCCAGCATAGTTAAGCGAATCACCGAGAACCCATTTTTCATATCTGTTCGATATGGTTTGAAAGGAAGTGATCTGCGCCTGGGTTATCGTCGGCTCCAGAGGGATCGTGGGCTGCTTCTGACTATAATAGTATAAATTGTCCCAAGTACCTGATCCAACGTCTAGTCCTGGTTTCGGCATCTGATAGTCCGCTGTCCTGGCCGTAATCATTTCTGGTGAAAACTCCATGCTATCGATGTATAATGTGCCCGATGAAACCGAATTCGGGGGTACGACCTGCATCGCCTGCAGGGCGTTGCTTATGTTCTGGGTATAAGCCGGATTGTTGCCTTCCTCTCTGAAACGAATCCACAGCGTTCTCCAACCCTTGAAGTTCAGGCTCGCTTTAAATGAATAGTGGTAAATTCCGTTATCGAGCTCCGTGGTTTTGCCGAAATTAAACGTTACCTCATCAGCAATCGGGGTTTCATTGTAAATCCATATTTTCATACCGCCACGTTTCGTATTGGCTGCTGCCAGATTGTTCAGGTTCGTACCGCGCAGTTTGGAATGGTTGCTCCACGTCCATGCCATGGATTGACTCCCCTGCTTGAAATGTTTATTCGAGAGGGAGATGGATCCACCGTTCTCCGTTGTCCATGCGGGTGGAAGTACAGGGGCTTCAAACGATTCGGTATTGGAATAATCATCCGCTGCGAAAGCTTTCTGGTTGTTGAGTGGAACAACTGACGAACTTAGCATTAAGAAATTCGTTACAAGGAAAATACCGATTACTTTTTTCAATAATTTTGATCCCCGCATACAAACAGCTCCTTAATTATCGAATAGTTGTTATTGCAATCGCTCATCGTTTCGTTTCAGTCGCTTGTTCCTGCTGCACTAAATCTCCCCTGTTCTGCGTGTTTTGGTACTCCTTCGGCCCCGTGCCTGTAAATTGTTTAAACAGTTTGCGGAAATGCCTATAGTCCTTGTAACCGATTTGTTTGGCAATTTCCATCATACTGAGCTTGCCGTCCTGAATCATCTTTTGGGCCGCTTCCATCCGAAGCTCCGTTAAATAATGAACAAAGCCTTTTCCTGTTTCCTGCTTAAACAATCGGCTTAAATAGGAAGTGTTATACCCCAACTGTTCCGAGTAATCAGAAATAGACCAATTGTTCATAAACGATACTTGAAGGGATCGCCTGATCATTTCCACTATTTCCTTCCCCTGCGTTTGACTCACAGTCGCCATATTCAACACATCCTCGCCGGTTCTCGAAGCAGGAGCCATGACGGACTTGGCTCTTTCCAAGGCGGATCGAATCAGCGTTCTGTTCAAAGGCTTCAAGATATAATCGAAAGCGCCATAATGCACGGCTTGTTTCGCATACTCGAATTCGCTGTGCGCGGAGATAATTAATACCGGAATCTTCCAGCCTCTCCTTCTGATTTCTTGCAGCAGCTGCAAGCCGTCCATATGAGGCATCAGGATATCCGTAATGACAATATCGAACTTTTCCTTTTCTAAATATGCAATCGCCTGCTTGCCGTCCTTCGCTACAGCGGTCACCGTGTAATCAGGGCAGTCACGTTTGATTACCTTTTTCATCCCTTCCAGCATCCAAAACTCGTCATCAACGATCAATGCGTGATATATGGTCAACCACTCCCGCAAGTACAATTTCGACACAAGTGCCTTCGTTTACCTCACTCTTGATGTTCATAGCAAAACGATCCCCGTAAACCATCTGCAATCTCAATTGTACGTTGGCAAGCCCAATATGCTTATCCTGTTTGGGCTGCTGCTGTTTCTGGAATTTGCGCAATTGATCTGGGCCCATTCCAATGCCGTCATCCTTAAAATGAAAGATGAGATTGCCGTTCTCAGCCTTGACTGACACCAGAATTTGCCCAGGACCTTCCTTCCCCAGGAAAGCATGCTTGACACAGTTTTCCACGACTGGCTGACAAATCAGCTTCAGAACCTGAATATCCATAAGCTCAGGATCGACCTGCACCTGCACCTCAAATCGGTTCGGAAAACGGACCTGCACAATGCTCAAATAAGCTTTCAAGTGTTCGATTTCTTCTTCCAGTGTCGTAACTGGCGAGCCGCTTATGCTGTATTTGAACATCTTCGATAACGCTTGACTGACATGCACGATTTCATCGACGCCATGCACTTCTGCAATACATACGATAACATTCAATGTATTGTAGAGAAAATGAGGTTTGATTTGTGCTTGGAGCGATTTCAACTCGGAATCTTTCAGAAGCAGCTGATTCTGATATTCACGAACCTCCGCCATAAACACGACATTTTTCATGCGATGAAGTTCCTCTACCATCTGGTTAAAGGAGTTGTTCAACTTGCCGATTTCATCACGCCGGTTTAAAGCGAGAGACACGTCAAAATTCCCCATCTCCACCGCTTTCATATGATGTACAAGCAATTTAAGCGGTTCAGTGAACATTTTGCTTAGCGCTGTGGATAAGAGAAATATGCCGATCAGTGCCGCCAGAATCATGATAATTATACCTACACGAATGGCATTCATCTCTGTCGCCAATTCCGCAAAGGGAACAACGCCGACGATTTTCCATCCTGTTTGTGTGGAGGTATGAAATCCTACCAGCGTTTTCCTTCCATTGACTTCGAGAAGAAAGTGACCCGAGGTTCGACCTTTGAACAGCTCTAATCGATTATTCTCCTTCAGCCAGGAAAGTGAGTGATCCGTTGGAATGACACTTTCGCCGTCTTCCGTCATCATAAACACATATCCAGTTTTCCCTAACTGAATCGTATCGCTCATTTCACGTAAAATGGTCGGCGAGAAATCGAACAACAGCGTTCCTTTCGTATGGAACTCGCGATTATCCAGTACACGAGTCGAGAACGTCACCACAGGATCGCCTTTTACGTAATTCTGGGGATGGACCGGGTTTAAATGGAACTGCTGCTGTTGCTTAATTTGCTTGAACCAGGGGTCTTGATCAAAGGCAAAGTCCATATTGGCAACGTCCCCTGTGGAGCTGTACACGAGTATACCCGGATCTTCTATAAGATAAATACCTTTTAAATGACTGCGGAAATTGGAAATCGTCTCAAATAAATTTCTTACAGACCTTACCGATTGAATGAATTCTGAATCAGAGGGGTGAGGCGCCTGATATAAGATCGTTTGCACATCCCCGTCAAAACGCACAATGTTGCTGATTCTTTCCATTTCCTGTCCGAACGAATCGAGACGCCCTCCCGCCTGCTTGGCAATTTCTACGGTATATTTGCTCAACTCTGCTTCAAAGGCTTTGGTGGATTGCTGATAGGTAATCAGAGCGAAACAAAGTACCGGCACAAGTCCGATCAGTAAAAAGACAATCAACAATTTGTTCTTCATATTCATGTTGCGGAAAAAATCAGCCTGAGCAATGTGCGCTTTTCTCATAGGTTCTCCCCCGATATTATCCTTTCACGGAGCCGGCAACCCCTTCTACGAAATATCGCTGGAAGAGGATAAACACAGTGATAATCGGGAGCAAGGAAATGCAGGCAGCAGCGGCCATCCCTGTCCAGTCCACACTGTTCTCTCCAACGAACTGATACATGCCGACGCCGAGCGTTCGAAGCTCTGGTTTGTTCAAAGTGAATATTAGCGGCAATAAGAACGAATTCCACGCCCACATAAATTGGAGTATACACGTCGTTGCGATGATTGGTTTAGATAACGGCAGCATGACCTGAACGAACGTCCGCATAAATCCGCTGCCGTCGATTTCCGCTGCTTCTTCAAGCTCTTTGGGAATTCCGCTAAAATGAGCCGTAAAGAGCAGGATAAACAAGACGTGGGCACCGCCAATCTCCGCTACAATGATACCCGCCAGTGTATTGTTTAGCCCCAGAAGATTGATCAAATAATAAATCGGTATGATCGTATAACCTTTTGGCATAAACATCGTAGCAGTAATTAATGAGATAAACAATAACCTCCCCGGGAATCGATATCTGCCCAGCACATACCCTGTCATGGCACATACAGCTACGACTATCGCCACTACAAACACCGAAACAATGACAGAGTTCAAAAAGTAGGCAGAGAAATTGGCCGTTTCCCAAGCCCGTTTGAAATTATCAAACTGAAACTTCTCCGGGAAAAACGTATAGCCTTTGGCGATGTATTCCGCATTTGTTTTGAAAGACGAAGTAATCATCCACACGAATGGATATACCCATACGATGCCGATCGCGATTAAAATGAAATGAACAAGACCTCGCAGCGTTCTTTTTCCCTGACTGGACAAATTCATGAAACTCTCCCCTTAGTGCGATGTTTGCCTGCCACCCGTTTTTTTGACGATAAATCCAAGAATCAAAGAGACGAAAAGAATTGCGAACCCGTATACGACGCCTGCGGCCGAAGCAAATCCGGCCCTCGGCATGCTTCCGCCTTCGAAGGCATACCGGTAGATATATAAATCTACCATATCCGTATGATACGCTGGCCCGCCATTCGTCATCGATTTTACCAAATCGAAGACATGCAAAGCATTGACCGCAGACAAGAGCACAATGACACTGCCGACCGGCAGCAGGAGGGGCAGCATAACGTAGCGGAAGACCTGCAGGGGATTTGCTCCATCCACTTTTGCAGCTTCGAACAGATCCTTCGGAAGCGATTGAAGCGCTGCCAGCCAGTAAATCATCTTCATTCCGAAAGTCTTCCACACGCCTACCAGGACGATAATCATCATTGCCGTATCTAGTGAACCGAGCCAATCGACAGGCTTGTCCAGTAATCCCAACGTGATGAGAATCTCATTGATAAGCCCTTTGTAGACTCCGAAAATAAACCGCATTATAACACCGATGACAGCGGTAGTCGTAACGACCGGCAAAAAATAAATGGTACGATACACGACGGCGCCTTTTAACCACGAGGCATTTAACAACATAGCCATGAGCAAAGCAAACGGTACTTGAATCAGTACCAGAAAGAACATAAACACAAAGCTATTCTTGAACGCATTCCAAAAGAAAGGATCGGATATCGTCTCCAGGTAGTTATGCAATCCGACAAATCCCTTTAACGGGCCATAGCCGCTCCATTCAAAAAAACTGTACACATAGCTCATAATGATAGGATAAATCGTAAAAGCTAGAAATAAAACCAGCTGCGGAAGTATAAATAAGTAACAGTACAGCAGCTTTTTTCTTCGAGTTTTGCTTATTTTCCCAATAGCCTTCTTGCTTGTTCCCTTCACTGCTACCATGTGCGTTTCCCCTCGCAGAAATAAATCTTGAATCTAAAGAAAATAGGGCGGTACTACTTGTGTAGAAACTGCCCTATCTGATAATTAAGCTTGCCCGAGCAGCGGTTCCGGATGAGGTATCTTCCATTGTTGATTCACAAATCCGCTAGATGAAGGATCTCCGACCGCAAAAGATTCGATGCCGAGCTCTTTCTTTGTTTTTGCCTGAAACGCTTTGGCCCGATCCTCGGTTGCCTCCGGATCGCAGAGTTGAAGCAGCCTGCTATGACATTCCTGCAAGACTTCTTTGATATCCGAAGTTTGCTCTAAAGCTTCTGCCAGATTCACCATCTCTTGCGGATCCTGCTCTACATCGAACAGCTGAGGTGCGTATCCGCCGGTATAATACACATACTTCCACTGCTTCCAACGGATCATGTACATGCCCACGGGTATACCGTGTCCATGATATTCGCTAAAGACGAAGTCCTTGCGATCCTCATCGGTTTGTCCTGCTGCCAGCTTGAGGAGCGACCGGCCGGGCACATCTTGCGGTACTGGCACGCCAAGCGCATCGCAAACTGTAGGATAGATGTCGACAAGTGAAACTGGATGTTCAACGGTGTTATGCCTGGCTACCGAAGGACCTTTCATAATCAGCGGAATATTGGCCGTTTCTTCGTACATGCAGCATTTGAACCAAAGTCCGTGACACCCAAGCTGTTCGCCATGATCGCTCGTATAAATAATCAGCGTGTCGTCATACATCCCCTCCTCTTTCAAGGTTTGCAGAATCGTGCCGACGTTGTCGTCCAGCTCGCTTGTCAGTGCGTAATACCCCACTTGCATGCGGCGGATCGTATTTTCATCCACGAGATCCGAACGGAAATAATGACGCAGTGCGTTAAGCGGCTCATTCAGTTCTGTAAAAGGACGGTTCAGCTCTGCCGGTACGTTCGGCACCAGCTTATCGTAATAATCCCAGTGCTCTTGTTTCACATAGAATGGAAAATGCGGATTGAGGAAGCCTACGTATAGAAACCATGGCTTATCCGGATCCTTCTGCTGCTCCTGGGAGTGCTGCTTCAACCACTGAACCGTTTCCGCAAGGATCGTTTGATCCTTGTTAATGCCCTCGCGAATCCCGATTTTCTGGTATCTTTCCTCCACTTTAGGTTTAGCTTCGCCCGTTTCCCGGAAGAAGGCGCCTATATCAACGATATTGCGATGTCCGGGGTGAGCGGCTACAAGACCTTCATACTCGCCTTCCGGATGCAAATCCAATTTGCCGAAGCTGTACATCGCTTGGCCATGTTCAGCTAAATGCTGCGGCATGTCTTTCAATTGTCCGTCATACGGTGTCGAGTTGTCCCAAGTCCCGAGTTCGTGCACATATCGCCCTGCCACAAAGCTCGCTCGCGCTGGGGTACATACCGGGCAATTCGTATACGCATTCGTGAATACGGCGCCTTCCTCCGCCAATTGATCCAAATTAGGTGTTTTCACGATTGTGTGGCCCGTACAGCCCATCGTATTGTTGGAATGCTCGTCCGACATAATAACCAGTACATTCATGGTTGGAAGCCCTCCAATGGGTGAATTACTTTAATGACTTGTAAGCCTCGTCCGTATAGTCTTTCGAAGGCTCCCAGTTCGGGAATGTAAAGTCGTTCAGACTCACTTTCGATCCAGAAGCATTCACTTTATCGATTGCGGCTTGCAGTCCGGCATTCATTTTATTTGCATACTCCTTCATGGTCGCATCGACATCGGTTTTATCATCCGCGAGCATTTTGATAAACAGGTCGCCGAAGCTCGGTTTCATTTTCAGCTGCTTAATTTCGCCAAGCTCAGCTACGACGGAAGATGTGTTGATATTTCGCTTGGCGATGCTTGGACCAAGTCTCATCTCGGTTTCGTGCAGATTGTAGAACGAAGTAAATTCTGGATAAGGGAACAGGGATTTGTCCTTATTCAACTCTTCGATCGGTGATAGCTGAACGCCGCTTTGCAGTGTACTCTTGAAGAATGGTTTGGCAGCAAACGTTTCATCAATAAATTTACCCGCTTCTTTCGGGTGCTTGGAATTGGCAGAGATCATATAACCTGTTTTCGTTGCCAGTGTATAGCCATAGAAAGGCTCTTTGCCATCTTGCTGCGGAGCAGGTGCCATATCGAATTCAGCATTCGGCGTGTCCCTTTTCACTTGCCACATCCGGTATCTGGCATCAATGAAAAATGCCGCTTTATTGGAACCGAACAGTGTCGTTGCTTCCGCTGAATTAATCGTATACGAGGAAGGGAGAATGGATTCGTCTTTCTTCATCGAACGCAACAATTTGATGGCGTCCGTCCACCCTTTCGAGTCGTAAATATATTTGCCTGTTTTCAGATTGAACCCTGGGAAGTCTCCATGTGCCGGAACGGTACTAGCAGTTAGGCCCAGGACAACCTGATCAAGCAGCGTGTAATCACCACCTGGAAAAATCAAGCCATAGGTATCACCCTTGCCTTTTTGTGAAATCACTTTCGACATTTCCTTCAGTTCATCCCATGTTTTTGGCGGTTTGTTTGGATCCAATCCCGCATCCCGCATCACTTTCTTATTGTAATAGAGTATGGCGCGCAGGCCTTTTCCGCCAAGAGGCCAACTGTACGTTTTGCCGTCAATCTGGTTAATTCCCTCTTCGAAAGAACCTTGCGTAAAACGGTTTTTAAAATCCTTGGATACATATTCGTCCAAAGGTTTGACCCAGCCGTTTTTCACAATGGAACTAATATCCATGCCTGTTGGTGTTAAAAAAATATCTGGCAAATCGTTGCTGGCAATGCCTGCCTGAATGGCTGTACTATACTGGGCGCTTGGCATGTATTGCACAACAACCTGGATAGAACCTTTGTTTTTCTCATTGAATTCCTTGACTACCTTCATACCAGGGCTCTCGTCCCCCTTAAAAAAATCACTGAAACCTGCAACCTTGATCGTAATCTCTTCCTTCTTTGGATCGGTTGCTGTTCCGTTTGAAGATGCCGCCGGTTTCTCCTCTCCGGACGTACAAGCAGTGAGGGTTAAAGCTGAGATCATAACCGTTAAGATTGCCTTCGTTGTCAAACGTTTCAAACGTATTCCCCCTTCAAATAGGTAAGTTCTCTTATCTACAATTTTATTATAATCTGTTGCCTTGATAGCCAAACAGAACAGTGATTGTACATGAGGGGGTCTATTTTTTACTTTTTTAACCCAATATCGGGATCAGACGAACCTCACCTTGAACCCCGGTTAAATAAAGAAGTCCGTCGTCGTCTGCAACAAGATGCGATTCACAAACGCCATTCACCACAGCTTTCCACAAGCCTGCCCCCAGGTCGGCAATGGCCAGCTTCATCTGTTCGCTGTTGCCTGTTCCAGGGTACAGGCCGTGCTGTCCGGCCAAGGCTTGAATGGAAAACACAATCTCCTCCCGAATTCGAAGACCGCTCTTGCCGAACAGTACGATCCAATGCCCGATGCTCGCACCAATATGCGTCTCCGTTTCCACCTTCACGGTGTCCAATGGCTTCAAGAGATCCCTGTCTTTTACTTGCATCACATGGAGAAAATAGTCATGTTCGGCAGCACGTTTCGGGCTGACCTCAATTCGCCAAGCCCCTTGCTCTTTTGTGCCGGGGTAATCATTTTCGTAATTTGTACCGAACAGCAGAACTCCTTGCCTGGACCTCCTATCGGCACAATCTCCTGATTGTCCGGTTCCGGAAGCAGCGTATCTGCAATTAATTGACCGTTATAGCCGTCCTCGCTGCGAGTAATGGCGGTTCGACTGCCGTTAATCTGCGGTTCTTCCACACTGTGCAGCAGCCAGAACTTCTTGAAATCCGCTTTTGCGGATACAACCCGGTCAAACACAATGAATGCGGCAGGATGGGCTTGATCCATCAAATTGAGGAAGAGGAATGAACGCTGAAACTGCTTTATTTTACTCGAATAAGCTGCCGTTATATCGCCTTTCAAATAGGAGTATGCCGGCTTAATCGGATCAGGTCCATAAGCATGGGCAAGCACTTCCCCCCGCTTGAAGCCGCTTTGCAGGATATCGTCCAAATTCAGGGATGGCCGGCCATCGTTGGGCCAGCGCTGCCCGCCGTCGTTTACGTTTGGCCATACGAGTCCCCCATCCCTGATGGAAGGATGCTGCCCGAGTTCGTCAGGATCGTAGACCAGCACCGAATTATGGGCAATCGTCCTTTTGAAATAATACTTGTTGTGGGGTGAATGATAACTTCCCGAAGAGCCTTTATATATACCGGAATCGATCGCTAAATATCCTTTGTAATAAAGCTGAAAGGAGCCTGCATCCAGATGCTGGTGATTGTTGTATTGGTATTCTCCGATGCGCATTTCCGCGATCACGGTAGAGGATGCAACATCTATCCCTTCGTCCCACCCTGTACGCGCAATCATGATCCCTGTCGGCGACCCAAAATACCGGGTCAAAGGCAATTCAGCGATCGACTTCGTTGGCACAGAAGCGTTATAAAATAAAAAGGCATGAAAAACGTACATGTCTGGTATCAAAGGAAATTCACGGTACTGCTGTTCCAGAAAATACGGGTTATTGTAGTAGCTTCCTGCCATCAAATACACGAGCGGAAACAGCTGAATATACCGGTTCTCCTCATACAAGGGATTGTCCGTATCGCCATCGCGAAGCAATTTGCCGTCTGGGCGTCTCGTATAAATCCATTGGTAGCCGACATTTTCCTGGGAGGGATGGAACGGGTTTCCAGCGCCCATTCTGTCCATGATCCAGGTAGCATACAAATCGGCCTGATAGCGGTATGAACCATAATTGTCTCCCTGATGATGCCATCCCGACGGATAGAAGAAATTCCGGACAGGTACCATTTCTGCAAAGAAACGTCCGGCAGACCAGGTGAACATATCGGGATCTTCATCGAAAATGGCGATCCCTGTCCCCAAGAGATCCCGCATCAGCATCCATTCGCTTGCATGGCCTACAGCTGAGCTCCCCTTCTCCGGCGGATACCCGCATTCCAGTAATTGAGCAAGCCTCTGAAAATGAATGATCATCACGGACCGTTCCTCGTCGGTGATTAAATCACGGCACCAGTCATACACGACAGCGGCAGACAACATGAGTCGGCCTATCGTTCTTGAAATATCGGGATAATGAGGGTTAAATGTTCTCCTTAAGCTTCTAAGCGCCATTGTTTTTGCCTGCAAGCCTGCATGGACGTCTCCATCCAACACATATAGCAATGCTTTGGCTTCCATGACATAGACATCATCAGGATAGCCGCACGTTGAGGCTTCTTCGATACCCACCTTGCTGAAATGAACAAGTCGTTCCCATAGGAGAAGCATCTCCGGTTTTGTTCGTTTTTCCCTTAGATCAGGCACATCTTTCTTTCTGATGAATAATCGGGGATATTCCTCCGGAGGCGTTTGCACAGGTTTCTCACACATTATACTTGCCCCTTCCATCTTGTCATCATTACCAAAATACATCCTGGTATCCGCGAAGTTTGGCCAATGCCTCTACAAAAAAGTAATCTCCATAAATCAGGCCGATATCAATATTTTTATTAGCTGGCCAGTGACCCGTACCGTGTTGTAAAATCGCTTCGTCACTTGTGTCCCAAACTGTGTAATGGTCACAAAGTGATTTCACAATCCGCTTAGCCCAAGATTCGTATAAGGATCCCTCTTCCGCTGGCAACAATGCTGCAAGGAGCAGCATACCGCTGGCTGCAATCGCTGCAGCCGATGAGTCTCTTGGCGCACCTTCCTGGGTCGGCAAGCGGAAATCCCAATAGGGAACCGAATCCTCCGACAAATTCGCCAGAAAGAAATGCGCTACTCTTTTGCTGGCCTGCAAGTAGCGGTCTTCCTTCGTATATTGATAGCATAGCGCAAAACCATAAATCGCCCAAGAGGCTCCTCTTGCCCAAGCCGATTCCGGCGCAAAGCCTTGTCCTCCGAGTTCACCGACACGTTGTCCCGTTTCTGGATCGAACTGCACGATATGATAGGTGGAGCCATCCTCCCGAATAAATTGTTTCAATACTGTATCTGCATGTGCCATGGCAATATGCTTGTATCTCGGGTCGTTGATCTCTTGCGAAGCCCAGAAAAGCAGATGCAAGTTCATCATACAATCGATGATCGCCCATCCGGCATTGCCTTTCTCGCTTTGCCAATTGTCTTCATTCCAGGCCCGGATGAACTGGCCACGAAGATTGAATCGGCTCGCCAAGAAGGCAGCCGCCTTCAACGCACGAAGCTTTGAAGCTGGGCTTCCTGTCAGCTTGTAATTAGCCACGGAGCTCAGACTCCACATGAATCCGACATCATGATGAAGTCCCGCATATTCTTCAATCCCTATGTCCATCTTAGCTTCACATTCTTCGTCGATTCGCAGCAGCGATTCGCGTTTCGTATCCCGGTAGCTCAGCCATAGAAGACCAGGCCAAAACCCGGCTGTCCAGCCTTGAGGCTGTGTGCAGTCATATTTCCCTTGCTTGGAAGCATGCGGAAAATTCGCTCCGATCGTCTTGCTCGTTTGCTCAATTTTGGCCATTGTCTTACTCCAAGCCTCGCTCACCCACACTTCATTTGTTTGTGCAGACATGACAATCTCTCCTTAAGAGCTTATTTTTTTCTCGGATTCATGTAGAGGGACAATCGTGAGCGATTGTCCCTGCAGACTTGCGTCGCTTGGCGCCTTACGGCAGCGAGCTAAGCGTTATGCAATTACAAATACAGGAGAGATCCACGCAAATTGTCCATTCCATTGTTTAATTTCCACATGGTAGGCATCAACGTCATGCTCTTTCTCTGTATCGGTCCATTCCCCATTGAAGACGTACTCGGATACTGGCACAGCACGATGAAACAATATCGCTTCAGAATTATGCGGCTTCATATGGACAGAACGACTGCCTGTCAGCAATTCACCGATCGAATAAGCAAATGTTGAGCCGTTTGCCTCAACGGTCAAGACACTGCTGGAATCTCCTTCAATTTCAAAAATAAGCGCCGCCGTTTGAGGATGCAGGGTCGTTGCATTTTTAAACGTCGTACATGACCACTGTGCTCCTGTTTCAGTTGAAGAAATGAGCTTGTTTCCGAGCGCGTTCATATTTGGATTTTCTCTCATTCCTGGCGTCGGCGCCAAGACGCTTCTTCCCCGAAAACATGTTTCGATAGATATGATTTTACCACTGTCCAGATGTGCGTTTGCCTGCCATTCGTAGCCTTGCTCGTTATCGCCCCAACCCAGTTCGACTCGCACTTTATATTTGCCTTTTGCAGGCGCTGATATTATTGGGCTAGTTGAGCTAGTCCCGTTGGCCAAAGCCCACGGTTTGCCGTTTTTAAATATGGTTATTTTTTCGATCCCGTCACAAGCCGTTACATCCAGCTGAAGCTGTCTGCTGCCGATGTCTTTAACTTCACTTCCGAAAATTGCGCCATTCACGGTGAAATGGCATGCGATTTTATCTCCGGTTATCGCATACGTGCGTCTGGCCAACAGCGCTTCCCAAACCGCTTCTCGTGTCTTCTCCGCCGCCAGAACCGCAACACGGCCGTCACCGTAAGAACCTGGATATCCAGCATGGTGATCGGTTGAACCGGCAAAGCTGAATCGTTTTCCTCGCTGAATCGCATGAACAATCGTGTTCCTCGAATCGCGTGGGCCCATGGTATGCAAGTAGGCATACGGACTGGAATCCGACATGCTGCAGCCGTGTTTCGAGAACACCTCGACGACCGGACTTATCTGCTCGGAGAAGGCGTCCCAATTCATTCCGCGATAACCTGGCGTATATCCGACATGATGGGGAACGGCAATCACCGGATATGGAGCGAGCGCCGCAACCAGTTTGGCAGGTGATTCCGCAGTGATCAGCGGAATCTCATCAGATGGCGATAAGATATGATGGTCTCCGAATTCGCTGGAGTGAATTTCATAACCTTGCAGCGTAACAAACTGCCCAGGGACATTCCATTCTTTTATTGTTTCGCGCACAGATTCCCAGTTCGTTCTTAGCTTGGCAAAGCCCTCGAGATGGAAGTCGACCAAAAATTCCAATTCGGCACTTCGTTTCGGCATATCGGGCCACATCGCATGACCAATAATAGCGCAAAAATCCAACTGCTCCTTCGCAGCTTCCAAAGCGTTCTCCAGACTCCCAAAACCGTAGGTAATACCGCAATGATTATGTAAATCTCCCCATAATAACTTCATTTCCTTCACTCCTTGTAGGTTGTCATCGAAATTTAGTTAGTTATAAAAACTAACTAACTAAATAACTAATTATTATTTTAACTATCTGACTTACATTGTCAATACATTCCGAATAATTCGCTACTATATCCGTCGCAAAGATTGGCTCAATCACCAATTTTGTAACATCCACATTTCCAAGATCCACCATCACCAAGATGACAAAAAGGGTTCCACATATTGTACATACTAATATGTGGAACCCTTTATGAATTTCGATGGACTGACTGTTGATGTAAGAACTAAAGTTGATCCGCTTGTGAATGATTTTTATTTGCTGGCGCAAACCAACCGAAAATGGCTATCGCAATCAAGACACCATAGAAGATAAAGGTCCAGGTTGTGCTATGTGGGAATTGATGATCTAACACACCAACATCTTCATGGGCAAGGGTAATTACAGCCAGCTTTACGCCGACCCATGCCACGATCGCATAAGCCGTGGTCTCGAGTGCTGGCCGCTCAGCAAGCAGTTTCACAAACCAAGAAGCCGCGAATTTGATCAGAATGAGCCCTGCGATTCCGCCAAGCACGACAACCAGGAATTTCCCTCCGTCCATCCCGCCGAATTCACCAAGAGGTGAGTCCGGAAGACCAAGTGCCAATGCTACTGCGGCAAGAATGGAATCAATCGCAAATGCCAAATCCGCAATAGCAATTTTCCCCACGGTTGGCCAAAATCTTTTTCTCTCAGAATCTTTCTTGATGTCACCACGGATGTTCTCATTTTCCTTGAAGAAAGACGCTTTGATGATGTGCTTTAAACCGAGATATAGCAGGTAAGCAGCACCTATCGCCTGTATTTGCCAGACGTTCGCAATAAATGATATCGCAAACAGAGCGGCGAAGCGGAAAACAAACGCCATAATGATTCCATAGTTGATGGCTTTCTTTTTCTCTTCCTCGGGTAAATGCTTTGCGATTACAGCCAGAACAAGGGCATTATCCGCGGATAACAAACCTTCCAATCCGATAAGTATCAGCAATGCCCATGCATACTCCAACCAAAGTGAATCCAATTGTCCTTCTCCCCTCATTGTCAAATAGGTCACCACTTCGTTTGACTATCAACCCCAAGTGGCGTTAATTGCCGTATTCTTCCCATAGTGACGGCTCTTTATAACTTGTAGGACTATAATATAATACTTAGTTTCTGTCAAAAAGTCTCAAGAATGAACCACATGTTAACGATTGAAACCCTTTTGATAGAAAACGAAAAACATAATAGTCAAAGTGCTCACGTGTCGACCATGCCCCACTTCTAATTCGAGCTACTATTTATATTACCACATTATGGGGCCGGTTCATCATACTAAACTCCCGCTGCTTCAATAAACAAAATAGGATCTGCCGCTAAGCAGATCCTAAACTATAGTTTCGCGTTAGATTAACCAAATGTTGTTGGGTATTTGCAATCCATTTTTATTCTTGCACCACAACCATCAAATTCATCTACTTACGAAGGCACGTTATAACTTGTCAAGATGAACTCAAACTGAATCTCTTGGTGGGATGGAATCTGATATTCTTCATGGACAGGTGCACCCCAACTGTCATCCCCCCCAACACCCATCTGTTTGCCTGCAACGGTAACAACCGTATAATGAACCTCCGGCAGCTCAAAAGCATGATCCGCATGCTCAAGTTCAAATGCCGTATACGGAGACAAGTTGCACTCTACAGGTGCTAATGGGTCAGACTGAATCGATAAACCGATACCTGTCATATCCGTTATATTCACACGGCGTACGCCAGTACGATTGCCAGATTCCTGTGGAACCAGATAAGGCGTAGGCAACTGGTCCACCTGACGACTAAATATGCCTAAACGAGCACCGAAATTACGGTCGATATAGTTTTCTTCAGGTCCCATCGCGTACCATTCGGATTGATTATAATCCGCAGACATCTTGAACGATACAGCGAGTATCGGCAAATTCGGCAGACCCGCGGCACCCTTGTAATGCGTATTCACGCGAATCGTTCCGTTCGCTAATACCGTGTATGCAATGCGAACGCTAACTTCAGCGCTGATGCTGAAGTTGTAATCAAAAATGACAGTTGCTGAACCCTTTTCTTGCTGCAGTTCCCATTTGACGCATTTGCGTGCCAGACTGGCTGCATACCAAGCTCCGGCCGTAAAGCTCATTGCGGTTCCTTTGTCATTATCCGTGGTTGCCCGCCAAAATAAAGGAGCAGGCGGCGTAGCGATCATTTCGCGGCCCTCGTATTTCAACGAAACCAGAGATCCTACCTGTTTCGAGAAAATGGCAGAGAAGCCTTTGCCGGTCACGCTCATATTGACATCGCCCTCAACTACAACGACTTCACCGGAAGGCAGTTCATTGGGACGGCTTGCCTCAATCACAAATGTTGTTTCACCAAACGTAGTCTCAAATCCAGCATCAGCCCATAAAGCAGCTTCTCTTAGAACTAAAGAAGCTTGAATGCAGTACTCACCTGGCGTTCCTTCTACATTCGGCAGCTCAATTGGCAGACTGAATTCACTCTGAGCTTCGACCTCAATATTGGCTTGCCCCGTGGTAATTTCTTTTCCCTCATGGAACAGACGGTACACAAGCACCAAATCATCTGTATTCGCAAATAAATTCTCATTCACGATGTTAATATGAGTTCGAGTTGGTTCCAGCTTAATATTTTGATAAAGGAATTTTACTTCCTGCATTTTAGGCGTGATTTGACGATCTGCAAAGACGAGACCATTGCCGCAGAAGCTGTAATCGGTTGGACGATCTTTGAAATCCCCGCCGTATGCCAAAAACTCGCGGCCATTTCGGTCTTTTTTCACAATCGCCTGATCGATATAATCCCAAATAAAGCCGCCTTGATACATGGGATATTTGTTCTCAAGCTCTGTATATTTATGAAGGCCTCCCACGGAATTCCCCATAGCGTGCATATATTCACAGCTAATGTACGGTTTATCCGGCTGACTATTGAGATATGCCTCAATATCCGCTGGCTTCGCATACATGCGGCTTTCCATGTCGCTGGTCGCTCCATAATTGCGATCGTAGAAAACACCTTCGTAATGAACTAGTCTCGTAGGATCCGTTTCGCGGAAATAGTTGGACACATTGAGAATAACTTGGCCGGCATACGATTCATTGCCGCAAGACCAAATGAGAATCGAAGGATGATTCTTATCCCGCTCCACCATCGAAATCGCACGATCCATGACAATATCTTGCCACCCCATATCGTTACCTGGAATATTCCAAGAAGGTTCAACAGCGCCCATCTTTTGCCATGAGCCGTGCGTCTCTAAATTCATTTCATCAATGACATAGACCCCGTACTCGTCACAAAGCTCGTACCAGAGTGTCTGATTGGGATAGTGTGACGTGCGCACCGCATTAATGTTGCTGCGCTTAAGCGTTTGAATATCCCACAGCATATCCTGCTTCGTGATCGCTCGTCCACTGCGGCTGTTAAATTCATGTCGATTCACCCCTTTGAACACAATGCGTTTGCCATTGATGCACATCAGCTTGTCTTTCATCTCAAAACGTCGGAATCCGGTCTTCTGAACGATGGCTTCAATTAAATTTCCACTCTCATCGTAAATTGAGATACACGCGGCATATAAATAGGGGCTTTCTGCACTCCACGGTTGAACAGGACCTGCTGAAAGGTTGAAGATCAGGTTGCCCTCGCGGAATTGACCTTCTTCGGAGAGACAAATCCGCCCTTCAGCATCCTTTAATTCAAGCTTAGCGCAAACGGATTGCGTATGCTCATTGCGAAGCTTGAGCTCAATCTCCAGAAGCCCTTGCTCATAGGCATCATCCAAATCTGCCTGCACGCGCATATCCCATACATGCACCTTAGGTACCGTGTACAAATACACATCGCGGAAAATCCCCGACATCCGCCAGAAATCCTGATCTTCCAGCCAGCTTCCTGTGCTGCGCTGATAAACCTCAACAGCCAGCTTATTCTCTCCTTCTCGAATATGGGGCGTTAAGTCAAACTCGGCAGGCGTAAAGCTATCTTCACTGTAACCGATAAATTCGCCGTTAAGCCATACGAAGAAGGCCGATTCCACACCTTGAAACGATATGTAGACGGGCTTACCAATCATCGTATCTGGTAATTCAAAGTTTTTCACATAGCTGCCAACTGGATTATACTCTTGCGAAATGTGCGGAGGACGAAGCGCCTCTACACCATCCCACGGGTACATCGTGTTGACATATTGCGGGTTTCCCCAGCCTTGAAGCTGGATATGACCAGGCACCTGGATATGCTCCCAAGCGCTGCAGTTATAATCCATCTGATAAAAAGACTGCACACGACTTGCGGGATTAACCGCATAACTGAACTGCCAGCGTCCGTTCAAGCTATGCCGCATGTCCATCGGTGCACTCGCCTCCGCGGACGCCATCGAATGATAATAACGATGATCAGAATGGGCTTCCAGCCGGTTCACTTTGAATACATTTACATCTTGAAGCCAATCTAGGCTTGGTACCGAATGTTTCATTGATCTATGCCTCCCGAAAAATAAGACCCAAAAAGGGCCTTCGAATGATACACTATTTTACAGATCCTACCATACCCGCAACGAATTGTTTTTGCATCAAGAAAAATACGAGTGCTGTCGGCAGTGTTGAGATGACAATCGCCGTCATGATCACCCCAAAATCCGGGGAATAACTCGAACCCAAATTGGAAATCAACAAAGGAATTGTTCGTTTCTCCGGTGTTTGCAAGACAATAAGCGGCCACAAGTAATTGTTCCAGCTAGACATAAAAGTAATGATAGCGGCAGCTGAATACGTTGTTTTCATAGTCGGCATATATATACGGAAAAACAATCCTAATTCCGTCAGTCCATCAATTCGCCCAGCTTCCAGAAGCTCCTTCGCAAACATTTTCGTGCTTTGACGGAAGAAGAAAATGAGAAACGCTGTCGTAAATGTCGGAAGGACGACCGCGTTCATCGTGTTGATCCCGATAAATGGAACCGTACGCGATATGCTGGAAAACATCTGGTAAAGCGGAACCATCAACGCCGCGAACGGAATCATCATGGAGACAAGCAGTAAATTAAACACGATATCTTTGGCTTTGCTCTGATAGATTTCAAAAGCATAGCCAGCCAGCGAAGCAACCAATAAAGCCAAAATGGTTGTAGCTAACGAGATCCTCAATGAATTCCAAAGTGCGGGAACGAGATTAATGGAGTCTGTTAATTTATGAAAGTTGTCCATGAAATGCGATCCTGGCAACATTCGGCCCTGCGTAACGTCCACAGACAGATTCGTGGAACTAATGACCATCCACAGAAATGGAAAAATGGATATTACCGCCACTGCAGCAAGGAAGAGATAGATGATTGTACGTCTTAAAGCTATCATTTTTTATCACCTGCCAATTTGATTTGAAGGACAGATAACACAATAATCATGACTACAACCGAATAGGAAACAGTTGCCGCATAGCCAAAATCAGGTGTGTATTTAAAGGAAAGATTGTAGATGTACTGCGATATGGAGAGGGTAGCATTACCTGGGCCACCCTTCGTAATATTCATAATCTCATCGAACAATTGCAACGTACCAATCGTCGAGGTAATGGACGTGAAGAGAACAATTGGCTTAAGCATTGGAAACGTAATAAAGAAAAACTGTTTAATCGGAGAGGCCCCATCAATACGTGCTGCTTCATAAATAGAGCTATCAATGTTTTGCAATGCGGAAAGGAAAAAAATCATATTATATCCTGTCCAGCGCCATGTAATGGCAAGGATAATCGTAATTTTCGCCCAGAAAGGATCGGAAATCCATGCAATGGGCTGTCCAATCAAGTGAATCTTAATTAAAGCCATATTAATCAAACCATCGTTGCCAAACAAGTATTTGAAAACAACGGAGTAGGCAACAAGTGAAGTCACACAAGGCAAGAAAATAGCTGTACGGAAAAAACCTTTGAAACGAAGCTTGCTGTCATTCAACAAGACGGAAATCATCATGGACAGAATGATCATGACCGGCACCTGGATAATCAAATAGATAAACGTATTCTTAACAGCAGTGATGAATGTCTTATCGCTAAAGAGCCGCTTATAGTTGCTGATCCCGTTGAAATGTAGATTAGCACCCGCACCTGTTTTAAAGGAAAGCAGCAATGCCTGAATCATAGGATAAAAGTAAAACAAACATATCATTAATACGGCAATAGCGATAAACAGCCATCCCGTAAGCTTTGCACGGCTACGTATCGAGTAGTTCATTAGATCCAAATCCTTCCTATTCATCGCGATTAAAAATTGAAACGCTGTCCCCTTCTTTGCATATTTCGCAATTCAGAGGTCAGCGTTCATAAAGTTAATGGGAAGAGAAACTTATTTAAGTTGGGATTCTGCTTGGGATTGGGCATCACTGAATACTTTGGCGATGTCTTTGCCCTTCAGGTAGTTTTGCATCTCAACTTTGAGAATATCTTCAATCGCATACGTATGCAGACCATAGTTGACTTTTGGAATTTGAGCCGTCCATGTTGCGAAATCAGAAATCACCTTTTGACCTCCGAAGAAATCGTCGGCTTTCGTATAGGCTTCACCTTGCGCAGCAGGTTTATAAGTACCAACAACCCCTACGTCTGTAACTAATTTTTGATACAAATTCACATCAGAACCAAGCGTTTTTGCAAGGAAATCAGCAGCCGTATCTTTACCATCACTGTTCAATACATACCAGGAGCTTCCCCCAAGGTTTGACGCGTTCACAGAACTAGCTGTATTTTTCAACTTAGGAAAAGGAACAACTGCCCATTTACCGGATTGATCCGCTTGTGATTTAATGGAAGGCGTAATCCAGTTACCTGTTGGAACTGAAGCGACAGCACCGCTGTTGAAACCAGCAAGGAAGGAGTTCCAATCCGAGTTAATTTTCACAATATTCGCGTTCATGATTTCTTTGTATGTCTCGAAAGCTTCTTTCAATACTGGGTTGTCTTTGAGGTCCGGCGTGGTGCCATCACTTTTCAGATACCAAGCGCCAGCGGATTGAATCATCATACGAATTAAACCAAGATCATTGGGATCCTGCGTCAGCAAATCTTTACCTGTTTTTGCTTTAACAGCTTTACCGACTTCAATGAATTTCTGCCAGTCTATATTTTTCAGATCATCGACCTTATATCCTGCTTGTTCCAAATAATCTCTGCGCACATATAGTCCTGTTACGCCGGAATCAAATGGTACACCGTATTGTTTGCCGTTCAAACTTGTTGGACCCAACTTGTATTCAGCGAAATCCGAAGCCTTAATGGATGCGGACATATCTGCAAATGCATCTGGATATGTTTTCAAAAAGCCTTGTGCACGGTAATCTTCAATCAATACCACATTCGGCAGACCTGACTTTGAACCGGAGTTCAAACCCGTATTCATCTTTTGAATAATGTCATCTTGCGCATATTCAACAACATTGATTTTCACATCAGGATGATCCTTGGCATAGGCATCTTTGGCTAGGTTCATTGCTGCAATATTAAAGTTCTTATCCCATGCCCAAACTGTAATTTCCTTACTCGTGCTCTTCGCACCGCCGCTAGGAGTGGTCGTTGATGATGTGTCAGACGAATTACTTGAACATGCCGTCAAAAGCAAAAAACTTGCAAGTAAAACCGTTGAAATTGTCTTCTTCATGTGGTCCCCCTTGATGATTTGTATTTGTAAGTGCTTACTTATAGATAATATCATTTGGGCAAATCGTCTTGTTAGAACGAAATTTACTGAAATTAGCGTTTTTATTGTATCTGATATTCCCTCCTCCACCTGCCACTTGTAATATTTTTATATTTTGCATTATTTTTAGATTTTTATTCTCCTACGTGTACTGTTCTGTGCGCCATGGAAGGCATATCGATATTTTCGTCCCTTGCCCTAAGGTGCTAGTTATGGTTACCCCATACTGTTCTCCGTACAAAAGAACCAGACGATCATTCACATTGCGAATACCAATCCCTGTGAACAATTGCCTCGCACTTGTGGGATTCGGTATCTCATCCGCTTCGTTCGTAAGTTCCATGCCATCCCCATTGTCAACCACTTCACAAAGCAGCGTATCTTTTTCTTTTGTGATGATAACGTAAATATATCCAGTGCCTTTCTTATTAAAAGCATGAAAAAAAGCATTCTCGATGAAAGGTTGCAGCATCAACTTAGGTACTTGCGCAGCCATGCAGTCCGGTGAAACAAAGTAATCGACTTTAATCCCTTGACCATAACGAATCTGATTAATGAACACATAATGCTTTAAATTCACCATCTCTTGCACAACGGGAATCGTTTCTTTGACATTGCTGATGGTATTCTGCAGGAGAGAAATGAGTGCATGAATCGTTTGCGTGGCGGTCTCTTGGCTCCCTCGCTGAACGAGAATGTTAACGGAAGCCAGCGTATTATATAGAAAATGCGGGTTAATCTGCTGCTGCAGCGCGGCTAATTCTGCCTTGCGCTGCTCCTTCTGAGTATCAACAAGCTGGGAGATATAGTCGTTCAACTCGTCGAGCATAAAATTGAAGGAGCGACTAAGCTCTCTAGTCTCATAGGTGCCTGTAACCGCCATATAATTGTTAAAATTCGTTTTCGTTACCGTAGACATTTGCTTAACAAGCCTTCTTAACGAGAGCATCAATCTCCGCGTGATCACATACACAACGAGCACAGCAATAGCCACGATTCCCGCAACAAGGAAGAAAATCGATTTCCTGTTGAGCATTTGACCGAGTGTCACCTTCTTATCAATGACATTCATAATGTAAAAATCGTACAAAGCCAAATCATCAGCCAATACAATGACATCCTTATCGGACATCTTCATTTCATCCTTTACCAGAGCATGCTGCCGAATCTTCTGAGCACTATCTAAAAGCTCTTTCGATGTTGTCCCGATCAACTCGGCTCGATTGCTGGAAACGATTAGACCCTGACGATCCAAGATCATCACGTCATTCCCATCACTTGTAAAACTTGCGTAAATCGATCTTAAAACGCTTTCTTTCATGATGATATAAAGCGTCCCATACCACTCTTTACTAACAGGATCAGTCAGAGTTTTGGCGGCAACTAGTCCTTGATCTCCAGAACCTGGCTTTCCTTCGCCCAAATAGCTATACAACAAGCGTCCCGGCTGGTTCCGCGATTCCTGTGTAATCGAATTGCGTTGTAAATCCGCCGAAGTACCAGACCAGTAGGTATTGTATCTCGTGTAATTATTTCCATTTATACCCGAAATGATCATCCCAATGCTCTTAGCTCCAATACCCGCCTGGATTCGCTTCATCTGCTCGCTCATGTCAAATGTCACTACGGAGTTGGTTTCCGAATCGACATCTCCTTCGGTCAAAAAACGCTTAATCGCCCCACTTTGCGAGGTGTTAATGATAATATTTACATTAGAATAATGAATGGATTCAAGACCGCTTTTAATTTGCTCAATGATTTTGGAATTCGTGATACTGAATGTCTTAACAAAAAGCTCCTCCGACATTTGCACAGTAACCCAGGAAGTGGCCACCGTAACCGTAATTATGCTAAGAACCATAACTAGAAACAATTTACTAAACAAACTTTGATCAGAGATCCTTCTTAGCCATACCCTCATATGCTTGATTCCTTTCATCTTTATTTTTTTCGATAATGGCTAGGTGAAGTCCCCATCAGTTTACGAAACACTTTCGTGAAGTAACTATGATCGGAATATCCAACAAGAGAGCTAATTTCTGAAATCGTAAATTGCGCGCTATCCCTTAATAATTCACAAGCATGTTCAATCCGAATACGATTCAAATACTCATTAAAACCTTCCTTATTATGAATGGTAAAATAATTGGACAGATACGAAGGGTTGAAATGAAACTGTCTGGCTACTTCAGTCAGCGTAAGCGGTTCAGCAAAATGCTCATCCAAATACGTCAAAATCTTTTGTATGCCCGGAGAATTTGTTTTGTTTCCTGTTACACAGTCAGTTGCCTCATTCAGAAACTTGGCTAAAAGAGAGCGCACTTCCCCAATATGTTTGGCCTCATGAATGGCACGAAAATACTCATACTTCGCTTCATCCAGCGTGCGAGCCTCAAAGTGAAAATGCAGCAGCGTGACAATAATATTGAATAGGCTGTGTCCTAAAAAAGATTTAAACTCAAACATATCCGTATCAAGCCTATCAGGCATGGAGTCGACATATCGGCTGAGCCGTTGAAAAGCTAAATGAAATTCTTGATGATTCAGCTCCGCGGTAAACGCCTCCGAATCAAACGAATCACCACTCCCTACCACTTCCACCAATTCATCAGCAAAGAACAGTTGTTGATCCGATAAAAAGAACCGGTGATCCAACACTTTGAGAATATCATGCGTATAAACGTCATGAAGCTCTTCGATTTGCGTGAAATTTTTGCTAAGTGCTGCATAGAAGGATAAGCCCGCTCTCACACCAGATTCCACCAATTGCTCAGCCAAATGGATGGCATCCATTCTGCCAGCATCCGCTGTATTCAGCAAAAAACGGATGTGGCTATCTTGATGTGATAGACGGTGAACGACAACAGGCTGCTTAACATCCTGAACCATACCTTTTAGGAATGCCTCGATCCATTCCTCATTTCTTTTCATCGAGGATGTGCTATCTTGCAGATCTACAACTAATAAAACGAAATAAGGATATGGCAAATGCGTGTTGATCTCCGCACCCTCAAGCTCCATGGCATAACCCGAAATCAGCCTGTCCAACACATAGTCGACGGACTGTCCTTTTTCATTCGTAAAGTCCATATGTCGGAAGGCTGGCATTCCCTGTACGGTCTTTTTTAAAACGGCTAGCAGCGAATTCGCATCTAATTTAGGCTTTAATAAATAATCGGCTACACCGTGCTGAAACGTAGAGCGCACATACTCAAATTCACCGTAGCTGCTGAGAACCACAATTTCAATTTCCGGATATAGTCCCTTCACAACTCTTACCAATTCCTCCCCACTCATAACCGGCATAACAATATCCGTCAGAATCAAGTTAGGTTGGAATGATTTAACCATCTCAAGCGCATCCTTACCGTTAGAAGCCTCGCCAACAATGTGGAAGCCTTCGCTTTCCCAATCGAGAAGATGTCTGATTCCTTGACGCACCAGCATCTCATCATCAACAATTAATACCTTGCAATACGTCTCCATGACTAACTCCTTTACGGATCATACATAGGTTCCCACTTTTAGTTTGAATGATGTATCAATCTCTGTCACATTGTAAATTTATTTGTTCACTTTAACAAGAATAAATCAACTTCCTTCCCGAAAATAAAGATTTGGTCATTTTCATAATTGGTGAGACTATCCGCGAATATCCTATTTTGGATTAGGATACTCCGTGTGCATTCTTTTCCTAAAAACAAAAGGAACACGATAGCCCGAATTGGGTTCGTGTTCCTTTTTTAGAATCTACATTTAATTAAGCAATCAACTATAATGAATGCTTCTTCTATTAATTTACATCCCGTCTGTTCCTGATGTAGCTTTACCAACTAATTTAATTCTTCGACAATAATTCCACTTACTTCCAACAAACAAAGAATGCCACGGTTCAACAATGAAGTTGCACCGTGCCACTGAAACGCGGACTTCCTCCTAGTTTACCTTAACAATTTGCCATTCCATATTAGAATCTCCATTCCACGCGTATTCTTTGACATCGGCCCCTTGCCTTACCTTACCTCCGCTGTCTATCACTAATCCGTTGCCGCGATTGACGATTTTATAATTCTTTCCAGTTGTTGGAGCAATCTGCCATTCTAAATTTGTGTTGCTGCTGTTCCAATTCGATTGTTTAATGGTTGAACCCGGCGCAACCGTTCCCCCACTATCCATAACCAGACCATTTGCTCTATTAACTATCCTGTAGTAACCATTTCCGTTATCGATGATATGCCACTGAAGATTCGCACTTGGACTCATGTTATGGAGTTTGATAGGCGAGCCTACAGCAACGCTGCCCCCACTATCCAGCGCCATTCCGTTTGAAAGGCTAACAATCTTGAGGTAAACGTTTTCATCTAATGTAATCTTGATGGATGAAATGTTATCATTATTGCCAGTATTCCGCAGATCTGCATTGCTTGCCGTGAACGGCCATGCGATTCCGGTGAAATTATCTTTCTCATAGCCAACTGCTTTAAATCCAGACGGTACTTTCACCGAAGAGATTTTATTGTTCCCGATTCCGACAGCTTGCAATTGAGCCGTTGTATACGTGCCAAGTGCCAGATTCGTCGAATTGCCGCTATAGTTAATAGCTTCAAAAACACCGACTGCCTCTTCAGGACCAAGTGTTGGAATCTGTCCCGAGAAGCTGAGCTTGATGACATAAGCATCTGCAGAAGGCTGCGAAGCAGGCATAGTTACCTTGAGTCCATTCGCATCCTGCGTTTTATTCAGATTTATATAGCTTCCTGGTGTTGATCCTAGGAGCTGGACGTTGGTTAAGGTGCTTGTATTGAATCGAGCGGAGTTGAGTGTAGATATATTCAAATCCGCGCCATTACCGGGCCATCCCATTACAATGGCATAAAGGGTATTATTGCTTTTATTCCGGGTGAAACGAATGTCTTGAGCCGCACCTACAAGTGGGGCTACGAATTGCCCTCCGCCCATCTTGGTTGGGCCCTCTCCATAACTGGCCCAAGCTCGTGTCGCGTATATGGCTTCCCCATAATTTTTGAGCCAGCTGCCCATACCAAGCAAGATATCCTTCTGCCCTTGAGGGATGGTGCCGTCGGCCATTGGGGCAATGTTTAGAAGCAAATTGCCATTCTTGCTTACACGATCAATGAGCGAATGAATCATTTGCTTCGTGGAATAGTAACCCATGCCTTGCGTATAGCTCCAGCTTGAGCTCGAGACACTGTCATCGGTAAGCCAATAATTAGGCTGCAGCTCACCGGGCCCCCCTCTTTCGTAGTCGAGTATTTCTCCTTTGGTGTTAAACCCATCTTTATAGGTGGCAACGACTTCCTTATTCCAATCAATCGCTTTATTGTAATAGTAAGAAAGGAAGTTTAGACGCTGCGCCTCATCCACGCCATCCAACATGAAATCCTGCCAAATAATGTCAGGCTGATAACCGTCGATAACCTCCTTCAATTTGTCGAACCATAGCTGATTCTCGGCCGGTCGTGATAATTGGCCATATAGCTTTTGCAAGCTTGGATCGCTTTGTGCAGGGGCATATCGATAAAAGCCGTTGAAGTTGTAAGCGTGGTGCAAAGAGGTTAGTAATTTTAAATTTTTACTGCGGATTGCGCTTGCAAATAGTCCAAGTAGATCGAGGTGGGGACCG
Source organism: Paenibacillus alba (assembly GCF_013204855.1). Taxonomy (GTDB): domain Bacteria; phylum Bacillota; class Bacilli; order Paenibacillales; family NBRC-103111; genus Paenibacillus_E; species Paenibacillus_E alba. The sequence goes on along the minus strand of NZ_JABMKZ010000005.1, from coordinate 104,355 downwards.
GTGCCAACGGAATTCCACTCATTTACACTGCTGTTCCACATCGAATATCCGTCGTGATGCTCTGCAACAGGTCCGGCGAATTTGGCACCTGCATCGACGAAGAGCTGTGCCCATTCGTTTGGATCAAAATTGCCTCCTTGTGATTTCAACTTCGGCGCGAATTGGGTGAAATTCCCGTTTTTATCATTGGCACCTCTAATGAAATTATGATAAGGCCAAACGGATGGATCACCAAAAACGCTTATATGATGATCGTTTTCAGACCTTTCTGTTCTGTACATGTTTCTCGGATACCATTCGGTGCTATAGGCAGGTACACTAAAGACACCCCAGTGATAGTAAATACCGAATTTAGCGTCTTTGAACCATTCCGGTGCCGGTGTGTGCTGATCAACCGAGGTCCAAGTTGGCTGATAAGTTGTGCTTGTGGTTGCACTGACAGAAGGGATTGCGATCGGGAAAGTTAAGCTTAACATCAATGTTCCATAAACAAGGTTTCTCGCGATTTTCAAATGTTATCCTCCTTTTATTCCACTAAGATTCAAGTATTAATGGATCTCATCATCCTGGGAACCTGCGATACGAGGAAGTTCACCCCCTTTCATCTACAGTATGCATAGGCAATACAAGAGCCTGTATTAGAACCACCAGACTCCCACACAATGACTATTATATTTCCATCTATACGTGTTTTACATGGAGATTTCTGCTCATCCATGTGGATATTTTCGCCCGAATATATCGGAAGCTGGGATTAAGAACTAATTCCCAAACCATTTTGCGAGAAAAAATATCCACATAAAAAAACTAAAACATCCATGTCATTTTTTGCTGAATATTCTACAATATCTTTAAGGTGAATGCTTTCATTATAGAAGAATATAAGGAAGGCCTTATCGTATGTGAGAAAAGGCAACATACGTGGGTCTCAACTGTGCGATGATGGTATTCTCGCAAGTTGTTCGCTAACAACGAAAGGAGGAGGAAAGCACGTTTGATGGGTAAGGCAAAACCTTGTCCCATCTGCCTCGGCGAATGCCGACAGGTTATACAAAACATAGGAGGCTAGTATAATGTTAAAAAAAAAGCTGTAAAGCAAGCCTTTCGAAAAATGATTGCCGGTTTACTGGCAGCAACCATGTTCGGATCTTTTCAAACTCATCTTGTATTTGCCGCGCCGAATGAGCAATCATTAACAAAATTGCCGGGTGTGGTTGCAACGTCCAGCAGTGATTGGAATAAAATGTATGTCAACAGAACGATAGACGGAAACGTGTCTGGAGACAACAACACCTGGTTTACCAACGACAAGGTAAAACCGCATTGGTTGAAGATTCAACTTCCTGCGGAAAAAAAGATATCCAAATTCGTTCTTCACCACTATGGGGTATTCGGAGATAGGAAGTATAACCCCTGGAGCTTCAAAGTAAGCGTAAGCACGGATGATGTCAACTATACACAAGTGGATCAGGTGGATGGAAACATCTATAATGTCACGCAGCGTACGCTGGCACAACCTGTTACGGCACGTTACGTTAAAGTAGAGTATGATACGCCGGAGCAAGCCTACGGCCAAGTTACAAACTCAATGATGGCTCGTCTGGCCGAAATTGAGCTGTTTAGCAGCAGCGATGCCGTAAGCACACTGTACCAACAGGTTCCGACTATTGCATTGAGCGATAAAACCGTCGGTTATACAGGATATCCGGTCATCATGGATACTGTAAATCGCGCGACAGCTACGATAGCTTACACGGGTGGCTTAACGCAAATCCCCTTTAAGTACTTTTTTAAAGGGCATGGAGTAAATGAAAATTATACGGAAACGGCTCCAACCGCATTAGGTATGTATGATGTAAAGGCCGTGTTTGAAGGGAATGATACCTACCGCAGAACTGAGAGTAATGTGGTCGTTCTCACCATTGCCAAAGCAAACATTGCCCTCACTCTTGAGAGCAGATCTTTCGAATACACGGGTCAAAGTATCGCGATGACGGGGGCCGTATCGTACCCAATTAAAGTTCCTTTTGTATATAAATATAAAGCGCTTACGCCGGGTGCTGCATGGAAAAATGCTGCTCCGATTGAAGTAGGTACTTATTTGGTTAAAGCCGTATTTGCCGGAGATGACGTGGCGCTGCAAGCGGAAAGCAACGAAACGACGATGAGTATTGTTCCGGCTTCCCAGCAAACCAATTGGGCGGAAATAAGCGGCGTGTTATCAGGACTTACAGCCAAACAATTGGCTCCGGTGGATACCTTCTACCTGAAGGGCAAGTATATGGTTTCAGGCATGCTGATGGGTAATGGAACGTTCGGCGTTGTTTCCGATGCCAGAAAAAACGAGCAAAGCTATTATCTCGCCAGCGGCGATGCTTTCAAAAATAATGGCGATCAGAAACTTCTCAATGCCCAGTTGAAGCTTACAAACGGAGACCCGATCAATCCAGAACCCGTTACAAAGCCGCCGTTTATCTTCAACTCTTCCACGGATGATGATAAGTTGGAGGGGCATATTAAAGATGATAGGTGGGAACCGATTTATTATGCCAACAGCCCCAATGCATTTGATTCGGATGAAAATACGGAGTGGATATCCAGATCGCAAAAAGTAGCGCAAGATGTGGAGCAACATGAGAATCAAATTGTGGAGCCAACAGACACATTGCCGCGCAGTCAGGAAAAGTTTGTCAGCATTCAAGGAAAACAGCCTTTTACCTTCGACAAGATCGAAATCAAGCATCATAGTGTACGTTTTCCAGACGAAGCGAAGTATAACCTCTATGATTTCGATATCCAGACTTCAAATGATGGAAATAGCTGGTCAACAATTAAAAGTGTTAAGGGTAATGTGCATGCTGTCAGCAATTTCGAGTTTGCGGCTCCGATCACGACTTCATTCTTAAGAGTAACCTCGACCACACCGGTAGCGCCTCAATATGCAACGCTGTATTTTCCAAAGGATATGACCTCGGCGCGCATTACGGATATTAATATGTATCGCAACGGCGTGAACGTGATCAATCCTCCTAAACTGTACGACGGGCGTTTTCTACACGAACGCGATATTTTGAATGCGGAAATCCGCAGTAAAATGGAGTATAACAGTAATTTGGTCAGCTATCAGACATGGACGGCTGACGATCAGAATGCCATGTTTACGAATGTTACATTGGATAGCAGCGCTCCCGGACCCCAGAAAATCAATATACAATTGGCTGCTCCTGAAGTAAAAGAAGGAATCGTCGTCAATACGACAGGAATCGACGGGAATGCGATTTGGTTGACCCGAAATGCCGAAATCGATTTTGTATTCCGTGGAGCCACGGCAACCAAAGTCATCAAGGGCAACTTTGTTATGGGCAACAACACGATTATTTTGACGCTAAATCCCGGAGAAACGGCTAAAGTCGCTACCGTGCTGTATACGCACAGCGGATTGAAAGCAAAAGAGGGCGAAGGGTCCATCATGATCACGAAAGATTTAACGACAGTGAAAAATATTGCCGTTCAGAAATTAAACGCGATTACCGAGGCGTCCATCAATACAGCTCGTACCTATCACCTGAACTGGTGGAAAAATTATTGGCTGAAATCTTATGTGAATGTAAGCGACCCGAGCGTACAAGACTTCTATTACACGACGCTTTACATCCTTGGCTGCGCTATTCGCCAAACGCCCGAATGGGCAGAGCAGCCTAATGTTGTCGGCGGTTTGAACGGCTTGTTCCATACGAACGATGATTCGGCAGCCTTGGGCAGAGCCGTTACGAATTATAACTATGAAGCTCCATTCTATGGCCTGTTTTCAAGCAACAGGACGGACATGCTCCAGCCTTATTACTCAGATGCAGTGAATGGCTTAAGCTTCTGGCAGCATGAAACAGCGGACAGAGGGTATGAGGGCGTACAAATCGGCAGGCATCATATCCAAGTAAGGTCTTTCTTCGGAGTTATGGCTCCTCATGAGATTAGCAAAGAAAGAAATCCGAGATTGTCCAGCGACCAAAAGACAAATGTTGCATTATTTACCATGCCTTTCATATGGGACTGGAAGTACACAAGAAATGTCGAAAATTTAAGGAGGTTTGTTTATCCCTCGATCAAAGAGGTGGTCAAATTCTATTGTGATTTCGTGGTGAAAGAAAGCGATGGCAAGTATTGGGTACACTTTAGCAGTGAACACGAAGCAGGAAATGACATCAATCCGTCGATTGATATGGGATATATCCGATCGACGTTTAGAGATTATATTGAAATGGCGCAATTTTTAAACGTGGACGCGGATTGGGTTGCAAAATGCCAGGAAATTCTTGACAATCTGATGCCTATTCCAACGAGCAAGAACCATCCAACGACCATAAAAGAGTTGGCCAATCTTGGCTTTAAGTATGACAAGGAGATTTTTGTAGGAGCACAGAAGAGCTACAATAAAGTTCAAATCAATGCATTCGATTTACCTTGGGCATCGTACATCTCCAATGCCAACCAGCCGACGATGATGGAAGGATCTGTTCATCCGAGTGAATTATTGAACCTGGGTTCAGACCCTGCACTCCTCCAAATTGCCAGGAACACCTTCGAGTACGGGAATTTTATGAATCCGCATTCCGATGGCGGGTCAACCAATGGATTCCCCAAATCATTTACGATTGCCGCGAGATTGGGCATTGATCCTGATAAACTTATGGAACGCTTCCGTACAACGTTAAAAACGTACCACAATACGAAACAGTTCTATGATAATGGAGCCTCCTATGAAAATACGGGTGCGCTTGAAAGCGTTAATAGCATGTTGCTGCAAAATGAGCTAAACGCCATATCGGGCGGAACGTACGAGATGCGTTTATTCCCTGCATGGAGCAAAAACTACAACGCCAAATTCGTAACCTTGCGTGCAAAAAACGCGTTCCGAGTTTCCAGCGAACTGAAAAACGGACAAGTACAATGGGCTGAAATCATCAGCGACGCGGGCAGACCTGTTACCTTAGTATCCCCGTGGACGACCGGCATTGTGGTCAAAGACAAAAACGGAAATAAGGTTCCTTCTACACAAGGTAAGACGCGGCATACGAATGAGGTTACCTACACCTTCAACACCGTTATAAACGGCGTGTACACAATCACAAAAGCAACGCCTTGACCGTACACCGCATATAAATTCTAAAAATCCCGCCCCTCCAGTGAAACATTGTTCACTAGAGTGGCGGGATCTTGTCTTACTCCTTTAACGAACAGGCACGGAATCGATAAAGCCGTAATAAAGAAAAACGGCCTTTTATCATTGTTACATCGTTTAATGTTATTGTTCGAATTTATCCAATTGGAAAAAAAGAGCCCTTATTAGAACCACTGGACTCCCAAATTTTAACACCGACTTATTTAAACATCTTGTTGCGATCCGCGTTGATCGTTTGAAGTACTTGTTTCAGCGTTTTTCCGCCCAGATATAAATCTTGAATAGATTGGCCAACAACTGCGGAATTGTAGTACAGTACCCCGCTTTCCATATCCAAACCTGTTCCATTCCGGTTTCGCCAGGAAGTTAAAATATGCCTTTGCCGCATCAATTACCTTGGAGTTCTTATTGATCGAGCGGACAATACCGCCGGAGGAAATTGACCACGTTTTATTATCCGCAAGTGGTACAGGGAACATTTTCCACGTGTCTGCTTTACTATTCGGGAACTTGGCCAGAACCTCGTTCGAGAATGTCGAGTATGCCATTGTATTTAACCATATCTCCTGATGCCATTCCGCCTTACCTGGTTCGTAAATCGGCGTAATCCCTTTGGCCTTGAGCGCTTCACACACTTTCAGGAAATCCTGATAGTTGGCTGGAACCGGACGGCTCAGAAGTTGAATTTGAACCGCAAGCCGCTAACAAGCTGACTAATACCACACTACTCAAAACACTGGAAACTGTTTTAAATGTTACACTACTTTTCATATATTATGCCTCCCATGCCTCCCTTTTTTGGCTTATTTATATGAGGTTGCCTACCCTATATCTATTATATTTTCATTTACAAGAGTTTTACATAGGGATTTCAGTTCATCCATGAGGATATTTTGTTCGGACCAAACCTGATTGCATCATTTTGACAATATCCCATTTTTGTTTTGATTGTAAAAAGAAGGAAGAATTCGAGAGGTTATCGAAAATAACAACAACTTTTTCTCTTCTCATCATTGGCATTATTCTGATAAGTGTTGTTTCATTCTATGTCTACATATCAAATATTTTGGAAAAAAAATCCTCGGAGTCCCTCTTTCAGTTGACAAGTTATATATCAGCCGACTTTAATTCACAGATAAACAACATGAACGCAGCGTCCAAAAAGATTTTTTATTTTCACAACAGGTCCATGATTTGTTTTTCTCTGACATCTTTGAGGTGAATAAATCTACCATCGACCATCAGCGTGAATTAGAATTAAATGACATCATTTTCACACTCTTGGGGTATGATGAACCATTTAAGCGGATTAATATGTTTCAAACAAGCGGAGAGTTTTCAAGTTTTGGAAATGATTCTATTTACACCAAGATCCCGCAAGATTTCATTATGAATGTAGATTGGGTTAAGGACACATCTACCTCTCGCATACTAACGATTGGAAACCCGTCAGAACATTTCAAAATGCCATTTTGCTGCTTGGCCTGCTTACGCTGATTGTTACTTCAGTCATCTCCTATTTTTTCTCTCGATCTCTAACGACTCCGATACCCAATGCGAATTTCGATCATCCTAACAAACTGAATGAGTTGGAACTGTTGAATTTGGCTTTCCATAACATGCGCTTAAGACTTCAAGAGTCACTTGAACAAACAGTCGCATCGAGAGCCCATGAACTGGAATCTCAAAATTTTGCCCTTCAGACCCAAATGAACCCGCATTTCCTTTACAATACAATTACCAATATAAGCATTCTGGCTGAAGAAGCAGATCAGATGACGATTGTCGCATTCTGTCAAGATCTGTCCAGCATGCTGCGTTACATTTCCTCCCATGATACATCTCCCGTGCGTCTGGCCGAGGAATAGGAGCATACAACAAATTATATTAATTTAATGAAGCTTCGTTATGAGGACAACATTAAGTTTCATGTTGATATTCCAAAGCAACTACAAATCATCTATGTTCCCAAATTAATTATTTAACCTTTTGTAGAAAACGCATTTAAATACGGTATTCATGTCAATCCTCCTTGGATCATTTCAATAACAGGTCAAGTTGACAACCACCGATGGAAATTAATAATTCGAGATAATGGTCAAGGTTTTCAGAAGAATCATCTCCAACAATTGAAACACCTCATCGCAACTACAGACCCGTATCATAGAATCCCGAATCTCAAAATAAATGGCATGGGACTCATCAATGTTTATGCACGTCTGAAATTACTATATAACAATCATTGTACGTTGGATATTGACAACCACCCCGCTGGCGGTGCCGTGATCACTATTATCGTAAATAAGGAGGTAAGTACAGACAATGCCTAATCAAACTAAATATCGCGTCCTGATTGTAGAAGACGAACCAAAAATACGCAGAAATATTGCGCAGAAAATTGAAAAGCTGGATGATTCCTATCAGGTCGTCGGATACGCCTCCAACGGAGAGGAAGGTGTCTCCATGATTCATGAACTGCTGCCCGATGTCGTTTTTACTGATATTAAAATGCCTAAAATGGATGGGATCCAATTAATCCGAAGTATAAAAAAAGAATTCCCGGAAATCCTTTTTGTCATTTTGAGCGGATATAATGATTTTGAATATGCAAAACTTGCAATGCAAATAGGCGTTTACGATTACCTTCTGAAACCTTTAACTGTCGATGCCTTAGATGAGATCTTGCAAAAATTAAGAAGGAGCCTTCAGATGAAAACCAATAAGATGAATAGAGAACTGCTGAGTTCCAAGATTAATGGGTTATCGCATAACGTACAGGCTTCGATTCATACTCACAATGAATTCATTGTGTTGTTAATTTGTTTAGGGAATTTAGCTGCTCCGATCACTCCGCCACATCATATTTCTTTTTTTCAAGAATTATGGAGCAATATATGCTTCGATACGATGCTAAGTCGTACGCTCAAGGGAGAAGAGACTTGGTTTGTCATTGATGAGAAAGCTTGCAATCAGAAATTTCTACTCATTTCTGCGGATAATAGACGTTCAGAAGAAGTGAAGCTTTTTGTGCAAGAAATAAGTGCCTCACTATCAACCCACGTGAAGCAACTTCCTGTCACGATCGCATATTCGAACACCATCATGAAACACTCAGACATTTTGGAAAAAGCGCAACAACTTCGAATCTTACTGGATCGTGAGCTCGTTATAGGTCAATCATTAATTCTTCATTGTGTAAAGAATGCCGGTAAAACAACGCCAGTTCTTATGGATCAAGCTTTTCGAAATCGAATTAGTACATGCATCCAATCAGGAGAACCGAATAGTCTGAAACAAGCCTTGTTTCCTTTTTTCGACAATTGGATACAAGCCCGGTATCCTCAGCGACTATTGGAAAAGACAATAAGTCATCTTCTCCAATTGATTAATTTGCAGACAGGAAAGAAACCTGAATCCGACTTGTATAGATTGGAATATGACATCTATGCGCAAATTGCGACAAATCCTGATCCTCATCGGCTCTTTCATGACATATGGGGCGTGATCGAGAACTTGGTTACCGTACCTACTAGTGAAGAAGATATGGTTAAGGTAATCGAACAAATCATGACATATCTCCAACTCAATTATGCTAAAGATATAAATCTTGAACATTTAGCGCTGAAATTTCATCTCACATCTTCTACTTTTTCTAAATTGGTCAAAAAATATTATGGAGAAACGCCATTGAAATATATTATTAAATTGCGCATCGCAGAGGCCAAAAGATTAATCTGCGAAAACCCCCAACAAGAAGTTTGGAAGATTGCCGAGATTGTCGGTTATCCAGATCAACATTACTTTAGCCGAATTTTCAAACATACGACCGGATTGAGTCCCTCTGAATTTAAAGAAACCATACTTCGTCACTCGTAAATTCAATAATAAAACACTCCACAGTTTGAATATATGTGTGGAGTGTTTTATTATTTCATACGAGATCAATGCTGGGTAATGGTCAAGTTATCAAATACAGCACTGGCAAGAGGCGCCGTTGTCCTGTGAGAGCAAACATACATGCCTACGTATACCGTTTGGCCCATAGCGATTGTCTCCTGCCTCACCAGTGTAAAATTGACGCCATCGCTCGACTTATACGTTCTGAAGGTATTGCCAGACCTTGTAATTTTCGCGAAGATGTCCAGCAAATTATTGGCGGATTCCACTGCATGCCCCGTACTTGCGCCTATAGTCAATCTTGCCAAAGATTTGAAATAGTTGGTGGGGGACCAGAATGCGCTTATCATTGGCGAATTGCTGTTCAGACTTGCTCTGGCCATTAACCCGAACTGGGCAGATTTATTGCTGAAGGTTGGATTACTTATTTTAGTCTGTATGCTAAAGTCCCCGGTTAGCTGTTTGTATACAAGGTGGGCATTGTCAGAAGTTTCATAAACATCTGCTCCAGATCCATATACAGTACTCGAGGAGGCATTCATCGTATAGCTTCCTGGTACGGCTACTGTACCTATATCCGCTTGATTCCAACCAACCGAACCGAATACATCCATCTGGGCAATTTTTAATACGCCGTCGTTGTTGTAATTGTTTAGTACTTTCAATTTCACATACCGTTTTTGAGTTTGAGCCGTGTTCAACAAGATTTGCTGAACGCCTCGCTGGTTCATTAACGTTCCCGTTTTTACAGGGCTTCCCCAGTTAACGCCGTCATTGCTTACATAAATTTCATACTCCTTTAACCTTGTCGGCGGAGGTGCTCCCTCTTGCCCGACAGTGACAGGACGATCCTCCGTTTGCTGGATTCTTAATCCACTAATATCTGCATTCTGATTTAGGTTCAACGTGATGCTCTGTGGCAGCGCTGCACCCGATGCCGCTGCATAATAAGTCTTGTAATCGTTATCCACAGCATTGGATATCGGATGACTTGGATCCTCAGAGGTAGCAGTCGCCGTAAAGTTCGTTTTCGGTATAATATTCACTGGATCGCTTGCGGTCAGTTTGATAATCGTATCAGGGCTTGCCCATGACGGCACCGTGATCGTCACATATCCTCCGCTTTGTGAGAATGTGAGCGGCTGACCTGTTTGCAGAAAAACCGCCTGGGAAACGGTGTAGCCGCCATCCGGCAAGACGAGCTGATTACCACTTGTTGGAGGCGTAAGCACATGAATATAATGCGTATTGCTTCCCGGCACGAGTGTCGTTGCACCAAACGATCCAAGATTCCAATTCCCCGGCTGAAAGCCTCCTTTATGATACCCTCCGCCTACTGTGCCGAATATGGATTCTCCCGCCCAGTTAAGGAACGCATTGATCTGGTTATTGACCTTTATCAAGGATGCTGGCATGTCACCCCCGATTTTGGGACCTTCGCCCACATCTACATTGAAGTTTGCGCCTGCCGCTACTGCCATATATTTAATCGTTTGAGGGATATCTACCAAAACATTCTCATCGCCATGGAACCACCAGCCGCCACCAATTTTGAAATTAGCTGCAGTCGCTCTATATGGCTCTTGCTGAAAGCCACTCGGAATATTGTAACTGGGGTTGTAAGTCACGGCCCTGTTCTCTAAAGAGTCTGCATCGAATATTTGTAACGAACGCGCTCTGCCATTCCCGATCGTGACAACGTTATCGTTCTTGGCCCTGATATGGTTCAATAGCCCAAGGCCATCCCAGTACTGGTTCCAGCCATCAAACCAGAGGCCATCAATATCGGGGTAGTTGGTAAGAAGTTCATCTACAATGTCATACGAATATTGTGCCCATCCCTGTTTTGTTGTCAGATCAATCGACTGGTCATTTTTGTAGTTGCGATAACTTGTATTATCCATCCATTCATGTCCGAATCTATCATGCCATTTCGGGTCAGGAGTGATGTACACCACAACTTTAATTCCCTTTGCTCTTGCTGCAGGAATTAACTCTCCCAGGTAGTCTCGTTGTGTCCCCATCGTTCCCGGTATGGAAGATTTCCAAGGCTTGATATATCCCATAACACTATGAAAAGAGCATAGCGTTATGTATTTCGCATGTATCCTGACCGCCTCATCCACCCATTTGTCAGCACTCCATCCACCTGCACTCACTGCCGCTTCAAAATCCGCAATATTGTAATACGCGGCAATCTCATCGTTCGTTTGGCCTGTGGTCATGCCCCAATGAATCATAAGTCCTACTTTTGCCGAAGTGTACCATTGCTCGACACGCTGCTCCGGGGTTTGGGCGTTGGCTTCCCTTGCCACCAAAAAAGATGCAAACATAGCGAGAATAAGTAGACAAACAAACATCACAGTTAGCCTATTCCTTGATACCATCATTCCTTCCTCCCTTCGAATCATCAAATTCGTTCAAATTAGAAGTGCCTATTAAGATAGTTCCATTTCACAATCGGTTTACTGATGAATCAAATTCAATCGTTCCTCCCCTCCAACACTTTTCATAAATTGTATATACCCCATTCTATGCGTTATCAATTTCTTTGTATTTGCACAAAATCGCATTTACCTTTGGATATTTTTTCACTCAAGTCAAGCAGACACCGCTATATAAAATACTCGGTTCAACAATGAAGTTGAACCGAGTACAGCCTGTACTTATGTCATTATTCATTTAACTTGCCCGCTTATGGTAATTTCTTTCTCTATTCACATAAATTGAACTCAGACAAGTCTTTAAGATCTAACTAAGGAAGGGACAACTAAAGCTCAGTAAACGAGGCCGTCCATGCCTGCGTCACTTTTTCTATTTAGTCACGATGTGCATCATGAAGCTATGTGGAAGCTAGCCCGAATTAGAAGAGAATGCGTCTTTGCATTTTCTTTTTGATCAATATGGATCATCTGTCTAAATATCTCTTCACCTAGAAACGTCCATGCATTCATCACAATCGTTATTCCACTTTCCATCTAGAATAAAATATCGTCGATGATGCCATCCCTCGCTTAACAGAGTCAAGATACGATTCAAGTATGGAAGGCAGACAGTCTAGGGCACAAACAAATCTATGCATACAATGCATTAATGATTCATTTATCATAAATTTCGAAGTTTTTTTCTCACAAAATTTAAAAACTTTATCAGTCATTGTGATACCGCATAAAAAAAGGAGTGTGATATTCCAGAATTAATTAGAAAACGGAGCCCGATTGATTGAAAACAATAGTACATTCGTGCCACTTCGTTTCGTAGGCGAAACGTTGGGGAGGAAAGTAACTTGGGACGGTGCCGGCTCATCGATCAACATTGATCGAGAATAAGTAGTAATTTTGCTCTAATATTTGAGAGTAAATATGGGATATTAAATGAACTTAGAAAGGCGAAAACAATTCCAAAAAGAATATTATAAAAAAAGCAGATGAGGAATTATCTCATCTGCTTTTTTAGTAATTTCATTTCGTTTATTCAACTGGGTCATTTTCTCATAGCTCGTTCCGTTCTAGTTTCTATCTCATCCTTCCTTAGATATTCACGTTTATCTAGTAACTTTGGATTCTTTTTGAATTCAGAAAAATCCCTTCGAATGATACCTTGATCATTTATGGGATCGACAGGGGTATTACTGAGGAATTACCGAAAATAAATTATTTACCGCTTTCGAATTAAATTAAGCTTTTCATGCCCCGCAGCCACTCATAGTAACCATCATCGAAAAAGAGATCAGGGATGTATGTCTGAGTGTAGTTGCAATTAGGGCAAAGAAGTACCAACCCTTGTTCAAGCACCTTTGGGTATAATTTCTCGTGTTTACTGTTGTTTCCGCAAGTTAGAGGATGCACTCCTTCTGCCTGCTGGTAATCTTTAATACGTTGCTTAACATCCTCTTTGTTCATTTATATCCCCTTTATTTGTACAAAATATATATTGATAGACATTTGATTTCTTGCGTTTCAGCTCTACCATCCTTGAAAACCTTCAAACAGAACTCTCACCAATCTTTACGATATAATTATACACGAAGTACTCATCTACAACATAAAATAATCTAATCGCCCATTAAATTTCCAGCCTTCATCCGCGGGGTAGCAATTTAATTTGTTTTCAGAATTCTCCCGCAAAAAACCACGTGCTTGGTCGGTTCATTAATCATTATCGTGTATTGGTGAGAAAGCCCGCAGGGTCGTGAATGTTTTTATTGTCTGAAGTCAACACGGAGTCAACGCTTCGCTTCAACATTTTCAGCGCATGATGAATCGAGCGTTTGCTCGTAGGCTTGGGTGATTTGTGCATGAAATTCGTCGATCGGATTGCCGCTGACAAGGCTCTCCAAGTGGATGCCTTCGCGAATGTAAGAAACGTATGCAAGATGGTCAGCCCAGAACTCATCGATATAAAAAAGCCCCAGTCAAGACACTCATAACAAGTGTGTTCGACTGGAGCTTCTTTTGTTTGCTTATGAAAGTTTTCTATTACTATCTTTTTCCACTATACTACCACTCCAAAAGAAGAAGAAGACCCACACATCAGAACCATTACGGTTGCGCATGTAAAGCTCTGAGAATGACCGTGACCGCTTCGGCGCGGGTAGTGTTTACTTTCGGTTTCACTGTGCCGTCTTCATAACCGTTGATCAAGCCTTTGGCTGTCGCCGTTGCAAGTGCCTTACGCGCCCAGTCGGATATATCGACGCTGTCCGGGGAGTTGACACTCAAGTCCGTCGCAGCCAGTTTGGCGGCGCGAACGATGATCGCCGCCATTTGCTCACGGTTTATGAGTTCGTCCGGCCCGAAACTGTTGTCGCTATACCCGGCAATAATGCCTTTCGCTGCGGCAGTCGTAATAGCGCTCTTTGCCCAGTGAGTCTCCGTATCGGCAAAGATTTTGCCATCTTGCTCCCCAAGATGGAACGCATTGACGATGACGGTCACAAATTCCGCTCTTGTGATGTTCGCATTCGGCTTAAACGTGTTGTCCGGATAGCCTTTAATCGCGCCAAGCTTCACCAGTTCCCTCACATTCTCTTCGGACCAATGTCCTTTGATATCTGAAAAGTCCGCTTCGTTCGTTTGCGGCTGTACGGGCTTCGCTTTATCGGATGCCAGAACGGCAAATTTCGTAAAATGGCTAACCGTTCCGGATACCGTCCCGTTCTCTTCGTCGACCTTCAGGCTGTCCAATGACACCCATTTATGTGTTTGCTCGTTCAGCCAATATATGCCTATCGTCGACTTCCCAAAGTCCACCTTCGTCTTATCGAAAGGCAGCGTAATAACGATCGGCTTCCTAAATTCGCCATCCTTGTCTTTCTTGATCTCGTAAACCTCGCTGACCAATTGCAAGGCGCTGTCCAGCGGCAGAATCGAGGCGTCGCTCACTTTATCAACCGTAACTTGAATGTTGCTAGCCATCGCTCCGGCCGGAACTTCGATTGTCGCTCCGTTCAGCCTTGTTGTCCCCCCGCTGGCAGCCGCAATCGTTGCGGTGTTGGTCGCACCGCCGCTGAATCCGGTTTCGCTCGTAGTACTGGATCCGCCAGGTGTAGGGGCTTTCGGTGTTGCACTCACTTCGTTGGAGTAGTTGCTGCTTCCTCCCGCGTTGCTCGTTGTTACTGCGAAATAATAGGTAGCGCCGTTCGTCAGACCCGTTACTGTGTAGCTATAAGTCGTGCCGCTCACTGTCGCTATGGGGGTTAAGCCATAGAAGCCGGAAGCCGTTCCCTTATAGACACTGTAGGTGACTGTCTCAGATATACCGTTCCAAGTTAACGCAACTTGCCCATTCCCAGCTATTGCTGTAAGCCCCGTAGGTGCCGAAGACACTGCCGCATTGACGGTCAACTTGGCTGCGTTGCTTGTAGCTGTTGCTGTTTGGCTGCCCGTCGCGCTGCTGTTCGTATTCGTCACTACGACATAGTAGTATGTCGTTCCCGCAGTTGCTGTTGGTACTGCGTAGGATGCGCTTGTTGCACCACTGATCGCTGCGCCGCCGCTATTGCTGCTGGTCGTGTTGCTGTACCACTGATAGCTTAGCGTTCCGCTGTCGCTCACCGTCGCTGCTACGCTCAAGCTCAGGCTGCTCGCACCTTCGTTAACCGTCTGATCCGTCGGCTGCGTGCCGATGCTCGGCGTTGCCGCATTGGTCAGCGCGTTCACCGTTACCGACACCGCACTGCTTGTCGTCGACGCCGTTTGGCTGCCCGTTGCGCTGCTGTTGATGTTCGTCACTACGACATAGTAGTATGTCGTTCCCGCCGATAACGTCGGTACTGCGTAGGATGCGCTTGTTGCACCACTGATCGCTGCGCCGCCGCTATTGCTGCTGGTCGTGTTGCTGTACCACTGATAGCTTAGCGTTCCGCTGTCGCTCACCGTCGCTGCTACGCTCAAGCTCAGGCTGCTCGCACCTTCGTTAACCGTCTGATCCGTCGGCTGCGTGCCGATGCTCGGCGTTGCCGCATTGGTCAGCGCGTTCACCGTTACCGACACCGCACTGCTTGTCGTCGACGCCGTTTGGCTGCCCGTTGCGCTGCTGTTGATGTTCGTCACTACGACATAGTAGTATGTTGTTCCCGCCGATAACGTCGGCGCTGCATACGATGCACTCGTTGCACCACTGATCGCTGCGCCGCCGCTATTGCTGCTGGTCGTGCTGCTGTACCATTGATAGCTCAGCGTTCCACTGTCGCTCACCGCCGCTGCTACACTCAAGCTTGGGCTGCTCGCGCCTTCGTTCACCGTTGCTCCTGTCGGCTGCGTGCCGATGCTCGGCGTTGCCGCATTGGTCAGCGCGTTCACTGTTACCGACACTGCACTGCTCGTCTCCGTGGCCGTTTGGCTGCCCGTCGCGCTGCTGTTCGTATTCGTCACTACGACATAGTAGTATGTCGTTCCTACAGCTAACGTCGGCGCTGCGTAGAATGCGCTTGTTGCACCACTGATCGCTGCGCCGCCGCTATTGCTGCTGGTTGTGTTGCTGTACCACTGGTAGCTTAGCGTTCCATTGTCGCTCACCGTCGCTGCTACACTCAAGCTCGGGCTGCTCGCGCCTTCGTTCACCGTTGCTCCTGTCGGCTGCGTGCCGATGCTCGGCGTTGCCGCATTGGTCAGCGCGTTCACCGTTACCGACACCGCACTGCTTGTCGTCGACGCCGTTTGGCTGCCCGTCGCGCTGCTGTTCGTGTTCGTCACTACGACATAGTAGTATGTCGTTCCCGCCGCTAACGTCGGCGCTGCGTAGAATGCGCTTGTTGCACCACTGATCGCTGCGCCGCCGCTATTGCTGCTGATCGTGTTGCTGTACCACTGATAGCTCAGCGTTCCACTGTCGCTCACCGCCGCTGCTACACTCAAGCTTGGGCTGCTCGCGCCTTCGTTCACCGTTGCGCCCGTCGGCTGCGTGCCGATGATCGGAGTGGCCGCGTTGGTCAGCGCGTTCACTGTTACCGACACTGCACTGCTCGTCGTCGACGCCGTTTGGCTGCCCGTCGCGCTGCTGTTCGTGTTCGTCACTACGACATAGTAGTATGTCGTTCCCGCCACTAACGTCGGCGCTGCATACGATGCGCTTGTTGCCCCGCTGATCGCTGCGCCGCCGCTATTGCTGCTGGTCGTGTTGCTGTACCACTGATAGCTCAGCGTTCCGCTGTCACTCACCGTCGCCGCTACACTCAAGCTCGGGCTGCTCGCGCCTTCGTTCACCGTTGCTCCCGTTGGCTGCGTGCCGATGCTCGGCGTTTCCGCGTTCGTCATTGTCCACTTCACGTACAGTGTGACGTCGATTGAGCTTATGCTGATCGGGGCACCTGCCACGTAATCCGTTCCAGTTCCATCCGCCTTAGTGTTCCAACCCGCGAACGTGTAACCCGTCTTCACTAGACTTCCCGTGTTGCCAAGAACCGTGGCCGTATCTCCCGATTGATAGGTGGCGCTGTCCGTCGGCGCACTTCCGGACGCAGCGCCGTCGCCGTCATACGTCACCGTGTATGTCATTGCAAGCTTCTTGACGGTTGCTTTACTACTCTTCTCATCATCCAAATACACAACATATGGCGTGCCGCTGCTGTCAATGGCTATACTTGTATAATCTGCAACACCCGCCGAAAAACCGGCAGATCCCGCATTCTCCCACAAGCTTCCGTTATATTTCATGACGGTTGCCTTACCACCGTTACCATAGTCCTTATACATAACATAGGGCGTGCCGCTGCTGTTTATGGCTATACTTGTATAATCTACAACACCCGCTGAAAAACCGGTGGATCCTACATTCTCCCACGCGCTTCCGTTATATTTCATGACGGTTGCTTCATCGCTGTTCAACAAATCCTTATACACAATATAGGGTGTGCCGCTGCTGTCGATGGCTATACTTGTAAAATTTGCTCCACCTGTCGCGGAACCTACATTCTCCCACGAGCTTCCGTTATATTTCATGACGGTTGCTTTATTGTTACCCCCATCCTTATACACAACAAAGGGCGTGCCGCTGCTGTCGATGGCTATATTTGTATAACTTGCACTTCCTGCCGAAAAACCGGCGGAACCTACATTCACCCATGCGCTTCCGTTATATTTCATAACGGTTGCTTTATTGCTGTTCCCCCCATCCTTATACACAACAAAGGGCGTGCCGCTGCTGTCGATGGCTATACTTATAAACTCTGCTCCACCTGCCGAAAAACCTGCGGTACCTACATTTACCCACGAGCTTCCGTTATATTTCATGACGGTTGCTTTAAAGCTGTTACCCGCATCCTGAAAGAAAACAAAGGGCGTGCCGCTGCTGTCGATGGCTATATTTACATTAGTTGCAGCAGCAAAACCGGCGGAGCCAACATTCACCCACGCGCTTCCGTTATATTTCATGACCGTTGCATTACCGCCTCTACCCCCATCCCTATAAACAACATAGGGCGTGCCACTGCTGTCGATGGCTATCCTTGTATTAGTTGCAGCACCTGCCGAAAAACCGGCGGAGCCTACTTTGACCCATTGTTCAGACGCAGCTTGGGCAACCATTGGCGCGCCCATATTGGGTAGGCCCGACAAAAAAATCAGCATTCCCAGTATTATACTTACTAATTTACGATAAGTCTGCTTTGCTTTTCGATTCATTTACAACTCGCTCCCATCAATAACGATATGGTACTGTATACGTTTTTGGATTCAACGTTATCGTTGTTTTACTCCTCTTAACTTTAATAAATTTCAAATCATCACTTTTAAAAGTTTACTAAAGCCAAATAAAAGAATAATGAAAGAAATGGCCAGAACTTTAAAAAAACCGCGTAGCATCAAGCCTTCGCGGTTTTCTTAACTGACTTATTTATTTTCTGTCGGCGAACCTTCTCACCAATGAATCGTATAAGTGAATTATCGACATATGAACGCTTAGCCCTTCACCGCGCCTTCCGTAATTCCTTGGATGATCCAGCGCTGGAAGATCGCGAAAATAATCACGATCGGAATAGAAGACAAGATCAGCGATGCGAGAATGAGCGACCATTCGCGGCTATATTTGCCGAAGAACATGTTGATTGTCAGCACCAGTGTATATTTGTGGAAATCCGTCAGCATCAGGACAGGCAGCAGGAAGTCGTTCCACAGCCACAACAGGTTCAAGATGACGATAGTAAAGGTAATCGGCAGCAGCAGCGGCAATATGATGCTGAAAAACGTTTTGACTTCACCGCAGCCATCTATTTTTGCGGACTCGTCGAGCTCGCGCGGAATCCCCTTTACGAAGCCGTGATACAGGAATACCGCCATGCTGACGCCAAGACCGGCGCACACGATGCCAAGCCCGAACGGCGTACCCTGCAAGCCGAGGTTTTTAGCCATTTTCGTTAAAGTCACCATAATCGTTTGGAACGGAATGAGCATCGACGAAACGAACAGCATGAAGATGGCGTTGCTTAATGCGCCCCGCGTACGCGAAAGCTTGTAACCGGCCAGCGAGCTGCACAGCACGATGCCGCAAATCCCGGTCACGGTTACAACAACCGTGTTCCAGCCGCTCTCCAGCATGTTCGCTTTCTGGAACGCTTGCACGTAGTTCTCAAAATGGAATTTCGTCGGCAGGCCGAGTACGGAAGCGTACATTTCTCCCTGCGTCTTGAAGGAGTTCAAGATCGCCATATAAATCGGGAATAGGAAGAAGCAGGCCACAACGATCAGCACCACAAGGGTCGAAACGGAATACAGCCGTCTGTTCACGCTTCCACCTCCCTTTTCTTCATGACGGTAACTTGAATCAATGTAATGGCAAGTATGATGAGGAACAGGATAATGGCTTTCGCGCTGGCATAGCCGTAGCGGAAGTTTTGCTGATAAGCCTCTTCCAAAATGTTCATAGAAATCACCTGTGTGGCCCGTGCAGGACCGCCTCCGGTCAAAGCGTAGATCAAGTCGTACACTTTAAACGAGTTGTTCAGGGTAAGGAAAATACAGATTGTCAGTGCGTGCGCGATCAGCGGCAGTGTAATGTAGCGAAGCATATGAAAAGGTGTGGCGCCGTCGATGATGGCGGCTTCTTTCAAATGCTGCGGAATGCCTTGAATCGCGGACATATAAATAATCATCAGCGTTCCGATCCCACCCCAGACGGAAACCATAAGGATCGTCCAGAAGGAAATGTTCGGATCGCCAAGCCAGGAAATATCCAGAAACTTCAGAGCAGCAAACCGGGACAACGCCGGCATGACTTTAGTAAAGACAAAAGCCCACATAAAAGTACTGATAATGATACTGAGCATGCTAGGCATGAAAAAGATCGTCCGGAGCAAACCTTTGCCACGGCTGCGCGATTCAATCATAAGCGCCAGCAAGAGCGCGACGGCATTTTGGAAAATAACGGCAAAGACCACGTACTTCGCTGTAAACAGAATTGAAGTCTGGAAGTTTTTATCGTCGCGGATCGCTTCGATAAAGTTCTGCAGGCCGACAAAGCTGTAGTGTTTATTCAGTCCGTCCCAATTTGTGAAGCTGTAGTACGAGCCCTGCAGCATAGGAATGACGAGAAACGTGACGTACAGGACAAAAGCGGGAAGCACGAACAGGATCAAAGATCTATGAGTCTTAACAAGGCGTCTTAGCACGGGGCTCACTCCTTAGGAAAATCCGTGCCGTGCCCTGATCTTGTACATTCCTAGCAAGGCACGGCAGCTGTTATCCATTCTTTATTTTTTGTTAGCTACAGCGTTAGCATTTTTCCACGTTTTATCCAGATCCTTAATCACATCGTCAGCCGTCATTTTTTTGCTAAAGTAGGCTTGAAGCGCTTTGCCCGACTCATCTTTAACAGCAGCTGGGATTTGCGGATCTTGATAGGATTGTCCTTTATTGACATAAGCGGACGCATCTTCAACCCAAGGATACGGTTTGAACGTGTGCGCTTTGGACACCGGATTGAATTTCAAGCCTTGGTACAGCGCATTGGAAGCTTGGTCGTCCAGGATGAAGTTCAGAAGGTCGGCGGAAACTTCTTTGTTTTTACCGCTCGAAGCCATCGCCAGGGAAGTCGATACGGACACGTTGATCAGCGTGGAAGCCGGACTGTCGCTCAGCGGAAGCGGAGCAACCCCGAAATCGAAACTGCTGTTCGCTTTCAGCAAGCTGTCAGCATCCCAAGGACCTTGTACCCACATGGCCGCTTTGCCGGCGGCGAAATCCGCGGCGCCGTCGTCGTTGCCAACCTCGAATACGCGGCCGGTTCCGTTGCTGTTCACGAGGTCGATGATGCCGAACATATCTTTCAGCTCGGCGAAGCTGCCTTGATCTTTGTTCATGCGGTCAACAAACCCTTTTTGAGTGGAGTTGCCTAGACCGCCAACAGCCAAAGGCAGGAACAATTGCGGAATCCAGCTTTCTTTGTAGCCCAGCATGAATGGCGTAATTTTGTTGTCGTTCAGCTTCTGCACGACAGCTTTCATTTCCGTTAAGGTCGTAGGCGGTTTCAGGCCCAGATCATTAAATATTTTTTTGTTGTAGAGGTAGCCCCACGCCAAGCTTTCCAGCGGAACCGCAACGACTTTGTTGTCGATCGTCACGAGCTTCCGGATGCCGTCAATCAGCTTGCCGGAGAACGGCTGGTTCGTCATATCTTCCAAGAAGCCGGCTTTGTAGTAATCCGGCACGTCGTTCACCGCGTGAAGCGCGAATATGTCCGGCACGTCGCCTGTAGCCAAGCGCGTTTTCAAGATTTGTGTTGCATTTTCAGAACCCGGATACTCGGTATTGATCGTAACTACGATGTTCTTCTCTTTCTTTTCCTTTTCGGCGAACTGCGCGAAGTATTTGTCAAACTGGTCGCGGAAACGGTCTAGACCACCCAGGAATACTTTCAATTCGACTTTTTTCGCAGGCGCGTTCGAACCGTTTTGATTCGAAGTGCTGCCAGAGTTATTGTCTTTTGTGCCTCCGCCGGAAGAGCAAGCGACGGTAGATCCCACCATTAACATGGCCAAAATCATGGTAAGTGTTTTCTTCAATGTGTTTAGCCTCCCCTTTTTTTGATAGCGCTTACTATCCTTGATTATATAGAAGAAAGCGGTCCCATTCATTCAACAGAAGTAGCGTTTTGAATTGGACTTTTGTGATATCGCTTTCACTATTGTGATAATTAGCTGCCTTGTCGAAACTGGATGGGCGTCACACCTGTTATTTTTTTGAAAATCCGATAAAAATACGTAATATCCGAATAACCGACAGCTTTCGCAGCGTTCTTGATTGAGACCGACGAGTCCTGCAGCAGCTCGCACGCTTTCTCGATCCGTTTGGTGACGAGGTAATCCATCACCGTCTGGCCCACTTCCTGCTTGAACGTACGGGACAGATGCTCCCTGCTTATGAAGAACTGGCTGGCGATCGTGCCAAGACCGATAGGCTCCGCGTAGGAATGATCGATAAACTGCCGGATTTCGTCAATTTTGACTCCGACTTTATTTTTCCGCTGATAGATTAGCGCCTCCAGTCTGTCGGAGAACGCATCGGACAAGACGGTAATCCAGGCGGAGAGCGGCGTATTGTCCGATACGAAAAAGGTTGCAGCCCACGACTGGGCGTTCGGCGTCAACTCGCTGCCAAGCAGGTCCGCTTGTTCCTCCAGTAATTGCATGAATTGCTTGTACAGCGAGTTGCTGACACCCGGTTTCAAGGGCTCGTACTCCTTCAGCGCCGCCTCCAGGTGCTTGAAGCTGCTTTTGATCGCCTCCGGGTTCATTTCATGAATGTACCTGACGATCACACTTCTCGTCTCCGTAACGACCTTGAGCAGTTGCTTGTCCAGCGGTTGGGCCGCGTGGATGCCCTGTGAAGCCCGCAGCTCGCGGACTGCCTTCTCCAAAGCGCGATTCAGCTCTTCCGGCTTGATCGGCTTGAGCAAGTATTCATCGACCTTGGACAAAATCGCTTGCTTCATATAGGAGAATTCATCGAACCCGCTGATCACGATTTTGCGGATATACGGGTACTCCTCGGTCAATTTTTGCAGCAGACGCGTTCCGTCCATGCCTCTCATTTTCATATCCGTGATGACGATTTCCGGGTGCATTCGCTCCACCATCTCCAGCCCGCTCTGCCCGTCCTCGGCTTCCATCACCTGATCAATGCCAAACCGCTCCCAATCCGCCAAATGCCGGATACTGTTCCGAATCCAGAACTCGTCGTCGATAATGATAACCTTCATTACAGTAGCTCCTCTCCCCTGAGTATTGCCGGGATAATCACTTTGACCGTCGTCCCGTCCCCTTTGACGCTTGTGACAAACAATCCGAACTCTTCCCCAAAAATAAGCCGGATTCGCGAATTCACGTTGTTAATCCCCATGCTTTCGCCCAGCAGCTGCTCATCATTCGTTTGTTCAAGCTGCCGCTGAATATCTTCGAGACGCTCGGGTTCGATCCCAACACCGTTGTCCTCGATGCTGATCTCAATTTCATCCACCACGCGCTCGATTTTGATCAGGACACGACCTCTCTTCATCATCCCTTCCAGCCCATGAACGAAGCAATTCTCCACAATCGGCTGGAGCGTGAATTTGGTCATACAATAGTCTTCGCAGCCCTCTTCCACATCGAGCTCAAATTCGAGCATGTCCTGAAAACGGAGCTTCTGGATGTGCAGATAGTTGCTGACATGCTCCATTTCATCGAATATTGTCACCAGGTCGGACTGCATTTTGATCGTATACCGGAACAAGTCGCTGATCGCTCGAAGGTAATCGTAAATCTCCGGCACTTTCCGGTCAATGGCTACGCCGCCGATCGCTTGCAGCGAATTGTACAGAAAATGCGGATTGATTTGTGCTTGCATCGCCTTGATTTGCGCCGTGCGCATCTCGATTTTGCTTTTGTACTCGATCTGGATCAGTTCCTTGATCCGCTGCAGCATCGAGTTGAACCGCCGCTCCAACGTCCCGATCTCATCGCTTCGAATACTATCGAGCCCGACGTTGAAATTTTGATGCTCGACCGCTTTCATCGACTTGGTCAACCGGATAATAGGCTTCGTCGTGAAGTAAGCGATCAGCACAGAGAGCAGTATGGCCGTCAGGATCGAAGCAACCGCCGTGTAAAAACTGAAGCTCAGTGTAGTCGTGGCGCTCTCGGTCACGTAGCTCATCGGGACGAACTTGACGATCCAGATCTGACCCGAGACGGCAGGCTGGAAAAATAAAATGCCTTGCTTGAGCTGAACGTGCCCGGGTTCCTCAGAGCCCCCTATCGCCTTTTTCAACGTCTCCGGGTCCATCGAGACTTTGGCGCCATACGGATTGTACATCGTGTTGCCCTGGACATCTACGATCAGCACCTCACTGTTTGCTTCCGAGTGAATCATATCCATGACGTTGTTCATCATTTTCCATCGGACTTCCAGCAAAACACCGCCCAACACTTGCAAATTCTCAAAACGGTTCATGCTGCGGGCTAAAATAAACGTGTTCGGCGGCACATTCACAACCTTATTGACGCTCTGATTGGTTTTGGCGATCTCCCCCCAGTTGCCGATGGACGTGTCCAGATTGTCCGTGAAGCGTACCGCGTCTTTGTCTACCACATACAGGCGCTGTTTTTCATTCAAATACAAAGAAATCCGCACGATGTTGTTATTGTTAGCCACATACAGCGACCTTAATTTCTCCTCAATATCAAAATTCCCCCTATTAGGACCCTTTATGTCGCCTTCGTTTTCGCGGCCGGATGTTGGAAAAATATTGTTGTCCAGCAGGAGCGAATAGGCAACCGAATGAAGTTGGCTGAACTTCTCGTCAAAATACTGGGCGGCCCAGTTCATTCTCGATTCGTTGGAACGGATAATTTCCGAGCTTAAAGACTGCTTGGTCGTCTGCGCCGCAAAAAAAGTCACGGTCGTCAAAGGTAAAATAGCGACAATCACCATTAATATCATCAGTTTGTACCGCATGCTCATCTGAAACGGAACCATAAACCACCGCTTCATTGTGTTCATCGTCATAGGCAGGTCCCCCTTCTACAAAAAAGAGAGCGCCCCGGCGACAGCGCCTGCCCGGGCTAGAAAATCCCGGTCAGATCACTTGTTCAGGGAAACGCTCTGTTCTAAAAGCTACTTGTCCGTCAAAACGGGCCACAGCCGGATGGCAAAGGCAAATTCTTTGTCTTCCAAACGATAAGCCGGCAGCAGATCCGGGCCGCAGGAATTGGAGCCGGAACCGCTCATTTTGTAATCCAAATGGAGGATCGTCTCTTGGCGCTTCGTCAATTCGTGGGGGTGGCCGGCTTCTTCCAGTTGCTCCGGCGTATAGTGCGCCGCATTAAAGGAAAATTCGTGATCACAGTCGATTTGCAGACCCATGCCGAGCGCATTCGTGACCAACAGCCACTCGGTACCGTAGCGGGAGCCGTTCTCTTGCGGCATCAAATAATTTTCAAACAATTGATCGACCGACGCCGCATACTTGCCCTTGCGGACGCTTCGGCGTTTGTCGATATACGATTCGTGCGGGCCGTTGCCGAAATACTCGACCGCTTCGTAGCCTTGCGGCATCGTAAGCTGTAAGCCGTAGCGCGGCAGGAACGGATAATCCTCCCGCACCTTCACTTGGTTATGCAGAGCAATTTCCCCAGTGCCGTCGACGGTCCAAACCGCCGTTCCGTGCAAAATCGGGTACTTGTGGTAGCCGCCCAACGAATAACGAACTTCAATTTTCACAAATGTGTCGGCCGTCTCCACAACCTTTGCTTCGTAGACGTGGATTTGAGCGCGTTCGTACCCATATTCCCGCCACTGGGATTTCACGTTGCGGTCGTTGTCCATCGGCGCTCGCCAGATCGCGAACTTGGTCGGCTCGCTGATCATCTGCACGCCGTGCTTGGAGATGCGGACGAACGCGCCGCCAATGAGATCGAACACATACTCGAAGTCGAAACCTTCCAACGTCACGCGGTCATCTTCCTGAACAACGCGGATCGGATAGATGGGGAACAGCTTCTCCGCTTCCAGCCTCGCAACCGGCAGTTCGAACTGCTCGAACGTCACCTCATGCCCTTTGGCCGACCAGAACGTTTCTTGCTTCTGCTCCAGCACCAGCGTCAAGAAGTAGCGTTCGCACGCCGCTTCCGGGAAGCTGCAGCCCAGCGTAAGCGTCTGCGTCTGATGAGGACCTGCCGCAAGTTCGGTGACTTCGCCCTGCTGTACCGTCTCGCCGTCCTTCTCAACTTTCCAGAACAGGGAAAGATGCGAGAGGCCGATAAAATCGTACAGGTTAGTCAAACGAATACGGCCCTGCTTCAAATCGTCGGCTTCGATCCGCACCGGCGCAATCACCTTCTTCAATTCGAGCAAGCCCGTGTGCGGCGTGCGGTCCGGATAGACCAGGCCATCCATACAGAAGTTGCCGTCGTTCGGCTTGTCTCCGAAGTCTCCGCCGTACGCGTAGAACGGCACGCCGTTCGGCGTTTGCGTTTTCACGGAATGATCGCACCATTCCCATACACAGCCGCCCATGAGCTTCGGATATTTGTAAATGACATCCCAGTATTCCTGCAAATCGCCGGGGCTGTTGCCCATCGCATGGCTATATTCGCATAGGAACATCGGCTTCGCAGCGTTTTCGTCGCTAGCATAAGCTTCGATCTCCTGCGGCGACGCGTACATGCGGCTTTCCATATCCAGACAGGAAGTGTCCGGATGGCCTTTGTACACAGGCGCTGCGCTTTCGTAATGAACGGGGCGGGAAGCGTCCCGGCCTTTCGTCCACCGGGCCATCGCGATATGGTTCACATCGTATCCGGCTTCGTTACCCATGGACCAGATCACGACGGACGGATGGTTTTTATCCCGTTCGACGAGCCGCTGCGCACGGTCTACAAAAGCCCGCTCCCACGCCGGGTTCCGGGTGAGCTGATGAATGTCCGCTCCGTTGCCGCCGTCCCCGCCCGTGCTGAGCCCGTGGCACTCCAGATCGGCTTCGTCCACCACATAAAATCCGAAAGTATCACACAAGTCCAGGAAGCGCGGATCGTTCGGATAGTGCGCCTCACGAATCGTGTTAATGTTATGCTTTTTCATCAGCATCAAATCCTGAATCATATGGGCGTACGGAATCGTCTGCCCCAGCTCCGGATGCGAATCGTGGCGGTTGACGCCCTTGAGTTTAATCGCCTTGCCGTTCATGCGGAATACGCCGTCCGTGATGTCGATTTGGCGGAAGCCGACGGAGAAGTGAATCACTTCTTCGCCACTCGTCAAGTACAATCGGTACAAGTACGGAGCTTCCGCGTTCCACAACACCGGATCGTTGACTGCCAGCTCGATCGAGCCTTGGCCGTCTACCGTCGCGGTTCCGCTCGCCACCGGGTTGCCGGCCGCATCCCGAAGCTCAGCCTGCACCTGGCATGCGCCCACCGTCTCCATTTCGCTGCGCAGCACAGCGCGGCTGAAATCGGCGGACAGCTCCTGCTTGTTGAATACGTCCCGGATATGCGCTTCATCCCGCGCCAGCAGGTACACGTCGCGGAATATGCCCGAGTATCTCCAGGCGTCCTGATCCTCGATGTAGCTGCCGTCGCACCATTTGAGCACCAGCACAGCCATGCGGTTTTTTCCAGGCTGGACAAACGATGTAATATCGAACTCGGCAGACATCCGGCTGCCTTGGCTGTAGCCGACAAATTGGCCGTTCACCCAGACGTAGAAGCAGGAGTTCACGCCTTCGAACACGACCCGATTCGCTTTGCCGTGCCATTGCGGCGCCAAGTTGAATTCTCGGACATAAGCTCCAGCCGGATTGGCATTTGGCACAAATGGCGGATCGCATGGAAACGGATAATTGATATTCGTATACTGAGGTTGGTCGTAGCCGCTGACTTGCCAGCAGGAAGGGACGAGCAAGTCATCCCATGCGCTGACATCCACACCCTCCAGATAAAAACCTTCCTCTACCTCTCTAACACTCGAATGGTATCGGAATTTCCAGTTTCCGTTCAGCGTCTGGTAGAAAGGCGATTTCCCTCTCGTTTTCGCCAGAGCGGCTTCGGCATGGCGGTAAGGGATATAGTAAGCCCTAGGCGCCAGCCTGTTCACTTCCAGCACATTTAAATCTTCCCAATACTTCTCGATCTGCTTCAAGTCAATCACCCTAGCCTCTATTAATATGTTCAATAAATTGCAGCTTGATCGTTACGATTTCCTTCGGTGCGAATTTCACCGCAAGACGGCTTGCCGCCTCGGCGCGGACGTCCAGCTGCACCTCCGGCTCTTCCAGCAAATTGCTGGCATGCGCCGAAGCCAATTCGCTGGCGAACGCCAGTTCGGCGTGATGTGGCTCGTTCCAGGCGTTTTGCAGGCGCAGCACATAGCCGTTGCCGTCTTCTGCCACTTTGAAGGCCAGCAGCACGATGCCTTCGGTGCCCTCTGTCAGCAGCGAGGAGCGCGCAGCGCTTCCTTGGAAGCCGCGTACCGTTTTCACAGGGTGGCTCCACTGCTCGAGCTGCTTCCAGATTTCGCCTTGCTGCCAGTCGCCCTGGTGCAAGACAATCCGGAAGTTATAAGTATAGCTGCCTGCCATCCACTGCGGGAAGTTCGTGCCCCATTGGTTGTTGAACAGGTTGAAATACAGAGAAGGTCGCTCCGGCTGATACGACTTGCTGTAGGTGAACACACCTTTCTCCCCGATGGAGAATAGCGGCGTATCTTTCGCCAGGACGGCTAGACCTGCCCCGCCATCCGTCACATCAACCCAGCCGTCCCCGCAATGCAGGCGATGGTTGGCGCCCCGAACGATATCCTGTGTCGGGTCTACGACAGCACCCAGCTTCTGGAATCGGTAGCCCGGCTCCCCGGCTTGCAGATGGAAGCCGACGAAGCCTGCTTCGGCGAAAGCCGTGGCCGCTTTGTCGTTCAGCTCCAGCGTGTAGTCGAAGAACGCCTGATCCGGCTCCAGCTTGAGCAAGATCGCGACGCTTTGCGCATTGCCGAACTCGGTGCGGCTTGCCGCAGGCGTGCTGAATGTCAAGCGGATCGTGCCGGCTGCAGCGTCATTGGCCGTTTCCAGACTGTCCAGCTTCAGTCCGAATTGCTGGTGCCCGATGCGCGGATAGCCCGGCTTGCCAAAATCGTTTACATACCAGTCCATCAAATCATAAGCGTAATCCTTCACAAATTGAAGAATCTCATCTTTGCCGTAAACATCGTATTCATAGGCGCCAAAAGGCACGCCGGGGGCTGCCCATTCCTTGCCGCGAGTCTTGTCGAACAGGCGGCGAATCTCGCCCGTCGCAGCATCGACTTCGATCCGCAAATGCGCATTTTCCAGCACCGCCTTGCCGTCCTCGGTACGGGCGATTGCCACTGCGGCTTCGCCTGCGCCAGACACGGCCTGCGGTTCATAGGTATACGTGCGGTAGCCGCAAGGCTCCAGCAGCGGAATTTGCACTTCGCCGGACGCTTGCACCGGCAAGCTGTCGCCGGTGTTCAGATCGACCAGCCAACCACCGGACACATTGTCGAGGCGAACGAGCTCGTTCGTTCTTGCCCAAGACGACGGGTTGAAAATCCCGATCACCGGGGATTCACCCTGCTGGGCGCCACTTTGGAACGGTGTAATCCGCTCGGCAGCCGCCCGAGCCATTTTTACGTAAGCGCGCTTCTCATCCCAAGAAAGCTCTATCTTGTCATAGGTTTCGGGGAACGCTTCCCGGTCCCGTGCCATATCTTCCTTCGTAAACGCCCGCATGCTGTTCCGTCCCGGAATCAGCAGCAGCTTCACGTCATGGCCCCACGTATGCTCGCCGAACAGCAGCGATTCGCGATACGCCTTGTCGATATCCGCGCCGAATGCGCCTGTCGCTTCGCCCTGCTCCCACTGTTGCAGCGCAGCCATGGCCTCCAGCGTCGTCGTCTCGCTGCGCAAGCTTCGAACCTCGGACACTTCCTGCGGATACGAGCCGATCCCGTGAATCCACGTGTCCGCTAAATCCTTGCGCAGGACCGGGATATCCGTGTAGCCTCTGCTCAGGAAATCCGCGGCAAAGTCGTCCATCGTGCCGATGACTACCCGCGTATTTGGATACGACGCCTTCACGGTTTCAAGCAGTTCGGTCACGACCTTGCTGTCCTGCGGCCCGATGTTGTCATGCGTCTGCAGCAGCGCCATCCAGACCGGATACTCCCAGTCGTCCGGCGGCAGCAGACTTGTGCCGTACTCGCCTTTGGAGTAGAACGTCAGCACCTGTTTGCCGTCCGGTCCTTCCCAATTGAACAGCCGCGGCACCTCGACAGGCTGCGAGCAAGCGTTGACTCCGATGTGCAGGAACTCGATGCCCGCGCCTTTGAGCAGTGACGGCAGCATCCAGGTGTGGCCGGGCACGTCCGTCATTTTGGCGGAAATAACCTTCTTGCCGAACTTCTTGCCTAGGCGCGCCGACATGTAGAGACCACGAATCCATTCTTCCAGTCCGCAAAACTCCGTATGCGTCGTGAAAGGAAGACCGTGCCAGCTTAGCTGCCCGTCCACGACCAATTGCTCAATCCGCTCCCGAATGCCACCCTCGGCATGGATCAGGGTCTCGTCCAGTACCCATGAAGGAACCGTCCATACAAAGCGGTGTCCGGGTTCAAAATGCTTCGTTCCTTCACAGATGGTCAAAACGTCCTTTGCCATATCCTGCGTGTACTGCTTGACAATGTTGCTCGGCAAGTCCGTAAAACCGAGGTCAACGTGCGTTTTAAAGACTACATATATCGTATCTAAAGGCTTCATAAACTACTCCTCCAATGATGCTTATCTCATCTAATAGTTTTGTGATGATGCTGCTGTTGCAGAAAATAAAAAAAAGCCGAATCCTCCTGCACATGAATAGACAAAGTAGACATCCAAAAGAAGTTAAGCGCTTTACCTTTCATAGTAAAATTCATTTACCATGTTTTTGGATGATATTGTTGTCCCTGATTGGATGATATTGATCCTATCGATCACGATCAAGTTAAGCGCTTAACCCAATCTTACAACATAACCTGACTCGGTTCAATATGCCCGCAAAAAAATATAAGGAATGAATTTGGCTCTCCATTTTCAGGTCAAAATGTGATAATCCACAATTAATTAGAAAACGGAGTCCGCAACCGCGGCGCTCCGTTTTTGTTGCAGATGACAAAAGGAAGGGAAGTGGTATCCGCGATAAATCCGCTCCCAATAATGACTTAAACTTCGAATTTAGATAACGTCTCGTTAAGCGAATTGGATAGTTGGTCCAGCTGTTCCGACAGCTTCACCAAGCCATTGCTAATGCTAAGCTGTTCTACGCTTAAGGAAGCTACCTCTTGGGAGGTAGCAAGTGACTCCTCGGCAACTGCGCTGACGTTCATCATCGCATCGGATAATACTTCTTGCGACTGCTCCAGCGTACTAATGGAATCGCTGACCGTGCTGAGTTGTACGATAAAGCCACCCATGTGTGCCGTAACTTGTT
Source organism: Paenibacillus alba (assembly GCF_013204855.1). Classification (GTDB taxonomy): domain Bacteria; phylum Bacillota; class Bacilli; order Paenibacillales; family NBRC-103111; genus Paenibacillus_E; species Paenibacillus_E alba. The sequence continues at coordinate 73,327 of NZ_JABMKZ010000005.1, read as the reverse complement.
TGAAAATGGTATCCGCTTCTTTCACCGCTTGAATTTGTTGTTTGAAGATCGGTGTTGCTGTGGACAGCACTTTCACCGTCTCGTTGATTTCATCTTGAATTTTTTCTGTAATTTGGCCAACGACAGAGATAGACTGTTTCGATTGATCCGCAAGTTTACGAATTTCATCAGCAACAACCATGAATCCTTTACCGGCTGTACCCGCACGTGCGGCTTCAATTGTAGCATTTAGTGATAAGATATTCGTCTGCTTCGTCATATTGCTCAGTACATCAAGAATTTGGCGGATCGATCTTGTGCTGTCTTTTAAGTTATCGACTTTATTCACCATGGAGTGGATCATTTCTTCTGTCAGACTCGTTTTATCAATAAGTTCAGCCATGTACTTCGTGCCTAGTTCACTAGAACTTTGAACATCCGTTGCCGCTGTGCCCATTTCAAAGTTCGCCTCAAACACGTTTTTCATTTGCAGGCTAATATGATGCGTCAGCTCATTACCGCGCTCTGACTCTGTGGCCAAACCGGCGGCGCCACCTGATATTTCTTCGGTAGCGAGTGCAATTTCTCGGGCAGCATTTGCTGTTGTTTTGGAGGAATTCGTCAGTTCGGCCGCCGTTTCGAGTACTTGCTGGGCAGAAGTGCTCGTTTGTTGAACTAATAACGTGATTTTCTCCATCATGATATCGAAGCTAGTGCCTAATTGACCGATTTCATCCTTCATTGTGTAATTCGAGCGTACGGTTAGCTTACCCATAGCCCCTTGGTGCATGAGGTTACGCAAATTAATCAGTGGTTTTCCGATCATGCGCACAACGAACAGACCAATCATAAGAGCTGCAATAGCTGCAAAAAACGCAACGATCAGCGTATAGTTGAAAATCTTTTTAGCCTTTTTGACCATAGAGCTTACCGGAACGTCTCCGATCAGATTCCAGCCGGAAACCTGCGACCTATAATAAGTAACTAGATGATCATCTTTCGTCGTAAACGAATTTCGCTCCTCTTCAAGCTGCTCTTTCGTCAGCTGGATGTCAGCTGTTTTTTCTATTTCAGTCATATCAGGTGTCGCGATGTTTGTGTTGCTGCTGTTCGTAATGACAATGGAACTGTTCTCACCCAGCGTCATTCCACCTAATTCGGTTTTCAAAATATCCGTGCTAAACTCTACGACCAGTACGGCGGATGTTGCGTTACTAATGATGCGTCCAATCCCGAATGTGCTGGTGGAATCACTCGAATATCCTTTTGATTTACTATCGAGCCAAGCCGCTTTACCGCCTGCTTCGTTAATCTGCTTGAACCAAGCGGTATCACTAACACTCGCATCGGATTCATAGCCTCCACCACCTGTCCCGACAAGGAGTTTGCCATCCGAACTGTAAATGCGAAGTGTTTTGATGACTTTGTTGGAAAATGCGACAAAATTCAATTTTTCCGTCAGTTGACGACTGGTATCCGCAGCGTTGTACGATAGGGGGTCGAGTTTTGCCATTTTTTCCAATAGCTTCTGCAAATCATCATTGTACATCACTTGCAGGGTCAAATCTTCAAAATTTTGATAGAGGAAATCAAGCTTTTGCCCCGCTTGCGTTACCGTCTGGAGACTGGAATCAGCCATATTGTTCTTAATCACGTCTTTCGAAACGAAGTAAGAAATGGCACCAACAACCATGACGAAAAACAAGATGCTGGCGAAAAACATCAGGAACAGCTTCATCCCTACCGATTTCGTCGGATTTTCAAGCTGTTTGAATGAAGAAATAGACTTCTTTAGGACATCTTTCAAGTCGCTCACCCACCATTAGTTTCTATTGGCATGCCTCCCAACTCTGTGGAAAAAAAAGACATACGTAATTAGTTGGTTTAATGATTCGCCGCGATTCGACAGATTCCTTCAAATTTTGATATTTTATTTTAAATCAATATTTCATGGTGAAATTTTATTTCGAATAATTGAGTGGCACTAACTAATTCTGAGCAAAGGTACAATCCTTCACATGACCTTAATAATAAAAAAAGTGTGATATTCCTTAATTAATTAGAAAACGGAGCCCGCAAACCGCGGCGCTCCGTTTTTATTGTTTCAGAATTCGTTAGAATTTTAAGAACTCCGAGGTGAAAAGGATGGTTTGTTGCAGAATCCATAAAATTTATTTAGCAAAGTCACCTCCCCCAACGGACGAGTAAATTGCTCAGTACCTGTTTCTCGAAAAGAGATATTAATGATAATGTATTCTTTTGCATGTGCTTGTTATCTCTATCCAACTTGCTGAGCAAAATGCCTCCTTCAAACAAGGAAAATGCAAATGAAGCAAGCGCATCCGAATCCAGATCTCCCCTAAACTCCCCAGATTTAATCCCCTCACGAGTAATTATTTTCATCATATCCAAGACGTTATGCAGCCCTTACCTTGCCCGGTCACGAAGCTCAGAATGAGTATCGTCACTTTCTACAGCCGTATTCTGCATGGGACATCCGCCAATATATGGTGGATTGTTGACGACACATAATGATGTGTTCTCGTGTCCGATCTCCTTTTTTCATGGGCTCCTCCGAATGAACTTTATTCTAATCTAATGTTATATCAAATTTCACGACACTGAAACCTTGCCAATCACTCAAATCATGATATAATAAAGATACCGAACGGTATCTTATATTGTGCAACAAGCCCGTTCAGAAGGAAATAGTGCCGAGCCATCCATTCAGTGCTTAAACTTGAGCACGTAGGACAGGCTAATCATAGAAGAGCTAATTTCTTTTGATTTCATGACAAGCATTCGCCTGTTTGGAATAAATAAACTTATAGGAGGACTTGAGAATGACTGTAAAAGTAGGCATTAACGGTTTTGGACGGATCGGGAGACTCGCTTTTCGCCGAATTCAAGATGTGGAAGGCGTCGAGGTAGTGGCAATTAACGACCTTACGAATGCTAAAATGTTGGCTCATCTACTCAAATATGATACAACGCAAGGCACTTTTCGTGGTGACATCGAAGTTCTTGACGGAACCTTCAAAGTAAACGGGAAAGAGGTTAAGGTGCTGGCTAACCGTAACCCTGAAGAAATCCCGTGGGGGGAGCTTGGGGTTGACATCGTTCTCGAATGTACAGGCTTCTTCACCACGAAAGAAAAAGCCGAGCTTCACCTGAAAGGGGGAGCGAAGAAAGTCGTCATTTCCGCCCCTGCTACAGGCGACATGAAAACGATCGTATACAACGTGAACCATGACACGCTGGACGGAACGGAAACGGTTATTTCCGGTGCTTCCTGCACAACGAACTGCCTAGCCCCTATGGCTAAAACTTTGCACGATAAGTTTGGCATTCAATCCGGATTAATGACGACCATTCACGCCTTTACAGGCAACCAGAAAACACTGGACGCTCCGGATCCAAAAGGAGACTTCCGAGCAGCACGCGCCGCTTCAGAGAACATTGTTCCCTATTCTACTGGTGCTGCAAAAGCCATTGGTCTCGTTCTTCCCGAACTGAAGGGCAGGCTGGATGGCGCATCTCAACGTGTGCCTGTTGCAACAGGTTCCGTAACGGAGCTGGTTGCCGTATTGAATACCAAAGTAACGATTGAAGAAATTAACACCGCTATGAAAGAAGCCTCTGATCCAGAAACTTACGGATACACGGAAGACGAGATCGTATCTTCCGATATTAAGGGTATGACATTCGGGTCCCTTTTTGATGCCACCCAAACAAAAGTTCTTACGGTTGGAGACCAGCAACTGGTGAAAACCGTAGCTTGGTACGATAACGAAATGTCTTATACAGCCCAATTGGTTCGCACTTTGGAGTACTTCGCTAAAATAGCTAGGTAAATAACTTCCCAAAATCAAAAGATGGAAAGAAGGAACCTTCGATGAAGGATGCACTCAACAATACGATAGTCGAGAAAAACGAAGCGCTCCTTCTTCCCCTCGAAGGGGTCATTATTACGTTGCTTTGCATTACCATTGTATTGGTCACTATGAATACGGCCATGTTTAATTTGGCGTTAAACGATTTAAGCATTATTTAAACTTGCCCTCATCCATCGTTTCATTGACGGTCACCAGTTATTCGATTATGTTCGCCATCTCCTCGATCACCTACAGCCGGTTGTCTGATATTGTTCCATTGAATCGGGTCTGTTAGGCATGCAAATACAAGGGGCAATGGCAGAAAAATGCGACACCCTCTGGAAAATCCAGATCGGGTGTCGCATTTTTTTGCCTACTGCCAAGATACCTAATTAGTATTCCCCTCAATGAGCGAGTTTGTTCAGTAATATGGTTCCATCATTAAAAACACTACTACTCCAGTAAAACTGACATATAGCCAAATAGGCATTGTCCATCGAGCAATGCGCCGATGCTTTTGAATTTGATTCGTCCATCCCCAAACAAGTGTGAATAGAGCTAGCGGTACAATTATTGCGGCAAGGATGCTATGCGAAATTAAAATAATAAAATAAAAGGGTCTGATAATACCATGGCCGCCAAATGTCGCTGTTTCTGAGGACATGTAGTGAAATGTTAAATAAGAAACCAGAAATAATAATGTCGAGGTAAAGGAAGCAAGAATGAAACCTTTGTGCACCTCAATGTTTTTTCTCAAAATTGCAATTAAGCTCGATATCAAAAATATAAACGTAAAGCTATTTAAAACTCCATTTATTCTCGGGAAGATGACTAAATCAAATTTGATACTTCCTTTGTATCCTATCGGTGAAAAAAACAAAAGAAGTATAACAAAATTTACAATCAAGGACGTTACAATGATAGGAATCGTATAATTTTTATTATTGGCTGGTTGATCATTTGAGTTCATTTGATCCAAACGCTCCTTCTGCAGACAGTACCCAATACAGTATTTTCGATCAATCAATACGGACGAAAGTTATTTCTTTTTTTCGAGCTTAGCTCAGTACGACTCATTAATTTCGGCTGTACGCCATGTGGGCTATTCTCGGTAACAAATTGCTTTAAAATTTGATATCCAAGCTCTCTCGGCAGAGTCGCATCCTCGATCACGAGCGATCTCAGATACTCGTGAAAGGAAGCTGGATGCAGCGACTTGAGCAAATAACCTTGCGCACCGCTTTTCAGAGCTTCAAAAAAACACTCAACGTCAGCGCTTTCCGCTTGCAATACGACTAACATTTGGGGATTCATCTTTTTCATTTCTTGAATGGTCTGTGTACCCTTCATATCGTGTAATTCAACCGCAACAAGCGCAACCTCCGGCTTTAATGAATCGGCGAGTGATATCGCATCCCTTCCACAGTCAGTTTCCGCTACGACCTCAAAGAGCGGATCCAGCTCCAGCAGGTACTTGATCCGCTCTCTATGCTCTTGCGATGGTTCTGCAAGCAACACTCTGTTGATTTGGCTCACCCCTCCACAACTCCTTTATGGAACCTTAAACCCTATGCCTGTTGCTATTATCGCGTTTTATATGTTTATTCGAATGGCCCGAAGTAGTTATTTTCCTCGAAAAATATGACCATTCAGTGTCAATGACATATTATAGATCTTTTTAAGACATATTTAATTGGCAGTAAAAGCTCATTAGGGATGCAGATTCAACTTTTGGGCTACAGGCTTACCATAAACTTTTATTCTGATAATAATCAATAGAAAAGCTAGTACAGTAAATCCAATTCCACTCCATACAAGTTGACGTACATCCCATTGCAAAAGAAACCAGCCACCGATAGTTGTTCCAATCGTTATTCCTAAATTCGCAAAGGTTATAAACAAGCTGTTCCCAAATTCAGGAGCTGACTGTGATTCGATGATCAGCCAGCTTTGTCCAATGATAAGTCCGCCGGCATGGACAATTCCCCATAGAAAGATTAGAACAAACATAGGAATAAAATGAATCCCTAAAAAATAAAGCATCATATAAATACATAGTAAGATTAAAGGAAATAAGGTTGTTGTGAGAGCAATGTTTTTCTGCAGGAAGGCTCCAAATATGAAATTTCCCAAAATCATGACCAATCCAAATACGAATAACATAATGCTTATCCATGAGCCATTCACTTGTGTTACTTGTCTAAGATATTCGGCAAAGTAACTATATACAGAGAACATAGCTGCAAATAAAAATATAACGGACGCAATGTTTAACCACAGAGTAGGTTTACGTAAAACATTGAGTTGTTGTCCATAAGTCATTTTTTCTTTAACAGGCATCGAAGGAAGCCAGATCAATATGCCGAAAAAGGCTATGATACTAATTATGGCACCAAACATGAATGCTACCTCAACTGAAATTCGCTCTGCAAGATAAGAGGTCAATGGCACCCCAAATGCAAATCCTGCTGTAATACCTGTAAACACCTTGGTCACGGCTTGACTACTTTTCTCTGGAGAAACCAATGATGCTGCCACCACAAGAGCTACAGAAAAGAAAGCAGAATGCGCCAATGCGGGAATAATCCGAAATACCACCATTACGTTAAAGCTCATAGTAAAAATATAAACAACGTTGGAGACCGCAAACATTAGCACCGATATTAACAAAATGAATTTACGATTTATACCTGAAGATAGCAAGGTTATAAAAGGCCCTGACAAGGCTACGACCAAGGCAAAAATACTGACAAGTATTCCTGCCGCTGAGGTAGTTATGTGGAATTTTTGTGCTACCTGAGGTAGCACACCAATAATCCCCATTTCTGTTGTGATTATTCCGAATACTCCTAAAGTCAAAATTACAATTAGCAAAGGGTTAGTCTTTGTCATTAGATTTTCCACCTTTTCACAATAAAGAACCATACTGCTTAGGAATGCTATTCTCCTGTTTCCGTACGTGATGGATGGTCTGGGTAAAAACAGTACCGTAAAGGTCGCATAAAAAGAGAATGCTTAGTCCCCCGTTTCGCCGATTAATTGTAACTCAATTTGTTTCATCTTATAAAAATAGCCGTTTTGCTCCATCAACTCGGAATAAGAACCCGTTTCGATCACCCTTCCTTGCTCCATAACGACGATTCTGTCCATTCCTTCCAAACCGTTAAGCCGGTGACAGATTAGTAGAAGCGTATCTTCGGACGCCTGCTCGTATAGGTGCGTCAAAACACGTTGCTCTGTCACATAGTCCAGCGAAGACGTCGGCTCATCCAGCAGCCATAGCTTTCCCTTGCGAAGCATGGCCCGCGCCAGGGCCAAGCGCTGTTTTTCGCCATCCGATAAATTTTCTCCCTTTTCGTACACGGGGTCCGTTAACGAAATGGTCGGCAATTGCACTTTAGCGAGAATATCCAATAGGTCGCCGTCAGAATGATTCTCACCATCCATGAGCAAGTTATCCCGGATCGTCCCCCGGAAAAAATGGCTTTGCTGCAGCACGACATTAGCCGTTTTCCAAATGCTCGACTCCTCCAGCTCTTGTACCGATATGCCGTTCAGTCGCAAATCCCCGGCCGTCGGCGTACGCAGCTTGAGCAACAACTCAATCAGCGTGGACTTTCCCGAACCGCTAGGTCCGACAAGCGCCGTTTTGGATCCTGGTGGAATTTGCAGCGAAAAGTTCTTTAACGCTGGCCTCCACTCCCCTTCATATTGAAAGGAAACGCCGGATAGTTCAATAGAAACGGCATGGTCGGTATTCAACGTACGACTTGGCTGCACTGGCTGCATGGCAGGAGTTATTACTGCTTCCGTCAGCCACTTGGCTGCATGTTCGCTATCTTGCTTATATGCTGGCAACGTGGCCATAGCCGCTGCTTCTTCAAATACAGTTAATGAGGCCATGACAAGCATAGCCAGATATACGCCTGCTAACGTCCCATCCGATATCAGATAAGCACCAAGTACCACCACCCCCCAGGAAATCAGATATGTGACAAAGGCATGCATCGATTGTCCACGCAGCAGTTGTCCGGCCGCTCGCTGCTGCTCGGCTACCAATGTAGCAGAAGCTTGGCGAAGTTGCTGTTCCCGCTGCGCAAGCTGCCCATAAACTTTAAGATCCCGGAAACCATACAACACCTCTGTTACTTCCGTAGACAACAGCGCTCGCTGCTTGCGAACATGCCCATTGATTTTCCGATATCCTAGCAATACGATTCCCGGCACGACCAATACGGTTCCCAGCATACCGAGTAGCATCAAGCAAGCCATCCAGAAAGAAAAGGAGGCGGTAGCCAGCATTGTCGTCAAGAACACCATGACAACAATGATCGGCGGATACGCGACGCGTAAAAAATAGTGCTGCAAACTCTCTACATCCCCAACGATTCGTGCAAGCAGATCCCCGCTTCGGTTTTTATTTAAAATGCCTGGCGTTAAGGGAATGAGCTTGGCAAAAAAGGATGATCGCAAACGGCTAAGCATAGAGAATGTCGCTCGGTGTGAATATAAGCGCTCACCATAACGACTCACCGCTCGAAGTAAACCAAGCAGCTTGACCAACGAAGTAAGTACGATCAGCGTATAAAGCGGAGGTGCAAACACCGTTTGCGAAATCAGATATCCGCTCGCAGAAAAGAGGATCACACCGGCAATACCGGCGACAAATCCGCCTAAAATCGAAAGAATAATATCTTTGCGCTCCCGAATCATAGCTTGGAACAAAATAGCCAACTCGTTCATCCCGGCACCCCTTTGCGTTGGACATCGACCATCTCTGCATACGCAGGCAGGCGTTTCATAAGCTCGTCGTGATGTCCCGAGCCCATTAGGACGCCATGGTCCATAAACAAAATGTTGTCCGCATGTCGAATGGTATACAATCGGTGAGCCACCGTAATCATCGTCGCCGATTTTGCCAAGGTTCCAATCGAATGTTGCAGGATGCTCTCGGTGTGAAGATCGAGTCCGACGGTCGGCTCATCGAACATAATAATGGAAGGTCGCTTCAAAAAAGCCCGCGCTACAGCAAGCCGTTGCTTTTCCCCACCGGATAGTCCTCTACCGCCTTCACCGACAGGGGTATCAAATCCCTGCTCCAGTTGGGATACAACCTTCGAAAGACCCGCGTCCGCAGCCGCCGCCTCAATTTCAGCCCTAGAGACTTTCCGCCCGGCACCGATCGCGATATTATCGGCGAAGGTACCTGCAAAAATGTAAGGATGCTGCGTAATGTAGCTAATATGTTCGAGCCATATCGTCTCATTCTGTTGAGTAAGCGGGTTTCCATTCACTAAAATGGTCCCCGACGCCGGTTTTAGTAATCCCGCTATAAGATGGAGCAAGGTTGTTTTTCCGGATCCGCTATGACCAACAAGGGCAATATGATCTCCTGGTCCAATTATGATCGAACCTGTATTCAGCTCAAATGAGTCGGGTGCATACTGAAACCGGACATTGTCCAGTTCAATGGTGGGCGGCATTGGAAACAGCTTCTTCGGAAATGTCCGGAGCCCTATCGGCTGATCCTTCAGATCGTTTCTATCGTTCGTGTCCGCGAGCATGGTTTCAACCTTGCTAATCGCCCCCATACTGGTCCGCCCATTGTGAAAAGCTGTGCCCGAACTCTTTAGTAAGCTGTAAAACTCGGGCACGAGCAACAAAACAAAAAAGGCCGTGTGAAACGACATCGATTTGAAGACAAGCAGCTGAATGGCCAGCTCGAGAGCAACAATCCCGATGCTCAGCATCACAATCGATTCCAGCATGAGGGTATTCGTAAACGCAATTTTCAAAATATCCATTGTGGCATCACGGTATCTTAAGCTACTGCGTTCGATTTCTTGCTGCTGACGGCGGGCCCGTCCGAATATTTTTAACGTAACGAGCCCTTGAAGGGAATCTAGAAATGTACCGGCAAACTCGGCCAACTGCGCGTACTTTTCTTCTGATTTATTTTTCGTCTTCAGCCCCACCAAAATCATAAAAATCGGGATAAACGGGGCCGTAACCAGCATGATGATCCCTGAATTGGCATGTTGGGTAAACGTAACGACTAAAATCAGAATGGGGATAATGACCGTTTCCACCATACGCGGCATGTATTGACTGAAATAACTATCCGCCTCATCCACAGCATCCAGCGCCATACTGACCTTTCCCCCCGTTTGCCCTCGAAGAGAGGAAGGCATGGAAGCATGCGTAAAATTCTGAAGCACGGCTGCTCGCATATTTTTTTTGGCGGTTGCTGCCATTTGCAAACCAACTGTCCCGTTCCCATATGACAACAGTGTACGTATCGCCATCACGACCAGTAGGATGCCGAGCAGTAGGGCAACCGATGAAAAAGATACTCCCTCCACAAAGATCCGCTGGACGACTTCAGCCAGCAATGCAGCCTGACTTACAATGGCGGCGCCTAGTGCGAGCGAGATGAATGCCAGGTAAATGAGACGTTTGCGTTGGGCAGTCATCTGTATAGCGATTAAGCTTCTTTTCCCCTTCACCCAACTCAACTCCTTTATGGTAATAACCTGCGAGTAATCGGCCTATTTTTCCCCTTTCACGTAATCCGCATCGAACAGGAACAGCTTGAAAACCAAAATAAGGGAAGGAATCAATAGACACATGCCCCCGATAAATACGACAACTAGCGCGAAGCCCATTGAGGATGAGGTGACGCTGCTCTGAATCGTAATGTAGGGATCAAGAATATAGGGATACTGCCCAATCCCGTAAGCGAAAAAGGCACAGAAAAATTGCAGCATGATGCAAACAAATGCTAGCCCATAGCGGCGACCGCGGTATAACAGCCACATCGCAATCATGAAAAAGGCAACAGAAAGTGCAAGCATCCACCATAAATCCATCATATTTTGATAATGTCGCTCATTGTGTTGCCCCAAATAGATAAAGGCTGTCAGGGCGATAATAATCGCCGGTGTGCTCCAGAAAAGCGCATAGGTCCGCATTAGCTTTAGCGCAGTGTGATCTTCTGCCCGTGAAGCGTAAAACGCCAGAAAACAGGCGCTAATAAACAAGACAGACACAATCGCCAACCCAACGATGCTCCACGATAATGGATTGGTAAATAAAGCCCAGTAATCCAGAGAAACCGTCTGATCCTGCTTCAAGATAAAGCCGCCTTCAGACAGGGCCAGCGTCACAGACAACGAAGCCGGGATCAGCAAACCCGATGCGCCGTACAAAAACAGATAGACAATATTATTTTTGGAACCATAGTTTTCAAATGCATAGAACGAACCGCGAATAGCAAGCAGCACGATCGCAACACTCCCCGGAACAATCAGCGCCGAGCCATAGTAATAGGCTGTATCCGGAAAAAATCCGATCATGCCGATGTAGAAAAAGACGAAAAATACATTTGTGATCTCCCATACGGGTGACAAATAACGAGAAATCAGACGATTTATGAGGGGGTCCTGCTTGGTCAAGTGGGCATAAAAGGCAAAGAAACCGGCTCCAAAGTCAATGGAGGCTATAATAAGATACCCGAACAAAAACAGCCAAAGTACCGAAATTCCAATCAAATCGTAACTCATCAGACATGCGCTCCCTTCCCTGTCCTCTTGTCGTCCGCATGCTGCGCCCACTTCTCCATCTCAGTTTCTGCCGGATTATTGTTGAATAAACGCCGAAGTACAAGAACGCTAACCATACCTAAAACGATGTAGAGAAGAAGGAAGAGGAAAAAAAGAATTCTCACGCTTGGCGATGTCGTCGCTGCTTCCTCTACACGCATATATCCTCGTAAAATCCACGGCTGCCGCCCCAACTCGGCGTAAAACCAGCCCAGCTCGACTCCCAGGAATGCGAGCGGCGCGCCTAAAGCAATAATACAGAGTAGCCATTTGTTGTGCTCATTGCGTTTTTTCCATAATGTAAATAGGAAATACAGAACGGACATACCCAATAACGCAAACCCTATGCCAGCCATCAAGTCAAAAAAATAGTGCACAAGGAGCGGAGGTTGTTCATCTGGGGGAAATTCATTCAGACCTGTTACTTTCGCGTTAAAATTTCCAAAAGCTAGGAAGCTGAGAATCTTCGGCAGGTGAAGTGCGCCTATAATTTTATGCTCGGCATTAAGCCATCCAAATAGAATCAAATCCGCGCCGCTCTCCGTCTCAAAATGCCATTCCGCAGCAGCCAGCTTTTCCGGTTGATGCTCGGCCAAGAACTTGGCGGACGCATCTCCAGCTACTGTGTTTAGCAGTCCGAACAACATGACAACGGCCATCATAAGCTTTAACGCTTTTTTGTGGTATCCAGTGACCCCTTTTCTAAGCATCGTAAAGGCCGCAATTCCTGCTAGCAGAGCCGCTCCTGTTAAGTAAGCCGAGCTTAATACATGGAACACTTTGGAGAACGTCGCCGTATTCAGCATCGCTTGCACCGGGTTAACGGCTGTAAATTGTCCGCCTTGCATGGTAAATCCCCCAGGTTGGTTCATAAAACCATTCACAGTCGTGATAAAAACAGCAGACATGCCTGCCCCTGCGACAATGGGGAGTGTGAGCAGCCAATGAATATATGGGTTCTTGAACCGATCCCACGTATACAGATAAATGCCTAGAAAGATAGCTTCAAAAAAGAATGCAAATACCTCCATGAATAACGGAAGCGCAATAACGTTCCCCGCCAACTTCATAAAATTCGGCCACACCAAAGCCAGTTGCAGTGAGATTGCCGTGCCTGTTACGACACCGACTGCGACGGATATAACAAACCCCCGCGCCCACCTCTTAGCCATCAGTGTGTAGTGAGGATCTTGCTTGCGGATGCCGATGAGCTCAGCAATCGCGATCATGAGAGGGATACCGACACCAATCGTCGCGAATATCATATGGAACCCTAGTGTCATTCCTGTCACCAGCTTGCTCCATAGTACCGTATCAATTCCCATTCCTTACTGCCTCCCTTCCAAAGCGATTTGTAATTTGAGTTGATTATATCTCTGTCCTTCAGCAGTTCAATCGCGGTCACATCTTCTCCACTATTCGTTCAAGAAAGGATCAATTGGGCACTGTCTGCGTGGCGTCGAAGAGCGAACCAAATGTGATACCTTTCAGGATTCCGCGTAGCCAGAACCTTAACCTCTTTCCCGTTTACTTTGAAGGTTCCGTCATGGACTTCAATGTCACCGTGAAAAGTGCCTTGCGTTGTATCATATTTGAGCAGATGAGCCAACATTTTAGCGTTCGTAAGGTCGTTAATTGCTACAACCTCGACGCCTTCCACATCTTGTATTCGGCAAAAAGCGAGTCGTCCGATCCGTCCAAAGCCGTTAATGCGTACTTTTACAGTCACTCTCAAGTCCTCCTATAAGTTTTATTTATTCCAAAGAGGCGAATACCTCTCATGAAATCAAAATAGCTCGGCGCTATTTCATTCTGGACCGTCTTGTTTTATAATAAAAGGTACCGAATGGTATCTTTTATATTAGCATAATTCTTGTGAATGGCAAGGTCGGAAAATTGTCTAATTTGTTTATAATAAATGATTAGAATAAGGTTCATACGGAGGAGCTCATGAAAAAAGGGGACAGAACACGGGAACATATCATTATGAAATCAGCTGAAATTTTTAACCAGAGAGGATATGCCGGTACATCGCTAAATGATATTATTGCCGACAGCGGAATTAAGAAAGGGGGCATCTATCGACATTTTGCCAGTAAAGACGAGATAGCGCTTGAAGCCTACAATTATGCTGCCAGTTTGGTCGGCAGAAAATTTGCTGAGGCGGTCGATCAAGAGCAGTCTGCGTCAGGAAAGCTAATTGCTTTCTTTCGTGTCTATGAAGATGTCGTCAACGATCCACCATTTATTGGCGGATGTCCCATGCAGAATACAGCTGTAGAAAGTGACGATACTCATTCGGAGCTTCGTGACCGGGCAAGGCAGGGGCTGCATACCTTCTTGGATATAATGAAAAGTATTATTCGTGACGGGATTAAAGCTGGGGAGTTTAAGGGAGATCTGGATTCGGATGCGCTTGCTTCATTTGCATTTTCCTTGTTGGAAGGAGGCATTTTGCTCAGCAAATTGGATGGGGATAACAAGCACATGCTAATGAATATTTCAATCTTCTCGTCCTATTTGCAGCAATGCTGCTTAAAGACCTTTTCCTTCAAGGAAACACACAAAAGGCATTAGATTATTTAGATAACAAAGATGGTATCGATCTATTGAAGAGGGTTCCGGATCAATTTAGGCAGTGGTTCGAAGTGAACTTCTTAAAGGAATACGAAGAATAGAGTATCAGATTATCGAATCCATTCCCGGTATAGGCGGCTGCCGGAAGATGTCAGCCACCAGCATGCCGCATAGAGAACGCCGCTTCTACGGGCCAACCACCTTCGGCATGCCATACTGTGCAAGACTTTGATGGCGGGAGCTCTCGGCAAAAATGAGCACTCTATGTTTGCCATAACCATCTGAATCCAGAGGAATTTTCAGCGTCCGTGCGGGAAACGGATGCAGTCACGTCGGGAACTGGGGTTTTATCGTATGTCAGGAGGGTATCGGCACCAATATAGCATCGCTATAGACATACCAATATAGCTGTGCTATATTGGTCACATGAATACACACGACACTCTGCTCAATGCGGCTTTACAAGTTCTCGAGGAAGAGGGCGAGGCACAGTTCTCGACACGCTCCGTCTGCGCAATTGCGAAGGTGACCGCACCAACGCTGTACCATCACTTCGGCAGCGCCGACGGGCTTCTGAGCGCCGCCATTACGGAAGCATTTGCACAGTTTCTCGAAAGCAAAAGAACTGCCACCCAATCCTCCGATCCGGTGATGGCGCTGCGCGAGGGCTGGGACGATTACGTGCGCTTCGCGGCGGCTCGCCCACGGCTCTACGCGGTGATGATGAGCCGCGTTCTCGACGACGCTGATATTCCCGCCGCCGAGCAGGCCTTTGCGCTCCTGATCCAACGCATCGCGGCCATCGCCGCTGAGGGCCGACTCAGGCCAACGGTGGAAGTGGCTGCCGATCTCATGTGGGCGTCTGCGAATGCTGCATCCCTACTTTACGTCACAGCTCGGCTACGCAAGGTGGTGCCACCCACTTCTGAGGTCCTGGAGCAAATCCGCGAGGGCGCCATACGGTCCATCCTAAATCCCGAATAGAAAGGACGAAAACAATGAAAATTCTCGTCACGGGAGGCTCCGGTCTGCTCGGCGGCCGCCTGATCCCGAAGCTCGTGGAGGACGGTCACGAGATTTTCGCTCTCACACGCTCCACATCATCTCACGCCAAACTCAAGTCCATGGGTGCGACGCCAGTCGATGCCGATCTCGAAAGCAACACGCCACTCATATTGCCGGTGATTGATGCGGTTGTGCATGCGGCCGCCCTGTTCCGCTTCTCAGGGCCTCGCGAACCCTTCTTCCGTACCAACGTCGATGGCACCGTAGCCTTGTTGAAGGCAGCTGAGTCCGCCGGTGCGAAGACATTCGTCTACATCAGCGCGGCAGGGATCCTCATGGATAATGGCGGTACGCCCATCCGCGACGCCGATGAAAGCGCGCCAACTTTCCCGAACCACTTCTCCGCCTACCTGACAAGCAAGGCACGGGCCGAGCCATTGGTTCTGGCAGCCAACAAACCCGGCTTTCGCACCATCGCGCTCCGCCCACCGGCTATCTGGGGGCCTGGTGATCCGTTTAGTCGAGCGCTTCCCGAAGCAGTCAGATCTGGACAGTTCGCCTTCATCGACCGCGGCGACTACGCTTTTGCAACCTGCCACGTGGACAATGTGGTCGAAGCCATACAATGTGCTCTTGAACGCGGAGAAGGCGGTCATGCCTTCTTCATCAAAGACCAGGAAGGGCAGACTTTCCGTGAGTTCGTCTCCTCGCTCGCGAACTTGCAGGGCCTGTCCATCGATAAGCTGCGTTCGATGCCCTACTGGCTTGCCTCTGCCATTGGCAGGCTGCTCGACACTATCTGGGCCGTCACGCGGAAAGACGGCGATCCGCCGATCTCACGCTCGATGATACGCATGATCGGGCGTGAGTTCACAGTCAACGATGCCGCTGCACGTCGAGAGTTGGGCTATGTCGGAAGAACTTTGCGCGACGCCGGCTTGCAAAGCTATGAGGAACCATCTACTGGGCGATAGTGCTTTGGAGAGCGAACGACGACAATCGCCGGCTAGTCGTTCTCTGGACTTGCTCTTTTTGTCGATATGGCAGACAATCCTCGATAACATTATTTTCTCATCACTATGTAAAATAGGTGCTTTGGACATGTGCATAAAAGAATGGATTATATGAACTATGATTGTAGGTTTATTAATGCTTCATTAGGTTATCCAGGTGAAAATAATGGTTTACCAAACAAAATAATAAATGTGATACAGTAAGCCTAAAGGGATGAAATAAATCATTTTTTTTGATTTAATGAGAAATTCACAGAATTACGGAATTTCAAAATAAAATAAAATAAAATAAAATAAAATAAAATAAAATAAAGGGCCCCACAACAAGGCCCCCCTCAACCTAATTACACCTGCTATACCCACAGTTGATGCAATTCTTACACCCTTCGCTGTTCACCAGCGAAGCCGATCCGCACGCCGTGCACAAGTCCTTCGACGCCACGCTGGACGCGTGGGCGCTCGGACTCGAGCCCGTCTGCGCTGCCGCAGGTGCTGGAGCTGGCGCATCCAGCACCTCGCTTGTCGCGGTCACGTAGTTCCGCGCGTCATCCTGCTCGTTCATCACTTCGTCGTGCTGCTCGAGTGCTTTGGCAACGGCGTCGGCGATCGACTCGACGCGATTCGTGCCGAAGCCAATGGCGCCGGAGCCGCCAATGCCTTTCAAGTGCTTCACGAGCAGCTTGACTTTGTCGCCGTGGTCGCCATAACGCAGGAACAGCGAGCACACGCGCCCCAGTGCTTCGGACATGGCGAACACATCGGAGCCTGCTTTGCCTACGTTGAGGAAAATCTCGCTCGGCGCACCGTTCATATCATTAATGGTAATATACGCCATACCGAACGGGGTGTTGACTTTATACGTAGCCCCACGCAAGATTTGCGGTCGGCGCTTGTATTGCTTGTCACTTTCCTCTTCGCATTTCTCATTTTTCTCCGACTTCTCTTCGTTCTTTCCATCCTTTGTATCCGAACTTGTGCTCAAAACCTGCACATCACGGCTGCCATCCCGATAGATCGTTACACCCTTGCAACCAAGATCAAAGGCCAATTCATATAGACGTTTGGTATCTTCCACTGTGAAATCAGCCGGACAGTTCGCGGTTTTGGAGATGGAGCTATCCACCCAAGCTTGAATGGCAGCTTGCGCGCGAATGTGGTCTTCGGCACTCAGAGACATCGCTGTGACGAAATAATCAGGCAGCTCTTGATCCGGATGCGCATCTTTCCATTGCTGGGCAATCGGCACATATTGCTTGTCGAAGCCGAGCCTGCTTTGGCGATAATATTCAAAGGCAAAATAAGGTTCAATTCCCGTCGATGTCCCCACCATCGTTCCGGTACTGCCGGTAGGTGCTTGAGTGATCACGGTAACGTTGCGCATCCCCTGTATCTTAATGGCTTCGCCAACCTCAGGAAATACTTTGGTCATGTTTTTCATAAAGCCGCTTTCCAGGAATTTATCCGCTATAAAAGCTTCGAAAGACCCTTTTTCACCGGCAATTTCCGCTGAGGCCAGGTAGGCTTCTTTGGCCATGAAGCTGTATATGTTATCAAGAAATACGAGTGATTCCGGGCTGCCGTAACGGATTTTCAATTTAATCATAAGCTCAGCAAGTCCCATAGAGCCAAGACCTACGCGGCGTTCACTTTGTTGATTTACCCGATTTTCTTCGAAATGGTAGGGCGTCTTGTCAATCACGTTATCAAGAAAACGCGTCGAATAACGAACAACTGTGGCCAAATCCGCCCAGTCCACATCATGCTTCTGCTCATCATAAAACTTCGAAAGATTTATCGCAGATAAGTTGCAAACGCCCCACGCCGGCAGGCCCTGCTCCCCACATGGATTCGTGCAAATGATAGGGTTAAAATACCAGCTATTGGACATCTGGTTGTAGTATTCCAAGAAGACCACACCGGGTTCAGCCGATTTCCAAGCTGACTCCATGATCGTGTGCCAGACTTCACGTGCTTTGACAGTCCGATAAGGCTTAACGGTTTTGCCTAGCTTTTTCCATGCATCTAAGTTGCCGTCCCATTTGTCGTTATAATCAGGGTCTGTTGTATCCGGGAAGACCAGCTCCCAATCCAGGTCCTCCTTCACGGCTTTCATAAAGCCATTGCTGACGCAAACGGATAAATTCGCGTTCGTAATTTGGCCCATTGTGGATTTCACGGTAATGAAATCTTCAAGATCCGGATGCCAGTCATTGATCATCAGCATTAAAGCGCCTCTACGGCTCCCGCCTTGTTCAATTAAACCGGTGGTATAGCTGAAAAGCCCGCCCCATGACACCGCTCCGCTGGAAGAACCATTAACCCCCTTCACCACAGAACGCCGTGGTCGCAGCGAGGACAAATTGATGCCTACGCCACCGCCGCGCGACATAATTTCTGTCATTTCCGTCAATGTACTCATAATGCCCCCACGACTATCGTGAGGAGAAGGAATGACATAACAGTTAAAGAGCGTCAATTCATCACTGGCATCTGCACCAGCAGCAATCCGCCCTCCAGGCACAAGCTTCCAATCATCTAAAATATATCTGAATTTATCAGACCATTCTGCACGTTTCTCAGGCGTACCCTCCACCGAAGCCATCGCCCCTGCCAAACGGTCCCACATTTCTTCCGGTGTTTTTTCTATATTGAGCGTAAGCTTCTCGACTGATGAGGCTACGGTTTCGCCACTGCGAGTCTTCACTTTCACGATGTTTCCTTCTCGGCTGATGATTTCCCCCACTTCTTTGGCGGGGAACTTAGGATCATCCTTCGTCAGTACGAGAACGGTATCTCCCACTTTGGCAAGGCTCGTATCCGCATTTTTCAGTGCATAACGGTCCAAAAATATTTTCTCACTTAACCCATCCAGCTTGTTAATTGACTTTGCAATCCCCATTACGACTACCTCCTAATAAGCTACAAATTCAACCGCGATTAAAATGATGGTTCCACTAAGAAGTTTATGTAAAATCACAACATATGGTGTCATATAACCATTATACAACACTATATATTGATCATCTAACAGCTAATCAAGCAAATTCCTCGCTAAATACAAGCCCTTATCTAATTATCTGATTGTTGCTTGGAAATGCTCTTTATTTCACATGAATACCTAGCAAATAACTGGTTTGATTCTATGAATCCAGTTTTCGGTGCCGCACATTTTGACGATGAGGAATTCCTCTGCTAACCTATAGATAGGATACCACAATGTTGGATTTATTAGAACATTTGTTCCTTTTTATTTTAAGGAGATGATGACATGTATTTTTATAAAAATCAGTTCTTGCCCAAGAATGACATACAGATCTCGCCGGATGATCGTGGCTACTATTTCGGAGACGGTATTTACGAGGTATTCCGAGTTTATCAGGGAACTCTTTACGAGCAAGAAGCCCACATGCAAAGACTGCAAAGATCAGCATCAGAGGTTCGCCTTGAGCTGCCTTATACGAGCGACAAGATCGGTGAAATCCTGACTGAGCTTGTACACAAAAACGCACTTGTCGAAGGTACGGTTTATGTACAAATCACCCGTGGCGAGGCGCCTCGCGCACATCCGTTTCCAACACATGCTGAGCCGGTTCTCTTGGCCTACTGCACAACAGTCCCAAGACCTGTCTCTGCCATGCAGCAAGGCATTCAGGCAATCACGCTTGCGGATATTCGCTGGCTCCGATGTGATCTCAAAACATTGAATCTACTGCCTAATACGATGGCTAAGCAAGCCGCACTCGATCATGGTGTACAAGAAGTCGTTCTACATCGAGACGGAATCGTAACCGAATGCAGTGCCTCGAACATCATGATGATTAAGGACAATGTGCTTTACACGCATCCTGCCAACCATTTGATTTTGCATGGCATCACACGAGCAGTTGTATTAAGATTAGCTCATTCGCTCAAAATTAACGTCAAAGAGCAAGCTTTTACAACGGAACAGCTGCTCTTGGCTGACGAAGCTTTTATCACAGGAACAACTGTGGAGATAACACCCATCCTTCAGATCGATGGAAAACCAATTGCTAACGGATCGCCCGGTCCACTTACGCAAACTTTGCAGCGTGAATTCGAGCGCACGTTTGCCTAAACCCTTCTCTTTCACAAAAAAGAACCTTGGAAACCACAATTGTGGATTCTAAGGTTCTTTTTCTCGTTATCTACGCAAATTCCATTCCTCTGTGCCGTATTTCTCACGAACCAATTGATCACTTAGCTCCAGTTCGTAAGGTGTCAACGTCGACTCGACAAGCTCTACGCCCAATCCTAGCGCTATTTCACGACAAAAAGCTGCTTCCACCTGAGGCAACGTTACCGGCTCTTTTCCCCCAGCTTGAAGCAAATCATTGATGGCAACAGCTTTCTTGAGAAAGCTTTGTTTCATGCGATCTGCTACTTTGTCATTGGAGAATCGCAGCATGCGGAATAGTTGGTCCGTGTCCATATCCAGTAGGATGGAGCCGTGCTGGAGCACGACATTTTTCTGCCTCACCTGCGCGCTCCCAGCTACTTTGCGCCCTTCAACGACCAGCTCATACCAAGAAGGGGAATCGAAGCATGCGGCTGATCCTGCCGAAGCATATTTCTCCTTCTCTTCATCACTGGCCAACTGCACCATCTCAGCGCCAAGGCCAAGCGCACGAAATCCTTGCAAAAGCCCCTCGCTCAGCACACGATAAGCTTCTGTCACATTCCGGGGAATTCCCGGATAATCCTCTGCAACAATGATGCTGTACGTCAGTTCTTTGTCGTGCAGTACCGCTCTGCCTCCGGTTGGACGTCTGACGAAGCCAATCCCCTCTTTGGCTACTGCTTCTTGATCTACTTCTGCCGCCTTTTGAAAATAACCAATCGAAAGCGTTGCCGGGTTCCATCCATAGAAACGTACCGTAGGGGGCACCTTGCCCTCACTATGCGCAGTCAGTATTGCTTCATCCAAAGCCATATTTTCAGCAGGAGAACGATCTCCTGTATGTATAAATCGCCATGCCGTCATCTCCGTCGGTCACCCTTTCTTACATTACAATCCAAAGACAAGCTATATCATACCATAAATTCATCCTCACTTACGAAATCCAGGACTTATCTGCGAGATGCAAGTTTAGGCGATGAGTAAAACTCTTACATGGAAAAAGTTATGAAAGCCCCTCTTCTGGACATACTAACACGTATTCGGCAGCGATTTGCTGCTTTCAAGTCATTTTTCCAAGCATTTCTTCAAGTTTTCTCATTCCCAGCTTTCAGGAGGGCACATCCATGCGACAACATGAACAGCAAGAGAACATTCGCCCTATTCATCATCAGCTTGACATGCACTTTGAGAGGGACTCGTTAACTGAACTGGATCATCGTATGCGTGGAGGAGGTCCATGGGACGACTGGACGCTATATCAACTAGCTTACGAATCGGAAGAATCGAGGCTTATTTCTACGTTTGACGAAATGCAGTGTCTTGTCCATCTCGGACAGCTGGAGCCGATGGCCCACCAGATTGATACCGCGAAGCGTGTGCTGAATGAAATGCGGGGCCGCGCCATTTTGGCCGATGAAGTGGGATTAGGGAAAACGATTGAGGCCGGTTTAATTTTAAAAGAATACATGATCCGCGGCTTGGTCCGCAAAACGCTTATTCTGGTCCCTGCTTCCCTCGTGCTTCAGTGGGTTCGGGAATTAAATTCCAAATTCGGCATACCTGCGGTCGCTCACAAGAAAGCGTATATGTGGCAGCAAAGCGACATCATTGTGGCCTCGATGGATACGGCCAAGCGGGACCCGCACCGCGAAATTGTGATGGGTCTTGAATATGACATGCTCATTGTGGATGAAGCCCACAAACTCAAAAACAAGAAAACAACCAACTACACTTTCGTGAACGAGCTGCGCAAAAAATATTGCCTACTCTTAACCGCAACACCGGTGCAGAACGATTTGAAAGAATTATATAACCTAATTACGCTGCTGAAGCCAGGTCAACTTGGCATTCAAAGCAGCTTCAAGTCCAATTATGTCGTTGGCAAAAGAACACCAAAAAACGAGGTTCAGCTTCAGCAAGAGCTATCCAAGGTCATGATTCGCAACCGTCGGGGAGACGGTGGTGTTCACTACACCAAACGTGTTGTCAAAAATATTCCGCTCACGTTATCTCACGATGAACAAGCGCTCTATGATGGGGTCACGAACTTCGTACGCAGTCGGTACGAGGAAAGCGCAGGCGATCTGAGCAGCATGCTCTCGCTCATTACACTGCAGCGTGAAGTCTGCAGCTCCAGAGACGCCGTTTTCATTACGCTTGTTAACTTGTTTAAGAAAACTGCCGAGGATTCTCCCGTACGGCCCAAAATATGGGAGCTCGTTGAGCTCATCCGCAGTATTAAAGCCAATACCAAAGCGGAAACCACGATGAAGCTTGTTCAGGATATTAATGACAAGGTCATCATTTTCACGGAGTACCGCGCTTCTCAAGAATATTTGCTCAATTATTTGAAAGAACACAAGATCACGGCTGTCCCTTATCGAGGCGGAATGAATCGCGGCAAGAAGGATTGGATGATGGATTTATTCCGAAATCGCGTTCAAGTGCTCGTTGCTACTGAAGCCGGTGGCGAGGGAATTAACCTCCAGTTTTGCCATAACATGATTAACTTCGATTTGCCTTGGAACCCTATGCGGGTAGAACAACGGATTGGGCGTGTGCACCGTCTGGGGCAGCAGCATGATGTCAATATTTATAATTTGTCTACGAACAACACGATTGAAGAACACATTCTTTCCTTGCTGCATGAGAAAATCAACATGTTTGAGATGGTAATCGGGCAGTTGGATACGATCTTGGAGAAGATTGAGAAGAAAGGCTCGCTTGAAACATCCCTTTTCCGGATGGTGATGGAATCGCGATCCAAAGACGACATTCGCAAGAAGATGGATCAGCTGGCGGATACTATTATCGAAGTCAAATCGGAAGTGGAAGAAAATGACCCTTTGCAGGGAATTGCCTTTCAAGGCATTCTGAACGCCGCGAGCGGCTCGGAGATCGGTGAGGTACGTCCATGAACAAGCGAAATATTCATACATTCGTTTTGCGTTTTCTGGAAGCCTATAATTGCACAATTATCGAGAAGTCTCCTGCGTATGTCACGGCGAAGCTCTCCCCGGAAGCGGATCGTGAGATGACAGGACGTCCCTATTATTGGAGCTTTGTCGAGCGTACCGGGGCGCCGGCGGAAACCATGACGTATAAATTCATCTTCGATCCAGAACAGATGAAGCTCGAGGCCAAGCCGAAGGCGACGGCGACCGCTGTCAAACCTCCGCCAGCAGCAGGGCCGCCTGCCTCTGGCGGCAGCCCCATGCCGGGGGCTCCTGATGGGAGCTCGGACAGCATTCTTGGCCGCTATTTTGGCTTCGTTCCTACGACTATAACAACGCGTGTTCCTCAGGATGAAGTTACTTTCGGGAGCAGACGGTTGGATCAGATCTTCACGATCGTGCGGGAACGAGGGAAATTCGTTCATTTGTTCGAGGAACCTTTCCCGACCGGGGCCACTTATCATGCAGCACTCGTCTATGATACCTGGCTCTGCTTGAATTACAAGGTTGAGCTTGCTTGCGATCGTAAACGAAGCGAAATTCATTCCCTGGCGATCCAGCTCAATAGCGGCGAAATTCGCGAGCATTTTCATAAACAATTGCTAACCAAAAGCCTTTCGCCAAAACTGCCCGCGAACAGTCATATTTTGCCCGATACGATCTCCTTGTCGAAAGCGGTGAACGCCCTAGAAATGACGCTGGAGCGTAAAATCAGCACCTATGATCACAGCTGGGCAGACGAAGCCAATGAGCAGCACCGCAGTGAAATCGACCGCGTAGAGTCTTATTATAACGGTCTTTTGCTAGGTGCAGAGCCGGAGCAGCGCGATGAAATTGAAGCCCAATGCCGCAATCGGCTGCAAGAAATCGACTGGCAGCATAAACCGCGTATTGCCGTTTCTGTCATCAATTGCGGATTGTTTCATCTGAATGCAAGTCGTACACCCAGGAACTGACGCATGTCGCTAAAACATCGCATAATTACGGTTCCAGGTTCTAACAATCTTTTTATAGCATAAGCATTACAATAGATTCATACAATTGAGAGTTTGGCGATAGGTGGGTGAACGGATTGGCACGTTGGATCATTTGGACAACCGCTTGCTTGATTAGTGTTAGCAGTTTACTTGTTATTCCCCTTCAAAGCTCTGCGGGTGAGAGTCTGGATCAGATGGCTCGGAGCAGCCTTACACAGAACGCAAAAGAAACGATCGCTGGAAGCACCGCGGCTAAACCACATCCAGATTTGCGAAGCGAAACAACATTAACCGCCTCCATTAACAACTGGCGTGTTGTTCTCGCGCGTGAAGCCGGATTTGAAAGCTGGCAGTCGGCCGTTTGGAGCAGCTTCCCGCTTGGTCCCGGCACCCATGGCTGGGGGGTTATTCTCACAGATCATGGACGAGAAGTTGGCTATATGATTGTACATGCAACAGAGAACGGCTCCTTCCGACTCACCGAGTATGGCACAGGCGATCATCCGCTATTCAGCTTGAACACGCTGTATCGTTCTTTGGTACAGCAGGAACTCATTCCAGCTACTATCCCTTATTCCGCTTTTGTACAAAATGAAACGATACAATTAAACCGATTATATATGAACGCCCTAACCGCTGTATGGAAAGTCATGATCCACAATCAAGCTTATTATTTCGACGCCAAATCCGGTGAGCTTCTTCCGCTAAAAGAAGATCCTTCAGCCAAGCTTACGAATCTACCAATAACGGAATCCGTCTTAAAAGGGCCTGCGACTACCGTCCAGCACCCTTCCTTCGATCCCTATGATCGTCTTCCTTGGGTTCAAGGTACTCCCTTGCCCCTTACCCAACCGCAGCAGCTTCAGGATGCACTTGGTCAATCGGACAAGCTAACTTATGTGACAGAATTGTACGACGGTCAAGTTACACTCCCGCTTGCCATACTAGGCTACCAGCAATGGGAATCCGGTGAAACTTACCTGACCTTAGACCACGAAGGCTCCCGTTATGTACAGCTCAAGGATGCGTTGGCGCAAGGTCATGTATATCGTTAAAAAGCGGCTGACCCGCAGCCATTAGTAGCTACTGCGCAAACCTATAAGCAAAGCTAGTCGCTCATCGGTTTAGAAAACCTGCGAAAGTGCAGGCTTTTCCGATCAAATCGCGTGAAAACAGAGAAAGCCTGCCAAAGTGCAGGCTTTTTCTGTTTTTTCCTCCTTAAATCGAGAAAAGCATTCTAAAGGATGCATAATCGCAGGCTTTTCACCATTTTGCCCATTCTCAAGACAAAAAGGATGCACAATCGCAGGAATTATACCGGCTGGCAAGGAAAATCCACCCGAAGATAAAAGGGCTGTCCTCAAGTAGATTTTCTCTACTTTTAGGATAGCCCTTTCCATTTGTCTCCACAATAACTAGAAGTCTCGCTACTACCTTGCATGAATCACTTTTTCGGTTTGAACTGATCCATGAACATACGAGCAGCAAGCGGCAGCATGCCGAACCACCGGGTCTGCCAACTCTCTCGCTGCTCTTTACTGAGCGCTTTGGCGTGTTGGCGAACAGCTTTCGGGGTATCGATATACGTAACCACTTGCTGTGTTATGTACTTGACCAGCTCATCGCTTTTGGCCATACGACCACCTGCCTTTTCTCTCTATTTTAACCAGAGAGATTACCCCTTAAACGGATCGGCAGGTGGTTGCTAGGTATCAACCGATTTTCCCGCCGCTTTCGGCGATAATTTTATCTGCAAATGTTTTGATCGTTCCGCATCCAAGCAGCATCGGTTTGTTATCACATTGCAATAGCAAGACTTGACCCTGCATATCCCAGGAATACTGAAAACCGACATTCATGCCTACTACTGTAATCATGAACTTGCCTGAAGCTGAATTTGGAATCATAAAGCCTTGCTTCCT
The DNA here is from genome assembly GCF_013204855.1 of Paenibacillus alba. Taxonomy (GTDB): domain Bacteria; phylum Bacillota; class Bacilli; order Paenibacillales; family NBRC-103111; genus Paenibacillus_E; species Paenibacillus_E alba. The sequence continues at coordinate 47,286 of NZ_JABMKZ010000005.1, read as the reverse complement.
ACCGACTTGTTGTAATGCTTTAAATACTGAAGCCGATATTCCTCTATACGTCCAAGTGCTGCAAGCCGCCATAAGGTCATCCCCTTTCTCCTCACTAGGATCCTTAAATTGTATGAAGCTAGCAGGCAAATCGTGCTTGTCCCCCCAAAAAACGATCACCTCTCGCCGAAAACTATACGCTTCTAATCTCTTGATTTGAGCATATCCTAGACTAAAGAGAGAGAAAGAGGTGCATAGCATGTGGGAACAAGTGCTCCTTACCGATCAACTCCAGCTCCAAATGGATCCAACCCAGCGTGTACTTGAGCTCAAACTTAACCAACAGGAGGAAGCGGAAGCTGGCATTATTCGTTTAAGCCATGCTGAACTAACCTTGCTCCTACATAGCTTATTGGAAGTCAGCCGCAAATTTCGCGGCGATTAATGCAAAAAAGCACCTTCGATTCACACTGAAGTGTGAAGATCGAAAGTGCTTTTTTTATTCGACAACTAATGTCTAATTTCTGCTAATTCCCACGATAGAAGCAATAAAACGCAAAATGTACATAAACAGATTAATAAAGTCCAAGTAAATATTGAGTGCTGCCAGCGGAACTTCCTCTGAAGCTACGCCATTACGGTATTGAGCCACATCATACAGAACCCAGCCGCTGAAAATTAAAATCCCAATCATCGACCAAACCAAATTGACCACGGAGCCAAAACCTACGAACATGCCAATGACACTCATAAGTACGAGACCGATTGTTCCAGCGAATAGGAATCCGCCCAAAAAGCTGAAATCACGCTGCGAGCGATGCGCATAGAAGGCAAGACCGCCAAAGATCGCTGCTGTCGCGAAAAACGCGCCAGAAACAACTTGTGCTCCTAATTGGCTGCCATACGCCATAATGACCGGATAAAGCGTTACACCGGAAATTGCTGTAAAAGCATAAAGGAAGCCGAATCCAATGTGTTTGCCGCGAATACGGATCACAATGGCTGCAACCAGCATCACGACTTCTGCGATAATAAATAGTGGAATCATGGGTGCAGGAACAACCATAGCTCCGACTAATGTCCCTAGAAATGAGACCAGAAGTGAAAGTGCAAACGTTTGAAGCACATGTGCGAAGCTGCCTGTAACTGTTCCTGTGATTGTTCTTTCCATGGACTTGTCATCTCCTTTATCAAACATGTACAAACTATACTATGTATTATACCTAGCTTTCATGAAAACAGCCATACTAGGAATCTTCCTTATTTGAAAATGACGAGCACTTTCTTCATCATCCGTTTGAGGTAAACACGTATTTTCGCAGGGAACCTAAGCACGAGCTGCGTTCCCCAGCCATCATACGTGCCCCCCGACTCTGTTGCTAGAAGGAAAAGCTCTCTAGTTACCGTATTAACGGTCGGCACATCCAAAGTATGTTTCATACTTACATGCAGCACATGCATGTCTGTGCTTCCTCTCGTATCCAGTTCCGAAGCGACTACCCGATAACCCAGTTGACCGATCTTTCTTTTCACTTCAATCAGCGGAGTAGCATCCGGGAAATGCAACCAATGCTGCACTTCTCTCGCTATGTCCAATTTATCACCATGACGCTTCAAGGCATAAACGATTTTCGCATTGCGCATCCACTGCTCTTCAAGCGGGGAAGGAATCATTTCCTCCAAATAAAAAAGCCAATCCGGATCGTGCTTCATCATAAAATAGTAGCGGAAGCTTGGGAAATCCGCCAGCATCCGCTTTAACTCCAACTCTCCATCCCAGTCATCCTTGGCATAAAAGTGCATTTCCATTTTGTGATTGGCAGAAATACGCCCCGCATACAGTGAAACTCCACGATCCTTCATGCGAGAAATGAGCTTATCCTCAAGAGAGTAGAACAACTGCTGTGCCTTCTGCTTATTACTGCCTGACAAGTCCCACAGACTATACATATTAAAGACGATAGTAACAAGCTGACCAAAGCCAAGGTAAGGCGCTTTCGGCTTCAACGCGGTGTTCATAAAGATTAGAATCGGCTCACGATCCCGATCACGCTCAAACAAATTCCAATCTTCCTCCATAGAATGCCTCCTTGCCCGCTCCGATCTTTTATCTATTATAAGGGGCATTGACCTTGGTTGCCTACCCTGCCTGCTTGTCCGCTATCCAACAAAATATTGGGCACCTTATTTCCGAATTATTTCCTAGGAAATGAACAGGTTTGGCGAGATTTTCTCCATTAACTTGCATTCAAAAAAATGGGCTGGCTGCCCCCGTTTGTGAGACATGGATCCTGCTTTGTCTGCGTTAATATTATTCGATACCTGCGACATTCAAACGCCCGTAGGCAACCAGTCTACTAAACTGAGAGGAAACTTCACTCGCTGGAAGAGGCTGATCGTTTTTAATCCACCAAATGATAACTCCCATAAATGAGGATACAAGGTATTCGAGCAGCAATTCCTTAGATATAACAAAAGAGGATTTTCCAGCAGCAGGATTCCCCCCTTCATTTAGTTTCTCTTTAATAATATTCTCCATTTTCTCTCGAAACGGATGGATTCTATTCTCTTGAATTAACATTGCCTGGTAAAAAGATGTGTTGCGTGAAATGTGTTCCAATATAGCTTGCATGACTGTCTCGAGTTTAGAAATACTGAAGGGATTCATGTTGATTGGACATTGAACAATTACATTCTTCACTTCGCTCAACAACTCATCCATACATGTATGTAATAAGTCAGGTTTATTTTCGTAGTGAAGATAAAAAGTATTTCGATTGATCACAGCCCGATCAGCAATATCCTGAATCGTTATCGCTTCATATCCTTTTTCCTGAATAAGCTCATAAAATGCCTTTCGGATCGATTGCTTTGTCCGCAGTATTCTTAAATCGACCTTCTTGTTCATCGTTTTTGTCTCTCCTTGAAAAAAATTTGATGTTTACGCGACAAATTTATTTGGCATGTATCTTATCCTTCAAAAACAAAAATATTGAATATTGAGCGTTGCAATAATCCCTATTATAATGAGCAACAGATGAATAAACAACATAATGTTCATTATTTATCTAGTGACTATCAAACTTCAATTTCTGATAAAAAGGAGCTATTTCAATGACATTAGAACATCAAAATGAGCTTGTCCTTAAGGCAATTGCAGTGCTGGAAAGCTTAGAAAGCGGCCACACCGAAGCCATTATGAATTACGTTCATCCCGATCATTATATTCAACACAATCAGGCTTTGCCCGATGGTCGCGCGGCCATGCTTGGTGCGCTTAAACATCTCAAGGAAGTGGGTACAAAGGTTAGCATTCAGCGCACTTTAGTCGATGGAAATTTTGTGGTTCTTCATTCCATCTATGATTTTCACGGCCCCAAAATCGGGTTTGATATTTTCCGTTTTGAGAATGGATTCATCGTCGAGCATTGGGACAACTTGCAAGATATGGTGGAGAAAACACCAAGCAATCATACGATGATTGACGGACCGGTCACGATCAAGGATATCGACAAGACGGATACGAATAAAGCATATGTGAAATGCTTTGTTGAGGACATCATGATCGGGAATAATCGCGGCCTGCTTACCACTTACTTTGATGGGGATCAGTATATTCAGCATGATCCGCATATTGCAGACGGCCTTTCTGGTCTCGTTGCTGCTGTGAAGGCATTGGAAGAGCAGCATATTGAAATGCAATACACGCATGTTCATCAAGTTATCGGTCAGGGCGATTTTGTGCTTACGGTAAGCGAAGGTCTCATCAATGGAGAGCCTAACGCTTTCTACGATTTGTTCCGCGTGGAGAATGGGAAAATCGCCGAACATTGGGACGTAATCGAACCCATTCTGCCACCAGAAAACCGAAAAAATTCGAACCGTAGATTTTGAAATTCAATAATGCCGCGTTGGACGCCAAAAAACCAAGGAGCTAAGCGAGAACAGGCCGCTTAGCTCCTTGGTTTTTTACTCCCCACTCACATAAATCTTCCAAAACAGGTAATAAGGTTCCCACTTTCTCCATGAGACTATACTCGACTTTAGGGGGAACTTGTGGGTATTCTGTCCGTTTCACCATGCCTCCGATAACCGATAATGTATAACCAAAAGGTGTATCTTGAATATTCTTAACTTTGCCTTTAAATTCAGCCATACTCATATTTACACTATCCTTTCTGGTAGTACCTATCTATAAAGTGCGTACTGGCTTGGCTAGCTCCTGACATGATCAACCCCTTATCCATGTCCCCGTTCAAGCTTATGACGGAACTCCACTTGAAAACGAGAACGGTACGTATGGAAGAAAACAGCTGCTTGAGCAATTAGCGGTTGCTCATCACATCATTTCTGCTCATAAGCCGGATCGCATTGTCATGTTTGGTGGTGACTGCTTAGTCGAACAAGCCCCATTTGCCTATTTAAACGAACGATACAGTGGGGAATTAGGTTTGGTTTGGATCGATGCTCACAGCGATTTAGTTAGAATTGTGTTAATGAGCAGTACTGAATCTATCAAAGATTGGATTAAACAAAGCAACATTAAGCACCTAGCTATTCACCTTGATCTAGATGTGCTTGACCCGAAGACATTTCGTTCTTCTATTAACTTGAAGAAACTGCTTGGAGAAATACCTATTTAAAATAAGTAGAGTCATAACAAATAAGCAAAAAGTCCCTGAACCGTCACAAGGACAAATTCAAGAGCTCGTTCTTGACTATTGGAGTGAAAGCTTCCTCTTAGCATCTGAAAAAGAAAAGAACCGAGCCGAATAGCACTCGATTCATTTTTGAAGTATTCTCTGACGAGGATGACGAACAAGGAATATTTCTACAGCATTTTGCGAATATCTGTAGAACACTTTATAGGGATCAACTGTTCCAATTGTGATGAGTGCCATTCGCAGACCAGCAGGATATCCTTCAATGAAAACAGCGCTACCCGGCACATAGATGGTGAAATCTTGTTTTTGAAAATACTGAACGATGCAATTTCTCAAGTACGATGCAATTGGCTGTAACTCCATTTTTTCACGCCAACTGTCCAAGCTCATTAGGGAAAGTACAGCCGATTTTCTCCAATGAACGTTCATGAATCCTTTGAAATCCCTAACATTACATCTACTTCAGCTTCAGATAGTGTGGGATTGTCTCCATTAAGAGCTTCAAGCAGCAGGTTTTTTTCCTCTTCATCTTGCACTTCGTATATGTCCGACCCTGGTAAACTCTCTACTTCAAAAAGCATAAATTTTCGGCTGTCAATCTCGAAATAAGCTGCGCCCGAATTAATGGCATCTATAATTTCGCGATCCTCAATTTTGATAGGCTTCATTTCTATCCCTCCACGTTATGGGATTGCAATTCACACCTTCATTATACCTCAAAGGAAATGTTTTTGTTCAATTTTTTAGATTCCTGATTATCAAAGCTAAGCCCCTACGATACGCCAGCAGCACATTAAAAATCACAAAAAATAAACCCTTCAAATTTATTCGAAGGGTTTCACTTTAGTTATAATGCGATCAAGAGGACTCGAACCTCCACGGGGGTAAGCCCACACGGACCTGAACCGTGCGCGTCTGCCAATTCCGCCATGATCGCTTATTAGCTTTAACAAAACTTAATATAACATGGAAAATGAAAGCTCGTCAACGATACTTTTTTGCCAAACATGCATAAAACCTTCCCTCCTTCCTAACCCTATTGGCAAAGGAGGGATAATAGATGGATGAAGAAGAAATCAAAGCCTTGGAGCCCAAATATACCGGAAATGAACGGCATCTGACGGAAGGCGAAGCCGAAGGCATTGTTCATGACCCCAACTTTAAAAAAGAAGATGAAGATGATTCCGGATTAGGTGAGCTTCAAGCTGGGGTTGCTTACGGTATTTTCCGCAGAACATAATCGAAAACAGAACGCTCTGCTTATCCTTGCGGATTCAGTGGAGCGTTTTCTCGTATAAGTGCTTTTGGGCAAGAATCGCTTCATACACCGTTCTGCCAATCAAGTAGCCCAGCGAAGTGGCCGTCCCCGCATAACGATACGTGTGACCGCGGCCAGTTGCCGCAATAAGAACAGCATCCGTACTCGTTCCCGTAGCCGGGTGACCATCTACTTCTACGCCTAATGTTTGCAACGCGGCACTTTTGGCTTCGGTCGCAGTAATCACAGCATTCACCATTGCGGCATCTGTTAAACAGCCATTGATCACTACAATCGTATTGATCGTTCCAGGATAGAGCGACGTAATGGGAAGTATTGCTCCGGCTCTTGCTTTATTCCCTAGTCCCACAGTTACCCATGAACAAACCTGCAGATGTTCCTGCTCTTGATCCTGCTGTAGAATCTCACTGGCAAGATGATCACCTTCCTCACCTTCCTGATTTCCCCAAGCCAAACTATGATACCCTACATCTTTCACGAAGGCCGCTGTCAGCATACCAGCTGTTTCTTGGGGATCGAAACCTTCCCGCTGGATAAAAGTGTTCATCTCCCCTAGGGGATCAGGTTCGTTGTAAAGCTTGTCCACTTGTCTGTTCATAAGCCGTTTGTGGATGCCGTAACCGCCGCCCCATGGCGACGAATTCAAAGTCTGCAAAGGATCGTCGCTGGAAATCAGCAAATAATCACCATAGTTCGAATTCACAAGATCCATATGTATTCCCCGAATAGGGATTTTGTTCACAGGCGAGTAATTCGGCTTATTCGTCATCTTCCGACTCGCCGTCAGGTTCGATCAAATCTTGGGGCAGCATATATTCAGGAGGTCTTTCGTCGCCATACGGCTGATACACATAACTTCGTGCCAGTTTAACAACTCGGCGATTTTTTTTGCGGATCAAAACACTCTCATCATCCCAAGCAACAACAATGCCACGAACGTCATTCCTTGGACTAACGTCACGTATCACACGCAGCAGCGTACTATCTATCCGATACTGATCTAATTGTTCTTCCGATATCATTCATCTTACCTCCAACACACCAATTTTACTCTTCTAGCATACACCAATTCCTGTTTTCTTCAAACTTTACATAAATCGAATTTACTTGGGTTACCTTAATCAAGACGTGACCACGCTACGCAATCGTATTCGCATGGGAGGTTTATAGGTGGACAAAAAAACATATTACATCAACGTAGGCACGGGCGAAGTTCTGGAAGATAAAGCAGCGTTGAACTATGAATTTGAAATATCTGCTACAGAAGAGGAGCTTGATAAATTGCAAGAGCTCTTCGAGGAAACCGATAACTCTTCCCAAGGAAGCTACGCCACCTCTTGGCTGCCTTGGAAAGTATATTATTCCAATGAAGCGAATCAGGAGTATGATTATTACTTAACAGAAGTGTACAGAGCCATTCACCAACTGGGTTCCGAGCAAACCAAACGTCATATAGAAAGTATGAATGTTCTAGAAAATGGAGTTTGAATCGGAATTAAAAAAAGAGACCAACGCATCCGAAAGGATTCATTGGTCTCTTTTGTATATGGGGAAGAATTAGCTAACATGTTCCTTCGAATCATTCGTCTCAAACCAGAAATCAAGGACTTTGCTAGACATTACGCGTTTCTGAATATATTCCACTTGTGCCGCGGAAAATTGTTGTTCCCACTCTATTGTGAGCTCTGTGCAGAGTTTCACGATCGTTAACAACTCAGACCAAGCAACATAGCGTTTATACCAGAAAAATTGAGGGTGTTCGATCATATACGGATACAGGTCATCAAACTCTGTATGCTTACAGTCAAGCGCACGTTCAAAATGTGTTTTGGCTTCCCCAAGCTTTGTCATGAAATATTCAATGGAACCATTTTCGATACCCATAGATGTCAGCCTCCTCTCCTACCTAATTTTCATTATATAGGATAAATCGTTTTCAGGGAAGTCAAAGTCTAGATGTAAAATCAGTTAAAAGTGATCTGTCCATTCGCTAAGGAAGCAATACGAGCTAACGATTCAACCCGAATTCCGCGTTCACGAATTGAGTTTCCGCCGGCTTGGAAGGACTTCTCCACCGCGATGCCTACGCCTACTAGCTCGGCTTCGGCCTTCTCAATAATGCGAATTAAGCCGCGGGCTGCGTCTCCATTTGCAATAAAGTCATCAATCAACAAAACCCGCTCTCCTTTGTGGAGCAAATGGGAGGAAACCATAATATCCGTGACAATCCCTTTGGTAAAAGAAGGCACACGTTCACTATACGTATCCTGATCCATGGTCAATGTTTTTTTGCGGCGTGCAAAAATCATGGGTACTTCTAATTGTAAAGCTGTTGTGTATGCAATCGGAATGCCCGAAGATTCAACCGTTAATACCTTGTCCGGCTTTGTTTCTCTAAACAATCTTGCAAATTCTTTTCCCATCTCCATGATAAGCACAGGATCTACTTGATGATTAAGAATGGCATCCAGCTTAAGTACTTGATCCGATACAACGACACCGACCTCTAGGATTCGCTGTTTTAACAATTCCATGATAACTGCCCCCTCATCCTGTCTATTATGAGTAAGTTACCATATTGACGAAGTAGGTTTCAAGTCCCAATTTATGAATAACACACATTCGAAGTGAAACTTTTACGCTCCTAAGGGTGTCTATACTAGTGTAGGGTTCAGCAATCATGAAATTCGTTCTAGAATTGCTCACATTTGGGCATCGAGATGCATTGAGATTAACAACCAGAAAGCAGTATGATTAGTAATGTTGTATTTTAATTACAAAGATTCGGCAGAAAGGAAGATGATGATGAACAACCTTATTAGACCTATCGTTCTTGGCTGCGTGCCAGTTGCTATTGCTACATTGCTGGTTACAGGGTGTCAAGAGTCATCTGCTCCTTCCGTAAAGCCTACCATAGATCCAGTTACGCAATTCCAACAACAAAACCCGCCGCCGGTTAGCACGCCACCTGCCCTCGTCGTTGTATCACCAACTGTGACGCCAACCCCAGAAGACAGCGCGAAGCATGAAGCACAAGTTGCAGGGTCGTCCAAGAGCGATTTCACCGAATTGCCGCAACCCCCTGCCTCAGTCAAGCCGACGACCAAACCGAAGGTTAAAGCAGAAGATGCGTATCAACAGGAAAAACCAACACTTATGGGTTTAAAGCTGGGAACGAGCAAAAATGCCGTACTGGATCGTTTTGGGAAAGCGAAGAAACAATTCGTGATGGATGAAGAAGAGGATCCGATCCAAGTTTATGACTTCATCGACTTTTCCGTAGGTTTCAACAAGAAGGATGCGCTTGAGTTCGTGGATGTTCATTCCACTGAAATTGATCCAGGGCTGCGCGGCTTGCACCTCGGCCAGAAAGTCCAAGATGCAATTGACATTCTGGGCAAGCCGGATTCCAACTCCAAGTACGTGCTCTCCTACAAGTCACAAGGAACTTTACTGAAGCTGGATATTGATCCGAATGAGAATACGATTCAATCGATTAAGCTTTTTGCAGATCATTAGTTTTAAAAAAGTGGAAACAACCTAGCCCGTGGGCTGGGTTGTTTTGCGTTGTTTGCTGCTTGGCTTGGGCGGGGGGACGGCTCGAGGCGTGGTGGCTTTCGCGGCGCTGAGACAGCCTTTTTTGGCGGTTTCAGCTGCTTGTTTGTGCGGCGGATGATGCTTTTCACTTTGAGCCTGCCTTTTTGGCAGGCTCAAGTATGGCTGGCTGCTCTTGCGGCGCCGAGACGGTCTTTTTGGCGGTTTCAGCTGCTTTTTCACGCTGAAGATGCTGTTTTTCCCTTTGAGACTGCCTTTTGGGCAGGCTCGAGTGGGGTTGGCTGATTGAGCGGCGCCGAGACGGCCTTTTTGGCGGTTTCAGCTGCTTTTTAACAGAGCAACGATCATCCAAGCCAAAAAAGAGCACGACTGTTTTCACAAAGAAAACAGTCATGCTCTTTTTTGGCATTCAAACAGCTCTCCGTTTCCGGAAACGGAAGTATAACGCCAGCGCAACGGCGGCTACGATCGCCAAGACGAACAGCGTTACTCCCATATATTTGTGAATCAGATAGAACAAGCCATCCAGATTGCTTCCAATGTAGTGGCCCAGAGTCAAGAAGGTTGTACACCATAGCAATGCGCCTGTGCCTGCATAGAGCATGTACTTATAGAACTTGACTCCGCTTACGCCGGATAGATAACAAGTAAAGTGCCGTACTCCCGGCACAAAGTATCCAAAAAAGACGGTCCAAAGCCCGTATTTATGAAACCAGCCCTCAGCTTGCTCAAGCCGCTTTGGGGTTAATTTGACCCACTTCCCATAACGATAAAGAAACGGTTTCCCCACACGATGACCGATGAGATAGCTGACCACCATCCCTGTCATCGTTCCGGCATATATAACAATGAGTGTTGTTCCATACTCAAAAGGTCCTCCCGGTGCCGTCAATGAACCAACAAAAGCCATCAATGTTTCATCTGGCACCGGTACCCCGATAATCCCTGCTGACAACAAAACATAGAGCGCAATATAGCCATAATGACCAATCAAATCATAAAGAGCTTCTTTCACAAAAGACACACCTCCGAACGATGTCGTCCTGTTCTGTTTTATTTTACCAAAAATAAAGGCTTGCCCCAAGTTCCAGTCATGCGCTTGTCTTCCCTAACATACCTTGTACTATACCAAACCAAAGAAAGCGGGGCAATAAATGCGAACAGGAACACAGATCGTCCGAGTTGCCTTTACCTATATCGGAACCGTAGTAGGAGCCGGATTCGCTTCCGGACAAGAGATTTTGCAGTTTTTCACACGCTATGGCTGGCTGGCTACACTGACAATTGCCTTATCCACCATGCTCTTCATATGGATCGGCATTAAGCTCATGCTGATGGCTCATGATTTGAAGGCAGACTCTTATGAAGATTTGAACCGGGTTTTGTTTGGCGATAAAATCGGCAACTGGATCAGCTTGTTTACGATGCTTGTCCTTTTCGGCATTACAACGGTTATGCTGGCTGGCGGAGGAACCGTGTTTGAGGAACAGCTGCATCTATCCTATCAGACCGGTCTGCTTGTCACGTTAGTTTTGGCTTACTTCGTCTTATCCCGTGGCATAGGGGCCATTATGACCGTGAATTCGATTGTCGTGCCCATCATGCTTACGTTCAGTCTCGTGATTGTCATCTATACGTGGCATTCTCCGGCTTCTGACAACTGGCTGCGGATCACAAGCGATGAACCCATAGGTCAAATATGGTTCGCACCGTTTCTCTATACAGCCTTTAACTTGGCAATGGCCCAAGCCGTACTAGTGCCAATGGGCTCCTCCATCCAAAAGCGCTCCGATCTTTACTGGGGAGGACTGCTTGGCGGGGCAGGGATTGGACTCCTGCTATTATCCGCACACTATGCGCTATCCGCTCAAATGCCAGGTATTGCCCAATATGAAATCCCGATGGGAAATATCATTAATCGACTGGGCGCTGTTCCACAAATTGCTTATTTGCTCGTCATTTATGGGGAAATTTTCACAACATTTATCGCTGATGCCTACGGCTTGTCTTTGCAGCTTCAGCAGCGAATAAAGCTAAAGCCTAAGATTTTGCTTCTCAGCATCCTTGCTTTAAGCTATTTCGTCAGTCAAATTGGCTTCAAAGCACTGCTCTCCGCCCTTTACCCAATTTTCGGCTTAATTAGCGTCGTTTGGCTCGTTCTCATGATTTGGCGCAACCGTCATCGGGCGATGTAAGGCGCCTGCCTGTTTGAAACCTAGCACGATGACCAAACGGGCAATCAACAAAAGCATCCCCATCGCAGAAAGAATAATGCCTGTCAGCAAATATGAAAAATGATACGTTGAAATCGCCATCGGATCACGTAATATAGCGAAAAGCTCTGCTAACAGAAGCAGCAGTCCAACGATAAACAAACCAACAACGGTATAATCCATCAACGTCCATCTGGAAAAATACTTCACGGCAATTTCCACTTGGCTTACGGCTCTCGGCGAAGCCGCTTGCTGCTGCCATTGATGATAAACGAGCCAAGCGGTGTACACGGCAACACCCGTTACAAAAAGGCCCAAAAATCCGCCAATGATGGCAAGTAGTAAATTCATCTAGCTATCCCTCCTTCTCATACTCATCTCCCTGCTGCTAGCCATTGCGCAGCCCATACATGAGAATTAGCGTTAAGCTAAAGCAGAGTATCGGAAGCGCGAATAAGATGGGAAACATCAGCCCATCTGGCAAACTAAGTGCCGGCCTCCAGATTAGCTGCAAATGCGGGTCTTCGGCCTTGTGGTCGTTTACTGCAGCATGATTGTCTTTGACGGCCAAAGCATCGGTTGCCCCTTCATTCCAAGCGATTTTTCCTTTTTTCCAACCTACCTGATACGTAATTTCCCGATGTTCTTTCTTCTTATCGCTATCTGATTCCATTGGGATGCCTCCAGCTTTCATGAAAGATGTATGTATCGATGCTCAGGAATCAATCGGGCTGCCGCTTCACGCACATGACCATGGCAGGTAAACAACAAGACTTGATGTCTGCGGCTTATATCTGCCAGAACCCGTAAGCAGCTCTCCATCCGCACCTCGTCGAAGTTCACAAGGATGTCGTCCATCACCAGCGGTAATACGGCTTTTCCAGCATATTCCTCCACCAGTGCAAAACGCATGGATAAGTATAACTGCTCCGCTGTTCCCCGACTAAGCTGGTTCGTTTCCACCGATTGCCCGTTCGCTCGGATCGCAACCAGACGTTGTTCCCCAAATGGAGCCTTGACATGAGCAAAAGCGCCGTTCGTCATTTGCGCAAAATAATCCGATGCCCTTAGCAGTACGCCAGGTTGGCGTTCTTGCTCGTACACCTCGCGAGCTTTCTTCATCAGTTGGGAAGCAAATACAGCTACCGCATATTGATCGACCTGCTGCCCTAGCTTGGTTCGGTAATCCTCAGCCTGCAGCAGCTTATCCGCCTGCTCGGAGCCTTGCTCCAGCTTCTCGATTTGACCTGCCAGCTTCCCCATGACTTCGCGTAATTCGTTCGTTTGCCGCAGTGTGTCGGCAAGCTGATTTTGAAGTGATTGGATGTGCTCAGCCATTTCTTCTTCGCCGGTCATCTCTAGAAGCTGTGTATAGCTCTCCAGCAATGACGCACCAAGCAGCGACTCCAGGGAGGATACTAGCAGCTGCTGCTCTTCTGTCAGCTTTTTGCGTTCTTCCTGCTGCCTCTGATGCAGACGCAACTCCTCCCCATCCAATGCTGATGCTTCCTGCAAAAGATGGGCCAGCCGTTCCTGAATACGCTGCTCATTCGATTGGATTAGAAGCAGATCTTCATCGATTTCTAGAAGAAGCTGTTCCAACTGTTGTTTGTCAGTGAGCAGCTTCAACTGCTCCTGCTCCTGTTCTTTCCAACGTTTGAGCGCAAAAACAACGTCCTTCCTTGCCGTCGCTGGCAGCTGGAGCCTTAACGCAACCTGCTTCTCGTATTGCTCCAGATTTGCAGCTAAAGCCTCGAATTTAGAGGTCATTTTATGAAGCTGACGCAGACTCTCCTGCCCTTGCTCAATCGTCTGAATGCTCTCCATCGCTGCGTCCGGGGACAAGCTTCCGCTTAAGCCAAGCGAAAGAAGCAGCTGGCTCCACGCCATGCGAAGGTCAGAAACTTCTGATTCTATACGTGCAAGAGCCGCTTTTCGCTGCTCTGCTTGCTGTTCTAAGACTTGTTTGCTTTCTCTCATATCCTGCAGTTTTTCCATCTTGCGAAGCTGTTCGCTGTAGTGGTGTTTGCTCTGCTCTGCTTCTCTTACCCAAGCATCTAATTGAGGCTGAAAAAGCGCAAGATCCACAACGGAAGAACGCTCACTCCTTTGCCCCAAATGTCCGGATGATGCAGCTGCGGCTTCTTGAAAGCCAGGCTGCTGCTGAAGGAAATCTCGAATTTGCGCTTGCAGTCGAAGCTCCACTTCATGAAGCTCACGATCTGCTTCGTTTTGGCTATCATCTCGCGCAGGAGCGCCTGCCATCGTTCGGGACGAACGATTTTCCGTCTGACGATCGGACAGGAGGAGATAACAAGCCGCACCGGCAAAAACAAGAAAAACACAAACCGCAAACAACCCATTTCCTTGCCATAACAACAAGGCAGGCACAAGCACGGCCAACACAGCAGTCAAAATCAGGATGCGCTGGCGAAGCTTTCGCGCACTCGTTTTCCCGACTTTGGCGGCTTCCTCAAGGCTCAACCGAAATTGATTCTGCACGGATTCACGTTCTCTATGATGTTCCACATCTCGCACAAGCCATTGCCACTTGGCATAATCGCTAGACATCCGTTGCAACACTGCCATAGGGTCAACTCCACCGAAACGAGAGGGTGCTGAGCGCAAATCTGACTCTATGCTCCCAATCAAATCTTGCGTACGTGCAAGCTGTTGTTCCTGACTTTCCAGCTCTGTCCTGACACGCAAGTCATCCGCTCGGCACTTCTGAAATCGTTCTTTGTACGAACGAATTTGCTCGCGCAGGGAGATCGATACCGCGAAAGACGCCAAATCGAACTCGGTTTCTTCCCCCTGCGCATCTATTTGTTTAAGCAGCCTGTCGATTTGCGCTTGCTGATGCTCCAGCTCCACACGCAATTGATCCTGGCTGCGCCTCTGATCTTCATACGCCGCTGTTTGTTCCAGCGCGTGATTCAGCTCCACTTGATGCTCAAGCAGGCTTGGCTGAATCTGGATAGCGCTTAGCTGGCTCTCCAAGCTTTGCTTCCGCAGGCGGAGCCGGGCACGGTCCGCATGGGCGCGCTCCAGCTCCGCCTCGAGCGCGTCCAGCCTCGCCGAGGCATGCTCGGGGAAGCTGGCCAGCGCGGGCAGCGCCGTGAGCTCCCGGCCGATCTGGCGCAAGCGGAGCCATCCGCTGCGCGCCTTGCCGGCCAGGCTCAGCTTCTGCTGCTCCGCGCGCAGCGTCTCCTGCTGCTGCTCCAGCGCAGCAATGCGCGCCTCCGCGGAGCGGCGCTCCGCCTGCAGCCGATCATAGTCGGCTGCCTGATCCCGGCTGCGGCGCAGCGACTGCTCCAGACCCTCAAGCTCCTTCAGGAGACGGTTCATCTCCTGATTGCGCCCCCGAGGTCTGTAGAGGCCATCGGCCTGCGCCGTCAGCTTGCGCTCGGCCTCCATAATGGCCGAGCCGCTTACCCCAAGCCCAGCGCTATACAGATAGCCGCTGAGCTCGTCTGTCTGCAGGGTGCGCAGCTCCTGCAGCTCGGTTAAGCCGAAAGCGAACAAGCTGCGGAAGAGGTCGGCCGATAGGCCGCCCAGCAGCGTGTTCAGCAGTTCCTCCCCCCCGGTGGTGCCATCACCGAGGGTGACTTTAACGAGCCCCGCAGAGGCTCGTTTGCCGCCTGTGGCGGACGCGTCGTAGCGTTCGACGCGAATGAGCTGACCCTGCGCGTCGAGCAGGGTCAAGGCGCCACCATGGGCGCCGCCGCCCAGCGGCTCGTAGCGTTCCGCGCGGTTCTGCCGCGTCGGGAAGCCGAACAGCACCGCGCGCACGAAGCCCATGAGCGTGCTCTTGCCCGCTTCGTTCGCGCCGTAGAACAGCGCGAACGGGCTGTCTGTGTCCAGCTGCTGCTGCCGCAAGCTGCCGAAACCATCCACCTGGATGGATACGATCCTCATCCAGGCCACCCCCCTTCCGCGGACAGGAGGTCCGCGGCAAGCTCTTCAGCGGCGCGCAGCCACTCGCGCAGCCGTTCAGGCTCCGCTGCCGCCGGGTCTCCGGCTGCCTGCGGCAAGCTTTGCAGCGCGGACAGTGCTTCGCGTGCAAAACCCTCCAGCGCCGCGCTATCCGCTCTCAGCGCTGCCGAATATCGCAGGAGGTCGCCCAGAAAGCTCTTCTCCTGCAGCATCACAGCCAGATCGAGCTCACTTGCCGTTCGGTCCTCGATCGATTCCACCCAGACGAAGCGGCTTCGCTCTTCTTCGTCCAAGCGCAGCTCGGCGGTCAGCTCCTGAAGCGCCCGCCCTTTGCGCAGCAGGTCGTGACTCGCGCCGCGGCCCTCCAGAACGAGACGGACGACGGCATCTCTGCCGTCCGCTTCAGAGCGTACCCGCTCCAGCCGCTCCCCGAGCCGATCCTTCAATTCCTGCTCCGTCTGAATTCCCGCAATAGACAGCCGTTCCTGAAACCAGCGCACGCGATCAAGCGCGTGGAAGGTTAGTTCCGCACGCCCATCCTCAGACATCTCCACGATATAGCAGCCGCGTGGTCCTGTTTCCCGAATGCTGCGTCCTTGCAGATTGCCGGGATACACGATAGCTGGCTGCTCCTGCAGCACATTCCTTGTATGCACATGGCCTAATGCCCAGTAATGCATCCCCGCGGCCAGCAAATCTTGTTTGCTGCAAGGAGCGTAATTATCATGACCGGGATCTCCATCTACGTTCGTATGTAAAAGACCAATCTGACAAGCATCAGCTTGACCTGCCTTAAAATGTAGAGCTAAATTGTCGGTAACAGCTGCCGTGCGATACGAAATGCCGTGAATCTGGGCGATTACTCCACGATCGGCTTTCTCCACTGTCATCGTCTGAACCTGGTCGCACGCAAAAAAATGGACGCCTGCCGGCCAAACCAGCTTCGCGGCGCGTCCATCCTCCGGGTCATGATTACCATGAATAATGTAAGTCGGAATTCCCTGCCCGGCTAATTGCTCCAAAGCTTTCTGAAAGCGAATCTGCGCACGCAGAGAACGGTCTGATAAATCGTAAACATCTCCACTAATGAGTACAAAATCTACCTGCTCTTGGATCGCTAAACCCACGAGTTCTTTGAGCGATTCGAACGTTGATTCCCGAATTCGCTCACGAACCCGTTCAGGCAGCGCCGACATGCCTTTGAACGGACTGTCCAGATGCAGGTCGGCGGCATGCATAAACCGCAGTCGTTTCATGTCTCTAACGCCTTTCTATTTCAGCTTTTGTCGTCGTCGCTCTCATTTGCATGGCTATTGACAGGATAGCTCTCGTATACATTTTTCAGTTGACGAAGCACCCGGTTCAGCGAATAGGTTTTCTTCGCCTTCTCCCAAGCCGTTCTGGCCAAATTGTAGCGGAAAGTCGGATCAATAATAACCTTTTCTAGTGCATGACTGAGCGCCATCGCATCCCCAACCGGTACCAGTAATCCGTTATGCCCATGCTCAATTTGCTCAGCGATTCCGCCTACATCCGTTCCGATCAACGCTAACCAGCATAATGCTGCTTCCGCAAAAACAGATCCGAAGGCCTCGGCACGCGAAGGCAATACGAATACGTCAAAAAATGGCATGAACTCTTCCGGATGAAGCATATAGCCATAGAAGATCGTGTCTTCATAAATATTATGTTCTATCGCCAATTTCTCCAGCTCTTCGCGGCTAGGTCCATCCCCGATAATATGCAAAACGAAGGGATGACCGCGCTTCTTCAGCTCTCCGCAGGCAATTAGCAGCGTATCCAGACCTTTGGCAGGCACTAAGCGGCAAACCGTAATGAACTGCGCAACTTGATTTTCATGTGAAATCGGACGGAAACGCTTCTCATCGAATCCATTTGGGATTACCCCAATGCGTTCACTATCCTGTACATACTCCGACATGTACTGTTTAAAAGAATTCGAAACCGTAATGATCTGATCCGCTTTGGCTTCCAGCTCCCCATAGATTTGGGTTAGAAATTGATGCTCGATCCCATTTTCTTGAATGCGGCCATTCAGAATGAGCTCTCTCTCAAAACTGGAGTGGATCGTCAGGATGACGGGGGTATTCGGATAAATTTGCTTCATCGCCAGTGCTGCTATCGGGTGATGAGCATGAATAATGTCATAACTTTTCGATATTCTAAGCTTCGTCCACCATACATAATCCTTATAGGTCTGAATGTATTTATCAACAATCGGGTTGCCGGCATATTTCGTCCAATCGAAGGTGCTGAACGCCACTTCCTCCGTACCCTTGTTGCGAATTCGCTTAGGCAGCGAGAATAGTTCCATTTCCCAGCCTTTTTTATTAAATCGGTCCAAAATATAGGGAACCATGGATGACACCCCACCCGGCTGTTCCGGGGGGAAAAACAATGCTTGCAATATGTTCATTGCATGAGCCCCTCTCCCAAATCCTTGAGCTTACCTTCTTATTGTAACTGCTGTTGATCGAATATAAAAGAGAACACCTTGGAGCTTTCAGAATCGATTCTATCCCTCTTTCTCTTTTTCCTTTATAATAGAGTCACTACTTGTCGAAAAATAGGAAATTTTGGGGGAAAGTATGAAAGTTGTTGATCTGCTATTCGGTGAATTAGCCTCATTATTATCGAATGCAATAGTATTTATCATCGTTGCATTGATGTTCGTCATCTCTCTTCGATTATTTCTGGATCGTCGCAAAAAAGGCTATATGTCAATGACCATTTCGCTTATTATAGTAGGATTCCATTACTTGCTTAAGATTTATTTTTCACTCACGTCTGTGGATACAAGCTTAACCGCCTATGCGCTCTTAATGCTCAAAATGATTTCGTTCGTCCTGTTGAATTTAGGAATCTACCAACTATATAATCGAACATTTCGCAAGCAATACATCTTCTTCTATGGCTTGATTATTATGGGATTTGTCGTTTCTGTCCTTCATTTCAGCGTGCCCCAAATGTATAACGGGACAGCTCAGCAGGTCAGACTGCTTCAGGATATCGGCTCCGAGCTTTACGTATTTGTCTTGATCTTTCTCTGCTTTTATATGATTCCTCCGTTTATTGGTCAACAAATGAAATATCAATCGGCACTGACCGTTTATTTTTTCATGCAGTCGGATCATCTTGTCAACGTTTATATGTATGGCAATGCTCAGCCTATTCTTACCGTTGCCGGGAATGTGCTGCCGATCCTTTTTTATTTTTTATTGTTTATGTTGCTGTTTGACCGTGTTGTTGAGCTTATGCAGGCGATTTACAATTCATCCATTACGGACGGGCTTACCCGACTATTTAATCGCAAATTTTTCTATACACGCGTTACCCAACATGTTCAGCGGCATTTGCCTGTGTACATATTGTTCAGTGATATTGATAATTTCAAGAAGCTCAATGACACGCAAGGCCATCAAATGGGTGATGATGTATTGAAGCAAGTCGCTCAAATCATGAAGGAAGAAGCCGAGGACTGTGGAATTGCCGGCCGTTATGGCGGCGAAGAAATGGTCGTTATGGTGACCGATCCCAGCGTCAAAATGGATGCTTTCGCCGAACGAGTACGCAGTCGCATCGAGAAAGAAACCATCGTTACTGCCAGCATCGGATACAGCAAATACAAAAACGGTCTAAGCGCTGAGGAACTCATCAAGCAAGCAGATGAAGCGATGTACAAAGCCAAAACGAGCGGTAAAAATAAGGTCGTTAAATATAGTTGATCAATGACTGGAAAAATGAAAATACTATTTAAAAAATCACAGAATTGCTGGACTCTGACTAACAAACTTTATTTTCTTGAATCGAATACACAAAATAAATAACCAGAGCAATCCATAACGACATGGACTTCTCTGGTTATTACGCGTCATACAAGTGTGATACAGGATTATAAAAGAACGAAAAGCAAAGCAACAACAGCAGGAAGCCCTTGCACCAGCCAAATAGATCTCTTCGCCGTAGCCCCGCCATATAAAGCAGCAATAATGACACAGATTAAGAAGAATATTTCAATGGAACGGCCGATAGCCGGTTCTGGATGCACGATCCCCCAGATTAGTCCAGCTGCCAGAAAACCGTTGTACAAACCTTGATTCGCAGCAAGCGACTTGGACTGCTCAGCCTGCTCCTTCGTTTGGCCGAAAGCTTTCAATCCACGCGGAGAAGTCCAGAGAAACATTTCCAAAATCAATATGTAAATATGCTCTACTGCTACAATGCCAACAAACACAGATGCCAACATGAACAATTCCTCCTTTCATACCCCCATCTTACATGAAAAAGGGCCGACTCAAAAGTAAAAAAACTACTTGAGCTCGGCCCTCGATTTTTGTAACTGTTCTTTTCTTGAAACCTGCAAATATGCATCTTTTTGAGTTTGAAAGCAGCTCCCATGCGTAAATTCCTGCATTTCTGCATGCTTTTGAAGCCATTTCTGGATTTCAGGATCGGAAAGCTTAAAATGCCTGCATAATCGCAGGAATTATAGGCTTTTTGCACGAAATCGTTGAAAAAGCCTGCACTATCGCAGGCTTTAGCATCGGTGATTGATGCGTCTTGCACAGTGGAACCCTAAATCCCGCTAAAAATGTTCACTCTGGGTTTTGGAAGCTTACTCATTGCCTTCGTGAACATGCTCTTTGCAGAATGCCTCAACGCTAGCAATCTCTTCATCTTCTAATTCAAAATCCAAATAGAGCTGCGTCGTTTTTTCATAAATCTCATATTTCAACAGGCCGGATTTGGCTTCTTCCACATTATAAATCACGCGAATGTAGAGCCCGCTTTCGGAATGCAGCTCATCATCTTCCTCTACCTCAATGTCAATGAGAAACTCATATCGCTGGCCTGTCAAAATCTGAAATGGATCTTTCACCAATTCCACGGTATAACTTGTGATCGTAAACATTGTGTCACCCCTTTTTCATCTGCAGGCTTAAGTATACCTGATTCCAGAAAGAAGCGCACATGGTTCATCTGACTATCCTTTGGTTTGCTCCGCCGCCAAGGGATCGATAGGCAATTGTTTGCCTTGCAGGATATCTCCCACACGTTCAATAACCACAACCGACTGTGCTCTCGTCGTAGCCTCATCCGGCGCCAGCTTGCCATCGCTCAAACCTTGCAGAATTCCCTTTTTAACAGCCTCGTTCATAACAAAACCCGGTTCGAGCGCCGTATTGGATTTTTGCATTTCCGGGCTTACCGCTCGCACAGCAACTGCGGCAATTTCTTGGCGCGTAATCGGAAGATCCCATCCCTCGTGGAGATCACCTACTTGCAGGATGCCTGCCTTCAATAACGCGTTGACATAGGGCTGGTACCAAGCCCCACTCACGTTGTCAGTGGAAACCGGCAGCTGCAGCGCGGAAGCCGCCAGCTTCACGAATTCCCCTCTGGTGATAACACGCTCGGGTAGAAAGCTGCCATCGCTGTATCCGTTCACGATCCCTTTCTCAGCTGCTTGAGCAATCGCATCCTTCGCCCAGTGTCCCGCCAAGTCATTAAAGCTATCGGAGAAGCCCGTAACAAGTGTTGGTTGACTGCGATTCACGAGTTGATTATTACCAAGTTGTCCGGAATAATTGCCTCCCCATGTCCAGATGGAACCGTTGCTGTCTTTAATGACATTGTGATACCCACCTACGGCAGCCGCACTCGCTTTTACGATGCCTTTGATTTGTACAGGCTTGCTCTGATTCTTTTTGGAATCATCACCTAGTTGGCCGAACATATTTTGGCCCCAGGCCCATACCTTGCCGTCCGAATCGATCGCTAAGCTATGATAAGAACCTGCATAGACCGATTTAGCAGTTGGCAATGCCGCTACCTGTACTGGCTTTTTCTGACTTGTCGTTGTGCCGTCCCCGAGCTGGCCGAAGCCGTTAAAACCCCACGCCCAAACGGTGCCATCCTCTTTTAAAGCCAGTGCAAAGTTCTTGCCGGCTGAAATGGCTATCACACCTGTCAGACCCGAAATTTCAACAGGCTGCTGCTTGCCAGCCAGCGTACCATCCCCCAGCTGTCCGCTGGTATTGTCTCCCCAAGCCCATATTTTCCCGGTATTTTCCAAGGCTAAATTAAAGTTTGAGCCTGCGGAAATCGCCACAATATGAGATAACTGGACAATTTGGTTAGTCGCAGCTGTCTTGTCATGACCTAATTGGCCATAGGTGTTGTCTCCAAAGCTCCAAACTGAGCCATTATTCAGAAGCGCAATCGTATGGTTGCTTCCGGCTGCCGCGGCAACGACGCCCTTCAAGGAATTCACTTGAACCGGAGCAGAACTTGAATTGGTTGTTCCATCCCCTAATTGACCCAAGAAATTTTGCCCCCATGTCCAGAGAGAACCATCTGTCTTGACCGCCACGGTATGAGCGTCTCCGGCATCAATAGAAACAATCTTATCCACATTCAGCACTTTCGGTGCAGGAGCAGCAGTACGAGTTCCATCGCCTAATTGACCAAATGAGTTGCTGCCCCAGCCGTATATGCGATTATTATAAATGACAAAAGTATCACTATCCCCAGCTGCCAAAGGCTGTGGTTTCGGATCATGAATCATGACCGTTCCTTCACCTGGCTGAAGAACCGGTGGATTTAACCAATTACGAACCAAAGTTTGTATAGGAGATGCTTGATTATTTAAAGTCTCGTCTCCCAGCTGGCTGTAGCTGTTGCTGCCCCATGCCCATAAACTCTCATCCTTGCCAATCGCAAATGTATAATTGGAACCGACTCCGATGTTGGTAATTTCGGGGAGGCCATTCACTTGGCTCGGGAACGTTTGATTCCACGTTTTACCATCGTAACCTATTCCCACGCCTAATTGACCGGACGTATTGTCGCCCCACGTATAGACGCTGCCATCTTCCTTCAATGCTACAGCATGTGAATTCCCAGCCGTAATGTGAGTGACATGATCTAGCCCTATCACAAGAACAGGGAACTTGTGTTCATCCTGCATATTGGTCGTAATTGCACTATACATCGCTGCTGGATCTGAATTGATCAAGCCCCAAGTTAATACCGTTCCGTCATCCTTCAACGCTAAGGAGAAGTCGAAGCCGGCCGCAATCTGCGTGATATGCCAATTGGTACTTGTCGCCATTATAGGCGTATTCAAGCGGTTCTGATCATAGCCGTAGCCAAGCTCACCGAAGAAATTGTCGCCCCAAGCCCAAACAACACCATCTTGATCAATCGCCAAAGTATGGTAAGCCCCGCTGGCAATTGATTTCACGGAGGCGATGTTGCCTTTTACTTGCACAGGCTTGCTTTGAGCCGTATTCGTGCCGTCTCCAAGCTGACCGTATGTATTGTCTCCAAAGCTCCATGCTGTGCCGTCGTCTTTGATCACAACCGAGTGGAAGTTGCCCGCCGAAATGGCCGAAACATGCGTGAGATCTGCGACCTGCACAGGAGCCAAACGATCCATCGTTGTCCCGTCTCCCAGCTGACCGAAGGTATTTTCGCCCCATGACCAGACCGTTCCATCCTTTTTCAGCGCTAGCGTATGTGCCTGACCGACGGCAATGGCCGTAATATCCGTCAATCCGCTGATTTGTGAAGCTTGATTGCGATTATTAAGCCCGGCGCCCAGCTTACCGCGAAGATTGTTGCCCCACGTCCAAACCGTGCCGTCTTTTTTCAATATGACCGTAAAGCCCTTCCCGCCTTCAATTTGCTGAATAGCAGCGGACTGAATGCCTGCCGTTCCGGCTGCAGGATTCAGTGTTTCTCCTAAAGCTTTCCCGGGGTAAACCGAGAAAGCTGCCATCGAACTAAACAAAAGAAAGCCAAGCAGCCAGAAAGTAACACTGCGTTTCACTGTTTTCATGTTCCTTCTCCTTAGAGCTCTCCTTAGGAAAGCCATCTTCATAAACATCTACAGAGCATGTTTCGTACCATCATACACCTGACTTTTACACGGAAGTTGTCGATGTTTGTTCCTGTAAAGCAGCAGGTTTGCGTTTGAATCTTCTAGCGATGCCATCCTTCCAGCCATCCAGCAACGTGTACACGACCGGAACCAGAACGAGTGTAATGAGTGTGGATAGGGTCAAGCCAAAAGCAACAACGGTCGCCATGGAAGCTTGTGTTTCTGCCCCATCCCCAAACCCGATGACCAGCGGCAGCATCGCAAGCACCGTAGTCGCCGTCGTCATTAGAATAGGGCGCAGGCGGATTTTACCGGCTTCCAGCAAAGCATCAAACAGCGGCATTCCTTTGGCACGCAGTTGATTCGTGTAATCAATTAAAACAATCGCATTATTAACGACGATCCCGATCAACATGATCATCCCGATAATCGAGTTCATATTAATGGTCCGATGTGTGACTAGAAGACCTAATATCGCACCAACGAAGGTTGGCGGAAGAGAGAACATGATGATGAAAGGGCCATACAACGATTCAAATTGGCTCGCCATAACCATGTATACCAAGGCAATGGACAGGAGCAAGACCAAGTACAAGCTCTTAAACGAATCGTTTTGGCTGGTCTGTTGTCCTCCCAATGTAACTTGATAGCCATCCGGCGGCTGAATCGCATCGATTTTTTGTTTGACTAAGGCGGAAACTTCGCCAACCGAAGCCCCAAAAACGGAAGCCTGAACCGTTGCTACCCGGTTCTGATCTTGTCTGCGAATTTGCGCAGGACCTGTTCCAGGCTCCACCTTGGCAATAAGACTCACAGGCACAACGGTGCCGCCTGCTGTATTGATCGTGACATTATTGAAATTTTCCAGTTTATTCGTAAAATCATTGGGGTATTTAACAAGCACTGAAATTTGCGAGCTTGCTGTTTTGAACTGCGTAGCTACACTTCCCTGATAAGCTGTACGCAGCGCCGACATGACGTCTCTTAACGAAACACCATAATGCGCGGCGGCATCGCGGTCAATCGTCAAATTAAATTGTGGAATCGAACGATCCAGTGTGTTTTGCACGTTTCTGGTGCCATCCACAGAAGTAATTTCTTGAGCGACCAGATCCCCCAATTTCTGTAAAACGGCTAAATCCGGCCCGGATAAATTGACTTGAATATCGCCGCCACCGAAGTTCCCGCCACCGCCAATGCCTGGCAGGCGAACCCCTGCTGGAACGCTCACACCAATCTGTGCGCCGGCAAAGCCCGTCGTCAACGTTCTGATTTGTTCGGCTACCTGATCCGTCGTTTTCTTTCTTTCACTAAGCGGTTTCAGCCTAATTTGAATACTCCCTGTATTCGTCGCGGAAGATTGGAAGGCGCCACCACCCGCAGAGCCAACAGAGGTAAAGACTGAGTCAATCTCCGGTACGTCCTTCAATCTGGTTTCAAGTGTTGTTGCGACCTGATTCGTCACGGCAAAGTCTGTTCCTTGTGGCAGGTTAATGTTTAAATTGACTTGCCCTTGATCTGTTTTGGGCGTTAATTCACTGCCGACAAACCGCACCGAATACACACTGCCTGCAAAAAGAATCACCGTGATCGAAATAATAACCCAGCGGTGCAGCATAGACCATTTGAGCAGCCTGCCGTAGACGCCGGTGACACGTTCCATGCCTCGACCGAACCAGATCAAGGGATTGAAGGATCTTCCGGCTGGAAGCTCTTCGTCGACTTTCTTTCGCAAAATTTTGGCGGCCAGCATAGGCACGAGTGTCACAGCTGCAAACCATGCCGCGATGTGAGAAAAACAGACGACAAGCGCCATCGGCCAGAAAAATTGCTTAACTAAGCCACTGATGAAAGCGGTAGGCGCAAAAACGGCAATTTGCGCAAGCGCGGACGCCATAACCGCTGTGCCTACTTCGGCAGTTCCCACCTTGGCGGCTTCTTCCGGTGACAAGCCCTCATGTCTTTTGCGGAAAATGCTTTCTAGCACAACGACCGCGAAATCTACAAGCGAGCCTAAACCAAGCGCCAATCCGCCAAGCGTAATGGTATTTATGGTTTGATGACTGAAGTACATCATACTAAATGTACTAATAATCGAGATCGGAATAACAACGCCGATAATCAGCGTTGCCCTGACGCTTCGTAAGAAAAACAATAAAATGATGACGGAGAAAACACCGCCAAGCAGAGTATGTTCAACAACAGTGCGCAAGGAATCGCGAATAAATTTGGCTGAATCATTCAAAACCGCAATATGCATGCCTTCAGGAAGCTTAGACTGTATCTCTTGAAGGGACTGCTGAATATTGCTGGATACCGAAACCGTATTGCCATCGGATTGTTTCAGCACAGATAAACTTACACTGGCTTCTCCGTCCTTGCGCGCTTCCAGCGTAACATCTTGATAGGTATCAATGATTTTGCCAAGCTCGCTGAGCGCAATCGTTTGTCCCCTGCCCAGTTGTACTTGAACCTTACCAATGTCAGCAATGGATTTGAAATCTCCATCTATGTGCAAAGGCACCAATTGACTGCCTTTATTGACAAGTCCGGCATCTGTCGATGAATTATCATTCCCCAGGGCAGATACCAGCGTGCTGAATGAAATATTGTATTGCTGCAGACGGCTTGGTTCAACAAGGATTTGAATTTGTCTGACACGCCCGCCGGTAACACCAACGGATGCAACGCCATCCGAACGCTGAACATCTGGACTTACAATATTGTCAGCAATATCGCGTAAGGTTACCAAATCTGTTTTGCCATACAAGGCTAATGTCATAATTGGCGTACTGTTCGGGTCTACTCGCGATACAACGGGCGCGTCCGCATCGGAAGGAAGCTGCCTTCGAACACGGTCCAGCTTGTCTCGCATCGTTAATGTCGCCTGATCAATATTAGTTCCATAATTAAACTGCAGCGTCACGTTGCTCGAGCCCGTTCGAGAGTTAGATGAAATACTCGTTACGCCCGTAACTGTAGCCATCGCGTTCTCAATCGGCTTCGTAATTTGCTGTTCAATTTGTCCAGGAGAAGCACCGCTCCAAGACACCGATACCGTTGCCGAAGGGATTTCCAGGTTTGGATAAAGATCCACTGGCAAGAGCGGAACCGCAATGGATCCCACAATCACGAGTGCGATCATAATCATTAGAATAGTGACAGGACGATGAACGGAGAAATTAGCTAATTTCACTGTCCAGCCCCCGCTTTCGAATCCGTGCTTGGACTGCTCGGCTTGGGACTCGCTGTGTCCGCTCCCTTGCCTTGCGAGCCTTGACCGCTCTGACCTCCTTGGCCGCCAGCTCGACTTTGCCCTTGGCCTCCCTGTCCGCCTTGGCCGGTTTGACCGCCAGATTTGCCTTGACCACCCTGGCCTCCCTGACCGCCTTGCGTGCCATTTCGGCTTTGGCCCGCTCCTTGTCCGCCTTGGGTATTGCCCTTGCCGGCACCATTCTCTTGTCCTGGTTGATTAATCTGAACAGGAACATTATCCGATAGCAGCTCTTGTCCTTTGACGACTAGCTCGTCTCCGACTTTCAGTCCGCTCGTAATTTCAAAGGAAGAGCTTGTCATTACGCCTACTTTTACCAGCGTTTTGGAAGCTTTGCCATCTTTGACGATGTACACAGCATTTCCGCTTGGCTGACTCAGTACAGCATCAGCTGGCACCACGATGGATTGCTTGCCTTCGCTTTTGAGCGAGGATTCAGCAAACATACCAGGAAGGACCTCATGGTTAGCATCATTTATCTTAATATCGACCAAAAAAGATTTGGACGTAGGGTCCATTGTTGGATGAATGGCATACACGGTCCCGTCAAAAGATTTATTCAATGTCGGTATTTTGACTGCCATGGATAAGCCTGTCTTAATTTTTCCGATGGACGCCTCCGAAATGTTCACGGTTGCTAATACCGGATCAACTGAAGCTATCGACATGACTGCGGATTGGCCTGTATTCTGCCCGACAGGAACGAGGATGGCACTTACAATCCCCTCGACGGGACTCGTTAACACACCGTCCTCAAGCTGCTCGCTCAGAATTTTCAATTTGGTTTGAGATTGCTGAAGCTGCGCCGCACTTACTTGCAGGGCATCCGTAGACTGTGCTGTTTTTAGCGCTTGCTTGGATTGCTCCAACGTAGCTTCCGCACTGTTTTTGCTAATATCTTGGGCTGATTGGGACTGCGCAAGCTGTGTGCGGCTGAGATCAAGCTGAGCCGCTGATGTTGCCTGTGTATTCGCCAGTGCCAAAAGCGCAGAATTTAAACTCTCTTGGGCAACTTGAACAGCTTGGGAGCTTTGAGCTGTTAACAAAGCATTCTGCAAGCTAGTCAAGGATTGCTGAGCGGTTTGCGTATCCTTATATTGAGATTGCTGGGCTTGCTGCAAGGCCAACTGAGTAGTTTGCAACTTCGCGAAAGCACTGTCGATGTCCTTCCCCGACTGAGCTGCTGTATTATAAGCAGCTACAGCCTGCTGTACGTTTAATTGATATGTATCTATATTGTTATTCTGAGTTGTTAATAAGCTATCCAGCTGCGAGTTCAAATTCGTTTGGGCAACGGTTACCGCAGTCGCCGCATCGGCTTGGGCTTTGGTGAACCCCACTTGAGCGGAAGAAACCCCTTGTTTCGCAGTTTCAACTGCATTTTGCTGCGTCGTAATCGCATTATTAAGCTGAGTTTGAGCTAAAGCTACCGCATTTTTCTGATCATTAATCGTTTTCTCATAGGCAGCCTGTTGAACCGCAAGTGCTTTCTGAGCAGAAGCCAGACTATTGGCTTGATCATTGAGAACCTTGTTGTACTGGACTTGACTTAAAGCAACTTCACTTTTGGTTTGCTCGACGGATTGTTGCAACGTTGTTGTGTCGATATGCGCCAAAGCTTGACCAATCTTCACCTTTTCCCCAACGGTCACATCCAGAGCAGTCATTCGACCATTCACCTTGGAGGACAGATTCGTTGTGAATGCAGGGGTGATTGCGCCTGTAAAGATTTGTCCGCCACCGATATCCGACAACTTAACAACTTGTGTTTCGACGGTCATTTGACGTGTGCCTGTTCGACCGCTTGCCCCTGGTTTTGGGGTGCTTGCCGGCGTACTGCAGCCCGCAATAGAGACGGTTATCGCAGTTACAACTGCGATGATTGCTGTGCTTTTGAGTGAACTGTACTTCCTCATGGGATGGAAACCTCCGTCTACTTCTTTTCATTTGGGCAAAAGCTCTCTTCCAATTTACTTGACATTGATGATAGATGTATGATCAACATGTAAAAAAATTGTAAAAATCGCAAAATTCTTAGATTTTATAGGAGAAAAGGCCTGTTCATTCGACATTTTATGCAAAGTTCATTCTATAAAACTAGGAAATATGAATTGATTTTAGGCATAAATATGCATTTTTTTACTATTTTAGAAATTCTATAACATATCGGAAATTTATTTTCGATAATCAAGGTATATCTATTTGCAAGGGGGACTGATCTGAACAAGCGAATTCAAGCCAGATGACTAGAGGCTCATTTCTCGAAGGAATGTACAAGCATTCCGCTCGGCAAAGAAGGGCCTTTATCATAAAAAATCTAAGGAGGAATTTATGATGAACTCAACCGTATCAAAAGGAAGGAAACATGGCATGCGGCTACTGGCTGCGGCGCTGCTTACCGCATCAAGCTTGGAAGCATTTCCCGAGAGAACGTTCGCTGCCGACGATTACTCGAGTACGGAATCCTTCGAGGCGCCTGCGCTTCCTTCCACCTGGAGCGTGGAGAACGGCGGCACTACGGTGCTGTCAAGCAAACATTACAAACATGGAAGTCGCTCCCTGCAATGGACATGGTCGAACGGCTCCAAACTGCGCGCCACGCAGCCTGCCAATCTGACCGCAGCAAACGTCAAAAGCGGCGGTATGAAGCTATGGATTTATAATGAGAATCCTGTTCAAGATCAAGTGGCATTCAACTTCGGCAAAACCACCGAAATTAACAGCGGCATCTTTCACTACACTTTCAAAGTGAATCTGAATTTCAAAGGATGGCGGGCCGTCTGGGTCAAGTTCAGAGAAGAGGGCAGAAATCCGGCTTATACGCAAAATCCGAACGAAATGCTCGAGACGATGCAGATCGTTCCGCCCGCTTCGGTGCCGTCGGGAAGTCTTTACTTCGACAATCTAGAATTTTCACCTTCTATGGTTCAGAGAAGATCGGCTGATTATCAGATGCCTAAACCCGGCATTAACGTTGGGGCCAGTACATGGGACAATGTCTACGCCTACAGCCAACAGCAGCCGACGATCCCGCTGCCATCGACCATTACGCAGCAGGAAATCGATGCGTTCAATACGATCTCAAACAAATACGAGAAGTGGGTTTACGGCGATGCGCTCCAGTATGCGAACTTGAGCGGGCCACTGAAAATGCGTTATGACGGCCTCCAAAATTTCATTCGCAAGGGACTTGCCGCTTACAATGCGCTGCATATCGTCAGACACCCAGGCGGCGCCATCACCGGAGAGGCGCTGTATGCCAACGCAGACCCGCATTTGCCCAAATTTGGCGAGAATGTCAGCAACACCGTGCTGCTGCCGCTCGTCTTCGATTACAAGATCAACGGCAATGCGGCAAGCAAACAAAAAGTGCTCGATGTGCTCGATTATATGAACGACCAAGGGTGGGCCGAAGGCAGCGCGATCGGCACGCAGGATCATGAAGCGAACAAGAACAGCGGGTATTTCCATGCCATTTATCTCATGCGCAATGAGCTGAAGACCGCAGGGATCTTCGATCGGGAGCTGAACACGATCTTCTGGTACGCCAATTTCGGCAAAACGTTCGACAACTCCGTCTATGTGGAGACGACGGCGGACGAAATGCGGACAAAATTCATGTACAATCTGCTTTACGTTCTGGGCATGGATAATACGCCGAAGAAAGTTCAGTACATGGAGGGCCTTGTCGGCTTGTATGAACAAGCACTACAAATCGCGCCTGGACTTGCCGATACGCTCAAACCTGACGGTACACTTTTCCATCATCAAGGAGTGTACTTGAACGCATACGGTGATCATGCGATACACACGACAGCCCTGATCGCCTACTTCCTGAGCGGAACACCTTATGCCCTGTCCGACGGCGCATTCAACAATATCAAAAAAGCACTGCTTACACTGGAGCTGGCGTCCAATAAATACGTCATGCCCGTTGGCGCGACCGGACGTTTCCCGGCATCAACCAGCCCGCTGACGAGCTTGCAGGGATACGCCTATCTGGCTATGGCGAAAACTCCAGTAGACACGGAACTCGCCTCCACCTTCATGAGATTGTGGGACCCTCAATCCAAAGTGCTGCAAGACCTTTTCAAACAATCCGACTCGTACGGCGTTGAATACCTGGATACGCTCGGCGGTCTGCAGTTGGCAGACAATCTGGCGAAGAAGGGAATCGCGCCGAAGGCGAATCCGCAAGGATACTGGGTTATGCCATACGGCGCAATGGCCGTGAACAGAATCAACGACAGGCTGATCGGCATTAAAGGTTGGAGCCGATATGTATGGGACTTCGAAGCCGGTGACAAACAGAATGTATACGGCCGGTATCAAAGTTACGGCAATATGCAAATCCTGCAAACCGGATTAACCTCGGGAATTGTCGAAAGCGGGATCAACGTAGAAAAAGGTTGGGATTGGAGCCGCTGGCCGGGTACGACGGCGAAGCGCCTGTCACTGGATGAGCTTGCGCTGAATGACGGTTTTGCGAGGTCTTACTCGGACAGCACATTCGTAGGAGGCGTGTCGTCTCAAAATAAATACGGCGTTTTCGCCATGAAACTGCACGATACCGTATATGATCCAAGCTTCCGCGCGAACAAGTCGGTCTTCTTTTTTGGCGATAAAATTGTCAGCTTAGGCTCGGACATTCAAAACACGGATTCTACGCACAACACGGAAACTACCTTGTTCCAATCGTATATGTCCAGCAATACGATGCCATTTTGGTTTAATTCTACAACTCCCGTCGTCAGCGCGACGTATTCGAGTACGATCACGAGTCCAACCTCGGCCTGGATCGTCGATCCTTACGGCAACGGATATGTGCTGCCCAATGCGGTTGGCACTATGATTGCTCGCGGCGTGCAAAATTCCAAAAACAACACAAGCACAAAAAATACGACCGGCAATTACACCACGGCCTATATCAATCACGGTTCTGCACCGGCATCGGCCGGCTACGAGTATGCCATCAAAATAGGGGCAGGCCCACAGGGGACGGCCAATTTCGCGAATAACACGCAATACACCGTTCTGCAAAAAAACAGCAATGCCCATATTGTTAATAACACGGAGCCGGGCAAGGACATAACCGGTTACGCCATATTTAACAGCAGTGTGCCGATTAACCAAGGTATGATTCGAAGCAGCAGCGATCCAATCATGGCGATGGTTCAGTCCATTAGCGCAAGCGAAGCCGTGCTGAGCGTGGCCGATCCCGATCTGCGGATTACCACAGAGCTGAGTCCGAGCGCTATGAAGAAGGACACGCTCCTCTTAAACGGCAAATGGCGTTTGAAAACCGCCAGCACCGAAGCGCGTGTGATCAGCACAACCGAGACGACAACAACCGTAGAATTTGACACCGTACACGGTAAGTCAATTGACATCACACTTGTAAAATAATGAAAAGGGTCTGCTGAGCGCACAAACGAAAAAACTATCCAGGAGCTGGATAGTTTCTTCGTTTATTCTTCTTCTAATAGCAAAGCGACGGCGAAATCTTCTTCCCATGCCAGAGGTTACAGATAAGCTTAACGGCCAAACTCCTTATCGATTATCTTATTGTGAGCCGGTACCACTTCCTGGGCTACCGAGTTGATGCACGTTACCAAAATATGCTGCCCGCCTAGTGATCCGACGGCTCTCGATTCAAATCCGAAAGTCCCCCCGGCATGCCCCCAGTATGATTGCCCGTCCGCAGTTTTTATTTCATAAATCCCTAGTCCGACTTTACCTATAGGTGAATCTACTGTCGTCAGCATCTGGTCCATTATCTCTTGATTCAAAAGCTTTCCACCCAACAGCGAACTGAAGAAAGTGGTCAAATCTTTGGCTGTTGAGACGATATCTCCGGCTGCATTTGCCCATGATTGACTCATTTCGGTTAAATCATACAAATGACCCGATCTGTCCATATTATATCCTGTGGCGTGCTTACCCGGAATATCGTGACTATTTTCCATTACAAATGTCTCTGTCATCCCGAGCGGTTCGATCAACCGTTTCCTGATCTGCTCCGCATATGTATCTCCTGTTATCTTCTGAATAATTTGACCGGCTAGTATAGTATTCATGTTCGAATAGTTCCAGCCCTGCCCTGGCGCATATACAGGCGGCTTTGCGAGTCCCATGCCGATAAGCTCATCGGACGAATAGTAACGGAATGGATTTTGAGGCAAGGTAATATCTCGAAAATCAAGATCAGTATAGCTCGCAAGCCCGCTTGTATGGTTCAATAACTGACGAATCGTGATTTTGTTGCCGTCATACCCATTACCCTTTATGACCCCCGGCAGCCATTTTTCGACCGAATCATCCAGGTTCAATTGTTTCTCCTCAGCCAACTGCAATACAACGGTAGCAGTGAATGTCTTCGTGATGCTTCCAATACGGAATGAAAAACCCGGCTCCACCGGGCGTGGTACTTCGAAACTTGCCGTACCTGTAGCGTAAGACCAGCGTTCCCCGTCCTGTAGCCCGCCAGCTATGACACTTGGGACTCTTTTGTTGGTAACTACTTGATCCATGACGCGTTTGACTTCTTCCCGATGCTTTCTTTTCTTTTCGTTCTCGTTATTGCCAGTTTTATCGATAGCTTGATAGGTTGCCGTCTGACCCTCTGCGTGGACAGTTCCATAAGCAGGGAAAGCCAGTGTACCCGCCAATATAGCTGTTAAAGTAAGTGCAACTCCTTTTTGAATGGTAAATGATTTCATATTGCATCGCTCCTATTTTTTAAAAATGTTGTGCTGCTTTACCCCCTCACCTTACCCCCGAAATTGTTAAATCGAACAGTGATAAAACCGCTAAACTTTTGATGACATCGTATTTGGACTGTCACATATACCGCATGACAAACTGTCAACTGTCTAATATGACGTGCTTGCTAAGCAACGCGATGTTATTTTGAAATATCCTTTTGCATTGGTTCAATGTTTTTGTCTATGTACTGTAACGAAACTTGTTCAAGGAGTTCCCTCCCGCCACAAATATAAACAGGGAGCTGCTCCGGCAAGCTACTCCCTGTTCAACTTCTATAATTTATAAAACCCTATTTATAGAGTTCATCGATCGGCATACCATCACCATTACAATTAACGTCAGCCCGAATAACAGCTATCTTCAAAAAGAGTGCTTTTCCTCGTTTCATAAACTGCACCTCACTTATTACAACTTATTCAACAAAACTCCCGTTAGTTCAGAAAAGGCAACTTAGGTTTGAGGAAAATAAAGATTTTATTATTTTATACTTCTTACATCTATATTCGTATTAGGAAGGAGGTGTAAGTAATCGAACCGCACTACACATCCATCACCAACTGGACTCTGGGCAACTACACCGACTTTTAAACTATGGATATTACTCATTCCAAAATACCGCACTAATGCCCACTCAATACCATCAAGAGAGTAATGAAAAGCTAAACAATTATCATATCGAGATACTCTTAAGAAAGGATTTGTATTCCCGACAAAGTCGCCGATACAATCATCTGAAATATCTTTTGTTACAACACTAATAATGGAAGGTCGCCCTCTAAAATCCTCATAACATAACTTGGCCCAGTTATTCTCGTCTGCCATTACCATAAGGCATCCGGAGTCATTCCGGTCACGTATGTCTACGCTGACCCGAGTGGTTAAAATAAAATTTGCACTTGTTGTCGTATATAGGAATGGAGCAGAATTTTTTCTTCTTTCCTGTGTTGGGTTATGGAAGAAGTCTGCACGAGGTGGCGCGGTAATCATAAGTAAATTTTGTTCAGAAAATTCCCATTCATGTGGTTCATTCATCCATTTAAGAGAAGTATTTAGACTCTTCCCCACGCAGTTATTAAAAAGACTCATATCTAACCATCGCCGCCCATCCGTATAGTATATATCTAGTGTGATTATAAAAGGGGTATTCATATGTTCCGTCATTCAAGTAGTTCAAGTGCCCTTGGCGTAAATATTTTGGATATCAACCCGAACGATAGGGAATGACATCCAGTTCACCTCATTTGGAATATTAATTCAATTGCAAATGTTGTTAACCCTATATTCAAGCATACAACTCTTCAAAGATGTTGTATCCGATTACCGAATCATCTGAACTTAGTAAATAAGTTCCGCATTTCTTAATCGTCCGCCAGTCCCATACAGGATTGCTTATTATATTTAACTATAGTTACTTTCCTCATAACCCCAAAACTCTAAAAGCCGTTTATTTTCTTTAATCTCATCCTCGGATAAACGGCCTAATTTCATTTTTGCAACTAGAAGAATATCTTTATTATTTGTATACGTAGTTCGACATAAGGCAATGTCCCCGATTTCCATTCCAAAAAAGATTGATACAAAGGTTCCAGGGCTTGTTCAGTTACCAATTTGTGATACTCGTCAATAATTTCACGTTCTTGATGTCGTTTTTGTTGCTTAGGAGTTAGTCTGTTCTCCAAGTTATTTGCCACTTCTTTTTATTGAACTACTGACTATGTAATGACATATACCGTTACCCAAATTCCAAAAGAAAAAGTTGAGACATCAATAACTGAGGATTTGAGTTCTTTTGACATCTCAAGCCCTCGTTCAAATTCTTTTTCTCTGTCTCTTATGTCGGGTATATTCAAAAATAATTGTTTCAACTCGTGAATGTTACTTTCAGGGATCGGGGACCAAAAGAAAGACTGCCGCGAATCAAAGCTCTCAATTATCGTTCCCAGTTAGCTCAACAATCAATTTAGGTTTATGTGCATCTTTCTTCAACACTCACCTTATCATTACTAATCGTGACCCTTGAATTTCCCAACAGTGATTCTGTATATCCGCAAATCGTTTTTTCTTTGGCATCTCCTCTTGAATCAATATATTTTATATATATAGCTCCTTCTCCAGTCAAGGTCAGTGCAGGCTTAATTTTCATGGTTTCACCGCTCTTTATTTTCGTTGTACGAATATCTTTTGAAGTGTCTTTTATTATTCCTGTCTCTACCGAGACAATATCGAAGTCTGATTTATTATTTATTGTGACTGAAAAGCTTTGGAATTGGCAAAAAATGTTGTCCTGAAGCCATTTGACGCCTAAAAAACCTATACTTACCAAAGAAAATGTTGAAACTAACAAAATAATAGCTCGTTTTTTTCGGTTCACATTCATAACCTCTTTTCAAGTTTGGCATCGAACCTCCCGATAGCTTAATGAGGCTGCCACTCTTTTTCGCGGCGGCAGTTTCAAATTGTAGTTTATATCGATTGCAGGAACGGTCCCCAGGTTTTGGAGTTGAGTAAACAATTTATTAAAAAAGAAAATCAAAGACTCTTCATTTGAACTGGATACGGTCAAAATAAATATAAAGCGAATCATATATTTCCTTGAGCGTACTACCTGTAGTTGATTGAAGCGAGATAAACAAATCAAGGTCTGCAGACAAATTGATCGCGGTACCTTTAGCCCTAGAATTTAACCGATTGATCACATTCTTATGGGTCGAAGCATCAATTCCAGATTGAATATAATACTTGTTTGCAATATTAAGCACGTATTCGTCAGACATACTAAATTTAATTCAACATATCACAATAATTGCTGCATTATCAATCCTGCCTGTTTAGTTGAGAAGGCTTGAATTAGCTAATGATGAATGGCCTTGCATGTAACTAACAACCCCTAAAAGCAAAAAAAGTGATAGTTTACAAAAGTAAACTATCACTAACGGAATTTATCTTTCACTAACGATCTTTATTTCCCTTGATCATTTAACCGCAAAGGGAGACACCTCTCGAAACTTTTCAAAAGAGTAGCGACCACGTTTTGAGGCAGGTTATATGGCAAAAAAGAGGTCCCCTACTTATTGAATAGGAGACCTCTTTTAATGGTTGAATGAATTTACAATAACTCAATTTTAAACAAGTCCTCCAAATCTTTGCCTAGAAGGTCACTCAGTTTTTTTGCAGTTGCCGGCCCTACAGATTTAATTGATCTTTCAAGTAAGCTGACATAAGCATGGCTTAATCCCGAATGCTTCGCCAGCTCTCTTTGGGAATATCCCTTTATAACTCGTGCTTTAACGAATTCATCGGTTTTGGCCATTATTTTCATACCCCTACTCCCTTTTCCTTCATGTGTAAAACAGCAAATTCATTGTGGTGTGATGGTGTCATCACTCTCACGTTCTCATTCTGTTCCCCTTGCAACCATTATACCATTATTTTTTACTAATGCAACCATATTTGTTTACCTTAGTAATCATTAATAAGAGTTTTAATATTTCCAGACTACTTCTGGACAGCAAGGACTATACGCCCATCATTGCTGAATAGATGATCTTGATGCCTATTTGAAAAATAAATACGACTAATAAAATATAAGAGGCATTAATCGCGCAGCTAATCAAAAATAATTCACAGCACAGCCAAGATCCAGATGAGCAAGGCCAGCACTCCCGCGCACCGGATTCCAAAACCGAGCCGATAGTATCCCAAAACGTGACGGCAATTCCTGATATGGCCGAAGGCAGAAAGATAGTCGGACACCAATAATAGTTTAAAAACAATGTAAACAGATGAAATTCTACAGTTGGTTATAAATGAACTCACCGAAAAAGATTAAAAGAATATATTATAACAATAATTAAATACAAAGGAGGTTAATGTGTCGTGTCGCAAGCAAATATACCTAATATTTCACCTAACATTTCAGTTACTCGTGATGAAGCGATCAATTTATTGTTATCATCAATTGCCCTAGAAGAGTTAGGATTAAGCCATATTCTCAATGCGGAAGGTGAAAAACTTCAGTATGTTTTAGGAACGCTTCCCGGGTTGTCCGGACCGCCCGCCACAATCAGTGATCTTTTATTAATTAATAACAGTGTACAAAGCACAATTAATACGGTAGCAAAAAAAGAATTTTTACTTCAAACGAAGCTGGAGAGTATTCTTTCAACACCCATCTCGGTTGGGACTCCAGGTCCTACAGGACCAACTGGGCCAACTGGCGGTACCGCCGGAGCAACAGGGGCTACTGGAGCTACGGGAGCCGTAGGTACAACAGGAGCAACTGGTGCCGCGGGTGCTACAGGGGCAACTGGTGTAGCTGGCTCAGTTGGTGACACGGGGGCTACGGGAACCGCAGGTACAACAGGAGCTACGGGTGTAACAGGTCCAATTGGTGACACGGGAACCGCAGGCGCCACAGGAGCTACAGGTGTAACAGGTCCAATTGGTGACACAGGAGCTACGGGTGTAACAGGTCCAATTGGTGACACGGGAGCCGCAGGGGCCACAGGAGCTACGGGTGTAACAGGTCCAATTGGTGACACGGGAACCGAAGGCGCCACAGGAGCTACGGGTGTAACAGGTCCAATTGGTGACACGGGAACCGAAGGCGCCACAGGAGCTACGGGTGTAACAGGTCCAATTGGTGACACGGGAGCCGCGGGGGCCACAGGAGCTACGGGTGTAACTGGCCCGATTGGTGACACGGGAACCGCTGGGGCCACAGGAGCTACGGGTGTAACAGGTCCAATTGGTGACACGGGAACCGCAGGGGCCACAGGAGCTACAGGTGTAGCAGGACCAATTGGTGACACGGGAACCGCAGGGGCCACAGGAGCTACAGGTGTAGCAGGACCAATTGGTGACACGGGGGCTACAGGGGCCGTGGGTGCTACGGGAACCGCAGGTGCTACAGGAGCTACAGGGGCCACAGGAACAGCGGCAGTATCAAATTTTGCTGATTTTTTTGCGCTGATGCCTCCTGATAATGCAGCAACAGTTGCTCCTGGCACCGACATAAGCTTTCCCCAAGATGGTCCTGCGAGCGGGACTACAATTACCCGTACAGGTCCCAGTTCATTTAACTTAGCGGCGATTGGCATCTATCAGGTCTTATTTCAGGTAAGTGTAACGGAACCTGGTCAATGGGTTTTAACCCTTAATGGCACTGAATTAGCTAATACGGTGGCTGGGCGGGCGACAGGTACTTCTCAAATAGCAGGCATGGGTATGGTGCAAACGACAGTCATCAATTCCATACTCACTGTAAGGAATCCTGCGAGCAATTCCACGGCTCTAACCATAACTCCTGTCGCGGGAGGAACACTACCTGTTTCCGCACATCTCGTAATTACGCAATTGGCATAGTGACTACTACTACTACGTCAAGTCATTCAAACGACAGGGCTGACTTATGAGCGAATAAGCACTTGGGCATGACATCATGAAAAGCCGGTTTCCATCCTGGGAAACCGGCTTTTGTTCGTTCAAGTCTGCAATCAAGGGAGCCTTGAACATCCCTAATCCAAATCATTTAACTTGCTCAGCAGAAGCCTAACCTTGGAATCTGTATCCGAATCCTGAGCCGGCGTGTACACACTGCATCTTAAATCTGTTCTCCCCTGCACTTGAAGTGTCGTCAAATCGAACAGCATTTTCCCTACTTTCGCATGGCGGAATTCAATGAATACCTCCGGTGCCGAGCTAACGTCGCTTTGGTCCCAGAATGTACGAAAATCTTTGTTCTGCTCACTAATCTTCTCGATAAACTCACTGTACCAGTTATCGGCCACATATTGTCCGTAATAGGAGCGAAACATCGCAAGAAAACCTTTAACAAAATCACTCCAGTTCACAGCCAACGCCTTTAATTCTTTTCTTGTGAACAACAGCCAGATCATATTCCTTTGTTCGAGAGGAATAAGGGCAAAGTCGAGGAATATCGCTGCTGCCGCTTGATTCCATCCGACAATGTTGCATCTGCGATCCGAAATAATCGTGGGACAATCATGCAGCTCGTTCAGAATCCTGCTGAGTGCTGGGCTAATGGTTGGGGTTTTATCTTCAAAGGTAGTTGGTGCCGGCTGCTCAAGAGCGAGCATGAAAAGATACTGACGCTCATCTTCATTCAACTGCAAAGCCAGAGCAATGCTATCCAATACTTGGACAGACATCTTAATTTCCCTGCCCTGTTCCAACCAGGTATACCAGGTTGTAGAGACCCCTGCTATTGCGGCCACTTCTTCCCGGCGCAAGCCAGGGGTTCGTCTGCGCCCTCCACTCAGGATTCCCGCTTCACTAGGCTGAATTCTTGCTCGATGGGCTGTCAGAAACCCAGATAAGGCTTGAAGTCGTTCCTTGGCATTCATCGTTTCCCCTCCTTGGACATGAATCATAGCAGTCATTATACCAGTATAAACGGTAACTTGTAATAGGATAACATATGTGACAATCTAATAGCATAACACGTAAGGAGGAACACGAAATGAAACGAGTCGTTATTACGGGCATGGGTGTTATTACACCGATAGGCAATGATGTAGACACTTTCTGGAGCAATCTGACAAATGGCAAATCAGGCATCTCCAAAATCGACCATATGGATGTTTCCGCTTATAAAACAGACTTTGCGGGCGTTGTCCGAGATTTTGATGCCGAGGCCGCTGTCGGCCGGCGGGATGTGCGGCGGATGGATCGTTACTGCCAATTCGCGGTTGCCGCGGCCAAGCAAGCCTTGGACGATGCAGGCTTGGTTATTGATGCAAGCAATGAGGAGCGGGTCGGCGTCTATATCGGTTCGGGGATTGGCGGGATTCAGACGATTCTGGACAACTACCGCACGTTGCTCAGCCGTGGGCCAAGCCGTGTCAGCCCCGTTGTGGTGCCGATGATGATCGCTAATATGGCCGCAGCGCAGGTCAGCATCTTGTACGGGGCGAAGGGCCCTTCACTCGCCCCAGTTACGGCTTGCGCCACCGGCAATAATGCGATTGGCGAAGCCTTTAAGCTGATCCAGCGCGGAGGCGCAGACGCCGTCATTGCCGGCGGCGCCGAAGCGACGGTCACCGACCTAGCGCTGGCCGGCTTCGGCAACGCGACGGCGCTGTCGACGCGCTGTGACACACCGGAGCAGGCGAGCCGCCCGTTCGACGCGCAGCGGGACGGCTTCGTCTCCGCCGAAGGAGCCGGCGTGCTCGTGCTCGAGTCGCTCGAGCATGCCGAGCGGCGTGGAGCCACAATCCATGCCGAAATCGTCGGCTATGGCTCTACCTCCGACGCCTACCACATCGTGGCGACGGATCCAACAGGCTCGGGGGCGTTCCGAGCCATGCGCGAAGCTGTCTCCGACGCCGGAATTGCGGCGGAAGAGATCAGCACGATCAATGCGCATGCGACGAGCACGATCGCCGGCGATCTCTCGGAGACGCTGGCCATCAAGCAGCTGCTCGGCAGCGCCGCCTATCAAGTGCCTATCTCGGCCAATAAGTCGATGATTGGTCATATGCTTGGCGCAGCCGGGGGTGTTGAAGCCGTAGCGCTGATTAGAACTTTGCAGGACAACTTGATTCCGCCTACGATCAATTTGGAAAATCCAGATCCTGCGTGTGATTTGGATTATGTGCCGCTTGTAGCAAGACGCGCTGCACTTCAATACGGTTTATCCAGCTCATTTGGATTCGGCGGTCATAACGCCGTGCTTATTTTCAAAAAATACGAATAAAAGTTATGAAATTTTCTCCCCTCCTAATTGTAATTACTTTAGTAAACTGTTACTATTAAATTGTTTACTAATGTTTACTTTTGTTTGTGAGGGTGAGAATCCATGTATTTCTACGATAAATTAAAAGATATGCGCAAATTAAAGGGCTTCACGATACGTGAGCTTGCTGATCGCTCAGGGGTTTCGGCAGCCTATATCTCACAGTTGGAGAACGGGAATCGCGGTATCCCCTCTCCCGAAGTGTTAATGAAGCTGTCCGAGGGACTCAACACTTCTTATTCGGAACTTATGGACATTGCTGGCTATCTGGAATCTTCACCGTCGACCGAAAACTTCCAAAGCAATCCCGTCAATTTGCGGCGTTTTCTCCGTGAAAATGAGCTCATGTTCGATGGTGTGCTGCTTACCGCTGATGATAAAGAGTGGGTTGAACGCATGCTGACGGTCCTTTTCTGGAAAGAGCGGCAATCTGCGAAAAGTGATACGCAATAAACGATTGAAACAAGCGGCAGTGAACATGATAAACCTGCAAATGTGCATCCTTTATCCCCTGAAAATTACTCTTTCAAGGAAATTCCTGCGATTCTGCATGCTTTTGGCGCCTTTTCTTCATTTCTGGAGCAAAAAGCTTAAAATGCCTGCATTATTGCAGGCATTTTCATTTTCTGCACGATTTAACGAAAAATTCCTGCACTATCGCAGGTTTTTCTTCCCGCTCAGACTTCCCTCTTTCCGCATAAGCCAAAATCACGCAAACTAATATCAAAGCCAGTCAACCCCAAACTCTTACACTCTTTACACGACTTACACGACTTACACGATCATCCAAGTAAACATCATCCAATGTACGTGTTCAAACAAACTAAAAAACCTCCAACCCCACGCTAACGAGGAGCAGAAGGCTATTTACTTTCACCACTTTATTTAACAAAACCATTCCGAATTAGGCTAATCATCATTTCCACATTCGGGTAGTTTGCTTCTTCATACTGCTTGACGACCTCTTCAACGGGATAGGAAATCCGCTCGATGGAAGTGCTGAGATTCCCTTGCTGAATGTCAACGATCACATAAGCGGCTTTGGCCAGCCCATCAAATGGAAGCCCGACACTTCCCACATTGATCAGTATTTTACCGTCCAAATAACGAATGTAGGGCCTGTGAATATGCGCGTAGATGTAGACATCAGCTTCTGAGCCGGACATCAGCTTGGTTTTCAGCACGTCATCGCCTGCGCCTGGCAGCACGATCTCGAATAGGCTGTCCGGCGTTGCATGAAAGGCATGAATCTTCATACCTTCGATTTCCAAATTCAATTCGGTGGGCAAACCGTCCAAATAGGCGATATCCGCTGAATCCAGCTGAGCTGCCGTCCATTCCCGTTCTTGCCTCATCATCGCAATTGCCTGTTCAGGAACTTCTCCTTGATTCACGCCGCGAATCACCCATTCATCGGCATTGCCTTTAATCACCTTCGTCTGTAAGGAACGAATCAAGGCAAGGGATCGTTTAGGATCTGGCCCGCGGTAGCATAAATCTCCAAGCACATAAATCTGATCAATCTGCTTCCGGGTGATATCCGCCAATACCGCTTCAAGCGCCAATGAGTTCCCATGGATGTCCGATATAAAAGCTATTCTCACGCCTAATCCCCCTGATTCCTGATTCCAGCTATTTCTTGATTGGATAATCAATCACGATCACATTGTCAACCAACCCATCAATGGATTTCACGAACTGCTGATGCAGCGGATGCGGGCCATATTGCCGCAATGACTCTTGATCTTGAAACGTCACGCGAAGACCGATGGTATATCCCTGAATGTTGTCCGTTTCTTCGGTTTCATTGCTGCCTGCTGTGATCTCAACGATGCCAGGAATTTGATTTTTGAAAGCTAACAAGGTTTCGATCAACTCTTGCTCTTTCGATGCGTCTAATGGCTGCTTAAATTTAAATGAGACCATATGTTCAAACATCATGGTTTATCCCCTTTCATTTATTTTAAAAT
Source organism: Paenibacillus alba (assembly GCF_013204855.1). GTDB lineage: Bacteria > Bacillota > Bacilli > Paenibacillales > NBRC-103111 > Paenibacillus_E > Paenibacillus_E alba. The sequence goes on along the minus strand of NZ_JABMKZ010000005.1, from coordinate 3,989 downwards.
TCCAAACTTTGTCCTGGTTCCATGACTTGTCCCTTGATCCCCTCAGCAGATAGACTTTCCACAAAAGCATGAGGGTCCTGCTCAATCAACGGAAATGTATCATAGTGCATGGGAATAACCATTTTGGCTTGTAAAAACCGGGCAGCTATAACGGCATCGCTAGGCCCCATGGTGAAGTTATCGCCAATCGGCAGGAATGCCAAATCAATGTTATGTAAGTTGCCGATGAGCTGCATATCCCCAAAAAGTCCCGTGTCCCCGGCGTGATAAATCGTTTTGCCCTCCGCTTGGATCAGAAAACCGCTGGCCATTCCAGCATAAATGCTTTCTTGCGTGCCCGGCGGGTTAAAGGAAGAATCGTGCAGGGCGAGTGTCATTTTTATTTTACCAAAAGGAAATTCAAACGAACCTCCGATACCCATCGGATGTGTCTTAGCCCCTTGGAAAGCCAGATATCGGCAAAGATCATTCGGAGCGATAATTGTGGCTTGATTACGTTCAGCAATCTCTAAAGAATCGCCCAGATGGTCATTATGACCATGCGTGACCAGAATATAGCTTACCTTGATGTCTTCCGGCTTCACAATCGCCTTAGGATTATGACGCAAGAATGGATCTATAATGATCGCATGCTCTTTGAATCGAATCTCGATACAGCTTTGTCCATGAAAAATAAGGTTCATCTCCGTATGCCTCCGTCTTTCATCATTTTTTGGCTGTCTTGCTTCCACATCATCTATTTTAACATATTTTATTTGCCAAATTAAAAGATGATCTTTATACTATACATAGATATTCGATGCATAGATAACCTATACATTTAAACAAAGGAGCATGCCTCGCATGAAAATTAACAAGGAGCTTATGAAAGGAAGTACTGTCATTCTCATTCTGACGCTCTTGAACCGCAAGGACATGTATGGATACGAGATGACCAAGGAGATGGAAATGCACACGGATGGGGTTTTCACCCTTAAGGAAGGCACTTTGTATCCCATTCTTCATACACTTGAAGCAGAGAAATATGTTGAAGCGTACTGGGATGAAAAAGAGGGGCGCAAACGGAAGTATTATCGCATCACGAAGAGCGGCAAGGCCGAGCTTGGTCTGAAGAAGGAAGAATGGCAGCTTTTCCGCAGCACCGTTGAACGTGTGATTGGAGAGGGTGGCGTATGATGCAGCTCAAATATGAGGAAAACATCCGCGAGTTTTTGAAGCAGGTCCTCTCTCATATCCGAGCGAAAGAAGTTCATCGCGAGGTGCGAATGGAGCTTGAAAGTCACTTGCAAGATATCATTGAGGAGAAATTAAGTAGAGGGATTGCACTAAACACGGCCATTCAAGAAGCCATCAGCCAGATGGGTGCTCCTGAATTGATAGGCGCACAGTTTCACAAGGTACATCGGCCTCGGACGGATTGGAAGCTGCTTGCCCTTATGGCTGTGTTTATGCTGTTTGGCCTTGTCGCCGTTTTTGCCGCTCAAGTCTCGCTAAGCGAACGCATACCCTTTAACCAGATAGGTATGACGCAAGTTATCTATACGTGTGTTGGCGTAGTACTCATGCTCACCATTGGCTTTGCAAACTATCAGAAAATGGCCAAATACTCTTGGACCTTATACGTTGGAACGCTGCTCCTCCTGCTTTACACCATAAATACAGGAGCAAGGGTAAACGGGTTACATAGTTATTTACAATTCGGAGCAATACCTATTAATTTCGTCTCACTTTCACCCTACTTCATCTTGCTGTCATTAGCTGGCATATGGAGCACTTCATCCAAAGTTAAAAGCAACGAATCGTTCATCCGCTCAATGGCTCGCAAGGTTTGGATCAACTTTGGCATCGTTTTGCTTCCCAGTATGATTATCTTAAAAGCTCACTCCATCGTAGATTTTGTGATCCTTATTGTGGGATGCATGGTCATGCTGCTTGTATTAAAAACAAAACGAAGAATCTTTCTTACCCATATTAGCTTGCTATTCGCAACCATACTCTTCGTGTTGTTTAAAGAAACTTACATATCTTATCGTCTTATGCGTTTGACAGCCTTTTTAAATCCAAGTGACGATCCATTAGGCACCAATTATGTCCTTACCCAATCCAAAAAAGCGATCGAATCCGCCGGCTGGTGGGGGCATGGCTTCGGGTCATCATTCACCACACTGCCCGAATTTCACTCCACTATGATGTTCCCGTTTCTGATCTATTGTTTCGGATGGCTTGCGGGCATCTTGATCCTAATGCTGGTCATTCTATTCATCTTTCATTCGCTGCAAATCAGCAAAAAGGTGCACGACCCCTACGGGAAAGCTTTGATTTCTAGTCTGCTTGCTCTATTTGTGATTTAGTTTATTTGGCCTATGCTCATGTCTTTGGGATGGGCGCCACTAAGTTCCTTCGCAATTCCCTTTATCAGCTATCAGGGTGCTCATATCGTCTTTCAATTCGCCGCTATCGGCGTTATTCTTAGTGTTTACAGACGCAAGGACATCATTCCCAGCATCTCAAAACCGAAATAATCTCCCGCTTCATAAAATCAAAGTCCCCCAATCGGATCACTTCCCTTGGCGGACTTTAGCTTTCCCATACACATTCCTCAGCCCTCTTATCCTGTAATAAACCACGGAACACCGTCATTCTTAACTGATGCGTGTCTGTTCGATCCCGATAATCGATTCTACAGCACAATTCCGGCCTAATCCACTGCGTGTTTGCTTCTTTGACGGTATGCAGCTCTTTGCTCAAAGAAAGGATCAAATTCTTGTCCGCCTGGCTAAAACCATCTGAAACCACACCAACTGGCTTATTTTTCACTGTCCTAAAATGTAGCCCGATGACTAACGAGAAAGGCTCCTCGCGGTATCCGAGAATCATCACATCAATCGTTTTAGCATGCTTCATTTTCAGCCAATCTGCGCTTACCGTATCCTGTATGTACTTTGAATCCTTACGCTTGGCGACGATCCCTTCCATGTTGCGTTCTTTCATTAAGCTCGAAAGTATCGTGCCCTGACCTTCAACAAACATCGTAGCCATCAGGCTTGACGAAGTATCGACGACAGCGGACAAGCGCTTTTTCCTTTCACTGAGCGGCTCATTCCAACATTCTTTCTCTGCAAGCAAGATATCGAAGGCAACGAATACAGCTGGGTGGGTGTGAACAGCCTGTTTGATTTTAGCTGTAAGACTGATTCGACCTCGATAGGCAAAATCATCAAAGACAGGCCTTCCGCTCCGCAACACAATCCCCTCACAGTCCAAAATAACCGCATGAGCTTTGATGGATTGCGCCTCTTCCTTTAATTCAGGGAACTTGGCTGTCACCAACTGGCCATCGCGTGTATAAGCCTCTATACGCTCCCCTTGCTTGTGAAGCAGGATCCGTCCCCCATCCCACTTGGGTTCAAATAGATAATCATCATCATCAAAAGGCTCATCCACGCTACTGGCGAGCATCGGTTTAATCGATGTGAATAACACGACAACACCTCCTAAGATCATTGTCGGGTTTTTGAGTAGCTTCTAAACGAACAGTACGATTTCATTTTCACCCTTGCTTCTGGGCGGGTTAAGGTGTTTTCTATAGCTGAGGAGGAACTACGATACGCTATTTCATGAAAACAAGCTGCATATACACGCGAAAAGGAACTGGAGTCCCCTATTTAGGGAATTTCAACTCGTTTTAGAGCCAAATTCACCAAATAAGGGACCACAGTTCCGTCTGACCTGCTGATTCACCACTTTTAAGCCAATTAACGTACTACAGTTCCGTTTCAGCTCATTTCTGACTTGCCATGCACGTGCACATGCATACTCATACTCATACGCATACTCACACCCTCACTCTCACTGCTTCTGGGCGGGGTAAGGTGTTTTCTATAGCTGAGGAGGAACTACGATACGCTATTTCATGAAAACAAGCTGCATATACACGCGAAAAGGAACTGGAGTCCCCTATTTAGGGAATTTCAACTCGTTTTAGAGCC